>NZ_JBQFTM010000001.1:0-1160276 GCF_056538605.1 Ruegeria sp. BF7 | reverse complement strand
CCGTCGCTAAACACATCAAAGTTTGGATCGGACGGGTCGGCGTTTGCGTCTGATACGCTGGCAACGGCGTAGAGGTTCTCGCTCAGCTTTACCCCACCGGCAATACCAAGGCCTTGGTTGGGCGTGTTGATTGTCGGGTTGGTATTGAAAGACAGGTTTTGAAAACCACTGTAGGGGCTTACCAACCCGTAGATATCCACAAAGTCCGTTACATCAATCTGGCCGACTTGCAGCGCCCACGACCCATTCTCAGCCCTTTGGGTCCAGAACAAATTGGTCAGAAGCAAACCGTTGTCATTGAAGGCTGTTCCCGTGATTGAAAGGGCTCCGCCATCCAGCCCGAGAAATTGCGGAGCAACGTCAGTATAACTGTGCCTGTCTTCGATCTTGAATGTCAGAGACCCCCGTTCAGTTGCCTGCCAACTGCCGTAGAACCGCGCAATTCCGCTGGCTGCTTCGCCGGTTCCCAGATCAGCATCCGTGGTTTGGCCCAATGCCAGGTAGTCAATGTTGAACCGAAAACCACCCTCAGCCAGTCGGTCTTTCCGCTGAAACCAACCCGGTGCGATGTTGCGTGGAAAATCGGAACGATATTGCGGATCGGTGAGCCCGTCTCCGGGCGCAAGATCGGCTTCGACTGAAGATGGCCCGGATAGTCCCTGAGCCGACGCTGCGCCAGCAAATGCAATGCTCAATGCGGCAACCAGAAGTCTTATCATTTTGACGCCTGTGCCCCACCGGTCTTGCGATTTCCTGCCGCGCGGATGCGATCAGCAGCACGCTGCTTCCATTCCAACCTGTCTGCCTCGGTTTCCAGAGTTTCGACACGTTCCGCCTCTAGCTGGAAAGTCGCATTCATAGGCATGAGGCCATCCACAACCATCATATTATGAACGGAAGGATCGATAGTCAGCGTGCCTGTCAGCCGAACGGGTTCGTGGAAATAGCTAGGCGCCCAGTCCCCGTTCAACCGCACACGGATCATCTGGTTAGGCGGAGGTGGAGGCATGTGGCTGCACATCCCTCTTTCTGGCACCAAATACGCCACAGGCCGGCCGTCCGGATCGCTCGGAGCAGGAATGGCAAAGCCCGCGAGTGTGATTGTTCGGCCGTCGAATTGCGGGTTTCCGCTCGTTCCAGCCTTTCTTCGACGTTCAGTCACAACCTCGCGCTGATCGAGTAACCAGTCGACGTCAATTCCGTCTGACACCAAGGCGTCTTCGGTCTCTGCTAAAAGCAATTGCCATTTCTGCCGTTCTTCGGCGCTGCCAACCTCCTGCTGCAACCTGCCGCGTATACGCACAACGAAAAGAACATCGTCGAACTGTTCAGGGCTGAGATCACGATAGGGGTCATCAAAGACCTGCGCAGACGGATCTAGCAGGTCTGCCCAGTCCAACGCGGTTCCAGGCGTCGCCGCAGCATCATAACCGCACAAAACCAACCCTGCGAATACTGCGGAGCAAAACCAATTTCGCATGAATGCTCTCCGGCTGCTTTATCTGGTCAATCCAGTGTGTTTTTGTAGATCACACCGTCCTTCATGATCAGGCGGATTGTTTCCGGGCTGTCCGGCCTCGGGTCCGCACCAAACCACTGATCACCCGTTCCGACGACAGAGAAGTCTTCGAGGGGGTTGCCGTCTATCAGCAGGATGTCGGCATAGGCACCTTCTTCGATCACACCCAGTTTGCCTTCCGGATAGGGGTTCATGAAATCACCGCTAAGTGCCGCGATCTCGCCACCTACCGAAGTTAGGGTTACCATCGACGCATAGGGGCCGAAGAAATGGTTATTCAGATGTTTCTCGTAGGCGATCTGGATGTTGCACGCTTCGACCGACCCGACGCAATCGGTTTGGAACCCTCGCGGCGCCGGGCATTCCTTCATGCTTGGAATATAGGCTTCGAAGGTCGCCGAGGCCGATTTGGCCTTCCTCAAACTGTTGGGGTTGTTTTTCACGGACGGAACATCAAGTAGGCCTGGATCAAATGCTGTGATGTTCGTCGTGATGTACGCTCCTTTTTCTTTCATCAAAGCAGAAATCTCGCAGTCAAAGTGAAATCCGTGTTCAATGGTTCTGACCCCTGCATTCAGGGCATTGATGATCGCTTCTTTGCGGTAGGAATGTGCCATGACATAGGTGCCGTACTCGTTGGCAACCTGAACAGCGGCCTCGATCTCTTCTTTCGAACCGGCGAGCAACTGCCATGGATCGAATGCCGAAATCACCCCACCTGATTGCATGAACTTCAATTGCGTGGCACCCATGCGCAGGTTGTTGCGGCCATACATGTAAATTTCGTCAACACCGTTGACCTGTTGGGCCATATTCAGAGTCCCAAAGTTGGTCACCCCACCCGGCGGAGATGTGAAGGATGCGAAATCGGCGTGACCACCACGTGTTCCGAGAAATGCCCCGGAAGGATAAAAGCGGGGGCCGACGATCTGGCCGGCGTCAATTGCGCGCCGCAGCCCGCCGCCAGCGCCCCCGGCATCGCGAACGGTCGTGAAGCCCTGCATCAGGTACATTTCGGCCATCCGGGTCCCGTGGATGGCGAAATCCTCCCAGGTCGAGTTGGTTTCCATCTCGGCAATCGATGGCCCCATGAGCATCAGGTGCGCGTGATTCTCTATAAAGCCCGGTGTCAGAGTGCGCCCACCGCCGTCGATAACCGTCGCGCTCGGCGCATCAATGGCATCGGTTGAGACGGACTTGATCAGATTGCCCTCGACCAGAACACTGGCATTTTCAATGCGTTGCTCATTCACACCGTCGAAGACATGCACGTTGGTAAACAGCGTTTGGGGTTCTTCTTGATCCTGAGCCTGCGCGGTCGCCGAAAAAGAAAGAACTGCCGCGACAATTGCCGTCGAGCAAAGAGACATTCGTAAGCCGGACATAAGTACTCCCTTCATATTCATGTTTTGCCAACTATAGTCTGGAATTCATTGGCTCGGTTGCCCCTTTTGAATTAGGATGTACGAATGTGACTGCAAAAATGGCCACTTCTTAAAGCTAATCCAACAAGGGTTATGAGCTTGCCTTTCAACTCCACCTCCCGAGAGCATAGCGAGGGCTTTGTTCGCCTCTCTTTAGCCGCTCCCTTTCTGCAATATCTCACCGAACGTAAGATCAATCCGCAACCAGCATTGGATCAGGTCGGCTTGAAAGCTGAACTGATGACTAACCCATCCGTGTTCGTTCACTCCGAGTTGGTTTACGGCTTGGTAAATGCTTTCTCAGAAGTATCAGGGGATCGATACCTAGGACTGAATGTAGGGGAAGCGTTTGACCTACAAGGATGGCCGCCCTTCGCTCAAGCCTTGCAATCTACAAAAACGCTGTTCGAGTTTTTTACCCGCTTTGTTGAGCTCGTGCCGCAGGAGTCCAATTCTGTGCGGCACAGCCTTGTCATTGAAGCAGACAAAGCGACTTATCGTATCGAGAGGCAACAGGAACCAACCGTCCCACCCATTCAGGTGACCGGTTTTGGTGCCGCAATCTATGTACGCCTATTGCAGACCGTCGTCGGAGAGTCCTGGGACTCTTCCCGTGTGCGATGGGAAAGCAGATACATCAATGGGCTGCCTATCGACTACAAAGGGATCGAGGTTGGCCTTGGGACTGATCCCGGAATGCAAATTAGTTTTCCTGTGGAATGGTTGTTTTTGCACCACGTCTCTGAGGGTTCTGCCAAGCCCATAGCATCACTTCGACAAGATGAAGAAGTAACCGTGGTGGCAGCTTTGCGATCTGTCTTACGCGACAAACTGGATGAAACCGATTTGGGACCAGAGATGGTGGCTGGAATGCTGGGAATACAACCGGAACGGTTTCTGAAAGCGCTTCAAAAACAAGGCACAACGCTACCGCGCGAAATCAAACGGCTGCGTATCGATGTCGCCAAGGAGCACCTCAAACAAAACCAGATGACAATTGCAGAGATCGGACTGATGCTCGGCTATTCTGACAAGTCCCATTTCACTCGCTTTTTCCGAGGTCAGACCGGAATGACACCGACCAAGTTCCGAAGCAAGTAAATGTGGTCGAGCCAAATGAACGCTTCGAAGATTAGGTCCTCGTGGGATCAGTTCGGAGAAGTTGTAGTGCGACGTTGAACAGGTTAGTCGACGACATGAATGGTTGGTTGCCACCGCCGATACAACCTCTGCAACTGGCCGTTTCGTTGTGTATTTCGGAGTTAGCAAAGCTTGGTTGCGAAGGTCCGCTTCGGGCTGACTGCGGCCTATCGCAAAATTTCAAAAACCGGCGACACTTACCCTTGTTAGAACTGACTTGGGGCGAGTTCTCCTCACTCATCCGCGCTCATGCTTTTTCGCTTTAGCCCATCTTCTGAGGCGAACTGAGCTGCTTTGACGAGGAGAAAGGCCACCGTAATGACGTCTACCTCGCAACGTTTCTCGAATTCTTCGGTCGTCTTATTGGGCCTTTCTTCCGACATTCCCATCTGTATCTGACGCTTTCGGGCAATTGGCTAACTTTGCATAATAATTCGTCGCTCTAGGAAAGCCAGTTCTCGGGCGTGCGAGCGCTTCTTCAGGAGAGGCTCTATTTCCGTCCTCCAGCGCAAGTGATTTGCAATGGTGTAGAAGGACGGGAGACCGGCTCTGATACTTCTCATTGTTCGTTTGGTTGGGTGTCATTTGACAATCCATCCTGCTCATCGTCAGACGTTGTTTCATTTTCCCGAATTGCCATCTCTGCGATTTTTCGAACCAGATACCAAACGCTACTTCGGCGCATGTGACCCTTAATCCAACCGGTGACATCCTTGGCCGGGATATCGAGATGCGGTGCTTCGTCTTCGAATACTCTGACCTTGTCGTCGGAGATATCCTGGTCTTCCCCCAGTGAAGTGGTCCTCCACTATGTTTAGGAAAACGGAGGGATCACATGGCCGACAAGTGACCCAAGCCAGAGGAAATTGTCACGAAGTTACGACAGGTTGAGGTCCTTACTGGGCAAGGTATGCCGCGTCTGGATGCGATCCGGCAAATTGGTGTGACTGAACAAACCTATTACCGCTGGAAGAAGAAATACGGTGGTATCCGCGAAGGCTGACCGCCCATATCGCTTGTTTAAACGAGGCGTCATGAAGCTGTAAGACTCAATTCATGACGGTTTCTACCGTGATCCGAACCATTTGCCTGTGCCTTGTGCTTGCACTCAAAGCACAGGCCAAGTCCTTGATTGCCGAGGTGATTTGCTAGCCCGCCGCCCGGATACACGAAAAACTTGAACGTCAGTTCGGTTGGGAACGCGCGGCGACCGGCACTCGCGGGCCTGAACAATTGATGGAGGTCCGGACCAGAAACCCGGTGACTGGACCATGTTGGTCACCTATGTCACCGGGACATCTTGCTTCGTGGCGATGGAACAAGACTGGTAACTCATGCCAAAGTCGACCCGGCGCGAGGCTAAGGTTCTCTAACCTTTGAAGATTGGCCAACGGCCGGTAATTGGCCGTTGGCCTGTTTTGATAACCCGCAGAATGCGGTTGTTTTACAGTGGCTTCAAATCAGCTGCCATTTGGCGGCCGTCGCGTCCGTCTTGCAGCTCGTACGAGACTTTCTGATTGTCAGCGAGCCCGGTCAGACCGGACCGTTCAACGGCCGAGATATGAACAAATACGTCCTTGCCGCCTTCATCGGGGGCAATAAACCCGTAGCCTTTCGTGGTATTAAACCATTTCACGGTGCCAGTTGGCATTTCCCGTGTCTCCTTCTACTTTCACGTTGTCCCACAAAATTGGTGGGGTAGTGGTTGACGCCGCCGCAACACATCACCGCATCGCCCACACGATACAGCCCGAATTGCGTGTTTCGTCTTTTTCAACATTGCACGGTGAAGTAAAAAATCAAGAATTACCGAAACGATCAGGCGAAATTGCCGAGAATTGAACCAGATACAGGAGAACTCCGCAGATGCGCCTCTATGGCCTGAAGACCTGTGATACGTGCCGCAAGGCATTGAAATCACTTCCAGATGCTGAATTTGTCGACGTTCGGGCCGAGGGTGTGCCGGATTCGGTGCTTGCGCGGGCTTTTGACGCCTTCGGCGAGGCTTTGCTCAACACTCGCTCTACAACCTGGCGGGGATTGGGTGATGCGGATCGCGCGCGGCCTCCGCTAGACCTGCTGGCCGATCACCCGACTTTGATGAAGCGTCCCCTGGTCGAGCGGAACGGCACGCTGTATCTGGGTTGGACGGCTGAAACGAAGGCAGGGCTTGGCGTTGCGTGAACGGGTAACTATGTGAATTGACGTAAGTTAGAGGGTTTTAAATGCGCAACGCAGCTATGATTCTAGGCGTCATTGCCGGTCTGATCGGTATGATTGTGGGCTTTTTTGGCTATGGCCGTATCGAACTGATCGAGCACATCGGAGAGATCGACGGACTACTGGAGCAGTCGAAAAACCCGGGGTTTATTCAGGCTGTGTCGATCTTGGCGCCTCTTCTGGCCATCGCAGGTGGTGCGATGGCTCATGCACGAGCCTTGGTCGGAGGCGTGTTGTTGTTGGTTTCGGCAACGGGGATGTATTACGCCTTTGGTTTCAACGTTTTCACAATGTTCCCGGTGGCGTTTGCGGCCGTGGCGGGCTTCCTTGGGCTGGCCGCAGGTAAACCGGACGAGCCCAAGGCACATTTCTAAATCACTTGATCCGCAGGACGCGGTCTAGCGACAGTGGGCCTGCGCCGTTGATCACGATCACCAGCAGTAGGAATGTCCACAGTGTCCGATCGTCCAGCAAGCTCACGGCGTTGGTAAAGTAGCTGCCCAGTTCGGTGCCATGCCCGTTGACGTCCACGATGGTCTGAACCCAGACAAACGTGACCATGCCCAAGGCTGCGAACCGCGACAGCAGACCAATCACGATCAGAGCGGGCAGCAGGAATTCGGCCCATGTTCCTGCGACCGCTATGGCCCAGTGACCAATACCCAGTTGCGAGCTGTCATAACCGACAGCTTCCATTGCCTTGGGGAAGATCTGTACGTAGGCACCGTCCGACGGGGACAGGAAGCCAAAGAAGCCGCTGCCCAATTTGGTTTTCGCCGAATTCCAGTAGTACACCAGCAATGTTGCTGCAAAGACCAGCCGGGCCAGGGTTGGTGTCAACCAGCCGGCGGTCATTTCCAACCGTCCCAGGGTGTTGTTGTGCAATGAGATCAGGGCAGTCATGTTGCCAGCCTTTCGATAGTCACAGAGGTTATTGCGCCGCCCTGCAAAAGCAGCGCCAGAGTGGCCCCAAGGTCAAAATCGGGGAATTTGGCCGCCGTTTCTTCAAACGCGTCGCCAATTGTTTGCCCGGCCTGAAGTCCCGCAATCCAATATGCACCGCCCGTCGGCAGCAGGTGTGGCGCCGGATCATAGTCGGGCCGAGTGATCAGAACGGACTCGGGGCCGGGTTCGGGTTTGGGCGCGGTCTCTTCAGTGTTGAAGTGCCAGATCGAGAAGACCGGCCAGTTCGAGTTCAGAACCTGCATCGACGGGGCAAAACCCAGCCGTGCCCGCATGATATCTTCCGGCGGCACGGCCAACGCATCTTCCGGGGCGGGTGTGCTGTCCGCCGCATGGTATGACCGCCGCAATGCCAGTTCCAAACGCGCCACGTCGGGCAGGTAGCCCAGATGGGAAAGCTGTTCCATTCCGGTCAGGAAGTCCGGAAACGCCTCGCCATAGAACATCATTAGGGGCGAAGAGGGAGGATGCTTGCGCAGAAATATTCCCGACAGACCATCCATGTTCTGCGTTCCCAAAAGCTTGGTGATCACCGGAAAGGCCTGATGCATCGCCTCTGTCAGCGACACAGCCACGTTGTTCCGGTAGACGCTGAACCGGCGTCCGGCGGGTTGAGTGGCGGCGTCCAGCAGCCCTTCGGGTATGGCTGCCGACGGGTCCAGCAGCGCGGTATGGAAGGTTGTTTGCGAAACACTCATGCCGGGATGCGGTCCAATGCCGCCTGCGCGCGGTCTGCCTCGGCCCGCAGAATGGGCCAGTCGGGGACGTCCGTGTCCCATTCGATCAGCACCGGTTTCGGGCCCGAGCGTTCCAGTACGTAATCCAGTAAGGCCCAGACCGGATCGACCACTTCGCGCCCGTGGCTATCGATCAATAACGGGTGGCCGTGGTCGTCTTCATCCTCATCATGCCCGCCAAGGTGAATCTCGCCAACCTTGTCCAGCGGATAGGCTTCGATATAGCCTTGCGGTGAGAAATCCAGATTGGTGGCCGAGACAAAGACGTTGTTCACATCAAGCAATAGACCGCAGCCCGTGCGACGCGCGATCTCGCGCAGAAAGTCCGGTTCGGACCATGTGCTTTCCTCAAACGCCAGATAGCTGGAGGGGTTTTCCAGCAGCATCTGCCGCCCCACGGTTTCCTGAACTTGATCGATATGGTCGCAAACGCGCTCCAGTGTTTCATCAGTATAGGGCAGGGGCAGCAGGTCATTCAGGAAATGGCTGTCATGGGTGGACCAGGCCAAATGCTCGGAAAAACTGGCGGGGTTCAGCCAGCCGACAAGGTGTTTCAGGCGCGCAAGATGGTCAGGGTCCAAGGGTCCTTCGCCACCGATTGACAGGCCGACACCATGGACGGAAATTGGGAACTGCTCTGACAGGTGCCGCAGCTGTGCAATTGGGCGACCGCCATCGCCCATGTAATTTTCGGCATGAATCTCAAGCCAGGCGACGGGGTTTGCGTGATCCAGAATCTGCGCAAAGTGCTGTGGTTTATAGCCAACGCCCGGAGCGGCCGGCAGCCTGTTTGGTCTGGTCGAATTGTCCAACATGTGCGCGCCCTCCAATCACGAAAAAGAGGCGGACGATATGGCCCGCCCCTTCGGTTCTCGAAAGCTTGGGCTTATGCCGGCAGGTCGCGGTCCAGCGGTTCCAGCGAACCCTTGCGGTTGTCCGGCAGTTCGATATCGGCGCAAGTGCCCGCGTCGACCAGAGTCCAGGCGTTGCCCTGATAATCCACTGTTGAGGTGCCCGCGCAGGTGGTGCCGGGGCCAGCTGCGCAGTCGTTCTGACCGGCCAGCGATACGCCATAGCATTTCTCTTTGGCTTGTGCGGTGGCAGTAGTGGCGGCGCCCGAAACGGCGGCTGCGACTGCGCTTGCGATAACCAGTGTTTTTGCGGTGTTCGACATCTCGGTAATCCCTTTTGATGACTGCGTATGTCTGCTTGTGACAATGACAAAGGTAGTGCTTGCGAGGCTGCAGTTGAATTCACGAGCCCGTGTCTCACAACCCCGTCAGGACATGACATGCCCCCTTGAAGGTTAACAAACTGTTTTTGAAATGAAAAATGGTAAATGTTTCAATCCGGCCCCAAATCCGGGGCCGGATTTCCGGCAATTTGATGCCGAATGTTACAGCAAGTCGGGCGGGGTTGCCGCCTGGGAAAGCTCATTTGTTACAACGTCAAGCGGTTGAACCTGCGTCTGTTTTTCGCCCAAACGGCGGACACTGACGGTGCGCTCCTCAACTTCACGGTGGCCAACGGCCAGAATGACCGGCACTTTGCCGACCGAGTGCTCGCGGACCTTGTAGTTGATCTTTTCGTTGCGGATATCCGCCTCGGCGCGCACGCCAGCGGCCTTGAGTGTTTCGACCACTTCCAGCACATAGTCATCGGCCTCTGAGGTGATCGAGGCCACAACGACCTGACGCGGAGCCAGCCAGAAAGGTAATTTACCGGCGTGTTCTTCAATCAGGATGCCGATAAAGCGTTCGAAAGAACCCAGCGTCGCCCGGTGCAGCATGAACGGACGGTGCTTGGCGCCATCTGCGCCGATAAAGCTGGCGTCCAGACGTTCGGGCAGGTTGGGGTCAACTTGCAATGTTCCGCACTGCCACGTCCGACCGATCGCGTCGGTCAGAGTGAATTCCAGCTTGGGCCCGTAGAACGCGCCTTCGCCTTCAAGGACCTCATAGTCATAACCGGCTGCCTTACAGGCATCACCCAGCGCCTTTTCGACCAGATCCCAGCTTTCATCCGATCCGATCCGCTTTTCCGGGCGGGTGGACAGTTTGATCGTCCAGTCGTGGAAGCCCAGATCTGCATAAACCTTGGACAGGAAAGCGATGAACTTGGCGGTCTCGGTTTCAATCTGATCCTCGGCGCAGAAGATGTGCCCATCATCCTGCGTAAACCCGCGCACACGCATGATCCCGTGCAACGCCCCCGACGGTTCGTACCGCGCGCAGGATCCGAACTCGGCCATGCGCAAAGGCAGGTCGCGATAGGATTTCAGACCCTGATTGAACACCTGCACGTGGCAGGGGCAATTCATTGGTTTAAGTGCGTTGATCGCCTTTTCGCGGGCGTGTTCCTCGTCGACTTCGACGATGAACATGTTTTCCTGATACTTGTCCCAGTGGCCCGATGCTTCCCACAGCTTGCGGTCAACGACCTGAGGGGTGTTCACCTCGACATAGCCGTCGCGCTCTTGCATCCGCCGCATGTAGTCCTGCAGCGTGGTGTAGATTCGCCAGCCGTTCGGATGCCAGAAGATCTGGCCGGGGGCCTCTTCCTGCATGTGGAAAAGGTTCATCTCGCGACCCAGCTTGCGGTGGTCGCGCTTTGCGGCCTCTTCCAACATATGCAGGTGAGCTTTGAGCTTTTCTTTACCGGTAAAAGCGACGCCATAGATACGCTGCAGCATCGCGCGGTCGCTGTCGCCACGCCAATAGGCGCCAGCGATGGACATCAGTTTGAAAGCGTCGCCAGGCAATTGGCCGGTGTGCTGCAGGTGCGGACCACGGCACAGGTCTTGCCAGTGGCCGTGCCAATACATGCGAAGTGGCTCGTCACCCGGAATGGACTCGATCAACTCGACCTTATAGGGTTCGTTATTGGCCTTGTAGAACTCGATCGCGCGCTGACGATCCCAAACCTCGGTGGTGACTGGGTCGCGCTTGTTGATGATCTCTTTCATCTTTTTCTCGATGAGGCCGAGATCTTCGGGCGTGAACGGTTCCTCGCGGTCAAAGTCGTAGTACCAACCGTTCTCGATGACCGGGCCGATGGTGACCTTGGTGGCTGGCCAAATCTCCTGAACGGCACGGGCCATGACATGGGCCAGATCGTGGCGGATCAGCTCATTAGCCTGTGCTTCATCCTTCATGGTGTGGATGGCGATATCGGCATCGGCGTCGATGGGCCACTGCAGGTCCCAGTGCTGACCGTTCACCGTTGCCGAGATGGCCTTTTTCGCCAGCGATGTCGAGATATCGGCAGCCACCTGCGCTGGCGTGACGCCTGCGTCAAAGGAACGTGCATTGCCATCGGGAAAAGTCAGAGAGACGGATTTTGAATCCAGGGCCATATCGGCTCTCCTCGTCGGTTCGGCGCCCACTGAACGCCCGGTTGCGGGTTATATGTGTTGGGCTGATTTGGCAGGTGCAGCATAACCTGTCAAGAGCGGAAGGGGCGGGTACTAACGCAGCGGGACATCTGAATTCGGGAATTGCGACCACTGGGCTGCCGTGCATGATGTCACTCAAAGAGGAAGAGGGATTTATGGCAGCGACGGATTTTCTGGAAACACCGCAGGGGCGGCGATTGGCCTATCACAAGAGCGAAGGCACTGGTCCGACCATCGTTTTCCTGGGTGGTCTCAAGTCGGATATGGAAGGCACCAAGGCCGTACATCTTGAGGCTTGGGCGCAGGCACGGGGACAAGCATTCTTGCGCTTCGATTATTCCGGTCACGGCGAAAGCTCAGGGACGTTTGAAGAAGGCAGTATCGGTGACTGGCATCAGGACACGGTGGCGGCCGTTTCCGAACTGACCGAGGGACCGCTGATTCCAGTCGGATCCTCAATGGGCGGGTGGCAGGCGCTGTTACTGGCCAAGGCGATGCCCGCGAGGATTGCGGGAATGGTGACTGTTGCAGCCGCGCCGGACTTTACCGAAGACGGCTATTGGGCGTCGTTCAGTGACGCGCAAAAGGCGGCTCTGGATACCGTCGGTCATGTGGAGCTGCCCTCGGACTATATGGAGCCCTACATCATCACCAAGCGGTTGATCGAGGACGGTCGGCAGCAACTGGTTTTGCGGGACGCGCTGGAGCTGCCATTCCCGGTCCGGTTCCTACAAGGCACGGCAGATACAGCAGTAACCACCGAAACGGCCGTGCGTTTGCTGAACCACGCCAGCGGGGAAGACATGCGCCTGTTGCTGGTCAAGGATGCCGACCATCGCTTTTCAGACGGTCCTTGTCTTGGGTTGATCGAAAACGCGGTGCTTGAGGTGATGAGGAGTACCTGATGCAGCGTTTGGGATGGATAATTGGCCGTCTGCTGCTGGGGCTGATTGTCCTCGGCGGGTTGATCTACTGGTTCGGACCGCGCGAGGAAGTTGATCTGCACCCGCGCTTTGATCCGCGCAAATTCGGGGAGGGGGTTCAGGTTTATTTCGAAAGCACCGAGTCCAGTTTTGACGACATCGTTCCGGGTGTTGAAAAACGGGTGGTCTGGCAGGACGGTTTCAAAGAACAACGTACGCCGATCTCGGTCCTTTATGTGCACGGCTTTTCGGCTTCGTCCGAGGAAATTCGGCCCGTGCCTGACTTGGTGGCCGATGCTCTGGGGGCCAATCTGGTTTACACCCGGTTGCAGGGTCACGGACGGGATGGTGCTGCGATGGCCGGGGCAACGGCGTCAGGTTGGATGCAGGACATGGCCGAAGGGCTGGCCGCGGCGCGGGCCGTTGGGGACAAGGTTGTGGTCATGTCCACCTCGACCGGCGGCACGCTGGCTGCAGCCGCCGCCTTGGATCCGGAGCTCAGCCAGGACGTTGCGGCGATGATTTTTGTTTCGCCAAATTTCGGAGTGAACACGCCCGGCGCGTGGCTTCCCGGTTTGCCATGGGCGCGCGACTGGTTGCCGTTAGTGATGGGAGAGGAACGTGATGTCTACAGCCCGGACCCCGAAAAGAACACCTATTGGACGTCGGTCTACCCATGGGAGGCCGTGGTGCCGATGACCGTGCTGGTTGAAACCGTCTATGCGCTGGACTTTTCCGGCGCACAGGTGCCAGCGTTGTTCTGGTTCTCGGATGACGATCAAGTGGTGCGACCGGATCGGACGCACAAGGTGGCTGACAGCTGGGGCGGATCCTCGACGGTCAATATTGTGACGATGGGGCCGGGGGACGATCCCGCGTCGCATGTGATTGCCGGGCGGTTGATGTCACCGGGACAGACAGACGCTACTGTGACGGGCATTCTGGACTGGCTCAAAGGGATAGGTGTGGAGTAGCGATGCGCAAGCCGGGCAGCATGTGGAGCCTTGAAACGCTTGGCCGCGTGCGCCTGTCCCGGCATTTCTTCATGCGGGATTTCCTGTATTCCGAGATCGGGAATTTTCATGAAAAACAGAACCTTCCCGACAATCCCGATCTGGCCATCGAAACCGGCCGCGCGTTTTGCCGGACCCTGCTGGACCCGCTTGAGGAAACCTTTGGGCGCGTTGCGGTCCGGTCAGGGTATCGCTCGCCCTCGCTGAACCGGTTCGGGAATGAGAACCGTCTGAACTGCGCCCGGAACGACAACCCTCTGGAATGCCATATATGGGATCGGGGGGAGGGCGATGCTCGGATTGCAGGCGCCTCGATCGTTACTCCGTGGTTTGCCGATCAGTTTGAGGCCGGGCGAGATTGGCGGGATCTGGCGTGGTGGATGCACGACCATTTGGACTACTCTGAAATCTGGTTCTTCCCCAAGCTCTGCGCGTTCAATCTGGTTTGGAGGCCCAACCCTCTCCGCCGCATCGACAGCTATATCGTGCCGCGCGGCTGTTTGCTGCGCCCGGGAGCCGAGCCGGATGAGGATTTGCGGACGCGTCGTCAGAGATACGCGGATTTTCCAACGTTCCGGGGCATAAATTACCCCTGAAGTTTAACTTGCCCGAAGCAACAAAACGTCTCATCCTGTTAGCAATGAGTACAGGCCGAAAAGGTCGAATAATACGAGGCCCCGCGTGATCGAGCCGCTGGTTTTATTGCCCGAAATGATGTGCGACGCACGGATTTTTGAACATCAGGTCAATTGTCTGTCGCGCCAGCGCGCTGTGATGGTCGCGCCGGTTTCACTGGGGGAACGAATAGAAGAGATCGCCTCGACCCTGCTGGATCAGTTGCCGCATCGCTTTGCGTTGGGCGGGCTGGGGATGGGTGGTGTGGTGGCGCTTGAGCTTATTCGCCGCGCGCCGGACCGGGTGTCGCGCCTGTGCCTGATGGCGGTGGATGCTCAGGCCGATACACCTCAACTGGCAGCCGCGCGCGAGGAACTTCTCGTCGGGGCTAAGGCGGGGCGGCTCGAGGACGTGATGCGGCGGATCATTGGGTCAGACACGCTGGCCCCCGGGCCAATGCGCATTCCCATTCTGAACGGGCTGATTGAAATGGCGCTGGATATGGGGCCTGCGGTGTTCGAGCGTCAGATCCGTGCCTTACAGCGGCGCCCGGATCAGCAGGGCGAACTGCGACGCATCACGGTGCCGACACTGGTACTTTGCGGCGCGCATGACACGCTGACACCGCAGCGAAAACACGCATTCATGGCGGACCTGATCCCCGACGCTGAGCTGAAAGTCATCGAGGGGGCTGGGCATCTGCCGACGCTGGAAGCGCCCCATGTTGTGAATGACTCTATGGCCCAATGGTTGAGAGCGCCCGCGCGGGCGGCCTATGTGTAATACTTCGCGCGCTCAGCCTTGCTGAGGATCGTTGGGGTTGCCACGGGTTCACCCTTGTCGATGTCGAAGAACGGTGTGTTTCTCCAACTGCCCGACACCCAGGATTTCGTCAGGCGTGTCAGTAGTCCAACCACCGCATAGCGCATTTTTTCTTGTGACTGCTTGCCGTCCGGCTGCGGAACAAAGCCACGAGTGGTGATCGGGCCAAGCGCGCCGGGATCGGCGATGCGTTTGACGATGAATCCGGCGAAGGGGACCTTGGCAGTTCGCGACGTCGTCGCAATAGGGGCATTGCAGCAATCCGCGTACCATCGCAGCATCCCCTTGGGGCTGAGCTGCATTAGCGCAAGATATTCTGCGCCATTGTCGATGCGGATTTCTTCGGGGCTCATTTGCAGAATATCGACGGGGCCGGGGGCCGGATCGGGTTGCCCGAAATACAGCTGAGCTGCACGGCAGTCATGGCAGTAGCACACAACATGGGTGCCGGTTCGAACACCGGCAGCCGTGATATGCCCACTCAGGGTGCCGCAAGTACAGGAGAAGGGCGTCGTCTCTGCCGCTCTCCTGCGCATGGGGGTCAGGCGACCTTGTTGCTGTTGGCGGCGCGGCGCGAAGACTTGCGGGAATTCGTATTCATGAAGTCGATCACCAGCGGTCGGATATTGTCGCGCCAGCTGCGCCCGGCAAAGATGCCATAGTGACCGGCGCCGGGTTCAACATGGCTGGCCTTTTTCGAATCCGGCAAACCGGTGCACAAGCCCAGTGCCGCGATGCACTGGCCCGGGGCCGAGATGTCATCATTGGCGCCTTCGACCGTTTTGACTGCAACATCGGTAATCTTGCCGATATCGACCTTGTGGCCGGCAACCACAAATTCATTCTTCGCGATCTCACGGTTCTTGAAGATACGCTCCACCGTAGACAGATAAAACTCGGCGGTCATATCCATGACGGCCAAATATTCGTCGTAGAACCTGTTATGGGCATCGTGATCCGAGGCCTCGTTGCGCATCACGCGCTGGATCTGGTCCGAGAACGCCTTGGAGTGGCGATCCGCGTTCATCGACATGAAAGACGCCAGTTGCAACAGGCCGGGATAGACCATGCGGCCAACACCCTTGTATTTGAAACCAACGCGCTGGATCATGGTTTCTTCCAACTGGCCCATGGTGACGCGGCGGCCAAAGTCGGTCACGTCTGTGGGGGTAGCGTCAGGATCGACCGGGCCACCGATCAGGGTCAGGGTGCTGGGCTGCGCCTTGGGCTCGAGCTCGGCCAGATAGGCGGTCGCGGCCAATGTCAGCGGAACCGGCTGGCAGACGGCCACAACATGGGTGTCCGGGCCAAGTTCTTTCATAAAATCGACAAGGTATAGAGTGTAATCCTCAACATCGAACTTGCCTTCGGACACAGGGATGTCGCGCGCGTTATGCCAGTCGGTTATGTAAACCTCGCAGTTGACCAGCAGGCTTTTCACAGTCGACCGCAGCAGCGTTGCATAATGGCCCGACATCGGCGCAACCAGCAGAACCTTGCGGGGCTGTTCTTCGCGACCGTTCACCCGGAAATGGACAAGATCACCAAAGGGGCGTTCAACGACAGTGGTGACGTCGACCAGGTGATCCTTGCCGTCTTCGCAGGTGAATGTGCGAATGCCCCAATCGGGTTTTGCGACCATGCGTTGGAATGTCCGCTCGGTCACCTCACCCCAGGCAGCCATCATGCTAAATGCGGGGTTGGGCACCATGGAGAACATAGGATAAGATGCAATGGCGCTGGCAGTTGCGCCCATCCATTGGTTGGTGTTGCGCATCGTTTCCATCAAGTCGTATGTCATCATGTAGCGCATGAAAAAGGGGCCTCCTGCGTGTCAGCCTATTATGTTCGGACCATTCGCCGCTTTGCCCCCCGAGACACACGACGTTATTCTGCATAGCAGCAAGGTTAGGGGGGAATTGTTAAAATGACAACAAGTGAAGACCAGATGCCAGAAGTGACCGAAGAAAACATTGAACGCCTTAAAGAAAACATGGAGAAGGTCGAAGAACTCTCCAAACGGTTGATCGATGTCATGGCGGTGAAAACGCCGCATACCCCTGCCTTGGACGGCCCGAATCAGGATCTTTTTGCAAAGGCAGCATCGGCCTATTGGACCGAAGCATGGCAAAATCCCGCCAAACTACTGGAGCAGCAGATAGAATACTGGGGGAAATCGGTACTGAATTTTGCCGAAGCGCAACAGGCGTTGACCAAGGGCGAGGTCGAAGACGAGGAACCCAAACCCGATGACAAACGGTTTTCCAACCCCCTTTGGGAAACCAATCCCTATTTCCGCCTGATCCGCCAGCAATACCAAACCAATTCCGAAGCCATCGCCCAGGCTGTCGCCTCGGTCGAGGATATGGATGCAAAAGACAGGCAGCGCCTGCGGTATTTCTCACAGCAGATTGTCGACATGATGGCACCCACGAATTTTCTGGCAACGAACCCGGACGCGCTGCAAAAGGCCGTCGAAACAGAGGGCCAGTCGTTGATCAAGGGGCTTGAGAACCTCGTCTCGGACCTTGAGGCCAACGATGGAGAACTGGTGGTGAAGCTGGCGGACGAAAGTGCATTCGAAGTCGGTGGCAACCTGGCGACGACCCCTGGAGACGTGGTGTTCCGCAACCGCATGATGGAACTGATCCAGTACAAGCCTGCGACCGAAACGGTCCATGAAACGCCGATCGTCCTGTTCCCGCCCTGGATCAACAAATTCTACATTCTCGACCTGAAAGCGCAGAACAGCCTGATCAAATGGGTGACCGAGCAAGGCTATACCCTGTTCGTCGTAAGTTGGGTCAACCCGGATGAAAGCTATGCGGACACCGGGATGGAGGACTATATTCAGGACGGGTTCCTGACCGCGATCGAAGAGGCCAAGAAGATCTGCAAGGTCAAGCAGGTCAATGCGATCGGATATTGCATCGCTGGCACCACGCTAAGCCTGACGCTGGCTCTGCTGAAAAAGCGCGGTGACAAATCGGTCAAGTCGGCCACATTGTTTACCGCGCTGACGGATTTCTCCGAACAAGGTGAATTCACGCCCTTCCTTCAGAACGACTTTATCGACGGAATCGAGGAAGAGGTGAACAAAGTGGGTGTGCTGCGGTCGTGGATCATGGCGCGCACCATGTCCTTCCTGCGCTCGCGCGACCTGGTCTATGGCCCGGCGATCCGCAGTTATATGCTGGGTGAGGTGCCGCCGGCCTTTGATCTGCTGTTCTGGAATGGCGACGGTGCCAACCTTCCTGCCAGGATGACGGTTGAGTATCTGCGCGGCCTTTGCCAGCGCAACGAATTCGCCACAGACGGGATTGAGCTGTTCGGGCACAAGTTGAAACTCAGCGACGTGGATGTGCCGCTGATGGCGATCACCTGCGAGACGGACCATATTGCGGCGTGGAAAGACTGTTATCGCGGTGTCCAGAAGATGGGGTCGCGGAACAAGACTTTCGTAGTTTCGGAATCCGGCCATATCGCGGGCATTATCAATCCGCCCAGCAAGAAAAAATATGGTCACTACACAAATCCGGAATTGAAGTCGGATGCCGACACCTGGCTGAAAGAGGCTGATTTCCACGAAGGCTCGTGGTGGCCCCTGTGGGAAGCGTGGCTGAAGAAACGTTCGGGCAAGCAAGTGCCCGCCCGCGATACCGGTGATTCGGACCATCCTCGTTTGGCCCCGGCACCTGGCACCTATGTTATAGCCAATCCAAACGGCTGATTTCATTTTGAAACTTAAGAAATTCTGCGGCGCAGCAAGAAAAAACTTGAAATGCTGCGCCGCAGCATTCATATTGTCCTCAAGCTGATGAAAGCCGGGGTGGGCCCGGTTCGGCAAGAAGGATTAATACAATGGCAAAGACTCAAGACTTTACCGCGACCATGAAAGAAATGATGGGCGCGTTCCCCGTTGACACGACTGCTCTGGAAGGTGCTTTCAAATCGACCGCTTCGCTGAACGAAAAGCTGTCGGGCGTTGCTCTGGAAGCTGCTGAAAAGTCGGCTGAAATCTCGAACAAATGGACCAAGGACACCCTGGCCAAACTGACCGAGATGTCGAAAGCAAAGGCCGAGCCGGCTGACTACGCAAAAGCCGCAACCGATTTCGCCAGCGCTTCGGCTGAAGTTGCTGCTGAAAACATGGCTGCTTTCGCTGAAATCGCGAAAAAACTGCAGACCGAAACCGTCGAGCTGCTGATGGCTGCAGGCAAAGAAGCTGCTGAAGACGCAACCGCCGCCGTCAAGAAAGCAACCAACGACGTGACAGCTGCTGCCAAGAAAGCTGCAACTGCTAAATAAGCAAGGCCGCGAGGCGCACCCGTTCCTCCCATCTGGTGCAATCGCGTTGGGCAGGTCTTTTGACCTGCCCTTTCTTTTTGTTCTGCACTCGCATAATCTCTGCTGCAACGCATCATCCTTGGGGAGGGCAAACGGTGTCACAACAAGAAAAGCCACTGTTGATCAAACGCTATGCAAGCCGTCGGCTGTATAACACCGAGACCAGCGACTATGTAACGCTGGAGGATATCGCGGCCTTTATCCGCGACGGGCGTGAGGTGCAGATCATCGATCTGAAAACCGGGGACGATCTGACCCGGCAATACCTGCTGCAAATCATTGCCGAGCACGAAAGCCGCGGCGAGAATGTTCTGCCGGTGAATGTGCTGAATGATCTGGTACGTAGCTACATGATCCCGGGCGGTGGGATGATGCCGCAATTCTTGCAAAGCTCGTTCGAGATGCTGCGCGAGAGCCAAAGCAAGATGATGGAAAACATGAACGCCATGAACCCGATGTCGCAGATGCCGGGGTTCGAGGCGATGCAAGCGCAGCAACAGGCATTTCTGAAGGCGATGACGGGTGGTTTGTCGGGCAACTGGTCCGGGCCGGACAAGGATGGCGACGACAAACCAGAGTCAAAAGAAGATCTGGACGACATCAAGAAGCAGCTTGCTGAGCTGCAGAAGAAACTCTCCAAGTTGAACTGACCGCGCCAAGGATGCGCTGGCTGGTTCTGAGTATCGCGTTACTTTGGATGCAGCCCGCGCTGTCGCAGGGTGTCTATTCGGAAAACTGGTCTCCGGTCTGCAGGCTGGGTACCCAGTCCGGGGCGGGGTGTGACGCTATTCGCAGCCGCGAGATTCTGGATGCGGATCAAGCCCCGTGGCGCGCCATCGGGCGGATCAACTTTGCCAGCCGGGATCAGAGGTCCCATTGCACCGGTGTTCTGGTGTCGGATCGGCTGGTTCTGACTGCTGCTCATTGCCTGTATAACACCCCACGACAGCGGTGGATTCCGCCCTCGAGCATCCGGTTCGCCGCCGGATATCAGCGCGGATCAGCCGCCGCGGTGTCCGAAATAGCAGGGTATCGGTTACATCCCGAGCAGGGCATTGACGGGGCGTTCGACGATCGTGCTGATCTGGATTGGGCGGTTCTGGAACTCAGCGAGCCGATAGGTCAGCAGGTCGGGTTTTTGCCGCTTGCGAAAGCTGAGAATAATTCGGCCTTTGTCTCAGGGTATCCTGGGGTGCGGCCACATATACTCAGTCGAACCGAAGCCTGCCCGCCGCGCCGATATCAGGGCGGCGTTATGTCGGCGATCTGCCCTGTGATGATGGGGGATTCCGGTGCGCCGCTTTTGGTGGAAACGGCTACCGGTCTGCAGGTGGCCGCAATCCTGTCCCGAGTTGCCGCAACCCCCGACGGTGTCACAGCGTTTTTCCTATCGACCGAACTGTTCGATCTCGGCTCGCAATAGCCGTCAGGTGCCGTAGACCGGGACCGGACCAGTCACTTCACCCACCGAGGCCAGCAGGATATCGGCGATCACGTCCAGTTCTGCGCGTGTCAGACGAACCGGCAGACGCACATCGCAGGCCTTCATCAGCATGTCGCGTGTCTGCGGCAACTCGAAGGTCTCGGGCAGGAATTGCCAGTTCCAGAAGGCGCGGGCGTTGTCCTCGCTCAGCCCGAAGACCTGAACCTTTACACCGCGTGTTTCAGAGGCCGCGGCAAAGGCGCGGATTTCCGCCTCATCCATTCCAATCAGATTGAACTGGATCGAGTCCGGCGCGCGGCGCTCTGGCGCCAGCGGGGCAGGAACGTCGATGTAATCCGACGTGTTCAGGCGATCCGCCACATAGTCGTGGTTCGCCAACCCGTCCCGCACGCGGCGTGCCAGTTCCGGGATTTGTGGCCGGATCACAGCGGCACTCAGGTTGCTCATGCGCAGGTTATACAGCGGCAGTTGGTTCTGCCAGCGGGCGAAAGCCTGTTCCAGCTCGGGCGAGTTGTCACCGTGCGGGCCTTTGTGTTTCTTCCAGTTATGTTCATAAGCGCCTGACATGATCACAGCGCGGGCCACCAGATCGGCGTCGTCAGTGATCAGGATGCCACCTTCGCCGGCGTTGATCATCTTGTAGGACTGGAACGAGAAACAGCCGACCTTACCAATGGTGCCAATATTCTGCCCGTGCCAGGTAGTGCCCAGCGAATGGGCCGCGTCCTCGATCACCGGTATGTCGCGCTCGTTGCACAGGGCCATGATCGCGTCCATGTCGGATGTATGGCCGCGCATGTGACTGATGATCACCGCCTGCACGCCGTCCAGCTTGGCGGCGAAATCCTCCATGTCGATCCGATAGTTCTCACCCACTTCACACAGAACAGGAACGCAATCCGCATGCACGATTGACGACGGCACGGCGGCAAAGGTGAAGCCGGGGATCAGAACCCGCGCGTCCCGCGGCAGGCCTAGTGCTTTCAACGACAGGAACAAAGCGGCCGAGCAGGAAGAAACCGCCAGCGCGTATTTCGAGCCCAGCAGTGCGGCGAATTCCGCTTCAAGCAGCGCGACCGGAGCATCCTGCGGCGCGGTATAGCGGAACAGGTCGCCCGACTGCATCAGGGCGTCGATGGCTTCGCGGGCGGCTGCGGGGATGGGTTCGGCGTCATGAACGTTTGGAGGAAGCGTCATATTTGGTTTTCCCGAATTCTATATTTGGGAAAGATAAAGCTAATTATCGGGCAATAAAACCCCTCAATCGCCTTATGGGCGAAATTTCACCAATCTGTCGCAATTTCTTAAGGTCAGACCCCGAGGCGATCCCGCAAGGCGAACCACGTCATTGCCAGCACCAGCAGGGGACTGCGCAGGGCGGGGCCGCCGGGGAAAGGCAGGGCGGGCACGCGGGCCATGGCGTCGAACCCTTCGGCCTGCCCCTGAATGGCCAGCGCCATCAGTTGCCCGGCATGGGTCGCGGTGCCGACCCCATGGCCGGAATAACCCGAAGCGGACAGGATGTTCGGTGCAACCCGCGCCAAATAGGGCATCCGCCGCATGGTAATGGCCAAAGTTCCGCCCCAGGCGTAGTCGATCTTGATGTCGCGCAGATGCGGGAAAATCTCGGTCATCGGTTTGCGAACCTTGGCCGCGATGTCAGTGGGGAAGCGGTAGCCATAGCTCTCGCCGCCGCCGAACAGCAGACGGTTGTCAGCGCTTAGGCGGAAGTAGTTTACCACGAACTTGGTATCGGCGACCGCAACATCGCGGGTCAGAACGCGGGCGGCGTCTGCGCCCAGAGGCTCGGTCGCCGCAATGAAGTTGTTGATCGGCATGACGCGCGTCGCCACTTTGCCGTTCAGATCGCCAAGATAGCCGTTACAGGCCAGAATGACGTGGTCGGCGGTCACTTTGCCCTGCGCGGAATGCAAGATGGCCTGAGTGCCTTCCTCAATGCCTGTGACCTCGGTGCATTCGTGGATGCGTACACCGGCTTTCACGGCGGCTTGAGCCAGCCCCAGTGTGAAATTCAACGGGTGCAAATGCGCGGCCCCCATGTCCAGATAGCCGCCGCGATAAGCTGGCGAGGGGCACAGAGCGTGGCCTGCGCCTTCGTCCAGCAACTCCATCTGGTCATAGCCGTACCGGTCAGACAGATGCGCCGCATGGTCATGTAGTTCTTGTTGCTCGCCACTGCTCAGGCCCAGAACCGCCACGCCGGGTTTCAGGTCACAATCGATCTGATGCTTGGCGATCAGTGACTTGACCAGATCCTTGGCATCCTCGGCCAGATCCCAGAGCTTCGCTGCGTCGTCGTTTCCGACCAGTCGCTCAAGGTCTTCCTGATCCATCCGTTGTGCGCTGCCCAACTGACCGCCATTGCGGCCCGACGCGCCGAACCCTACCCGATGCGCTTCAAGCAGCACAACATCGAACCCGGCTTCGGCCAAATGCAGCGCGGCGGAGAGGCCGGTATAGCCTCCGCCCACAATGCAGACATCTGCTTTCACTTCCCCCGTCAGCGCGGGATACTGGTCGATCGGATTGGCCGTCGCGGCATACCAACTGGCCGGATACTCGGCTTTGCGGTCATTGGAATAAAGCAGGTTCATCGTGCGCCTCAGACGTTCATCAGCAGATGCTCACGCTCCCACGGAGAGATGACCTGCAGGAATTCCTCATACTCGGCGCGTTTGACTATGCCGTAGACGCGGGCGAACTCGGGGCCGAGAACTTCGTGCAGCGCGGTGGCCTCGTCGAACAGGTCCAGCGCATTGCCCATGACCTGCGGGATATCTCCGTCGCCTTCATAAGCGTCGCCATAGAACTGACGGCGCGGGCGTTCCTGCTGAGTCAGGCCCAAATAGCCACAGGCCAGCGACAGTGCGATTCCCAGATAGGGGTTGCAGTCCATTCCGGCGATGCGGTTTTCGACACGGCGTGCTTCGGGGCCGGACAGCGGCACGCGGATGCCGGTGGTACGGTTATCGCGCGCCCATTCCAGATTGATCGGCGCGGCGTGGTCCTTCACATAGCGCCGGTACGAGTTCACATAAGGTGCCATCACCGCCAGACCCGCGGGCAGGTGGTTCTGTAGCCCGGCAATGAAGTGATAAAAGGCGTCTGTCTCTCCGCCTTGTGGCCCCGAGAAGATGTTTTGCCCGGTTTCCATTTCAATGATCGAATGATGGATGTGCATGGCCGAACCCGGTTCATCCTCGATCGGTTTCGCCATGAAGGTGGCAAAGCAGTTGTGGCGCAGGGCGGCTTCTCGGATCAGGCGTTTGAAATAGAATACCTCATCGGCCAGCTTGACCGGGTTGCCATGGCGCAGGTTGATCTCCAACTGGCCCGCACCGCCTTCCTGAGTGATGCCGTCGATTTCGAAACCCTGATGTTCGGCGAAGTCATAAATGTCGTCGATCACGGGGCCAAATTCGTCCACTGCGGTCATCGAATAGGCCTGACGTGCCGCCGCCGGACGGCCCGAGCGGCCCATCATCGGCTTGATGCCTTGCGCCGGGTCGACATTGGGCGCGACCAGAAAGAACTCCATCTCAGGCGCGACAACCGGCTTCCAACCCTTGTCGTGATACAGCTGTACAACGCGTTTCAACACGTTGCGCGGGCTGAAAGGGATCGGGTTGTCGTCCCGGTCATAGGCGTCGTGGATCACCTGCAGCGTCCAGTCGCCGGTCCACGGCGCGGCGGAGGCGGTCGTAAAGTCGGGTTTCAGGATCATGTCCCGCTCGATGAACCCGTCCTCGCCCGCAGCCTCACCCCAATCGCCAGTGATGGTCTGGTAAAAGATGCTGTCGGGCAGGTGGAAATAGGCCTGTTTCGCAAATTTTGACGCAGGCACCGCCTTGCCGCGCGCGATGCCGGGCAGGTCCGAGATAATACACTCGACCTCGTCCAGTCTCTGACCTTCAATGTAGGTCCGGGCTGCCTGTGGCAGCTGATCTTTCCAGTCGGCCATCAGGCCCTCTCTTTCTTCAGAAACATTGCCATATGTTGCCCGATCTTGGGGTTGTCATCCTTGGCGGGCAGACGGTTGGTCGCGGCCTGCATCAGGTCATCGGGTACTACGCCCTTGCCGCGTGTGTCCATCAGGCCCTTGATAAAGCCGTCACCGTATTCCGGGTGCGCCTGAACGGTCCAGATCGTGTCACCATAGGCCACCATGGCATTTCGGCAGAAGGCGTTCGAACCGGTCACCTCGGCACCTTGGGGTAATTCGACGACCTGATCCTGATGCCAAGCGTTCAGGGACACGGTCTGCCCTTCATAGTCATAATCCGTCCGCCCGACGGCCCAGCCGCCCGAGAACTTTTCGACTTTGCCGCCAAGTGCCTGCGCGATGATCTGATGGCCGAAGCAAACGCCGATAAGGGGCTGCCCGCCTTTCTGGATTTCGCGAATAAGCTTTTCAAGCCGAGGAATCCACGCGTGGTCCTCGTAGGCTCCGTGACGCGAGCCGGTGATGATCCAGCCATCTGCCTGATCCGCGCTTTTGGGGAACTGGTTATCCACGACCGCAAAGGTCTCGAACTCAAAGCCGTTGCCGTCCAGAAGCGTGCGAAACATCGCGTCATAGGCGCCGAACTGGTTACGCAATTCGTCAGGCGGGTGGCCGGTCACTAGGATGCCGATTTTCATGGGTCACCAAATTTGATCAAATTTATTCTAGCCCACCGAATTAAGGCGGGCAAGGGGGTCAAACCGCTTCGAGATAGCTGAGCCAGTGCTCATCCGGCGGGCGCTCATCAAAGCGACGGATTTCCTGCCTTTTGGTCATAGCGAAAAAGCGGATCAAGTCGGTGTGAAAGATGCGCGCGACCAACGGGTCACTTTCAAAGGCGGCGATCGCCGAGGCCCAGTCACCAGCCAGTTGCGGCAGGCCGTCGATTTCATATGCGTTGCCTGATATCGGGGTGGGCGGTTCGGTCTCGCCCTCAATCCCGTTCATCGCGGCACCCAGGACGGCGGCCAGCATCAGGTAGGGGTTGATATCACCGCCCGCAACGCGGTGCTCGATCCGCCGCGCGGCGGGAGCACCGCCGGGGATGCGGATCGCGGCAGTACGGTTTTCATAAGCCCAACTTGCTCCGGTCGGGGCGTGCGCGCCGGGAACAAGGCGGGTGTAAGAGTTTCCGTGCGGTGCGAAGATTAACGTACATCCTGGCATTGCAGCCAGACATCCGGCAACCGCCCAACGCAGCAGATCGGTGCCCTCGGGGCCGCCATTGTCGAACACGTTTTGCCCTTGATCATCCACGACCGAGAAATGCACATGCATTCCGTTGCCCGCATCGTCTGCGTAAGGCTTGGACATGAACGTGGCGGTGAACCCGTGCTTACGGGCGAGGCCGCGCGTCAAGGTCTTGAAAAGCCACGTATCATCCGCGCAGCGCAGGGCGTCCTGATGATTCAGGTTGATCTCGAACTGGCCGATGCCGCTTTCCGAGATCGCCGTCTGCGCGGGAATGCCCATCGCGGCGCAGCCGTCGTAAAGTTCGGTGAAAAAGGCGTCGAACGCATCCATCTCGGCCATCGACAGGACCGATTCACCCACCAGCCTGCGCCCGGTCACCGGGTTGATCGGAGGCTGTGGCTGCGCGCCTGACGCATCCAGCAGGGTGAATTCCAGCTCGGTTGCTGCGATGACGGACCAGCCGCGCTGGGCGTAGCGCTGCAATACCGTGGCAAGAGCGTGCCGGGGGTCACCTGCAAACGGCGCGCCCTTGTCATCGTACAGACACATCGGTACCAGCGCGGTATCCGCCGCCAACCACGGCATCGGTACCGGGCCACGATCCGTCGGCAGCAACATTCCATCAGCATCGCCGGATTCGAAAACCAGAGGACTGCCGTCGATGTCTGCGCCCCACAGGTCCACGTTCAGCGCGGAAAACGGCATCCGCACCGTCCCTTTGCTGAGCTTGTCGGCGTAAGAGGGCGGCACGCGCTTGCCGCGCATCTGACCGTTGAGGTCACTGGTGGCGACGCGAAAACTGTGCAGGGCGCTCAGGTCCATTGGGGTCTCCATCACTCGGGATGTCCGAGATGTAATCGAGACCGCGCGCCTTGTCACGAAATTTGATCAAATTATTCGATCGCGTTTTTCAAGCGATACGCTCCGCGCCAGAGGGGGATGGCGCGGAGCGAGAGGGCGTCAGACGAAATTGACGCCGTTTTCCACCATCGGCAGAGAGGTAACCTTGACGCCCGAAAGCGCCCGGATCGCGTTGGCAAGGGCAGGGGCCGAGGGAGGGGTGCCGGGCTCGCCAACTCCGGTCGGTGCTTCGGCGGACGGCACGATATGGACGTCGATTTCCGCAATGTCACCGATCCGCAGAGGCTCGTAATCAGGGAAGTTGAACTGGTCTACGGCCCCACCGGTCAGCGTGATCTGGTCGCGCATGACGTGGCCGATACCGTAGCCGATGCCGCCCTCCATCTGCGCCCGCACCACGTCGGGGTTTACGGCGATGCCGCAATCCACGGCACAGGTGACCTTTTCGATCTTGATTCCGTTTTCCGGATCGCCCGAAACCTCGACAACCTGCGCGGCAAAGGACCCAAAGGACTTGTGCACGGCAATGCCCTGTGCCCGACCTGCCGGAGGGTTGCCCCATCCCGCCTTTTCAGTGACCAGTTTCAGCACTCCCGCTTTGCGTTGCTGATCCGCGTCGCTGGTGTCGGCCAGATGCGCCAGGCGGAACTCGACCGGGTCGCGGCCTGCGGCTTCGGCGACCAGATCCATCATGGTCTCCATCGTATAGCCGGTGTGGGTATGGCCAACCGAGCGCCACCACAGAACCGTCGTGGCTTTCGGTGTATCGGTCAGCCCCAGCGACATGCCGGGGATCATGTACGGGCTGTCGGCAATCCCTTCGATCGAACTGTGATCGATACCGTCATGCACCAGAGCTGCCTCGAACGGTGTACCTTTAATTACCGATTGCCCGGCGACCTGATGCTGCCATCCGACGATATTCCCGTCGGCATCCAGACCCACGCGGACCTTATGGCCGAAGGCGGGGCGATAGTAACCGCTGCGGATGTCATCTTCGCGCGTCCATACCAGCTTCACCGGGCGCGAACGATCAGTGACGGCAAAGGCCAGCGCGGCCTCGACCTGATAATCCGCGTCCGGGGTTGCGCGACGTCCGAACGAGCCACCGGCCAGCATCGTCTTGATGTGAATTTTTTCGGGTGGCAGTTGGAATATCTGCTGATAGGCCATATGCGGCCCGGTCGGCATCTGCGCGCCATCATGCAGAACGATATCACCTTCGGCGGTCTGCTCGATGGTGCAGTTCAGCGGTTCCATCGGCGCGTGGGCCAGCAGCGGGAAGTAGAAGGTCTTTTCGACGACCTTGTCCGCCCCGTCGATAGCCGCCGACACCGCTGCCATATCCGCCTTGTTCACGTTATAGGTGGGTTCGGCGTCCAGTGCGGCCATGATCTCGGCTTTGATCTGGTCCGAGTCGCGGGTCTCAGAACCGGACATGTCCCATTCGACTTCAATCGCGTCGCGCGCCTGAATTGCGGCCCAGGTGTTTTCGGCATAGACCGCGATGCCTGCCTGATTGGGCAGAACGGCGGCGTTGATATAGCCTTTGACCTCTTTTGATGCGCTGTCATCAAAGCCCTTGG
Source organism: Ruegeria sp. BF7 (assembly GCF_056538605.1). Lineage (NCBI taxonomy): Bacteria > Pseudomonadati > Pseudomonadota > Alphaproteobacteria > Rhodobacterales > Roseobacteraceae > Ruegeria > Ruegeria sp. BF7. The sequence continues at coordinate 1,132,050 of NZ_JBQFTM010000001.1, read as the reverse complement.
CAATGCCACCCTTCGATTCTGGTCGCTTGATCATAGCAACCATCTGGTTCGGCAGGTGAACGTCCATGGCGTACATCGCCTGGCCGTTCCCTTTGATCGCCGAGTCCTTGCGGCGGACGGCTTCGTTGCCGATCAGACGGAACTCGGACGGGTCTTTCAGGCGCGGTTCGGTTGGGGCTTCCAACTGCGCGGCGGCGGCCACGAAGTCCGCAATCGGGGCCGACTTGTCGCCTGCCTTGACGATGCCTTCCTCGATGGTGATGCCGGATGCATCAACGCCCCAACTGTGGGCGGCGGCGTTGATCAGCATCTCGCGTGCGGCAGCACCGGCCTGGCGGTATTGCAGCCACGAGTTCGCCATCGCGGTCGAGCCACCGGTTCCCTGGAAGGGGCCGAACAGCAGGTTGTTATAGACGTTCGGATCAGAGGGCGCGAATTCGTATTCGATCTGATCCATGGTCAGGCCGATTTCCTCGGCAATCAGTGTCGGCAGGCCAGTCGCAGGACCCTGACCCTTTTCAAAGTGTTTGACGATGGCGGTGACGGTGCCGTCCGCATCAATCTTCACGAACGGGTTGAACTGAGCGGTCTCGGATGTCGCCGCCGCAAGCGCCCCATCAGGGCGCGCGCCAACCAGCAGAACGGCACCGGCAGCAGCGGCACCTTTCAGAAATCCACGGCGGGAGGTGTTGATGGTCATGGATCAGGCCTCCAGAATTTCAGATGCGCGTTGGATACCGGCGCGAATGCGTTGATAGGTGGCACAGCGGCAGGCGTTGCCAGACATGTATTCGTCAATTTCTTCGGCTGACGGTTTCGGGTTTTCCGACAGCAGGCCGACCGCCGACATCACCTGACCCGACTGGCAGTAACCGCATTGAATCACGTCCAGCTCGACCCAGGCCTGCTGGACGGCCGCACCAATCTTGTCGTCACCGACCGCTTCGATCGTGGTAACCTCGGCATCTTCGACGTCTTCCACAAAGGTCTGGCACGAGCGCACAGGCTCACCATTCAGATGCACGGTGCAGGCACCGCAGGATGCAACACCGCAACCGAATTTGGTTCCGGTCAGCTTAAGTTCATCCCGGATCACCCACAGCAGGGGTGTGCCGGGTTCGGCATCGACCGTGTGGGTCTCGCCGTTCAGTTTCAAGGTCAAGGCCATGAGGGGACTCTCCATGTTGGGCTGGTTACCTGAGTCGGTAAACTGGCGGGTTTACCATATGCTACGTTTCCTCCAGTGTAAACCCGTGAGTTTACCTAGTGTTTGACCTTGCTCTGTCAATGGGTCTATAGCTTTGAAACATGAGCGATTGTTGCGCACCGAACGCGTCCAAACAGGCCCAGATCATCGAAGCCGCCGTGGCCGAATTCCAAGAGAAGGGGTTCGCAGCCGCCAGCATGGACCGCATATCCACCCGCGCCGAGGTTTCCAAGCGCACGCTGTACAAGTACTTCGAGAGCAAGGAAAACCTGTTTCGTTCGATCGTGATCGAACTGTCCAATCGGTTTGCTGCCGTGCTCGACATCAGGTACCAACCAGGCCGAGATATCCGCGAGCAATTGACCGAGCTTGCCTGGGCCGAGGGGCGGATTCTGATGATGCCCGAGGTTATCGCCATGGCGCGGATGGTGATCAGCGAAACTTTGCGCAACCCCGAGATGGCGGCAGTAGCTCAGGGCAAGCTGGATAAGACGAGGATCTTTGTCGCTATGCTGAAAGATGCCGCAGATGACGGGCAACTGCAGATCGAAGACCCGGAACGAGCCGGGCAGGAATTCATTGGCCTGATCAAAGCCAAGGCCTTCTGGCCGATGATGTTCACCGGTGACGTGCTGAGCGAACCGGAAATGACCGCCACCATCGAAAGCAGCGTCGACATGATCCTCAGCCGCTATGGTTCACAGGTGTCAAAGTAGGTGCGCTGTAATCAGCCCAGTCCTTCCATGCTCAGAAACCAGTCCGTCTCAACGTTAAAGAGCAGGAAACCTTGCCGCAGCTAAACGACGGGATCTACTCGTCGGCTCCGTTGCTGAAAAGCGAAGACGCCGTGTTTGTGTCGGCGGCGGTGTTTATGTCGGTCCGCTACTTTCAGGCCGATCCAGGCTGAACACCCGAGGATGTGTTGGACGTGCATCACGTTTTGCTGAACCTGAATCCCAAGCCGCACGGTGACATTCGAAAACGAAGATGCAACGCTGTCGGACATGCTCATCCTGCCCTAGTGAATGAGGAGCAGAAACTGCCGGTCGTTGTCGTGACCGCTGCCTGGACATCCGCGGTGCCGCGAACGCCGTTGGCCAGATCATCCAGGCAGCCGGTCCCGAAGATGCCGAATGCACCAAAGCCATCGTGCGCGCCTTTCTAAAGGCTTAGGAAGCTGAAGATGCGGCTGTCGTTGCCGCTTTTTTTTGCTGAGGGGGAACGTACATATCACCGCCTATCACTGCGGTGTCTTTCCAACCGGCGCCAAAGGTCGATTTGCGATTTAGGCCTGTTAGTCGCGGACCTTCTCGAACTTTGAAGGCATGATCTTCCCGGTCCACGAGCTCTGCGCGATGGATTACGGGCAGGGGGTGTTCGTTCGCAACACCGGTCAGATCAAGCTGAAGAATCACGCGGGTTGGTGCAGCAATAAGTAATACTCAACCTTCAAATTCAACAAATCCGATAAGATCATGGAATACGTTGAGGTTTTCAATCCGGTTGTAGCCGCGCAGGGGGTTGGTCTGATGGACCAGTTGGTCGGGCAAGGCTGGTCGCTTGTTTACTTCGATTTCGGAGAGGGGAAAGCCGGTTCGATCACGGTGAAGAAATCCCGAGTTCAATACCTGTTTCTTAAAGTGAGAATGACGACGGGAGGTGCGGTGCCCTGCACCGGTGCCCGCCGTCCGCTCCCGGTAGATACCGGAATGCATCACATTTTTCTCAGGGGAGAAGGAGCAACGAAACGCAGCTTTCGATTGCTGCCCTGTGTCATTTCGAAGGTTTCCCGATTGCCGAGGCACAATGTGCACCAAAGTCGGACAAGTCATCGCCCAAGTCGCTGTCACCGGTCTCGGCAGCCATTCGGTCGAAGAAAGGAACGTAGGCCACCGCTTCGGACCGCGCCACTTGGCAGAAGAAATCATTCAGAATAGTGGCGTCGCAAAGCTCGGTTCTGTGACAGAAAGTCACCTGACTGTAGAAGTTGTCCAACAGGACAAGCGCTTCGCGTATCTGGTGATCGGCCTCGTGCCGGAAAACCTCCTGGCTGAGAGCGGCCCGGTAAGCCCTCTCTGAAATTCTGCCATTTATCAGCAACTGGACCAGTTCCGGACGCTCGGACCAGAATTCATGAAGGGCCAGACGGGCTGCCACATATCTCTCGCTGCCATATTCTTCGATATAGGACAGGGATCTGCTTTGGGCTTCTTTATGAGCGATCTCGCTGCGCTCCTGAAAATAGCGTACTCCGCCAAAGCAAATCGCTATGATGCTGAAAACTTTGAAGCAGATGTCTGCGATCTTGTCGAAGCTGGCGAGTGGTTTGCTCATGGTGCCCTAACCACCACGCGGCAGCCATCTGGATAAAAGGCGACGAGGTTTGCAACGACTGGCAAGGTTTGACCCGCGATACAGGCGAGGTCTTCGCGGGTCAGAACAACGACTTCGTCGGGAATATCCTGCTCTTCAACGATCCTGATGTCTGGCGCGGCATTCAACGTCATCTCCATGAAGCTAATAGTCTCGCCGGTTCGCTCGGATCCGCAGTCACCAGGCCTGATGAACAAAGTGTCCTCAGAGGAAGACAGGTAGCGGTCCGCATTTCTGGCAAGGCAATCGATTTGAGCGCCAGACATGAGGAAGAATGCGTCGTCCTGTGCGGCGGCAAGGCCCGGCACCAGAGTTGTGGCGCTCAGCAGTAAAATCCTGACAGAAGATATCATTCTGTAAACTCTTCCATGGACTTGTATCCGGCCACGCTGAAGCTGCCGATGCAAAACATGCGCTCCGTTGCGCTGCTTAGCCAACAATCTTTGTTGAGCCAGCCATCTTCAGGAGCAGTCAGGGTCTGGGCCGCATCGTTGATCGCCTTGTTTGTTTCTTCCGGCAGGTCCCAGCTCTCGATTTTTTGCGCCGGTGATCCGTTCAACGTGTCGGCCTGACTGGTCCCGGATATAGCCTTTTCCACAACAGTCTGGCTGCCCGATGGCCAATGGAACCGCCAGACGTTTTCTACGGACAAATCAGCGAGCCTGGTCTTCACGGCCTCCCAACGGCAAGGGTCCTGATCACTCAACCTGCCATCGGCGAAAACCAGGCAAACAGCCTCGGCATCTATGCTTTTTTCAATTCTCGCAATTCGGGCAGGTGGCTTACCATCGGGGTTGTAAAGCGTGGTGATCGGGGTTTGCGGATCGTACATTTGGTAAGGATAGACCCCTTCATACTCGGTGATCGAGTGGATTGCGCGATGTGTCAGAGGCCCATAGCGATCATATTCCGAGACTGCTGACTGGAAGATTTGGCAAGGCATCGCCCGCTCTCCGCGAAAACCGTCGGGCAGCGTGCCGGTCGTCGCCGAGCCTTCGCTTTGGATCGCCACTTCTTCTGCTTTGGCAAAAATCGGCAACAGGTTGTCCTGGAGAAAATATTCATGGTTGTAGCAGGCATTGATCACTGAGACCGCATCAAGCTTGTCTTGCGGCGCGACAGGGGCGATGGCAATACCCCAACGTGAGGCTTCACCAACGGTTCTCACGAAAAGCATGTCGTCGCTGGGCGTGTTCAGCATGCGCAAGACGAGACTGCGCTGAATGTTCATCTGATCTCCTCGTTCCAAGAGGAAGCCAATGTTTGCCAGCGCCACTTCGAATGCCTGCTGAACAATCTGTGCCGAGTACTCCCGCTCAGGGACCTCGATAAAAGGTGCGTGGAAGCCCAAGCTGCCAAGTGGATGCAATTGGCGGAAGGGAATTGGGCCCCCATCGCCTTGCGTATCATTTGTTCCACCCATAAACGCCACCGCGCAGGCCGAAAGGCATTGGGCATCTTTTGGAACGGCACTTCCGATCTGCTCGCTCAACAAATACTGGGCGATCTTCACACCTTCTGAAAAACTCCCCCCGGGGCTATCGAAACAGACTTTCTTCCAGCTGTTCATCGAATTGGGGTAGTAAAGGTTTGCCTCTTCGGGGTGGTCGGCAGAAAAACTTGCCATGGCTTCGCGAATTCTGTCAGCGTCTCCTGCTTCGATCGGACCTTGAACCGACAGATAACAACGCATTTCCTCATTCGGGGTTTTGGCTAATTCTGCGGCATGAACGGTGGCGAGCGGGAACAACGTGGGTAAAAGAAGAGCGGTCGAAAGATAGAAGCGATTGGTCACAGAATAGTTCTCTTCCTTTTTGGCATGCCTTTGCTTCTAAACGCGAAATCTGAATGGAATCAACCATACATTGCAATGGCGGGAGGTAATCATCCCTTTCGTGAGGGTTTGAATTTGCTTAAATTGCTTTGCGTCGGTGGCACACTAGTTTCGCTATCCCACGCATGATGCTGTCATCCATCGCATCACGCGTTGCCGCCTCTTCCACGACGTGCCGGATACTCAGACGGGTACATCTTGTTGGTTCTTTGCTGGGCAAGGTGTTTTCGCGGGAGGTATGACAAAGTCCTGCAGAAACACCTGCACTTCAAAGTCCCGCCAACTGAATCTTGTCTTACAGTAGGAGATTGGACGGAGCACGGATCTGCAACAGCGGTTTGGCGGCTTCGCGAAACATGCGCTTCGGGGTGTCACATTCGCCGAAGGAGCAGCCTCGATTTTGGAAACATCCGTCAGCGCGCAAACGCTGGTAACTGGGTCGCGTTCTCGGCCACGAGTACCATTGATGGCCCTAAAGCATTTGAAGTTGGACCGTTCCCGGTGGGGGCAATCAGTCTCAGAGTCGACACGGAAATGCAAATTCAGGAATAACTGAAACCGAGTCCAAAAGCGCACGTTTCTCAGAGCGCCCGCAATTGCCCTTTGCAAATACGACATCCTTTCCCCAACCTGTACTTCGATAGTTTGCGTCAGATGTCTAAAATTGGGATTTTCTGTCCGGCACCTACTGTTAAGCGAACGACCAATCTGCGCATTCTACTATGAGTTTCGCGGTCAAAGCGTACGTCCATAGGACGTGGTCAACTGAATAGTCGTTGGGTCTACATCTTCCGGTTTTCAGCTTTCTCACTAACGATCTCGAGTATCCTGTTTCTTTGGATTTTTCCCGAGGGGCCTTTGGGAAGATCAGACAAGATATGAACTTCATCGGGGGACTTGAAACGACCCAGTTGATCTTCGCAAATTCTCGATAGGCTTTGCGGCGTCAGTTCAGAACCCTCTCGAATTTTTACAGCGGCTTCGACAGTTTCACCGTAGCTTTCGCAGGGGCGTGCAAAAGCTGCGGCTTCAACAACGTCGGGATGAGAATAAAGTGCCTCGTCTATTTCACGCGGCGCGATGTTTTCACCGCCCTTGATGATCAGCTCTTTCAGCCGACCGGTGACAAAAACGTAGCCGTCTTCGTCCATGCGTGCGAGATCACCGGTTCGCAACCACCCATCGGAACTAAACGTGCCTGCAGTTGCATCGGGGTCGTTGAGGTACTCCAACATCACATTTGGCCCACGAATGACCAATTCACCTTCCGTTCCGTGAGGAACAGGTTGAAGGTTCGCGTCGAATACTGCTGCCTCGTTCCCAAATGCGATACCCGGAGAACCAATCTTGCGAACGCCCGGTGGCAGAGGATTGGACAGTATCTGCGCGGCGGTTTCTGTCAGCCCCATAGTTTCCACAATCGGTATTTCGAAACGGTCTTCAAAGGCCCGCTGCACGTCCGGTGCCAATGCTGATGATGCAGAACGACCGAAACGCACACGTTGGCGGGTGTGCGTATCCGGATTTGTATCCGAGTGCAGCAAGTGAGAAATGATGGTTGGTACGACCGAAAACCATGTTGCCTCAATCTTACCCAGATTGTCCCAGAACCGACTGGCAGAAAATCGTTCGCACATGGCCAAAGACCCGCCTGAAACAAGCGTTCCCATGATTGTCACACACAGCCCGTTAATGTGGTAGATCGGCAATACGCAAAACCCGCGATCAACCTCGGTCAACTCGTGAGCAACTGCCGTCGTCCAGCCCCCTGCCAGCAGGCTGGAATGCGTGTGAACCACGCCCTTGGGACGCCCGGTTGTTCCGGATGTGTACATCAACAGAGCATGACTGTCGGACGAGATGCTGTGCAAGTTACCATCGGCATCGGCAACGTCTGTAACGTGCAACTGGGTGATTCCGGAGGGATCGGCTGTCCGTTCGAACAATTCCATTTGTCCGGGATGCACAAAGGCACAACGTGCCCCACTATGCTCCAGCGCATAGGATACGGCGCTGTCGCCTGCGACAAGGTTAATCATCGTTGCCCGGAATCCGCCGTAGAGAACGCCGAACAAGACCTCTAGCGCTTCGCGGCAATTGGGGTAGAGGATCGCAACGCTTTCACCTTTTGCCACACCTGATCCGGTCAACATGACCGCTATTCGGCGGGCTGTTTCGCGCAATTCACCCCAGCTCAAGTCCGGTGCCCCATCCGGGAAAACAAAACCGGTTCCTCCCTGGGTAGCTCTGTATTCCAGCCAATCTCGGACAGTTCCTTTGGGCGGTTCCATCATCGGCCGACCTCCGACCAATAGTCGCCAAAAATCTCCTTCAAGTCTGGTTCACGCGGAGGCGTTTCACGCACGATCTTGGTGGTTTGGACGAAATGCCGCCAATGCAGGTTGGTATCGATGGAATTCCCGCCCCAACTGCCGCAGCCCATCGAAAGCGAAAAGGGCATTCCATTGGTGAAACTGCCACCTGTGGCAAAGGTATGCGCCTGGTTTACGATGACCCGACAGGTGGGCAAGTCACGTCCCAACCCAACAGCGCGGGTGTCGTCATCCGTGTGGATGCCGACCGAATGTCCTGCCCCCTGATGCTCCAGAATGCGAGCGGCAATTCCCTTGGCCTCTTCGAAATCTGCCGCGCGATAGAGAGCCAAAACCCGACTAAGTTTTTCGCCGGACAGTGGATGATCCGGACCTATCCCGTCCGTCTCCACGGCCAAATACTTGGTCCCTTCAGGCACTTTTCCCGCCATCCCCAAAGCTTTGAGCATTTTGTCGGCATCCTGCGCTATGGCAGAACGGTTGAGATGACCATTAGGCCAAAGCCGGGCCACGATGTCACTTGCTTCGGAGGATGGCACCAAGGCACCGCCTTCGCTGGCCATCGCGGCAACGAACACATCATAGATTGCATCAACAACGACCAAGGCATTTTCAGAAGAACAGGACGTCGCGTTGTCAAAGCACTTTGAGGCCGTAATCTTGGCCGCGGCCGCCTGCAAGTCAGCAGTCTCGTCAACAATCACTGTCACGTTGCCAGCACCAACCGCCACAGCTGGCGTACCGCAGGATTGCGCGCGGTGAACATTGTTCTGGCTTCCAGTGCAGATCACCCGATCAACAGTTTCCATCAACCGTTGCGTCTTAGTCTTGGATCCGGGCGCGGGGATCATCTGCACCAGATTGCGATCCAACCCCAGCTTGTCGAATTCAGAGTGGATGTAGTCAATCAACATCTCGCATGACGCCACGCCTTTGGGTGACGGTGCCACCACGATGGAGTTGCCGCTTTTGAGCGCATTGATGATATTGTTCGCAGGTGTTGCCGCAGGGTTAGTCGATGGCACAACCGCGCCGACCACGCCAATAGGACGCGCAATCTCGGTAATGCCGGTTTTCGGGTCGTCGCTGATGATGCCGTGGGTTTTTACTTCAGCGATATCTCGCAAAAGACCCAATGTCTTACGGTGGTTTTTTGTGATCTTGTCGAGAACATTACCCAGCCCGGTGGTTTTAACGGCGGTCTCGGCCAACCTCCGGTTGCGTGCTGGCTCCATAGTGGCCCACCCCACTGCGAGAGCTGCTTTGTCATAAAGCCCCTGACTGCCATGAGCTTCAAAGGCCTCCTGGGCCGCACGAGCTTGCGTTACGATACGATCTACTTCAGCGATTTCTGGGGAAATCTCGTCCTGAGCGTTCATCTTGGTCCTCGATTTTTTGTTCGGGGCGGATCTGCTCCGCCCCGTTTTGATCACCGGATCAGAGGCCGGCCAGCAATTCGTTCAGCGTTTGTTGGCGCTTTGCCCACATCTCGATCACTTCATCACGTGTCATGATGTGCATGGGGGACCCACCGGCCTCCATTTTTTTAGCCACACGGTCGTTGGCAAACATCTCCGGGACCGTCGCCGCCAGTTTATCGATCACCTCAGGCGGTGTACCTTTTGGCACCATCACGCCCCGGAAATTGACCGATGAGTTGTCAACCTCCAGCCCCTGTTCCATCATCGTCGGAACGTCCGGCAGGAACGTGTTGCGTTCAAGATCTGCGACACCAAGGATTTTGACGTTGCCCGCCTCTTGCGCGCGGTACGCATCCGACAGGTTGTTGATACCGCCCATGACTTCACCCGCGATCACTGCTTTCATGGCCGCGGCCCCGCCGCCTTTGGTCGGAATGTAAGCCATTTTGGTTCCTGCTGCTTTGTCGATCTGCAGGGCTGCAATGTGGTGGCCCACAAACAGGCCCGCTCCGGATACCGTCAGCTTGCCGGGGTTGTCCTTTGCATATGCGACCACATCTTCCATCGAGTTGAACTCGCTGTCGGCACCCACAACGAAGACTGCCGGGTCGGCGCCCCAGTTTGCAATGGGCTCAAAGCTGTCGGTCGAATATTCCACACCGCCTTTGATCGACTGGGCGATGAAATGCGGGACGTTATAGGCCGCCAGTGTATAGCCATCCGGGTCGGCTTGAGTTGCAAACCAGTTCCAACCCACGCGCCCGCCTGCTCCAGGTTTATTGATGATTGCGATGGGCATTCCCAGCGCATCCTCGTTCCCGGACGTCATGGTGACAATCCGCGCCTGAAAATCTGTCGCACCGCCCGCGCCATAGCTAACCATCATCATGATCGGTCGTTCGGGGTATTCTTCGGACGCGACGGCACCTGTCAGGCCCATGAGGGCCAATGCGGCTCCTGCAAGTATTTGTTTCATTTGCGTTTCCTCCCTTATTTAGCTCACCCGCATCCTGTGCGGTCAGAACAGAATTTCCCTTGGCGTGTAAACGTTCAGAAGCATGGCGAAGAGCCCGTACATGACCGCTACAAAGACTGCGGTGATGACGCCGCGCTTGACCCAGGTTTTGGCTTCGGAATGCGGGGCTGGATCATAGATTGACAGCAGAATGAAAAACGCGATGGTCGTCGCGGTGTAGAAACCCAGCGATTTTGCCGCCCAGAAAACGTAGATCAACGTTACGATCAGCCCCGGCAGCATGTTTATGAACATTGTACGCGTCAAGCCGTTCCCAACCTTGGACAATCCCAACACCGCTTTGCCAAAGGTCCAGCCAGCCAGAACCACAAAAACCGATGCAATAAGACGCGGGAAAAGGAACGCCTCAGCGGGTTGCTGGGTATAGCTGACCCAAGTCACCCAAAGGCCAACAGCAAAGACCAGACCGGACCCAATCATATGTTGCGAGCGGTTCATGCCTGTGCCTCCTCTTTGGTGGTGTAGCGACGGTGGCGCAGTTCCATCCAAACCGAGTAGGCGATTGAGGCCAGCACCACTGCGATCAGCAACAGGTTCAACCCACCGGTCAGGAAATACGAAGCTTTGCCCACGGTCGCATCAGCGATCATCCCGCCTTGAATGAAGTTGGCTTCAGCGATGGGGCCAAGGATCAACCCCAACACCAGTGGTGCTGCTGAAAAACCAAAACGCTCAAGGAAAAACATGCCTATACCAAGGCAGGCCATGACATAGACATCACCCATCGAGCCCTGCACCGAATAGGCCCCGAAGACCGACAGCGCCAGAACGATGGCTGCCATAACCGACTGTGGAACCTGCGCGACGCGGGCGGCCAGACCGGCGACATAGAGGCCAAAGATACACATCAGGACTTGGCCGATCAGCATGGAATTGATGAAGGTCCAGGCCACGTCAGGGTGGTTGTCGAAGAGGTCCGATCCCGGAAAAATTCCATGGATTAGTAACCCACCGAGCAGAACGGCGGCTGTTGGGCTACCCGGGATCGACAAGGTTAGCAACGGCACCAAGGACGGGCCGACCATCGCATTATTGGCGGATTCCGCAGCAATCACGCCTTCGGAATGGCCCGTACCGAACCTGTCTTTCTCGGCTGAGAATTTCTTGGTCTGATCATAGGCGACCAACCCGGCGATCTGTCCACCAACGCCCGGGATCAGGCCGATGATGGAACCTGTCAATGTGCCGATGCTCAGAGCGCGGGTTCGGCTGAACAGTTCGCGAAACGCAGCGAGGATCGAATGGCGCTGCACTTCGATGACTTCGGCGCCCGTGTTACGGCGACCCTTTGCAAACATCGTCAGCACCTGGGGGATCGCGAACAGACCGATCAGCGCGGCGATAATGTTGATGCCTCCACCCAAAGCAGGGTGAAAGATGAAGCGTTGCGCCCCCATGATGTCGTCAAACCCAATGGTAGCCAGCCACAACCCGATACATCCCGAAAGCAAACCTTTGACCACCGAGGAGGAATCCAGTGTCCCGATCACCGTAACACCCAGAATGGCTAACCAGAACAAGTGCGAGGGACCGAATGCCAGCGCCCATTTGGCCAAAACCGGGGTCAGAAAGATCAACAGGAGCACACCAAAGATGCCGCCCACCGCCGATGCCAGAAACGACAGTTGCAGCGCCCGCGCACCCTGACCCTGTTTAGCCATGGTATGTCCGTCCAACGTCGTCGCTATGTTGGCCGGCGCGCCGGGGATCTTGAGCAATATGGCGCTAACCGCACCACCAGCAACGGTCGAGGTATAGGCGGCGCCCAACAGGATTAGCCCCTGTGCCGCCTCGAGTTGGAAGGTGAAGGGGATCAGAAGAGCGACCGCCATCGTAGGTGACAAACCCGGCGTCGCCCCCAGAATCAGACCCCCAATCGTGCCGCCCAACAGCAGCAAAAACGACAGCGGCGTGAATACGTCTCCGAAGTAATAAATGAATTCCATTCAGGGCCTCCCAACCCGTCGGTCCACACTTTTACTTTTGTTGACAAATCAGGGTAGGCGATGAAAATAGTATTGCAAATGTTTTCATAAATTCGACTGGATGGAAGAATATTATGGCTATTTTTCAAAAAGGTAAGGTAGATATTGTAGCGGTCGCAAAGGCCGCAAAAGTATCGCCATCCACGGTTTCTCGTACCTTCAATCACCCTAACTTGGTCAGCCCGGCGACTCGGAAAAAGATCAACCGAGCGGTGCAAAGGCTGGGGTATATCCGCAATCGGGCTGCGCAAACGATGCATGGCAAGCGATCAGGCACTGTCGGTCTCGTTGTTCCTACGATCAACCACGCCATTTTCGCCGAGGTCATTCAGGCCTTTTCAGATTCCATCGATAAAGCCGGGTTCAGCCTGTTGCTGGCGTCGCATGGGTATGACCTCGATCGGGAATACGCGATGGTTCGCAAGCTTCTGGAGCATCGTGTGGACGGAGTGGCTCTGGTCGGATTGGAGCATTCCGAACCTACCGCGCGGCTGATCGAACAACAGAAAATACCTGCTCTTGCCATTTGGAACTATTCGGAGAATTCCGATCTTCCCTGCGTTGGAGCTGATAATCGGCTGGCGGGGCGTCTGGCGGCTGAGCATCTGCTGGACTTGGGGCATCGCGATATTGGGCTGATCTTTCCCAAAACCTCGGGCAATGACCGAGCTCAACATCGGTTATCTGCCGTCCGTGATGCGTTGAGCGAAATTGGTATTTCCGTTCCCAGTGAACATGAGTCGGAGGCCCCGTACAGTGTATCTCAGGCCAAGCAGGCAGCCTTGTCCCTTTTGTCTGAATGCTCTCGCCCTACGGCTCTGCTGTGCGGGAATGACGTCATCGCACAAGGTGCACTGTTTGCAGCCCAGAACCTTGGTTTGAAGGTTCCTAATGACCTTTCAATAATCGGTATTGGTGATTTCAAAGGGTCCGCGGACGTTGAACCGGGGCTCACCACCATTCGCATCCCTGCAGAAACCATCGGAAAGCTGGCTGGCGAAAGGTTCACTGACTACATTACCTCAGACGATCCAGAGCCATTTAGAATCTGCTGCGAATTGGAGCGTGTCGTGAGAGGAACATCTGGTCCGGTGGCGGATTGTTAATCGTCCAAGGCAAGTCAATTTCCCCGTGGAACATACGCGGATTGAACGCTTGGCTAGAAACAACAAACAATCGACTTGGTATGATTGATTGACTGGAAAACTAATGAATTGAATGTCGTTATTATTGTCGAGCCAAGTCTTGTTACACTTGCAGTAATTGTCAGGTTCCCGCCCTGCGGTGACAAGTTTGCATGTCGGCTTTTTGGGGGGGTAGCAGCCCTATCGGTGGGCGAGAAAACAGACGCTTTGTTATGCGATGCATAAGTTTGCTTGGCCTCTCACCTCGCGGGGAACGATTGGAAGTATAGTGGGTTGCGACCGCAGTATTTAGGTTGGCTAATTGATGTCGGTTCTGGGCCGACTTAAACCTGATTGCAGAACTGGAGTGCGTTAATTGATTTGGACCACCGATATGTTTGAGAAACGGAGGACCAAGAATGGTAAACAAGAGAGACAAGCCGCTAGAAATAGTTAAAAAGCTGCGGCAAGTTGACGTGCTTGCCGAACCGACGAAGGCAAAGCGTTCCGAACGTTGAACATTGAGCAGCCTCATCTGACTGGACCAATTTGATTGTTAGTGCATCATTGGCCGGTGATCCATCAGGATGTCGCACGGCTCGGCCAAACTTTCTAGTGGGGTTGAAGCTCTTGTTGTGTTCCATGAAGAACCACAATGAGGTGCCAAACCTCGCAGGCGTATTTGCCACTTCGCGTTCATAGAGTTCCGCGAGGCGCTTGTGAAACCCTGCCATGAGTTGTTCGAGATGCACTGAACCTTCGCGATTGCGGTCAAGTAGATGCGTTCTCAAAGTGGAACCGCCAAAGGCCCGGATGTACCCAACACAATATTGGGCATAGGTAGGGAATCGTCGGTGTGATCTTTGAACAAGTCGCAGCCCGCGACCTGGCGGCGTATCAGGGGCTGGAAACGGCAGGAGTTTCCAGGGTCGCCGTCGCCTACGTCAGTGCAAATCCGGTCAGGATCATCAAAGGTGCCGTTATTGTCAAAGCTGCGACTCGTGCTTCCGTAGCTTCCCAGACTGCTTTTCATCGTTTGATGGTGATTGAGGTGCGAGCATGACAAGTGGTCTCTACGACGGTTTGAGACGACAAGCTACAGAAGCCGGAGGAGTTAGGCACAATTGCTTGCGTTGAGCGATCGGGTACAACCGTAAGCTTTATGGGCGGAGCACATGCACCGAACACCGAGCGTGGCGAACGACGAGGGCTGCAGTTGATCCCAGAAAGAACTCCTTCATCCCGGGTTTATGCGACGCAAGGACAATACAGTCGATACCATGCTTGTTCGCGTACTCGGTGATTGCCCGACCGGCGGATTGACTCTCAAGAAGAACTGAAGAAACCTCGGTTTCGTCCTTCAGGCGTTCAGCTAAGCGCGCCTTTGCTTTTTGGAGAGATTTTTCGGCGATCCCGTCATCCATATAGTACATTATCTGTCTGTTTGGTGGTTCGTGAATATGTGCCGCTATGATCTTTCCACCTTCGGATACAAGGGCGTGTGCCGCCGAAAGTGCGTGATCACTGATGCCATGCTCAAGAGACAGCGCTACCAAGATGTTATTGTACATTTCTAATCCCTTGTTGAAGGTTTTCGGTTTTCGTCCACAAGCAAGTCTCTCCGCACTTCCATTTTGAGAGAGCTCTCACACACCCCAACCGTAAGAACGGGGTGCGCGCTTTTTTGGTTGTCTTGCGTTTGTTGGTTTTCCCGCGGCTACCTACTGAGCAGCAGGTCCGGCAAGAAGAGAGCCAACTCTGGTACGAAGGTTGTCAGCATCAAGGTTGGAAGCCAGGCAAAGACAATGAAGATTAATGTCGGCCACAACATGCGGGAAACCGGCTCATCACAAACCTGAGCACCAAGATAGAGCAGGGGTGCTGTGGGGGGTGTAATGTTCGCCATACCCAGGTTCACACCAATCACAGCCGCGAAATGGATCGGGTCCATTCCAGTGCTCTGCGCAATGGGCAGCAAGATCGGTGTCGCCAGAAGAAGACCCGAAATGTCATCCATCAGCATCCCGATTAGGATCATCACGACGTTGATCATCAGAAGTATGACGACCGGGTTGTCCGACACGGAATAGACCAGGTCCTTGGCCAGCTGAGGCGCGCCCTGCGAGATCAGGTTGTCCGACACGATCAGAACCATGAAGATCATGACCATGACCACGCCAATCGTAACACCTGAGTTCTGGATAGTCTGAGCCAGCGTTTTCCAGGTCAGGCCACGGTAGAAGTAAATCGCGATCGGGATCGAGTAGACCACTGCAATGCCCGCAGCCTCAGTTGGCGTCATGATGCCTCCATAGATACCACCCAGAATGATCAGCGGCATCATCAAAGCCGGGCCGGCCAAGCGCGCCTGTACCCCGAATGTCGGCAGAAACGGCTTGGGGCGTTCCGTCAGATTGATGCCGTCGTATTTCCGCAGCATGAACTGATTGACCACAATCAGAAGCGTGATCAGGATGATGGCGGGAATGACTGTGGACAAGAAGCATTTCAGTACGTGCTGTTGCGCAACCCAGCCATACAGGATGTGCGACGAGCTGGGCGGGATCAACAGGCCCAACGGACTGGCCGCCACGATCAGCGCAGCCGATTGCCCACCGGGATAGTTGGCCTTTTTCAGGTGGGGCATCATGATGCCGCCAATACAGGTCAGCGTCGCATTTGCACTACCAGAGATGGAGCCGAAAACCCCACAGGCCAATACCCCCGCGGCGCTCAGACCGCCTTTGATATGGCCAATGAACATTTCAGCCAGTGAGACGAGCGGGGCGGCAATTTTACCTTTTTCCATGATGCCACCTGCAATCATGAAGAGCGGGATCGCCAGAAGTACCAGTGAGCGGATGCCTGTGGAGCCGGTCGGCAAATAACCGGTGATGGATTGATCCCCGACAATGGCGATGAAAATCAAAACCGATCCGAATGCTACATATACGCTGACGCCCAATAGCAGCATGAAACAGACAATAAGAAGACTTCCTCCGATGATCATTGGGTTTCTCCTTTTTGCATTTCCGATCTCAAGGGAAGGCCAAGCCCCTTACGGATATGCACGTACAAGTATGCAGCCGTGAACGTTGCCATGAAGCCAAAGGCAATCATGATTCCAATCCGCCAGGTCACAAACGGAATACGCAGCACCGGGGTTGCGCGCAGTCGAGGGAAAGAGAAGTCATCGATGAGCGAGACGTAACACGCATACATAAGAAACAGAATTACCAGCACCTCGACTGTCAGAACGACAAAGCCGCGCCACCAGATCAATCGGGGGTTTTGGATCACAATGCCAAGAATGTCCGCGTTGATATGCAGGTTGCGGGCAGAAGCCAGAACAGCACCTGCAAAAAAGCCGATGATGCTGATGCCCAGAAGCCATTCTTCATAGGCAAAAAGATCGCCACCAAATCCATACCGGATGACAACAACGGCCCCAAACGTGAATGCCATCAGGAAACCTGAAAACATAACGATCTGTCTCATGACGAACGCCACTGCTTTCAATGGATACCCAATTACGACCGGCAGCTCGTCAGTGATTTTTTGAGAGCTTTTCTTTTCTGCGCTTTCGACGACCAATGGACGTTCAGCTTCTGTACTAGACATCTTTCTCCCTCCCTTTGTTGAGCTAAAGACCAAAAAAGGGCCAACTGATTTGCTGGCCCTTTTCTTTAGGTTTATTGCTGTTCTTTAGCTGCCAGCAGGCGGTCGACGATGTCCTGACCGACGTTTTGTGCCATCGCGGGCCAGACCGTTTCCTGAACATGAGCGGCCATCGCAGCCTGTTCTTCGTCGCTCAGGCGCAGGATGGTGTAGCCTTTGTCGAGCAATTTCTGACCGAAGACTTCGTCATTCTCACGGTTGTATGCAAAGAAGTCTTCCGAGGCTTTGGTCATCGCAACTTGCAGCGCGGCACGCTGTTCGTCGTTCAGTTTGTCGAGTGTCCGCTGCGACGCGTAGAATGTAGTCAGCTCTGAGATCGAGTTGTATTCGACAAAATGGGTGCCAACATCCGACTTGGCGAAGATTGAGTAGGTCGCGGTCTTGGTGCAGCAGATCGCCCCATCGACGATACCGGCCTGAAGTGCGGGAAAGATGTCGCCCCATGCCATGGTTGTTGCCTGGTAACCCAATTCTTCAACCATCGACTTCACGACGCTGGACGACCAGACACGAATGTTCATGCCCTTGTCGTCAAACGTGTTCCAGTTCTCGGGCTCTTGCGACGAGACAATCCCAATGAAGCCTTCAGGGTTCTGCGCCATCACGCGGACACCGTATTCGTCGGTGATCTCTTGCAGGATGGTGTTGAATTCGGAATCCATGTTGAGCATGGTATTCTCCATGTCATCCCAACCCCCAAGCAGGAACGGCATGGATAGAAACTCAAGACGCGGATCCGTGTCGGCATAGATAAACGCCGAGGCCAGATCGATATTGCCACGTGCAACATCTTCGAACAGCGCCTCACCGGAACCCAACTGGTTTGCCGGGAAAACCTCGACCTTCAGGCCGACATCCGCAGCTGCAACATCCGCTGCGACCTGTTCCATCATCTTCGTGCCCTGATGATCGATCGGGAATACGCCGGCAAAACGCAGGGTCATGTCTTCCGCGAATGCAGCAGTCGACATTAGGGCGCTCAGTGCTCCTGCTGCCATACCTGTGGTAAACTTACTAAAACTCATCGGTTATCTCCTCCTGGTTGACGAGTAACGCCCGCCCAGCGGCGTGCTGGAGCGGGCGTTGATTTGCTGATGTCAGCAAAGTTCCGGGGCGATGAACTCGTATCCAAGGTCATCGGCCACAGCCTTGTACGTCACCTTTCCGTGGGCCACGTTCAGGCCATTCATCAGGTGACGATTGTCTGCAAGCGCCTGCTTCCAGCCATTGTTGGCGATGGCCAGAGCGTGCGGGAGCGTTACGTTGTTCAGTGCGTAAGTTGACGTTCGGGCGACTGCGCCCGGCATGTTGGCGACACAATAGTGAACAACATCGTCGACAACATAGGTGGGCTCGGCATGAGTGGTGGCTTTGGACGTTTCAAAACAGCCGCCCTGGTCGATCGCCACGTCCACGACGACCGCACCGGGTTTCATTTTCGAAATCAACTCACGTGTGACCAGCTTGGGTGCAGCAGCACCCGGGATCAGAACCGCACCCACAACCAGATCTGCGTTGGTGACCTCTTCTTCCAGTGCAGCCTTGGTCGAATAGACAACTTTGGCCGACGCCTCGAAATGGTTCTCCAGCTTTTCCAGAACCGCAGGGTTGCGGTCCAGAATGGTGACGTCCGCGTGCAGGCCGACGGCCATCTGGGCCGCGTTGAAGCCAACGACACCACCGCCGATAACCACGACCTTGCCGGGCTTCACGCCGGGCACCCCACCCAGCAAGACACCCAGACCGCCCTTTGCCTTTTCCAAAGCACTTGCACCGGCCTGGATCGACATGCGACCGGCAACCTGGCTCATCGGTTTCAGCAATGGCAGCCCGCCATTGTCGTCTGTGACGGTTTCATAAGCAATGCAGACCGCGCCCGAATTGACCAGATCCTTAGTCTGCTCCGGGTCGGGTGCTAGGTGCAGGTAGGTATATAAAATCTGACCTTCACGCAGCATGGCGCGCTCTACCGCCTGAGGTTCCTTCACCTTCACAATCATCTCAGCATTGGCAAAGACGTCGCCTGCGGTTGCGGCGATCTCCGCACCAGCGGCGCGATACGCCTCGTCATCCGCACCAATACCAGCCCCGGCATTGGTTTCGACAATGACGTTATGACCATGCGAAACCAATTCCGCGACACTCTCGGGGGTCAAGCCAACACGGTATTCGTGGTTCTTGATTTCCTTCGGAACACCAATGAACATGTTCTTCACTCCTCTGACCGAATGATCATTTTGCGGTTGGCATGACGAACTCGGCACCGTCCGAGATGCTTTCGGGCCAACGCTGCATGATGGATTTCTGCTTGGTGTAGAAACGAACGCCTTCTTCGCCATATGCGTGCATGTCGCCGAACAGGCTCTTCTTCCAGCCGCCAAAACCATGCCAGGCCATCGGAACCGGGATCGGAACATTGACGCCGACCATGCCGACCTGAACCTGCTTACCGAACTCACGCGCTACATTGCCGTCACGGGTGAACAGTGACACGCCGTTGCCAAACTCGTGGTCGTTGATCAGTTGCAGGCCTTCCGCGAAACTCGAGACGCGGACGCAGGACAGAACCGGGCCAAAGATCTCTTCCTTGTAGATCTTCATGTCCGGCGTAACGTTGTCGAACAGGGTGCCGCCAAGGAAATAGCCTTCCTCGTGCCCTTCGACGGTATAGTCGCGGCCATCGACCAGCAGATCCGCACCTTCTTCGACGCCATAGTCTATGAACCCTTTAATCCGGTCCCGCGCGGCGGCGGTGACAATCGGGCCCATCTCGGCGTCTAGCTCAAGACCGTTTTTGACCTTCAAGGTTTCGGCGCGTTCTTTCAGGACCGGCATCAACTTGTCGGCGGCATCGCCAACCAGCAGGGCAACCGAGATCGCCATGCAGCGCTCTCCGGCCGAGCCATAGGCCGCGCCGATCAGTGCGTCGGCGGCTTTGTTCATGTCAGCGTCCGGCATCACCAGCATGTGGTTCTTTGCGCCACCCAGCGCCTGAACGCGCTTGCCGTGACGCGCACCGACCTCGTAGATATAGTTGGCAATCGGTGTCGAACCGACGAAGGACACAGCCTTGACGTCGTCATTTTTCAGCAAAGCATCAACGGCGACCTTGTCACCCTGAACGACGTTGAACACACCGTCGGGGAAACCAGCCCTCTGCATCAGGTCCGCATAAAACAGGGATGCGGACGGATCGGTTGGTGACGGCTTCAAGATGAACGTATTGCCTGCGGCGACGGCGATCGGGAACATCCACATCGGCACCATGACCGGGAAGTTGAAGGGAGTAATCCCGGCGACAACACCCAACGCCTGACGCGTGGTCCAGTTGTCCATGCCGGTGGATACTTGCTCTGTGTAATCGCCCTTGAGGAGTTGCGGAATGCCGCAGGCAAACTCGATGATATCAATACCGCGCTCAACCTCGCCCTGAGCGTCGGTGAACACCTTGCCGTGCTCGACCGTGATGGCGCGTGCCAATTCGTCCTTATGTTCGCGCACCAGGGCCAGGAAGTTGTTCATCAGGCGGGCGCGGCGGATCGGTGGTGTGTTCGACCATTTTGGGAATGCCGCTTTGGCGGCGGCCACTGCATCGTCCACCGTTTGGACACTCGCCAGTGAGACTTCACCGGTTTGAGCACCGGTTGCGGGGTTGAACACCGGCTGAGTGTTTTCGCCGGAAGGAACAGTGATTTGGCCATTAATGTAGTGGCCGATCAAAGCGATCGGGGATGCATCTTTCATGATGTCAGTCCTTTTTGGGGTTAGTGGTCAGAGGTCATGGCAGGTCAGCCAATACCTCTCCAAGCGTTTGGCAAAGGGTCATTATTTCAGGTTCAGAGATGATCAGTGGCGGTGACAGGGCGATGATGTCACCAGTAACTCGGATCATGATTCCAGCTTCCCAAGCGCGCTTCATTGCATCATAGCCTCGGGCGCCCGGAGCGCCGTCACGTGGCGCGAGTTCGATGGCTCCGACAAGGCCCAGATTGCGAATATCAGTGACATTCGGCAGGCCTTTGAGGCTATGAAGTTGATCTTCCCAAGGCTGAGACAGCAGGGCGGCGCGTCGGAACAAATCATTCTGTTTGTAGCTTTCCAGAGTCGCCAGCGCTGCGGCACAAGAAACCGGATTGGCGGAATAGGTATAGCCATGGAACAGCTCGATTGGCGCATCGGCGTTTTCCATGGCCGAGTCATAGATCTTGTCGGACACTATGACCGCGCCCATCGGAATAACGCCATTGGTCAGGCCTTTGGCGGTCGTGATGATGTCGGGCTTTACATCAAAATACTCTGATGCTGTCGCTGTACCCAAACGACCAAAAGCAGTAATGACTTCGTCGAAGATCAACAGGATACCGTGACGGTCACAGATTTCCCGCAGCCGCTTCAGGTATCCTTTCGGCGGCAGAAGCACACCGGTGGACCCGGCCATCGGTTCGACGATCACCGCTGCAATGGTCGAGGCATCGTGAAGCGCGACCAATCTTTCCAGGTCATCCGCCAACTCAGCGCCATGTTCCGGGCAGCCGCGTGAGAAGGCATTTTTCTCCAGGTCATGCGTATGACGCAGATGGTCAACTCCAGTCAGAAGCGTTCCGAAGTGCATGCGGTTCTTGACGATGCCGCCAACCGATATGCCGCCGAAACCAGTGCCGTGGTAACCCCGCTCACGCCCTATCAAACGGGTGCGCGCGCCATCGCCGCGCATCCGGTGGTAGTGCAGCGCTATCTTGAGCGCCGTATCCACGGACTCGGAGCCGGAGTTGGTGAAGAAGGCGTGGTTCAATCCCTCAGGCATCATCGCTGTCAGTTTTGCCGACAACTCAAACGCCTGAGGGTGGGAGAACTGGAAATTCGGTGCGTAATCCAGCTCGTGCACCTGCTTCTGCACCGCTTCAACGATCAGCGGATCACGGTGACCTGCGTTAACGCACCACAGTCCGGCGGTCCCGTCCATGACCTTGCGACCATCAGAACTGGTGTAATACATCCCCTCGGCTGACTGAATCATGCGGGGCTCGCGAAGGAAATCACGATTGGCCGAAAACGGCATCCAAAATGATGACATTGTGTTGGGTTGATCGAGCACGTCCATTCCTCGTGAAGCAGATTTTCATTTGGTGCCAAATCCTTGCAGAGTTACGGCGTTCCGCACACCCGGCTTTGTGGGTTTCTGTAAGTCATTGAAAAACAGACCCACCCCTCCTAAAGTGCTTTCGATCAAAAGCAGGAAATCACGATGGCTGACTCTTCGACATCTGATCTGGAAACAGCCCGGCGGCTACGATTGATTCGAACTTCAAAGGGCCTCAGCCAGCGCGAGATGGCCAAGCGCGCAGGAGTAGGTAGCGGGACGATTTCCCAGATCGAAAGCGGGTCAACTCAGCCTTCCGTGGCACTGCTCAAGAAGATCCTCGCGGGCGTTGATGTCAATCTGGGGTTCTTTTTCAGCTTCGAACTCAAGAACGAGGACAGCTTTTATTTTCCCCACAGCAGCATGCGCGATCTTGGATCAACAGGTGTTTCGTATCTTCTTGTTGCGGGTGAACGCCGAAATCGGAAGTTGCAGATGCTGATAGAGGAGTACGATGTCGGTGCTGACTCGGGTCGGGCTGAACTGTCGCACGAAGGAGAGGAATGCGCGGTTGTGATAGAAGGTCGCCTTGAAGTGACCGTAGATGGGCAGTCCAGGGTGCTGGGCCCCGGAGACGCATACTATTTCTCGAGTATACTGCCGCACAGGTTTCGAAATGCAGGAGACACGCCTTGCAAAGTTATTAGCGCGTGCACTCCTTCGTCGTTCTGATGGATCACAAGCTCCCTATTCCAAGGATGTTTCTTAATCTCAGAACAGGCACAACTGATGAACATTTCAGAATGAAGTAGTAAATTCCACGTTTACGATACTGTGGTCAGAAGCTCGCGCCCAGACCGGCGCGCGGAAGATACCATTTAGGCGGGCAGCGGCATGTACCAGGACCACGCCTATATCTTCATCACATATGCTCGCAAGATTGCCCTGCCAACGCGCTATGTCCCGGGCTACCTGATGATGAGCGAAGCCGAGACGCAGGATGCGGTTCATGCCTGGGTAGAGGTACACCAGGATGGGGTGGGCTGGGCCGGTTTCGACGTTTCGAACGGAATTTGACCTGATGATTGGTATGTTGCTGTCGCAACTGGTCTGGACTATGCGCAGGCTTCCCGGTTGTAGGAAGCAGAATTCGGGCAACGGGCGAGCAATTGACGGTACAATAGAAGGTCGTACAGCAGCAACGGAGTCTTCTATGACCTACGCATTGGGTGTGCGGTTGAACTGCGGGCTGGTTTTTATGTCCGACACACAGGGACGAATGCGGGTGTCGACAACATTTCTACCTTCAACAGAGTGTTTAACTGAACGGTAGAAGGTGACCGGGCCATAATCTTGTTGGCGGCCGGTACTCTGACAACAACTCAGGCCACGATCAACTTGATGGGAGAACGAAGGGAGGTACCGGAAGAACGCTCGCCATCGGTCCTTGAAGCACCGACCATGTTTCAATTCGCACTGTTGGTGGCGGAAACCTTGAACGGTGTAGTTGAACAGCTCGCTCGAACTGATCAGCAGGCTGTCGGCACATTTCACGCCACTTGTGTTTTGGGTGACCAAATCAAAGGCGGGCCGTCGCGTTGACAACTGCATTGTTGAACCTTCCAGAATAAGCTTCGCTGGCGAAGTAAGCCGATAGGATATCCTTTTGGTTCGTGATCGTCTTTTTTTGGAAGGGCTCGTCATTAGGTGAACAAAGGGTTTGTGAAGCTCGCGCCCAGGAATAATCAATCGCCTTCAAGTACTTAGAGGCCGTCCCGAGGTCATTCGTCTTTCCGGCCGGAAAACCGGGTCTGGTCAGTATTGCCTTGGCGTCGGAATGTCGGTTCCCCCATATGATGGTTGGGGGCATGGGACACTCTGCAATAAGAGGGGCTGGTGGTGCACCGCCTGAGCATGAATTGTTTGGACAGTGCGCGCAGCAGGTTAGTTGCGGTCTGCTCGGATGAGGTCGGGTTCTGACCGGTTGTTAATGAAATACCTTAGACCACGTGGGCGCCGTGACGGCAGAGGCTGTTTGGGGTGTTTTTTTGATGCAAACCTAGCCCAGAGTCCCGGTTCACTTTTTTCATTTCCTTGCCGATATTTTTGTCGTCCAAGCGCATACTTGATTTGATGTCGCGGTCTGTCACTATATCAGCCGCAATGCCTATAACGCGCAACAACACCAAATTGCTTTACGACACAGGCGATGTCGACTGTGCAGAAATCATCGAGTCGCTTTGTGAGAAAAACGCGACCTATCTCAGGCGGCGTAGACTTCTTGATGGGCCCGGTGCTCATGCAAAAGACCTGGTGATCGAATGTGCAGAAACCATAAAGAAAAACAACGATCAGGGTTTGTTGAATCGGTTTGTCGCACAGGTATTGAACAACGCGACAGAGCACGAGATTTTGACTCTGTTGGTCGCCGGGTGGCTCGAGCTTCAGAAGGGGAAATGGCAGGCAACCGAAACACTTGGGCGCGAGGTCGTAAGCCGCGATCACCATGACCTAATGGCGCAGCGGCTCATTGATGCTGCCCGCGAGACGTCGACGGATCTGGAAACCGAAACCGACCGCTGGCTTCGGACGCGCACCTGCCCGGCGCCTTTTCGAGAAATGGAAACGCGGACTAACGGTGAAGTGCATTTTTGCTGTTCGGCATGGCAACCGGTTCCGATCGGTCGCCTAGAAACGGCGGACGAGGGCGGATTCTGGAATTCCGACAGGGCACGTGAAATCAGGCGATCCGTCCGTGACGGTGATTTTTCCCATTGCAGCCGGTGGCATTGTCCACAGATTGCCGGTCGCAGGCTCCAGGCCCGCACCCCGGAAACGCAAAACTTGAAACTGGAGCTGGAGCAAGGTCCCGATCGGGTCATCCTGTCTCATGACCGGTCCTGCAACATCTCTTGTCCCAGTTGCCGAACGCAGTTGATCAACCTGCCGCACAAAGACACGGAACGTTTGAATCATGTCTTTGAAGACCACCTTCTGCCGCTGGTCAGCAAGGCCACGAAAATCAAGGTCACCGGGTCGGGTGATCCATTTGGCAGTAGGCACTTTCGCCATCTCCTGGGGAGGCTTTCTCAGTCAGGCCCGCCCGGGCGGCGCATTCAACTGCACACCAACGGGTTGCTGGCCAATGAAAGGGCATGGAACGATCTAGCGCTATGGGACAAGGTCTCGTCTGTCTGGGTGTCCATCGACGCGGCGCAGGCCGACACGTACAGCGTGCTGCGCCGTGGAGGCAATTTCTCGATACTGAGAAGGAACCTGCGCTTCCTCGGTGACCTGAACGCGCGTGGTGATATTGACACGTTGCGTTTGGACTTTGTCGTGCAGACCGCAAATTACAGAGAAATGCCTGCCTTCGTCGATCTTGCCCATGAAATGAACGCTGATGGTGTCTACTTCCTGAGGCTGCGCAATTGGGGGCATGTCACACCGCAGGAATTTAAAACCCAGGATGTGTGTTCATCCGACCATCCTGAACATGAAGACCTACTTGAGGTGCTGGCCGACCCGCGCATGGCCTGGAGCGGTGTCGACCTGGGCAGCCTGAACTCCATTTGATCGGTTGTCTCGTTTAGGGGACGCCGGTTCAATACTCTTTTCGGATCAGGACGTCGGCCAGAAATGAACAGGAGTCCTTTGCACACCGCAGACACCTCGGTAGATATCGCCATTCCCTCTGACCCGAAGTGGGTCCAGCCCGACACTGCAGCTGAAAACGCGTCAGCGGTTCCTGCCCCTGAGAAGGAACTCATTTGGGGGCAACGTCTTGCACTGCCCGGACCGTATGGTCGCGCGCATCAGAGAGTGCGGCTTTTCGTCAAACGGAGCGTATTTCGAGGGCAGTCCTTCCGAAAGTACCCGCATCTGGTCATCGGCGTAGTCGTATATCTTTGCACCGAGTTCCTGCCGCAACGGCTTTAACGAGATCGACGCCGTCGGCAGCGCCGCGCGCAGCACCCGGGCGTCTTCAAGGGTTTGGTCAAAGCGGTCCGGGTGCATCGTGACGTTGATATGGACCACCATCATTTTCGCTAAGCGGATGAAGTGGGTCAGCTCCACGAACTCTGCGTGATAGGTTAGGATTAAGCTGTTCAGACACTCGCCTATCTTTTCCGAAAACCGGGGTGTCCGCGACGCATTGCTGATCAGGCTGACTTTGAAATCAATTGCTGACGCCTGCGCAACAGAACGATGTTGCGGAAATGCATTGTGGGTTCGCCGCCCGTGAACCGGATCCAGACAGTCTCGTCCCGCTCATCCACATAGTGACGTTTCATCCAGTGAAAAAATGCAAACGTCCTTGGTCTTTTGCCGTCTGACCGAGCCGTCAGGCAAAGACTCGGGGCAAAAGCTGCACGCGTTCCACAGCACCCTATCCACCACGACCACTTTGGCATGAACGGAATCGGAGTGATGATCAGAGTAAGTGCATCCAGTTCGTTCCGAATTGGGTCCATTCATACCCAAGTGTTTTGAGAATTGGTTACCCAAACAACTCCAGGAACGGCGCAACAGCGTTCATGTGGCTCTTACCCTTTACCTTAGCCAAGCTTGAAATTGTCGTGAGACTAAAAAACTACGCTGAAATTGGGGTCTGGCGGGGTAAGCTCAGCAATCCTGACCTTGACTGGGGGTGTTCACATTCTGTTTGGCGGAACCGGTTGACTTGTCAGAGAGCGGTCAGTTTTTTATACTCCACACTATATTTTTTAGCATTTTTGACGCGCCGGCCTGTGCTCGGGATTGCCAGGCTACAACAGCTTAGAGCTTATTTCGCCGGCCAGTCGGGGGTAATTCATGACGAAGGCGAGCGGCCAAAAGACTCGACCAGAAGTTGCCAAGAAACGCGCTGCTCAGGCGCCGGGTAACTATGACTTCGTTCAATCCCCTGAATGGCAGAAGGTACTTGAAAAAGCTCGGATAGAGCGAGAGAAGAACATTTCGGCGCGCGGTCAGAAAAGCAAGGAGACGCAAGCCCCCAAACCGGGTCAACGTAACGATGCTCAATCAACCACAGGTGAGCCATCTCCGGTCGGGCAGAAAGCGTGGTCAACTCAGCTTGAAGAAGCCAGGAAGAAAAGAAATGCGGCGTTTGCCGGGCGCAGGGGTGAGTCGGAAGAACTCGAGTCCGGTGTGCCTAATGGTGACCGTAAGACCAAATCTGTTGAAAAAGCCGGAGGAACTTTCAAATCCCGGAGAGGCGATAACAGCTCGGCCGACGCCGATCAGACAGATGCAGGACTGAGTTTAAGGCTTTCCAATGAAGAGATTGACTTTCGCCTATCCAAGAAGATTCTTCAAAAACTGGAAATTCAACAACGCGCGCGCCGAAAGGTTAGATTGGGTTTAATCGCCCTCGGCTGCGCCATTGGTGCGGTTGCCTCTTCTTCGGTGTTTTGGGTTCTTTCTGGACCAGACCCACGAGTGGCAACTGGATCAGAAGCTGCGGGTGTCGAGATTAGCTCTCCGTTGCAAGATGAGGGCGTCGCTCCGTTGCAGCCTGATTTGTCGACGTCCGCGCAAAGTGAAATCGTCATTTCAACCGATGTGGTCAACACTTCGGCCCGATCGGCTTCGCCCGATAGCAGTTTGGCAGAGGGAGAGGATCTGAACAGTACTGCATTGCTGACACCCCCTGTTTCGGGTTTGACCGAGGCGGCAGAGCCTCCCGAACTGAAAACACCAAATGTCGCTCCACGCGTTCTGGCGTATGTTCCTGCCCTTGAGCAGCCGTTTTTGCCCGTGAGTGGACCCGGTTATCTGCCAACTCGAGAGGCGAACCCAAGTTTTCTGCCCTATGAAAACGTACCTGAGATTTTTAACCCGGTGGTCGCGCTGGCTGCTGTAGCTGCAGAAGGATTTGTTGATCCCATGGAAATAGCAGCAGATGCGTTTACTCCACCGGTGCGATCGCCTGATCTTGCGATTCAGCCCGTCTTGTTCAGACAACCTGCGCTTCTGCCACCCGCGGCAGAGCCTGGGTCTCTGTCAGAACAGATTTGGGCCATCCAGCCGGATTTGCCCATATCGGTCGATCCGATTGAAAACGCATTGACGACCGTGGCATTGGACCCATCGGCGCAGATTGAAGAACCCGGAGTTGGCCCGGAGGCGCTGCAAACACCCATTCAGACGCCGCGAGCTGAGCCCTCGGGTTCAGTGCAATTTGCGGCGCTGCCTGGCGCTGATGTCGAGCCACCAGAAGCGAGTTCCGGCGCAACGGGCGCGGCGTTCAGACTGTATGCACCCAACAAACTGCCGCAGGATGTAGTAGATTCTGTTGTTACCGATCTAACAACGACAGGTCATGAGTTGAATGGGACGGCGCGCGTTGGGTACAAGGTGTCCCAGTCCAACGTTCGATTCTATCACAGGCAGGATGCCGCCCAAGCCGCGGCCCTAGCAGAAGATGCCGGCGCGTTATTGCGCGACTTCACCAATTCGAAAACCAAAACTACCAGCGGAGTGGTGGAGTTATATCTGGCCGGGAACGGCTATAGCAGTTCTCCGATCAAGCGAACAACCAAACGAAGCAGTCAAAGCGCTACGGCAAACAACCCGATCAACCAGCTCAGAAGCCAGGTTCTGAAAAAACTTCGGGCAACATCGAACTAAAATCGCTATTCTTGTTCATGAGTGCGAAAGACTGAAACAGATGGTGAGTGTAGTTAACAAGTATTGATAAGGTTCTTTTAAATGACTGATAGCAGACTCGTCGGCATTGTAACTGCGCTACTTATTTTAGCGACGACAGGGGGTGCGCGTGCTGAGATCACGCTTGAGCACCTGATCGCTATCGATCAGCTGTTGTCAACCAACGACACGAGGGCGCTGCGATCCTATCTTGAGAGGAACCCGGAGTTGCTGACGGGCGATGATGAGCTATCGCGGGAATTGCGCGATTTTTATGGCGCCGCGTCTGCCGGCAGTTTGGATTTCGGCTATCCCGCCAATGTGCCGGACAATCCGTTTGACACCCCGACTGGGACAACCGCGCGCGCAAGTTCGCTGCAGCACTAGGCCCCATGTCCGTGTTTGACACCATCAGCTGTCCCTCGCGCCCGAAAATCGCCTACATCATTGAACCACGGTTTTCCGGCGGTACGTCGGCGGCTGTCGCTGCCGAACTTCGAGTGGCCATTGAGTTCGGAGAGTTGGAGGTTCACGCGGTAACCTCAAGGACGTTCGGAGACGACCAGTACATAGCGCCGGTGCTGCGTCGTGTACTTGACGAGCTGCGCATTCCGCTGATTTGGGATGCTCCTCGGGTTAGTGCAGATTTTGTGATCTTGCACAATCCGGCATTTCTGAAGTTTCAGGACGCTTTGAGTACAAGAATTTTTGCGCGGGACCTGATCGTGGTAACGCACGAGAATTTTTTGCGTCCGGGCGGAGAAGAAGGGTTCGACGTTTCATCCTGCCTGAACCAGATTGAGGCGGCGGCTCTTGCGCTCAGAAAAACGCTTGCACCGATTTCGCCGTATAATCGGAAAACCGTAACCGATTGGTTGGTCGGGTCCCGTGTGGCCCGGCAATGGGAGGTTTTGGGTGCGGACTGGTTCAACATCTGCGAAACCGAGATTGAGTCCCCGTGCGACGTGCCCGAAGACCGCCGCGGCAGGCATTCACGCCCCGGGTTTGAGAAGTTTCCGACTCTGGCCGATCTCGACAGGTGTTTTCCCGAACATGCGCAGAACAACGTTATCCTGGGTGCGGACGCATTGCTGGATGCCAGTGTCTTCCGCCCGCATTGGACCTTGCTTCCTTTCAACGCCATTCGGGTGGACGAGTTTTTTGAAATGATTGACTTTTTCGTTTACTTCACCGCACCGACTTGGCAGGAAAGCTTTGGCCGTGTCATTGCCGAAGCTCTGACCGCTGGCAAAGTGGTTCTTACCAATTCGGAGATAGGGGTCACGTTTGGCGACGCAGTGCTCAGTTGTCGCCCAAAGGACGTAGACGGGATTATTACCGGTCTTATCGCGCAGCCGCATAGGTATCACGAACAGGTATCCAAATCGCAATCAGCGCTGGCGCGCTACTCCGCCGACAACTTCAGGGCGCAACTGTCCAATGTCATTCCCGCTGATAGCGGGGTCCTGAAATGATTTTCGTTGAGGCCGGTTCGCGTTCCTTACGATCCTTCGATGCGCAGTTGATCTTTGCCGAGCAACTTGCCGCGAGCGGTTTCACCTGCTGTATCGATGCCGAGTATCTGCCGGGAAACGCAGGACGCGGTAGAGTTTATGAGGCGGCCAGATTTCTTGTCGATCCGGCAGAGCACGAGGCTGAATCCGTCTTTGTGCTTGGTGCCGAGGATATCGATGATCTGCTTCTTGCATCCCTTCGACAAAAGCAGCTTGATACCGACGTGCCGGTGATTGCTACGGGTCGTTTCCTGAGCCAGCAAAGCTACATCGGGGCAAAAGCGCGTCTGGCCTATGCGCTTGGGCGCGAGGCAACGGTGATCGACCTTACGGATTTTCAGCCGCGTTCGGTGATGCCTTCGG
Organism: Ruegeria sp. BF7; assembly: GCF_056538605.1. Classification (NCBI taxonomy): domain Bacteria; kingdom Pseudomonadati; phylum Pseudomonadota; class Alphaproteobacteria; order Rhodobacterales; family Roseobacteraceae; genus Ruegeria; species Ruegeria sp. BF7. The sequence goes on along the minus strand of NZ_JBQFTM010000001.1, from coordinate 1,101,451 downwards.
CGATCAGCCCTCTGGTTGCGGACGTTCGGCCAACGCCCCGGCCCGCACGTGGGATGCCGAATGTGACGGTTGTTTTAGGCTCCATGGAACTGGACAATCCCGAGACTCTGTCCTGCTTTTCCCGAATGAGTAACCGGGGGGGATACAATCTGCGACTGGTCGTAAGCGGGGCGCAGAACGAGGCGATCAATGCGTCGCCGTTCCATGATTTGCCGACCAACCTGTATACCGATCTTTCATCGCTTACGCTGGCAAATTCGACGGACATTCTTGTGATGTTCGGTCACGGCATCGCCGGCGTTCGTATGGCGGCGTTTGCAGTCGAATTGATGGCTACTGGGGGCGTTGCGATAGATTGCACGGATGACGAGGCTCTGGTGTCCTCCGGCGCGCCCGCGTTGCTTGGGCCCAAGACGCCATTTTCTCTGGATGGGTATCTGACAGGTAAAATACTTGGCAACACGTCGCAAATCGCGGAACAGGCCAGAAAATCTCAGTGGCTTCATAATGTGGACATTTCCCGTCTGGAAAGCGCTGCAGGTCTTACACCCAAAACACGCGAACCTGTTCGGACCGCACAGAGAACTTTGTTCTTTCCGACAAATGGCGTGGGATTGGGGCACGCTCAGCGGTGCGCCGTGATCGCGAACGCATTGCCGGACAACATGCCGTCGGTATTTGCGGCCTTTCCCAGTTGCGTGCCGCTTATCCGCCGCGAAGGCATTGATTGCATTCCGTTGGTTTCGCGGATCGATATGTCGGATAATCCTGACGGCAACGATATCCTGACATATCGTCGACTTGGTGCCGCGTTGCAGGACAACGACAGCCTGATCTTTGACGGCGGCCATGTCTTCGATTCCGTCTACCGCGTAATTCTCGAGCGAAACCTGTCGGCAGTTTGGATTAGACGGGGCCTGTGGCCCGACGGGCGACCCCGACAAAAGATGCTCCGACGAGAGGGTGTGTTCGATCGTGTCATCGTACCCTCCGAAGCCTTCGACGAACTGAACGATGCCTACAGCTATGGCGACCACGTCCACTACGTCGGTCCGATTTTTCGCAAGGTGGTTCAGTCCGAAAACGAGCGTGACCGGCTTAGGGAGCGGCTGGCAGAACGGTTCGGGCGAGAGTTCAAACAGTTAGTTGTCAGCATGCTGGGTGGCGGTGTGGCGTCTGATAGATCGGCTCAGCTGCAAGCGATATCCGGGATGCTGGAGGATCGGACGGACTGCCTGCATCTTGTCGTGACGTGGCCGGGCAGCAAGGTTCAGCCTGCCACGTTCGGCTGGACAAATACACGCGTGGTCCAGACGTTTGAGGCAACATCCCTGTGTCTGGCCGCGGACCTGGTAATTTCAGCGGCGGGGTACAATTCCGTTCTCGAAATTCTTTACCACCAAATCCCCGCGATCCTGATCCCGCAATCGGCCCCCTATTTGGACAATCAGGAGCGACGCGCCAGAGCTTTGGCTGATCGCGACCTTTGTGCGATCATCACCGAAACAGACCTCATGAAGCTGGAAAGGACAGTCTCGGAATGTCTGGATCACGATGAGGTGGAACGCTATCGGTCTGCGTTGAATGGGATTCAACTACCTGAGGCGGGGGCGTCGAGGGCAGCTGAAATCCTAGCAGAGGTTAGGCGCGAAAAATGACAGACATCTCTTGGTTCGAAATTCTTGGCAGGACATCGCCAAAGCGGCCGGTTCAACTGGATGCTTTGATCACGGACAATCGCAAATCCAAGCCGTACGGGAAAGTTGTGTTCCCCGAGATGGACCTGACACCATCCATTGCCCTTTGGGAGCATGACAAGGCCGGCCCCACGTATATTGGTATTCGGGTTCTGAAACCTCTTGAATCCGCACATAATGTCGCGAGGCTTCTGGCCGCTGCGGCACTGGAACGAGAGGTCTTTCCGGTCATACTAAGCCGTGTCGAGTACAGCGGGTTCGAACAGTTTGGGTTTCGTGTCGAGCGCGTCCCCGACGAACCGGCCGCGGCGCTGGCCGCCGAAGCGGAAATCAGAAAGTTCTGGGATCTCGCGATCATTATCGACGGAGACGAAATCGGTTTTTGGTCGGGCCAGAAAAACGGAACCTGATGCGGGTAGGGACCCTGTCTGAATACCGAAATGGCCAGCTTTTTTTCAAGGGCATCAAAACACAAGTCTTGAAATCATCTGCTGTGTGGTAGTGCTGTGATTCATGACACGATCGGAATTACCCCAACCTGAAACAACACCAAGAACGCGTGCAAAAGCACGACATATTCTGGATAATTACTATATCGGACCTGCTCGAAACGCTTCGGTTCTTGAGATCTGGGGGTATACGGATCGCATGACCTATGCCCCGGGTGACCTGCTGGCATTGCGGGTGTCCACCACGGCAGAACGCTGGAACCTTGAGATTGGCCGTGATGGTGCGCGTTACGAGCCGTTGTTCTCGGAGACGGATATCGCAGGGGTGCATCAGACTACACCCGAGGATTGTTCGGTTGTCGGCTGCGGGTGGGATGTCGCTTACGAGTTCACGATCCCCGATGACTGGCGCGCAGGTGGATATCTGGTGACCCTGACCGCTGAACGCGACGGGGACCGCGTCGAGGAACACCATCTCTTTATGCTGCGCCGCGCGGTCAGCAAGCCGCCTGCACCCTATGTATTGATCTGCGCCACGGGAACCTGGCTGGCCTATAACTGCTGGGGCGGGTCCAACCACTACGAAGGGATAACCGGCCCGGACAGCAATGCGTTTTCTCCGGTGGTTTCAACACAGCGCCCGTGGACGCGGGGGTTCTGCAAGCTTCCCGAAGGAATACCACGCGCGGTGCCCGACATGCCGCACCAATCGGGCACCATGGTTCGGTATCCCTATATGGAGTGGGCCTATGCCTATGGGTATTCCAAGAAGTACGCCTCGGCCGGATGGGCAAGTTACGAACGTCACTTTGCAGCTTCGGTTGAAGAACAAGGGTTCGAGTTCGATTTCGCCACACAGCATGATCTGGAGGATGATCCCGAACTTTTGAAACGCCACAGATGCGCTGTCTTCGTGGGGCACGACGAGTACTGGTCAACAAACATGCGCGACGCGGTTGATCGGTACACCGCCGAGGGTGGCCGCGTGGCACGGTTTGGGGGCAATTTCCTCTGGCAAACCCGCATCGAGGATGAGGGGCGCACCCAGGTTTGTTACAAGTACACGGCTGATCAGGACCCGCTTGTCGGTTCGGATCAAGAGCATCTGGTAACCACCGCATGGGAAACCGCCCCGGCAAACCGTCCGGGCGCGCAGACCTTTGGGGTCAACGGGCTGAAAGGGGTTTATGCCGGTCTGGGGCGCTGTGTCGGGCAGGGCAGCGGGGGCTTTTCGGTGTATCGGCCCGGCCATTGGGCGCTGGCGGGTACTCAGTTGGGGTATGGCGATCAGCTGGGGGCCGCGTCCCGAATACTCGGGTACGAAGTCGATGGGGTGGATTATCGGATTGAAGACGGCCTTCCCATTGCCACCGGATCGGATGGGGCTGACCCAACGCTTGAGATTGTGGCGATGGGTTTGGCGACCAATATTGAGCCTACGCAAGAGGTTTGGGGTGAGACCGCTTATATCGCGGACGCGGACGCGATGTTCAATGCCCGCGCCCTGTTCGGAGAGATTTCGCCCGAGACATTGGATCGCAGCAGCCGCGGCAACGGCGCGATCGTGCATTGGCACCGGGGAGAGGGCGAGGTCTTTACCGCAGGTACTTGCGAATGGGTGATGGGTTTGACCCGGCGGGACTGGCAGGTTGAACAGGTCACGCGCAACGTACTTCTAAGGTTTGGCGGTGCGGACAGGACTGCGCCTTAGACGAACCAGTAGATGCGGTTAAGGTTCACGCTCGAGCAGATCCAGATTTTGATCCAGTATCGCGCGGACCTGCGCTCCGATCTGCGGTGCCTCGGACGCTCGGGGACCCGCGATGTTCAGAACCGACGATTGGGTGGATTGCAGCCATTCTCGTACTTGCCGCGTGCAGGCTGACGTTCCATCCCTGATATTGACTACCAGATGAGGTTTCCCGGCCTCTTCGGCGAACGCGATAGTTTGCTGCGTTCCCGGGCTTGGCGACTCATCGACAAAGATCAGCGTGGCATCGCTTGAAACGACATTGGCGAGGGTTCTTTCTACAACTTTTTCGGTTTCCGTCTCGGTCAGGCCGGTGAAATACTCCGGAATCCGACCCGCTTCATTCGTGCGGCCATTGGGAACCCATCCACCATAAGCCAGGCCGTTTTGCCGCGCGAATTCCAATGCCGCCATATCCACACCGGTTTGCCCGCCAGAGACGATTTTCATAACGCATGCCTTTGTCCTGAGAAGAGCTTATCCGGTCAAAGCAACACGAGGAACTGGTGGAATTCAGGACTTGTGCCGTGGGGCTTAAATCCGGTTCATGAGTTCATGAATGGCACGGGGCAGCGACGCGAAATAGCACGTCCCAGACCTTAGTTTTGTCATAATAGAATTCGTATCTGGCTAAGAGCGGAAATTTACGGGAACAGGAATTGTTAAGCGCCATTTTCAGCGCCGCATCTCAGCGCTACATGGATGTACGTCTGAACGCCTCGGGCGGGTATCGGGTTCGCATAGTTGAACGCCCGAGTCTGTGGATGTCTCCGTCCGAATTGGATGAGCTGGTTGCAGACTTGCGTCGGGTAGCGTCGAAAACGCTGCCCGCCGGAGAGTTGAGCTATGGGGTCTTTGCCGGTGATCGCGACAGGCTGGGGCAGTCGGTGATCACGCTCGTATCGCGCCGCGACGATCAAACGCCGGTGGCCTTCAATGCTCTGGCCCTGATGGAGGTCGACCTGGGGCACCGGTCCGAGGAAGTGCTGCATCTGGGGTTGGTCATGGTTGATCCCGGTCTGCGCAGTCAGGGGCTCAGCTGGGTGTTGTACGGGCTGACCTGCGTGTTGATGCTGTTTCGCAATGGGATGCGGCCGCTTTGGATTTCGAATGTAACGCAGGTGCCAGCGGTCGTGGGGCTGGTTGGTAGCGGGTTCGCGCGTGTTTTTCCGGCGCCGGAGGGCGGGGCGCAAAACCGACGCAGCCTTCTGCATCTGTTGCTGGCCCGGGAAATCATGCGTCACCACCGCCATGTCTTTGGTGTCGGCCCCGAGGCCGGTTTTGACGAAGACTGTTTCGTGATCTCCAACGCTTATACGGGTGGTTCGGACCATTTGAAGAAGACCTTCGCCGACGCCCCCAAGCACCGGGATCAGGTGGTGAATGACTATTGTCGGGATCAGCTGGATTACGATCGGGGTGATGACGTTCTGCAATTGGGTCAGATGGATACGCCAACCGCGCTGTCCTATGTTGGGCGCGAGGTTCCGCGCGGCTCATTCGCTGCTGTCGCGCTGGCCGTTTTTGCGGCTGTATTGCAGCGTCTGGCGATGCCGTTGTGGCAATGGGCCGACACACACCGGGATTTCGGCATTTTGCGCGCCAGGGAACAGGGTAAATGAGCACGTTTTCATATCAGGAATTCACCACGCGCAATATCGGCTTTGTCTCTCAGGCCGAGCAGGATGGACTGCGCAACGCTTGCGTTTTTGTCTGCGGCACCGGGGGGATGGGTGGCAGTGCGATCATGACCCTGATCCGTGCGGGGGTTGGGCGCTTGATCCTTGCTGATCTGGACAGTTTTGAGGTGTCGAACCTGAACCGGCAAATGTTCGCAACACTGGGAACGATCGACCGAGACAAGGCGATTGCGACCCGCGACCAGTGTTTGCAAATAAACCCCGAGGCCGAAATCGAAGTGCTGGGTGCGGATTGGCCGGAATACGTGGACCGGTTGGTGCAAACCGCTGATGTTGTTATCAACGGTACAGATGATCTGAGCGCCAGCCTGCTGCTGTATCGTACGGCGCGGATCAGTAGGCGGGTGGTGATCGACGCCTATGCCTCGCCCTTGCCATCGGTTTACGTCACGGGTTCAGGTGACCCGATGCCGGAAGAACGTCTGGACTACCCCACGCAAGGCACCCTCTGGAGCGCGCTTACGCCGGAGATGCGCGATGCGGCCGCTGCCGCCGAGGCTGAATATGTACTGACCCATTCGTCGTCCCGGCACCATGTGGATCTGGCCCTGGCTGGTGAAGTCATTGCCGGCACCCGCAGCCGGATGTCCTTTGCGCCAATGGTAATCATGGCTGGGGCGCTGATGGCAGGCGAGGCGCTACAGACCGTACTGGGGCGCCCGCATGGCGCGGACTATCGCGGCTGGTTCCTGAACCCCTATACGGGCAAGGTCGAGCGTCCTTTGCCGGGTTTTCTGGCCACCCTGGTGCGGCCGTTGGTTCGGCGGCAGATGAAAAGGTTGTTGGCCTCATGACCGATACGGCCGCATTTCTGGCGGACACATGGGTGTCGATCTGCGCTGCGCTGGGCGCAGTGGTTGTATTGCTGCATCTGGACGATCTCGTGCAAAGGTCCGAAATTGCCAGACGGTTTCGGTTCTGCCTGTGGGTGCTGGTGGCGCTGATGCTGTCCCGGATCGGGCACTGGGGTGGCTGGGGCTGGCTTTTCTCTGCTGTTGCAAGCTGTTGCGCGGCACTGTTGCCCTTGGCCGCTTTGGTTCTAGCCGAGGGCTTGCTGCGCCGTCACGCGCCGCCCATCCTGAAACAGATCTGCGCGTGGGGGGCGGTCGTCCTTGGCCTGCTGGGGTTGCTGCAGTTTAGCAACCTTGAGGTTTTACGACTGACCGGATTGCTGTTGTTCCAACTGATCGGGCTGGGTGGCGTTGCAGCGTTCGTGCTGCGGCGCGACAGGTGCAGCCTGTCTCCGACCGAGAACAGAACCGTCAACAGAATGAGCCTGTCCTTCCTGTTGATTCTGCCTTTTATAGCAACGGATTACATGCGCGAGGCAGTGGTTGATGCTCCGGTCAGGCTGGGTGGTGTGGCCGTCCTGGTGCTGTGCTGGCTGTCGATTGGGATGTACCGCTCGGGGTTGCGGGCCGCGGATATCCTGCGCAGCTTCGGGATCGTGTTTCTGGTGACCGGACTGTTGACCCTGACCCTGTCCGGGCTTGTCCCGCTGGATCTGCGGGCCGGGATACAGGTCATGGCGGTGATCGTTTCCACGCTGATCCTGTTGGCGATATGGCAGGCCGCGATTGCCCTGCGGATTGAGGACCGCCAACTGGTTGCCCTGCGCGAGATTGCCGAGGCAAGGGGGCAGGGGCCGCAGGCAGGCATGACCTTGTTGCGCCGCGCTGCCGGGGCCCCGGACGCGGTGCTGGTGGAAGAGGCCGATTTGACTGGTATGAACCTGGACGACCTGCGGTTCCGGTTAAGTGAAATGCCTGTTCAACAGGTGGGTACTACGGATGACGAACAGGTCAACTGGCTGTTCTCCCGCTTTGATGCCACTCATGCCGCGTTGCTTTCGGCTGAACCGTTGAGGGTGGTAATGCTTAGCAACCCGGATATCGCGACGATGGACAGCACCGGCGCCGCCCTGCGTGCGGTGCAGCGGATGGCAGGTGTTCTGATGGCCGAGGGGCAGGCATGATCGAACTTCTGGAACGGGATTTCCCGAGTTTCTTTGTCGCCCCGTTCCATGCCTATGGTCCGGATACCCTTTACGTGTCACCGATGAAGGCGGATTTGAAGCGGTTCCTGTCGGCTGCAAACCCGCTGTTCTCCGGGGTGTCGGACTTTACCTATTTCACCGCTCTACGGCAGGGTAAACCGGTTGGCCGGATCACGGCACATCTGCACCGGACCTCAAACGACTTGCATCATGAGGCCCGGGGGTGCTTTGGGTTCTTTGATTGCGCCGACGATGCTGAGGCCGCCACGGCCCTGTTGCAGGCTGCGGAAAACTGGGTCCGCGAAAAAGGCATGACGCGGCTAACCGGCAATTTCAACCTGACAGCAATGCAGCAGGCCGGCGTCATGACCGGTGGGTTCGATCAGGCGCCTTTCACAGACCAAGTCTGGGGGCCGCCTCACCTGCCGGGGTTACTTAAGTCGAACGGGTATAAGCCGCATTTTCCCATGACAACTTTTGAGCGCCGTCTGAATGTGACGCCCGCTCCGCAGGTCTTGCACGACATTCAGCGTGCGCACTTGCTGGATCAGGGGTTTTCCTTTGCCCCCGTCACTCGCGCGACCATTGCCGAGCGGCTTGAGGACGCGCGAACCATCCTGAACCGCAGTTTCAAAGACAATCCAATGTTCGTTCCAGTCACGGCCGAAGAGTTCCACTTTCAGGCCAAAGACATGAAATGGATCATGGACCCGCGCATATCCAAGGTGGTGCACTATCAGGGCAAACCTGCCGGAGCAGTGATAGCGATCCCCGATCTCAACCCGCTGTTACGCCGGGTTGGCTCCCGGATGCGCCTGTCCCTCCCGTGGCATTTTCTGCGTTACAAGGCCCGCAGGAACCGCGCTGTGGTGGTTTTCCAGGGCGTGATGCCAGAGTTTCAGGGCCGTTCGGTCAATCCCCTGATGCTCAGCGAAATGACACGCGACATGATCGCGGCGGGGTATGAAACGGTCGGCGGCACCTGGATTGCTGACGAAAACACGGCCAGTCTGCGGCAAACCGAAAAGGTCGGGGCGGTGCCGTTGCATCGGCTACACCTGTTTTCCAAGGAGTTGACGTAATGGACCGGGTGGAATTCGAAGCCGTTGTGGCGCAGGCGATGCTGGCCCCCTCGGCCCATAATACACAGCCAGCGCGCTGGGCGTTGCGTGATGGCGGCATCGACGTCCTCGCCGACCTGTCCCGACGCCTTCCTGTGGGTGATCCGACGGATCGTGACTTGGAGGTCTCATGCGGTGCAGCAGTTGAAGGTACGGTTCTGGCTCTTGCCGCGCGTGGGGTAGGGGCCAAAGTAATTCTGTCTGAAGGGGCAGGGGTTAACGGTTTGCGGCCCGTTGCTCGGGTCGTGCCTGGAGGCACCGCGGTCCCGGAAGATATTGCTTTGGCGGCGGAGATGCCTAAGCGCCTGACACATCGGGCAGGGTTTTCACCTGCGCCAATCACCGCCTTCGACAAATGGGCGAGCGCGGAAATGACACTGGTAACGGAGGTGGCACAGATCGACTGGTTGGCTGGTCAGATCGACAACGCTTCGGCGCGAATCATGCGGCCAAGACCCTTTCGCGCTGAGTTGCTGCAATGGATGCGGTTGCGCAAGGATGACCCGAAATATTATTTCGACGGCCTAAACCGGGACGTTCTGGCCTTGGACGCGTTCACCGCAAGACTGGTGCCGACGGTTCTAGGCAGCAGGGTCTACGACCTGTTGTCAACGCTGGGCCTGGGGCCGCAGCTTTCGGGTGAAGCCGCGCGCAGCAGAGCCGCAAGCGCGGTCGTATTGTTTCACTGGCCCGAAGATGGGTCGATGATCAACGCTGGACGGGCGTTTTACCGATCCTGGTTGCAGGCTACGGCCCGAGGGTTGGTGGGCTGGCCCGCAGCAGCGCTGGCGGATGATCCAGTCACGCGCGCGGCTATTTCGGATCGGTTCAATGTGCCCGGCGACCGGGTGCTCTTCAACGCATTGCGGCTGGGGGTTGCCAACAGAGCCACCCCCAGCCGCGCGCGCCTTTCCCTGAGCGATGTGATCGTTTAGGCGGCGATATTGTCGCCCACTTCTTTCAGCAGTTTCTCGGTCTTTGCATCTTCGATCCGATTGTGCAGACGCTGGGATTCTTCGCGGTCACGCAGCGTTTTGGTGATCGAGACGGTGGTGTGTACCAGCATCAGCGCGGACATCGAGTAGAACCCTTTCGCCGCAAAGCTGGCCTCGAGGAAATAGATGCCGCCTGCCATCATCGCAGCTGCGACAATAAATGAAGCGATGGTGAACATGTTCCATGCGTTCGATTGGGGCAGGTTCAGGGTTTCTTCGGTGTTCATTGGTCTATTCCTTTCAGTTTATCAGTACGTTGAATTCGGATTCTGCTGTCAGGTCGACTTCGACTTGCCGGATTTTTTGGCCTTCTTTTTCAGGCGTTCGAGAACCTCATCCGCGTTAGAGCGCAAGGGCTTGCCACAGCCGGCTTCGGCCAGACGGTCGCGGATGTTCTCAGCAGATCCGGTGGTCTCCAACTCTGTCATGGCGCGGGCGGTGGCATCCATTTCGCTTTGCCGCTCCTGCAGGCGTTGCAGGGTGTCTTCGGCCTCGCGCAATGTGGACAGGCCGCTGTCAGGGGCCACCTGCTGCAGGCGCTGCGTTTTGTCCGTTGCCGTGGCCAAGCGTTGACCGCGCTGCAACTGCCGCAGCCGGGTTTCAGCTTCGCGCAGGACGGTGCGCAGCCGGGAAATTTCCGTATCGAACCGGACTTGAGCTTGGGTGGACACGTCGCGTTCGGCCTCGAGATGTGCGATGGCGTCGGCGGCGTCACGGGCCAGATCCTCGCGGTTCTGTTGCAGTGCATCCAGCGTTCGGGCCTCAAGGTCGGCAATCTGCTGGGTCAACCTCGCGTGCTGTTTCTTCTCTTGCTCGTTCTGGGCCATCGTCACGGCCACGGCCTTGCGCGACATCTGAACAGCATGGGCGCAATCCCGGATTTGCTGCCGCAGAATGGGTAGGGCATGGCGGTCCGTCACAACGGTTGCCGCCTCATAGGCCCGGCCCCTTAACAAAGTGGCAAACTGTTTGAACATCTTCGGCTCCTCGTTTATGAACAGTGTTCATGAGGCGACTATGCAATGATTCTGAACGTTGTTCAACTTAAAAATTGAACGATGTTCATTCTATTACCGTTGAGGGAACTTAAGTGGCAAAAAACAAAAGAGAAATTTTGAAGGAAAAACTTCTGAACGCAGCCGAAGACAGGATAAAGTCGCACGGGTTGGCGGCTTTGCGTGCTCGTGATATCACCAAAGATGCGGGATGCGCGCTGGGTAGCCTGTATAACGCATACGAGGATCTGGACCTTTTGGTTCTGGCGGTGAATTCCCGCACGCTGGCGCGATTGCATACGACCTTACAAAGCGCGTCGGCCTCACAGGAAGTACCCGAGGAAAATCTGTTGGCGCTTGCGCTTGCCTATCTTGAATTCGGGACCGAGAACCCGAACCTTTGGGCCGCCCTGTTTGATCACAGGATGCCACCGGGCGTGCCAGTGCCGGAGTGGCATCTGGAAGAACACGCAGTACTGATTGCCGAGGTGATGACTCCGTTGTCGCGGTTAAGTCCGGGGCTGGATGAGGCCACCTTGGCCTTGCGTGCGCGTACCGTGTTCTCGGCGGTCCATGGCATCGTCAAATTGTCGCTTGAAGGTCGGTTTGTGGCTTTAGACACTGATGCCGTGCGGTCAGAGTTGTCGAGATTTGTCCTGCAGTTCCTGCGCGGGTATCAGGCAGACCAATTAGAATAATGCGTTAACCTCAGCTGAAAACTCTCCCCGAGATTGCCGTTGCATCACCGGAGGAAACGCGGGCAAATTGGCCAGAGGGGCAGGGGCTGAGCTACACATGGCAACACAATCCGAAGCTAGAGCAGTCTTTCTGACGGGTAGCCTGATGGGCCATGTTACCCGCATGTCGTTAACCACCAGCATTGGCCTGATGGCGATTTTCGCGGTGGATTTCGTTGACATGATTTTCATTTCGATGCTGGGTAACGATGCGTTGGCCGCTGCGGTCGGCTATGCCGGAACGCTTTTGTTCTTTACCAATTCAATCAATGTCGGCCTGTCGATTGCCGCTGGTGCCTTGGTGGCACGGGAGTTGGGGGCCGGTCGGCATGAACAAGCGCGTCAATTCAGCACCAGCGTTGCGGTTCTGGGTGCTCTCGTCGGGTTGATCGTCTCAGTGATCGTCCTGTTCAACCTGACATTTTGCCTGTCCCTGCTGGGCGCAGAGGGCGAAGTGCTGGGATTGGCCGCCCGCTATGTTTCGATCATCCTGCCGACCATGTGGGTGATGGCGATTGCAATGACGGGCATGGCAGTGTTGCGCGCCTATGGGGATGCGCGACGCTCGATGCAGGCCACGATTTACGGCGGTGTGGCTAACGCGGTGCTGGATCCGATCCTGATCTTCGCCGTTGGGTTGGGGCTAGATGGGGCGGCCATTGCTTCGGTCATTGCGCGGATCTGCATGTTGATTGCGGCGGTCAGACCGGCAGTGCGCGTGCATCGTGGTTTCGCCCGACCATCGCTGCGGCAGTTGGCGGCAGATGTTCGACCTGTTCGTGCGATTGCCGTGCCCGCCGTCCTGACAAATATTGCCACGCCCATCGGCAACGCCATTGTCATCCGCGAAATCGCTCAGTTCGGAACGGAAGCTGTGGCAGGCATGGCGGTGATCGGGCGGCTGATGCCGGTGGCATTTTCGGTTGTGTTCGCCCTGTCCGGGGCCATTGGGCCAATCGTCGGGCAGAACTTCGGCGCAGGGCAGTATGACCGCGTGAAAGCGACCTTTCTGGCTGGAGTGAAATTCACTGCCGTGTATGTCTGCCTGATGGCAGCAACTCTGTTCGTGCTGCGCGCGCCGATTGCCGATCTGTTTCAGGCGCAAGGGCAGACACGGGCGCTGATCTATCTGTTCTGTGGGCCTCTTGCGCTGGCCTCATTCTTCAACGGTGTAATCTTTGTCGCGAATGCCAGCTTCAACAATCTGGGTCACCCGATTTATTCGACCTGGGTGAATTGGGGGCGGCACACACTGGGCACATGGCCCTTTGCAGTCGCCGGGGCCCATATCGCGGGCGCACCCGGCGTGTTGCTGGGGCAGGCGTTGGGAGGAGTCATCTTCGCCGTGATCTGCTGGATTTTGGTCCGGCGGGTTGTTGCGAATCTGGCGGCACCGCAACCTGTCGACCCTTTTGCCGAGCAGACGCGCTTTCAGGCTCTGTTCGGGCGTCGCGGCTGGTAGTCAGTTCAGTTGCCCTGATTACGCGCTTCCAGCCGTTCGAGGTTGACCACGGTCGACAGCATCAGACGATCATGGCTCCAATCCTCAGTCTGTTGGACCGACGCAGCGGCCAACCCAAGGACAAGCGCGAACAGGATCGAAAGACCAAGGAACGTGAACGGCATCGACGATTGCATCGCGGGCGAATCCGCCAGCGCAATTACCCGTTGTCGCAGAACGCGTTTCGCCTTGCCACTGGTGACCAGAGCCACGTTCAGAACGCGCGGGCTGCCGCGCGTGACGGTGCGGGCACAATAGTCCAGCAGGCAATTGGTATAGTCGCGTGCATCGATGTTATTGCGTGCCACGACCGACTGATCGCAGGCCAGTTCGCGCAGGCGGTCGAACTGATACTTCAACACCAGATAAGCGGGGTTCCAGAACAGCAGAGGCCGCAGGAGTTCGAACCCAAGCTCCCATTCAACGTCTCCGGCGCGCACATGCTGAAGCTCATGCGCAAGGGCGAAGCGCAGCTCACGCGGGGTGTCCAGCAGGTGGCTGGGCAACACGACATGACGCCGGCGCAGGCCTCGGACCGCGAAGGGCACGGAGATGCGGTCGGACAGGCGGATATCCACCTTCGCCGAACGGCGCCACAAAAAGCTGGTGTTGACCGTTTCGCGGATCGCCAGCCCGTCGCGGATCACGCGCAGGGCATAGGCCAGCGATGCAAGCGCCATCAGCGCAAGGATCGCGGATACAACCGGGTAGTCCCCGCTGAACAATACCTCAACCCAGCGTTGGCGCGTGTTCAGCAGCGCCTCGAACTGGGTGGCGGGCATGGCGATGTCACCGCGCAGATAGGCCGCCACGGCGATGTCGCCAATGGCCACGGTGCCTTTGGCCTGGGTGAGTGTGGCCAGCGCAGATATCCCCAGTGCCAGCAACGGGCTGATGACGATGCACAAGCAAAGCGCCTTGAGCGCCCGCAGCTGCGCCACAAACCCGTGACTGAATGAGGTCCGGGACAGAAGCCACCGGGCAACCAGCCAGAGAACAGCGGCCAAGCCGAGGACAAGATTCCATTCCAGATATGCGTCGAGAACCGGTTTAACCGCTGTCATTTTGCAGTCTCCTCTCTACCAGTGCCCGAATTTCCTCCAGATCGGCTTCGCTGAGGCCTGCATCGTCAACCAGACGCGCGACCAGCGTGGCAGGTGTGTCGTCGAACAGGGTCCGCGACAGGTTCTGCAGCGACCGTGCCTGATATCTGTCTTTCTCCAGAAGCGGCGTATAGATCAGCGTTTTTCCGTCCTTGTGGCTTTCGACAAACCCTTTGTCGTCGAGAATCCTCAGGATGGTTGCGCCGGACGTATAAGCCAGGTTTCGCTCTGGCGGCAGGCGATCAAGCACGTCACGGACCGAGCCCCGACCCAGCGCCCAGAGCTCGTTCATGAACTCAAGTTCCACTTCGGTCAGCAGGTTTGTTGTTTTTTTCTTTCGCATCGGTCTTTCGTGTCGCATTTCTTAGTATACCTGACAGACAAGCATCCTTTCGCTGTTTCGCAAAGCTTAAACTTTCCAGAAGACGAAGATGCCCCAGCCGATCGACAGGAAAAGGGGTATCCAGACGGGCTGACCCACCAGCCCGAGCCAAGCCAGGAAGATATAGGCCGAACCTAGCAGGGTGATGAACAGCCGATCACCCAGCGTGGTCGTCAGCCCCAACACACCGCGCCGCTCAATCCCGTCGCGGAATTTGAAGCCTTCGAGAACGCCAATCAGGGCGATTGCCGAGAAAATGCCTACAAACAAAGCCAGAGTCGCCGGGGTCCAGGCCATCCAGAAATCTGGCCACAGAGGGTCGGTCCACGAGAACCCCTTTTCCTCTTGCTGGCCGACATTGCCCCATCCGGCCTGTGCTTGGGCAAAGGCCGTAGTGGGTAGGAAGGGAAGGGTGAGAAGTAGTTTACGCATATCGAACCTCACACACGTCCCATCGCGAAACCACGCGCGATGTAGTTGCGGACAAACCAGATGACGATGGCGCCGGGGATGATTGTCAGGGTTCCCGCAGCCGCCAGAAGACCGAGTTCATACCCCGCGCTGGAGGCCGTCCGGGTCATCACGGCAGCGATGGGCTTGGCCTCGACCGCCGTCAGGGTTTTGGCCAGCAGCATCTCGACCCATGAGAACATGAAGCAGAAGAATGCCGCGACGCCCACGCCCGCTTTGATGTTGGGCAGGAAGATTGTCACGAAGAAGCGTGGGAAAGAGTAGCCGTCGACATAGGCCGTTTCATCCAGCTCTTTCGGGATACCGCGCATGAAGCCTTCCAAAATCCACACCGCAAGCGGCACGTTGAACAGTGTATGTGCCAGCGCCACGGCCAGATAGGTGTCGAACAGGTGGATCGACGAATAGAGCTGAAAGAACGGCAGCGCGAACACCGCAGCCGGGGCCATCCGGTTGGTCAGCAGCCAGAAGAACAACTGCTTGTCCCCCAGAAAGCGATAGCGCGAGAACGCATAAGCCGCAGGCAGGGCCACACAGACCGAAAGCACTGTGTTGATCGTCACATAGATGATCGAGTTGATGTAGCCCCAATACCATGTGGGATCGGTGAAGATGGTGATGTAATTCTCCAACGTAAAGGTCTGGGGAAACAGGGAAAAGCCCGACAGGATCTCGTTCGTGGTCTTGAAGGACATCGCCACCAGCCAATAGATCGGCAGCATCAGGAACGCGATATAGAGGATCGGGATGAGGGACCGCTTCTTCATTGCGCGTCATCCTTTGTCATCAGAGTGTAGAAGACCCAGCTGACCAGCAGCGTGATCGCGAAATAGATCAGGCTCATCGCGGCCGCGGGGCCAAGGTCGAACTGTCCCAACGCAATCTTCACAAGGTCGATCGAAAGCAAGGTGGTTGAGTTGCCGGGGCCGCCGCCGGTCAGGACGAAGGGCTCGGTATAGATGTTGAAACTGTCCATGAACCGCAGCAGAACCGCGATGGTCAGGACGGTCTTCATCTTTGGCAGTTGGATATAGCGGAACACCGACCACGGGCTGGCTCCGTCGATTTTAGCAGCCTGATAATAGGCGTCCGGGATCGAAACGAGACCCGCATAGCACAGCAGAACCACCAACGAGGTCCAGTGCCAGACATCCATGACGATGACCGTGATCCAGGCCGAGATCGGCTGTTGCGTCATGTCATAGTTGATGCCCAGAACGTCATTCAGGAAGTATCCCAACAGGCCGATCTTGGGCAGGGTGAAGATGTTCCACATTGACCCAACCACGTTCCACGGGATCAGCATCGGCAGGGCCATCAGCACCAGACAGACCGGCACCCAGAAGCCTTTGCGGGGCATTGATAGGGCGACGATAATGCCCAGGGGCACCTCGATCAGCAGAATCAGGAAGGTGAACAGGAATTGTCGACCCAATGCGGCCTGAAACCGGTCAGACCGCAAGATCTGCTCGAACCAGCCCAGACCTTCCCAGAAGAACTGGTTGTTGCCGAAGGTTTCCTGCACCGAGTAGTTGACCACCGTCATCATCGGCACCAGCGCGTTGAACGCCACCAGTGCCAGCACCGGCAGCACGAAGAACCATGCCTTTTGGTTTTCTGTTCTCATCTGCCGCGCTCCTCGGTTGCGATCCAGCCGTCGCGATAGACGCGGGATTGTTCGGGTTTGAATTGCAGGAACACTTGGGAACCCGGCTCAGGCACGCTGTGTTCCGTAACGGCCTTGAGGGCGGTGTTGCCGACCATCGCGCTGACCACATAGTGACGACCAATGTCGGACACTTTGGTCACATGCGCGGGAATACCTGTGTCGCCAAAGCCGACATATTCCGGGCGGATACCCAGATCGGTGCGGCCTCCGTCACCATGGGTCGGCCCTTCCAGCCTCACCTCGTGCCCTTCGAACACAGCGCGGTCGCCTTTCGTCTCGCAGGGCAGGACGTTCATGCCGGGCGAGCCGATAAAGTGTCCAACAAACGTGTGCTGAGGGCGTTCGAACAGTTCGACTGGGGTGCCGATCTGAACCACTTCGCCCTCCTGCATCACCACGACCTCATCAGCGAAGGTCAAAGCCTCGGTCTGGTCGTGAGTCACATAGATCATTGTGGCTTTGACGCGCTGGTGCAGTTCTTTCAGCTTGGAGCGCAGCTTCCATTTCAGATGCGGGTCGATCACAGTCAGCGGTTCATCGAACATCACCGCGTTCACGTCGTCACGCACCAGACCGCGTCCCATCGAGATCTTCTGCTTGTTGTCCGGGCTCAGACCCGAGGCGCGGGTGTTCAGCATGTCCGCGACATCCAGCATCTCTGCAATCTCGTCAACGCGGCGCTTGATCGTTGCGGGGTCGACTCCTCGGTTCTTCAGCGGAAAGGCAAGGTTTTCGCCTACGGTCATCGTGTCGTAGATCACCGGGAACTGGAACACCTGCGCAATGTTGCGCTGATCGGGAGGCAGAGCGGTTACGTCCTGACCGTCGAACAGAATTTGCCCTTCGGAGGGCATCAGCAGGCCCGAGATGATATTGAGCAACGTGGACTTGCCACAGCCCGACGGGCCAAGCAGCGCATAAGCCCCGCCGTCGCGCCAGGTCACGTCGATTTCCTTCAGCGCATAGTCCTCGGGGCCTTTCGGCGACGGCATGTAGCTATGGCGGAGGTTTGAAAGCTTGATCTGTGCCATGTCAGGCCACCCTTTTGCCGTCTTGGCCGAAATACCGGCAATGGGCCGGGTTCATGTAAAAACTGTGATCCTCACCGACCTGATAGGGGTGCACACCTGCAGCGAGAGAAACCCACGCTTCATCGCCATGCTGGAAATGCGCGCTGGAGTCCGAGCCCGACAGTTCGGTCACGATCACGCGGCCCGTCAGTTCCACATCCGCGTCAGACGTGCGGAAGGGCGTCACCCGATGCGGGCGCACGGCGACCATGTAGTCTCCGTCGGCCATGTCTGTGACCGACCAGCCGCCGCCACCAGCCAATTGCGCCTGGGCGCCGGACACAGTGATGCTGGCCACGTTGATCGGTGGATCCGAGAAAACCCGCGCGGCGGCGATGTTCTCGGGGTTGCGATAGATGTCGGCGGTCGGGCCGAATTGGGTCACGCGACCGTCTTCCATCAGCGCTGTGTAACCGCCCAACAGAAGGGCTTCTTCTGGTTCTGAGGTAGCATAGACCACCACGGCCCCGCGTCCGGCAAATAGATCAGGTAGCTGTTCGCGCAGTTCCTCGCGCAGTTTGTAGTCGAGGTTTGCCAACGGTTCATCCAGAAACACCGCGCGGCTCTCCTTGGCAATCGCACGGGCTAAAGCGGTACGCTGTTGTTGCCCCCCCGACAGCTCATGCGGGCGACGGTGCAGCATCGGGCGCAATTGTAGCAGGTCGGCTGCTTCTTCGACGCGGCCCTCGATCTCGGATTGCGCCATACCAGCCACGCGCAGGGGCGAGGCGATGTTATCGAAAACACTCATATGAGGGTAGTTCACGAAGAACTGGTGCACGAGGCTGATCTGCCGCTTCTGCGTGTTCAGCCTTGTCACGTCCTGCCCATCCATCAGGACCTTGCCTTGGGCGATCGGGTCCAGCCCGGCCATCATCTTGATCAGAGAAGTCTTGCCCGAGCCGGTCGCGCCCAGCAGCACATTGAAATGGCCGGTCTGCAGCTTCAGGGTCGTGGGCTTGATATGGATAACATTGCCAACCCTTTTGGTGGCGTCTTGTAATTCGATCATGTCCGTGGGTTCCGGTCCTTCAGTGCAGCGCACTGGTCTTCGGGGTGGGGATGCCTGAACCGGCACCCCCAGGTTTCAATGGTTCACTGAGACTGCCAGCGTTGAACCAGTTCGTCATAGTTGACGGTCTGCCCCTGCGGCTTTTCGTTCTCAAGCTTGGCCTTCGGCGAACCGGCTTTTTCCAGCCAGAACTCCGGGTCCTGCGGTTCGTTCAGACGGGGACCACAGCCACCGTAGACACCGGCGCTTTCATCCGCGGCCTGCATACGGGCCATGGTGATGTCCATCTCTTCGGCCAGACGGTCCATTGCCTCTTGCGGGGTAAACGCGCCAGAGTTCACGTCACCGATCTGCTGCCACCAGATCTGGGCCAGCTTCGGATAGTCCGGCACGTTGATTCCGGTCGGCGACCATGCCACGCGGTCAGGTGAGCGGTAAAACTCGACCAGACCACCCAGCTTGGGAGCGCGTTCGGTGAACGACTCGTGATTGACCGAGCTGTCGCGGATGAAAGTCAGACCTACGTGGGACTTCTTCACATCGACAGTCTTGGATGTCACGAACTGGGCATAGAGCCAGGCAGCTTGAGCACGATCCGCTGGGGTCGACTTCAGGAAAGTCCAGGAACCCACGTCCTGATAACCAACCTTCTGGCCTTCTTCCCAGTAGGGGCCGTGCGGGCTGGGCGCCATCCGCCACAGCGGTGTGCCCTCGTCATCCACGGTGTTGTTGCCTTCGGACTTCGGCTTCACCATGTCGGCGGTAAAGGCGGTGTACCAGAAGATCTGCTGGGCCACGTTGCCCTGGCTGAGCGCCGGCAGCGACTGATAAAAGTCATAGGATGCTGCACCCGGAGGGGCATAAGCCCGCAGCCATTCGTCCCACTTGCGGATCGCATAGACCGCAGCCGGGCCGTTTGCAGCACCACCGCGGGACACGGATGCACCAACAGGGTTACAGGTGCCCGCTTCCATGCGGATGCCCCATTCATCAACCGGAATGCCGTTCGGCTCGCCGACGTCACCGGCACCGGCCATTGACAGCCAAGCATCGGTCATACGCCATCCAAGGTCAGGTGCGCGCTTGCCGTAGTCCATGTGGCCGTAGATCGCTACGCCGTCGACCTCTTTCACGTCGTTGGTGAAGAACTCGGCGATGTCCTCATAGGCCGACCAGTTGACCGGAACGCCCAAATCATAGCCGTACTTTTCTTTGAACGCGGCTTTGTTTGCCTCGTCATCGAACCAGTCCTTGCGGAACCAGTAGAGGTTCGCAAACTGCTGGTCGGGCAGCTGATACAGTTTGCCATCCGGACCGGTCGTGAACTGAATACCCATGAAGTCATCCAGATCCAGCGTCGGCGAAGTTGTCGCCGCCCAGTCGCCTGCCATCATATCGGTCAGCGGATATGCCTGTTGCAGACGCGAGTGGGTGCCGATCAGGTCACTGTCATTGACATAACCGTCATACAGGTTCCGGCTCGTTTGCAGTTGGGTCTGAACTGCCTGGACAACCTCACCTTCACCAAGAATCTGGTGATTGACCTTGATTCCGGTGATTTCCTCGAACGCCTTGGTCAGAACCTCGGATTCATACGAGTGGGTGGGGATGCCTTCCGACAGGACGTTGATTTCCATGCCAGCATAGGGTTGTGCAGCTTCGATGAACCACTTCATCTCGCTCATCTGTTCGTCTTTCGACAGGGTCGATGGCTGGAATTCGTCGTCGATCCAACGTTGTGCTGCGGCTTCGTCGGCCCAAGCGGACCCGTGCCCCGCAATGACGGCAGCCGCCGCCACTGCGGAAAGTAGATGTCTCCGCATCTGTCTCCTCCCAAAAATTATGGTTTCCGGCGCGAACCGGATGGCGAACAGCATCAGCGATTTCTTGCGTATGTGTCAAACTAAATTTTTAGTAATTGATGAATTTGAGGGTGGCGCAACGACAAGGCATCCTCGGTTGTCAATTTGTGAATTCGTTGTAAGCTGCACCCGCGATTACAAAAAATGCCGCTGACGAACGTTTCGCTGATTGGCAAAATCACTAGGACGCATGAGGATAGGCAATGTCCCAGAGTCTGTTGAAATACACGCGTGTACTGGAAATTGTAGGGGATACGATCAAGGTCAGGGTGCCGTTGGACGGGTCTACAGACGCTGCGGTTCGGTTCAATGACCTGGCGGTGATCGAGACGGTCGATGGGCATAAAACCTTGGCGCAGGCGATTTTCATCGACCACGATGTGGTGACGCTGCAGGTGTTTTCCGGCACCAAGGGGATCTCGACCGAAGCAACCGCAACCTTCCTTGGCCACCCGATGCAGACGCCGTATTCAGCCAATATTCTGGGTCGTGTGTTTGACGGGGCAGGGGTGGCGATTGATGGCGGGCCGGACTTGTCGGCTGAGCCTCGAATCGATATCGGAGGGCCGACTGTAAACCCGGCTGAAAGAGCGGTCCCGAATAAGATGATCCGCACGGATGTGCCGATGATCGACGTATTCAACACGCTGGTTGAAAGCCAGAAAATCCCGATCTTTTCAGTGTCGGGCGAGCCGTTCAATGCGTTCCTCAGCCGAATCGGTATTCAGGCCGATGCCGATATCGTGGTGTTCGGCGGGTTGGGTTTGATCTTTGATGACTACCACACATTCCGGACGTCGTTCGAGGATGCGGGCGTGTTCTCGCGCACGGTGATGTTCGTCAATCAGGCGATGGATCCTCTGGTCGAACGCCTGTTGGTGCCCGACATGGCACTGGCCGTGGCCGAGAAATTTGCGGTGGAAGAGGGTAAGCGCGTTTTGGTCCTGTTGACCGACATGACCGCCTTTGCTGATGCGATGAAAGAGGTTGGCATCAGTCAGGAACGGGTCCCTTCGCAGCGTGGGTATATGGGCGATCTATACTCTCAGTTGGCGCGTCGGTACGAGAAAGCCTGTGATTACACCAAGGGAGGATCGGTGACGGTGCTGACCGTGACCACGATGCCCGGCAATGACGTGACACATCCGGTTCCGGACAACACCGGCTACATCACTGAAGGGCAGATCTATCTGCACTCGGGTGTGATTGACCCGTTCGGTAGCCTCTCGCGCCTCAAGCAGAACGTGATCGGCAAGACCACCCGCGAAGATCACGGCCAGATCATGAACACGATGATCCGGTTCTATTCTGAAAGCCGTGATGCCGCGCAGAAACAGGCGATGGCGTTTGATCTGTCTGAATACGATCACCAGCTGCTGAAATTCGGCGCGTTGTTCCGCAAGCGGTTCATGGACATCAACGTATCGATCCCGCTGGAAGATGCGCTGGACCTGGGATGGAAAACGCTGGCCGAGTGTTTCCAGCCCGAACAGTTGCTGATGAAACAGGTTTTGGTCGACAAGTACTTCCCGAAGGATGCTGATGGCGCGGTTGCAGCTGAATAAATCTTCGCTGGCCCGCCAGCAGACGCAGCTGAAAAGCTATGAGAGGTTCCTGCCGTCGCTGGACCTGAAGCGCCAGCAGTTGATGGCGGAACGCGCGAAAGCGCGCGAAGATGTGCGATGTCTGGAGGAAGAGGTCAAGGAACTGGCGCAACAGGTCGGGGCGAAGCTGCCGATGCTGGCGCAGCGGGGTGTGGATCTGGACGGGCTGGTTGAACTCAAGGACTATCAGGTCAAAGAGGTCAATGTTGTCGGTGTGAAAATGCCTGCGCTCGACCGGATTGAGGTTGCCGTGCGACCTTATTCTTTGCTGGCGAAACCCCATTGGGTCGATGCCGCTGCGCAGTTGTTGCACGACATGATCGAAGCGCGCCTGCGGGTTAAAGTGGCCGAGGAGCGGGTGAAGATTTTCGACAAGGCCGTTGCCACGATCACCCAACGCGTCAACCTGTTCGAAAAGGTTCTGATCCCGCGCGCCAAGGCCAATATCAAGAAGATCCGCATCTATCTGAGTGACGAGCAAATGCAGGCCGTCGTGCGCTCGAAAATCTCCAAACGCAAACACGCGCAGGAGGCCGTGTCATGAGTGTTGCGCGTCTAAAGAAACTGTCGCTGGTCGGACGCGCACGGCAGAAGACCGAGACACTGGAGGCGTTGCAGGATCTGGGATGTATGCACGTCCTGCCGCTGGCTCCGCCACCGGCCGAGCCCGAAAAGATCAGCGAACGTGGTGCAAGACACGCCTATAAGGTTTTGAGGTATTTGACAGACGTGCAAGAGCCGCGCCGCCAGATACAGCGTGACCCCGATTTTGACATGGACCAGTTCGTCAGGGACGTTTTGGACCTGATGCAGCGCACACGTGACATGACCGATCGGCGGGACTTTCTGGCCCATCGGATCGCTCAGGTGCGACCATGGGGAGACCTGGACTTTCCACCCGATGATGTGTTGGCGGGCAATCGGCTGTGGTTCTTCCAATTGCCGGTGAAGCATCGAGATGCGCTGTCGGACCTGACGCTGCCCTGGGCCATTCTGGAGCAGGATCATCGGTTCATCTACGCCGTCCTGATCGCCCCGGAAGAGCCCGCCGACGACATCCTGCCGGTAGCGCGCACTCATACCGGTTCGCTGCCCATTCACGAGTTAGAGGCGCAGCTGGAAGAGGCCGAGATCGCCATCGAAGCGCTTGAGGCCGAACGGGTTGCGCAGACGCGCTACCTGACGCTGATGCGGCGGAATTTGTCCGTGGCAGAAAGCGCGGCGGAACTGGCCCATGCCACACAGAAAGTGCGCGACGAAGAGGAGATGTTCGCCCTGCAAGGCTGGGTGCCCGAAGATCGCATTGAGGCCGTGCTTGAAATGGCTCAGGCCAAGGATGCCGCCGTCTTGATTGAGGAGCCGGGGCCAGACGACACGCCGCCTACGCTGTTGGAACAACCGGAAAAACGCAGTGCTGCCGTGGACTTGGCGCTGTTTTATCAAGTACCCGGCTACAAGGATTGGGACCCGAGCGTCATCGTCGCTGCCTCGTTTGCGTTCTTTTTCGCGATGATCGTGGCCGACGCGGGATACGGAGCCGTCATCTTGCTGGGCCTGCTGCTGTTTTGGAAGCGGATGGGAGGGACCGTCGGGCAGAGATCGTGGCGGCTTTTCGGGCTGATCATCTCGGGTGCGACGATTGTGTACGGCATTCTGGTCGGAAGCTATTTCGGAGTGTCGCCGCCGGATGGGTCAATCTGGGCCAAACTCAAACTGCTGGATATGAACAATTTCGGGGCCATGATGATGGTGTCGATCGTTGTTGGGGTCCTGCACCTTGTGCTGGCCAATGCACTGGCCGCGCGGGCGGCATGGGGACAAAGGAAAGCCAT
Organism: Ruegeria sp. BF7; assembly: GCF_056538605.1. NCBI lineage: Bacteria > Pseudomonadati > Pseudomonadota > Alphaproteobacteria > Rhodobacterales > Roseobacteraceae > Ruegeria > Ruegeria sp. BF7. Next base: position 1,077,505 of record NZ_JBQFTM010000001.1, on the reverse strand, counting down.
TGCCAATCTGGGTTGGGTTGCGGCGCTGATCGGCGGGTTCGTCCTGTGGCTCAGCTACATGAAAGGGAACTCCCCGACGCCGGGGGCGGTGATCCTGATCGTGGGGGCTCTGACGATCCTGCTGTTCTCCAGCGAGCGGGAGATCAAGAAACCCACCGACTGGGCATGGCGCCTGATCGACGGGGTGCAATGCCTTGCCGGGGCTATGGGGGCGTTTGGGGACGTGCTCAGCTATATGCGCCTGTTCGCGCTGGGTCTGGCCTCGGCTTCACTGGCGATCACCTTCAACGATCTGGCTATGTCGGTGATCCACGCGCTGAAAGGGCCGGGCATTCTGTTCGGTCTGTTGATCCTGATCATCGGCCACATCCTGAACTTCGCCCTCGCATTGATGAGCGGTGTCGTTCACGGGTTACGTCTCAATTACATCGAATTCTTTAAATGGGGTCTGCCGGATGAAGGCATCGTCTTTCGCCCGTTTGCCCGCAAGGAGGTTCAGGAATGAATGAGCTTGTTCTGACATTGGGTTGGCTGGGGATTTACGCTCCCATGGCTTTGGGTGCGGCAGCAAGCGCCATTGGTTGTTCGATTGCGGGTATGGCCAGTATCGGCGCCATGACCGAGACAGAGGGCGGCTATGGCCGGTTCGTCGGTGTCTCGGCCTTTCCATCAACCATGGTGATCTATGGCATCGTCATCATGTTCACGCTGAACCGCGACGTGACGCCGGAAAACGCGGGCGGGCTGTTCGGGATCGGTATTCTGTCGGGCATCGCGCTGATGTATTGCGGTATCTGGCAGGGCCGCGCCTGTGCGGCAGCTATCAACGCCACTAAAGAAAAACCGGAAATCTTCGGCCTTTCGCTGGCTCCCGCCGCGATTATTGAAGGTTTTGGTGTCTTTGCCTTTGTCTTTGCCTTGGTCATAAGCGCGGGGATCAGCTGATGGCGCAGGATGGGATGATCTCGCACGGTGTCGACGCTCTGATTGACAAACTGCGCAATGATGGGGTGGCGGCTGGGCAGGCGGATGCGGATAAGCTGCGCGCGGATGCCAAGGCCGAGGCCGCAAAGATTCTGGCTGACGCCAAACGCAAGGCGGATGCGTATCAGAAGAAGGCCCGCAGCGAATCCGACAATTACCGTGCAGCGGGTGAAGAAGCGCTGAACACTGCCATGCGCGACGCGGTCTTGACCATGAAAGCAGGCCTGACGGACCGGTTCCGCGAAGATGTCGAACGTCTGGTCACCAAGGAAATGGCCGATCCGGAACTGCTGAAACAGATGATCCTTGAGGTGGTGGGCCGTGCCGCCACCGAGGCGAAGCTGGACGGCAAGGTGCAGGTCATCCTGCCCGCCAAAGTCGCAACGCAAGAGGATATCAAGCAGAACGCCGATGACATTCAGTCGGGCAAACTGACCAAATACGTTCTGGGCCTGACCGCTGACATGTTGCGCGAACAGGTCGAACTGCACGCCTCGGACAACGCGCAGGATGGCATCAGAGTGCGAGCCGAAGATCAGGGTGTAGTTCTGGACCTGACCGACAAGGCCGTGGCCTCGCTGCTGATGGAGCACCTACAACCCCGCTTTCGCGCGGTGTTGGAAGGGGTGATCCGGTAATATGTCGGACCCCGACGCCTATATCGCGCTGGTCAGCAGTCTTCCGGGCTCGGAACGATTGTTTGTCGCCAAACAGCCACCCTTGTCGCGGTTGCGACTGGATCGGCGTCTGACGGCGCTGACGCCTGAGGATGCGCGTGTTTTGAAACTGTTGGAGTATGCGCTGCACTGGGGTGACTACGGTATGGACGTCACCGATGCTCAGGCCATCGAGCGCTGTAAAGAGGCGTTGCGCGACATCCCGCAGGCAACGCTGCGCACATTGTTTCTTGAACGGATGGATCTGCGCACGACAGTCGCCGCGTTGCGCCTGCGCAAGCAAGGAGGCAGCCCGTCTTCCGGGACGTTTGGCATGGGGCGTTGGGCGCGGCACATCCCGGCCAACTGGACCGACCCAACCTTTAAGCTGGACGGGCCAATGCGCTGGATCAAGGAGGCCAAACAGTTGCTGGACGCAGAAGACCCGCTGGGACTGGAGCGGTTGCTCTTGTCGGTCAGCCACAAGCAGCTGAAAAAGCACGCCGCCCGCCACCTGTTCGATTTCGAGGCCGTGGCGATCTATGTGCTGATATGGAATATTTTCGACCGCTGGGCGCAAAGCAATGCGCAGGACGCAGCCAAGAGATTTGAACATTTGGCGCAGCAGGCCATGGCCGGTATCGCCGATATTGGTTTTGATGGAGCAAGCGCATGACAGCCCCAACCGCCACCACGCAGACCGCCACCGCCCGCGTCGTCTCGGTGCAGGAGGGGCTGGTGCAGATACAGGCCAATCAAGGTGCTTCGGGGCAACCTGGGCAACTGGTCAAGAACGAGGTTGTTTTCATTCTACCCACACGCCCCGGTCCGGGTGGACGCCAGGAACGCCTGAAGGCCGAGGTGCTGCGGGTGCGCGGCGACAGGGCGGACGTGCAGGTGTACGAAAGCACTGACGGGGTGGCTGTGGGCGATCCGGTTGAACAGTCCGGGCAATTACTGTCGGTTGAACTGGGGCCAGGTCTGCTGGGGCAGGTCTTTGACGGCTTGCAATCGCCGCTGCCCAAGGTGGCCGCCGAATTCGGTACCTTTCTGCCACGCGGGGCGGATGTAGCTCCGCTGGACACGCAGGCCAAGTGGTCGTTCACACCGTCGGTCAAGGTTGGCGACACAGTCACGGCGGGCGACAGCATTGGGACCGTGCCCGAGGGCCATTTCAACCACAAGATCATGTTGCCGTTCAACTGGGTGGGCGATTACAAGGTGGTTTGGGTGCAAAAGGGTGCTGCCACAATCCACGACATCGTTGCACGCCTTGAAGATGAGCAGGGTGGCGAGCACACACTGACCCTCTCGCAGAAATGGCCGGTGAGGCGTCCACTGCCAGAAAGCATCCTGAAACGCGCGCTGTCTGAAAGGCTCTATCCGACCGAGCCGGTTCTGACGTCTCAACGTCTGATCGACACGTTCTTCCCCATCGCGCGTGGCGGTACGGCCTGTATTCCGGGGCCGTTCGGGGCAGGCAAAACGGTGCTGCAGAACCTGATCGCGCGAAATGCCAAGGTGGATATTGTGATCGTTGTTGCCTGCGGTGAGCGCGCGGGCGAGGTCGTTGAAACGATTCACGAATTCCCTAAGATGACCGACCCGACGACAGGTGGCAGCCTGATGGATCGCACGATCATCATCTGTAACACGTCCTCCATGCCGGTTGCTGCGCGCGAAGCATCGATCTTCACCGGCATCACCCTTGGCGAGTATTACCGCCAGATGGGCTATGACGTGCTGTTGATCGCAGACAGTACCAGCCGCTGGGCGCAGGCGATGCGCGAAACCTCTGGCAAGTTGGAGGAAATCCCGGGTGAGGAAGGCTTCCCCGCCTATCTGGAAAGCTCGATCAAGGGCCTTTACGAGCGCGCTGGTGCCATGAAGACCAACGATGGCGATCTGGGAAGCCTGACCCTGATCGGCACGGTGTCACCTGCGGGCGGAAACTTTGATGAGCCGGTTACGCAATCGACGCTATCCACGGTGAAGTGCTTTCTTGGCCTGTCCTCCGAGCGTGCCTACAAACGGTTCTATCCCGCGGTCGATCCGATGCTCAGCTGGTCACGCTATACCGATCAGCTGTCGGACTGGTACGACAAAAACGCTGAGCCAGGCTGGACCGGCAAAGTGCGCGAACTTCTGGACCTGATCGAAAAGGGTGAGCAGGTCGACCAGATGATGCAGGTGACGGGCGAAGAGGGGGTCACCATCGAGGACTTTGTCACCCAGCAAAAGGCGCTGTTTGTGGACATGGTCTACCTGCAGCAAGACGCCTTCGACAAAGTGGACGCAACCGTTCCGCTTGCGCGTCAGAAGATGACCTTCAAGCTGGTCTATGACGTGACCCAATCGACGGCAGAGTTTGGGGACAAGGCCGAGGTGCGGCAGGTGTTCACGCGACTCACCGGTTTGATGAAGAACTTTCACTACGTGGCGGAAAATACACCGGAATTCAAATCAATCTGGGGGCAGATTCAGGATCTGTGCCGAGATAAGTTCGGTACGTGAAAGAAGAGCAGTATTCGGGATCCGCGAGCTTCGAGTTTTTTTCGTTTCTGCAGCTAGTTTACCCCGTCCCGTCGCAGTTTTGGGGATTCGACTTCTCGAGCAAATACGGCGTTGCAATACCACTTACCATTCAGAGCCTGCTTGGTTTTATTCACCCTGCGGACGGGTTCTATAATGTCGGTCAACCGGTAATTGAATGGGTGCAAGAAGTGAATAAACCGCTCCAGATGCGCGTGGAACCGGTTGTCCAGGTTCATCGAACACTACACCTGCAAATAAGTAATCCGGCCTTTTCGCAACATGTCAGAAAAACCAAGAAGAACATCTAGGTCGTAGCCTTCAGCGTTGACCTTTAAGTAGTCGCCGGTTACGAATTCGACTTGTATCTCATCTTTTGAAAGCTGCTCTCCTTCGGGAACCTTGTGATTTCCCGTGTTGAGGTCGGAAGTGAATCGTACCTGTCCAACTTTCGAGGCCAGACCCATTTGGTGGGCAAAAGCCAACCTGTCGCCACTCACGACTTCTTCCAACCGAGAAAACGTTTGTGGAACCGGCTCGAAGCGGTAGATTTCAGCTACTGGAAGCAATTTCCGAAACAGCAGAAAAGACTGACCAACGTTTGCTCCCACATCGAAAACAGTCAGCTTTCCAAAACCGTTTGTTGCAGACTTGGTCTTGGAAAGAATCTCCGTAAGTGGTCGGTTCTCCATTGCGTACAAACCCATGAGAAACGTTTAATGTTTTTATGGCTTTATTGAATGCAGTTCTTTTTTGGTTGAGCTATTCAGAATTGAAAGGACATGTCAGACAAGCAGTTATTCCCTTATGAATGAACACTTTTTGGGATCGCTGGATGTGACAATGGTAGCCCGTAGGGGAATCGAACCCCTCTTTCCAGGTTGAAAACCTGGCGTCCTAACCGATAGACGAACGGGCCATTTGTCAATGGCACAAGCACAAGTGGTAGCCCGTAGGGGAATCGAACCCCTCTTTCCAGGTTGAAAACCTGGCGTCCTAACCGATAGACGAACGGGCCACGCTGGCTTGTGGAGGGCCTTTTACGGTTTCACCGTGACCCCCGCAAGCCGAAAAACGCAGGGATGTGAAAGTTTTTTCCCGAGTCTGAAACTGGGCTCAATTTGCCTCAGCAGCGTCTTCGAGCCTCAGTTGCACGCTCTGCCGACCGCCCCATGTGTTAACCTCGAGCCGCCCGGCGAAATGGAACCGCGCCCCACCATGATTGGACAGCTTTTCGCCCATTGGCCCGTCAAAAGCCCCAAACGCGATGGCGTCCAGACCGCCGCCAACACCGTCGGCCAAGGACAGTTTCAGATGGGAGTCGCCGACTCGCTTGGCAAACCGCACCTGCAGGTCCGGCAGGGCGTATCGAGGGGCAGGCGCGCTGGCGCCGAACGGGCCCGCCTTTTCGATCTGTTCGATCAGGTCGGTCGTCGCCGCGCCCGGCATCAGGGTTCCGTCCAGTTTCAGATCGGCCGGTCCGCCTTCGCCCGCGCCCTGTTTGGCCAGCAATGCGGATAGCCGCTCCATCGCGGGTTCCAGCTGATCGCGCATCACGGTCAGGCCGGCTGCCATCTTGTGACCGCCGCCCTTGACCAGCAGCCCCTCGGCGGCCAAGCGCTGGATCGAAGCTCCCAAATCAACACCTGACACTGAGCGTCCCGAGCCTTTGCCCTCATCCCCATCAAAGCCAATGACAATTGCCGGGCGGTTGGCGTTTTCTTTCAGGCGCGAGGCTACGATGCCCACAACGCCAGGATGCCAGCCCTCTCCCGCCGCCCAGACCAGGGGCGCGTCCAGACCACGTTCCTCGGCCTGTTCCAACGCGGCCGCGCGTACGGCGTTTTCGATATCGCGGCGCTCGGTGTTCAATTCGTCCAGACGCAGCGACAGCGCCTCGGCCTCGTGCATCGAATCTGTGCTGAGCAGCCGTGCCCCTAGATCGGCCTGCCCAATTCGCCCACCCGCATTTACGCGCGGACCAAGCAGAAATCCCAGGTGATAGCTGTTAGGCGCTGTGTCCATGCGTGCCACGTCGGACAGGGCCACCAGACCCGGCCTCAGTCGTTGGGCCATAACCTTCAATCCCTGACGAACCAATGCCCGGTTCGCGCCGATCAGCGGGGCGACGTCCGCAACCGTCGCCAGCGCCACCAGATCTAGCAGTGATATCAGATCGGGGCCTTTGACCCCGGCCTCGCGCAGTTGTCGCCCGGCCTCGACCAGCATCAGAAACACAACGCCAGCCGCGCAGAGATACCCCAGATCGCCGCTTTCATCCTGCCGGTTCGGGTTCACCACAGCCACGCAATCTGGCAGGGTTTCACCGCCCAAGTGGTGGTCCAGAACGATGACGTCCGCGCCCGTGGCAGCCGCGATAGGCTCATGGCTGAGCGTTCCGCAATCCACACAGATGATCAGGTCGTGGTTGGTTGCCAGTTCCTGCATGGCGGGGACATTGGGGCCATAGCCTTCGTCAATCCGGTCGGGCACATAAAGTGTTGCTTGCAGGCCCATCTGACGCAGCCAGACCAGCAGCAAGGCGGCTGAGCTGGCCCCGTCCACGTCATAATCCGCAAAGACCGCGATCCGTTGCTTACTTCGAACCGCAGACAGAAACCGTGTTGCTGCCGTTTCCATGTCTTTCATGGATCGCGGGTCGGGCAACAGCTCCTTTAGCTTGGGTTCCAGAAACCCGTCGGCCTCCATCGCCGGAACGCCGCGTCGTGCCAGCACCTGACACACCGCGCGGGGCAGGTCGGCCTGTTGTACCAGCATCTCGGTTGCGCGTTCCACTTCAGGCGTTGGCCCGATCCAACGCCGCCCGGTTAATGACTGTTCAACCCCTAGAAAACTCATGGCCTGCCCCTGATGTGCCAAGGCCGGACCCTCTCGGACCCGGCCTCATTGTCTTTATGGATAGCCTCGCGCGCGGTTCAGGCGCAAGCGGTTAGGCGTTGTCGTGCGGCCACATCGGTGTGCGATAGCTCATGCGCCGTACCGAACCGGTTTTCGACCGCATAAGCAGGGTGGTGGTTTCAACCCAACCGGGCTCACGCTTGATGCGCGGCAGCAGCGAGCCACCGGTTACTCCGGTTGCGGCAAAGATCACATCCGCCGTCACCATTTCGTCACGGGCATAAACGCGGTCCAGGTCGGTGATGCCCGCCTTGGCGGCGCGGCCACGTTCGTCGTCGTTGCGGAACAACAGGCGGCCAAAGATCTGGCCACCCATGCATTTCAGCGCAGCTGCGGCCAGAACACCCTCGGGCGCGCCACCCTGGCCCATATACATATCGATGCCGGTCTCTTCGCTTTCGGCGCAATGCATGACACCGGCCACATCACCATCGGTGATCAGGCGGATCGAGGCGCCGGTTTCGCGCACCTCTGCGATCATCGCCTCGTGACGCGGACGCTCCAGAATGCAGACGGTGATGTCGGCAGGCTCGCAACCCTTGGCCTTGGCCAGAGCTTCGACACGCTTCCGGGGGCTCATGTCCAGATTGACGACACCCTCGGGGAAGCCAGGACCGATGGCCAGCTTGTCCATGTAGACGTCGGGCGCGTGCAGCATCGATCCACGCGGGCCCATGGCGATCACTGTCAGCGCGTTGGGCATATCCTTGGCGGTCAGCGTGGTGCCTTCCAGCGGGTCCAGCGCGATGTCAACTCCAGGGCCTTCACCAGTGCCGACCTCTTCGCCGATATACAGCATCGGCGCTTCGTCGCGCTCGCCTTCACCGATGACAACGACACCTGCGATGTCCAGCAGGTTCAGCTGTTCGCGCATGGCGTTCACGGCTGCCTGATCGGCGGCTTTTTCGTCGCCGCGACCGACCAGCGAGGCAGAGGCCAGAGCAGCCTGTTCCGCCACCCGCGCAAGGCCCAGAGACAGCAGGCGGTCGTTAAAATCTACTTTGGCAGCACTCATGTTCTGTATCCTCAGGTCAATAAAGGCGTTTTGTCCGGCATAGCCTGCGTTTCATGCAGGCCGCAAGGGTCAAACCTCTTCAATCCGCAATGCAACGGGTTCGCCGGCCACCACGTCGGTCTCGCGTAGCCCACCGAGGGCAACGTCCAGCGTGGCGCGTGTGGTCTTGTGGGTCACGATCAGGACCGGTGCGGTGCTTTCCGAATGCCCGTACTGCCGCATCCGGTCGATCGAAACGCCCGCATCGCCCAGGATCGCGGCGACTTTTGCCAGCGCACCCGGTTTGTCGAACAGGGCAAGACGCAGATAGTAGGGGGCGGGGAGACCGGTCACGGCAGGCTGCGCGTCCTGTAGAGAGGTCGCGGGGCGGCCAAAGGTCGGGATCTGCAGCCCGCGCGCCAGATCGCAGACATCGCCCATCACGGCACTGGCCGTGGGGCCTTCTCCAGCGCCGGGGCCGCGCAGGACAACCTGCTCGACCGCGTCGCCTTGGATCACCACCATGTTGGTGCCACCTTCCAGTTGCCCAAGGGGCGAGCTGCTGGGCACCAGGCACGGCTGCATCCGCTGTTCCAGACCACGCGCTGAGCGCTGCGCAACGCCCAGCAGCTTGATGCGATAGCCCATGTCGTCGGCCTGATGGATGTCATCCAGGCTGATATGCTGAATGCCTTCGATCTGGATGCCGTCGAAATTCGGCTTGGTCCCGAAAGCGATCGAGGATAGCAGCGCCAGTTTATGCGCCGCATCGATACCGCCGACGTCCAGGTTCGGGTCGGCTTCAAGATATCCCAATTCCGCACATTCCTCGAACAGGGCATTATAACCCAACTCCTGCGATTGCATCCGGGTCAGGATGTAGTTGCAGGTGCCGTTCATCACGCCCATGACGCGGGTAATCTCGTTTCCGGCCAACCCTTCGGTCAGAGATTTGATGACCGGGATGCCGCCGGCCACGGCAGCTTCAAACCGGATCACGCGACCGGCGGCCTCGGCTTTTTCGGCAAGTTCCTGACCGTGGATCGCCAACAGCGCCTTGTTCGCGGTGACCACATCCTTGCCGGTGGCAAGTGCCGCCTCGACCGAGGCTTTGGCGGGGCCATTTTCGCCACCGATCAGTTCGACGAAAACGTCTATGTCATCACGTTTTGCCAGCGCAACCGGGTCTGTTTCCCAAGCATAATCGGAAAGGTTCACACCCCGGTCTTTGTTGGCATCGCGCGCCGATACAGCGATTATTTCAACAGGCCGCCCCGTACGCGCCTGCAGCAGGTCCGCGTGGCGGCGGATGATCCTCACGACACCCACGCCAACCGTTCCCAAGCCCGCAATTCCCAGCCGCAGCGCCTGTGTCATCCCGTGGGTTCCTTTCCGCTCGAAAACTTCATCGTATCAGGCCTGTTGCCCGTTCAGCGCTGCCTTAGCGGGTTCGGCGCTAGGGTGCAATGCGTCGCGGCCCGGCGCGGACCCTGAATCGCAAAGGGTCAGTTGATTTCCGCAGCCTGAAGTTCTTCTGCCTTTTTCTCCAGCGCTTCACGCCGGGCAACAAGGTCCTCTTCGACCTCTGCGGCCTCGTTTGCGGGATCAACCGGCGGGCCGAGGTTTTCCTGAATGGGAATGAGTTCTGGATACCGGGCTGATTTGACACTTGGTTGCTCACGCCCTTCCAGTTCCGGAAAATCGGCGCATCCGGCACAGATGAGCATCAGGATCAGCATAGACAGGGGCTTCATTCAGATCCCTTTCACGGTGGATTGTAAACGTGATGCACCTTTTATGGCATTGGTTCAAGCGGGGTTCTATCTGAACATACGTTCAGATACGGTGCGGGAATGGCACGTACTCAAGGTTCACATTCAGATATCACCGGCCCACGTATCCGCAAGGCGGCGCTGGCTTTGTTCGCCCGCCACGGCTATGCCGCCGTATCCATGCGTCAGATTGCGGGTGAGGTCGGGGTGCAGGCGGGGGCGCTGTATAACTACACGCCCGACAAGCAAAGCCTGCTGTTTCGTCTGATGCACGAACATATGCAGGACTTGTTGTCCGCCTATGACGATCAGCATCAATCCGCGGATGCGTCCGAAGCCTTGCGTCAATTCGTCGGGTTTCACATCCGCTTTCACCTAAAGCGCCCGGACGAGGTGTTTATTGCCTATATGGAATTGCGCAACCTGACACCCGAGAATTTTGCAGAGATCGAAGCGTTACGCCGCCACTATGAAGACGCGCTTGAGGCGATCCTGCGCGCGGGGCAGGCGGCCGGAGTGTTTGATATCGCCGATACCAAAATCGCAACTTTGGCGGTGATTGCCATGCTCAATGGTGTCATGACATGGTACCGAGCCGGCGGGCGCTTGTCGCTGGAGGAGGTCGAACAGGTCTATTGGGACATGGTCCGCCGGTCGGTTTCGGCTTGAACGGCCTAATGCGCAGGGCGAATGAAAGTGCCGTTGCGAAGGTCTCGAAAGGCTTGCTCCAACTCCGTCCGCGTATTCATGACGATTGGGCCGTGCCAGGCGACCGGCTCGTCAATCGGCGCGCCCGAGATTAGCAGGAACCGGACACCTTCAGGCCCGGCCTGAACAGTGATTTCATCCCCGGTACCAAACCGGACCAGCGTCCGGTCACCGGACATGTCGCGGATATTGACCTCTTGTCCGGCGACTTCTTTTTCCAGCAGGATGCCAGTAGGTTGCGAGGCGTCGGCAAAGGCAGCACTACCTTCGAACACATAGGCAAAGGCGCGGCGGTAGGTATCGATTTTGAGCGTCTTTTTAACCCCTGCCGGGACATGGACATCCAGGTATTGCGGATCGGCGGCGATCCCGTCGACCGGGCCGGTCTTACCCCAGAACTTACCCACGATCACACGCACCTTGGTGCCATCATCATCGGTGATTTCCGGGATGTCTTTGCTTTTGACGTCCTGATAACGCGGCGCGGACATTTTTTTCGCCGAGGGCAGATTACCCCACAGCTGAAAGCCGTGCATCTGGCCTAACGGATTCCCAGCCGGCATCTCCTGATGCAGAATCCCGGAACCGGCGGTCATCCATTGAACGTCTCCAGCGCCAAGTGTGCCGCTGTTGCCCAGCGAGTCCGAGTGTTCAACCGAACCGGTCAGAACATAGGTGATCGTCTCGATCCCGCGATGGGGATGCCAAGGAAACCCGGCCTGATAATCCTGTGGACGCTCGTTTCGGAAATCATCGAACAGCAGAAACGGGTCAAGCTCGGACGGGTCCTGAAAACCGAACGCGCGGTGCAGTTTGACGCCTGCACCTTCCAATGCGGCGATGGCTTTCCGGGTTTCCAGAACGGGTCTAAGGGACATGATGGCCTCCTTCAGTTGTGGTCACCATGTATTTTCGACTGGGACAGCGTCAATCGGCAGAAAAGAACGGGGAATGTGCGAAAATCGGCAGTAGCAGCCCCCCTGTTTTTTTCCACCAGAAGTCGGTAAACCCACGGGGTAACAACAGGGGTTCACATGCAGCAAGACATTCTGGCCACTATTAGGCCTTCACCCGCCAGACGTTGGCTCGGCGTCGGGATGCTGAGCATCGTCGGCGCTTTGGTTTTGTCTGTAGCACTGGTGCAACCGCCCGAGCCCCTGTGGCTGGTCTTTCTGCTTGCGGTTGGCGGCGCGGCGTTCTGGCTGGCGTATCGCATGTGGCACGCGACGAACGACTGGATCGAGTTGACGTCTTCCGAACTCCGAACCGGGGCAGGGCACCTCATCGCCAAAGTAGAGGATATCGAGGCCGTCGATCGGGGGGTATTCGCATTCAAACCTTCGAACGGGTTTCTGCTGAAAACACGCGTTAGTGGGGAAAATAGCTGGGCGCCCGGGCTATGGTGGCGTGTCGGGCGCCGGGTGGGCGTCGGCGGAATGACCGCCGCCGCCGAAACCAAATTCATGACGGATGTGCTTAGCTCGTTGTTGCTACAGGCACATCCAGGTCATTTTGCTGACAACCCTGCACGGAAACGTTCCCAGGGATCAGATCGGTGAAACGCGGGCGCGTGAAGACAAAGTTTTCGAACTTGCGCTTTCCGTTCAGCCAACCGTTCAACAATGGCGGTTTGAACACAGGATCATAGTCGTTCGTGGTTTCGACGATGATCAGTGTGTCCAGGTCAGACATCGGTGGAAGCCTGTCGCGAATTAGGTGAATGTTGTCATTTCGCCACTCGAATCCAAAACCGCAATCTGATGACCAGTCGACATAATGGCGATCGTCTTCCTCTTTAAACATTATGAAAGTCATGCGCATTTTCAACGGTGCCTGGTTACCAACCATTTGGCGCAGCATGACATACATCGACGACACATACGGGTCCGTGATGGTATTGGTCTCACGCGAAACTAGGTCGCCCACTGTGTAAGAAGCTTTGAGGTTAGCAGTGCTCTGGCGGAAAGCGTCATATAGCGAAAAGGTTACCGTGACGGTCCAAACAAGCATAGGGAACAAAACAATAGCTTCTAAGGACAGAGTGCCATCCTCGCGACGTACAAAGTCGCGGATAAATCGCTGTATGCGTGCAAATATAAGCGTCATATCAAGGCTCCTGAACAAAGGCTGTCGTCGCCGTCAGCGTAACCAGGCCATCATCAGTCGTTAGCGCTCGCCCAAAGGTGGTTGTGGCGAGAATCGGATTAACCTTTGCGCAGGCACGTAGAACCATCAGCTCGTTCGATCCGCCATTTGAGAATTCTCGTACAGGTTTGGCCGGTTCCGCCCTGTCAACACAATCCACTGTCGGGTCGATATTGATGCCGGCGTAGGGGTCCTGAACCACCATCTCCAACCGCAAATTGGCAGAGCAGTTGTTGATAATGCTGGATCTGCTGCAGATCGCATCTTTGATCGAGTCATGCGTAGGCCCTGAGCCGGTTCCAAGGCGAATGTCGCGCACCACTAGATCTACCGATCGTTCCAACATCGATTGCTGGATCGAGACCATCGCGTACTCAATGGCCCCCAGGATGAAGAACATGTACAGGGGGAAAAGGATAACGAATTCAACGGTTAATGACCCGTCTTCAGCCTGCTTGAAACGAACTATTTTTCGTAGTGCTTTTCGTATCATTGCGTCAGCCTCAGGCGCTTGATCGACGAAGCGATGGACTCGAATGCTTGCTCAAGCGTCAGGTCTTCTTCCCCAAGGTTACCGTTTGAGTTGACCTCGTAGACGAAAGCAGGACCACTGGCGCAATTTTGGATCGTAGCGAGACCGGTTGACGGTGCTTCGAAGGCGATGCCGTAGATTTTGACTTTTTTGCTTTCTTTTATCTTTGAGCAGATAGAGGCTGTGCGGGTATTTTTTGTGCCTGAGTAAATGTTGCTGTACGCATTTGCGTACCAGTCGTTATAGTGGTTGGGGTCCCACTCATAATTGTTTACAGCATTCCAATAAAGCGACGCTTGGTTGAACAATTCTGGATAGGTCAGCCGTGTCGCTGTACCTGGTTCGTCCTCCAAGTCACCATAGCGGTGATCGTTGCCGTCCAGTTCCTGTCGTGTCCAGTAGTATTCTTGCGGGCTCTCCGACGAGAGGACGCTGTATTCGTCACCAGTGACGGTTCTGGTTTCCCATCTCCCACGCCTTCTATTGTAGTACTCCTCCGTCCACTCAGTGGCGGGGTTGTACCAGACATCTGACAGTCCATCACGCAGGTCTGATCTTAGTACTGCTTGGGAAGTATTCTGACCATCGGTCATAACGATGATGATTTTCTGAACATCTGCATCGTAGTCCATGGGGCGATTGTCGAACGTTTTAGGTACAACAGTTTTTGCATCCAATTCAGTCGAAGTAGGATCCACTTTCTGTCGGGTTAATTGTTGGATGATGGGCCGAATTTCAGGGTCAACCAATGCGGCGCCCCATTTCATACCGATTTCAATGGACGTGTTTCCCGATGCAGTAAGAGCGTCAATCTGATCATTCAGGTCCGAAATAACATTGGTGACCGGGGTGATGTCACTTCCGGCCCTTGTTGGACAAACCGTCATGAGGTTGCTTCCTGATCGACCAGTGAAGGGGTCGAAATGAGCCGCTCTGATCAAGCTGGTCGAGGGGCTCAAGCCTTTTTCCGAATACTGGGCTGTGGTGAAGTTCACGCAATGCGAATAGCTATGTTCAGATGTTGCATTCACGAATTTCCCCAGGATGTTTTCCCCGGCGTTCACCTGTGTTGCATAAGGAATAATCGAAATTGATATCTTGTCCGGGTTTTCCTTTGCGTACATTGCCGCAACGAATTTCTTGGCCGCTTCACGCAGAACCTGGATTTTTGTTTTACCCGCCTCAGCAGACGGGTCACCCATTGAGCCCGACATATCCAGAACCAGCGAAATCTCGATCGACCCAACGGACTCTTCCGCTGTGCTGCTTACCACAGAATGCAACTTGGGAATGCCAGCAAGGTACATAAATGCAGTGTGGACGGTCACTTCAGCGTCTGCCGTCACACGTCTTGAGCCGATACCAGCGACAACTTCGGGTTCTTTCGTCAGCTTGCCCCGCACTCCGGACTTCTCAAAGTATTCTTTAACAACATCCGCTGGGGGAAGCTCCTGATCAAGGTCAGCGGCAGCGAGAACCGCGCGGTCCAGCGTGGCCTGAAGATTTGCCCGGTCGCGCTCGAAGTGCATCATGTCGACGCCCATGCCCGTCAAACAGATGATTATTAGAAAGCCCGACACTACAAGTATTGTGAACACGCCACCATCTTCGTCCCGGGCGAAACAACGAGCCGAAGTGATGAAGCTCTTAATTTTCTTAGAGCCGCTTCTGAAAACGCGCATTACCATATTGATGACCTCGCTGAGCAGACATCCAAACTGCCAAGGAAATATTAACTTTCAAAAATTAACGCCGAATCGTGGCGGGATTTAGGCGAAAAAGCCGCTGTCTTGACCGGTTTGCTGGAAAAAGCGGGATAATTTGAGGGTGTTAGGCGCTTCTGTTGTCGTATAGGCGACAATTTCAAATGGGTGTTCATGGTCGGGCGACTCAGGGGCTTCGAAAAAATATCTTCGGGTTTCGTCGGTTTTATTTTCGCTTAAATATTGATCGTTTACGTATTGGGTGCGACAAAACGTCAGAACGTAAGTCGTTCGCTGGCACGGAGGATTAAATGACGGCCATCAAAGAACCCAGCTTTCGCGAGAGTGTGGACCTCATGTTCAACAGGGCGGCGTCCCTGATGGACTTGCCTCCAGGGCTAGAGGAAAAGATCCGGGTCTGTAACGCCACTTACACAGTGCGGTTCGGTGTACGACTGCGGGGCGAAATTCACACCTTCACAGGCTATCGCTCGGTTCATTCCGAACATATGGAGCCGGTCAAGGGCGGTATTCGCTACGCCTTGGCGGTGAACCAGGACGAGGTCGAGGCGCTGGCGGCGCTGATGACCTATAAATGCGCGCTGGTCGAAACGCCGTTTGGCGGCTCGAAAGGTGGCCTGCGCATCGATCCCCGCCAATATGAAGAGCATGAGTTGGAGCAGATCACCCGGCGCTTTGCCTATGAACTGGCCAAGCGCGATCTGATCAACCCTTCTCAGAACGTGCCCGCGCCGGATATGGGGACAGGTGAGCGTGAGATGGCCTGGATGGCCGACCAATATGCCCGCATGAACACCACCGACATCAATGCGCGCGCCAGTGTGACCGGCAAGCCGTTGAATGCCGGGGGTATCTCGGGGCGGGTCGAGGCGACCGGACGGGGCATTCAATACGCTCTGCGCGAATTCTTCCGCCACCCCGAGGATGTGCAGAAGGCGGGCCTGTCGGGCAAGCTGGATGGCAAGCGTATTGTCGTGCAGGGGTTGGGCAACGTGGGATACCACGCGGCGAAGTTCCTGAGCGAGGAGGACGGCTCGCGCATTGTGGGTATCATCGAATGGGATGGCGCGTTGTATAACCCCGACGGGATTGACGTGGAATCCGTTCGGCAGTGGATTGTGAAGCATGGCGGGGTCAGCAACTACCCGGATGCGACACATTCGGCCGAGGGGGCCGATGTTCTTGAAGCGGAATGCGATATCCTCGTCCCGGCTGCGCTTGAGGGGGTGATCAACCTGTCCAACGCCGAGCGGATCAAGGCGCCTCTGATCATCGAGGCGGCGAATGGTCCAGTAACGGCAGGCGCGGATGAAATCCTGCGCAAAAAAGGTACGGTGATCATTCCGGATATGTATGCAAACGCGGGCGGTGTGACGGTTTCCTATTTTGAGTGGGTCAAGAACCTCAGCCATATTCGTTTTGGCCGGATGCAGCGCCGTCAGGAAGAGGCGCGGCATGAGTTGATCGTCAGTGAGTTGGAGCGGTTGGACCGTTATCTGGGTGACGCGTGGTCGATGTCTCCAAACTTCAAGGCCAAGTACCTTCGCGGCGCAGATGAGCTGGAACTGGTGCGTTCAGGTCTGGATGACACCATGCGCATTGCCTACCAGTCTATGCGCGAGGTGTGGCACAGTCGCGACGATGTCGAGGATCTGCGGACGGCGGCCTATATCGTGGCCATTGACCGCGTCGCGAAAAGCTATCGCGCCAAGGGTTTGTAACTTTCGGCGTTGGCGGCGGTCGGGTTGCGGCCCGGTCGCCCCTGTTGCCGCTCTGCTCCTAACGACCGCGCGCGGTGAAAAGGGTGATAGCGGGCGATACTTCTGCCGGGTAAGCTGCCGCGAAAGAAACGATTCCGGGAGACCCCCATGTTGCGTATCGCCGTTGCGGCCCTGTTGCTGGCCACACCTCTGGCAGCTCAGGAAACCAAAGAACAAAGCTGCCAGTATCAGGCCGATGTCGTTGCGGCGATTCAGAAAGCACGCCTGGACAGGGTAAAAGAGCGCGACGTGCCACAGGCGGTGGCCGACACAGGCCCGACATGGCCTGAAAGCTACAATAACGCCATTCCGCTGATCACGCCTTGGGTTTACGAGCAAAAGATGCGGGATGTCCGCAAAAAGGATCTGGGTGCGGCGTGGCTGGAGTTGTGCCTGCAGCAATAATCCACAGGCCCGTCATTTCCCTGTGGACAACCGCGCGTCATCCCCTTGGCGCGGGTTATCATTTCTGGCAGGTTTGACGAATGTCTTTGCCCCCCGGATTTCTGGATGAACTGCGCACCCGGCTGAGCTTGTCTCAGGTTGTCGGGCGCAAAGTCATGTGGGACCAGCGCAAGTCCAATCAAGGCAAGGGCGACATGTGGGCCCCGTGCCCGTTTCACCACGAAAAGACTGCATCCTTCCATGTCGATGACCAAAAGGGGTTCTATTACTGCTTCGGCTGCCACGCCAAAGGGGACGCGATCAGCTTTGTGAAAGAGACCGAAAACGTCTCGTTCATCGAAGCTGTTGAAATTCTGGCGCGTGAGGCCGGTATGCCGATGCCCGCGCGCGACCCCAAGGCGCAGGAAAAGCAGGATCGCCGTGCGCAGTTGGCCGAGGTGATGGAGCGGGCGGCGCAGTTCTTCCGTCTGCAGCTCAAGACCGGGGCAGGGGGCGCCGCGCGCGACTACCTGACCCGTCGGGGTCTGGACGTTCAGGCGTTGGAGCGGTGGGAGATCGGATTTGCTCCGGACGGCTGGCAGGCGTTGTGGGATCATCTGCGGGGCAAGAATGTCGCCGAGGACCTGATCCTCGGGGCTGGTTTGGCCAAGCCGTCAAACAAGGGCAAGAATCCCTATGACACCTTCCGCAATCGGATCATGTTCCCGATCCGCGACCCGCGCGGGCGGTGTATTGCCTTTGGCGGCCGGGCGATGGACCCAAGTGACAACGCCAAGTATCTGAATTCGCCCGAAACCGAGTTGTTCGACAAGGGTCGCAGTCTTTACAACCACGGCCCCGCACGTCAGGCGTCGGGGAAGGGGCAACCGCTGATCGTTGCCGAGGGGTATATGGACGTGATTGCTCTGGCCGAGGCCGGGTTCGGCGCTTCGGTTGCGCCCTTGGGCACGGCGATCACGGAACATCAACTGCAACTGCTCTGGCGCATCTCGGACGAGCCGATCATCGCGCTGGACGGCGACACCGCCGGTTTGCGGGCTGCGATGCGGGCGGTTGATCTGGCGCTGCCTCTGCTCGAGGCTGGGAAATCTCTGCGCTTTGCCCTGATGCCCGAAGGTAAGGATCCGGATGACCTGCTGCGGGCCGAAGGGGCCGGGGCGGTTCAGGCTGTGCTGGATGGGGCCATCCCCATGGTCAAACTGTTGTGGCAGCGCGAAACCGAAGGCAAAGTGTTCGACAGTCCGGAACGTAAGGCAGCATTGGACAAGGTGCTACGCGACAAAATCAAACTGATCCGCGATCCCTCGATCCGGTCGCATTATGGGCAAGAGATCAAGGACCTGCGCTGGCGGCTTTTCCGTCCGCAGCGGCAGCCGCAGAACCGCCAGTGGCAGCCACGCGGCAAGTGGCAACCGCAGAAACAGCCAGCAACACCCGGTGCGCGATCCTCTTTCCTGGCCTCATCCGAGGGGGCGGAAATCCAGCTGCGTGAAGCGGCCATACTGGCCATCGCAGCGCTGAACCCACGGGTCGTCGTGCAATTCGAGCACCAGCTGGAAGAGATGGAGTGCCGCGACCCCGACCACGCGGTTCTGCGCCATGCCATTCTGCGTCACGCGATTGATGATCCGGATCATCTGCAGGACCACATTGCCGAAACTTTGGGGGCCGAAGCCCTTGAAAACCTGCTGGCCCTTCGCCATGTCGCAGTAATCCCCTGTGTGTACAAACCAGGCGACGTTGAAAAGGCCGAGATGACACTGGCTGAGGAACTCGCAAAGATCAAAGCGCTCCGGGGGTTGGATGCTGAGATTGCCGAAGCTGCAGAGGAACTGTCCGATCTGGCTGATGAGGCGCTGACATATCGGCTGGCGCAGGCCGCCGAAGAGCGCAACCGCACGAGCCGCAGCCAGAACGAGGACAGGGCCGTTTTCGACATCGCCGACAACGGCGCAAGAATCAACCGCGACGAGAAAGACGCGTTCAAGGCAATCATGTCCGGGATCAATTTCGAACGGAAACGCCGCTAAACTGGTGTTTTCGTAAGGCACTGGAAAAGAAAAACAGGTAAACGGGTGGCCGAATCACTTCTACGCGCTAATGATTCGGTGCAAACGAATCACCCATCCCTGCAGGAGCATTGAATGGCCGCCAAAGACACGACCGAAGATCGCAAGTCCGACGAGCAGGAACAGGAAATCTCGCTGGACATGAGCCAGGCCCAGGTCAAGAAGATGATCGCTGAGGCCCGCGAGAAAGGCTACATCACCTACGACCAGCTCAACCAGGTGCTGCCGCCGGATCAGGTCAGCTCGGAACAGATCGAAGACGTTATGTCGATGCTGTCCGAAATGGGCATCAACATCATCGAAGATGAAGAGGCCGAAGAGGAAGAGAATAAAGGCTCGACCGAACTGACCACCACTGATAGCAACCGCGAGGTTGCGCTGGCCGGAGCCGCAACCGAGAAACTGGATCGCACTGATGACCCGGTTCGCATGTACCTGCGCGAGATGGGTTCGGTTGAACTGCTGAGCCGCGAAGGCGAGATCGCCATCGCCAAGCGGATCGAAGCCGGTCGCAACACCATGATTGCCGGCCTGTGCGAAAGCCCTCTGACGTTCCAGGCGATCACGATCTGGCATGACGAATTGCTGTCTGAAGACATTCTGCTGCGCGACGTCATCGATCTGGAGGCCACATTCGGCAACCAGATGGACGAAGACGGCGGTGTCGAGGAACCTGTCGTTGACACTTCGGCTGTTCAGACTGCCAAACCAGCCAAAGACACAGGGCCGGAACTCGACGCTGATGGTAATCCGATTGCCAATGACGATGACGATGACGACGACGATCAGGCCAACATGTCGCTTGCCGCGATGGAAGCGGCCCTGAAGGATCAGGTGCTGACCACGCTGGAGCGCATCTCGACCGACTTCTCGATGCTGTCGGAGATGCAGGACAGCCGGATATCTGCCACGCTGAACGAGGACGGATCATTCAGCGAAAAGGATGAAGACACCTATCAGAAGCTGCGCGCCGAGATTGTCGAGCTGGTAAACGGGTTGCACCTGCACAACAACCGGATCGAAGCGCTGATTGACCAGCTTTATGGCATCAACCGCCGGATCATGTCGCTGGACAGCTCGATGGTGAAACTGGCCGATCAGGCTCGTATCAACCGTCGTGAGTTCATTGACGCTTATCGCGGTCGCGAACTGGACCCGAACTGGCTGGCCGAGATGGCAGAAAAGCCTGGTCGCGGTTGGCAGATGTTCATCGAACGCTCGACCGCGAAGGTCGAGGAACTGCGCAACGATATGGCTCAGGTCGGTCAGTATGTCGGTCTCGACATCCCCGAATTCCGCCGCATCGTGCAGCAGGTTCAGAAGGGCGAGAAAGAGGCGCGGCAGGCCAAGAAGGAAATGGTCGAAGCCAACCTGCGCCTGGTGATTTCGATTGCCAAAAAGTACACGAACCGCGGCCTGCAATTCCTTGATCTTATTCAGGAAGGCAACATCGGCCTGATGAAAGCGGTGGACAAGTTCGAATACCGCCGCGGTTATAAATTCTCGACATATGCGACGTGGTGGATCCGTCAGGCGATCACGCGCTCGATTGCGGATCAGGCGCGCACGATTCGTATTCCGGTCCACATGATCGAGACGATCAACAAGCTGGTCAGGACCGGCCGTCAGATGTTGCATGAGATCGGCCGCGAGCCGACGCCGGAAGAACTGGCCGAAAAGCTGCAGATGCCGCTTGAGAAGGTTCGCAAGGTGATGAAAATCGCTAAAGAGCCGATCAGCCTTGAAACGCCAATTGGCGACGAGGAAGACAGCCAACTGGGCGATTTCATCGAGGACAAGAATGCTGTGCTGCCGTTGGACAGCGCCATTCAGGAGAACCTCAAGGAAACGACCACACGGGTTCTCGCCTCGCTTACTCCGCGTGAGGAACGAGTTCTGCGGATGCGCTTTGGCATCGGCATGAACACCGACCATACGCTGGAAGAGGTAGGCCAGCAGTTCAGTGTGACTCGTGAGCGTATTCGCCAGATCGAGGCAAAAGCGCTGCGCAAGCTCAAACACCCCAGCCGGTCGCGAAAGTTGCGATCTTTCCTGGATCAGTAAAGTCAAAGGCGCCTCAGACGAGGCGCCTTTTTTCTGGCAGCTGAAACCTTCACATTGGCCGGTTCAGCGATCAATTTGGCGGCAACTCGCAAGTCCCACCCCATATGCACCTTTATATCTTTGGCGTCCACTCATGGGACAGGCCGGGGCGAGGTGGCGACGCCGATGACCCCCGGCCACCCGGCTCAGGGGATTTCCGGAGGATCCAAACGGCTGCGGAACGTGCTGGGTGCCCGCCCGGTCCAGCGTTTGAAGGCAGTCGAAAATGCTGGTTGATCTGAATAGCCCAGGGAAAAGGCGATCTCTGACAGGGGCATTCCGTTAGTGATGAAAGTCTGAGCCAAATCGCAGCGCAAGTCATCGACGATATCGCGATAGCTGACGCCCTCATCCTTGAGCCGCCGGGCAAAGGTGCGCGGACTCATTCCCAGGCTGGCGGCGGCTTCGTCGGCATTAATGACCGTACCGGGCATCGACCGGGTGATCAGCCCTTCGACCTGCGCGCGTAGTTTTTGCTTGGGCGAGCGCCGCTCGGTCAGAACGCGTTCTCCGTATTCCAGAAGATGCGCCCGCAGGTTCGGGTCATAAGTCGGAACAGGCATATCCAGAGCCGAGGGCGCAACGACGATCTCAAGCCGTTCCGAGCCAAATACAACAGGGCACCCGGCAAGTTTCTGAAAACTCTTCTGGTTTCCGCCAATCTCGTGCTGAAATCTGATTTCTATGGGAAAGAAATTCGTTTGCGTCAGGGCTCGCATCCGGGCCAAACCGCTGAACATCAGGAACTCGGTTCTGCGATGGTAGCGGGCAAAGCTGGCGTCTTTCCAATCGGCTTCGATGGTGGCGAAGTTACCGGCAAGCCGCAGGCTAAACATCAGCGCGGGGTCAATGATCCTGTGAAACCGGGACGTATTCTCCATGACCTGCCGCAGGTCCCGTGAGTATTTGCTGATATAGGCGGTGAGGCTTGAGGCGGATTTGAACTGCAACCCGGCCTGAGCCGCAAATGTGATGTCCCCCAACGCGTCGCAGGCATAACGCACGAACAGAGCCTCTTGATGCGCGGTATAGGTGGTGGCTGGAGGCGAGATGGTTTCCCGCGTCAGATTACATTTTTTTAGGATGTGGTCAGACACTTCAGTGCCGTTCGTTCGTTGATCAAGCGCTCGGGTCAGCAACTGGATGCGGGCGATATCAACTTCCATGGCCTTTCCCACCGTATTTTTAATGTGCTTTTACGCCAAAGTGACAGGATGCGCAGATCCTGTCCTAAGCAAATGTCTGTTGTCTGGAATTCGAATGGTTTTGGCGTAAGAACACAAGACCCAAGGTCAGCAATACACTATTTTTCGCCCGTTGTCGGGTAAGCGCCTTGCCGGGGATGGGGGCAGAGCCCTGGAAGCCTCACCAGTCCGGTGGCTCCCCGGCACGTTCCAACTTTGTGATTATCTGGACGTCCTCTTGTCGCATTGCCGGGTCAAGCCCGGGGTGAAAGGGTTGAAGTCAAGATTTAGCGGACCCGAAAGATATACCTATCCTTGTTTCTGCAGACTTCAAGGGCATTCAGGATGCCATTGTATTTGATGGGGAATGTGTCCTGTGTTCGGGGTTCTTTCACTTTATGCTGGTGCGGGACAAAACGCAGCGCTTTAAGTTTGCGACGGCACAATCCCCTCTAGGGCAACGGCTGTACCGCGATTTTGGTTTGCCAACGCGGGATTTCGAAACCAATCTGGTCATTGTGAATGGCAGAGTGCATCAGCGCCTTGATGCTTTTGCCGCTGCAATGAAAAGCTTGCCGGGGTGTTGGCCAACTCTGTCTCTGTGCAGGTTCCTGCCAGGATGGGTCAAAGACCCGCTCTACCACTTGATTGCCCGCAACAGATACAAGATCTTTGGCCGCACGCAGGCCTGCTTGATCCCGGATCCCGCACTGCGGGCCAGGTTTTTGCCTGAGGGGTTCTGAGTGCGACCCGACCCCTTTTTGCAGGCCCTGCCTTTGGGGGCTGACGTGCCTAGGGCTGTTCGGCGCTTGCACGAAGCTCCGGGGATCTATGCTGGACGGTGCAGTGTTGTCGAGGGCAGGGGGTGGCTGATCGCTCTGGCCTTGCGTCTTGGGCGTTTCCCCCGGGGCGCCGAAGATATTCCGGTGCAGATCAGGATCGACCGTGATGGGCAGGAATGGCGATGGGTGCGGGATTTTGACGGTCACACCACGCGGTCTCGGCTGACTTTTGATCACGGTGCCGAATGTGTTCGTGAGCAACTGAGTTGGTTGTCCATTTGGCTGATGCCCGAGATTTCTGACGGACGTCTGCTGATCCACATACGGCGCCTCAGTGTCTTGGGGCTGCGCTGCCCCGCTTTCCTGCTACCGCGATCTTCCACCGTGGAATGGCAGGACGAAACAGGGCTTTTTTGTTTTGACGTGTCGGCTGATATGCCCGTGCTGGGACTGCTGATCCGGTATCGCGGCTGGCTGGCACCCGTTCACGACCCGCAGAACTTGGGCTGAATTCATCGTGAAGCGGCTTTGTCTGGTTTTAAAGTAAACTAGGTCAATACTTACCTCGAAACAGGAAAGAGTATGGTTATGAAAAAGGTTATGACTTACGTGGCGCTTGCCGCGATTGTATTGGGCTCTTCGGCATCGGCCTCGTTCGCCCGATTTGGGTATCAGACCGTTGCTTTGAACCAAACAGAATTTGAAGTGATTCCAAGAGGGCGTACAGATGTGGACGGGTATTGGTGTGCAGCATCCGACTTTGCGCGAAGAACGCTGGGGGCGAGCTGGCAGCAGCGTATCTACGTCAAGCGTGGTTACGGCCCTAGTGAGGCGACGGGTCGCAGAACGGCCGTGCAGTTCTCGCTCTCGGCGCCAGAAGGGGTGCCGCAGCAAAGCAGTGGTGTTTTCTCGGCAGGGTTTCAGCCGGGTTTCAGCATGTCCGTTTCAGCCGCCAATGGTCGGTGCAACATCCGCCCCTTCTTCGACTGATACATGGCTGCTCGCCTGATGCAGACCGAATTCACAATCTCAACGCACGGTTCGGGGCTTTATGAATTCACCTCGGATGTGCGTCACTGGATGAAACCGGCCGGAGGTGATGGCGTGCTGACACTATTCGTGCGGCACACCTCCTGCTCGCTGGTTATTCAGGAAAACGCGGACCCCGAAGTGCAGACGGACTTGCGCGCCTTTTTTGATCGACTTGTGCCGCCGTCGGATCACCCGGCGATGGCGTATCTGCGGCACACCTATGAAGGCCCGGATGATATGCCTGCTCATATCAAGGCCGCGCTTTTACCTGTGTCGCTGTCGATCCCCGTTGTGTCCGGACAGCCGGTTCTGGGTACGTGGCAAGGTGTCTACCTGTTCGAGCACCGCACCGCGCCACATCACCGAAAGATTGCGGCGCATTTCGCATAGATTCACGATATAGCGGTGAAAAATTCCGACTACCCAAATCCTAGCGGCTACCCTATAGTTGTGGATAAGTAAGCGGCATAGCTTACAAAAAGAGGCCGAACCAGGGACGAGGAGACGGCGGATGCGCTGCCCGTTTTGCGGAAATATCGACACTCAGGTCAAAGATTCACGCCCGGCAGAGGATCACGTCGCGATCCGCAGACGCCGGTTTTGTCCCGCATGTGGGGGGCGCTTTACCACGTATGAACGCGTACAGCTGCGCGATCTGGTGGTGATCAAAACCAATGGAAAACGCGAAGACTTCGACCGGGACAAGCTGGAACGCTCGATCCGGATTTCGATGCAGAAACGCCCGATTGAACCAGATCGGATCGACCAGATGATTTCCGGCATCGTCCGCCGTCTGGAAAGCATGGGCGAGACCGACATCCCCTCCAGCAAGATCGGTGAGATCGTCATGGAAGCTCTGGCGCGGATCGACACCGTGGCCTATGTTCGCTTTGCGAGTGTGTACAAGAATTTCCAGGCGGCCGATGATTTCGAGGAGTTTGTCCACGAACTGCGCCCGCCGCAGCCTTCGACGGACGAGTGAGCGAAACTGATAAGCGATACATGGCGCTGGCCTTGTCTTTGGGTCAGCGCGGTCAGGGCACGTGTTGGCCCAACCCGGCCGTGGGCTGCGTGGTTGTGCGTGACGGCCGGATTATCGGGCGCGGCTGGACCCAGCCCGGAGGTCGTCCGCATGGCGAAACTCAGGCGCTGGCGCAGGCCGGCGAGGCTGCGCGCGGGGCAACGGCCTATGTCTCGCTGGAGCCCTGTTCCCATCACGGTCAGACCCCCCCTTGCGCCGAGGCGCTGATCAAGGCCGGCGTGTCGCGCGTGGTTTCGGCGATTGAGGACAGCGATCCGCGTGTGGCCGGGCAGGGCTTTGCCATGCTGCGCGAGGCCGGGATCGAGGTCACTACCGGCGTTCTGGCCGAGCAGGCTGCGCGGGACCATGCGGGGTTCTTTCTGAAGACAGAACAGGGGCGGCCATTCGTAACGCTCAAGTTGGCCAGCAGTTTCGACGGGCGGATTGCAACCTCCAGCGGTTACAGCAAATGGATCACCGGGCCAAAAGCGCGTCGCGCGGTCCACGCCATGCGCGCGCGGCATGATGCGGTGATGGTGGGGGCAGGAACGGCGCGGGCGGATGACCCATCGCTGACGGTCCGCGATCTGGGGATCGAAGTGCAGCCGGTGCGGGTTGTCGTCTCACGCCATCTGGACATCCCGCTAATGGGGCAACTGGCCCGTACAGCGTCGCAAATACCGGTCTGGCTCTGCCATGGCCCGTCCCCGGACCCCGAGCGCGCCCGCGCGTGGGAAGGGCTGGGCGCACGTCTGATCCCTTGTGCATTGGAAGAGCATCACATTGATGCCGCCGACCTGCTGCAGCAGTTGGGGCAGGCCGGGCTGACGCGCGTCTTTTGTGAAGGTGGATCGGCGCTTGCTGCGTCCTTGCTGGCCGATGATCTTGTGGATGAACTGGTAGGATTCAGTGCGGGTCTGACAATCGGGGCCGAGGGTCTGTCTGCCATCGGATCGTTGGGCTTGGAAACACTGGACGCGGCCCCGAGGTTTGAGTTGATCGAAGCCCGAGCCGTCGGGCCGGACGTTCTGCATCGTTGGGCGCGGTCGCTGCGCTAGCGGCTGCGCCACAGATGCGCGTGCGTGGCAAGTGCGCCCTGCAATTTTGAAAGCAGACGGAGGGGCCGGCCCCCTTGGCGCTCAAACCCTTCGGTCAGGTGTTTCACCGCAACCTCGACGGGGCACGGTTGCCCGGTGACCGGGTCCAAATAGCGCGGATAGTCGATCAGGGCCGCGTGCACCAATCCCAGCATCGACGGTCGCCCCCCCCGCCGCACCGGGACCGTTCCCAGATCTTGCGTCAGACCCCAGCCAGCATAGAAAGGCGCGCCAAGCGTGGTAACGCGAACTCCGCGCAACAGGGCCTCGAACCCAAGCAGAGAGGTCATGGTCCAGACCTCCTGTACCTGCGGCAGCAAGGCCGCAGGATCGGTGTTGCTGGCGATCACGTCGGCAAGGCTTTCGTCTTCGATCTCTCCTTCGCGCAGCCCGGCTTCGACATCGGGGTGCGGCTTGTAGATCAGGATCGCATTCGGGTTCGCCTCGCGCGTTGCACGCAGCAGGTCAGTGTTGGTGCGCACCGTGGTGGTGCCCAACAGGATCGAGGCATCGTCGTGAACCTGTCCCGGCACCAGAATGCGGTGTCCTAGGGGCAGGTCGGGGACCGCGCCTCCGGTATTGTATTTGCTGAGCTGGCCCGCAAGTATGTGCGCCACAAGACGCTCGGCCCGCAGCTCCTGATCCGGGCGCAGGGTTTCGCGCATGGCAATCAGTTCTTCCAGCCTGCTGGGATGTGTCGGGTCGTAGTAGATGCCCAGATCATCAGTCGCCAGCGACAGGGGCGGCACCAGACTGGCGCCCAGCCCACGTGATCGCAGAAACCCGTCTTCGATCCGGGTCGCGTCTTCGGCGCCACGGGCGTGGCTGGCCCAGACCATATGCGGGCGGCCAAGTACTTCTGGCGGTTCAGACGTGAATCGGATTTTCTTCTCACGCCCGAACATCTGTTGCAGGTGCTTACGCTTCCACATGCGCATTCCCGACGCGGTCCAGCCCTTGTGATCCTGCCGCCATGCGCGCGTTTGCGCCTCGAGCGTGTCCAGAACGGTCTCCAGTTCGCAAAGCTGGTCCCCGAATGGGTCGTGCCAAGTGGGATAGAGGATCATTGCTGCCGCAAACAACTGCGCCCGGGTCAGATTGCGCTGGCGACGTGGAAAGTGCACCTCGTCCTGTGTCAGGCCCCACCCGGCATAGAACGGCTGGCCAAAGACACGCGGTTTGTGCCCGGCCAAAATCGCCTCGAACCCAAATTGCGACGACAGGGTGTAAACGCCCGTTGCGCCTTCCAGCAGGGTCCAGGGGCTGATGGGCGTATCTATGAACGAGACCCTGTCGGACAGGTCCTGATCCGAGAAATATCCATTTCGGTATCCGGCAACGGTTTCCGGATGTGTTTTAATCAGAATGTGGGCGCCGGGGTTTTCCTCTTGCGCCATGACCAGCATCTCGCGGAACCGCGCGTGGTCGCCGTTGCTGGCAATCACCGAGGCATCGTCATGGGCCTGATCGACCACCAGAACATAGCCGGGATCCGGTGGCCGCAAGGTGGGGTCGACGGCCGAATACTTGCTCAGGTGCAATTCGCGCACCCGGTCAATGCCATTTCTGGCACGGTTCAATAATGCAGTGTCGTCCAGCGGGTGGGTGATCAATAACGTTTCAAGATCGGAAGGCTGTGCCGGATCAAAATGTACCCCGGACCGGTCGAGCAGAAGACCCATCGGAGGCTCGCCGGCTCGCCCCGGATGCAGCGAACGTAGAAATGCGTCCTCGACCCGCAGGATGGGCGACCCGTGCCGGGCCGCAATAGTCAGACCGCGATGGGCCGTCGGGCTGATGCCCCAAACGCCAACAACATCCCCGTCGCCGGGAAAGCCCAGACGAATGTCATAGCCGGAGAGGTTCAGAATACGCCGGACGCGGCGTCGGGTCAGGAAACCACCGTTATAGACATACAGCCGGGTACGCTGAGCCCCGGCTGTCGCTTCGGGTAGCATCAGCCGCCCGTCAGAGTGGTGACATTTGCAAGCGGTGTCAGGCCACCCGCGATCAGTGAAATCGACTTGCTCCACTGTGCATAAGGCGCTTCGGTGACATAGATCGTGTCATCGTCCCGAATGACGAAATCGCGGGCGATGAACAACCCGTTGGGCGCGGTGAGGTTCAGCAGGTAGATCATGCGCTGATCTCCCCGCAAATCTTGGCGCCCCATGACCGAACGGGCAATGTCTTGCCGTTCGTTGCGCAAAACGAAGATGCCAGTCGGGTCAGAGGACAGCGATTGCAACCCGCCCACCTGTGCCAGGGCTTCAAGAGCGGAAAGGTCTTGTGTGTCAAAGGCCACGCGGGATTGGCCCGTTGCGCCCAGCGCGATGTAGGATCTGCTGTCCGCTTCAACCAGAATGCGGTCACCGCCGCGCAACGCTACGTCCAGTCTGGGGTTGCGGAAAAGGTCGTCATACCAGACGGTGCCGCGGTCATTTCCACGGATCAGGGTCACAAGCGCGATGTCCGATCCAACAGCGACGCCGCCGGCCTGCGACAGCATTCCAAGCAAGGTTCTGCTGGGCCGTTCGATCGGATACACACCGGGCGCACCGATTTCTCCGGTCAGCGAGACGGTCGATCCGTTGCCTGCGGTGCGGCGCACTTCGACTTGTGGGTCGGGTGTCTGATCCTGCAGTTTGCTGGTGATCAGCTGGCGCAGTTGCTCGGGCGTGTTGCCGGCGGCGCGAATTCGTCCGGCATAGGGCACAAAGATGAAACCGTCGCTGTCCACCTGTACCTGCTCAAGCGCAGTGGCTGCGCTGAGTTCGCCGGACAGCAGACCATCATCGACGTTTTCCCAGATCGTCAGTCCCAGAATGTCGCCAGCGCGCACCGTGTCCGCAGTCAGGTTCGGAGCACTGCTGAAGGCGGCTGAGAACCCGTATTTGGGGATAGCGGACGTTGCCTGTGCAACCCGGTCATCGACCTCGACCACGAAGGCATTACCGCCATTCGCCGTCGAACCCGACAGAATCTCGGATTTGTTGGGGCCCGCTTTAGGAAGTTGGCACGCGGCCAACAGGCCAATTGCGGCCACAAGGGACATCCCCCGTATCCATCGGATTGGAAAACGCTGCACTGCCGGTTATCCTCAGTCGTCTTTGTGTGGTCTTTTGTTTGGCGCAGGCTATCCGGTTCGCACGATAACTTCTAGCGCCAACCAGTTTAATTCACTCAACCAGTTTCAACTGTGGCGCCAGCGCCTCTTTGTGGGTCAGGACCGATTGATAGGGGTCCTTGGTATCCAGCATCATGTCCGCCACGCCCCGAAGAAGTTGCCGCCGACCTCTGTGCGAATAGAATCCACCGGGCAGTTGGCTGGTTTTCAGCAAGAACCGGCGATAGCTTTGATAGGCCCCCCGGTCCGGGGGCATCGGATCAGCGAAGAACGCGGCCAGAGGCTGGCGCGACACGAATTCGGGCTTGTCGTAAACCGACCTGCCGAAAATGCGCAGCGGGATGCCGCGCCACAGAACCTGCTGCCCGGCGGTCGAGTTGATTGTGACGGCCGAGTTGGCCCCATCCAGCAGTTTCGCGAGTTTTCCTCCGGGCACGTAATGCACACGATCTGCGATACCATGCACCTTTGCCAACTGACGCACGCGGCGGTGTAGGGGTTCGCGATGGTTTTCCAGCGGATGCTCCTTAACCACCAGCCGGTGATGCACGGGGGCGCCATCTGCGAAGCCCCGGAACACGTCCTCTAGGAAATCGGACATGCAGGAATAATCCGAATGCGCCTGAACCGAACTGTCATGTCCCAGCTGCAACAAAACCAGATGGTAGGGATGACCGTTGCCCAACACTCGCGCTGTAGCCCAACGGCGTTGAATTCGATGAAACGGCATCAGGGCCAGACGTTTGAAATACAGCCTGAATTCCTTTGAGACGGGAAGGTCCCTGTGCCGCCTAAAGCTGCGGTAGCTCTGGTTCAGGAACAGCACGAACCAATGATACAGCGCACCGTAGAAAATATGCTGCCGCATATCCCCCCAATGCGACGGTGGTGGTGGTACCTGCAAAACTGACTGATCCAGAGCGCGCCGCATCTGACCGACGTCCAGTGACATCAGGCGCGAGTTGCCGTTCGAGCCGTGCCGCTCGTAGGTTATCCACCAAGGGCGCAAGTAACCTTCTTCGAAGACATGGACAGTGACGCCCTTGGCCCGCGCAACCTTCACCGCACTGGCATGAACTGGACGCGTGTCGCCATAAAGGACGATATCCGTGATGCTCCGTTCGTCGATCAGATCCGACAACCTGTCCGGCCATAGCTCGGGCGTGTCGCGAAAAGGGATGTAAGATGACTTGTCAAACCAGAAGACCTGATCGCCGGCATTGAAGCCGACGCGCCAGACGTCAGCCCCGGTGGATCGCAGCATCCTGCCAAGCCCACTGAAAAACGGACCATGCGGCCCCTGTAGAAACAGGAAGGCACGGCGTTTCGGGGCTGTTGCGGGGGATGACATTAATACTGCTCTGGCCGTTTGTTGATGAAATTATGCCTGTTTCGGGTTTTCGCGGCAAGGTGGGGCTTGCTCGTAAGGCTGGTTGGGCTTACCTCGGCGGGGAACATTGGACCAGGTCAGGAATAAGGGTTAGCGGAATGTTTACAGGGATCGTCACCGATATCGGCACCGTCACCGAGTTGGATCAACAGGGCGATCTGCGGGCCCGGATCAAGACGGATTATGATACGGCGGGCATCGATATCGGCGCTTCAATTGCCAGCGATGGTGTCTGCCTGACCGTGATCGCGCTGGGCGATGACTGGTACGACGTCCAGATCAGCGCCGAGACAGTTTCGAAGACCAATCTGGACAGTTGGCAGGTCGGCAAACGTGTTAATCTGGAGCGTGCCCTGAAGGTTGGTGACGAATTGGGCGGGCATATCGTGTCAGGGCACGTAGATGGCGTGGCTGAAGTAGTCGCCGTTCAGGACGAAGGCGACAGCACTCGTGTCACCCTGCGCGCGCCCAAGGAACTGGCCCGGTTCATCGCACCCAAGGGATCGGTTGCGCTGAACGGAACCTCGCTGACTGTCAACGATGTGGATAGATGCGACTTCGGGATCAACTTTATCCCGCATACCAAAGAGGTCACCACCTGGGGTGATGTCTCGGTCGGCGACAAAGTAAATCTCGAGATCGACACGCTGGCCCGCTACGTCGCGCGTCTGGCCGAGATGTCCTGAAGCACCAGAGCAACGTCGCGTCCTGACCGGGCCTTGCCGTCTGCGGGCTGGCCTTTGGGCGCGTCGTGGTCTATCCACCCGTTCAAACATGCTCTGCGAAAGGCTGCCTCATGAGCTTTGAAACCCCCGGACCCGTCGAAGCGCAACTGCGCGACGCGATCAGCCCGATCGAAGAGATTATTGAAGAGGCGCGCAAAGGCCGGATGTATATTCTGGTTGACCATGAAGATCGTGAGAATGAAGGCGATCTGGTAATCCCCGCTGAATTTGCGGATGCCGAGGCGATCAACTTCATGGCAACCCACGGGCGCGGGCTGATTTGCCTGCCTATGACTGCCGAGCGGATAGAGGCGCTGGGCCTGCCGATGATGGCGGTGAACAACTCCTCCCGCCATGAGACTGCATTCACCGTGTCGATCGAAGCGCGCGAGGGCGTGTCGACCGGTATCTCTGCTGCCGACCGGGCCCTGACCGTAGCGACAGCGATCAACGAACAGAACACGATGGCGCGTATCGCCACTCCCGGCCATGTCTTTCCCTTACGCGCAAAGCGGGGCGGGGTGCTGGTACGCGCGGGCCATACCGAGGCTGCCGTGGATATCTCGCGCTTGGCTGGGCTGAACCCATCCGGCGTGATCTGTGAGATCATGAAGCCAGATGGTACCATGGCGCGACTGCCTGATCTGGTGGAATTCGCCAAAGAACACGACATGAAGATCGGTACGATCAGTGATTTGATCACCTACCGCTCGCGCAACGACAACTTGGTGGTTGAGACGTCTCGTGAAACCGTCACCTCGGAGTACGGTGGCGAGTGGGAAATGCGTCTGTTCACCGACCAGACCCACGGCATCGAGCACGTCGTGATGATCAAGGGCGATATCACTACGCCCGAGCCGGTCCTGACCCGTACCCACGCCCTGCACGAAGCGCCGGACATTCTGGGCCTTGGTCCCAAGTCGTCACGCGAACTGCCGCGCGCGATGGAAAAGATCGCTGAAGAGGGCCGCGGTATCGTTTGCCTTTTCCGCCAGCCGCGCAACTCGCTGTACGCGGCCGAGGACGAAGGCCCCCGTACCATCAAACAAACCGGCCTTGGCGCACAGATCCTGTCCAAGATGGGCATTCAGGAACTGGTGCTGCTGACCGACTCTCCGGAAACCGTATATCTGGGGCTCGACGCGTTTGGCCTGTCCATCGTCGGTACCCGCTCCATTCTCAAGGATGACTGATCGTGGCTGAACAAGACAAACACGGGGTTCTGCGAACTCCGACCTTTGGCAAGCCGGTGAAACTGTTGATCGTGGTGGCTCCGTTCTATCGCGCAATCGCCGACAATCTGGTTGCCGGTGCCACGGCCGAGATCGAGGCCGCAGGCGGCACCTGCGAGGTGGTCGAAGTTCCCGGCGCGCTGGAAATCCCCACCGCCATAGCCATGGCTGACCGTCAGTGTAATTTCGACGGCTATGTCGCGCTGGGCTGCGTTATCCGCGGCGAGACCACGCATTACGAAACCGTCTGCAACGACTCCAGCCGCGCCATTCAGCTGATGGGCCTGCAGGGCCTGCTGATCGGCAATGGCATCCTGACCGTGGAAAACGACGATCAGGCTGAAGTCCGCGCAAATCCCGAAAAGATGAATAAAGGTGGTGGAGCAGCCGCTGCGGCCTTGCATCTGATCGCACTCAGCCGTAAGTGGGGCGCTTCGAAAAAGGGCGTCGGCTTCAAGCCCCCGTCCGAGTCCATCCTTGTGGCGGGCGATAGCAACGGACCCACGACAGCATGACCCAGACAGACGCGCCGAAACCGGCCAACCAGAAACGCCTGATGAAATCCGCCGCCCGGCTTTATGCGGTGCAGGCGCTGTTCCAGATGGAACAGTCGGGCCAGACGACCGAACAGGTTGTGAACGAGTTTCTGGATCACCGGTTTGGCGCTGTCTATGAAGGCGAGGAAATGCTGGACGGCGATACCCGCGTCTTCCGCAAGCTGGTTGAGGATGCCGTGAACTATCAGGCCCCGATCGACCAGATGACGGACCGCGCGCTGGTGGCCAAATGGCCCATCGCGCGCATCGACCCAACCCTGCGCGCCACCTTTCGCGCTGCAGGTGCAGAACTGACCCAAAGCGATACGCCACCCAAGGTGGTGATCACAGAATTCGTAGATGTGGTCCGCGCCTTCTTTCCCGAAGGCAAGGAACCGAAGTTCGTCAATGCCGTTCTGGATCACATGGCGCGCGAGGCCCAGCCCGAGGCGTTCTGACGCCTTTACCTCGGACTTACATGCGCTAAACTGAATGTTATAGCGCAAGGAGAGTCGCCATGCCCAAACTGATCCGGTTGTATATCACTCAGGTTGTCTGGGGATTTGTGATCTCGGCAGTGTTTGTCGGTGTTCTTCTGGCTCTGAACGTCGCAAATCTGCGCCATCTGATCACAAGCTCGGAAATGGGCCTGGTCGCGCTTGGCATGATCTGGTTCATGAACGGGATCGTGTTCGCCGGGGTGCAATTCGCCTATGCGATCATGAGCATGGCCGAGAAACCGCAGGGTCCGCGCCGCGGAACACCGGTGGCCGTTAAATTCGAACCCGTTACGGTCAAGGCAGAAAACAACTGACACCCGAAACAGGGCTGGCGGGCTGAGAGCTTGTTTGCCTTGCCGACCTTTACGCGCTGATCGGGTGCAAATCGCTTGAATGTCGGAACATGTTGCCATCTGATGTCGGCCAAACACACCAACCGGCAGCGAAAGAGCATATCCTGTGAACATCAGCACTTACGAAGAGGTCGTCGCATCTCGGGCTTTTCGCGCGGATCTTGAAGACCTGAACCATGCCATTGCAGAGGGGCTGACGCAGGCAGGTGAACCTGTCGCCATCAATGGAAATGTTTGCTACGGCCATATGCAGCGGGACTTCCATTTGAGTGATCTGGAGCCCGGTATGGAACCCAAGCGGCGCGCTCTGCACCTGTTGGCTCAGGACAGTTCCTGTTTTGTCGAGGTCGGCGTTGCCGGGGGGCATGCAGCCTTGCTGGCGTTGCATTCCAATCCCGCTCTCACGTTTATCGGAATTGATCTTGGGCAACGGCTAAGGGCGTCCTGGCCGCCGGTCGATATCTATGTTCCAATTGTCTTCAAGTGGTTGGAAGACAGGTTTCCAGGGCGGGTAAAACTGTACATGTCAGACGCCATAGACGGGCTACGTCAGGTGGCAGCAGAACAACCATTTGGTCAGGTTGACTTATTGCACCTGGATGCCTTGAAGAAAACCAGGGTTCAGGAAGTTGAGGCTGTATGGCCTGGGTTGGCTGGACGCTGCTTGCTGCTGCAGGGCGACAATAAGAACGGCCATGTTCAGGCCAGCTCCGAAAAAATGATTGCAGAGGGGCGCGCGCGCCGGATTACCTCTTCAACCTTTGAGGATATTCAAAGTGCCACCTATGATGTGTTGATGATCGGTCCTGATGTTATCGTGGGAGAGGTCAGTCTCGAAAACCTTATAGGCCAACGGATATTGCTTTGTGTTTGCCATCAGGATGACGAGACTTTGTTTTGTGGCTCGACCCTGTCACGCCTGAAGGGCAAGGCGGATGTGACGGTTGCCAGCTTCTTTCGACCCGCGCCCAACCGCCGTGATACAAACACGCGCGAGGCAGCCATGCAGCGCGTATGTGATGCGGTCGGGGCTCGGAGGGTTCAGTTTCCCTTTGCCGTCGAAGAGGATCACAGGCGGTTGCGGCGCTTTATTCAGATGCCGTCCGAGCCTGCGGATAACCCTCCTGAACTGCTGCGGCCTTTACGCCGCCACCCTCTGTTTGAGCTGCTGAGCGGATCGGCGTTCGCCCTTATGCAGCAAGTCAGGCCATCGACCATCATCACTCACAACCACGTGGGGGAATACGGTCACATCGAACATGTCTTGTTGCATCATGCGGTTCTTCAGGCAGCACGACGGTATCAGGGCGCAAATGTCCTGAGCTTTGGTGTCGGGTTACCCGATGTGGATCTCGTCGTGCCGTCCTGGCCCGAGCGAAAGAACCAGCTTTTCGACGAATACATGCCGCAGTGGAAGGGGCGCAATCTCTATGATTTCGCGCTGTCGGACGAGGGGTTTGCCAAACAGGACCTGTCGGTCGACGACTAGGGTGGTGATGTGGCGGGACCACCAGTCAACCGTGCGGTGTGATTCCCGAGGACCTGTATGTACAGGTGGGCGCCAGGTAATCAGGCCAGGACCTGAACAGAGCCAGCCCCCTCGGAATTGCTTAAGGCCACCAGAATGCTACCGGTCACAAGAAGGGCAGAACCCGCCACGCGCCTAAGTAGGGGTTGCGGCGGGTTTGCACAAGGGGTCAGGCATCAACTGTTTCGTGCAAGGCGGTGCGCATTTTGCCGAAATGCTCATCCCAGCCGCTATCGAGCGACAGGATCAGGCCAAAGGCCTCGGCCCCCTGTGGCAGGCCTTCGTGGTGCAGGGCCAGCCGGGTGCCTCCTGCGACCGGTTGCAGCGTCCATTTTACTACGCTGACAGCCTCGCCCATGGGTTTGATGGTGAATGTGTATTCAAGATACTCCGGCCGCCGGGCAACGCGCACCTCGCCCCAGATCAACAAGTCGCCACTAGTCGTTCCGAACATCTCAAGCTTTTGACCGGCAGCCAGGGGGCGTTCGGGTTTGTGAAACCACTCGGCCAGCCGGTTGGGATCGGTCAGGTAAGCCCAGACAGTTTCCGGTTCAGCTCGTAGAAAGATCGTTTTTTGCAGAACGGCATGGGTCATCTGTCTTTCCTTTCAATGGCTTCTTTCAGGTTGTTCAGGCGTTCGTCCCAGAATTGGTCGAAATAGCTGAGCCAGTCCAGAACAGGGGCCATGCCCTGCGGTTCCAGTCGGTTGATACGTTCCCGCCCGCGCGTCTCGACCGTGATCAGACCGCCATCTGACAAGACGGTCAGATGCTTTTTGACTGCGGCACGGGTCATATCGAACCGCTGGGTCAGTTGTGCGATGGTCATGTCCTGCACAGCGAGCATCTGTACGATGTCCCTGCGGGTTGGGTCGGCCAGCGCACGAAATGCGTTTTGGGTTTGAGACTGCATTTGCGTCACCAGTAGAGATACCTTTTGGTATCATATATTTGGAGTACCAAATGGTATCATGTCAAGCGTGAAGTGGTTCTTGATTTATGTTCACGAATTGTTCACATTGCTCATATGACCCTTGATCTGCAACCCGGACAGAAACTGGCCCGTGGCGTAGCGCGCCATTTATGGGCACATGGTTTTGTTTCTGTTGAGGAATTTGTGCCGACCCGCGGCCTGCGCGTCGATGTCATGGGGTTGGGCCCCAAAGGCGAGCTGTGGGTGGTCGAATGCAAGTCCAGCCGCGCGGATTATCAGTCGGATTCCAAGTGGCAGGGATATCTTGAGTGGTGCGATCGGTTTTTCTGGGCCGTCGATACCGATTTCCCGACCGATCTGTTGCCGTCCGAGACCGGGCTGATTATTGCTGACGCCTATGATGCCGAGATCGTGCGCATGGCGCCGGAAGATAAGCTTGCGCCGTCCCGGCGAAAGAAGATGATCCAGAAATTCGCAGGTGATGCCGCCCGCCGGTTGCAGGCGCTGCGTGATCCCCGGGTCTGAAGGCTCAGCCTTTTACTGCGCGAGCCGCTTGCGCCGCTGCGCGGATTTCGTCCGCGATTTCCTCGGCTTCTTCGGGGTCGAAATCCATCGGAATCTCGATGCCATCGGCCTCGATGAACAACCGTATCATGCCCTGATCGGTAGGGCCGATCTGCAGGTTTGCCTGAATGTCTCGTTCGGTGTTGATGCCCATGTTCGCCTCCGGGACTGAGTGTTCGTGCTAGCGCGCAAAGGGTTGAGAATCAAGCTGCCTTTGCGGTCAGATGCGTCATGGAGAACGTTCGGATCAGACCCTTTCGCGCCACAGACACGCCTTGGTTAGTAAAGCAGCACCATCGGCTTTACATGCGGGACGAAGGGTTCGATGCCTCGTTCGGTGCTCTGGTCCAGCGCATTCTGGACGACTTTGCCACCGATCACGATTCGACGCGCGAGCGCGGCTGGATCGCGGAGAAGACTGGGCAAAGGTTGGGCAGCATCTTCTGTGTCGCGCTGGATGACCAAACTGCAAAACTGCGGCTCTTTCTGCTTCTGCCAGAGGTCCGGGGGCAGGGGTTGGGAAAGCGGATGTTGGATACCTGCACGGGTTTTGCACGCAGTGCCGGGTATACGGAAATGCGGCTGTGGACCCATGAAAGCCATCGGGCGGCTTGTGCGCTGTATCGGGCGAAAGGATGGCAGTTACTGGACAGCAAATCTGTGCATTCGTTTGGGGTCGATCTTGTCGAACAAAGCTGGAGAATTCAGCTTTAATCCTCTTGCATTCCCCCGGCGCGTTCGGTACATCGCCCCTCACGAGTGCCGCCTTAGCTCAGTTGGTTAGAGCGCTGGATTGTGGATCCAGAGGTCCCCTGTTCAAGCCAGGGAGGCGGTACCATCTCCCTCCATCGGCACTTGATACAGCGCGTGTGACGCGCATGGGTTTGCTGTTTCTTTTTCAGATGGTTCTGGTCCAAGAAACCGGTGGCGCGCCCGTTATCAGCGCGCCAGGTTCAGTCTCAGCTTCATTTTGGTTCGTTTAGCCGCAGGCAGGTGCCGGTTCAAACGCTTATTGACCACGCCAAACCCCCAAATGACCACGAGGGTCAGCAGGATGAAGTAGAAAGCCAGAATCGGGTAGGGGATGAACGGGTTGAACGTTTTGTCCGCGAAATAGCCCGCGTAGTACAGCGCATCACCTCGTTGCTGCCACACCGGGAAAGCCGAAAAGAAGACCAGCGTGGTGGCGTGGAACAGGAAGATCGCTTCATTGGTATAGGCAGGCCACGCCAGTCGCAGCATGGTCGGCCAGATGATGCGGCGGAAACGGAACCAGCCGGTCATGCCATAAGCATCTGCGGCCTCGATATCGCCCTTGGGGATCGATCGCAGCGCGCCATAGAAGATCTCACCCGAATAGGCTGCTGTATTGAAGAACAGCACGATCAGTGCACCCAGCCATGCCGAGGTCAGCGCGTCGAAGAACGGAAAGCTCTGCTTCAGCGACAGGAAGAGGAAGTAGGCAAAGAAGAACTGGATAAACAACGGTGAACCCCGGAAGAGGAAGATGAACCATTCCGACGGTTTGCGTAGCCATTTGTTCGTGGATGCTTTACCAAGGGCGAGGGTGGTGGCCAGAAAAAATCCAGTCGCCAGCGCCATTATTCCGAAATAGATGTTCCAGATCATGCCTGAACCGATCAGGGTGAACTGCTCACACAGGGTGAAATCGTTTCGGGGCAGCAGACGTTCGCCAATTCCGATCGAGCGCAAGCCATAGTCTTGGATCGTTTGCAAGCAGCTCATGCGGTGGTCTCCTTGCGCAACAGTTCCCCGCCCGAGGTCGCCTGACCGTGAGACAGGCGGCGCATCAGCCGTTCAAGACCAATCTCCGACACGCGGGTCATGCCCAGGTAGAACACAAGCAGGGCGAGGAAATACCACATGCGCCAGTCGCCATGCGGGTATTGGGTGAATTTCGGGTTCTTGTAACCCCCCAGCTCGCGTGCCCAATAGACGATATCTTCGATGCCGAGCAGGAACAGCAGCGGCGTAGCCTTGATCAGCACCATCCACAGGTTCGACAGGCCGGGCAGGGCATAGACCCACATCTGCGGCACCAGGATGCGCCAGAAGGTCTGGCGGCGGGTCATGCCGTAGGCCTCGGCCGTTTCCAGCTGGGCGTGCGGGACGGCGCGCATACCTCCGAACAGGACGTTGGCGGCAAAGGCGCCGAAAACGATGGAAAAAGTAATAACAGCGAGAAAAAAGCCGTAGGTTTCGTGCACCCATTCCGGGGCGGTCCCCAGCGGCAGTTTGGCGGCCTGACAGACGATGAAGTCATTGCCCTGTCGGATAGGGTCAGTCCATTCCGGGCACAGAACCTTGTGACGGGTCCATTCGAACGCCTGATCCAGCGCGATCACGAAAAACATGAAGAAGGCAATATCCGGCACGCCGCGAACGATGGCGATATAGCCCTTGCCCAACAGGCCGAGCGGCGGGAAATGCGACCGGGCCGCCATGGCGCCCAAAAAGCCAAAGCTCAATGCGACCGGAGCGGTAATCGCAAGCAGTAGCAAAACCTTGAAGAAGGACAGGTAGAACGCCCAATGCACGCCGTTGGTCAGATAGCAGGAGAACCAACGGAACGTGCCGAGCGTTTCGGGATCAGTACAGAACGAGAAGATGGCGGGCCTCTTTGACTGGCGAGGGCTCAGAAGCGGCGCGCCCTAGGGGCAGGCGCGCCGCAGAGTGTATTAGAAGGTCGAGGACACTTCCCACTTTGCGATCAGCTCGTTCAGGCTGCCATCGTCTTTCATTGACTGGATAGCTGCGTTGAACTTTTCTTTCAGCTCACCGTCGGATTCACGAATGCCCATGCCGACGCCACCGCCCAGCGGAACGTCGTCACCTACGAAGAGCAGACCCGAGCCATCTTCGCTGAAGGGCACAAGAAAGGACTTGTCCGCCAGAACCGCGTCTGCTTCGCCGTTGCGCACGGCAGCGATGGTTTCTTCGGGAGTTGCAAACTCAACCAAAGTGGCGCCGGTATCCGCAACATAACCAGCCTGAATGGTGCCAGTTTGTGCCGCGATTACACCGCCGGTCACGTCTACACCATCGGACATGGCCAGATAGGCCGACGGATCTGGCGGCGTGTAGTTTTGAGTGAAGTCTATGACCTCATCACGTTCGTCGGTGATCGACATGCCTGCGATGATCGCGTCGTAGTTGCCGGACACCAGATTCGGAATGATCGAATCCCAGTCGTTCTTGACCCATTCGCATTCCAGGCTGGCGCGTTTGCACAGCTCATCACCCAACTCGCGCTCGAAGCCGTCGATCTCGCCCGCGTCGTTGATGAAGTTCCAAGGTGCATAAGCCCCCTCGGTACCCAGACGGATGGTGTCCGCCATAGCCATGCCAGCGCCAAGCGCCAGAGCCGCAGTGGTCAGAATCAGTTTTTTCATTGGATACTCCCCAGTTTGTTTTCTGTCCTAAAGTTAAGCCGCCTTTGTGGCGGAGAGAAAGCCCCGAAGTCGTTCGGATTCGGGGGACGTGAATATATCTTCCGGCAGACCCTCTTCTTCGATCAGGCCCTGATGCAGGAAGACGACATGGCTCGAGATGTCAGCGGCCATTTTCATGTCGTGGGTCACGATGATCATAGTGCGGCCTTCAGCGGCCAGATCCTTGATCACCTTGATGACTTCCTGCTCAAGCTCGGGATCCAGCGCCGAGGTCGGTTCGTCGAACAGCAGCGCCTCGGGTTCCATGCACAGGCCGCGGGCGATGGCGGCGCGCTGTTGCTGGCCGCCGGACAGTTGCGCCGGATAGACATCGCATTTGTCACCGATGCCTACTTTTTCCAGGTATTTGCGGGCGCTGTCTTCAACCTCTTTCGGGTCGCGGCCCAGCACGGTGACGGGGGCTTCCATCACGTTTTGCAGGATGGTCATATGGGACCACAGATTGAACTGCTGAAACACCATCGACAGGTTTGTGCGGATGCGCATCACTTGTTTCGGGTCAGCAGGACGACGGTGGTGCGCGTTGCCGGACCAGCGCACCGGCTCGCCCTTGAACAGAATCTCGCCCTGTTGACTGTCTTCCAGAAGGTTACAGCAACGCAGCAGAGTAGATTTGCCTGAACCGGACGACCCGATCAGCGAAACAACGTCCCCGCGTCTTGCTGTGATATCGACGCCTTTCAGCACTTCCAGATTGCCGAAACTCTTGTGGAGATTGTTGATTTCGATGACGGGAGTGGAATCTGTCACGGATGGCCCATGTGTTGTCTGTGTTGGTGCGGTACTAGGGCTTAAAAATCGGGGCAATGCAATGCGCAATTGACATCATCGGGGGCTGAAACGGCCAAATTGACCATAGGTATTGACCAAATCGGTCAGCAAGCAAGCCCGGTTGTCTAAACCTGAGACGGATTTGGAACCGACAGGTAGTCACCCGCCGGGATGTCGATCAGACCGCGAAGATGAAGCAATTCGCGATCTGGCTGTGGCAGGTCGCCAATCGCGGCGCGAACGGCACGGGCGATTGCAGCGGCGTCCTGGCCCGTGGCGGTGATATAGGGCAGGGCGGGTGTCGGGACCGTGTTTCCGGCTTCGCGCAGTACCGCGCCAAGGTTGGTGTGTGCCTTGAGCAGTTCCCAAGTCAGCGCGTCCAGAGCGGCGAAATCTGCCTTACCTTCTGCGACTGCGTATGCCGATTGCGCATGGCCACCGGTTGCGAT
The DNA here is from genome assembly GCF_056538605.1 of Ruegeria sp. BF7. Classification (NCBI taxonomy): domain Bacteria; kingdom Pseudomonadati; phylum Pseudomonadota; class Alphaproteobacteria; order Rhodobacterales; family Roseobacteraceae; genus Ruegeria; species Ruegeria sp. BF7. The sequence goes on along the minus strand of NZ_JBQFTM010000001.1, from coordinate 1,035,505 downwards.
GATGGCGTTGGGTTGCTGGCCGCGCGTTTCAAGATGAACCATCGGCGCCGCCCAGCCCGATTGTGACAGATTCTCGTTATAGGCAAAGGTGCCCCTCGCCAGCTGACCAAGATCGCGGGGGTCATCCTGACGAGAAACAAAAATGGATCGGTAATAGCCGGGCGGGCAGCCTGCCAACCCGTAGTCGGGCGTTCCGACTAGTTGAACCTTGCCGTGAAGGCGGGTGCGATAGGGCATTCCGCAGGTCTGGGCAAAGGTCAACTCGGGGTTCAGCCAGACGTGCCAGACATCCGTATCTCGGGTCAGGTGGTCGGGGCCATACCCAAGGTGGTTTCGAATCAACGTCCAGAACCGGTCATTCGCCGGTTGCAGCGCGGGCATGTCATACATGCCCAGCATCGCGATCACGATTTGGCAGCCTTTTGGCGGGCCAGAGCAGAATCCACGTCGCTGACGCCCAACAGGCTGACCACTAGTCGCAACAGCGAGTCTTCCTCGCCGGTGCGGTGCCCGTCGGCAAGTGCAACTGACCACATCGCCTGCACCACGGCGAGCCGGTCGTCATAGGCAATGGCTTCCTTGATCGCGCGAGTAAAGCGGACTGTGTCGGGGGCTTCGGCCTCAAGATCCTCGGCCCGGGCGCGCAGGGCGGCGGCCTCGAACGGAGACAGACCATAGCGTTCGGCGGAAATCTTGTCGATTCGGGCCATCTCGGTGTCGGCATAGTCGTTGTCGGACCGCGCAATGCGTACCAGCAGGGCCGTCAGGGCAAGGCGGGCATCATCATCGGCAAGCGGGTCGGGGGCGGGCTGTGTCAGCCGGGCCAAAAAATCACTGAACATGAATTAGATATAGAGGGGGACTAACGCTCTTCCAAGCGCCTTTGCACCCGTTCACGCGCGGCTTGGCTGTCGTTATAGCTCAGCCCCATGGCAACACGCGCCTCTTCCACGATCTTCATTTCGCCCTCGTCGGAATTGCCATCGGCCAGAACAACCTCCCACAAGGCGTCCAGCGCGGCCAGACGTTCGTGCAGATCAGTGGTTTCACGGATCAGCTTGCCGAACGTGTCGGTGTCGGGCGCGGCGGCGTGCAGCTTTTCACAGGTGGCGCGGACCTTGGCGGCCTCGATCGCATTATGCTGATACAGTCGGGCAAGGATTCGGTCGATCAGGCTGATTTCCTCAAGCTTATAATCCCGATCCGCCTGCGCCACGCGCACCATAAGCGCCCCCAGCGCCAGTTCGGCATCCGGGTCAGCAAGGGTGTCGTGTTGCGGTGGGCGAAAAGCCTGCAAGAACTTCTTCAACATGCCGTGAGGATATTCCATATTTTGTAGCCCGCCAAGCGCGGACTACCTGTCATAGCAGCAAATTAGGGGTGGGTTTCCCAAAGCGGCAAAAACACGCTGAGCATGATCCCCGTGCGAAAGGATCAACCGGCCTGAATGGCCTGTTTCGCCTGCTCTTGCAGCCATCCCAGCATCAGCCGATACGGAACGGGGCCATAGCTGATCCGTGCCACACCCAACCCGGCTAGAGTGGCCGTATCGGGCGTGCCGGGCAGGGCGATTATGTTGACCGGCAGGGTAGTCGATTCGCACAACCTTGCGATCATTGCCTCGTCCTTCAGTCCCGGCGCAAAGAAGCCGCTGGCACCGGCATCGGCATAGGCTTTCGCCCGGGCAATCGCTTCGTCTAACATGGCGTCGGAGTGGGTTTCCGGCTTGGCCTTCAGGAAGATATCCGTGCGGGCGTTAATAAAGGCGGGAATACCAGCGGCATCGCAGCCTTCGCGCATGGCCCTGACGCGGGCTTCCTGCGTTTCAATGTCATAGAGGTTGCTGGTGCCAACAATCTGATCTTCGAAATTGAAGCCGATCACACCGGTCTCCAGCGCGCGCTGAACATTTGCAGCTACGCCCAGCACATCCTCGGTATAAGCCCCTTCGAAATCCAGCGTCACCGGCAGGTCAACCGAGGCGACGATCCGGCGCGCATTGTCCAGCGCGGTTTCTATTGGAATATTCTGGCCGTCGCCGAACCCTTGCGCCATCGCGACCGGAGCGCTGCCAGTTGCAATCGCCTTGGCCCCGGCATCACGCACAGCACCGGCACTGCCTGCATCCCAGATGTTGTAAAGAATGACCGGCTCGCCCTTTTTGTGCAGGGCTGCAAATGTCTCCGCTTGGGTGATCTGACTGGTCATGGACGGCCTCCTGTCGCTGGGTTGCGGACAGTTAACCGTGGAAAGGACGGGTGCGTATAGGTTTTTTTGCACCCGCCGTCACAATGCGGTGACTGGTTCGCGATCAGACCAGTCGCGAGCTGTCCTTCGCAGCGCGCACGAAGTCGCGAAACAGGGGGTGCGGATCGAACGGTTTGGACTTGAGTTCCGGGTGATATTGCACACCGATGAACCACGGATGATCCGACCATTCGACTATTTCCGGCAAACGCCCGTCCGGCGACATGCCCGAGAAGTTCAGGCCCGCCTTTTCCAACTTTTCTCGGTACTTGATGTCGACTTCATAGCGATGACGGTGGCGTTCTTCGATCTGAGTGCCGCCATAAACCTCGGCCACTTTCGAGCCGTCGGTCAGCACCGCATTGTATGCACCCAGACGCATGGTACCGCCTTTGTCGTCGCCCACTTTGCGCTCGACCTTGTGGCTGCCCTGTACCCATTCCTTCAGGTGATACACGACTGGCTCGAAGCGTTTCTTGCCGGCTTCGTGGTCGAATTCCTCGGACCCCGCTTCCGCGATGCCTGCGACGTTGCGGGCAGCTTCGATCACCGCCATCTGCATACCCAGACAGATTCCCAGGTAAGGCACTTTGTGCTCGCGGGCGTATTGCGCAGCCTTGATCTTGCCCTCGGTGCCGCGCTCGCCAAACCCACCGGGTACGAGGATTGCATGGAAACCTTCCAGATGCGGTGCGGCGTCTTCGGTGTCGAAAACCTCGGCATCGACCCACTCGACCTTGACCTTGACCCGGTTGGCCATACCGCCATGAGTTAGCGCCTCGGCGATCGACTTATAAGCGTCTTCCAACTGGGTGTATTTGCCGACGATGGCCACCTGCACTTCGCCTTCGGCGTTGTGGATACGGTCGCTGACGTCTTCCCATTTGGCCAGGTCCGGTTTGGGGGCCGGGCTGATCTGAAACGCGTCCAGAACCGCCTGATCCAGACCTTCGCGATGATAGGCCAGCGGGGCATCGTAGATGGTGCTCAGGTCCTGCGCCGCAATCACACTGTCGGGGCGGACGTTGCAGAACAGGGCCAGCTTATCGCGCTCTTTCTTCGGGATCGCACCTTCGGACCGGCAAACCAGAATATCGGGGGCCAGGCCGATCGAACGCAGCTCTTTTACCGAGTGCTGGGTCGGCTTGGTTTTCAGTTCTCCGGATGCCTTGATGTAGGGCAGCAGCGTCAGGTGCATAAAAATGCACTGCCCGCGCGGCTTGTCCTGGCTGAACTGACGGATGGCTTCGAAGAAAGGCAGGCCCTCGATGTCGCCGACGGTGCCGCCGATTTCACAGAGCATGAAATCGACTTCATCTTCACCAATGGCGATGAAATCCTTGATCTCGTTTGTGACGTGCGGGATCACCTGAATGGTCTTGCCCAGGTAATCGCCGCGGCGCTCTTTCTCGAGCACGTTCGAGTATATCCGCCCCGAGCTGACCGAGTCGGTCTTGCGCGCCGCCACTCCGGTGAAACGCTCATAGTGCCCAAGGTCCAGATCGGTCTCAGCGCCATCGTCGGTGACAAACACCTCGCCGTGTTCAAATGGCGACATTGTGCCCGGATCGACGTTCAGGTAGGGGTCCAGCTTGCGCAACCGCACCGAATATCCCCGGGCTTGCAACAGTGCTCCCAAGGCCGCCGATGCCAGTCCTTTGCCCAAGGACGAAACCACACCACCAGTGATGAAAATAAAACGCGCCATGTTTTTCGGCTGCTCCCGTGAGACGTCAAAATCAGCTGCCCGGCGGCTCCGAAAAACCGCTGCATCACGGGACTTCACGTATAAAGGATTCGCGCGCATAGCGCAAGAGAACCGCAAGATGCTGTTGCAGCCCTCTTTCAGATTTCTAAGTGTAGTGAATCAGTCGGCCTGAGGGATCAGCGGCGCGTTGTCGCCCTGAGCCGGAGGCAGAAGATCATCCGCCGACGGGGTTGTTGCCGGTGTGCTTTCTTCGGTCGCTGCCGGGGCAGGGACGCCCAGACGGTCGATCACCGAGCTGCCCGAGGATTTCTGCGCCGCCAGAATTGTCAGCGTGATCGAGGTGACGATAAAGCACGCCGCCAGAATCCATGTGACTTTCCCCAACGCGGTTGCCGCCGCGCGGCCTGTCATGGCGCCACCGCCGCCACCGCCCATACCCAGGCCACCGCCTTCGGACCGCTGCATCAGAACAACCGCGATCAGGCCCAGAGCCAAGAGAAGGTGGATGATGAGAACGACGTTTTCCATGGTGGTCCTGTACAGCGTGGCGTGTATCGCGTGGTACTTATGCAAGTTTGCCAGCGGGGGCAAGGGATGAGTTCGCATCATAACATGTGATGGGCCATATCACATCAAAGAGACTGGACAGGTGGGCAATTGCTGACGCAGGCTGCGACCCATGCCGCATGACGATCCCGAACACCCGCACGCCTTGTTGCCGCCTGACCCTGCGCTGCGCGTCAAGGCGCTTGAGACGATTCTGACCCGCAAAGGGTTGATCGACCCGGCTGCGTTAGATGAGATCATCGACACCTATCAGAACAGGATCGGTCCTCAGAACGGCGCGCGTGTCGTTGCAAAAGCATGGGTAGATCCGGAATTCAGGAAAGCTCTGCTGGCAGACGCAACACCGGTTGTCGCTGATCTCGGCTTCTACGGCCGTCAGGGCGAACATATCGTTGCCGTGGAAAACACGCCCGACTTGCACAACATGGTCGTCTGCACCCTCTGCAGTTGCTACCCTTGGCCTTTGCTGGGTATCCCGCCGGGGTGGTACAAGTCCGACGCATATCGGGCCCGCGCCGTGCGAGAGCCGCGCAAGGTTCTCGCCGAATTTGGGGTAACGCTGCCGCCCGAGACGGCTGTTCGCGTCTGGGATTCAACCGCCGAAATTCGTTATCTGGTGCTGCCCATGCGCCCCGAAGACACCGATGGGCTGGGCGAGGATGATCTGGCTGCTCTCGTTACCCGTGACAGCATGATCGGCACGGGCCTGCCCGGGGTTCTCTCGTGACTCGTGTGCACGATATGGGCGGCCGCTTTGGCGATGGCGCGGTAAAGCCCGAGGCTACAGATGCTCCGGTCTTTACCGAGGACTGGCACAAACGGGCGCTGGCGGTGACGTTGGCTGCCGGGTTTCTGGGGCAATGGAATATCGACGTCTTGCGCCATGCGCGCGAAAGATTGTCGCCCAAGGACTACGCGCGGTTTTCCTATTATGAAAAATGGATATCGGGCCTTGCTGATCTGCTTGTGGAATCGGGTGTTCTGACTGTGGATGATCTGTCCGGGGCAAGTTCGGACGATGTGCACCCATTGTCGACCCGCGTTCTGAAAGCCGAATCTGTTGCTGCGGCCCTTGCCAAGGGCGGGCCTGCAGATCGGTCGTCAGATATACCTGCGCGGTACGAGGTTGGGCAGAATGTACGCACCCTGCACCCGGCCGCCAATCGACTGGTTGATGGCGGGCATACGCGCCTGCCGATTTACGCATCTGGTGCGATGGGGAAGATCATGCGGCGGCACGGCACGCATGTGCTGCCGGACTCGAATGCGCACGGGTTTGGCGAGGCACCAGAGCCGCTCTATGCGGTAGTCTTTCCTGCTTCGGAATTGTGGGCGGACCCGGAAAACCCAAAGGACGAAGTCGTACTGGACCTTTGGCAAAGCTACCTGGAACCTGCATGAACGATTGCGCCAATTATTCCGCACCTGAACCTGTTTTTGCCGAACCTTGGCACGCCCACGTGTTCGCGGTAACCGTGGCCTTGAACGAGGCTGGGCGCTTCGATTGGCACGACTGGGCCGCACGTTTTTCGCAAACGCTAAGGCGCCACGGGCTGGAACGGGATCTGGACGGGGGCAACGACTATTTCCATGCGTGGCTGGTCACTCTCGAGCAGTTGCTAGACGAACTGGGCGCAGCGGTTCCGGGGGAAGTCGTGCACTATAGAAATGCGTGGGAAGAAGCTTACCTGACAACACCTCATGGGAAGCCCGTGCGTTTGGTCGCAAGCGGTTAGGGGGCTGCCCCCGCAGCACTTCCCGGGCGACTCTGCCGGGATATTTTGGGGTCAGATGAACTGGGTGTACTTTTATTCATCTGGCCAATAGTGTCCCAGCCCGTGGCACCATGCGCAGCACGGTTCCTATCTGCGGCGAAATACCGGTTTCCCTGTCGCTTTGTCCTCGTTATACGAGCCGAGTTTGGTAATTCAGCGCAAAAGGACCGGATATGGCCAATGTGGTTGTTGTCGGCGCCCAGTGGGGTGACGAAGGAAAAGGCAAGATCGTCGACTGGCTCAGCGAGCGAGCGGACGTGATCGCGCGTTTTCAGGGCGGGCATAATGCCGGTCATACGCTGGTCATTGACGGTGAGGTCTATAAGCTGCATGCGCTGCCCTCGGGCGTGGTGCGTGGCGGCAAGCTGAGCGTCATCGGAAACGGCGTTGTGCTGGACCCGTGGCATTTGATCAAGGAAATCGGAACCATCCGCGCGCAGGGCGTCGATATCTCGCCTGAAACGCTGATGATCGCCGAGAACACGCCGTTGATCCTGCCCATCCATGGTGAATTGGATCGCGCACGCGAAGAGGCCGCCAGCAAAGGCACCAAGATCGGAACCACTGGCCGTGGCATAGGCCCAGCGTACGAAGACAAGGTAGGGCGCCGGTCTGTTCGTGTCGCTGATCTTGCCGACGAGGCCACGCTTGAGGCCCGCGTGGACCGTGCATTGCAGCACCATGATCCCCTGCGCAAGGGATTGGGGATCGAACCTGTAGACCGGGACTCGCTGATTGCTCAATTGAAAGAAATCGCGCCGCAAATCCTGCCCTTTGCCGCTCCGGTCTGGAAGGTTTTGAACGAAAAACGCAAGGCGGGCAAACGCATCTTGTTCGAAGGGGCACAGGGCGCGTTGCTGGATATCGATTTTGGCACCTATCCGTTTGTTACCTCGTCCAACGTGATCGCCGGTCAGGCGGCAACAGGTGTAGGTATTGGTCCGGGGTCGATCGATTTCGTTCTGGGCATCGTCAAAGCCTACACGACCCGTGTGGGTGAAGGCCCGTTCCCGACCGAGTTGGACGATGCAGACGGCCAGCGCCTCGGTGAGCGCGGGCATGAGTTCGGCACCACTACCGGGCGCAAGCGTCGCTGTGGTTGGTTCGATGCCTGCCTGGTGCGCCAGACCTGTGCGACCAGTGGCGTGAACGGGATTTCTCTGACCAAGCTGGACGTACTGGACGGGTTTGAGACGCTGAAGATCTGTGTCGGCTATCAGCTGGATGGTGAACGCCTGGACTATCTGCCCACTGCGGCCGATCAGCAGGCGCGCTGCACGCCGATTTACGAAGAAATGCCGGGGTGGAGCGAATCCACAGAAGGCGCGCGCAGCTGGGCTGACCTTCCTGCAAATGCGATCAAATATGTGCGCCGCGTCGAAGAACTGATCGAATGCCCCGTAGCCCTTCTGTCCACCAGCCCGGAGCGGGACGACACCATTCTGGTGACTGACCCGTTTGCTGACTGATGAGTGACGACGGAAAGACCGGCCTCAGCTACAAGGCCCGGCGCCGCTGGTCGCTGGTGCTGCTGTTGATTGGGCTGCCGGTCTATATCGTGGCGGTTGTTACAATTGTGAATTGGCTCGACCGCCCGCCGATCTGGTTGGAACTGCTGGTCTACATCGCTTTGGGTATTGTCTGGGCACTGCCGTTCAAATTCGTGTTCAAAGGCGTCGGCAAAGAAGATCCGGATCAGCCGCTAGAGTAACATGTCCGGACGCTGCCCGGAGCGACAGTTTGGGACAGTTCACCCCGGATTCCGATCCGGCCCGGGCCAGCTAAGGATTGCGCGCGCCATTGCGTGGTACTCGCCGGAAATCTCTTCAGCAACGCTGAGCGGGGTAGGCCAGGGCGCGGTCAGAGTTGCCTGAATCTGCCCTGTCACCAGGTTCAGGTCTGCATCATGCTTTGCGGCCAAGCGGCGCATTTTCTGGTTGGTGGCCAGGCAGACCATGTGCACTTCTCGAATTCCGCGGTTCCGGGCTGCTGTAATTATCCGCGAAAACAGAGCATCCCCGATGCCGCGATCCTGCCACGGGGTTTCGACAGTAAAAGCGGCCTCGGCCACATGCGCCTGATTGTCCGGCAGAACGCGCAACTCCCCCACGCCGCGCAGATAGGAATCCGGGAAAGCGCCGAAGATCAATGCCGCGTTGCCAAACATATTGGACAAATAGGTCTGGACAAATGCGGCACTGACCGGAGCACCAAATCGTGATGTCAGAGCTTCGGTGTCCAGGCTGTTGAAATGACTCTCTATTTTTGATCTGTCGTATACTCTGAGGCGTCGAATAGGCAGTTCATACATGGTGTGGCCCTTGTTTGAACGGGAGCTGGATAAGCTGTCACCCTACGCCTGATCGTACCATTTTTCTGCGCTGCGGCATAGCGGGCGCGCCTGCAAAAGAAGAAAAAGGGAAAAGCGATACCTTTGTGCAAGAAAAATGGGCCGAAGAAATCTCCGGCCCATCGTCAATTGGTTTAGTTGGGATTAACCTGCGGCGCGCGCGTCATCCGGGCGGAACCCGATCTGCGTCGAGGCTGCGAAACGCCCGCCGCCTGCCTTTTCGATCTTGCCGTCGCGCAGCAACTGACCGAACGAACGCAGGCTTTCCTCACGATTGAATTCATCCTGCTTGAGCGACCGAATCTTGTTCATCAGTTGCGGTCGCGAGAACTGCTCCTGCCCTTCGATGAAGGACAGATAGGCGGCCGCCGCTTCCAGCAAATCCGGCAGTGATTGCGCACCTTGTTCCTGAGCGAACTGGGCAAATCCACCTTCTTCCGCAGCACCTTCCTCGTCCTCGGTCTCGGATGTCACGCGACGGGGGGTCACTGGTCCGGCATCCTTGGTCTGGTTGTCAATGCGCTGCTCAGCCACCAGCTTGAGCGGCGCCGATGTATCATTGGTCGGGCGTTTGCTGGTGACTTCAACTTCTGGACGGCGCGGGCTGACGACCGAGGACAGATCGCCGCGGTAGTCTTGATCACCATCCTTCTGATCGGTCTGACCTTTTTCACTGCGTTCGGCCTCGGTTACCGCAACCGCTGCACGCAACTGAGAGTAGGCTTCGCGATTGTTGCTTGTGTCCGGGTTGTCCAGATGCTCGCCGACCTTGTCCATCAGGCGCGAAACATCATGTTCCAAGTCCGGCTTCTCTGCGCCCGAGGTGCCGGCACTATCGGCCAAGATGGATTCCACACTGGAAATCTCATCCAGCAGAAGGATCTCGTCCTTTTCCGTCATGACACCTTCAGGAGTGGCCTCAACGGGGTCTGCGTCAGCGCCGGCATCGCTGAGTATGTTGGTCACCTCATCGCCTTCGGGTTCGCTCTCGTCGCTCTCGTCGAGATCAGAGAACAAGGCATCCGGTGCGGTCGCTTCATCTTCGACTTCTTCCTCTATTGCCACAGCCGGAGTTTCGGGTTGGGTTTCCAGAGCTGGAGCGGCAGATTCTTCGACCTCGCCCTCGACTTCAACGGCCGAGAACTCCGGTTTGATTGCCAAGGGCCGAGCGGCTGGCTCTTCGGCCTCTGACATTGCCGGTTCAGCTTCGGATGTTTCGGACAGTGCGTCGACCTCTTCGGTGGTTTCCAGATCGTTCGGGTTCAGCGAACCCGCCGCAAAAGCCGCCGCGACCGCGTCTGACGGACCAGCCGTGCTTTTCATCAGGGCCGTTTCCTCGTCCTCGGTGTAAATGACCGAGTTTTCCTCGGAATGGGATACGACGGCGCGGATGCGCTGTAGCTTGGCGGCGATGCTGTCACCGGCAGGGGGAGGCGCGTCCTCGACGGCTTCGGCGTCGGTGAACACGGGGCGAGTGGGGGGCGAGGGGGGGGGAGTGTTGATAATGTTAAGGTCCGGCGTGTTGGTTGCGGGTTCGTTTGTGGCACGGATCAGCAGGCCAGCGTCGCTCTGGCTGGCTTCGACCTTGCGGGACGCGTCGCGCTGCGCGATTTTCGTCAGCATTTCTGTGTCAGGTTGCGGAGGTTCAGAACCGAAAAACCGATCATCGGCGGCAAGATCGCGAAAGTATTCCGTAATCGCTTTCATCGTCTCAAAGGAATCGTCAAAACCTTCTAAAGTGCACGAGAAGGTTCCATAGGAGACGGTTAATACCTTGTTATTCTGTACCATCAGACGCACGTCCTTTACAAACTACAAGAGCCATTCACCCGGCGAAGGGCACACCCATGGCTCGCAACTCTCAGCATGAACCTATCATTTTGTGGTCTCAATGTGTCCAAATCCGGGAAAAATGATCAATCTTCAAAAAAATATCCAAATTGTGCTCTCTGAGGCGCCAATCGGGCTGGTCGGGGGTGGTGAAATCGGTCCCGACGACTTGAATCTGATGCTTGTTCGCGTCAATACTGTCGTGGCAGCGGATGGCGGAGCGATTCCAATTATGGATTCGGGGCGGATCCCGGACGCGGTGATCGGTGACTTTGATTCGCTGAGCGGCACGTATCTTGACCGGATACCCGCAGACCGCCTGTTTCCGATACGTGAACAGGACAGCACGGATTTCGACAAGGCCCTGCGCAGCATCGACGCCCCCCTTGTGCTGGGGATCGGGTTTCTCGGCGGTCGGCTGGATCACCAGATGGCAGTGCTCAATGCTCTGGTACGGTTGCGGGATCGGCCGTGCATCCTGTTAGGAGAGCATGAGGTTGTTTTCCACGCGCCCCCGCAGATCGGGTTAAACCTTACGCCCGGCGATGTGATTTCATTGTTTCCGTTTCAGCGCGTAACCGGCCACTGCACCGGGTTGGAGTGGCCGATTGACGATCTGGTGCTGGAACCGAATGGCCGCGTTGGTACGTCCAACCGGGTCATGGCGGATGTGGAACTGACCGTGGACGGACCGGGCCTGTTGGTGATGGTCCCGCGCGAAGCTTTGGATCAGGTCATTCAGGCGTTTCTGTCGGGTCAGACTCGGCGCTGGCCCGCCCCACGCTGATTGATGTCGGGGCAGATCGGCTTGCTGCGGACCGCGCTTAGGGCAAGGGCTGGACCTTGGTATAGTCGGGCCCGATGCAGGTGGGCAGGTCGTCACCCAGTTTCAACCAGCGCAGCTTTTCCTCATGCGCCACGTGCAACGTGGGTTCCAACTGGCTCGGGTCCTCTAGTGTCGCCACGTACAGGTGCAACACGCCCGACATCGATTGTGAGCGGAATGACATAGGCGTACCGCAGTTCGGGCAAAAGCTGCGCTCGACCCCGGGGGAGGAGTTGAAGGTTTTCGGCGCGTCGCCGGTCCAGCGCCACTGGCCGTCGCGTACGCCGAAATAGGTCGTCATCGGAGCTGCACACTGCCGTCTGCAACTGTCGCAATGGCAGGTGACGCAGGACAGGGTCGGAGGATTAACCTCGTATCGTATGGCGCCGCACAGACAATGACCCCGCATGATATCCCCTCCTGTTATAGCGTCAGCAGTTGGGTACGTTCACCGCCAGGCCACCCAGAGACGTTTCCTTGTACTTTTCGTGCATATCATGCCCGGTCTGGCGCATGGTTTCGATCGCCGCGTCCAGCGGCACGAAATGCTGACCGTCACCGCGCAGCGCCAGCGAGGCGGCCGAGACCGCCTTGATCGCCGCCAGCCCGTTGCGCTCGATGCAAGGCACCTGCACCAGTCCTTTGACCGGGTCACAGGTCATGCCCAGATGATGCTCCAATGCAATCTCTGCGGCGTTTTCCACCTGTTCCGGTGTGCCGCCCATCACGGCGCACAGACCTGCCGCAGCCATGGCCGAGGCACTGCCGACCTCGGCTTGACACCCAGCTTCTGCTCCAGAGATCGAGGCGTTGTATTTGACCAGACCGCCGATGGCGGCAGCGGTCAGCAGGAAATCTTCGATATGGCTTTCCGAAGCACCGGGAACGTGGTCGAGATAATAGCGCAAAACCGCAGGCATCGTTCCTGCGGCCCCGTTGGTGGGGGCAGTGACGACCTGTCCGCCGGCAGCGTTTTCCTCGTTCACCGCCATGGCATAGACGCTCATCCAGTCATTGATGGTGTGCGGCGCGTTCAGGTTCATGCCTCGTTCAGACAGAAGAGCATCGTGAATGCCCTTGGCGCGACGGCGCACATTCAGGCCGCCGGGCAGGATGCCATCGGTTTTCAGGCCGCGTTCGATGCAGTCGTTCATGACTTCCCAAAGGCGTGCAGTACCCTTGGCGAAACTGATCGGGCAGCCGCGCGCGACTTCGTTTTCGCGTTTCATCTGGGCGATACTCTTGCCGCTGGCTTTTGCCATCTCCAGCATCTCTGCCGCCGATTTGAACGGGTAGGGCACGGGCGGGCCGTCATTGGTGTCTTTGCCCTCGGCCAGTTCCTCTTCGGTCAGGACAAAGCCGCCGCCGACCGAGTAGTAAACCTGCCGCAGGATCACATCGCCCTGCGCGTCGGTGGCCATCAAGATCATGCCGTTGGCGTGACCGGGCAGATTGTTTTCATAATCAAAGATCAGATCGGCCTTTGGGTTGAACTGCAGCGTCGGCAACCCTTCGGGCGTCACCGAGTGCGTCTCGGAAATCTCGGCCAGTGCGGCCTCGGCCTTATCATTGTCATAGGTGTCGGGCACAAATCCGGCCAATCCCAGAATGGTGGCACGGTCGGTGGCATGACCGACCCCTGTAAAAGCCAGCGATCCATGCAGCGAGCCGCGTAGCCCCGTAAATTCGAACGGGGACGCGCGCATCATGTCCAGAAAACGCGCGGCGGCCACCATCGGCCCCATGGTATGAGACGAAGACGGGCCGATGCCCACTTTGAACATATCGAAGACAGATAGAAACATGTCAGGTAGCTGAGCCTTCTTGAGGAGTAGCGTAACTCGGGGATGTGAATGGTGTAACCCCCAACCCTTCGGCTGCGATTGCGGCTTGGGTTGCGGGGCGGTTTTCAAGCCGTGTCAGGATCGCTTGCAGATGAGGGGTATCCGACAACTGAAACCAGCTGCGGTCGGCGCTGGCGGGGTACAGCGCCATCCACCGCATCTGGCAGGCCAGATAAATGGTCAGAACCGAGGGCTGCTCAGAGTGCAGCCAGGTTGGTGCGTTCTCCGCCTCAGAATCCAATACCTGCAAATGTCGGCGCAGGCGCGGGCGGATACCGGCGCGCAGATTGTCGGCCTGCGCGGCGTCGATGTATTTCTCGGCGTAGAACAGAATGCGGAGGTCCGCGTGCAGAGTGTTCGATGCAAAGAACAGCCATTTCAGAAATGCCGCCCGTTCTGGGGCTTCGGGCGACGGGGCAAGGTGCCCATGCATATCAGCCAGCCACAACAGGATGGCCGCCGTTTCAAAGATTGGTCCCTGTGGGGTGTCCAGCACCGGAATCAACCCGTTCGGGTTCAACAGCCGGTAGGCCGCACTGTCTTGCTCGTTCCGGCGGCGGTCCACCAATACAGCATCATAAGGCAGGCCCATTTCTTCCAGCGCCAGTCTGATCACCAGAGAGGCGTTGTCGGGGGCATAGTGCAGACGATACGGCGCGTTCATAAAATCTATGTACATCGCCGGAACCACACAGGAAGCCTCGATTGCGACGTTTCCAATCGGAAACGCGTATTTTCGAGATATGTTTGCGCGCCAGTGGGTCGATTTGGCTCTCGCAGTTGGCGATTGCATTCCGTATAAACCCTGCAGCAATACAGGGAAACGCTGCCATGACCCGAGATATGTCCCCCATCGACAAAGCCAAATTTGTCGCCGCCCGCCGTGCCGCCGATATGGTTCAGGATGGGATGCGTGTCGGGCTGGGGACCGGATCGACCGCCGCCTGGATGGTGCGCCGATTGGGTGAGAGGGTGCAGACCGAGGGGCTGCGGTTAAAGGGGGTTCCGACCTCGATCCGCACCGCGCAACTGGCCCGCGAGGTCGGAATCGAGGTGGTCTCGCTGGATCAGGCAGGATGGCTGGACCTGACCATCGATGGCGCTGATGAGTTCGATGGTGAGCTAAACCTGATCAAGGGCGGCGGCGGCGCGCATCTGCAGGAAAAGATCGTGGCAACGGCCAGCGATCAGATGGTGGTGATCGCCGATGCCGGCAAAGAGGTTGAAACGCTGGGTGCGTTCCCCTTGCCGGTCGAGGTGATCCCGTTTGGCTGGCAAACCACGCGGACCCTGATCCAAGAGGCCCTGGACACAATGGATGTTCTGGGCAACTCGGCGATGCTGCGGATGAACGGTGAGGCGCCTTTTGTGACCGACGAGGGCAACCACATTCTGGACCTGCACCTGCAGCGTATCGGTAACGTGCGCCAGTTGGCATTGGTACTCAATCAGGTGCCGGGCGTGGTCGAAAATGGACTGTTCATCGACATCTGCGACAAGGTTGTGATCGGCCATGGCGATGGCCGGGTTGAACTGCGCGATATCAATGCTGGCACCACCGAACTGGACCAGTTGGTTGAGAGTGGCGACAATCTGTTCTCGGATTTGGCCGATTGAGACCTGAAACTGACGCCACGACATATGCGCAAACCACACTTGGTGGCACTGCCTTAAGTAAAGTTTACACACCTAAAAGGGTTGGCAGCGCGTCTTTCGACCCCAGATAATCATCGAATTTTGGCCTGACGAAATAAAGGAACTCAGGATGAGCTTTGACTATGATCTGTTCGTCATCGGAGGCGGCTCGGGCGGGGTCCGCGCGGCACGTGTGGCAGCCGGTGAGAACGGCGCCAAAGTGGCACTGGCCGAAGAGGACCGTTACGGCGGGACCTGCGTCATCCGAGGGTGCGTGCCCAAAAAGCTGATGGTCTTTGCCAGTGAATACGCGGATATGGTCAACGATGCGCAGGCCTATGGCTGGGATGTCAAACCTGGTGCGTTTAACTGGGACATCTTCCGCAGCAAGCTTTATGCCGAGCTGGACCGACTGGAAGGCATCTATCGCAACATCTTAAAAAACAACGGCGTCGAAAGCTTTGATCAGCGCGCCCATGTGGTCGATGCGCATACGGTCGAACTGGCCGATGGAACCCGCAAGACGGCCAAGCACATTCTTGTCGCCACTGGTGGCCGTCCGGTCGTGCCCCAGTTTCCGGGCTCGGACCTGGCTATCACGTCAAACGAGATATTCCACCTGGAGAAGCTGCCCGAAAGCATCCTGATCGTCGGCGGTGGTTATATTGCCAGCGAATTCGCCGGGATCATGAACGGGATGGGCGTGAAGACCACTCAGTTCTATCGAGGTGCGCAAATCCTGCGCGGGTTCGATGAAGAAGCACGCGGCCTGATCAGCGAGGAGATGTGCCAGAACGGCATTGATCTGCACCTTGGTACAAACGTGCTTGAGATGAAAAAGCAAGGCGACAAAATCTGGGTCAAGGCCACCAACGGAACGGAACAGGTTTTTGACGTGGTCATGTACGCTACCGGGCGCGCTCCAAATGCAGACAACCTGGGCCTTGAAGCAATCGGAGTTGAACGTGGCCGCAAGGGCGAGATCGTGGTGGATGAATACAGCCAGACCGGAGTGCCGTCGATCTATGCCATCGGTGACGTGACCGACCGCGTGAACCTGACACCAGTTGCGATCCGCGAAGGCATGGCCTTTGTCGAAACCGTGTTCAAAGGCAACCCGACACCCGTGGATCACGAACTGATCCCAACCGCGATTTTCACCCAGCCGGAATTCGGCACCGTGGGCCTCAGCGAGGAGGAGGCCGCGGCGCAGGAACCGATCGAGGTCTATGCAACTTCTTTCAAGCCGATGCAGAAGGCATTCGCAGGCGGGACGCAGCGTGTCTTGATGAAGCTGATCGTCAGTCAGGCCACCCGCAAGGTGCTGGGTTGTCATATCGTTGCGCCGGGCGCGGGCGAGATGATCCAGCTGGCGGGGATTGCCGTAAAGATGGGTGCAACCAAGGAAGATTTCGACCGCACAGTTGCCGTTCACCCGGTCATGGCCGAGGAACTGGTAACACTGCGGCAACCTGTGCGCACTGCTTGATTTGCAAGTACGCGTACACAAGTTACAAGGGAAACCGTGATCACACGGTCCAACACAAGGAATAGATACATATGGCGGGCAACAGCGGTGGCCCCTGGGGGGGCGGAGGCTCATCCGGTGGCGGAGGAAATCGGGGTAACAACGGGGATGGGCGCAAGCCCCCCGAAGGCGACGGCCCGCAGATCCCCGAGATCGACGAACTGATGAAAAAAGGCCAGGAACAGCTGCGCGTTCTGATGGGCGGGCGCGGTGGCGGTGGCCGTGGCGGAAGTCAGGGCGGCGGTGGAGGCGGTCCGATCTTTACTAAGGGGACCGTGGCGATTGGTGTACTGGTTGCGGCGGGCTTATGGGCGGCTGCGAGCTTCTACACCGTCAAACCCGAAGAACAATCGGTTGAGCTGCTTCTGGGTGAGTTCTCTTCGGTCGGGAATCCCGGTCTGAACTTCGCCCCTTGGCCTTTGGTGACGGCCGAGGTTATCCCGGTCACACGCGAACAGACCGAAGATATGGGCGGTACGCGTGGCAGCGACGACGGTCTGATGCTGACTGGCGATGAAAACGTGGTCGATATCGACTATCAGGTTGTATGGAACATCAACGATCCGGCAAAGTTTCTGTTCAACCTGCGCGACCCGCGTCAGACAATCCGCGCCGTGTCTGAATCAGCGATGCGTGAGATCATTGCGCAAAGCGAACTGGCCCCGATCCTGAACCGGGATCGTGGTGTGATCGCGGACCGCCTGCAGGAGCTGATACAGGCAACCATGGACAGCTACGATTCGGGTATCAACATCGTCCGTGTGAACTTTGACAAGGCCGACCCGCCGCAAGACGTGATCGCTGCATTCCGCGACGTTCAGGCCGCAGCGCAGGAGCGTGACCGTCTGCAAAACGTCGCTGACGCGTACGCAAACCAGGTTCTCGCGGAAGCCCGCGGTGAAGCCGCGCAGGTTCTGGAACAGGCCGAGGCCTATCGCGCCCAGCAGGTCAACAGCGCCCAGGGTGAAGCCAGCCGTTTCAGCGCTGTTTTGGAAGAATACTCCAAGGCTCCCGACGTGACCCGTAAACGCTTGTATCTGGAACGTATGGAGCAGGTTCTGGGGGATGTGGACAAGATTATCCTCGACGAAAACTCGACCGGTTCGGGGCAGGGTGTTGTACCTTATCTGCCTCTCAATGAACTGCGCCGCAATCAGACCGAGGAGAGCAACTGATGCGTAAGTCACCCATTATCCTCATCCTCGTCGTGATCCTTGGCGTGATCGGCCTGTCCTCGATTTTTATTGTGGATGAACGGGAACGTGCACTGGTTTTGCAGTTCGGTCGTGTTGTCGACGTTAAGGAAGAGCCCGGACTCGCGTTCAAGATACCGATCATTCAGGAAGTCGTTCGTTATGACGACCGCATCTTGTCGATTGACGTGCAGCCGCTGGAAGTCACGCCTCTGGACGACCGCCGTCTGGTGGTCGACGCGTTCGCCCGTTACCGGATCGCTGACTTGAACCAGTTCCGCCAAGCTGTTGGTGTCGGCGGAATCCCGGTGGCCGAAGATCGTCTGGACCGTATCCTGCGGGCCGAAACCCGCGAAGTTCTGGGTTCGGTTTCATCTCGTGACATCCTCAGCTCGGATCGTGCGGCACTGATGCTGCGTATCCGCAATAGTGCGATTGCCGAAGCACGCGCGCTGGGCGTCAATGTGATCGACGTGCGTCTGAAAGCGACCGACCTGCCGCAGGCCAACTTGGAGGCGACCTTTGATCGGATGAAAGCCGAGCGGGAGCGTGAGGCAACTGACGAACGCGCCCGTGGTAAGGAAGCGGCGCAGCGTATCCGCGCGCAGGCCGACCGGACCGTGGTCGAGTTGGTGTCAGATGCCAACCGCGAGGCCGAGATTATTCGTGGTGAGGCTGACGCCGAACGCAACGCGATCTTTGCCGAAGCATACGGCGCAGACCCTGAATTCTTTGAATTCTACCGCTCGCTTTCAGCCTATGAGCAGGCGCTGCAGGGTGGCAACAGCTCGCTGGTACTCAGCCCGGATTCTGATTTCTTCAACTATCTGAAATCGCCTACCGGACAGGGTGGCCGGTAATGGGCCTGATCCTTCTGGCTTTCGGGCTGGTACTGATTGTCGAGGGGCTGGCCTATGCGCTGGCCCCTTCGCTTATTGAACGTATGCTTGAAGCACTGCGGTCGCTGCCCGAACAGGCGCGTCGGCTGGCGGGGCTGCTGTGTGTCGTCAGCGGTCTGGTGTTGCTTTGGGGCGCGTATCAGGTCGGGTTTTAGTACAGTCATTTCAATTGCCGGTGATTTCCCTGCGATCCCGAGTTGCGGGCTTGGACAAACTGACTACATTGGTTGCTAAGAAGGGTTGCCGAGGGGCGGCCAAAGAAGAATTGTCGACAAGGAGTTCCCAAGTGCAGGCACAAGCACGAAGTATTTCGGTCCGGCGGGACGATAGTGTTGGTTTCATGCGGCTGATGTGGCTGGCTTTCGCGGGGATGCTGCTTGTTCTGGCGCAGACCGTCGCTGCTCAGGCGCGGGGCGAAAGCTTGGCGCCGCTGGCCGAAAAGATCAGTCCGGCAGTGGTCAACATCACCACCACAACCCTGATCGAAGGGCAGACGGGGCCGCAGGGGATTGTGCCCGAGGGCTCTCCGTTCGAGGATTTCTTTCGCGAGTTTCAGGACCGCAACGGTGACGACGACAACCGCCCGCGCCGCAGCAACGCGCTGGGTTCTGGCTTTGTGATTTCAGAGGACGGCTATATTGTTACCAACAATCACGTCATCGCCGAAGCTGATGAAATCCTTGTGGAATTCTTCCCCGGTGACGGGCAACCCAAGAAGGAATTGCCGGCCAAAGTGATCGGTACGGATGAAAAAACCGACATCGCGCTGCTCAAGGTCGAGGCCACGAGTCCTCTGCAATACGTGAAATTCGGCGATAGCGACATTGCGCGTGTCGGTGATTGGGTGATCGCTATGGGCAACCCGCTCGGGCAAGGCTTTTCGGTCTCGGCGGGCATTGTCTCGGCTCGAAACCGCGCGCTGAGCGGGTCGTATGACGATTACATCCAGACCGATGCGGCCATCAACCGCGGCAACTCGGGTGGTCCTCTGTTCAACATGGATGGCGAAGTGATCGGCGTGAACACGGCGATCCTGTCGCCTAACGGTGGTTCGATCGGGATTGGCTTCTCGATGGCCTCCAATGTGGTGGTCAAAGTAGTCGATCAGCTGCGCGAATTCGGGGAGACCCGCCGCGGCTGGCTGGGCGTGCGCATTCAGGACGTGACCGAGGATATGGCCGAGGCGATGGGGCTGGACAAGCCCGGCGGTGCGCTGATCAGTGACGTGCCGGATGGTCCGGCCAAAGAGGCGGGTCTGCTGGCCGGTGACGTGATCCTCAGCTTTGACGGTGTCGAGGTCGAAGATACGCGCGGTCTGGTCCGTCAGGTTGGCGAAACCACCGTTGGCAAATCAGTTCGCGTGGTGGTCCATCGTGACGGTGGCACCCAGACCATTCTGGTGACGCTGGGCCGGCGTGAGGACGCAGAGCGCGCCGAGAACGGTGACGAAGAAACGCCGGACATTCCGGCCGAGGAAAACGCCGATGTTCTTGGTCTGACAATTTCGCCTTTGACCGATACGTTGCGCGAAGATCTTGGTCTGGATGCGGATGCTGAAGGGCTGGTTGTGACCGAAGTGGACGAGGCGTCCGAAGCCTTTTCCAAGGGTCTGCGCGCCGGTGACCTGATCACCGAGGCCGGTCAACAGAAGGTCAGCTCGATCGAAGATCTGGAAGCACGCATGGACGAGGCGCGCGAAGCAGGGCGTAAATCGCTGCTGCTGCTGGTGCGCCGCGGTGGCGAACCCCGCTTTGTGGCGTTGAGCCTTGGCGAGTAAGTAACCTGATCAGAAACGAGATTAGGCCGGAGCTTATGCTCCGGCCTTTTTTGTGCTGCGAGATAGTGAGCCACGCACCGGGGAGGTGCGTGGCTCTGGTACAGGGAGAGGTCAGTGGACAGATATCGGGGATGATTCTCTGACCTCCTACGGTAACAACTATGACGATAGGCTTAACGCCATCCATGGTCTGTGAAGCAGGTCACAGGGCTCAGATCAGGTCGGAATCGGCCAATTCCCGCAGCGCAGCGAAATCCTGAATCATCAGCCCGCCGCGCGACGCTTCGACCACGTTATCGCGTTTCCATGTGGAAATGGTTTTGGATACCGCTTCCCGAGTGGCGCCCACGAACTCGGCCAGTTCGCTTTGCGACAGGGTAATCCGTTTGGATGGATCATCTTGCAGTTCGGACAGGTGCAACAACTTGCGGGCCAGGCGGATCGGCATCGGCAGAAAGACCTGCTCGTTCAGTTGTGATCCCATCCACCGCATTCGCAGGCCGGCCAGACGGATCAGATCAACCGCAAGGTCGGGATGTAGCCGGATCTGATCCATCACATCGCCTTGCCGCACCCGCAACACGCGTGAATGCTCTGCCGCCGCAATGGTGGCAGTGCGTGGGCCGCTGTCAAACAGGGCAATCTCGCCAAAAACCTCTCCGGGCCGCATCAGGGTCAGTGACAGTTTTCGGCCGCTCATAGCCAGAAAGGAAACCTCGAGCGTGCCTTCGAGAATAGCAAAGAGGGCGTCGCCTTCGTCGCCTTGCTCGAACAGAACCTCTCCACGTTCCAAAGTAATTTCGGTCGCCTGCGCGGAAAGCATGGCTTTGAGCCTGTCAGATGCCTCGGACAGAAAGCCGCTGTCTGGAAAAGCCGTCATGAGTTTCTGGTGCTCCGGCTGTGAGTGGTGCCACAACTTTCCACAGCTTTGGCGTTTAGCCAAGGATTTTGTCTGTTTGTTCCTGTGTTACGTCTGGGAATAAACAAAATTCCGTTACCGCATGAGGCGAAAGGGGGCACTTATTTTCCCCTATTGATGGTCAGGATCATCCATGTAGCTTTGCAGCAGATTGAATTGCAGCATCAGGAACACCATCAGCGCGATTGGGAACCCGAAGGTTTCGATCTTGACCCAGAGGTCGGTCGACAACGTGCGCCAGACGAATTCGTTGGCCACTGCCAGAACCGCAAAACAGCCGCAAAGCCGTCGGGTCAGGATCATCCAGCCTTCGTGGCGCATTGGCAGCATCTCGTCCAGGACATAAGCGAGGTAAGACTTGCCCTGCAGCAGGCCGATGCCAAGGATCACCGAAAAGAACCCGTAGACAAGCGTGGTTTTCATCTTGAAAAATCGCTCGTCATTGAACCATGCAGTCAGGCCACCAAAGAATATGACCATAAATGCCGTGAATATTTGCATCCGGCTGAGCTTGCCGGTCAGGTACCAGAGGATAGCCATGGCGGCCAGCATCAGCGGGACAAAGATGATAGTGGCGACGATAAAGCCGGAGTATTCAATGCCGCCGATCAGAAAACTGTCGTCACGCAGACGCAGGTAAATGAAGAAGAAAGCCAGTGGAGGGCCAAGCTCCAGCACCTGCTTCAGAAACGGGTTGATCTCTTTTTTGCCTGTCATAACGGTTTCCTGCTGCTTACCCGCCCATTTCAACTATTACGGCGCCAAGTGCAATCAATGCCATCAACCCGATCCGTCTTGGGCCCACGGTTTCTTTTAGAACCAGCCAACCGATCAGGGCGGCAAAGACAGTCGAGGTTTCCCGCAAGACGGCGGCTTCGCCGACCTTGTCGAGCCTTG
This sequence comes from Ruegeria sp. BF7, assembly GCF_056538605.1. Taxonomy (NCBI): domain Bacteria; kingdom Pseudomonadati; phylum Pseudomonadota; class Alphaproteobacteria; order Rhodobacterales; family Roseobacteraceae; genus Ruegeria; species Ruegeria sp. BF7. Next base: position 1,013,510 of record NZ_JBQFTM010000001.1, on the reverse strand, counting down.
TGGCCAGCATTATCGCCCCGAAAGACAAGGGGGCGATGATGCCGCCGGCCAGTCCGCGCAACATCAGCGGGCCGATGGCCGGGCGATTGATCATCGCCCGCCATCTGAGGAAGGCGTAGATCGGCATTGCCGCCCCGTCGATCATGAAGAACCACGCCAGAAAGGTGAAGGGGTCGGCGGTGGCGCGGATGCCGTAGGCGTCATAGGTGGTGTAGAGCGCCACGAAAAGGCCGGTTGCGACGGCCAGCACCAATGCGATGCCCAGTGTTTCGCGGTTGGTTTCGAGGAAGCGAAAATTATAGGCGGCCAGTCCGAAAATGCCGGCCAGCAGGACGGCCACACCGAACCATTGGGTGCCGGTGAAGGTCTCTCCGAAAAGCAGATAGGCGCCGATGACGGTGAACAGCGGGCCAGTGCCGCGGACAACCGGGTAGACGACCGTGTAGGACCCCTTGGTATAAGCCATGGCCTGAAGGGTTTTGTAGGCGATGTGGATTACCCATACGGTCGCAAAAATCGGCCACATATAGGGTTCGGGCCAGGGCACCACGAAAAACGCGAAGGGGGCAGCCAGAAGACAATAGCTGGCGTCGATGGCGCCGCGCGACATCCATGGATCGTGGCGGCCTTTTTGCAGGGCGCCGAAAACCGCGTGCAGGAAAGCCGCCATCAGTGCAAGCCCGAGGGCGAGTTGGTGGCCTGCTTCGGTGCCTTCCAGAGAAATTAGCCAGTCACTCAATTCTTAGACCGGGAAGATGAAATTGTTGACAATGCCTTCGACCGTTTCGACCGTGTCCAAACGATCTACCAAAAAGAAGATACGATGTCGCGTCGCTTCACCGACACGAACGTTTGGGAGTTCTTTGCAAAAAACACCACTTACAGTGTCATGTGACTCGAGGTAGTCGACGGCTGATTTCGGATCTCCTGATACGTCCACGAAAAACTTGAACTGTGTCCCAAGTCGTTTGTGAACCTTGAGCCTCACTCGGATTGGACCGTCATTATCGGTTGGCCGTTCAGGCACCCGAACGATCTTGTTCTGCAATCGTCCGTGGTAACGCTCTCGATCGCTAGCAAGCTGCTCAAGGTATTTGTCGTTCCCGTATCGAATAACGAGCAGGTTGAGGTTGGTGATACTCTCCGGTGCTTGGCCCTTAGGGTTTAGCTCGAATTCGATTTGTTGTGTTCGCAGGGATAGTAAGAAATAAAGTTCTTGAGCGATTTTCCTGGCAAAAGTCCAAACAACGCCTGCGATTGCCACCAGTAAGGTGACATCGAAGTAGAACTCAAAAGACCCGAATTTGGCTATCAAATTATCAAAGACCAAAGGCTACCTTCTTTCCAATCCAGTCAGCGCGGCGGCAAATTCATCGGGGTCAAAGGGGGCAAGGTCGTCGATTTGTTCGCCGACGCCGATGGCGTGGATAGGCAGGCCGAACTTGTCCGCCAGTGCCACCAACACGCCGCCCTTGGCGGTTCCGTCGAGCTTGGTCATGACCAGACCCGAGACGTCGGCCAGATTGCGGAAGGTTTCCACCTGGCTCAGCGCGTTTTGGCCTGTGGTGGCGTCCAGCACCAGCAAAGTGTTGTGCGGTGCGGTTTCGTCCTTCTTGCGGATAACGCGTACGATCTTGGCCAGTTCTTCCATTAAGTCGGCGCGGTTCTGCAGACGACCGGCGGTGTCGATCATCAGCAGGTCGGCGCCGTCTTCTTGCGCCTTGGTCAGCGCGTCGAAGGCAAGGCTGGCCGGATCGGACCCTTCTGGCGCAGTCAGAACGGGCACACCTGCGCGCTCGCCCCAGACTTGAAGCTGTTCGACAGCCGCGGCGCGGAAGGTATCTCCGGCAGCAATTACGACTTTTTTGCCAGCGGCCTTGAACTGACTGGCCAATTTGCCGATCGTTGTGGTCTTGCCCGACCCGTTCACGCCGACGACCAGCACCACCTGCGGGCGTTTTGGATAGATCGGTAGGGGCTTGGCGACCGGCTCCATCACGCGTGAAACTTCCTGCGCCAGAAGCTGTTTGATTTCCTGGGTCGAGAGTTTGCGGCCATAGCGCCCCTCGGCCATGTTTGCGGTGACGCGCAGGGCGGTATCGACGCCCATGTCCGAGGCGATCAGCAGCTCTTCGAGCTGCTCCAGCATGTCGTCATCCAGTGTACGGCGTATTGCGGTTTTGGTCTCGCTGCGACCGAACAGACGGCCCAGCACGCCCTTGGAGGGCGCATCCTCCGGTGGGGGCGGCGTAGGGGTCGGATCGACGGGCGCGGGCTCGGGCACCTCGACCGGCTGTGGTGCCGGTGCGGGTTCCGGCACTTCGGGAACCGGTTGCGGAACTTCCGGCACCGGTTCGGGCTGCGGCTCGGGCTCGGGGATGATTGGGTCGGGTGCGGTCGTTTCCTCTCCACCGTCTTCGACGATGGCCTCAAGCCCCTGTTCGAGGCGGGACGAGGATTTGAACAGCTTGTCCTTGAGCTTTGAGAAAAACGCCATTTTTGGTCTCCGCAGGTGTTCCCTTCACCTAATGCGGAATTGCGGCAGTTGCAAAGGGTCAGAGAAAGGCAATCAGCAAACCGGCCTGCGCACCCCAATAAAGCGGCCAGACCAGATAGGGCGTGACCCTCAGGGCGGGGTGGTTTGCGGGCAACAGGAACTTTTCGGTCGCCAGGATCAGGTCGGACGCGATAAAGGCCAGGGCCGCAGGCAGGGCCCAACGCAGGGCACCGGTTTCTGGCAGGGCCAGGACGGTAATGCCCATCCCCAGAATGATCGGGATATAGCCCAGCACCGGGCCTTTGAGGTCTCCGGCGCGCGGTGCGAGCAGGGTGGCGGCAATAATACCAAGGAGGATGAGCAACCAGAAAATACCGGGCCTGTCGAAAATCAACGCGGGGTCGCTGGCGGGATGGGTCAGGAACAGCGCGATATAAGCCAAATGTCCGGCAGCGAAAGCTCCGATGCCTGCCATGAAAGTGCTGTCGGTTTCGCGCGACAACAGCGCGTCGCCAAGGGCGCACAGGGCTAGCGCCAAAACCAGTAAAAGCGGTGCTGCGTCCAGCAAGGCAATCAGGGCCAGCAGGGCCACCGATGCGGTTTTCAACAGCGACCGCAAGGCGCTGGCAGGACGCGGCGACAGGGGCAGATAGGCCAGAGCACAGATAGCTGCGAGCCAGAACAATGCAGTTGTCATGAATACCTCTCCCGTTTTTTGCAGCATGTTACGGGTTGTCGGCTCACCTCAACCGGTGACGTCAAGGCAGGTGGTTGTGCGGAAATGGCAATGGCACCGGATAACCGCATCTGACACAATGTGATCATGTTCAGATATCTAGCGATTCTCCTCTCGTTGCCCGCGTATTCAGCTTTGGCTCAACCAGCGCTGACGGCGTCGGATTTCGACGAGTATACGCGCGGAAAAACCCTGTATTATGGCTTTCAGGGAAAGGTCTACGGGGTCGAGCGTTATTTGCCCAATCGCCGCGTCGTCTGGTCGTTTCTGGATGGCGATTGCAAGGAAGGCGTCTGGTATGAGCAGGACGAACAGATCTGTTTCATCTACGAAGATCGTCTGGCCCCACAATGCTGGGTTTTCACCCGGTCTGGGAATGGCCTGATCGCTCAGTTCGAGGGCGACCCGGCGCAGACCGAACTCTACGAGGCCGAAGATATCGGTGAAGAGATGATCTGCTACGGGCCGGATGTCGGAGTATAATCTGCACTCAGAACAGTGAACCCTGATCCGGTGCGTCTTTTTTGGGTGCTTTCTTCGGAGCCGGTCGTTGGGTGGTGGATTGCCCGGTGGTCAGCACGCCATCGGCAAACTCGATTTGCAATGCCTCGTGTTTCTCGGCCTGCTTTTTGGTTGTCAGAACGTGATCGTCGGCGCGTACCACGGCATAGCCCCGTTGCAACGTTGCCTTGTAGCTGAGCGTTTCGCGCAGCCGGTCTGTCGCGGTCAGTTGTTGACGCATCCGATCCAGGCGGGTTGTCTGCGCTACGTTCATCCGTTCGGCCAGCCGGGTGATGGTTTGGTGCTGTATCTCGATCTCTCGCTGAATGGGACGCAGGGACAGGCGCGAGGATAGGTTGCGCACCGCTTCCTGACGACTAGTGACGAGGTTGCGCAGGGTCGAAGGGCGCAAGTGGGCAGACAGTTTCACCACTTGCAGGTGGCGGTTTTGCACGCCGCGCTCTAGTGCTGGGGTCAGGCGATCGGCAATCAAATCAAGCCGTTGACGTGGAGTGTTCAACAAGCTGTCCGGGCGTGGCAAGGCACGGGAAAGATCACGCAGGCGCTGCGACCTCCGCTGCACCGCATCTGTCGCAGCGCGGGACAGGCGCGCGCCCTGTTCACCGGTCCAGGCCAGCAGTTCCATCCGCACGGGCACGGCCAGTTCGGCGGCGGCGGTTGGGGTCGGTGCACGGCGATCCGAGACGAAGTCGATCAAGGTGGTGTCCGTCTCGTGCCCAACGGCTGAAATCAGCGGAATGTCCGAGGCCGCAGCGGCGCGGGCCACAATCTCTTCGTTAAAGCCCCAAAGGTCTTCGATGGACCCGCCACCCCGAGCGACGATGATCAGGTCAGGGCGGGGCAAGGCTCCGCCGGGTGTCAGTTTATTTAAGCCTTCGATCGCATTGGCGACCTCGGGAGCGCAGTTCGATCCCTGAACGGCCACTGGCCAGATCAAAACCTTGCGCGGAAAACGATCACGCAGGCGGTGCAGAATGTCCCGGATCACCGCACCCGAAGGCGAGGTCACCACGCCGACGATTTGTGGCAGATAAGGCAGCGGCTTTTTGCGTTCGGGTGCGAATAACCCTTCGGCCTCAAGCTGTTTCTTGCGTTTTTCCAGCAAGGCCATCAGCGCGCCTTGTCCGGCAACCGCAACCTCATCGACGTTCAGATTGTATTTCGACTGAGCACCGAAGGCAGTGAGCCGACCAGTGACGACGACCTCTAGCCCTTCCTCTGGGACAACGGACAAGCCCGAAACCTGACCCTTCCACGTGGTGCAGGCCAACACGTTCCGGTCGTCCTTGATGTCATAGTACAAATGCCCCGAGCGGGCCTTGAACACGCGCCCGACCTCACCGCGCACTCGGATTCGCCCGAAGGTGCCTTCGAGCGTCCGTTTCACTTCGCCCGAGATGTCCGAAACAGTGTATTCAGGAGTGTTTTGGCCGGGAATGGGGTCGTCAAGCAGGTCGGACATTTCAGCGCCTTGTGTCAAATGCCCGCCCAGCTTAGAACGCCCGCAAGGCGAGGCCAAGCAGATCGGAGAGCAGTCATGAATATCCTCATTCTCGGCAGTGGTGGGCGGGAACACAGCCTGGCCTGGGCGGTGATGCAGAACCCCAAATGTGACCGTCTGATCGTGGCGCCGGGCAATGCCGGAATCGCGCAGATCGCGGAGTGTGCCGCGCTGGATATCGAAAACGGCGGGGCCGTTGTCAGCTTTGCCGAGGCAAACGCGATTGATTTCGTGATCGTTGGCCCCGAGGCACCACTGGCCGCCGGTGTGGCGGATCGTCTGCGCGAGGCGGGTGTGCTGGTGTTCGGTCCCTCGGCAGCAGCGGCACAGTTGGAGGCTTCGAAAAGCTTCACCAAAGAGATTTGCGATGCGTCGGGTGCTCCGACGGCGGCTTACGCACGGTTCACCGAGGCCGAACCGGCGAAAGAGTATATCCGCGCACAGGGCGCGCCGATTGTGGTCAAGGCCGATGGTTTGGCTGCAGGCAAAGGCGTGATCGTGGCGATGGACGAGCAAACCGCTCTGGAGGCCATCGACGATATGTTCGGCGGCGCTTTTGGTGGGGCCGGGGCAGAGGTCGTCATTGAAGAGTTCATGGAGGGCGAAGAGGCGTCGCTTTTTGTCTTGTGCGATGGTGAGGACATCCTGTCCGTTGGCACTGCGCAGGACCACAAGCGGGTGGGTGAGGGTGATACCGGCCTGAACACCGGCGGCATGGGCGCCTATTCCCCGGCACCGGTTCTTAGCGCCGAGATTGAAGCCCGCGCGATGGAAGAGATCATCAAGCCCACCGTGGCCGAGATGAAACGGCGCGGAATGCCATTTCAGGGTGTTCTCTATGCCGGTCTGATGATCAAGGACGGCCAGCCGCGTCTGGTGGAATACAACGTGCGCTTTGGCGATCCCGAGTGCCAGGTTTTGATGATGCGCCTTGGCGCGCAGGCGATGGACCTGATGCACGCCGCTGCCGAAGGTCGACTGGGTGAGGCTCGGGTGAACTGGGCGGATGATCATGCCCTGACCATTGTGATGGCGGCAAATGGGTATCCGGGTTCGTATGAGAAGGGCAGCGTGATTAAAGGCTTGGAGGACCTGCCCGAGGATAGCGGGAACATGGTGTTCCATGCCGGAACCAAAGCCTCGGACGGGCAGGTGCTGGCCTCGGGTGGTCGTGTCCTGAATGTCACCGCGCGGGGCGAGACACTGCAGGAGGCGCGGGATCGGGCCTATGCAATGGTGGACGGTATCGACTGGCCCGATGGGTTCTTCCGTCGCGATATCGGTTGGCGGGCGCTCTGATCCCAAAGCCTCCCGCGCCCTGACGCTGCATCAAAGATGCGACGTCAAAGGCCTTGGGCCGGGCAGCCCGCTGGCGCGGGCTGCGGTTGGGCTTAGCGGGAGCAGGCTATTACTCGGTTCATTGCGTCAGCTGAGAAGGGGCCTAATTCGGTCCGTCGCCAGCCTTCAGCGAAATGCACACTCACGATGTCATTCCAATCACCGCTGGCGACAATGAGTTCAGGGCCTAGTCCGCAATCTCGGATCCCGCCGGTGATGAAGTCTTCGCCGATGCGATGGTTGGTCAGGCCGGGCAAAGCGGCGATCTCGGTCAGGTCGCCATCCTTGAAACGCCAGATGCGCAGGGTCTTCGCAAGGTGGGGTCGGTCGATATAGGCGACCTCTACGAAGCCATCGCCGTCCAGATCCGCTGCGCCAACGGGCGCGAGCCAGCGAAATCGGGTGCCGATGTAAGGCGTTGCGGCAACTAGGCCACCGCCATTATAGATCGCAAGCCGTGCACCCTTGTCGCGGTGGCTTTCGACCACCATGGCTTCGCGCTTGCCGTCATTGTCTATATCGACGAGACGTGGATTGATGTCTTCAAAAACTCGTTCTTCGGGCAGCCGGATCGTATATTCAGCCCATCCGGGCAGGTATTGCAGAACCAGCGCACCATATTCAATCTGATCGCCGAGAACCCAATGCGGGTAACGCGCCGTAGGCTCGGAGTATTCCGCCGAAACTAACGGCTCGTTTTGCCAGATTTGCTGGGGCCGGGCCGCAATGGGACAAACGCAGAGGGCGATTGCTAGTGCGGCGACCGGCCGGGGCGTCATTAGATCTGCTTTTCGGGCATCTGGACCACCAGACCGTCCAGCTCATCCGTGACCTTGATCTGGCAGGTCAGGCGTGAACGCGCTGGGTCGGGCTCATAAGCGAAGTCCAGCATGTCCTCTTCCATGTCGTCCTTGGCCGGAACCTTCTCTACCCAATCGGGGTGGAGGTAGACATGGCAGGTCGAGCAGGCGCAGGCGCCGCCGCAATCGGCCTCGATGCCGGGGATGTTGTTGTCACGGGCGCCTTCCATGACGGTCAGTCCGTTGGCGACCTCGACTGTATGCTCGGTACCGCTGTGCTCGACATAGGTGATCTTTGCCATTGCGTGCGTCTTCCTTTTTCGATTGTCGGAGTCTTCCTTAGTGAAGGCATTTAGGTCTTTCCAGCCTCATTTGCGACTCATCACGCCGCGTCTGGACTTTCCCGCCGTTTGTTCTATCTTTGTTCTTATGCTTGTTACCCCTGTTCGCCCTACGGTTTCAAACCGGGACTGGCCGCGCCCGCCTTCCTGTTTAACTTCTGACAGGCTGGACGACCCGCCCGAGGGCGCGCGCGTGACGGTGGCGGGGCTGGTGGTTTTGCGACAAAGGCCGGGGACGGCCAAAGGGGTGATATTCGTCACGCTTGAGGACGAGACCGGAATCGTAAACGTGGTGGTCTGGCGCAAGATCTATGAACAATTCCGCCGCGCGGTGATCTCGGGGCGGTTGCTGAAGGTCACCGGCCGGATGCAGCGGGCGCATTCGGTGACCCATGTGATCGCGGAAGAGATCGAGGATATCTCGGGGATGCTGGATATACTGGTGCGGGGTGCGGCAAAATCCGGGTACAACTCTGCGCGCAGGTGGCATGAAACTCCTGCGCCGTCACTATTTCGCCAAAGTTGAGTGCATTCTGAAAGTACAATTCAGGGATGTTAATTTATGCAAAACAAATATTTGTACCGCATTTACCGTTTGCGGCGGTTGATAGTCACCAGTCTGATTTTACTGTTCGTGCCATGGGCCATTGGTTGGCAATTGTTCGGCCCATCCGCATTGCTTGAAAGCCCAGCTGCAAGTGCCGGTGTCGCCGTTATCTGCACGTCGATTATTCTGGGCCTAGTGCTGGTTTACCCTCGGGTGTGGTGGGAAACAGTGACGACCGCGTTTGTCTTCGGGTTCGTGCTGATGTTCCTGCCGGTCACAGAAGCGATACCTGAACTGGCGCCAACTGCTAATCGTGGTGCAATTACGGCATGGCTCATATTCGGAGTCGTCTTTGGCAATATATTCCTGTGGTTGGGCCTGAACTGGTTGCCCGCGACCTTAATTAACGTTCCACTCGGGCTGCGTGAGTGGAAGTCACGCATCCGATACGACATGACAGCGGACCGGGCGTTCCAAACCCTAAAAACAACTCCGGACAGTTTTGATGGGAAATACAAAACCGCCCCGGTGGGCAATGACGGGCTGTTCACGGTTTCCTCAATCATAAACACGGTTAACCCGGGCACCTTGGACCCTGAGAGAGAAGAGTTTCTTTATAAATGCAAGATCGAACAGGAAGGTGAAACCACTCAGGTGATCTCAAGTTATTATACGATCGAGGGTGAAGCCCGCGTGGACGTTGAACGTCTGACCGTGCGGCCAGCCGGGCAAGGCGCGATTTGTGAAACGTGCGTAGTAAAAAGTCGCCGTAACTTCTATGAAGATCTTGGCTTTTGGCTGCAGGAATTCGGTGCAGATCATATGTATAGCAGGTTGGAACGGTCAGAGGGGCGGCCTTCGGTCGCTTTGGTGGACTTGCCTTACATTACGCCGCTGGTCGGATTGGCCCGGTTCTTCGAGCAATTCAACGAGGACCCTCCGGGGGCGCAGCGGTAGCCTGTTCCAACGACAAAGCGAGCGTCTAAGTCAGAGTATCTGGAAAGTTCACCGCCTAAACAACACCCCCTGTTCCTGCCTACCCCGATGATCCCCGCGCAACTCGGCGTGTAGGGCGCGTCCTGCCTGTACTGCCGGGCGGGCACTGACTGTCTCCAGCCAGCGGGTGAAGTGGGGTTTGTCGTCCAATACCTGTTGTTGGCCCTCCCACAGGCTGGCCCAGCCCCAGATCGATATGTCGGCGATGGAATAGAAATCGCCCGCGACGTATTCGTTCTCGGCCAGTCGTCGGTCGAGCACGCCGTAAAGACGTCCGACCTCGGCACGGTAGCGGTCTTGGGCGTAGGGCAGGTCCTGCGGCGGGTCCAGTTGCGGAGCGTATTTCAGGAAGTGGTGCGCCTGACCGGCCATTGGACCGACGCCGCCCATCTGCCACATCAGCCATTCTTCGACGGCGATCCGGTGGCGCTCGGTTTTACCGTAAAACAGCCCGGTCTTGCGCGCCAGATAAATCAGGATCGCGCCGCTTTCGAAGACCGAGACAGGCGCGCCATCCGGGCCATCGGGGTCAACGATGGCGGGCATCCGGTTGTTGGGGGAAATCTTCAGAAACTCGGGGTCGAACTGATCGCCTTTGCCGATATTGATCAGGTGGGTGGTGTAGGGCAGCTCCATCTCCTCCAAAGCGATGGATGCCTTCCAGCCATTCGGCGTGGGCCAGAAATACAGATCGATCATGGTGCCTCCTCAGGTTGAGAGGATCATGCGGTATTCTGCGTAATCGGCAAGAGGGTGTTACGAAAGCGTGACAGCGCGGCGACCGGGCTTGACGGCCAAGTGCGCGCGGCGTATTTGCGTCGCAGAAGCTACGTGGCGATTTGTTACCGGATTGCGGGCCACGCTAAACAACACCGCTAAAAGGTCAGGATGAAAGGCCCCTTTCGCTTGACCGCGTCTGGGGTTTTTTTGATGCCCTTGCCAGACAAGGGTCGAGAGGAATGACATGAGCGAGAGCTGGAACAAACGCACCCAAGCCGTCCACGGCGGCATCCGTCGCAGCCAATATAACGAGGTGTCTGAGGCGATCTTTCTGACGCAGGGCTTCGTCTATGAAAACGCCGAACAGGCCGAGGCCCGGTTCATCGAGACCGGCCCGGATGAGTTCATCTATGCCCGTTACGGCAACCCGACGGTTTCGATGTTTGAACAGCGCATCGCTGCGCTTGAAGGGGGCGAAGACGCTTTTGCTGCAGCGTCGGGCATGGCGGCTGTTAATGGTGCGCTGACCTCGATCCTGAAGGCGGGCGATCACGTCGTGTCCGCCAAGGCGCTGTTCGGGTCGTGCCTGTATATTCTGGAAAACATCCTGACCCGCTATGGCGTTGAGGTCACCTTTGTCGACGGCACCGATCTGGGCGCGTGGAAAGCGGCGATCCGCCCGGACACCAAGGCGGTGTTCTTTGAATCCATGTCGAATCCGACGCTCGAGGTGATCGACATTGCCGCCGTTTCCATGCTGGCCCATGCGGTCGGGGCGCTGGTGGTTGTCGACAACGTCTTTTCCACCCCGGTCTTCTCGCGCGCGATCGAGCAGGGGGCCGATGTGGTTGTCTATTCTGCGACCAAGCATATCGACGGGCAGGGGCGCGCGCTTGGCGGTGTCATCATCGGCACCAAGGAATTCATCCGCGGCACAGTCGAACCGTATATGAAACATACCGGCGGTGCGCTCAGCCCGTTCAACGCCTGGATCATGCTGAAGGGGCTGGAGACGATGGCCCTGCGGGTCAACGCACAGGCCGAGACGGCTCAGATCGTGGCCGAAGCATTGGAAGGTCACCCTGCGCTGGAGCGGACTCTGTATCCGGGGCTGAAAACCCACGCGCAGAATACGCTGGTTCAGACGCAGCTGGGTGGCAAGGGTGGTACGGTACTGTCGTTGGACATCAAGGGCGGAAAGGGCGCGGCGTTTGCGTTTCTGAATGCCCTAACAATCCCGGTGATCTCGAACAACCTGGGCGATGCCAAGTCGATAGTGACGCACCCGGCCACAACGACGCATCAGCGGCTAAGCGATGAACAGAAAGATGAACTGGGCATCACGCCGGGATTGATCCGCCTGTCCATCGGGCTGGAGGACACAGGCGACCTGCTTGCCGATATTAAGCGCGCATTGGACGTTTCCCAGCGCTGAGACCAGTCTATATCCAGCTATACCCGGGGTCGAATCCGACCGTAGGGGCGCAAATTCACGTGTCCCTTGCGGAAATTCGATCCGGGCTGTGTTTCGGCGCGTATACAGTTACACTGGAAAACGCGCCGAACCTGTATATAGTCCGGCGACCAACCCGAGGAGCCCCGATCGATGAACGTGCACCCCCGCAGCATTGATGACGCACCTGACCATGATGAGGCCGCCGCCGCGCTGAAAACACTGCGCAAGTGGGCCGAAACCGCGACCGAAGCCGAGATCAGCCAGCTTGATCCCGCCATCGCGCGCCTTGTGCCGGGGCTGGCTCCAACGAATTACCCGTCGCTTTCGCGGGAGTACCCGGAAGGGTTTGAGGCCGACGACGCCTATCGTGCGACATTGCCGGATCTGCAGAACGGCCCGTCCAGCCTGATCCGCGGGGCCAAACAGCAGATTCAGCATGTGGGCATCTCGAACTTTCGCCTGCCGATCCGATTCCACCGTAAGCATGGTGACGACCTTACGCTGGAAACATCCGTTACCGGCACGGTCAGCCTCGAGGCTGAAAAAAAGGGCATCAACATGTCCCGGATCATGCGTTCGTTCTACAAACATGCCGAGCGCACGTTCAGTTTTGAGGTCATGGAGGCTGCGCTGAATGACTATATGACCGATCTGGATAGTTTTGATGCGCGTATCCAGATGCGGTTCTCCTACCCGGATCGCGTCAAAAGCCTGCGCTCGGGTCTGGAGGGATACCAGTATTACGACATCGCACTGGAACTGGTTGAACAGAAGGGTGTGCGTCAGAAGATCATGCATCTTGACTACGTTTATTCCTCGACCTGTCCTTGCTCACTGGAACTTAGCGAACACGCACGGTCCACGCGTGGTCAGTTGGCGACGCCGCATTCGCAGCGGTCTGTTGCGCGTATTTCGGTCGTTGTCGATTGTGACGCGGACTGTCTGTGGTTCGAGGACCTGATCGCGCTTTGTCGTCGTGCGGTACCGACGGAAACACAGGTGATGGTCAAGCGCGAAGACGAACAGGCCTTTGCCGAGTTGAACGCAGCCAACCCGATCTTTGTCGAGGATGCCGCCCGCCTGTTCTGTGCCGAGCTTCAGGCCGACCACCATGTTGGTGATTTCCGTGTGGTGGCCAGCCATCAGGAAAGCCTGCACAGCCATGATGCAGTGTCGGTTCTGACCGAAGGCCCGACCTTTGTCTCGGCCAGCCTGGACCCGCGCCTGTTCTCGACCCTCTTTCACATCGGGTGACTGAGAAGGCGCACTTGAAGTCTCGAAATCAGACAAATGGCGAATTTTTGCCGCACCGCAGCGAAAATTGCTGCGGCAGCACTTCCTTTGACGTAGAGTAAGGGAGATTGCAGCCGTGGCACACGCGTTTTCGAACCGTTTCGCCACACTGAGAGGAAGCCGAGACGTGAGACGCCCCGGGACTTCAAGCCTTAGCAATCTGCCCGAGACATCAGGGCGGAGCAGGGTGCTTCTTTTTGAAGGTTGCATCGCTTTCACAGGAGAAACGACTAATGAATCCGATTACCCAGCCGCTGGAATTTCAGGCGGCGGCCATTCGTATGGCCGGCTACGCGGTTAGCAACCAACTGAAGATCATGCAAATTCTGGCCACCTCCGCCATGGAGTTGCCGTTTGCACCTGTACATGCCTTGCACGCGTCGTCCGCACGTCCAGCGCCAGCAGCTGCAAAGCCGGAATTCAAGTCCAAAACAGCCACAGCCACGCCCAAACTGGCGGCAGCACCAAAGGCCAAGCCGGTCGCGCGGGCCAAGGCGGCTGTGACGCCAAAGGGCGAATCGCCTAAACCTGCCGCGGCCAAAAAAGCGACCGCTTCGGCCAAGAAGGCGGCCGCCCCAGCCAAGGCAACGGCTGAACCGGCAGTATCAAAGCCCGCTGACGCAGCAATACCGCAAGAGGCCAAACCTGCAGCTGCCGCGCCCAAGTCCCAGGCGCGCACCCGCGGAACGGCTACTGCGAAGCCCGCGGCCGCCAAGCCCGCACCCAAGGCACAGACGCCCGAGCCCGCCACGGCCAAAACGGCTGCTAAACCCGCAGCGGCTAAGGCTCCGGTAAAAGCGGCATCGCCTAAACCTGCGGCCCCTAAAGCTGCCGCCAAGCCCGTGGCACCCAAGGCACAGGCCGCGAAAACCGAAGTCCCGAAGGCTGAGATTGCCGAGCCGGTTGCGCCTGCGGCAAAACCTGCTGCACCTGTGGCCCAAACCGCTGCACCTGATGCCAAACCTGCCACCGCTGAGGCTGAGGTCAAACCGGTCGCGCCCAAGACAGAAGCCACCACGCCGGTAGCGCCTCAGCGCCGGACGCGTGCGCCTTCGAAGCCGCCCTCGATGCCCACACCCGCCAGTAAAACGGACGAGTAAACGGGACATCCGCTTGACACGGTCGTGCAGGCGCGCCAACGCTGCGCCTCATGACGGACATGCGCCCGGTTGGATATGTGATTGGCCTGTTGGTCGCCATTCTTGGGGCGACCATGCTGCTGCCCATGCTTGCGGATCTCATTGAAGGCCGGGGCGAATGGCACGTATTTCTGGAGAGCGGCGTCATCACCATGCTGACGGGTGTTGTCCTGTCCATCAGCTGTTCGAACGGGGTGGGCGAAGGTCTGACGATCCGTCAGACCTTTTTGCTGACCACCGGCGTCTGGGTGGCGCTGCCGCTTTTTGGTGCCATCCCGTTTTTGTTCGGTGAGACAGAACTGCGCTTTGTCGATGCCTATTTCGAGGCGATGTCAGGGCTGACCACCACCGGTTCGACCGTCATATCCGGTCTCGATGACTTGCCACAAGGTCTGCTGCTGTGGCGCGGCGTGCTGCAATGGCTGGGCGGGATTGGCATCATTGTTGTCGCCATGGTGTTCCTGCCCGAACTTCGGGTGGGCGGTATGCAAATCTTCCGCTCGGAAGGGTTTGAAACCATGGGGAAAATCCTGCCGCGCGCGCAAGAGATCGCGGGCCAGATATCCCTGATCTACGTTTTTCTGACTTTAGTCTGCGGCTTGGTCTATGCCGGTCTGGGGATGAGCTTTTTCGACGCCGTCGTGCACGCGATGACCACCATCGCCACAGGCGGGTTTGCGAATTACGATTCCTCCTTTGCGGTGTTTTCAGGACCAACCGAATACGCGGCTGCGGTCTTCATGATCCTCGCTGCGCTGCCGTTCGTGCGATACGTTCAGTTCGCCAACGGCAATACGAACTCTCTATGGCAAGACAGTCAGATCAAGACCTTTCTGGCGACGATCCTGGTGCTTGTCCTTGTCATGGCAGTATTCCTGATCTCGGTCTTTCCGCATCATTGGGAGCAGGCGTTCCGAGAGTCGCTGTTCAACATCACCTCGATCATTTCCGGTACGGGCTATGCCAGCGTCAACTATATGACCTGGGGCAATTTCCCGGTCATGCTGTTCTTTCTGATCGGGCTGATTGGGGGATGCGCGGGATCGACCGCCTGTTCAATCAAGATCTTCCGCTATCAGTTGCTGTTCGCCTCGATCAAAACCCAGATCAGCCGTATCCGGTCGCCGCATGGTGTGTTCAACCCGCGCTATGACGGGCGTACAATCGGGCCGGATGTTCTGAGCTCGGTGATGAGCTTTTTCATGTTCTTCGTGCTCTCGATGGGCGTGCTGGCCTGGGCGCTGGCATTGACGGGTCTGGACTTCATCACTTCCGTCTCGGGCGCGGCGACGGCGCTCGCCAATGTAGGGCCGGGGCTGGGGAATCAGATCGGTCCTGCGGGCAACTTTGCCGGGCTGAGCGATACGGCCAAGTGGTTGCTATCCATCGGTATGCTGGTCGGGCGGCTGGAACTGCTGGCCGTCTACGCGCTGTTTACTGTCCAATTCTGGAGAAGTTGATGAGAAGACCTCTGGGTGCCCAGATTTCGCATATGTTGAAAGACAGGGGTGTTGATGTGATTTTTGGTATCCCGGGCGTGCACAATCAGGAAATGTACCGGGGCATCGAAGAAGCGGGCATCACGCATGTTCTGGCCCGTCACGAGCAGGGGGCCGGGTTCATGGCTGATGGTTATGCCCGTGCAACCGGCAAACCGGGTGTCGCATATGTGATCACCGGGCCGGGGCTGTGCAACATCATGACGCCGATGGGGCAGGCCTATACGGACTCGGTGCCGATGCTGGTGATGTCATCCTGTTTGGAAGAGACAGGCGCAACGCAGGGCCAGTTGCACCAGATGAAGGATCAGCGCGGTGCTGCCGAAACCGTGACGGACTGGTCCCGACAGGCAAACACGGCACAGGCGGCCTATGGGCTGGTCGAGCGCGCCTTTGAGGAGTTCGAACTCTCCCGCCCGCGCCCCAAGCATATTCAGATACCAATCGCACAGCTTGAGGCCGAGGCCGACCCGGCACCGTTTCCAAATCAACCCGGTTTACGATCCAAAGCGGTGCCGCCTGATCTGGCGCCGCTTATGTCCTTTCTGAATATCTCGAAGCGGCCGCTGTTCATTCTGGGGGGCGGGGCGCGGTCCAATCTGTGGCGGCAGATACTGACCCAGTTGGGGGCCGCGTGTTTCACCACTTATGCCGGTCGCGGGATGGCGGGGCAGGGTTATGCGCTGGATTTCGGTGCTACGCTGCCGCGCCCGGGCAGTGCTGATGTGATCGGTTCGGCCGATCTTGTGGTCGCAGTGGGCGCGGAACTGGGGGAGGTTGATCTGTGGCGCAACACGCTGGGTCATACCTCTCATCTGGTGCGGGTTGATCTGGATCCGCAGGTTCTGTCCGATCGTCACCGCGCGGGGATCAAGCTGCAGGTCGATGGCGAAAGCTTTGCCCATGCTCTCTGGGCTGCGATTGACGCCGTGAAACCGGCGACGGGCTGGAGGCCCGAAGAGGTAGCCGAGGCCCGCAAACGCTGGCGGACGGAATCCGATGCCGAACGTCCGGGGATCGTACCTGTGCTGGATGCCCTGCGCGAGGCAATGCCAGCAGACACGATGATCTATTCCGACATGACCCAGTTTGCCTATGTCGCGAAAGAGGTCTGGGACATGGCCTATCCCTATCACTGGCACCACCCGACCGGGTTCGGCACGCTGGGCTATGCGCTGCCCGCAGGTATCGGAGGAGCGGTCGCGCGTCGGGGCAAACCCACGGCTGTGATCGCGGGGGACTACGGGTTTCACTACACGATGATGGAGCTTGGTGCGGCGGTCGAGTTGGGCCTGTCTCTTCCCATCATCCTGTGGGACAACGCCAAGCTGAAAGAGATAGAAGACAGCATGGTCCGCAGCCAGATTGCCCCGAATGCGGTAGTGGCCCGCAATCCCGATTTCTGCAAACTGGCCGAGGCCTTTGGGGCCTTGTCCGCCGCGCCGGTAAACTTGGAAGAGATGCAGGCGGCCGTACGAGCCGCGTTTCACGCGCCTGTTCCGACGTTGATCCGGGTGACTCCGGATATCACCTAGACAAAAAACGCCGCGCGAAGGGGCGGCGTTCTTTGTTTTTCAGAGATCAACCTAGTCCCAGCAATGCACCAGAACGGTCATCCCGTTGGCCCGTCGGCTGAGTTCATTGGGTGATATTTCCGCAGTGGACTGGCCGGGTTGACCGGATACACCGGCCTTTTCCAGAACCGCGTTCAGCCGATCCACGGTTGCGGCCAAACTGACCGAAGCTGGCAGGGTGCGCCCCTCGGACGGGGTGGGCAACAGCATTCCAACAACCTGTCCGCTGTCGTCGAAGACCGGACCGCCCGCGTCACCGGGTTGTGCCGCCAATGCCAGACGTTTCACACCGTCTTCGCCATTCAGGCCTCGCACATCGGTGATCTGGCCGTAGGTTAGCGTCGGAGCGCCCAACGCGCCTTCATATGAGAAGCCGGAAACCGCGACCTCGGACTGAATGCGCGGTTTGGCGGCGCTGAATTCGGCAATGCCGATCGGCACGAGGTTGCGGCGGGGGCGCAGCACAGCTACGCCAAGATCGGGATCTGCCCAGGCCACCTGAACCTCTTGGTCGTCGTTGAGCGTGATCCGGGTACAACTATCCGTGGCCTCGGAAACGGTCAGGACCGTGCCGTCTGCATCGGTAAAGAAACCGGACCGGGACAGACGAGGTTTGCGCACCTGCAGGCCCGAAATCAGATCGATCCTCTGATCGGCTTCCGCACCGACACCGGCGTCCAGAACGGCGTCATTTGTGGTGAAGCTGGCCTTGATTGCGGCCAGGACCCGCGCGCGACGGGCCTCATCACCCTCGGGCCAGACCAGCGTAAAGCCCTTAATCTGGTCGTCTTTCAGCGCTGCTTCGGTATAGGATACGATCCCGTTACCGCGACCTTCCAGCGTGAAACGGTCACCACGCAGTTGCCGCGGACCGTCCAGAGGTACAATCTCCAGCGATTGCATCACTTCATAGAGTGCGCGCAGTGTGGCCTTGTCGCCTTTGTGGCTTATCAGCAACGCCTTGGCGTCCATATCAGTGGTGCCATTGAAATGCGCAAAGGGCGCTTCATAACGGTCAAAGGCGATGACACCCAGCGGCAGGTCCAGTTCAATGCCCGCCTGCGTGTCCGAGTGACGTTCCATGCCGACGCTTATCAGCGGGGCGTTATAGTCATCCATTAGCACCTCGCGCTGTGCCGTTGTCAGGACACCGGTGGGCTCATAGCCATTAAAACTCTGCCAGTTCCCCATCGAACGCCGGGTGCCTGCACCAAACGCGCCATCGATGGTCGAACTATAAAATCCGGCGGCTTGCAGGGCGGTTTGCAGATCCTTACGCTCTTGCGCGGTCAGCAGACGTTCGGATTGAAGCGCCTGCGACCGTGTCTCATCTGAGGGCTGAGGCGTCAGACCGGCGGTGGATTGGTCAGGTTGTGGTGTGGGCTCAACGGGCGGGGTCACTGCATCCTGATTCAGAGAGCTCGAACCAATGGGCCAGAACTGCTGTCCCAGAGAATTTGAAAACGCGATGTAGCTGTCCGCCGGGATTTGTCCTTCAGCCCGGTAAACGCGCAGGACCTGTTCGGCGTCGCTGCGCAAATAGGGCCCGATAACAATGGCATACCAGCCAGAGTTCAAGCGGAACCCGTTCACATCGGGCAACACACTCGCATAGGCCTGCGCGCGCTCCTGCGCCTGGCGCAGCGACGGTCGGGCTTCGACCTGTACCCAGACGCCCGCCTCCTGCTGTGCAAAAACGGCGCGCGTGCCGAAGAGAAAAAGAAACAAAATTACAGTGATTACTCGTGTCATTGTCTGCCCGTATCCGCGGTGTTTTGGCTTTGCCGCAGATTACGCGATTTGAGGCGCGGAATGCCATGCCTGGAGTACGGGGATTTTCCAGTGTGGCTGTGCAGTGACAGCCAGACCCGATTGGCCCGTTGACGCTCCTTGGCCCCTTGCATAGGAAGGACAAAACCGACCGGAACCGGGCGCATGCGCGCCCAAAGGGAATGTCATGACCGAACCGTCCAGCGCACCACGTTCTTTTCAAGAAATTATCCTGCGCCTTCAGTCCTATTGGGCCTCGAAAGGCTGCGCCATTCTACAGCCTTACGACATGGAGGTTGGGGCAGGGACGTTTCACCCGGCGACCACGCTGCGTGCTTTGGGGTCCAAGGCGTGGGCTGCAGCCTATGTGCAGCCGTCGCGTCGTCCGACCGATGGACGGTATGGCGAGAACCCGAACCGGTTGCAGCACTATTATCAGTATCAGGTGCTGATCAAACCCAGCCCGCCGGACCTGCAGGAACTGTATTTGGGCAGCCTCGAGGCCATCGGTATCGACATGAACCTGCATGACATCCGCTTTGTCGAGGATGACTGGGAAAGCCCTACTTTGGGTGCATGGGGGCTGGGTTGGGAAGTCTGGTGTGACGGCATGGAAGTTAGCCAATTCACCTATTTCCAGCAGGTTGGCGGCCATGACTGTGCACCGGTTTCGGGCGAGTTGACCTATGGTCTGGAACGACTGGCGATGTATGTCTTGGGCATCGATCACGTGATGGACATGCCCTTCAACGACCCGCAGTCACCCAGCCCGCTGAGCTACGGCGACATCTTCAAACAAACCGAAGAGGAATACGCCCGTTGGAACTTTGACGTGGCCAACACCGAAGTTCTGCTGCGCCATTTCGAAGAGGCTGAGACCGAGTGCGCTGCCATTCTGGCGCAGGAACATGACGATCCGAAAACCGGTAAACGCATCGTTATGGCGCACCCGGCTTATGATCAGTGTATTAAAGCGAGCCATGTCTTTAACCTGCTGGACGCCCGTGGCGTGATCTCAGTGACCGAACGGCAGGCCTATATCGGTCGAGTACGGGCGCTGGCCAAACAATGCGCCGACGCGTTTCTGGTGACCGAGGCCGCCGGGTTCGAGGCCTGATGGGGCGTTCATGCCAAACCGGGCAACAGCACTTTCAGGCCGTCCGCGATCATGCTGATAGCGATGGCCGACAGGATCATGCCCATGAAGCGGCTCATGATAACGCGCGCATTGCTCGACAATCGCTTGGCCAAAGCAGACGCGTTCCAGAATGTGATGAACAGCAGAAACAGAACTGCCACGAAGACGCTTGCATAGATGATGGCATCCATGGGCTTGGAAATATGGTGAGCATAAAGGATCAGCGTCGTGATCGTGCCGGGCCCCACCAAAATGGGGAAGGCCAACGGGTAGAAGGCAACCGTAGCGGGTTCGGGGTAGTCCTGTTTTTCCCCCTCGGTGCCGTGGTGCGTGGTGCTTTCTTTGCCGCTCAGCATGTTCAGGCCGATCATCAGAACAACAAGACCACCCGCTACGCGCAGATCGTCCACGCTGATTCCAAACAGGCCCAGCGTCTGGTTGCCGACCGCGGCGAAAGCTGCGCCGAGGATCAGGCAGTACGTCGCTGTCTTCGCCGCGACCTTGCGCTGGTCGGCGGGTGTCAGACCATCGGTGACGCTCAGGAATACGGGCAGGTTGGTGATCGGGTTCATGATCGCAAACAGCGCGCCGAAAAAACCAACGGCAAGGGTCATGTCCATTCCAACAACCTCGTTCCAACCTGTATCAGTTTGGAAACTGGCCCATTTCCCGTGAAGTTGAAAGAGGCCGCGTGATCAGGATGTCCAAAAGATGACCGGAAAACTGCTTGCAATCATCCTCGTCGTATCGGCGGCTTTGGCCGGTTTCGGCATGTATTATTTGCAGGTCTATGGGTTCTACTACGATGTCCCCTCTCAGCCTGGTCAGGATGTTTCCATATTGGTGGAAGGGGCAGAGGTCCCGCAGCCAATCCCGTATTCGGCGTTTCAGGCGATTGACGCTGACAGTTCTCCGATCCGGTACCGGGCGTGTTTTTTTACCGATCTGAAGGCCGAGGACCTGGCGACATTCCGGCGAGTTGAAAACCCCGAACCGTTGACTGCACCGGGCTGGTTTGACTGCTACGATGCCGTGGCCATTGCAGAAGCCCTGAAATCCGGGCAGGCGCAAGCGTTCATCGGGGCTAAAAATATCCATTATGGCGTAGACCGCATTGTTGCCGTGACCTCGGATGGCAAGGGCTATGTCTGGCACGCACTGAACAATTGCGGTGAAAAGGCCTATGACGGGACGGTAGTGGGCGAGGAATGTCCGCCCCGGCCTGAAAACTGAGGCTATCATGACCGACGCAGCGCTTCACGTTCCCAATTTTCTGACCGCCACGCTTGGCATTGCGGTCTATCTGATTGGGGCCGAGATCAACGCGCGTGTCGCGCTGCTGCGTCAGTTTAATATCCCCGAGCCTGTCACCGGCGGGTTGCTGGCGTCACTTGTGTTGCTGTTTCTGTATCTCGTGGCAGGGCTTGAGCTGACCTTCGATCTCGCCTCGCGGGATTTTCTGCTGATTGTGTTCTTTGCAGGAATTGGTTTGAACGCTCGACTTGCGGATTTGATTTCCGGCGGCAAACCTTTGTTTTTGCTTCTCATATTGACGCTGGTTACGATCGTTGCCCAGAATGTCGTCGGTGCGGTCGGCGCCGTCGCCTTTGGTTACCCGGCGCAGGCCGGGGTTCTCTTCGGATCAGCTTCTCTGATCGGAGGGCACGGCACAGCTATCGCTTGGGCCCCCGAGGTCGACGCAGTGACCGGTCTTGGCGGCGCGACCGAATTGGGCGTGGCCGTGGCGACGCTGGGCCTTGTGCTGGCTGCTCTGGTAGGCGGGCCGATTGCCCGCTTTCTGGTCGAAGGCAAAAACCTGACCCCGGAACGCCCTGGCGAAGAACACACGGTCGGGCTGCCGGATGATGCCACTGAGGCCGAGACCAAGATCGATCACCTAACCATCATGCGCGTGCTGCTCTATCTGAATCTGGCGATCATCTTTGGTTACATTCTGAGCGAGGCCATTGCAGCCACCGGGCTGAAACTGCCCTTGTTCGTGCCCTGCCTGATCATGGGCATCGTCATTGCCAATATCCGCACTGCACTGGCGCCCAAGGCTCCGCCAGTGTCGCGCACGCCGTCACTGGCGCTGATCTCGGAATTCTCACTGGGCGCGTTTCTGGCCATGTCGCTGATGAGTCTGCAACTTTGGACCATTGCCGAGCTTGGTCTTGCCATAGCCGTCATCATGACCGCGCAAACCCTATTTGCCGTGGCTTTTGTGATCTGGGTGCTGTTCCCGGTGATGGGCGGTAACTATCGCGCCGCTGTGTTGTCAGCCGGGTTCGGTGGCTTTGCATTGGGCGCGACGCCGACCGCCATTGCCAATATGACCGCAGTTACCAAGCGATATGGCCCGTCTCCTATTGCCTTTATTGTGCTGCCCCTTGTATCCGCATTCTTTGTGGACATCGCCAATGCCATCGTCATTCAGACGATCGTCAATTTCTAAGGACCGAAAATGCCCGACCTGCTGATCGAACTGTTTTCCGAGGAAATCCCCGCCCGCATGCAGACCCGCGCGGGCGAGGACCTGAAAAAGCGGATCACCGACGGTTTGGTCGAGGCTGGCCTGACCTATGCTGGCGCTGCCGCCCTGACCACGCCGCGTCGCCTGACGCTGGCGATTGAAGGGCTGCTGGCTGAAAGCCCGACCATCCGTGAGGAACGCAAGGGGCCGAAAGTTAGCGCACCGGACAAGGCCATCGAAGGCTTCCTGCGTGGCGCTGGCCTGACCCGCGATCAATTGGAGGAGCGCGACACACCCAAAGGCGCGGTCTATTTCACCACCATCGAAAAAGCCGGACGCCCCGCGGCTGAGATCGTGGCCGAAGTGCTTGAGGCCACCATTCGCAACTTTCCCTGGCCCAAGTCGATGCGCTGGGGCGGTGGCCCGCTGCGCTGGGTGCGTCCGTTGCATTCGATCCTGTGCATCCTGTCCGACGAAACAGGCACGCAGGTGGTGCCGCTTGAGGTCGATGGCATCACATCCGGCGACACCACTGCAGGCCACCGTTTCATGGCGCCGAACCGGTTTTCGGTCACGTCCTTCGACGACTACGCCGCCAAATTGAAGCGCGCCTTTGTGGTTCTGAACCCCGGCGACCGCGCCGAGCATATCTGGAACGACGCGCAGAACATGGCCTTTGCCGCGGGTCTGGAAGTGGTCGACGACAAGGGCCTGCTGGCCGAGGTCGCTGGTCTGGTCGAATGGCCCGTGGTGTTGATGGGGCAGATCGACGAGGAGTTTTTGGAGTTGCCGCCCGAGGTGCTGCAGACCTCGATGAAAGAGCACCAGAAATTCTTCTCGGTCCGCAATCCCAAAACCGGGCGGATCGAGCGGTTCATCACCGTCGCCAACCGCGAAACCGCCGACAACGGCGCGACCATTCTGGCTGGCAACCAAAAGGTGCTGTCCGCCCGTCTGGCCGATGCGAAATTCTTCTGGGAGAACGACCTGCGCGTTGCCAAATCGGACATCGCCCAATGGACCCGCGCGCTGGAGAACGTCACCTTCCACAACAAGCTGGGCACACAGGCCGAACGGATCGACCGCATCGCCGCGCTGGCCCGCGAACTGGCCCCGGTGACCGGAGCAAATGCGGATCAGGCCGAGAAAGCCGCGCGTCTGGCCAAGGCCGATCTGAGTTCTGAGATGGTCTATGAATTCCCCGAACTTCAGGGGCTTATGGGTCGCTATTACATCGAAGCCGAAGGCGAAGACGCCGCCGTGGCCGCCGTGGCGCAGGAGCATTACTCGCCGCTTGGTCCGTCAGACGACGTGCCGACCGCGCCGCTCTCGGTGACCGTGGCGCTGGCCGACAAGCTGGACACGCTGACTGGGTTCTGGGCGATTGATGAGAAACCAACCGGGTCGAAAGACCCGTTCGCGCTGCGCCGCGCAGCGTTGGGGGTTATTCGATCGGTCTTGGAGAATGACCTAAGGATAAAATTGCACGATTATCAATCAAATCAGTTTAAGAGAGAAAATGCTTCAATCGGTTCTGTGATCAAACGCCGCAAGGACGAAGCGGCTGATGAGTTTGTGAGTCAAACTGATGGTGGGGCTATGTACGTTGGCACTCCAACCGCGATTGTTACCAAACATGTAGACGGCAGGGCTATTGACGCAAGATCTGAAGAACTCCTCTCTTTCTTCCACGACCGCCTCAAAGTTTTTCTCCGAGACGAGGGCATCCGTCACGACATCATCGACGCCTGCATCGCGATGGAGGGCAATGACGACCTCAACCTGCTGGTCAAACGCGCCCGCGCTCTGAATGCGGTGATCGCAACCGAGGATGGCGAAAACCTCGTGCAGGGCTTCAAGCGCGCCAACAACATCCTGACGCAGGCCGAAGAGAAGGACGGCGTCGAATACTCCTATGGCGCGGATGTGAAATTTGCCGAGTCGGACAGCGAAAAGGCACTGTTTGCCGCTCTGGACGCGACGCAGGGCGAGATTAACGCGGCGTTGAAGGCCGAAGACTTCCCGTCAGCCATGTCCTCAATGGCCGCGCTGCGTGGTCCGGTGGATGCGTTTTTCGAAGATGTTCAGGTCAATACCGACAACGACATCCTGCGCCGCAATCGCCTGAACCTGCTGAGCCAGATCCGGCAGGTCTGCTCCAGCGTGGCCGATCTCAGCAAGATCGAAGGCTAAGCTATAACGCCCTTGCGCCATTGGTGCAGGGGCTTATGCTGCGTGCAAACCAAAAGGTGCCGCAGTGCAGAATAACCCACATACCACTCTGATCACGTCCGAAGCGCCCGTCACCGCCAACACCCATGGCGGGCGAGCGAAATGCCTGCAACGTCTGGTCCGCCTAGACCTGCCGGTGCCGCGAACTGTGGCGCTGTCCTTTGATGCGGTCCATCGGATTGCGGAGGGTCATGTGCCCGATATCGCGGCGATCCTTGAACAGTTCGATCAGACAGCGCTGCTGTGTGTGCGGCCCAGTTCCGAAGACCCCGATTGGGGCGGCCCCGGCGCTATCCTGAATATCGGCATGAACGACGCGCGTTACGTAGACTTGTCAGATTCGATGGGGGCCGAGGCCGCTGCCGCGCTGTATCTGCGTTTCGTCCAAAGCTTTGCCATCCATGTGGCCCGTCTGGACGCTGATGTATTTGATGATATCGACGCGGATGGCAGGGAGGGGTTGCGCCAGTCCTTGCGGGCCTATGAGGATGAAACTGACGAAGCCTTCCCTCAGGAACGGGGTGAGCAACTGATTGCCGTTCTAAGGTCGATGGCTCGAGCATGGGACGGAACCTCGGCTCGGTTGCTGCGGCAGGCAAAGGGCGCACCTGCGGATGCAGGGCTGGGCTTGGTCATTCAGGAGATGATCCCAGGAGTGGGGCAGGGTGAATGCGGCTCGGGTGTATTGCAACTGGTGGATTCCACAACGGGAATGCCGCAGATCACTGGCCGATACCTGAGCCAGAGTCAGGGGCGGGATGCCTTGGGCGATGGTGTGGCCGCGCTCTATCTGGAAAAGGATCCGCGCGGGAAGTCGTTGGAAGAAGTGGCGCCAGAAGCCTTTGCGAACGTCAAGGCCCATGCCGCACTGATGCGCACCAAACTGCGCGAGGAAATGCAGGTCGAGTTCGTGATCGAAAACGACCATGTACACATTCTGGATGGCGTGCGGGTGCAGCGCAGCGCGCGCGCCGCGCTGCGGATCGCAGTTCGGTTGGCTGAAGATGGCATCATTCCACCGCAGGAGGCAGTGATGCGGGTCGATCCGCATTCTTTGAACGAGATGCTGCACCGGCAGGTCCACCCTGAGGCGCACCGCGATGTTTTGACCACGGGTATCGCTGCCAGCCCGGGGGCCGCGACTGGTAAGATTGTGTTCACCGCCGCCGAGGCGCAGGCCAGTGCCGCGCGCGGTGAGCCTTGTATTCTGGTGCGTCGCGAGACAGCGCCCGAGGATGTGCGCGGGATGCACGCGGCCGTCGCGGTGCTGACCGAAAAGGGCGGCATGACCAGCCACGCGGCGGTGATTGGCCGCGGATTGGGTCTGCCCTGTATCGTCGGCGCATCCGAGATGAGGTTCCAGACCAAGGAAAAGCTGCTGACCGCGCCTGATGGACGTGTTTTCACAACCGGCGACACGCTGACGATCGACGGGAGCTCGGGACAGGTATTGGCGGGGCAGCCTGCCATGCTGGAAGCTGCACTGGATGACTGTTTCCAGACGTTGATGAGCTGGGCCGATGATGAGCGTGATATCGCCATCCGCGCCAACGCGGATACGCCGGCTGATGCGCAGACCGCGCGGAATTTTCTGGCGCAGGGGATCGGCCTTTGCCGGACCGAGCATATGTTCTTTGACCCCGGCCGCCTTATCGTGATGCGCGAGATGATCTTTGCGCAGACGTCCTCGGGCCGTGCGGCGGTGCTGGAGCGTCTGCTGCCGATGCAGCGTGAGGATTTCGTGCAATTGTTCCGGATCATGGAGGGGCAGCCGGTCTGTATCCGCCTGTTCGACCCGCCTCTGCACGAATTCCTGCCGACCACACGCAGTGGACAGCGTGAACTGGCCGAAGCTCTGGATCTGCCGGTCTCGGATGTCGAACGGCGCGTGGCGGCGATGACCGAATACAACCCGATGCTGGGTCTGCGCGGTGTGCGTCTGGGTGTAACCGTGCCTGAAATCTACGACATGCAGGCCCGTGCAATCTTTGAGGCAACGCTTGAGGCCAGCAAGGACGGTGCCCCCGTGGTGCCCGAGGTGATGATCCCGCTGGTTTCCGCCAAGCGAGAGGTGGAACTGGTCAAATCCCGTATCGACTCGGTCGCGGCCTCGGTCGCCAGCGAACGCGGAGAAGAATTTGAATATCGCCTTGGTGTGATGGTCGAAACGCCACGGGCTTGTCTGCGGGCTGATGAAATTGCGCCACACACGTCGTTCCTGAGTTTCGGCACCAACGACCTGACCCAGATGACCTATGGCTTGTCGCGTGACGATGCGGGCCGGTTCATGTCGGCCTATGTGCAGCAGGGTGTCTTTGTCGAAGATCCGTTCCATGTCCTCGATCCGGACGGGGTCGGAGAATTGCTGAAACTCGGGGCCGAACGTGGGCGCCAGACGCAGCCGAACGTTACCCTTTCGGTATGCGGTGAACACGGTGGTAACCCCGAATCAATCGCCATTTGCCGGGATCTGGGGTTTGACTATGTGTCATGCTCACCCTTTCGGGTGCCGGTCGCTCGGCTGGCTTCCGCTCAACTGGCGATTTCGTCCAGACTTGGGGGTTGACACAGGCCAAATGCCCTAGGATTAGTGGTTTTCAGGCGACCTTGTGACGGAATTATTTTTTCGCACGGGCGATTTTCCACTTGCGTTTTCTTCCGAACTGGACGTCCCGGCCAGACTGCGTTAAATGCCTCGTCGCGCCCGCCGGGGGAGGGTACGGCGCGATTTGTGCCTGTGCGAGGTTATCTGATGCTACGATACATACTGGCTGCTGCCACATTGGCGGCAACCGTGCTGCCAAGTGTGTCTTTCGCTGAAAGGGAAGCCACCAATACCGCCGAACGCGAACTTGTTACCCGGACCGATCTGCCCGGACAGAACTTTCGCGACTATCTAACCCTGTTCAAGCCCCGCAAAGAGCTTGAGCCTGTAAAAGTTTCGTATTCGAAGGCTTGGCTGGACCAACAGCCAAAGGCCAAAGGGGACGTGAACTTTGAGTGCTTGGCTGAAGCGCTGTACTTTGAAGCGCGCGGCGAAAGCGTGCGCGGTCAGTTCGCCGTGGCCGAGGTCATTCTGAACCGCGTCAAAAGCAACCGTTTTCCGAATTCGCTGTGTGGCGTGATCAAACAGGGAACGGGCAAAAGATATCAATGCCAGTTCACCTATACCTGTGATGGCCACAAGGAAGTGATCCGCGAAAAAAAGGCCTATGAGCGTGTGTCCAAAGTTGCGCGTGCCGCAATTGACGGCGTCGCCAAGGAACTGACTGAAGGGGCCACACATTACCACACCACTGCGGTGAGACCGTCGTGGTCGCGCGTTTACAAGGAAACCGCGCGCATTGGTGTGCATATCTTCTACAGGCACAACTACCGCACCGCGAGCAACTAAAAGGCATTCCCGCGCTGCCATCTAAGCAGCGCGGGCTGTCGAACTCGGCTGATTGTGGGCCTACAAGCTGGACCCGCCGGCGGTCACGAATTCCGATCAGAGTGGCGTGAATCGAAATGCCGGGGCAGGGCTTAACGGGTGGATTGATCCGAATTGGCTTTCCCCAACGCCGCATTCGGTGTCTGGAATGGCGTTTGAGGCGGTGTTATATGCGCGCGCACCGTATAGTTTTGGCTGATCAGCCCACCAAGCCCGAAAAGGTCCGTTGCATGAGCTCTGAAGTCCGTCTTGCCTTTGCGCACCCGTCCGAGCGGTCCGAAGCGACCGCCACGCGCGGCCCGCTGGACCGCATTTCATTGCGGGATCATATTGTCGAGGTTGAGATCGGCGCGTTTCAGGCCGAGCGTGGCACGACACAGCGTATCTGTTTCAACATCGTGGTCGAAGTGCGCCCGCTGACCGACCCGATTGACGATGACGTGGACCGCATCCTGTCCTATGACCGCGTGACCGAGGCGATTGCGCATGAACTGGCCGCCGAGCGACTGAACCTGCTTGAGACATTGGCGGATCGCGTTGCTGAGCGTATTCTGCTTGAGCCTCAGGCTGTAAGGGCTTTTGTCAGAATCGAAAAACTGGATCGCGGCCCTGGCGCCCTGGGTGTTGAAATTGTTCGCGGCAGGGACGCGATCCATCACGACGTGGTCGAGGAAGAGCGCCCCCATCCGCGGTTGGTGTTTCTGTCGAACGAGGCAATTGCTTCGTCTAATCTGGCCGGGTGGATTGACCAGTTGGAAAACCGTCAACGTCCCCTGATTCTGTGCCTGGGTGCTGCGGATATGGATGTCCCGCAAACCGGCCACGCGATGACGCAGCGCCGAATTGACTTGCTGGCGATTGAACAGAACGCCTGGGTTCTCGCTGCGAAAGATCATCGCTGTGTGGTGGTGTCAACTCGGACCGAACTGGACTGGGCGATGAAGAACGGTCAGATCTGCGTTTGGGCTCCTTCCAAGATCGTGCTGGATGCTGTGGACGGCCCCTCCGCCGCACCTTCGGACGCTGTCGCCTTGGCGGCGTGGTTCGCGGCCACTTTTGAAGCCAGTGAAATGATGGTGATCGGCGGTGCTTTGCCGAAAGCGCCTAAGACACCCCTGCGTGCCATTTCAGTGGATCAGGCGCAGCTGTGACAGAATACTTCCGACCGCTGGTGCAACACGGCCCGGCCCGCCCGACTGGTGCGATGCCTCTTGCGGGACAGCCTTTGTGGTTCACACATGCCGAACGTCTGACGCGAACGGAAACCCCGATTGTTGTTGCGGCACAGGACATTCCGAGTGATGTGCTTGCACGACTGACCGGGCCGCGCGCTGAGATTACGGGGTTGGCGATGGATCGGCCTCAGATCATGGGCATCCTCAACACGACACCGGACAGTTTTTCCGATGGCGGCGTGCACAATTCGGTCGAGGCTGCAACGGTCGCCGCGGATCAGATGGTGGCGCATGGGGCCAGCATTCTGGATATCGGCGGAGAATCCACCCGTCCAGGGGCTTCTTACGTACCTGATGATGAAGAAATCGCGCGAACCCAACCTGTTGTCGAGGCCATCCGCGCCAACACGCAGGCGCTGATCTCCATCGATACACGCAAAGCCAGCGTTGCGCGGGCGGCGTGGGATGCGGGGGCCGGGCTGATCAACGACGTCTCTGGTTTCACCTTTGACCCGCAACTTGCATCGTTTTGCGCCGAGGTTGATGCCCCGGTCTGCGTGATGCACATGCAGGGCGACCCGGCTACAATGCAGGACGATCCTCAATATGACGACGTTCTGCTGGATGTGTACGATTTCCTTGACGGGATGGTCGCGCAGTTGCAGCAACTGGGCCTGAACCGCGACCGAATCGTGATTGATCCGGGAATCGGGTTCGGCAAAACGCAGGCGCACAATCTGGCTCTTCTGCAAAACCTCAGCCTGTTTCACGGCATCGGATGCCCGATTCTGCTGGGAGTGTCTCGCAAGGGGCTCATCGGGCAGATCGGTCTGGAGCCGCGCAAGGACGCCCGCGCGCCGGGATCAATCGCCGTGGCATTGGCAGGATTGTCCCAGGGCGTGCAGATCCTGCGGGTTCATGACGTGCCCGAGACCGCTCAGGCCTTGCGTCTGTGGGCTTCCGTCCGGTAATCCCGTCACAGGCAAGAAATTACGGAGTGACACGATGCGCAAGCTGTTCGGAACCGACGGGGTGCGGGGCACCGCCAATACCCATCCGATAACGGCCGAGATGGCCCTGCGTATCGGGGCTGCCGTTGGGCGGTATTTCCGTCGCAATCAATCCGGCGCGCACCGGGTGGTGATTGGCAAGGACACGCGCCTGTCCGGGTACATGTTGGAAAACGCGCTGACCGCCGGGTTGACCTCGACCGGTATGAACGTGCTGTTGCTGGGTCCGGTGCCAACGCCCGCCGTGGGGCTGATGACCCGGTCAATGCGTGCGGATCTGGGCGTGATGATTTCGGCCAGTCATAATCCGGCAGAGGACAACGGCATCAAGTTCTTTGGCCCCGACGGATACAAGTTGTCCGATCAAGCCGAGCTTGAGATTGAGCGTCTGATCGAAGAGGGTGTCAAACCCACGCAGGCTCAAAATATCGGCCGCGCGCGTCGGGTGGATGATGCGCGGTTTCGATACGGTGAACGGGTGAAGTCCTCGCTGTCCCGCGACCTGCGTCTGGATGGACTGAAAGTGGTGGTCGACTGTGCCAACGGCGCCGCGCACCGCACCGCCCCCGAGGTTCTGTGGGAACTGGGCGCCGAGGTCATTCCGGTCGGGATCGCGCCGAACGGCAAGAACATCAACCTGAATTGCGGCTCGACCAAACCTCAACTGGCGGCCGAAACGGTTGTGGCCCATGGCGCTGATGTTGGGATCTGTTTGGACGGCGATGCCGACCGCGTCGTGATGGTCGATGAGTGCGGGCACGTGGCTGATGGCGATCAGCTTATGGCGCTGCTGGCGACCAGTTGGGCCAAGGCGGATCGCCTTGAGGGCGGCGCGCTGGTTGCGACGGTGATGTCCAATCTCGGGCTGGAACGGCACCTGGCCGCGCAAGGGCTGCGGCTGGAGCGGACGGCTGTTGGCGATCGCTATGTCGTTGAACGGATGCGCGAAGGCGGGTTCAATCTGGGTGGAGAACAGTCGGGCCACATCGTTATGAGCGACTATGCCACCACCGGCGACGGTCTGATGGCTGGGCTACATTTTCTGGCCGAGATGGTGCACTCGGGCCGCAAGGCCTCTGAACTGTCGGTGCAGTTCGAATCCGTACCTCAGTTATTGAAGAACGTGCGTTATCAGGACGGGCAGAGCCCGCTGGAAGCGGGCAGCGTTAAAGCCGCCATCGCCGATGCCGAAGCGCGCCTGAACGGGCAGGGTCGTCTGCTGATCCGGAAGTCGGGGACGGAACCCTTGATCCGCGTGATGGCGGAATGTGAGGATGATGCCCTGTTGACGCAGGTTGTCGATGGCATCGTGGCCGAGGTCGAGGCGGTCGCGGGTTAACGCCCGATCAGCATCTTGCGCAAGCTGAACCACTGGCTGATCGCCAGCCCGGTTAGGATCATGATCAACGCGATGTAGAACCGAAGGGGCAGCGCCTCGGACAGAATCCATGCGCCAAATATCATCGACCAGATCGGCACCTGATAGTTGACCAGCGTCAGGAAAACAGACCCGGCGCTGCGAATGATCGAAACGCGCAACAAGGTGGCGAAGGCGGTGGGTAAAAGGCCCAGCGCGATGATCGCCAGGCCGGGGCGCGTACCTTCCCAGTGGGGGAGGCCCTCGGTCACCAGCATGATGGGCAGCAAGAGCGCCGCGCCAACGACCAGTGACAACGCGGCCAAAGCGACGGGATCAACGGGTGGGCAGCGCCGGGTGAAGATCGACGCGCAGGAATAGCACAGGGCGGCTCCGATACAGGCTAGCTGAGCCAAGGGTTCCGCCCCCTGTCCAATTTGTGCCAGCCCCGGGCCGATCAGTACAAGTGCACCACAAAAGCCCAGAGATACCCCAAGGAGCCTGCGCAGGTTCAGCGGTTCGTCTGAAAAGAAATGCGCCAATGGTAATACCATCAGCGGTATCGCTGCCATCGACAGGCCCGCAAAGGCCGAGGCCACATATTGCTGCCCCCAACTGAGTAACAGGAAAGGCAGCGCAGTCGACAACACGCCAATGATTGCGATGTAACCCCAGAGTTTCGGACTGCCCGACGGCAACTTACGCCCGGTCAGCGCCATCATCCCCAGCAAGGTCAAGGCGCCAAGGGTGGTGCGCGCAGTGGCAACAGTGACTGGCCCGTATCCTTCCAACGCCATGGCGACGACCATGAACGTTCCACCCCAGATGAGGCCCAAAGTTATAACGCCGCTCCAATCGCGGGATGTGGGTTGGTCAACCATGTTGGGCCTAAAAATCAGGAGGTGTTGAGACAAAAAAGGGCGGCCGTTTGGCCGCCCTTTCGCAAAGAACCGTCAGGATCAGTTCTTTTCCTTGTCGACCATTTTACCAGCCGAAATCCAAGGCATCATAGCGCGCAGTTTCGCACCGGTTTCCTCGATCATGTGCTCGTCATTGGCACGGCGCGAAGCTTTGATGGTCGGCTGACCAACAGCGTTTTCCAGCATGAAGTCACGAACGAACTTGCCCTGCTGGATGTCGTTCAGAACCTCTTTCATACGCGCTTTGGTTTCGTCGTATTTCAGGATACGCGGGCCAGTGACGTACTGGCCGTACTCGGCAGTGTTCGAGATCGAGTAGTCCATGTTCGCAATGCCGCCTTCGTAGATCAGGTCCACGATCAGCTTCACTTCGTGCAGACACTCGAAATAGGCCATTTCCGGCGCGTAGCCTGCCTCGACCAGAGTTTCAAAACCGCAGCGGATCAGTTCAACCAGACCGCCGCACAGAACAGCTTGTTCACCGAACAGGTCGGTTTCGCATTCTTCACGGAAGTTGGTTTCGATGATGCCCGAACGGCCGCCGCCGATGGCCGAGCAGTAGGACAAACCGATTTCCAGCGCTTTGCCGGTTGCGTCGTTGTTGACGGCAACCAGGCAGGGCACGCCGCCGCCTTTGACATATTCGCCGCGCACGGTGTGGCCCGGGCCTTTGGGGGCCATCATGATGACGTCGACGCCTTCTTTCGGCTCGATCAGGCCAAAGTGGACGTTCAGACCGTGGGCGAAGGCGATGGCCGAGCCGGGCTTGATGTTGTCATGCACGTATTTCTTGTAGGTCTCTGCCTGCAGTTCGTCGGGCATGGTGAACATGATGACGTCGCACCAGGCCGCCGCTTCGGCGATACCCATGACTTCCAGACCTTCGGCTTCGGCTTTCCTAGCCGATGCGGAACCTTCGCGCAGAGCGACGACCAGGTTCTTCGCGCCCGAGTCGCGCAGGTTCAGCGCGTGCGCGTGACCTTGCGAGCCATAGCCCAGGATGGCCACTTTTTTGTCTTTGATCAGGTTGATGTCGCAATCGCGATCGTAATAGACGCGCATTATTCCGGTCCTTTCTGTTACGGTTGCTGCGCTTTTAATTCGGTGTGGCTTGGTTGGCGAGCGTTGAAGCATTGAGTATTTGGAAAAAAGGTGAAAAGTTATTCGCGAAAGTACGAATTAGAGAATAAATCATGCTTGATGACATGGACCGGCGCATTCTGCGTCATCTACAGACCGAACCGACCCTTTCCATGGCCGAACTGGCCGAGCGGTGTGGGGTCAGCCAGGGCGTGTGCTGGCGCCGGGTCGAGAAGATGCAGGCGTCGGGCGTCATTCAGGGACAGGAGGCTGTCCTTGACTGGACCGCGCTTGGATATGCCGTTGAGGTCTCGTTGCGTGTGACACTGGACAAGACCCAGCCCCGTGCCTTCGATGAATTCACTGCTGCTGCGCGCGATGTATCAGAAGTAATCGAAATCCAGACTTTTCTGGGCCGTGTGGATGTTCGTCTTTCGGTGCTGGCACGCGACATGTCACACTATCAGAAAATCTACCGCGACCGCATTCTGACCTTGCCGCACATCGCCGATATCGAGGCGCTGATGCATATTGCGCGAGTGAAGCGCAACGAGGTTCTACCGGTATGATTGAGCTTGATGAAACAGACCGCCAAATCCTACGTGCGCTGGTGCAGGATGCTACTCAGAGTGCTGGAGCCCTGGGTCGTAAACTTGGATTGTCGCAGCCTGCGACCTGGCGGCGTGTCAGGCGGTTGGAAACGGCAGGAGTAATCCGGGGGCGTCGTCTGCGCCTGAATGCCGAGGCGTTGGGGTTCGGCGTGACAGTCTTTTTGGGGGTCAAACTGGCCCGCAAAGGTCAGGTCAGTCTGGAAGATTTCGAACGTGCCGTCAGCGCCATCCCCGAGGTTCAGACGGTCGAGCACGTCCTTGGCCTGTACGATTATCGCCTTCGGGTTGTCGCCCGCGACCTGTCCGACTTTGAGCGGGTTCTGCGGCGGCGGATCATGACCCTACCCGGTGCCGGGGACGTCGAAGCCAACGTCCTGCTCAGCGAAGAGCGATTACCCGGTCCGATCGGTTAGGGTCAGTATCTGGTGCGAATGCAATAGCCGGGATGGTGGGTCATTCGGGCGAAGGCCATCGGCTCACCATCTTTCCAGGTCGTGCGTTCAAGTTGGATCATCGATGTGCCGGCCGTGGTTCCCATGAATTCGGCCAATCTCCCGTCGGCGGAAATCGCACAGAACGCAACCTCTGCTTCAGTAAAGGGGGCTATGTTCAGCAGCCATTCATGCGGGCCTTGCGAGGTCAGATCGGCATTCTCGACCTCGGGTACGGTATCGATGTTGATCCAGCGCTCTTCCAGCTGAAATGGGCGGTTGTCGGCATAGTGCATGCAGATCACATGCAGCACGCGCGCGTCTGGTGAGACACTGAGTTGCGAGGCCAGCCAACCGGGACTGGACACTACATTACGTTCGACAAGAGCATAACGATAAGTCGAGTTTTGGTTCTCAACGGCCTGGCGCGCCAGCGAAAACTCGAGTTTCGCGTGTTTGCTGGGTTCTTTTTTGACCCGCGTGCCGCTTTTGCGCTTACGCTCAACAAATCCTTGATCGGATAACTCCCGCAGGGCGCGATTTACGGTCGCGCGCGCGCAATTGAATTCTTCGGCAAGCTGCGTTTCCGTTGGCAGCAAAGATCCCTGAGGCCAGATTCGGCTTTCAATGCGACGTTTAACTTCGTCCCGTACAACCTGAAAACTGATCCGCTTTTGAGCAGTCACGAGGAGCAAAACCTTTCTTCTACAAAGTGTATGTATCTGTTCAGAAACACCTCTGGGTGTAAAGGGGTGGTGACACTATTTGGCGTCACTTCGGGGGTTATATGGTGCAGTTTCGAACCTAAAATTCACGGGGAAATAAAGTTCCGTGGCGTCAATTGTCGGCGCAAGAAAACTGCTTTACCAATCTCGCCAGAAGATTCACGTTGCCCGAGTACTGTTTGAAAGGACAAATCATGCCGGCGCTTTTGGATAGCATTGACCCCAATGGGCTCGAGGAGTTCTCGGTTGTTTTCACCGACCGTTCCCTGAACCACATGTCGGCCCGGTTTCAGACCGTCATGCGCGACATCTCAAACATGCTGAAAGATGTCTACAACGCGGACGGTATTGCCGTAATCCCGGGCGGTGGGACCTATGCAATGGAGGCCGTGGCCAGACAGTTCGCGCGCAAAGCCAACGTTCTGGTCGTGCGTAACGGATGGTTTTCCTATCGTTGGAGCCAGATCGTCGAATCCGCAGATCTGACGGCGTCGGCCACGGTGCTCAAGGCGCGCCAAACCGGCAATTCGAGCTCATCTCCGTTTGCACCAGCACCGATCGAAGAGGTGGTATCAACTATTCGAGAACAACGTCCGGATGTGGTGTTTGCTCCGCACGTTGAAACCGCAGCAGGTCTGATTCTGCCGGATGACTATGTGACCGCCATGGCGGCGGCTGCGCATGAGGTTGGCGCATTGATGGTGCTGGACTGCATCGCCTCTGGCTGTGCTTGGGTCGATATGAAGGCAACTGGAGTGGACGTCCTGATCTCAGCCCCGCAGAAAGGGTGGAGCGCTTCGCCCTGTGCCGGTCTGGTCATGCTATCTGAACGGGCCGAGGCGCGATTGGAGGAGACGACCTCTGATAGTTTCGCCGTTGACCTGAAGAAGTGGCGTCAGATCATGCAGGCCTATGAGAATGGCGGGCATGCTTATCACGCCACGATGCCGACTGACGCGCTGCAGGCGTTCCGGGATACGATGAACGAGACCCGCGATTACGGTTTTGAAAAGCTACGCGATGCGCAATGGGCTTTGGGCAACGGTGTACGGGCGATGCTGAAGGACAAGGGCATCGTGTCTGTGGCCGCCGATGGGTTCGGTGCGCCGGGGGTTGTGGTCAGCTATACCTCGGATCCCGAGATTCAGAACGGCAAGAAATTCGCCGCCTTGGGTATGCAGATCGCTGCCGGTGTTCCGCTGCAATGCGATGAGCCCGAGGGGTTCAGTACCTTCCGTCTGGGTCTGTTCGGGCTGGACAAGCTGTATGACGTAGATGGCACAATTGCTCGACTCAAGCGCGTGCTGGATCAGGTACTGTGATCTTCTGAGTGACCTGGGGGCCTCAGCGTACGCCGAGGCCCATCTGCATCAACGTCTTGCGCACAGGAGGCAGAGAATAGAGCGCATTCAGCCCCATCGCCCGCGCATCGCGCAGTGGCCGTGCCTCGATCATCGAGGCGCGGTTCAGCAAGTCGATGCCTTTGACGCGCATCTCGATCTCCGAGTGGCGGGCTTTGTGGTAGGCGTCCAGCATTTGCGCATCGCCCAGACCTTCGGGTCGAGCCTGGGCGAGGTCCAACAGAGTGCGCAGATCACCTAGTGACATGTTCAATCCTTGCGCACCGATGGGTGGCACCACGTGGGCGGCCTCAGCCATCAGGGCGATGCGCTCGCCCGAAAGGCGTTCCGCCGACTGACTTATAATCGGCCAGATGGTTCGGCGCGATGCCAGTTTCAACGGCCCGAACAGCCCGCAGGATCGTTCGGTCATCAGAGCTTCGAACGCCTCGGCATCGGTGTTCAACAATTCAACCGCGCGAGGACCGCGTTCCATCCAGACAATCGCGGATGAGGGCTGACCCTGCCAATCGGGCAGGGGGACCAGTGTGAACGGCCCGCCCGAGCGGTGTATCTCGGTCGAGACGTTTTCGTGCGGGATCGGGTGCGTAACCGCAAATGCCAGCGCCTTCTGGCCATAACGAGTGGTGTGCACGTTGATCCCCGCGGCCTCGCGCATCGGGGAATTGCGCCCGTCCGCGGCGACCACCAGTTTGCAGCGTATACGGCTGCCATCGCTCAGGCCCACGCGGGCCTCGGCGGTGCGCGTGAACAGGCTGACGGTGCCTGTGCCGGGGCGGAAATCGACATTGGGCAGTTCGGTCAGACGGGCCACCATCTCGCGCCGCAACAGCCAGTTGGGCAGGTTCCAGCCAAAGGGCAGGTCCGAGATATCGGCGGCGTTGAAATCGCGCACCACGCGGGGTTCGGGCACATCGCCGCCCGCATCCACGATGCGCATGATCTGCAGGGGGGCGGCGTGTTCATCCAGTCGCTGCCACAACCCGCATTGTTCCAAAAGCCCATGCGCCGGTTGCAGAAACGCCGTAGTCCGTAGGTCGGATCCGTCCACGTCACGCTCGGTAATGGGCGGAGTGGGGTCGACGCAAACTACGTCGAACCCGGCAGCTCCAAAGGCCGCTGCAGCGGTCAGTCCGGCGATTCCTCCGCCGGAAATAAGGATGTCACAGCTGTCTTTCATGGCCTTGGTCTCCGAAATCTTGGGCAGAAACTAGTTCGGTTACAAGGTGGGTGCCAAGTGACATCCTGTCCCGTGTGTCAGCCGCGTGAGATCAGGATGAGGATGAGGAACATCACCGGCACCATCATGACCGCAGGGATATATAGCCCCGGCAGGCCAAACAGCAGGGCCGAGCATCCCCACATGCTGACAATCGCGGCGGCCGTGTAGTACCAGTCTTCGGCCTCGCCATTGGCGGCATCTTTTGCCAGCCAGCCGAAAACGGGGATTGCAAAAAACAGGCGCTGCCAGATGGGCAGGCGCCGAGGCATCTCGATCGCGCTCATGGAAATCTCCGGTTCTGTTCGTCGCTGAGGCGCATATAGGGGTGATGCTGCACCTGCAAAATGTGCAGATCGTCGCAGTGTGACAGCCTATCGCAGAAGCGCCAGAAACGCGGTCAGATCGTCTGTGTGATGGTGTATATGGTCGGCCTCGTGCGGTTCGGGTGCGACGTGAACGGTGCGCATTCCCATCGCGTGCGGAGCGGCCAGATTGCGCGGATCATCCTCGAACATCGCAGCCTTGGTCGTGTCGATTCCATCTTGGGCAAAGATCGCCTCGAACGCGGCTTTTTCCGGCTTTGGCCTATAGTCCGCGTGTTCGACCCCATAGATCGCGTCGAACAAGCCACTAAGGCCGCGCGCGTCCAGAACGCGTTCGGCGTAGGGCGCGCTGCCGTTGGTGTAGACAATGCGACGCCCGGGCAGGGATCGGATGTGATCGGCCAGATCCACGTCTGGGTCCATGTGGCTCATGTCAACCTGGTGAACCGCGTGCAGATATGGGTCCGGGTCAAGATCGTGCTCGGCCATCAACCCAGCCAGCGTAGTGCCGTATTGCCGCCAATAGTGCGAGCGAAGACGATCCGCCTCAGCCCGGTCCACGCCAATGGCTTGCACCACGTAATCCGTCATCAGCACCTCGATCTGATCGAACAGGCGCATATGTGGCGGGTAGAGCGTGTTGTCCAGGTCGAACACCCAGTGGGTGACGTGAGAAAAGGCAGGTTTGACCATGGGTTTGGTTTAGGGTGCTGGGCATCGGTTTTCAATGCCGCTCTTGATCCCGGGGGCAAGTGACGGATAGACATGTTCGAACGAGGAGACAAACCACCCGATGCCCCAATCCAGACAGCCGTCCAAAGACGCCTACAGCCTAATTCTCGAAGCGATTGACGTGGGCGTTTACAAGCCCGGCAACCGTCTGGTTGAAAGCGAGCTGGCCGAACGGTTCGGGGTGTCGCGCACGCCGATCCGCGAAGCGCTGCAGCGGCTGGAAACGCAATCCCTGCTGGAACGCGACGGGCGCTCGCTGATTGTGGCTTCGCTGGACCACAACCAGATGGCCGAGCTGTATGTGGTGCGGCGCGAGTTGGAGGGTCTGGCCGCGAAATTGGCCGCCAAGCACGCCACCGAAGAAGAGATCAAGGTTCTGCAGGAAATGGTCGCCGCCGATGACGCGTTGGTCGATGACCCGACGGCCTTGTCACGGGCGAACCGGCGGTTTCATGAACAGATTCATCTGGCCTCGCATAACCGTTATCTGGTGCAGCAACTGGACCTTGTACATCGCACCATGGCGCTGATGGCAACGACGTCGCTGGCGGCGCAGGGCCGGGGTGAGATTGCGCAGAGCGAACACAAGGGGATCGTCGAGGCAATCGCAGCCCGCGACGAAGAAGCCGCCGGACGCGCCCTCAAGGAACATATCTCGGTCGCCTTCATGACGCGCCTGAAACAGGATGCTATCCGGCGCGAGAGCTGACCGTCAGTGCGGCAGGTCCTCTTCGCTGGCCTGACCGTGTTGTGTTTTGTCCCAGAAGAACGGGTCTAGCAGTAGTTCCCACAAGGCCTTGTACGCAGCCAGGACGCCCAGCGGAAAATACAGCGGCATTGTCGGCACCCACGGCAGCAGGAAACGCCGTTCGCGCGCGGACACTGCTATGGCGCCAACAAGAGTATTGACGGCCTCTGCAAACAGGAACAGACCGAACAATGCGCTAAGCCCGGCATCGGCAAGGATCGGATGAAGCGGGCCGGGCAGGCCAAAGGTCGACAGCCAGAACAGCCACAGGACCGGAGCCAGCAGGAATTGTCCAACTGTCCCAAGGAAGAATGCCTGTACGCCAAAAAATCGCCAAGGGCCGAGTTCCCTCAGCAATCGC
The DNA here is from genome assembly GCF_056538605.1 of Ruegeria sp. BF7. Classification (NCBI taxonomy): domain Bacteria; kingdom Pseudomonadati; phylum Pseudomonadota; class Alphaproteobacteria; order Rhodobacterales; family Roseobacteraceae; genus Ruegeria; species Ruegeria sp. BF7. The sequence goes on along the minus strand of NZ_JBQFTM010000001.1, from coordinate 973,449 downwards.
AGCGGCGACCGCATGTGGACAATGTAGGTGACCATGAACCCCTTGAGCCAGCGAGAGCGCTGCCGTACCCATGGCCAGGCGCGAAAGTTGGCCTCTTCGAAAGTGGCGGTATCGGCCATTTCAGTACGATATCCCGCCCGGCTAAGTCTTACACCCAGATCGGCATCTTCGGTGACGTTGTGGGCATCCCAGCCGCCCAGCTCCAACAGCTTGTCACGGCGGAAAAAGAACGTGGTCCCGCCCAACGGCACAACAAGTCCAAGCCGGGCAATACCTTGCAGGATAACCCGGAACCAACTGTTGTATTCGATGGTAAAGCAGCGTGATCGCCAGTTGGTGCGGGGGTTATAATAATCCAGGACACCCTGCAGGCAAACCACATCGTCGCCCGCCTGAGCAAAGTGCCGGACGACGCGTTCGATCTGGTCTGGCTGCGGCGCATCTTCGGCATCCCAGACGCCCAGAATATCGCCCCTGCAGAAATCCAGCGCATAGTTCATGGCCCGGGGTTTTGTGGTCAGGCCGTTCAGGGCAGGCACCTCGACGGTTCTGATCCAGCTGGGCAGATCAACCTGCGCCAGTGTGGATCGCGTCACCTCGTCGGTTTCTTCCAGCACCAGAATGATATCCAGCAGTGCCTTGGGGTAGGTCAGCCGCCGCAATCGCCGGATCAGGGCATCGGCAATTTCCCTCTCTTTATAGAGCGGCACCATAATGGACACGCAAGGCAAAGCCAGCGGCGGGCTGGGGGGGCGGGCTTTGGTGGAGCGTGTCCCGTGATGCCAAATGAAACTCAGCAGACCGGCCAGGCGCAGAGTCAGAAACAGGATCAGGCTGATCACGGCGGCCGCCACCAGAATGGCGAACGCGGTTAGGGGAAAGGTGGCAAACAGGACCACAAGGCCCGCAAGCGCGGCCGCAGGTCGGGCACGGGATTTAGGGGTCCAGGATCGGCAGCTCTGGTCAAGATCTACACGGGATTCGGCCGCTTCGGCCAAAGGGGTGGAGAACACGTGCGCGATGGCGCTATCGATCTGATCTGTGTCGGTTAGTACCGGGATAATGGTGTACCCGGTATGCCCAAGTTCTCGTTTCACATCCGGAAACAAATCGGGCCGCGCTGTGGCGACCAGCAGAATGGGCCCCAAGCGACGCCAGGGGATGACGTTATGAGACAGCCAGAAGTCAACAGGCTTGATCTGGCACAGATCGGTAGATGGCGGCGAGTTGTCCAGATCAGCGATCTGCAGGCCGGTTTGCTCGGACAGGGCGCTTAGAACGTCCTGACGGCTGACCCAGCCCTCGGCCACCAGAATTTCACCCAACGGGGCCTGTTGCCAGGATTGCAGGAACAGAGCTTCGTCCAGCTGCGCCTTTGTGATCAGGCCACGGTCGACAAGACAAGCCCCCAAAGGCTTGCGTTCCTGAGCAGGTATCGGCGCGGCGTGCGCGAAATGCTGCAGGTTCAGTTCGACCATAACGAAACAACCCTGACGCTGTTAGCAGGCGTCAGGGTTGCTCAATTAGGGTTAACAGCGGGTTAACTCTGATCATATCGCCGCATCAGGCGGTTGCTTTCTTGTCCGCCATCGCGTCGGCAAAGCGTTCGAACAGGTAGAAACTGTCCTGCGGGCCGGGCGAGGCTTCGGGGTGGTACTGCACCGAATAGACCGGGCGGTCGGTCATGCGGATGCCGCAGTTCGACCCGTCAAACAGCGACCGGTGGGTCTCAATCACACCCTCGGGCAGAGACTGCGCGTCTACCGCAAAACCGTGGTTCATCGAGGTAATCTCGACCTTGCCGGTCTCCATATCCTTGACCGGGTGGTTCGCGCCGTGGTGGCCGTGGTTCATCTTGACAGTCTGACCGCCCAAAGCCAGCGCCAGCATCTGGTGGCCCAGACAGATGCCAAAGACGGGCAGGTCGGTGGTGTCCAGAATCTCTTTGATCATCGGAACGGCGTATTCACCAGTGGCTGCCGGATCGCCCGGACCGTTGGACAGGAAAACGCCATCAGGGTTGTGCGCCAGCACTTCTGTTGCGGTTGCGGTGGCGGGCAGAACGGTTACATCACAGCCAGCCGAGGCGAGGCAGCGCAGAATGTTGCGCTTGGCGCCAAAATCGACGGCAACCACCTTGTGCACCGGGGCTTCCTGGCGGGTATAGCCATCGGGCCAAGCCCATCGCATCTCATCCCAGCGGTAGCTTTGGGCACAGGTGACCTCTTTGGCCAGATCCATGCCCTCGAGTCCAGCAAAGCCACGTGCGGCGCTAATCAATGCCTCAATGTCGAAACTGCCTTCGGGATCATGGGCCAGTGCCGCATGCGGCGCGCCTTGCTGACGAATGGCGCGGGTCAGGCGGCGAGTGTCCACACCACCGATCGCGATTCGACCACGGCGGGTCAGCCAGGTTTTCAGCTCTTCGGCCGAGCGCCAGTTGGATGACTCGGTCGGGTCCCATTTGACGACCATACCTGCGGCAACCGGATCACCAGTTTCGTCATCTTCTGGGTTCACGCCGACGTTGCCGATATGGGGGAAGGTGAAGGTCACAATTTGTCCGGCATAAGAGGGATCGGTCATGATCTCCTGGTATCCGGTCATGGCAGTATTAAAGCATAACTCGGCCACGGTCTGACCGGTGGCACCGAAGCCCATCCCGTAGAACAGTGTACCGTCGGCCAATGCCAGACATGCGGTGGGCTTGGACGGGGCGTTCTGGGCCATCGGGCGACTCTCCTGCTGGGTAAATCGGCGCATAACTAAGGGGGTTGTGGCGCTGGGTCAAGTCTGTTCAAATTTTGCGCTATTGTGGAAAATCAATGAGTTAGCAATATTCACTTCCGGTTGTGTCGCGCTTTTTGTTTCGATATGGTCGGGGTTCCTTTTCCATGGGGATGGACAGATCATATGGATATGCGATCACGGGTGAACTCTGCCCTGAAGCAAGCAATGAAAGACAAAGATGCCGAGCGCCTGTCGACGCTGCGGTTGATCAACGCTGCAATCAAAGACCGCGACATCGCTTCGCGGGCCTCCGACAACGAAGAGGCCAAGGGATGCGGCGATACCGAGGTTCTTGAAATCCTTGGGAAAATGACCAAACAGCGCAAGGAAAGCGCCCGCGCCTACGAAGAGGGCGGACGCCTGGATCTGGCGGAACGGGAACTGCGCGAGGTTGAGGTTATCGAGGAATTTCTGCCCAAGCAGTTGGATGATGACGAGGTTTCAAAAGCTATCCAGACGGCGATCACCGCGACAGGAGCAGGATCGATCCGCGACATGGGCAAGGTAATGGGCGAGCTCAAGACTCGTTATACCGGCCGGATGGATTTCGGCAAAGTTGGCCCGATGGTCAAAGACCACCTCTGCGCCGCGTCGAACGGCGGTTGCTGACACCTGATAAATTCCGAGACTGCTATTGCTGCGCGACCGGTTCGCGCAGTTTTTGCGTCAGGTCATCGTATAGCGCGATACGCTCGTCTTCGGACAGGAACGCTCCGATTTCCACTTCGCGCCCGTCTCCGGTCAGCGTGACATAGTTTGGAACTGGCCCGCCGTGCTTGTGCATCTCAGGCCGGGCCCAGTAGCGGTTGCAGGTCCATTCTTGCCGGCCGCTTCGTGGGTTATGGTGGACCAGATGCGCCTTTGTGCCGGTCAGGGTCAGAATCTCGAACACGCTACGGGCGCGATAGTTGCTCTGGATGGCCAGCCACAGGCCCAGAACGGTCAGCAGCAGAAAAGGCAGCAGGCCCCACAGGATGACCGACCCCAGCACCGCCAGAAGTGGAATCAGCCCAAACAGAAAAACCGACAGGATCACGATCATCGCCCCGCGGCGCGGTAGCGAGTTATGCGGCCAAAGGCGCAGTTCCTGTTCGGTTGCAGAGGTATGTTTCCATCGGTAGGGCATGGCGGAAAACTAGCGTAATGTAGTTGCTTGTCGAAGCGAAATGATTAGGCCACATGCCCGACGCGCGCCCATGACAGCGCATCGTCCAGCCGGTCATCGCCCCAGAAAACCTCACCGCGGACGACAAGGCTGGGAGCGCCGAACACCCCCAGTTTTGCGGCATGATCCGTTTCGGCTTCAAGGGCTGCCACAGTATCGGGGCTGCGAGCGCGGGCCAGCACCAGCCTTGGGTCCTGCTGACACCTGTGTAGCGCTTCAGTGATGGCGGTTTCGCTGCCGGCTTCGACATTCTCTTCGAACCAGATGCGATACAGCGTCTGGGTGAAGTTCTTGCCCCACCCGTCGCCCATTCCCAGCAAGGCGACCTGATTGGTCAGCGCCAGGTCCGAGATCGGGTAAGGCGCGGGCAACTTGGCGTGAATGTGGTACTTTGCGGCCCGACGCTCGATATCCCGCCACATATACGCGGATTTCACTGGTTTGCCTGTAAACGGAATATTCTGCTGGTCCTTCATCACGCTGCGCACATTGAACGGCCGCCACCTGACTGAGACCTCATGCTCATCGCACCAGTCGTCCAGACGCATGATGGTCAGGAAACTGTATGTACTGCCGATGGAATACCAAAAATCAATTTCGGGCATGTGATCACTCCGATCCCAGAGTTTCAATTCGTATCATATCCTAAAACGGTCGGTTTTTCGAACTTTGCTTGAAATGCGAGACTGGCCAGAGTGATGTTGCGTGTTTTAAAGCAACGCTTTTTCGACGGCTTGCGCGGTTGGATGCGGATCACTGAAACCGGTCGTCTGGCGCATATCGATCTCGATTGTTCGACACAGTGCCGAGCCCGGTACATCGGTGACGTTCCTTTCAAACGTGTGTTCCGTCGACGCGCTGACCCTGGGCAGCCGTAAACCGAGCCAGTCAATCCATCAGGGCCACGTGCCAGAACCTGTTGATTTACCGCTGTTGTGCCTTTTCCGATAACCGTCTGGCCTGGAGATTCACAAGTCACGCGACGCGACTGGCCTTGCCTTCCAATTGGGGAAATCAGACTGCCGCTGATGGTTCTGCCAGCTTTACGGCAACTGTTTTTTTGCAGGTGCGTCATGAAAATCAATTTCTGAATACAATTCTCAGGGAACCGGATGTGTCTACGCAACTGCTGGCCAAGTGGGGAGGAAAAACAAAAAAGCCCCGCACGAGGCGGGGCTTTCCGTGTTTTCCGAACAGCGGGATCAGTGCGCGTGGCCTTTGTCCCAGTCTTCCTGCTTGGGCAGCTGCTCGAACGTATGCTCGGGCGGCGGCGAGGGCAGGGTCCATTCCAGCGTGTCCGCGTACTCGTTCCACGGGTTCGGACGCGTCTCTTTTGCACCACGCAGCAGTGCATAGATTACGATGCCGAAGAACAGCAGGAACGAGGCAAAGGAAATGAACGCACCAATCGACGACACGAAGTTCCACTGAGCGAAGGCTTCGGGGTAGTCGATGTAGCGGCGCGGCATACCCTGACGGCCCAGAAAGTGTTGCGGGAAGAAGGTCAGGTTGGCGCCGATGAAGAACAGCCAGAAGTGAACCTTGCCCCAGAACTCCGAGTACTGACGGCCAGTCATCTTGGAGAAGTAGAAGTAGACCCCAGCAAAGATCGCAAAGACGGCACCTAGCGACATCACATAGTGGAAGTGCGCAACCACATAGTAAGTGTCGTGATAGGCGCGGTCGATACCCGCCTGCGACAGCACCACACCGGTCACACCGCCAACGGTGAACAGGAACAGGAAGCCGAAGGCGAACAGCATGGGCGTCTTGAACTCAATGGAGCCGCCCCACATGGTCGCGATCCACGAGAACACCTTAACCCCGGTCGGAACTGCGATGACCATTGTGGCCAGCATGAAGTATGCCTGCTGACGTAGCGACATGCCGACGGTGTACATGTGGTGCGCCCATACGACAAAGCCCAGAACACCGATCGCGATGATCGCCCAAACCATCGGCAGATAGCCGAAGATCGGCTTGCGCGCGAAGGTGGCGATCACATGGCTGATGATGCCAAAGCCGGGCAGGATCACGATGTACACTTCCGGGTGGCCGAAAAACCAGAGGATATGCTGATACAGGATCGGGTCACCGCCACCGGCCGGGTCAAAAAAGGTGAAGCCGAAGTTGCGGTCCATCAGAAGCATGGTGATCGCGCCCGCCAGAACCGGCAGAGACAGCAGAATCAGCCACGACGTGACGAAGATCGACCAGCTGAACAGCGGCACCTTGAACAGGGTCATGCCCGGGGCACGCATATTCAGGAAGGTGGTGATCATGTTGATCGCGCCGAGGATCGAGGAGGCGCCCGATACGTGTACGGCAAAGATCGCAAGGTCCATGGACATGCCGCCCTCGGTCGTGGACAGCGGCGGGTACAGAACCCATCCCACGCCCGAGCCGGCTTGGTCATTGCCGCCCGGCGCCAGCAGCGACGCAACACCCAGCGAGGTACCGGCGACGTACAGCCAGAAGGACAGGTTGTTCATCCGCGGGAACGCCATATCCGGCGCACCGATCTGCAACGGCATGAAATAGTTGCCAAATCCGCCGAACAGGGCGGGGATGACAACGAAGAACATCATCAGAACACCGTGATAGGTGATCATAACGTTCCACAGATGCCCGTTGGGGGTACATGGGTCGGCCATGAAGCCTTCCAGGCACATGTACTGAACACCGGGGTGCATCAGCTCGAGCCGCATGTAAACAGTCATCAAAACCGAGATCAGACCGGCCAATGCCGAAACGACCAAGTAGAGAATCCCGATGTCCTTGTGGTTGGTCGACATGAACCAGCGCTGGAAAAAGCTGCGCTGGTCTTCATGGCCGTGACCATGAATGGCTGCGTCTGCCATTATAGGTGCCTCCTGTTGCAACTGACCGCGCTGCCGAACCTCTCCGGTGCGCGGTATTACTGCTGGTTTTAGAATGCGAAAGAGGCGCCTTCAATGGCCGAGTTTGATCTGGATCAAGATTAATTGTCGCGGGTTGGAGGAAAACCCGCGAGTTCTTGGCCCTGAACAGGGCATATCTGGCGATTGTCTCCGTAAATTCAAGGGGCCGCTAACATCCATTCGCGCGGCGCGGCAGAGTTCCGCCTTGACCCAAAGGGGTGAGGGTCGCAGAACTACCCTCAATACCCGAAATCGGAGACTTGATATGGCCGCTTACGATACCGACAACATCTTCGCCAAGATCCTGCGCGGAGAAATCCCCTCGACCCGCGTGTATGAGGACGAAGATACGCTGGCCTTCATGGATATCATGCCACGGTCGGACGGACACCTGCTGGTGATCCCGAAAACGCCCTGCCGAAACCTGCTGGACGCATCGGCTGAGCAACTCGTCGCCGTTACCTCAGCCACACAGAAGCTGGCGCGGGCGGTGGTCAAGGCATTTGACGCGGACGGAGTCACTGTCCAGCAATTCAACGAGGCCGCAGGCGGGCAGGAGGTTTTCCACCTGCATTTCCACGTCCTGCCGCGCCATGAAGGCGTATCGCTGCGTGCCCCGGGCCAGATGGGTGATTTCGATCTGATTGCGCAGCACGCGGAAAAGATCAAAGCAGCTCTGGCCTGATCAGCCCTTACCATCATGCGGCCCCAAACAAGCGCTGTGGTCGCCAAAAGTGTGGAGCACAGCACAGACATGATCGTGCCCACCGTCACAGGCTGAGGCGATACGAGACAACTCCGACTCAAGCCTGCGCAATTGAGAAATTCGCGCGCGCAAGTCTGCAAGTTGACGTTCGGCGATCTCATGCGCCCGGTTCAGATCGGTGCCCCGGGCGCCTTCCAGTGACAGCAATGCCTCGATGTCGGCCAAGGGCAACCCAAGGTCCCGTCCATGGCGAATGAACTGCAACCGTTTTAGCGCGGCATCGTCAAAGCGGCGTTGGTTTCCGGCTGTTCTTTCCGGCTGTGGTAGCAACCCTTTGTCTTCGTAAAACCGGATTGTGGGCACCTTGACGCCGGTTCGACGGGAAAGCTCTCCGATTGAGTACATTTTTGTGCTCTCATCTCTTGAACCTCTAGTGACTGGAGGAATTACATAGGCTGTGCAGCCAAAACAAGGAACAAAGGCACTATGGCACACGATCACAGCCACGAGGGACACACCCATCATCACATAGACCCGGACGCGGGTGATTTGCGTGTCGCAGGAGCGATTGCGGTGAACATGTTGCTAACTTTGGCGCAAGTTATTGGCGGCATTCTTTCGGGGTCTCTGGCGCTTGTCGCGGACGCGTTACACAATTTTTCGGATGCAATCGCCCTGATCATCGCATTCTTCGCGCGCAAGATTGCCCGCCGCCCCGCTGATCCGCGCATGAGCTTTGGCTATGGTCGCGCTGAGGTGGTGGCGGCACTGGTCAACTACACCACACTGATAGTGCTGTCGGTGTATCTGTTGTACGAAGGCGTGATGCGGTTTTTCCAGCCCGAGCCTGTCAACGGATGGATGGTCGTCTGGATCGCGGCTCTTGCTCTGGTCGTCGACCTCATCACTGCCGCGCTGACATATACGATGTCGAAAGATAGCATGAACATACGTGCCGCTTTTATCCACAATGTGGCTGACGCGTTGGGGTCGGTTGCTGTCATAGTCGCCGGAGCCGCCGTAATCCTGTTTGAATGGACATGGGTCGACCCAGCGGTGACGATCCTGATCTCGGTTTATATTCTGTGGCATGTTAAATCCGAGATTGGGGAAACCATCCGAGTGCTGATGCTGGGTGCACCGCCCGATCTGACGCCCGAAGTCGTAGCCTCCGCTATCGAAGAAACAGAGGGTGTGGCTGGCGTCCACCATATCCACTTGTGGAGCATGCAGGAGCGGGAAGCGGCGCTGACTGCGCATCTTGAGATCGACACCCTGAACTGGACGGACGCTGAAACCATAAGGCGGATAGTAAAAGACACCCTGAAGGCACGGTTCGAAATTGGGCATGTCACGTTGGAGTTGGAGCGCGCCGACCAAACGCGTGCGACATTGCCCCGATTTGGGCATGAAAATTTGCAAGGGTCCTGAAAAGGAATTGCCGTTCCGATTTGGGGTCGGAACGGCAGACTCGTAACCAAACACTTTACCGAATTCCCAGTTTCCCGAGATCACCGGTTTAACACACCACTCACTCTAGAACGGTAAGGATAGCATACCCGTTAACGCGCGACTTGTATTCCTCGGAGTGAGCTTTCATCCAATTAAACTCAAAACTTTTAGGCAAATTGGTGAAATGCGCGTAGGTTCGGAAACAAAAAAACCAGAGGCGAGAGATTGTTAATCCCTATTTCGACGAACAGCGATTCGAATCCGGATCAGGCTTCGACCGGTTGAAAGCAATCCGAAAACGTTTTCTGCAATGCGATATCGACATCTTCGATCGTTACCGGCAAACCGAGATCGACCAGCGACGTGACCCCGTGCTCGGTAATGCCGCAGGGAACGATGCCCGAGAAATGCTCGAGATCCGGTTCGACATTGATGGAAATGCCGTGAAAGCTGACCCATTTGCGCAGGCGCAGACCGATGGCTGCGATCTTGTCTTCGGCGGGCTGGCCGGTGGCGGTCAGGGGCTTGTCATCCCGGCGCACCCAGACACCGACGCGACCGTCGCGGATTTCACCCTGCACATTGAATTCCGCCAGCGCGGCGATCACCCAGTTTTCAAGTCTTTTGACAAAACCCCGCACGTCCTTGCCGCGCTTGTTCAGGTCCAGCATGACATAGGCAACGCGCTGACCGGGGCCGTGATAGGTGTATTCCCCGCCGCGTTTGGCTTCATAAACCGGAAACCGGTCAGGATCTGTCAGGTCCTCGATCCGGGCTGAGGTGCCTGCCGTGTAAAGCGGCGGATGTTCCAGCAACCATACGCATTCGTCCGCTTCGCCCGCAGCGATTGCAGCCACCCGCGCCTCCATGAAGGCAACAGCTTCGGTATAGTCGGTTAACCCGTCGGTGATCTTCCATTCCATGGCGGTTCCATATCGCGCAGATGTGGCAAGGAAAAGGGGTCAGGCGACCTCGGCCAGGCAGCGTTGTAGAATCTGTGCGTAAGTGTCTGTGCCCTGCGCCCCGGTTACAAGGTATTTACCGCCAAACACCATCGACGGAACGCCCGAGATACCCTTGCTGGTCCAAAACTCCTGCTTTTGGCGGACTGCGGTGACATGCGCACCGGATTCGAGCGCTGATCGCGCGGCGTCAGCGTCCAGCCCGGTCGCAGTAACCGCGTCAAGCAGGACATCAGTTTGCGAGATGTCCTTTTGGTCGGTGAAATACGCTCGGAACAACGCCAGTTTCAGCGGATGTTGACGGCCCTGGGTTTCAGCCCAGTCCAGCAATTGGTGCGCCGCAAAGGTATTCACCATTCTGCTGTCATCGTCGAAGTTGAACGCAAACCCCAGCTCTGCGCCCAACTGTTTCAATCGATCCCGGGCCTGCTGGCTCTGCTCGGCCGTCGTTCCGTATTTCTCCATGATGTGCTCGCGCAGGTTTTGACCTTCGGGCGGCATCGTGCGGTTCAGTTCGAACGGATGCCACCGCAGGCGTGCTAGTACGTTTTCCTGTTTCAGAGCCACGTCAAGCTGTCGAAAACCAACAATGCACCAGGGGCAGACGACGTCGGAAACAATGTCAATCTGAACGACGGGTCGGGGATCGGTGGTGGTCATGTCCGGGCTCCTGTCGGTGTGATGGGGATACTGTGCAGCTAATGGTATGGGCGCAGGAAGGGAATTCAAACCGGCGTGTTTTTTGCCTCTTCACATCTCGATCTTCAGCGTCTATACGCGCCTCTACCAAGTCACTTGCAGTGCGGTCGTGGCGGAATTGGTAGACGCGCAGCGTTGAGGTCGCTGTGGGGTAACACCCGTGGAAGTTCGAGTCTTCTCGACCGCACCATTCTCATCAGACAATCTGGCGATTGGCCCGTTGGGGCGGGTAGAGGTGCACCAGTTTGCCCTGGATTATCCTTGTCGTGATTTCCTGTCTCGCCCACGCCCTCGGGGTTGTGTATGACGAACGTCAATATAAGTCGGGAAGTTTTGATGTCGCAGGCCATAACCGTATTCACCACGATGAAGAACGAAGGCCCCTACATGCTGGAATGGGTCGCGTTTCATAAGACGTTGGGTGTCGATCACTTTGTGATTTTCACCAACGACTGCGATGACGGCACCGACGATATCGCCCGCCGATTGCAGGAACTGGGGCTGGCCACCCATGTCTCGAACGAGGTTAAAGAGGGTGGAAACCCGCAGCATCAGATGTTGCGGCGGGCGCGGCGCCAGCCCAAGGTGAAGGAAGCCGATTGGCTGATGTGTCTGGACGTGGATGAGTTCTGGAACATTCGCCATGGCGACAACAGCTTTGACGCATTGATCGCCGAGGTCGAAAGCCGAGCAGGTCAGCCGGTGGATGCGATCTCATTCGCGTGGAAACTGTTTGGAAGCTCCGGAAATATTAGCTTTGAAGACCGGCCTGTAACCGAAGCCTTTGCGATGGGGGATCAGGAGTTTCCCTATCACTCCGGCAGGGCCTATGGTTTGAAAACCCTGTTCCGCAACAATGGCAAGTTCACCCGGTTCGGGCCGCATCGTCCGAAGGGTGTGGAAGAGGGCAAGGAAGGCGAGGTCGCTTGGTCGGATGCCGGAGGTAAACTGTTCCCAGCCGAGAAGGTTGGCTGGCGTGCATGGCGCAATTTCGATCATTCGCTTGGTCGTCTGCACCACTATTCGGTCCGGTCTCTGGACGGTTTTCTGATCAAGCGCGACCGGGGCCGGACCAACCATATCAAGGTGGATCAGGGACAGTCCTACTGGCAGGACATGAATGCCAACAAAGAAACCGACCCGTCCATTCAGCCCATCGCACGGCGTGCGGCACCTCTGCTGGCGGAGCTGAAAGCAGACCCGGTGCTGCGTGAATTGCACGCGCAGGCCTGCGATTGGCACCGCGCAAAAATCGCCGAGATCAAAACGCGCCCGGATTGGGTGGATTTCCGGATGTGGTTGGCGGATAATCTCACCTGAGGATCATGGCAGACGACCTTTCGAAAGAGCAGCTTAAGCCAGAACACCCCGACCGCAAGACGGGGTACGAGCGTATTTTGACCGATCCCGCGCCGCCGTGGTTTGTTGAGCTTTATCCGGGGGGCGACGGTTCCGGGTTCCTGCAAAAGCTGGAACGCCATTCGGTTTTGTTTCACCAGCGTTCCGCGTCACAACTGGTTGTCAGTTTTGACAATATCGCCAATGCCAACGATCTGTCTTTTGCGCGCGAACCCTGGGGCTGGAAGTTCTTTCGTGATGAAGGCTGGTCTCATATGGGGGTCTTTGCGCGCACCAAGGCGTGGTATCGCGACCCCGAGATCATCTCGTATTTTCAGAGCCGCGCGGCTGAGGGGTTTTTCGACAACTTTGATCAAGTCGTCTTTGCCGGTGCTTCGATGGGCGGCTTCGGGGCGCTGACCTTTTCCGAACTGGTGCCCGGCGCGCATGTGGTTGCGTTCAACCCGCAGACCACGCTGGATGAACGTCTGGTGCCGTGGGAAACCCGGTATCGTTTTGGTCAGGTTCAGGACTGGGACCTGCCTTTGGGGGACGCAGCGCAGACGGTGAAGGCGGCGGGTAGGGCCTATGTGTTCTATGACCCCTTTTTCGAGCTCGACCGGCGGCAGGTCACGCGGTTGCAGGGGGAAAACGTCATTTTGCTCAAGACGTGGTTTTCGAACCACTTCGCTGCACCGATGCTGCGCAAACTGGATATCCTCAAGCCGGTAATGCTGAAGGCGATGGACGGTACGCTAACGACGGGTGAGTTTTACCGGATGATGCGCGCGCGCCGCCGTTTGCCCATGGTTATGCGCGCCATCGAGGCGCAGGCAGGCGAGAGTCACCCGGTATTGGTGCGGCAGGCCCGCCAGAGGTTCCGAACGCTGCGTCGCGCTGCATTGGACGGGAACTCCTCATGACGCGAGAAAAAGGGGTATTCATCGGACAGCGCAAGGACCGCATGGGCGCGCGCCTGTTGATGATGCTGACCTGCATCCGTCTGGCCGAGGATTTTGACACTTCATACAAAGTGAACTGGTTTCCGCAGGGATCGGACGCGCCCGAGCTGGATCAGCCGCAGGAACTGTTCGCGCAGGACTGGATGAATGCGCGCTTTCTCAGCGCCAAGGCATTCGACCGCCTTACCAGAAAGGCCCTGCCCATCTGGACCTTTCAGGGCGAAAAAACTCCGGATCGCCTGATTGCACATCTCAATGCGGGCCGCTCGGTTCTGGTCGAGGAAGGGTTCGAGGTGCTGGCCTTCCCCTGGGAGGATATAGAGACGATCCGCCCGCGATACCGGGACTTTATCCATCAGATCGGCTTTACGGACGAGATCCGCGCCATGATGGCAAGCGCCGATGAGAAACTGTCCGGGCAAGGGGTGTCGGCCTACCACATCCGGCGGGGTGACATTCTGAACGGGTTGCCCTGGAAGCACACGACGTGGCCCGCCAAGATCGAACCAGAAGAGTTGTACGAGGCGCATCTAGAAAAAAACTCCGGGCAAACGGCCATCATGTTTTCAGATCAGCCGGAGCTGATCACCCGGTTTCAAACGCGGTACCCTAAGCTATTGCGGATGTCAGACATCGCGGATGTCTCTGATCTGACGCGGGCGCAGCGCGATTTTCTTGAACTGTACACGATGTCACGGGCCGAGCAGGTGGTCGCGCCTTACATATCGGCGTTTTCAATGGCCGCTGCCCGGATATCGGGGCGGCAACGCCTGGTGTTCAAGGATGTCCTGTCCGACGATGAAATCTCTGTTGCCAATCATCGTGTGGTTGATCGTGTTTCCAAGGGGCCCAATGCCTTTTTGAACCCGTCTGAGGCAGCACATATTTATGCCAAGGCCGCTCAATATCTGTGCGCGCAGGATGAAATAGAAAAAGCCTACGAACTGGCGCGGCCCATTTTGGACGAAGATGCCGACAACGCGTTCATGCCGCTTTTGCAGGCCATAAATTGTTTCTACCTGTCAAAGTGGAAGGAATGCGAAAAGCTGGCCGCGGCCGGGCTGGCCAACGGGAACCTGTGGTCCGAAGACTATGCCGTATTGCTTGCATTGCGCGCGGCCACACTGGGGGCGCAAAAGAAACGGTGGTCTGCCAGCCGTTATTTGGCGCGCGCGTTCTGGGGCAAGCCATTACGTCCCGATGTTGCAGTGCTGGCGTCCCGAATGCTGTACCGCGATCAGGTTTCCGCCCGGCTGTTTCCACCAACGGACTGGCAGGTTCAGAGACAGGTTCGTCGACGGCGTTTCCCACCATTCAACAATCTGTACTTGGTGCAGCACAAGGTACTGGTCAGGCAGCCCTGCAATTTCGATTTCATCTTGTTGGATTGGGCCGATCTAGCATTGGATCAAAAAGCTCGCAGGATTCTTGATGATCGTTCTCGTTTGGAGCGCTTGAGCGAAGGGTTCGACGGTTTTGTGGGTACAAGTGCTGATAACCCGGGTGTTCTGGCGGGCAGGGCTGTACTGCACTGGCAATTGGACGCCATTAGCCTATCGCAAGCCATTGATGCTATGCGGAAAATTACGTCCGACTGGCCGGAAAACCCGCTCTATCATAAAAGGCTGTCAGTGCTTTACGAAGCGGATGGTGATTTGCCCCGCGCCCGGATGACACTGGCCGAAGCTGTGGCGTGTGATCCCGGAAACCCGTTTCTGGTTTTCGCGATGGGGAAGTTTCTGGAAAGGAATGAGACCGTCGAGCAAGGGCAAAACCAGATCGTTCAGGCGGCTGACCTCGATGACAACTCAGCGGTTATTCAGGGGGAAGCCGGTCAAATATACCTGCGGCGGGGCAAAAAGGGCAAGGCAAGGTCTTACCTGCAAAAAGCGCATGACCTGTTTCCGCCATTCAAGCGTTTTGCGAACCAACTGGCCCGTACATGATGAGAAAGACGCAGGTCTTCAATACGATGCTTATTACTCTTGGCTGTTGTGCCCAGTAAGCCTAGGCTGTGGCCCGAGCGAAAGCCGCAGGGTTTCGGGCGCAGGTTCAATAAGCGGTAAAACACGAGGCGAATAAGTGTCTGACCACGATCCCCGATTTATAAGCGTGACCCCGATGAAGAACGAGGGTCCCTTTGTGCTGGAGTGGGTGGCCCATTGCCGTACAATCGGTATCGACCAGATTGTCGTGATGACCAATGACTGCACCGATGGCACGGACGCCCTGCTGCAGCGGTTGGATGAAAGGGGCATCCTGACCCATGTCGACAACAATGCACGCCGCCAGAGCAATCCGCAAAAACGGGCCTACAGGAAATTCCTGAAGATGGAGATCGCGCGGCCTCAGGACTGGGTTCTCGTGATTGACGCCGACGAACACATCAACATCAAAACCGGGAATAACACGCTGAGGGCGCTGACCGATGCGATTCCGGACGCGAAAATGATCTCGATGACGTGGCGGCTGTTCGGGAATGCAGGTGTCGTTCGGTATGAAGACCGATTCCTGTCGGATCAGTTTCGACGCGCGGCACAGCAGAAAAAGCACCGACCGCCGCAAGCCTGGGGGTTCAAGACAATGTTCCGGCGTGAGCTTTGGAACACCCTGGGCGTTCACAGGCCAAAGCGGCCCACGGTCGAGTCCATGGAAGAGTGCCATTGGTACAACGGATCGGGGCAGTTGATGCCGGACCGGTATTTTACCGGCAGCTGGCGGTCTGCGCGGGATTCCATTGGCTATGATCTGGTCCAGATCAACCACTATGCGCTGAAGTCCTGCGAAAGCTACCTAGTCAAGAAACTACGCGGCCGCGCCCACCATACGGGGGAAAGCCTTGGCATGGAGTATTGGGACATGATGAACCATAACGCCAAGGAAGATGGCTCGATTGATGCCATCCTCGACCGCAAGCGCGAGCAGTATTACGAACTGCTCTCAGACCCCGAGACGTCCCGTTTGCACCGCATGTCCTGCGACCTGCACAGACAGAAGATTGCGCAGCTGCGTGAACAACCCGAGATGCAGGGCCTGATGCAGCGGATGACGGCGGGTTTTACGGCCAGTCACAGCGAATGATCGGGATCAAATCTGAAACAGGAGGCATCTGATGCTTTGGCTGCATTTGGGTATGCCCAAGACCGGCACGACTGCGCTTCAGGGATATGTGCAGCAGAACAGGGTACAGCTTGCCGATGTAGGGTTGCGCTATATGGAAACCGGGCGGCGGCGCCGTGAAGGCCAAGGCCGTCTTGCGATCAGCCACAACATCATTGCCTTTCACATGAACCAGACCAATCAACCGATGGACTCGTTTCGTGAGGCAATGGCCATCGAATATGACGCGCACAGAGATCAGACCTGCCTGGTGTCATCCGAAATGTTCTATAACTGCGACCTGAGCAGGTTGGCGCAGGTCTTTGCGGAAATCCCCTCGCGCGAGCTGCGGGTCACCTACTATTGCCGCAGGTATTCCGATTTCCTCGAAGCTGACTACAAGCAACGTGCCAAGAACGGCCGGTTGGGGGGGAGTGCAACCGACTATGTCGGGAACTTGCTGAGCAGGATCAAGGCTGATCCGGGGATTTACAGCTTTTCGGCAAAGCTGGATCGAATCCGTCAGGCTTTTCCGGGGGTCGCCATCGTGCCGGTTCTTTATGATCGTTCTCAGATGGTGCAGGGGAATGTGGTCGACGATTTCATGTCGCGTATCGGTGTGTCTTTGTCCGGCGAAGTGGTGGTCGAACAACCTTCGAACCTGTCGCATTCGCGAGCCGCCAGCGAGGCCTTTGGCATCGTGTCCAGGGCGCTCGGGCGTCAGGAAAGCCGTCGTCTGCGCCGACGCGTGGTCGAAGATCCGGTCATGATCCGGCGGTACGACGTTTTGGAACCGGATGAGCGGGCCTGGCTGGACGAATTCGTAGCCAGCCACGATGTCGCGTTCCGGCAAGAGTTTTTTCCCGAACGCCCTCAGATGTTCGACCCGGTTGAGTTGAGCGACGAGGATCAGAAATTCCGTCGTGACACGGCCCAGGAATACGATGCCCTGCGCCGCGCTTCCGAGATCGTGTTCCGCATGGCGCTGGAAAACTGAGAGTCAGGGCTCGATAGTGATTTCCTGACGCTGGCGGCCGGTGGTCTTGTCAAAGATCAGAATGCGGTTGTCATCCGTCACCACCGCGTACCAGTTGTTGCCGATGGTTACGGCCTGCGCCTTCGCGCCATCGGGCAGTTCGACTTGTTCCGGCAGGGCGGGGGTTCTATCCGATAGTCGGATGACAATCAGCGCGAATGTCACTAGAACCCCGCCAATCATCACCGCGGTCAGCAGCATGACCATTCTCCGTAGCAGGCGAAGCTGCGGCGTTTCCTGCGGTTCTTGGGGTTCGGAAGGGACAGTCATGAGCACCCGTCAGATTGAGTTTCATATCGCGGCCGATCCGCCGCCACGCCTTGATAAGGCGCTTTCGCGCGATGTGCCAGCCGAGGAAAACCTGTCACGCACGCGATTGGCCAAGCTGATCGATGAAGGCGCCGTGCGGATCGACGGGACCGTGGTGCGCGACCCCAAGGCTAAGATGGCGGAAGGCACAACCGTGGTCATCACTGTGGCCGAGGCCGAGGACAGCCATATCGGTCCCGAGGATATCCCGTTGGAGGTGGTATTCGAGGACGCTGATCTGATCGTTATCAACAAACCGGCGGGTATGGTCGTGCACCCTGCGCCGGGTTCTCCGAACGGGACACTTGTGAACGCGTTGTTGCATCATTGCGGCGACGACCTGTCTGGCGTTGGTGGAGTGAAACGCCCCGGAATCGTGCATCGTATCGACAAGGAAACCAGTGGCTTGCTGGTGGTCGCGAAATCGGATGCGGCACATCATGGGCTGGCGGCGCAGTTCGAGGCGCACACAGTCGAGCGGTATTACCGAGCCATTTGCTACGGCGTGCCTGATGCGATTGACCCGCGTCTGCGTGGGGTGAAGGGGGTTAGCTTCGAGCCTGGAAACATCATGCGTCTGACCACTCAGTTGGCGCGGCACAAGACCGACCGGCAAAGACAGGCAGTGCTGTTTCACGGTGGTCGCCACGCGGTTACTCGGGCGCGCGTGGTCGAGGCATTCGGCATTCCGGCGGGGTTGGCGCTGATCGAATGCTGGCTGGAGACCGGCCGCACGCACCAGATTCGCGTCCACATGGCCCATGCCGGGCATGGGTTGGTGGGTGATCCTGTCTATGGGGGTAAGCGCAAACTGGCGGCCAAGGCGTTCAGCGCCGTAACCTCCGAAGCCGTCCGCGCCTTCCCACGCCAAGCACTTCACGCTGCCGTTTTGGGTTTTGAACACCCGGTGACGGGGGAAAACCTGCGCTTTGAGGCCGAATTGCCGGAAGACATGCAAAAACTGATTGAACAGCTTCGCGCGCCGCTGACATAATGCGCAAAGTTCCGTGAATAAGACTTTCTTAGGTTTCCTTTATCAATCGTTAATTCCAAACTGTTAACGGTACCTCTTGAACGGATTGGGAAGACCTCCCATATCCATGTTAACGACTTAAACATTTGTCGGAGGGACATGAAACATGGCAAATTACGCAAATCTCCCCGCGCCGACGCCGGAAGGCGGTCTGAACCGCTATATGCAGGAAATTCGCAAGTTCCCGCTGCTGGAACCGGAAGAAGAGTACATGCTCGCCAAGCGTTGGGTGGAAGAGCAAGATACTGAATCGGCTCATAAAATGGTCACCTCGCACCTGCGACTGGCGGCCAAGATCGCTATGGGGTATCGCGGTTACGGCCTACCGCAGGCCGAGGTGATTTCCGAGGCCAACGTGGGCCTGATGCAGGCGGTCAAACGGTTCGACCCGGAAAAGGGTTTCCGTCTGGCGACCTATGCGATGTGGTGGATCCGCGCCTCGATCCAGGAATACATCCTGCGGTCGTGGTCTTTGGTGAAACTGGGAACGACCTCGGCGCAGAAGAAGCTGTTTTTCAATCTGCGCAAGGCCAAGGCGCGCATCGGTGCGCTGGAAGAGGGTGACCTGCGACCTGAAAACGTCGCGCAGATCGCCAATGATCTGGGCGTGACCGAGGAAGAAGTCATCAGCATGAACCGCCGGATGTCCGGTGGCGATGCTTCGCTGAACGCGACCGTCGGGTCCGAGGGTGAAGGCACCATGCAGTGGCAGGACTGGCTTGAGGATGAAGATGCCGACCAGGCTGGCGACTATGAAGCGCGTGACGAACTGGATGCGCGGCGTGAGTTGCTGGCGGCTGCTTTGGACGTGCTGAACGATCGGGAAAAGGATATCCTGACGCAGCGCCGTCTGATGGATCAGCCCGTCACGCTGGAAGAACTGAGCACGCAGTACAATGTCAGCCGCGAGCGCATTCGCCAGATCGAAGTCCGTGCCTTCGAGAAGCTGCAGAAAAAGATGCGTGAACTGGCGCGTGAAAAAGGAATGCTGGGCACGGTCTGAGACTTGCCCAAGCTAAGAAAGCCCGCCTTTCACGGCGGGCTTTTTTTGTTACGCGAATACAAAATCGCTCTCGGACAACTGGCCGGCCCGCACGCCAAGCAGGTCTATGCTGTCGCCATCTCCCAACTCGATGGTTGTGCTGAAGAAACCGCCCGAGATATGGTCTTCGATGTCCTCAAAGCTGTGAATGCCGTCATAGGCGCTGAGGTCGATTTTGTCCTTGCCAACCTGGAAGTCGAGGATGAGGTCTTCTCCGTCGCCATCGTCGAAGAAGAAGGTGTCGTGCCCGCGACCACCAACCAGAAAGTCATCGTCGGCTCCGCCATCGATCAGATCCTTTCCACGACCGCCAAAGATAGAGTCGTCGCCTTCATCACCGCGCAGGATGTCCTTGCCGCGGCCACCAAAGATGGTGTCGTGCCCTGTGCCGCCCAAGGCGACATCATTGCCGCGCCCGGCAACGATAAAGTCACTGCCGCCGCCGCCATGCACAAAGTCCTGACCGCGTCCGGTAAAATGAAACTCGTCCGAGTCGTCACCAATAATGAAGTCTGTGTTCTTCTGCCCCAGAATTCCGGTAACCGAGACCGGAAGCAGTACGCCGTCAAGCACGTGGATGATCCCGTTCGAAGCTTCGACGTCGAAGGCAATGAGACCCGGGTCCGCAATGCCCGGATCCGCGTCTTCCAGGCTTGGAGGCGAACTCAGCAGGTTCAGTTCCAGACTTGTTCCCAGCAAGGTTTCGATCTGGGCGCCGTCACCAAGACTGACAACGGCATCTTTGGTGAAAGAACCGTCAACGACGTGGTATTGCAGGATATTGGTCAGCAGGGGCAGGGGGTCACCGCCGCCCAGCAGGGTCAACGCTTTAACGATGTGCCCAAGCGCCCCGGCCTCATCCGTGCCGCCAAAGCCCAAGGTCTGCGCCAAGGCCACGAAGGCAGCATCCGTTGGTGCAAATACGGTCAGATCGACCGCGTCGCTGTCCAGTGTCCCTGCAAGTCCCGCCGCGATGACGGCTTCACGGAGGATGTCGAAATCCCCGCCGTTGTTGTCAAATGTTCCCGGGTCTCCGCTGATCTGAATAACGCGTTCCGTGATCGTAGGTCCGTCTGTCATTTCTGGCATTTCGGTTCATCTCCCACCCTATTTGCCACCTTTGACAGGGAAAGGGCTTGCAAAAGCACCTCATCCCGTCGGCGATACATTTGGTACGGAGAGAGCGGAAAAACGGATCACGAAATTCGGATGTCGAGATTTGAAACAGTGGGGTTACCCACCGGTTCTTGAGTGAATCCCGGTCGTGAAATCAAGCGGTTACGGCGCAAGATTCAGCTAGTTCAATTGTTGTCTGAAAACGCGCACCATATTCTCACCCATCACCTTGCGAACCTGCATTTCGGTCAGACCCTGCGCCAGCAAAGCTGACGTCAAGGTGGCCAGTTCAGAGGTGTCAAACGCCGTTTCAACCGAGCCGTCATAGTCCGAACCCAGCGACACATGATCTTCTCCCACGGTATCGATCGCGGCCTTGATCATCCTGGCGATACCGGTCGGAGTGATGTCGCCGCAGGTCACATCCGCCCAATAACCCATGCCAATGACGCCCCCGGTTGCGGCGATGTCCTGCATCAGGTTGTCCGGAAAATTGCGTTTGACCGGGCAGAACCCGTGAAGACCGCCATGGCTGACAATCAGGGGGACGTCGGTCATTGCGATCACCTCATGAGCGACCTGCGGGCTGGAATGGGCAAGGTCGATGACGACAGGGCGCTGCGCCAGTTCTGTCACGACTTGACGGCCAAACTCAGTCAGGCCGGTTTCGCCGTAGCCATGCAGCGACCCGCCCAGTTCATTGTCGAAAAAGTGGTGCAGTCCAAAGACGCGGTGCCCGGCATCGAACAGCGTGTCCAGATTGCTCAGGTCACCTTCCAGCGCGTGTGCGCCTTCGATGCCCAGAATGCCTCCGACAACCGACTGACCCGCGGCACGTGCGGCCAATACGGTGTCCAGGTCAGCGCGGGTTTTGATAACCTTCAACTGGCCGTCCGAAGAAGCCTCGAACTGGTGCAGCTTTTCGGCCTGATAGACGGCGCGTTCTTTGAGGCTGTCCCAGGTGCGTAAGGGCCAAAGCTGCCCGATCGCCAGAAGGGTGATGTTGTCGAACGCCTCGACCGAGTTTGCCTCATAGTTCTGTCCGGCGGGGGATTTGGTCACAGCGGTAAAGACTTGCAAGGCTACGTTGCCTTCGATCAGACGGGGGATGTCGACTTGACCCCGTGTGCCGCGTTCGTTCAGATCTCGGCTCCACAACAAGGGGTCTGCGTGCAGGTCGCCGACAATCAGGGTTTCGTGTAAGGTGGCAGCGTCCCCCGATATTTCAAAGGGTGCGTGGTCGATCACGCTGTTGCGTTTCGCTTCGATGTAAGACGGCAGAAATCCGAAAAACACCACAGCACCGACGATCACCGCAAACCCGAGCAGAACGCCTATCCATTTGAAGACCCGCTCCATTCTCACACCCTCCCGACCTGTACGGGCAGATTAGGGTGGTTCCTTGCAGATAAAAGCCTGACTTAACGTCGGAAGGTTGCTAGAAGGGCGAGAAACTGTCTGTTAGCGTTAACTTTCGGGTTCAGCTGAGATCACGCATGTCGGAGGAGAATATGCAAAAACCAGTTCAATGGGGTGTTCTGGGCGCTGCCAAATTTGCGCGCCAATTCATGGCGCCGGCTATTCACGCAGCCAGCGGCGCGCGTCTGGCTGGGCTGGCTACATCCAGCGCGGCCAAGGCCGAACCGTTCCAGGCCTATTGCCCCGATCTGACGGTTTACGACAGCTATGAGGCTCTGCTTGCCGATCCTCAGATCGAAGCCGTTTATATCCCGCTGCCCAATCACCTACATGTGGAATGGGCCCTCAAAGCGCTGGATGCGGGGAAACACGTGCTGTGCGAAAAGCCCATGACAATGACCGCGACCGAGTTTGCACCGCTGATCCAAAAGCGGGATGAAACAGGTTTGCTGGCGGCCGAGGCCTATATGATCGTGCATCATCCTCAGTGGCAGTTGGTACAAAAACTGATCGCGGACGGAGCTATTGGAAATCTTACGCATGTGACCGGTGCGTTCAGTTTCGACAATCGTGCGGATACTACGAACATCCGCAATCGCGCCGAAACAGGTGGTGGGGGGCTGCGTGACATCGGCGTCTATGTGATCGGCGGTGCGCGGTTTGCGACAGGTCAGGAGCCGGTGCAGGTCGGTTCCGCGATCCGGTGGGAAGATGGTATCGACACCTTTACGGAAATCCGCGCGCAGTTTCCGGGGTTTACCTATTCTAGCTATGTCTCGATCCGCATGCACCCGCATCAGGAAATGGTGTTCCACGGAGAAGGCGGTGTAATCCGCCTGACTGCGCCGTTTAACGCGCGGGTCTTTGGCGAGGCACGGGTGGAGTTGCACCGCCCGGGGCTTGAGGTTCAGGTCATGCGTTTCCCCGGCGACGACCACTACAAACTGCAGGTCGAGGCATTCTGCCGCTCGGTGCGCGAAGGGGCGGTGTATCCGTGCCCTCTGGAATTCTCGCGTGGAACGCAGGAAATGATTGATCTGGTTCTGGAAAGGGCCGTGCCACTCTGACTTGCCACGCTACGCACCGCCGGGCTAATCTGGCCGGTACCTGATCAGGAGAGAGGCCCATGGCAGGCGGCTGGGCGCGCGATGGCGCGGTGAGTGAACAGATTGAGGCGTCCATATCGGACGAGTTGGCCCGGATGCAGGCGCAAAAGCGCCCGGTAGGGGAAAGCCTGACCCATTGCGCCGAATGCGAAGAGCCGATTCCAGAGAAGCGGCGGCTGGCCTTGCCGGGCGTCAAGCTGTGCCTCGATTGCCAGCAGGAACGCGACGGAGCCTTCAAGGCGCGTTCGGGCATTAACCGGCGCGGCTCCAAAGACAGCCAGCTGAAGTAAACGGGGCAGTGGGATGCCTAAAGCCAGCCTTCTGCAAAACGGTCTGGTTCTGGGGTTTCTTGCTGCGTTTCTGTGGGGCACGCACAGTGTCATCGTTCGCTATTTAACCGCTGATCTTGGGGGGATGCAGATCGCGGTGACCCGCCTGTTCATCGCCACGCTCACCATATTCGGCTTGTTGCGGGCGATGCACATTCCTGTGTCGATCCGACTGGGCGACTGGAATTTCCGTCTGGCTGTTTTGTCGACAGTGGTCAACTACATCCTTTTCCATATCGGGCTGGAGCATACCGGTGCAGCCAACGCTATGGTGCTCGAAAATACAGCTCCTTTCTTTGTTCTGGTGTTCCTGTATTTCTTTGCGGACACCCCGGTCACACGCACCGATTTTCTGGCCACAGCTTTGGCCATTCTGGGCGTTTTTCTAACAGTTTACCGGGACTTCCAGGGAGGCGGAGAGCCCTTGTTTGGTGATCTGCTTGAGATTGGCGCAGGACTAAGCTGGGCAGTGTTTCTGATCTCCAGCAGCCGCGCAATGCGGAGTTCTGAATCGACCGGCGATCGATTGAATTTCCTGTTCGGAATCTTTCTGTGTTCGGGCGTTCTGCTGGTCCCTGTGGCTGCGTTCTCGCTGCAGCTACCTACCACCAATGACGTGGTGTTGCTGATTCTGTTGGGTGTACTGCCAACCGCTTTGGCCTACTACCTTTGGTACGAGGCTGCTGCGCGGGTGTCGACATTGACGGCGACCTTGATGTTTGCCGCTTCTGTGGTGTTCACCTTTGTCAATTCGGCTTTGTTTCTGGGGGCCGCAATCACACCGATTGCAGCCCTTGGAGCCGTGTTGATCGTGGCCGCCGTGTTCCTGACGACCAAAAGCGAGAAGTGATCAGCCTTCCATTGCTTCCAGTTCGTCGATGAAGCCTGAAATCATCGATAGGCCCTTGTCCCAGAACTTAGGATCGCTCGCATCCAGCCCGAACGGGGCAAGCAGTTCCTTGTGATGTTTGGACCCGCCAGCGCGCAGCATCTCGAAATACTTGTCCTCGAACCCTTCCGATCCGCTTTCGTAGACGGAATAGAGCGCGTTCACCAAGCCGTCGCCGAAGGCGTAGGCATAGACGTAAAAGGGTGAGTGAACGAAGTGCGGTATATAGGCCCAGAAAGTTTCATACCCATCCATGAATTCAAACGCCGGGCCAAGGCTTTCGGCCTGAACGCTCATCCACAGGGCATTGATGTCGTCCGGGGTCAGTTCGCCTTCGCGGCGGGCGGCGTGGAGCTTGCATTCGAAGTCGTAGAAGGCGATCTGGCGGACTACCGTATTTATCATGTCTTCGACCTTACCGGCCAACAGAACCTTGCGCTGTTCCGGCGTTTCGGCCTGATCCAGCATCTTGCGGAAGGTCAGCATCTCACCAAACACCGAGGCAGTTTCTGCCAGTGTCAGAGGTGTTGAAGAAAGCATCTCTCCCTGGTCGGCGGCCAGCACTTGATGGACGCCGTGGCCCAACTCGTGCGCCAGGGTCATCACATCGCGCGGTTTGCCCAGATAGTTTAGCATCACATACGGATGCACTTCGGTCACGGTCGGATGTGCAAAGGCACCCGGAGCCTTGCCCGGTTTTACAGCTGCGTCGATCCAGCCTTTCGAGAAGAACGGCGCTGCAATCTCACCCATGCGGGGATCGAAGGCGTTATAGGAATCCATTACGGTCTTCTCGGCTTCTTCCCAGCCGACAACCCGGGTGTCTTCCATCGGCAGCGGCGCGTTGCGGTCCCAGACCTGCATCACATCCAGCCCCAGCCATTTGCGTTTCAATTCATAATAACGATGGCTCAGCTTAGGATAGGCGGCCACAACGGCCTCGCGCAGCGCCTCGACCACTTCGGGTTCGACGTCGTTGGACAGGTGACGGCCGGTCTGCGCAGTCGGCATGTTGCGCCAGCGGTCGACGATTTCCTTTTCCTTGGCCTGCGTGTTGTGCACACGGGCGAAGGTCTTGATGTTGTCTTGAAACACAGCAGCCAATTCGCGCGAGGCGGCTTCGCGTTTGCTGCGATCCTGTTCCGTCAGCAGGTTCAGGGTACCCTCGATATTCAGCTCTTCACCGTCGACGGTGAAGGTCAGACTTGCGATGGTTTCGTCGAACAAACGCTCCCATGCGTCGCCAACAACACCCAGATCGTGCAGGAACTTCTCCAGTTCGTCCGAAAGCTGATAGGGTTTCATTGCCCGGATGCGGCGGAAGACCGGCTCATAGCGTGCCAGATCGACATTTGCATCGAAACGCGCCTTTAGCGCGTCATCGTCGATCCGGTTGATTTCCAGCGTGAAGAAAACCAGAGGCGTAGTGAAGATGGTAATTTTTTCCTGCATGTCCGACAGGAACTTGGCGCGTTCGGCATCGGTGGTCAGCTGGTAATACCGCAGACCGGCGAATGACATGATGCGACCGGCAATCGAGTTGATCTTTTCGTTGCGCTGGACGCAAGTCAGCAGGCCTTCGGCATCCAGATCCGCCAGCTTACCCTCGTAGTCGGCTGCAAAAGACGCGCATTCGCCCTCCAACCAGTCCAGATCGCGGTCCAGCTCCGGCGCTTTTTCCGAACTGTAGAGGTCGGTCAGATCCCATTCCGGCAGGTTGCCAAGATCGCCGGCTCCTCCGGCTGCGTTTGCGTCTCGGACGGGAAAGGGAAGGTCGCGCATGGATCACCTCGGAATATCTGCTTTCGCAAACATCTAGGCGCGGGCGGCCCGGATCACAAGCCGCCATTGCGTGAGTGTATCTTTAGTTCGAGAGGGCAGGCGCAGGTGCAGCGCCCGATTGCGCGGCTAGAAAATGCGCGGCCAACTGGTCGTAGACAGGGCCACGCACCTCAGGCGGCTCCATCAGCACCTCGTGTTCACCGTCGGGGATTTCCACCAGCGTACCGTTGGGCCAGTTCGCCATCCGCGCGCGGATCGCCTTCCGGTCAACGATTTGCTCATGGCTGCCCAGGATGGTCAGGGCGGGTGTCGCGGGGGCGGTTTGTTCCATCAACCAGGCGCATTCGTCCAGTGCTTCGCGCAGCCAGATCGTCGACGGCGCACCGAGGGCCAGTTCGGGGTGCGCAATCAGTTGATCCTTCATCATCTGGTACATCGCCGGATCACGTGTCAGCACGTTGCCGTCAAAGGGTTGCGAGGCAACGTAGCTTTCCAGCGACGTGGTCGGAGGGGTCTTTTCCCCCAGCCCGATGCGCGGCCCCCAATAGGCGGTCAATCGGCTGAGCGGTTTCATGATCGGAGTGAAAAAGATGCCCCACATGGGGCCGGTAAAGGCGCAGGCGGTAAAACAGTCGCGCTCAAGAACTGCGCGCAGGCCAATCGCGCCGCCCATCGAATGGCCGATCACGTACCATGGCTTCGGCAACTCAAGTTGCTCGGCCAGATCCAGAGTGGACTTCACATCCTGCTGATAGTCGGTGAAGTGCTCGACATGTCCGACGCGCGGGTCTTCAAGCAGACGGTCTGCCAGCCCCTGACCACGCCAGTCAACGGCCAGACAGGCAAAGCCGCGACCAACAAATTCAACTGCGGCATCGCCATATTTCTCGATGTATTCCGTTCGACCGGGGAACAGCATCACCGTGCCGTTTGCCTCGCCTTCGGGGCGCCAGTGGCCTACGCGAATCCGAATGTTGTCCGAAGTTGTCACCCAGTGAGCGGCACCACCGGCGGGTCCGCCGGCCACGTCTTCATAAAAAGGGGCCGGCGAGACCTGCATCAGGCCAGCACCGAAGCGAGTTTCATGGCAACACCCATGTCACCGTCCACGCTCAGCTTGCCCGACATGAACGCACCGGTGGGGTTCAGGTCGCCGCTGAGGATCTGTTCAAACGTGTCTGCATCGGCGCTCAGGGTTACGTCGGTTTCTTCGTCGCTGACGCGTGCGCCGTTTGCGTCCAAAACGATAGCGCCCAGATCGGCAATGGCAAACTTGGCCGATGCGTCGAAATCGCCGCCGGTCAATTTTTCGTTCAGCGCGGCCGCGGCCTTTTCAAGAGTGTCGCTCATTGTGTTCCTCATATTGTTTCTGCGCCGTGAATGGACATCCCCGGTCGCAACGCTACACTGAACATTGTTATGGGCATTGCAATCAACAATCTCAAAGGTACCGTTGCGGCATTTTTTGTCACAGTCATGTTTTCCACCAGTTCCGCCGCGCAACAGGCGGACCTGCGGGATGAGGTCGCGCTGTTGCAGCAACTGGCGCTGGCCACACCGGAACAGGCGATTGGATTGGATCGGCAGCTCAAGGCGCTGTGGTCGCAATCCGGCTCGGCTTCGGCGGATTTGCTGTTGGAGCGCGGGCGCGAGGCTCTGGAAGACGGAGATACTTTAACCGCTATCGAACACCTGACGGCGCTGACCGATCACGCGCCCGGATTTGCCGAAGGCTGGCATTTGCGGGCTTCGGCGTTTTTCGGAATGGATCGCTTTGGCATGGCGGCAGCCGATCTTGAGCACGCGCTGACGTTGAACCCGAATAACTACGAAGCGATCTACGGTCTCGGGCTGATCTTCGAGATCATCGAACAGCCCGACAAAGCGCTCGACGCCTATGAGCGCGCGCTGGCTATACATCCTCATCATGAAGAAGTAACCAATGCGGTGAATCGACTGAAGCCCCAGGTCGAGGGCTCGGCCCTCTAAGAGACGGGGCAGGGGGCAAAGGTGAGCGGGTCATCCCGAATCGTGGCCGTACTCGGCCCGACCAACACAGGAAAAACCCATTACGCTATCGAGCGGATGCTGGGGTATCGGACCGGTGTAATCGGTCTGCCGCTGCGTCTGCTGGCGCGCGAGGTTTATGACAAGATCGTCGCCATTCGCGGCCCGTCCGTTGTGGCGCTGGTCACGGGTGAAGAGCGGATCGTACCGCCGCGCACCCAGTACTGGGTTTGCACAGTCGAGGCGATGCCCGAGGGCATGGGCGCGGATTTTGTGGCCATCGACGAGATCCAGCTCTGCGTCGATCCCGAACGCGGCCATGTCTTCACCGACCGCCTGCTTCGGGCACGCGGAACCAATGAGACGCTGTTTCTGGGATCAGACACTATGCGCGGCTCCATCGCGGCGCTGGTGCCCGAGGCTCAGTTTGTTCGCCGTGAACGGATGTCGCAGCTCGTCTATGCGGGCTCGAAAAAGATCAGCCGAATGCCGCCGCGCAGTGCGATTGTCGGGTTCTCAGTCGATAGTGTCTATGCGATTGCCGAGCTTTTGCGCCGCCAAAAAGGCGGTGCGGCCGTGGTCATGGGGGCGCTCAGCCCGCGCACGCGGAACGCGCAGGTGGACCTGTATCAAAATGGCGAGGTCGACTACCTGGTCGCCACCGATGCCATTGGCATGGGGCTGAACCTGGATGTTGATCACGTCGCCTTTTCCTCCCTAAGCAAATTCGATGGCCGCCGGATGCGTCCGCTTGCTCCCAATGAGTTGGCCCAGATCGCAGGCCGCGCTGGTCGCGGGATGTCGGATGGCACGTTCGGCGTGACCGGTGAGGCTCCGCAACTAGAGGAAGGCGTGGCGCAGGCCATCATGGACAGCCGGTTCACGCCGATGAAAAAGCTGAACTGGCGGAATGCCGCCCTGCGGTTTGGCTCGGTTGCGGCGCTGATCGACTCGCTTGAGGTCAGTCCAAACGACGAACATCTGATCAAGGCACGGCCCGCGGATGACCTGAATGTGCTGAAATCACTGTCGCAAGTGACCGAGGTAGCGGCACGCGCCAGTGACCCCCAATCCGTCCGATTGCTGTGGGATGTGTGCCGAATCCCGGATTTTCGCGGCATAAGCCATGCCGAACACGCCAGCCTGCTTGAAGTGATCTATGGTCACTTGCATGAACGCGGATCGATCCCGGATGATTTCATGGCGCGGCAAATCCGTCGAATCGACCGCACGGATGGGGATATTGATGCATTGTCCAAAAGGTTGGCATATATTCGCACTTGGACATATGTTGCGCAGCGAAACGGTTGGGTGCGTGACGAATCACATTGGCGTGACGAAACGCGCACTGTAGAAGACAGGCTGTCGGACGCATTACATGACCGACTGACACAAAGATTTGTGGACCGGCGCACATCTGTGCTGCTGCGCCGGCTCAAACAGAAGGAGGCCCTTTTGGCCGAAGTAAATGACAAGGGTGAAGTGACCGTCGAAGGCGAATTCGTCGGTCGTCTGGAAGGGTTCCGGTTTAGCCCGGACAAAAGCGCGCAAGGAACTGAGGCGAAAGCTCTGAAATCGGCCTCCCTGCAAGCTCTCGCGCCGCAATTCCATCTGCGCGCCGATCGCTTCTACAATGCGCCCGATACCGAAATTGATTTCACCGATCAGGGTGGCCTGATGTGGGGCGAGTATGCCGTCGGCAAACTGGTTGCCGGGGCAGAGCCTCTTAAGCCGTTGGTCGAGGTTTTTGTGGACGAGGCCGCAGGACCGGATGTCGAACAGAAAGTTCAGCGTCGGTTGCAGCATTTCATCGACCGCAAGGTCGCAGCGCTGTTCGAGCCGTTGCTGAACCTGTCGCGCGACGAAGAACTGACCGGTCTGGCCAAGGGTTTCGCCTTCCGCATGGTCGAAGCACTGGGCGTGCTGCCCCGCGCGGGCGTTGCACAAGAGGTCAAGGACCTGGATCAGGACGCCCGCGGCGCGCTGCGCAAGCACGGCATTCGCTTTGGCCAGTTCACGATCTTCATGCCGCTACTGCTAAAACCTGCTCCGACGCGTCTGCGTCTGGTTCTGTGGGCACTGGCCAATGGGCTGCAGGAATTCCCCGAAGCACCGCCTCCCGGGCTGGTCACCGTTCCGGTCGCCAAGGACGCGCCCGAAGGGTACGACACCATGTGCGGCTACCGCGATGCAGGTGAGCGCTCGATCCGGATCGACATGCTGGAACGTCTGGCGGACATGCTGCGAGCCGAAGACAGCCGTGGTGGATTCGAAGCGAAGCCTGACATGTTGTCGATCACCGGTATGACGCTGGAACAGTTCGCCGACCTGATGCAGGGCCTGGGCTACAAGGCTGAACGTGGTGAGCGTGAAAAGGTGAAACCTGCTCCGGCAGAGCAACCCAACACGGAAGCGACCGAACAACCGGTAACCGAAGAAACCCCGGCACCGGTCGCGGAAACCGAAGAGGTCGTCGCCCCCGCCGAGGCGCCAGCCGAGGCCACCGAAAGCACCGAGGCGGTAGCTGAGGTTCTGGAATCAGAGGAACCCGGGGTCGAAGTATTCTACACCTTCACCTGGGGTCGTCAGCGCCAGGCCAACCGGGGCCCGCGTCGTGAACAGCGGCAGGGGCAGGGCAAAGGCAAACCGCGCGGGAAGCCTCAGGACGGGCGCGGCAAGCCGCAGGGTAAGAAGGGGGGCAAGCCGCAAGGTGCTAAGTCCTTCTCGTCCCGTCCGCCCAAGAAGGAAAAGGCTATCGATCCCGATAACCCGTTCGCAGCAGCGTTGATGGGTTTGAAGGACGGTAACTAAACGCCGATGGCCGAGGCCAAGCTGCGGATTGACAAATGGCTGTGGCAGGCGCGGTTCTTCAAGACCCGCAGCCTGGCCGCCAAACAGGTCAGCGGAGGCCACGTCCGGCTGAACGGAAACCGGATCCTGAAACCGGCGCAGGCCGTAGGACCCGGAGACGTCCTGACCTTCCCACAGGGTCGCATCGTGCGGGTGGTTCGGGTCGAAAAGCTCGGCGAGCGACGCGGCCCGGCGCCCGAGGCGCAGACGTTGTATTTCGATATGTCGGAAAAACGGGACGCCCCACCCAAAAATCCGGGATTCGAAGGAAAAGGTCGTCCGACCAAGAAAGATCGGCGCGCGCTTGATCTTTCTCGCACCAAAGAGGGCTGATCTTCCCTTGAAGACAATGCAATACTGGATTAGCTAACGCCCAAAGCGCAAATGGGAATCCGACCATGACCTACGTTGTCACTGAAAACTGCATCGCCTGCAAATACACCGACTGTGTCGAGGTGTGCCCGGTGGACTGTTTCTACGAAGGTGAGAACACTTTGGTCATTCACCCCGACGAGTGTATTGACTGCGGCGTGTGCGAACCTGAATGCCCCGCCGACGCCATCCGCCCCGACACCGAACCGGGCATGGACCAGTGGGTCGAATTCAACCGGAAATACTCGGAACAATGGCCGGTGATCGTGACCAAGAAAGACCCGCTGCCCGAAGCCGAAGAACGCGACGGTGAAGAAGGTAAAATGGAGAAGTATTTCTCGGAAGCGCCCGGCGAAGGTGGCTGAGCGATTCGCTCTCTGAACTTGTTCGTTCAGGTGTAATAACAGGTTGCATTGCTTTGAAAAGCATAGGCTTTCAAGGCTGCAAATGGACGTGGCCTTTCGGGCGTCGTAATTTTGTGATATAATCGTAAGCTGAATGATGACTGAGATGGGGATGTGCTCCGTAAGTATGACTGCTTTGGAGTTCTGATTTAATTACAAACCAGCCGCTTGGCGGAGCCGAAAAAGGCTCCGGCTCAGGTTTTTTTGTTGTCCCGTATCTCGCTCTGTAACCAAGGATGAACCTGTATGTCTAAGTCGAAAAAGCTTGAGTTCCGCCCGAACGACTATGTTGTTTACCCTGCGCATGGCGTGGGTCAGATCATCTCGATCGAAGAGCAGGAAGTCGCGGGATACTCGCTTGAGCTGTTCGTCATCTCCTTTGAAAAAGACAAGATGACCCTGCGAGTGCCGACCAACAAGGTCACCGAATCCGGCCTGCGGTCACTCAGCTCGCCGGATGTCATCAGTCAGGCGATGAAAACCCTGAAAGGCAAGGCCAAGGTCAAGCGTGCTATGTGGTCCCGCCGGGCGCAGGAGTACGAGCAAAAGATCAACTCGGGCGATCTGATTTCGATCGCCGAGGTGGTTCGCGACCTGCACCGCACTGACGATCAGCGCGAGCAGAGCTATTCCGAGCGTCAGCTGTACGAAGCCGCGCTCGAACGCCTGACCCGCGAAGTGGCTGCTGTCTCTGGCGCTGGCGAGGTTTCGGCTGCCAAGCAGGTGGATGAGGTCCTGACCTCGCGCGCTGCCTGATCGCTGCCAACACGGAATTTGGGGCCGCTCCTGCAAGGGGTGGCCTTTTTCGTCTCTGGTCTTGGTGAATTCTGCGTTTGCCGCTAATTTTCCTGTAACCAGAGGCGGATACATGATCGGGATAAAGCAAACCGTAAAGTTTCTGTACGTTGCGCATGAACCGGTTTCGGTCTGGTTCCGCTATGGTCTGATCCTGTTCGACGCGGTGTCGATCGTGTTTTTTGTGGCCACGGCAAACATCCCGCATGGTCCGGGGATCACCATTGCCAGCCTGTGCGTCGGGTTTCTGATTCTGCTGGATTTTCTGGCCCGGATGTGGATTGCAAAGGACCGGTGGAAGCTGCTGCGCAAGGTCTACACGCTGGCGGATATCGTCGTGATCTCCTCGCTGCTGCTTGAGCCTTTCTTGCCAGGGAACTTGGCCTTCGTGCGGATTTTGCGTGCCTTGCGTCTGATCCATTCCTATCATCTGTTGCGCGACCTACGGCGTGACAGCCAGTTTTTCCGGACGCATGAAGACGCCGTTATCGCAGCGATCAACCTGATGGTGTTCGTGTTCGCGACCTCCACGGCGGTTCTTGTGTTCTTTATCCCCGACAACAGCCAGACCGCGTATATCGATGCCCTCTATTTCACCATGGCAACGCTGACCACGACCGGGTTCGGTGATATCACCTTGGCGACTCCGGGTGGTAAGTTGTTTTCGGTGTTCATCATGGTGGTGGGCGTGGCGCTGTTCGTACGGTTGGCCCAGGCGATCTTTTTGCCACAGAAAGTCCGGCACAAATGCCCAAGCTGCGGACTTTACCGTCACGACCCGGACGCGGTGCATTGCAAGCATTGCGGCGAAACCCTGAGGATCGAAACCGGCGGTACGACCTAAAGTGCCGCCACAGTTATGGCCAGAAAGGCCAGTTCGGCCAGTTGTTGCGTCGCACCCAGAATGTCACCGGTTTGGCCGCCGATTTTGGTTTTCGCGACCTTCGCAAGCACAGCGACGACCATAGCAGCAATGAGGACGGGAAGGGTGGCTGCGAACCCCATCAAAAGCGCGGCGCAGAAAACGGCCAGTACAAGCCCGGCCGCAACTGTTGTGCCGCGTGGCCCACCGACTGTATGGCTCAGGCCGCTGTTGCGGGCGTTGGGCAAGGTGCTCATCAGAACCGGCATGAACGCGCGGGACGCGATGCAGGCGGCGAGAACGGCACCGTAGGCTCCAGCCGTCAGCAAGGCTGCGATCAAAGCGACGCGCATCAATTGGGTGAAGATCAGCGTCAGAACCCCATAGGACCCGATATGGCTGTCCTTCATGATTTCCAACCGGCGCTCCCGCGTGAACCCGCCCCAAAGCCCGTCTGCTGTGTCAGCCAACCCGTCTTCGTGCATGGCGCCGGTTGAAATCACCAGCGTTGCGGTGACGAGTACAGCAGCGACCATTGCAGGCAAGCCCAATGCCATCGAAATCCAACCAACGGTGCAGGCCAGCAGGCCCACCACCAGTCCTACCACGGGAAAAGCCCAGGCGGAATCGGCCTGACGTGCAAAGGTTTTTTCGGGCAGGCGCGGTACCGGCAGGCGAGTCAGTAGCACCAGCGCCAGCGGAATATCCCATGCGGAAATCAGGGTGTTGTCGTTTTTATACACTCCCGCGCCTTTCCGGGTCTTGTTGGATTGAACGCTTCGGTTAAACACACAGGACCACTCTGATGCAACGAGGCTTTCGATGCTGCCTGAACTTAATGATCTGAAAACACTCCGTGATACTCTGAGCCAAGCACCCGCTCCGGATGAAACTGCACTGCAACGGGCGGTTGACCGCAATGGACAGCTGACCAAGCCGCCGGGTGCGCTGGGTAGGCTCGAGGATTTGGCTATATGGTATGCGGGGTGGCGCGGGGATGCGCGCCCGCAGGT
The DNA here is from genome assembly GCF_056538605.1 of Ruegeria sp. BF7. Taxonomy (NCBI): domain Bacteria; kingdom Pseudomonadati; phylum Pseudomonadota; class Alphaproteobacteria; order Rhodobacterales; family Roseobacteraceae; genus Ruegeria; species Ruegeria sp. BF7. Next base: position 939,012 of record NZ_JBQFTM010000001.1, on the reverse strand, counting down.
TAGCTCTCCGCAAGTGATTGTGTTTGCGGGCAATCATGGCGTCACGGCGCAAGGCGTCTCGGCCTTTCCACCGGAAGTGACCGTGCAGATGGTAATGAACTTTGAACACGGTGGCGCGGCGATCAACCAGTTGGCCAAGGCTGCCGGTGCCACGATGGATGTACACGCGCTGGATTTGGATGCGCCCACCGCCGATTTCACCGCAGGTCCGGCCATGTCCGAGGATGAGTTGTTGCAGGCGCTGTGCACCGGTTGGAATGCCGTTGATCCCAAGGCGGATCTGCTGGTTGTGGGAGAGATGGGGATTGGAAACACCACCCCGGCTGCTGCGATCGCCTGTGCCCTGTTCGGCGGAGACGCGTCTGACTGGACCGGGCGGGGAACCGGTGTGGATGATGCCGGACTAATCAACAAAACCCGCGTCGTGGCCGAAGGCGTGGCCCTGCACGCAGGGGCTGGTGACGGTCTGGAGGTTCTGCGTCGCCTCGGTGGGCGCGAGATTGCTGCCATGGCCGGTGCCATCGCCGCCGCGCGTGTTCTGCGCATTCCGGTCATTCTGGACGGTTTCATCTGCTCGGCGGCTGCGGCCTGTCTGGCAAACGTCTCCGCAGGAGCCCTGGATCACGCCATTGCCGGGCACCAGAGTGCAGAAGGCGCGCATGGCGCTGTGCTGGAAAAGCTCGGCAAGGAACCGTTGCTGAAACTCGGCCTGCGATTGGGCGAAGGCTCGGGCGGAGCGCTGGCGATCAACATTTTGAAAAGCGCGGTAGCCTGCCATTCGGGCATGGCCACCTTTGCCGAGGCCGGAGTTTCAGACGGATAAACTTAACGGCCTGACCCGCATTTCAGGGTCAGGCCGATTTCTGGGCGTGCTTCTCGGCCAGTTCCAGAAGCTCTGTTTCCAGATCTTTCTCGAACTGTTGCGCGCGTTCGATGTATTTTTTGTTTTCCGCCGTCGGCATCCCGGGGATCCAAAGCTCGGCAAGTTCGCGGATCGATGCGCGGTCGTGGCGGTAGAATGTCTGTTCGGCCTGCGCGGCCTCGTATTCACTGAGGCCGATATTTTCGAGGACATAACGCCCGGCTCGCAGTGAACTGTCGAACATCTCGCGTACGATATCGTTCGCGCCTGCCTGATACAGCTCGTACACATGGGTTCGGTCATGGGCGCGGGCGATGATGTGCAGGTCCGGGCGCTGACGTCGGGCAAAGCTGACCAGACGTGTCACCTGTTTGCGGTCATCCATCGCGGCAACAAGCACAGTCGCTTTCTCAAGCCCTGCGGCGCGCAACAACTCTGGCCGGGTCGGATCACCCAGAAACCCTTTGACGCCAAAGCGACGCATCAACTGGATGGTGTCGATATTATGATCCAAAACGATGGTTTTGAAACCGCTGGCGCGGACCAGACGGTTCACGATCTGACCAAAGCGGCCGATGCCCGCGATGATCACGGGGCCTTGCTCATCTATTTTATCCGGTTCCGGCTGCGGACCGCTGTCCCGAATCCGGCGGGAGAGCAGATCGTAGATGATGAACAGCAGCGGCGTGATCAGCATGGTCAGGGCGATGATCATCAGTAGTTTCTGCGACAGGTCGGACGGGATGACATTCTGCTGCGTCGAAAAAGCCAGCAGGACAAAGCCGAACTCCCCCGCCTGTGCCAAGCCTAACGTGAAAAGCCAGTGGTCCCGTCCGCGCAGCTTGAAGGCGCGGCCTACGAGGAAGAGAATGATCCCTTTGAACAGAATTACCAGAAGGGCCAAACCGAACAGTTCGAGCGGGTCATTAAAGAAATAGGCGACATCGATCCCGGCGCCGACCGTGATGAAGAAAAGGCCCAGGAACAAGCCTTTGAACGGCTCAAGGTCGCTTTCCATCTCATGCCGGAATTCCGAGCTGGCCAGAACAACGCCCGCCAGAAAGGCGCCAAGGGCAGGCGACAGGCCAACAAGCGTCATCAGGAAGGAAATCCCCACCACGATCATCAATGCCAGCGCGGTATACATCTCGCGCAGGCGGGTGGCGTGGATAAAGCGGAACAGGGGCCGTGTCAGGTAGACGCCCGCAAGGATCACGAAGGCGATTGCACCGATGGTGACCAGTGTCACGGCCCAGCCCGGCAGGCCTTCGACCAGAGACAGGCTGTGATGGCCTGCATCGTGCAGGTCTTTCACGCCCCGGTCGATCGACCCGTCGCTTTTCAGATGCGGTATCGAAGGCAGTGCAAGCAACGGCAGCAGCGCCAGAATTGGGATGACGGCGATGTCCTGCGTCAGCAGCACCGAAAACGTGGCGCGGCCGCCATTGGTCTGCATCAGCCCTTTTTCCGACAGCGTTTGCAGTACGATTGCGGTCGAGGATAGGGACAGGGTCAACCCGACTGCCAGCGCAACCGACCAGGGATGGTTTGCATACATGGCGACGCAGGCGATGGCAGCTGTCGACAGACCGACCTGCAGACCGCCCAGGCCCAGCAACCTGTCACGCATATCCCACAGCGCACGCGGCTCAAGCTCCAGCCCGATAAGGAACAGCATCATGACCACGCCAAACTCGGCCACGTGTTGTAGGCTTTCGGTTTCGGCACCGACCAGGCCGAATACGGGGCCGATGACGATGCCCGCGGCCAGATACCCCAACACGGACCCCAGCCCCAGACGCGCCGACAGGGGCACGGCAATCACGGCGGCTGCCAGATAGATTGAGGCCTGATAGAGGAAATCGTCCATGTCGGTCCTTTCGGTCAGGTCAGGTGGGTAAAGGGGCGTCGCGCTTGAGCTGATCCATCACGATTTGGCTTTGCACCCGTGCGACCGCAGGATGCGGCAGTATCACCTCGTGAAGCAAGCGGTTGAGCGCAGTTAGATCGTCGCAATAAACGCGCAGCAGGTAATCCGCCTCACCGGTCATCGTCCAGGCGCTGGTGATCTCGGGGCGTGAGTGGACCATGCGGGCGAAACTCTCCGATTGTTCGGGGCCATGTGTGCCTAGGTGCACCTGAATGAACCCCTGAACATGTAGACCCAGCTTCAGCGCGTCCAGCCGCGCGGTGTATCCGGTGATGTAGCCCTCAGCCTCCAGCCTTTGCCGCCGCCGCCCGGCCTGGCTGGGTGACAGGTTCAGCATTTCCCCCAGTTGATGCGCGGTTAGATGGGCATTCTTTTGCAGGGCAGAGAGCAGGCGCGTGTCGGTAGCATCCAGCATATGCGGACTTTCTTCGTTTTTGCTCGAAATAATGCAGCTTCTGCGCGTACTTTAACAGGATACACGAAAACAATGCGCAGAAACAGCGTTGATTAAGGCGTATTTTAGAATCAGCAAAGAAATTCCTGTTTTAATGAGGTGCACCATGGGTCCTTTCCCGCACAACGCCCCGAAATCTGTCATCAGCAAGGAAAACCCGGTCGGTACCGACGGGTTTGAGTTTGTGGAGTTTGCGCATCCTGAGCCTCAGGAACTGCGTGATCTGTTCGCCAAAATGGGCTTTGAACAGGTTGGCTACCACACGGACAGGCCTGAGGTTGAGCTGTGGCAGCAAGGTGATGTAACGTACATTCTGAATGCCGACACCGAAAGCTTCGCCGCGCGGTTTGTTGCCGAGCACGGCCCCTGCGCATCCGCGATGGGCTGGCGTGTCGTGGACGCAAAAAAGGCCTATGATCACGCGGTGTCCAAAGGCGCAGAACCCTATGATGCTGCAGACAAGACCATGGATGTTCCCGCAATCAGGGGTATCGGCGGGTCGCTGATCTATTTCATCGACCAATACCATGACACTTCGCCTTATAATCAGGAGTTCACCTGGACTAAGCAGTCCAAGCCGCGCGGCGACGGGTTTTATTACCTCGATCACCTGACGCACAACGTCTATAGCGGGAATATGGACAAGTGGTTTAAGTTCTACGAGACCCTGTTCAACTTTCGCGAAATCCGGTTCTTTGACATTCAGGGCAAATATACCGGCCTTTTCAGCCGCGCCCTGACATCGCCTTGCGGCCGCATCCGCATTCCGATCAACGAAGATCGTGGCGAGACCGGGCAGATCGTGTCCTACCTGAACAAGTACAAGGGTGAAGGCATCCAGCATATCGCGGTAGGCAGCGATGATATCTATACTTCGACCGATGCCATTGCCGAGAAAGGGTTGAAGTTCATGCCCGGACCGAACAAGGCCTATTATGACATGTCCAAGGATCGCGTCACCGACCACGACGAGCCGCTGGACCGGATGATGAAACATGGCATCCTGATCGACGGTGAGGGTGTTTTGGACGGCGGCGAAACCAGAATCCTGCTGCAGATCTTCTCGAAAACCGTGATCGGACCGATCTTTTTCGAGTTCATTCAGCGCAAAGGCGATGATGGGTTTGGCGAGGGGAACTTTCAGGCCCTGTTCGAGTCCATTGAACGAGAGCAAATCGAAAGCGGCGAAATTTCAGCAGCTTAATATCATAAGTTAAAGCGGGCGTTCTCGTCCGCTTTAACCTCGTGGCATTTTTAGCGTCAGGTTCCGGCCCTTTTTCTGATAGCGCAGCTCGCTGTCACCGATTGCAATAACTTTGCCCCCGTCCAACCTGTCACCCACTTTCAGTTTCATGTAGCGGCCGCTGGGCAAGCGCACCAGCGCCCGACGGTTGGCGGGCGTGCCATAGACGCCGATCAGGTTCAGCTTGCGCAGGTTCAGCGCATTGTCGATCGTTGCTTGCCGCGCAACCGAGGCTGATGACGGAATCTTGGGCGCCACGGCCTTGGGCTGGAAAGATCCGGTTTCGACCTGACCAATACCGGCCGTCGAACCCAAACTGGCAGTTTGGGTGCTCGACGAAGGGGCAAGACCCGTAGGGCGTGTTTTTGGACGCGGTACGCGCAGTCCCCCCAGCACAGCAGGGGCAGGTGTTTCTTCAACCTCTGGTCGCTGCAGCGACGCAGGGCGAGTTTCGGGGCGCAGCGCCGCCAGCTCCTCGCGAGACCGTCCACCCAGTTGCTGACGCTCGAACCGCTCGATCAGGTCACCAGGGCGCGGTTTCGGGCGCAGCCCGGCCAGACGGTCTGAGGGCTCTTCAAGGGTCGGTTCCTGCTCGAACCGGACGGGGGGTGGTGGCGGTGCCTTGGCAGGGCGCCCGAGATAGACGGCAATCCCCTCGGGGTTCAATGTTCCCTCAGCACTGGGAGCGACAAGCCCTCGTTCATCCAGGTCAAACCGGGAACCGGCAACGCTGGGTAGGGCGACCTGATCAAAAGGTACGTCGGTGGCAAAGCTTTCAACGGAAGGCTGGGCAATTGCGTCGTTGGACAGGTTGGATTTGTCGATGGAGGCCAGATACAGCTCGTCCTGCGGGGGCAGAACCGGGGGCGTCAGAGGGGCGGGCGTGATGATCTCGATGCCGGGTTGTGCTGGGGTGTCTTGCGGTTCGGGGTCGCGATCAATATCTTCGACAACCGTTGGCGCCACATTTAGCGCTTCGAGAATCGCGTTATCCGTGGGGGAAAGCTCAGGTACATCGACAGGAGGGACATCCGGTTCACGCCCGGCTGTTTCAGCGGGCGGCGCTTCGGGTTCGGCCGGAACTTCCGGCTTGGTGTCACTGACCTGAATGTCAGGCTCGGGCAGGGTGATTCCGACCTGCGCCGTTTCGGGCTCTTCGTCACTGTCCGGCGCGATCAGAGCCCATGCCCCTAACGCCACCGCAGCGGTGATCGCAGCTGCCGCCGGTACGGCGTATCGTTTGGCAAGCGCTTCAAAGTTCGCCTTGGGCGTCTCATCATCGGACGGCGCGCGGAACAAGTCCGGAGCCGTTGTGTCGGCGATAGCGTGGACGTTGGATGCAGGGATATCCCTGTCCTGCGGTGCCGCCAGGCTTTCGCTTTTCTCGTCCGAAAACAGGGGCTCGGTCGGGAACTGGGCCTGATCGGTGTCCGCCGTGAACTGAACTGGAATAAACCCGTGTTCGGTTGTGAAATCGCGTGCTTCGCCCAGCGTCTGTCTCGCGATGGCCGCAACGTGGGCGGTGGAACCGACCGTTGCGACGTCAAAAACCAGATCATCGACCGAGTATGGTGTTGCATCGGCCAGCGCGGACCGGGCCTGTTTTGTGCGTTCTTCCGGCGTTTCTCCATCTGTTTCCGTTGACAGGAACCGGACCTGATCTGCCGGAATCACGACCTTGCAACTCAGGTTGTTTTCCAGCGCGAACGCCTTGTCCCGCAAGGCATGAAGCTGAGCGTTCAGGTCTGGCGCATCCAGTGCGACCTCACCAATGCAGTACCAGTCGTCATCCGATTGGTGGTGCACAGATATCTTGGTCGCAGAAAAAGACAGCGCAAAGGCGGGTTTCATATTCCCGAAGAACCATAATTGTCAGCATCAATGCAAACGACATCTCGTCCGCAGAGTGACATTAAAGCAGGTTCCCGCCGAGGGAAAGAAAAAGCCGGATGTTCCCCTTGTTTGATCGGCCCTCACATCCCCATGTTGGTTCTGGAGAAATTGGAGGGAAGACCTTGAAGAAAATCGCTTTTCTGGCCGCGATGATGGCCGTGACCGCAGCGGGCATGGCCCATGCGGAAGAACGTCGCATCACGGTGGATGCGGCCGGAACCGTTCAGGCCGCGCCCGATATGGCGACCATAACTCTGGGCGTTACAAACGAAGATGCCGAGGCGTCGAATGCCATGCAGGCGACCTCTGATGCCGTTGCACAGATTTTGAAGCGGCTGGAGGATATGGGCGTCGAATCCCGCGATGTGCAGACCCGTGATCTGTCGCTGTCGCCGGTCTGGTCCGGGCGCAACAACCCCAGCGGCGAACGGCCCGAGATTTCCGGCTTTGTCGCCTCGAACAACGTTCAGGTGCGTGTGCGTGATCTGACCAAGCTGGGTTCCATCATGGATGCGGTCATTCAGGACGGCGCCAATGATTTCGGCGGGCTGAGCTTTGGTGTACAGGACCCCGCGCCGCTGCAGGCAGAGGCGCGCGCCAAGGCCGTGGCCGAAGCCACTGCAAAAGCTGAGCAATTGGCTCAGGCAGCCAGCGTGACTCTGGGGCAAGTCCAGACGATCAGCGAACAAGCTGGCGGCATTCGTCCCGCGCCTCAGATGCGTGCGATGAGCATGGCCGAGGCCGGCGGCGTTCCGGTTGCGGGGGGCGAGATTTCAGTCTCGGTCAATGTGACGATGGAATTCGGGATTTCCGACTGAGCCGGCAGCTTTGGCGCGGGCCTTCAGCGGTTGTCGCTGCTGGCCCGTCTGGTCGAAATTGTCAGGTGACAGCCAGGCCTCGAACGCGGTCTTGATGCGCGGCCATTCACTGTCGAGGATCGAATACCACGCCGTATCGCGGTTGCGACCCTTGTAATGGGTTGCCTGCCGGAAAATGCCCTCGAAGGTAAAGCCCAACCGCTCGGCGGCGTTGCGGGATACCTCGTTCAGAGCATCGCATTTCCACTCGTATCGACGATAGCCCAGTTCGTCGAACACACGGCGCATCATCAGGTACATAGATTCGGTCGATTGCGGGCTGCGCTGCAACAGGGGTGAGAAGTGGATATGGCCGACCTCGATCACACCCGCCGCGGGTGCAATCCGCAGAAACGAAGCCACGCCGACCGGCGTTTCATCACTGTCGAGCACCGTGTGGAACATCGGGTCGGCATCCATGCAGGTCGCGCGAGCCCATTCAACAAAATCGTGTTCCGAGTCGAACGGCCCATAGGGCAGATAGGTCCAGTTGCGACCGTCCGTATCGTTGGCAAACGCCCGGTATAGTCCGGGCGCGTGCCGATTCACGTCCAAGGGAACGACAGAACAATACTGACCCTCCATTGGCGTATAGGGCGGCGTCGGACGAGGGAAGTCGCCCGGAACCGGCCTGCCGATGGGTTGGCCCTGATCGTTGGTGTCGTGTCCGCTCATCGATCAGGCCGATGCTTTGGCCAGCGCCTGATCCAGATCGGCGATCAGGTCGTCGGCGTCTTCGATGCCGATGGACAGGCGTACCACGTTCGGCCCGGCACCTGCCGCCTCTTGCTGTTCCGGGGTCAGCTGACGGTGGGTGGTCGATGCCGAGTGGATGATCAGCGACCGTGCATCGCCCAGGTTGGCGACGTGGCTGAATATCTCGAGCGAATTCACCAGCTTGACGCAGGCGTCATAGCCGCCCTTGACCGCAAAGGTGAACAGCGCGCCAGCACCCTTCTTGTACTGCGCCTGAACCCGGTCATAATAAGGCGAAGAGGGCAGGCCCGCATAGGTTACATAGTCCACACGCTCGTCGGCCTCGAGCCAGGCAGCGATTTTCTGGGCGTTCTCCACATGGCGCTCCATCCGCAGCGAGAGGGTCTCGATCCCCAGCAGAGTGTAATGGGCGGCTTGCGGGTTCATAGTCATCCCCAGATCACGCAGACCAATGGCGATGCCGTGGAAGGTGAAGGCCAGCGGGCCGAAGGTCTCGTGGAATTTCAGACCATGATAGGCGGCTTCCGGTTCGCTGAGCGAGGGGAACTTGTCATTCGCCGACCAGTCGAACTTGCCCGAGTCCACGATGCAGCCGCCGGTGACGGTGCCGTTGCCGGTCAGATACTTGGTGGTCGAATGCACCACCAGAGTAGCTCCCTGTTCGATAGGGCGGCACAGGTACGGCGTGGCCGAGGTGTTGTCGACGATCAAAGGGATACCCGCTGCATCTGCAATATCGGCCATCGCACGGATGTCGGTGACGTAGCCGCCCGGGTTGGCGATGGATTCGCAGAACACCGCGCGGGTGTTTTCGTCGATGGCATCCTTCACGGCGTCCAGATCGTCGGTGTCGACGAACTTGGCCGACCAGCCAAAGCGTTTGATGGTCTGGCTGAACTGCGTGACCGTACCGCCATACAGACGGGTCGAGGCCACCACGTTGCAGCCCGGACCCATCAGCGGGAACAGCGCCATGATCTGGGCTGCGTGACCCGAAGAACAGCAAACCGCGCCGACGCCGCCCTCAAGCGTGGCGATACGTTCCTGCAGAACGGCCACGGTCGGGTTGGTCAGGCGGGAATAGATGAAGCCAACCTCTTGCAGGTTGAAAAGGGCGGCCGCGTGGTCGGCATCGCGGAACACATAGGCGGTGGTTTGGTAGATCGGAGTCTGACGCGCACCTGTCGCCGGGTCGGGCCGCGCTCCCGCGTGAATTTGCAGTGTGTCGAAACCGTAAGTCGGGCCGTCAGACATCGTCGAAATCTCCTGTTGGAATGTGTGTTGCTGAATCTCTAGGCGATCCGGCGCGCGCGCACAACAATCCTGTCAGCGCATCCACAGGCCGTTGTTGCGGATCGTGTTGCGAATGGCCTGCTCGCGCTGGGGCAGGTTTTCCCGGTCGAACAGGTCGCGGATCTTGTGGCCCTTGCGTTGCAGAACCAGCTTTTTGATCGGCTCATACCCTTTGAGCACTTTCTTGACCCGGTTGGGGGCCGCGACGGTTTCCAGCACTTCGACCACGTGGTCGCTCTCACGCGCATAGAGCAAAGGGAACAGGCGATAGTGGCAGCTGACCGATCCGTCCAGCAGGCCGGGGGGCAGCGCATCACGCCCGCCACCGAGGGAATGGATGACCAGCGGCAGGGCGGCCTGATCCAGCCAGGGGTCAAGGTTCTGCCCGGCCAACTCAGGGATTTCCTCATCCCGGATCGTGCGGGCATAGTCCAGAAATCGCTCTCCGAACTCGCGCGGGCAGGAATAGAAGAAATAGCCCGCGTTGAAATACAGATACCGTCGCCAGTAATCCATCGGCTGGCTGGCGTCCTGCGAGCTTTCGAAATCCAGCTCAAATCGTCGGTACAAAGCGCTCCAGATGCCATCGAAACCGGGGCCATAGAGCGTCGGCTTGGGCCACGTGCCCTCGACCTTTTGCGAGGCGCCGGGGCGGTCGAAGTCAAACGGCACCGAGGTCAGATCGCCGGTGATCAGAGTATCGCTGTCGAAGAATACGAAGGGTTCGCCTTCGGGCAAGGCCAACAGGGCCTCGATCTTGTTGCCATAGGGATAGCTGTCGCCGAAGACGTGAGAGTCAAAGGGCAGAATCTCGGCATTCAGTTGTCGCAGGGCTTTCAGGATATCTTCGTTTTGGATGCTCGGGTCCTGACGCCAGCGCGACCCGGGCTGAGGGACGGCGACAAATAACCGCCCTGAGAAATTCGGTGAGCTGTGGCGCAAAGAGGCTGCAAACAGCAGGGCCTCGTATTGCAGCCGATTGTTTTGCCCGATGATGACGATGTTGAATTTCGAAGGGCTGGCCTGCATCGGGTGACTTTCACGTATAAGGCCGCTGTTCGGCGCTGCTCGGGTTCTTCTTGACCTACAACACGCCGTAAAGCCCGTCAAAACCAGATACGGGGAATCTTCGGTTTCCCTGCAGCCAGAGGCCGTTTGGGTGCGGTGCATTTGCCGCGAGTCTTCAGAATGCAAGAAAATCGGGCGTAATCGCCTGCGAAACCCGGGGAATCCACCCTGGATTTGCGGTTTTTGGTGATTTTCCAAATTTTACCAATTGATAAAAAATAAGATTGTGGCAAGCTGAGATTATAACAAACATATCTACAGGGAGTAGAGCGATGGCACAGGGCCAGATTGCCCCCGGCATTGTCTCCGGGCGGCTTTCCAGCGATGAGCTGACCTCGAATTTTACCGATCTGCATCCGCCATTGGCCGCGCATGAGGCCGCTGTGGCGGCAGACCGGTGCTATTTCTGCTATGACGCGCCATGTGTGACGGCCTGTCCGACGGATATCGATATTCCGTTGTTCATGCGTCAGATTCAGGCCGGGCAACCCGAGGCGGCAGGTGAGACCATTCTGGCGCAGAACATTTTGGGTGGCATGTGCGCGCGCGTTTGTCCGACCGAGACACTGTGCGAAGAGGCCTGCGTACGCGAAACTGCCGAGGGGGCTCCGGTCGAGATCGGTCGCCTGCAGCGCTATGCGACGGACAGCGTAATGGCTGCAGGGGGCCACCCGTTCGAGCGTGCCGCGCCGACTGGCAAAACCGTTGCCGTGATCGGGGCAGGGCCTGCGGGCCTGGCCTGCGCGCATCGTCTGGCGATGCATGGGCATGACGTGGTGATTCACGAAAGCAAGCCCAAGCCCGGCGGTCTGAACGAGTACGGTATCGCCGCCTACAAATCGACCAATGACTTTGCACAGGCTGAGGTGGACTGGCTGCTGAACATCGGCGGCATCACGATTGAAACCGGTTCGGTTCTGGGTGAGAGCGTTTCTCTGGACGGCCTGGTTGAAAACTACGACGCTGTTTTCCTGTCCATTGGTCTGGCCGGGGTGAATGCCCTGCGCGCGGAAGGGGCCGAGATGGAGGGCGTGCGCTTTGCCGTCGACTTCATCTCGGACGTGCGTCAGGCATCTGATCTGGCGGACCTGCCAGTGGGTCGCAACGTCGTCGTCATCGGTGGCGGAATGACAGCCGTGGATGCGGCGGTGAAATCGAAACTGCTGGGTGCCGAGCATGTGACCATCGCCTATCGGCGCGGCCGCGAAGCAATGGGGGCCAGCCGTTACGAGCAGGATCTGGCCTCGTCGCATGGCGTCAAGATCATGACCAATGTGCAACCCGTTGCCGTTCACGGAAACGGTGCGGCGGCCGAGGTCGAATTGGAGTATACTTCCAGTCACAACGGTCAGCTTGCGGGCACCGGAGAAACGGTCCGCCTGCCTGCAGATCAGGTCCTCAAGGCGATCGGTCAGACACTGGAAGGCGCGCCGGAAGGGCTGAAGCTGGACGGCAACAAGATCGCCGTGACCGGGGCTGGTCGAACCTCGGTGGCTGGTGTCTGGGCCGGGGGCGACTGTGCGGCCGGTGGCGAAGACCTGACCGTGACCGCCGTGGCCGAGGGCCGCGACGCCGCAATGGATATCCACGCAAGCCTGACCGCGTGAAACTCAAAGACACAAAGATGCTGAACTGCATCAGGGAGGCCGGATAAATGGCTGATTTGAAGACGAACTTTCTAGGTATCGAAAGCCCGAACCCGTACTGGTTGGCCTCGGCGCCGCCGACCGATAAGGAATACAACGTCCGCCGTGCCTTCGAGGCCGGATGGGGCGGCGTTGTGTGGAAGACGCTGGGGGCCGAGGGCCCTCCGGTCGTGAACGTGAACGGGCCGCGCTATGGCGCGATCTATGGCGCTGATCGTCGGCTGCTGGGCCTGAACAACATTGAGCTGATCACTGACCGCCCGCTTGAGGTGAACCTCGAAGAGATGGCGCGGGTCAAGGCCGACTACCCGGATCGCGCGCTGATCGCCTCGATTATGGTGCCGTGCGAAGAGGAGGCATGGAAAGCCATCCTGCCGCGTGTGTCCGAGACTGGTGCAGACGGGATCGAGCTGAACTTTGGCTGTCCGCACGGGATGAGCGAACGCGGTATGGGGTCCGCAGTGGGGCAGGTGCCGGAATATATTGAGATGGTGACCCGCTGGTGCAAGCAATACTATGACCGCCCAGTCATCGTGAAGCTGACGCCCAACATCACCGATATTCGCAAGCCTGCCGAAGCCGCCAAGAATGGTGGCGCGGATGCAGTGTCGCTGATCAACACCATCAATTCGATCACCAGCGTCAATCTGGACACGTTCAGCCCTGAGCCGTCGATTGACGGCAAGGGCAGCCATGGCGGTTATTGCGGTCCGGCAGTGAAGCCGATTGCTCTGTCGATGGTGTCCGAGATTTCGCGGGCTCAAGCCACGCATGGCCTGCCGATCTCGGGTATCGGTGGCGTGACCACGTGGCGCGATGCGGCAGAGTTTATGGCGCTGGGGTGCGGCACCGTTCAGGTCTGCACTGCGGCCATGACCTATGGGTTCAAGATTATCGACGAACTGACCGCTGGCTTGTCCAAGTGGATGGATGAAAAGGGCTACAAGGACGTTTCCGAAGTCGTCGGCCTGGCTGTTCCGAACGTGACCGACTGGCAGTATCTGAACCTGAACTATATCGCCAAGGCCAAGATCGATCAGGACCAGTGCATCAAATGCGGCCGTTGCTACGCGGCGTGCGAAGACACCAGCCACCAGGCGATTTCGATGTCCGAGGACCGGGTGTTCGAGGTCATGGATGATGAATGCGTCGCCTGCAACCTTTGCGTGGATGTCTGCCCCGTGGACGGATGTATCTCGATGGTGCCGATGGCGGCCGGAGAGGTCGATCCGCGCACCGGCTTGGAGGTGCAGCCCGACTATGCCAACTGGACAACACACCCGAACAATCCGATGGCAAAGGCCGCCGAGTAAAACAAATTGCAGAATAAGAAAGGTCCGGTGAATAGCCAGTCCTTTGCCGTATGTGTCGCACGCGTGACCACAGGCCTATGGGTTCGTTATTCTATGTCGAGCAAAGCTCCCGGAGATTTCTTCGGGAGCAGAGTAGTGAGGTCCGGTTATGAGACAAAGCAGCCTTGTGCATGAGCAGCTATCGCTGACGCACCACAGCCAGTGCGGCAACTCAGTGTGTGTCACCAGAGCCGACATTCAGAGTGCCATTTTCAGGTGTTTGAAACTGTCCTTTCGCCGCACTCAGGTTCGATATTTGAGGAACGCAATTTTCCCTTCATTCCTAAAACAGCCCGAACTGACGCTGACGGCCCGAAGCCGGTGATCGTGGTGCCGCAGCGCGATCCGCCGGGACGGTTGTCAGCTGTAACTGTGGAATCAAGGGTTGCTCGAACTTTGGTTTTGCGGTTCTGCGAATACCCAACGTTACAGTGATTTAGCCACCAATCTGGTTCATTGTAGCTTGAACCGCATGATATCTTTGAGCGTTGGGCGGATGCGTTCCTAGAAAGCGATCACCAGGATCAGGAACTCGCGCGAAGTACAGAGCACCTTTGAGTGGATCATAGCCCGCATTATAGGCTATTACCGTACCTAGTTGATCAGCTTCCAATTCAAAGTTCTTGGAATAGCTGCGCCCGCCGACAAAAGCTCCCAGATCTTGAGCTGCGGCAATGTCATTCGGTCCAGTCCCGGCTATTGTTGCCAGGCCAGCCAAAATAACTGCACCAGCGGCCGCGTTTTGAGCGCGTCGCGCTAAATGACCTTGAATGTGGTGAGCGGCTTCATGCGCCATAACAAATGCAAGCTCATCGGTATTGTTCACATTTCGTGTCAGCGATTGGGTCATTGTGATCACCGGGCGCCCCGACTTACTTAAACTTTGATAGGCGTTTGAGGGCGCTTGTTTATTTGGATCAATGCGGATCAAAAAATCGCAATTTACGCCCGCAGTGCGGCGGCGGCATTCTTGCTCTGCCACGGGTTCTATTCGAGAGGCGACCTGACGGAATCTTGTTTGTGCATGCTGTGAGCTAACGGGGGCGCTCGCGCGACCGGGGTTTGGTATAGGTGCCGATGGAGGAGTGGTCGTTGATACGCATCCCACCTGCACCAAAATAGCAAATACCAATACAGTTCGCTTCATAAACGCACCTTTCCAACAATTTAGAGTACCGAAATACAGTCCGTATTCTTCGATAAACCAACATTTAAATCCGAGACTAGGGCCTGTGTGAGTTGTTATTCAATAACAGAGGAAATTGTCTCTGGTCGCACCCGGATTTGCTGCCGCTAAAATGGTAAGCACCGCAAATGGCGTTGAAACGAACGGCCAATCGGGCTGCGGACCCCGACACTAACGACCTGAACCGCGACAACAACTGCTATTCCCGCTGCACAACGGCTTGAAACCTATCTGCTTTGCGGCGAAGGGAATGTTTCGAGTGCACACACAATTCAATGGGTGCTTCCGGTATGGGCTCGAAATGGACATTAAGTTCCAAGCTTCACTATCGGCCGCCTGCACCACATACTGTGAAGGGTCGGGTGAACGGCCCCTTATTTAGGGAGTGAGCAGTTTGCGATAGAGTGTGTCGATAAACGGTTCCGCGCCCTCGAACGGGTCCTCGTCGCCAAGAATTGCGCGAACCTGCACATCGAAATCGGCGTAATGCTGGGTCAGCGCCCAGATCGAGAAGATCAGGTGATAGGGATGAACCTGCGCGATTTTGCCGTCGTCCATCCATTGCTTCAGGACCGCGGTCTTCTCATCCACCAGCTGTTTCAGATCCTGCGACAGCGCGTCGTGAATGCGCGGCGCACCCTGGACCAGCTCATTGGCGAACAGGCGGCTTTCACGTGGGAGCTCGCGGCTCATCTGCAGTTTGCGGTGGATGTACGAGAGGATTTCCTGCATCGGGTCGCCAGCCTCATCCAGATCGTGCAGCGGTGCGAGCCAGACGTCCAGCAGACCGGATAGCAAGGCAGTGTGAATCGCCTCTTTCGACGGGAAATAGTACAGCAGGTTTGGTTTGCTCAGCCCGGCTTCGGCCGCGATCTGATCAACGGTCGAGCCGCGAAACCCGTGTGCCGAGAACACATTCAGGGCGGCTTCCAGAATCGCTGCTCGGTTTTTCTTCTGAATTCTGGTTGGGGCGCGATCTTTGGGCATGTTTTCAGGTTGTCTCTTTTTCCGGCAAGCAGGCGCCGTTTATGCCAAAATTATCGACGGCGTCTCGCAATTTCTTGACTGATGACCAACCCGTGATAGCGTGAGTTTGACCAGATGGTCAAATCAAGACACCAAAAGCGAGCCAAATCGCAAACAACAGGGAAGAAGAAAATGGCAGCTCCGGCGCAGAATCTCAGGATCAATGGCGACAGGTTGTGGGACAGTCTGATGGAGATGGCCAAGATCGGCCCCGGCGTCGCGGGCGGCAACAATCGCCAGACCCTGACGGACGAGGATGGCGAGGGGCGCGCATTGTTTCAGAAATGGTGCGAGGACGCGGGCTGTGCCATGGGGCTGGACCAGATGGGAAACATGTTTGCCCGACGTGATGGTACTGACCCCGAGGCGCTGCCGGTCTATGTCGGCTCGCATCTGGACACACAGCCGACGGGCGGAAAGTATGACGGTGTGTTGGGTGTTCTGGGCGGGTTGGAAATTATCCGCACTTTGAACGATTTGGGGATCAAGACCAAACATCCGATTGTGGCGACCAACTGGACCAACGAAGAGGGCACGCGGTATGCGCCAGCGATGTTGTCCTCGGGCGTGTTTGCAGGTGTCCATACTCAGGATTGGGCCTATGACCGCGAGGATGCCGAGGGCAAGAAGTTCGGCGATGAGTTGCAGCGCATTGGCTGGCGCGGCGACGAAGAGGTCGGTGCCCGCAAGATGCACGCTTTTTTTGAATTGCACATCGAGCAGGGGCCAATCCTTGAGGCCGAAGGCAAGGACATCGGCGTTGTCACCCACGGTCAGGGCCTGAGCTGGACCCAGATCACAGTGACAGGCAAGGACGCCCATACCGGTTCAACCCCGATGCCGATGCGTAAGAATGCCGGTCTTGCGATGGCTCGGATTCTTGAGAAGGTGGATGAGATCGCGTGGTCACATGCACCCCATGCGGTGGGCGCCGCGGGGCACATCGATGTGTATCCGAACTCGCGCAATGTGATCCCGGGCAAGGTGGTATTCACGGTCGATTTCCGCTCACCCGAGCTGGACGTGATCACCGATATGGAGAACCGTCTGCGTGTCGCTGCTGAGAGCATCGTCGATGAGATGGGTCTGCAGATCGAGTTCGAGAAGGTCGGCGGTTTCGATCCGGTAGAATTCGATGCAGGTTGTGTGGCAGCCGTGCGCGATGCGGCCGAGCGGCTGGGCTATTCGCACACGGACATCATCTCGGGCGCGGGGCATGATGCGTGCTGGATCAACCGCGTGGCACCGACTGCGATGGTGATGTGCCCCTGCGTGGATGGGCTGAGCCACAATGAGGCCGAGGAGATCAGCAAGGATTGGGCTGCGGCCGGCGCAGATGTTCTGTTTCATGCAGTCGTCGAGACGGCGGAAATCGTAGAATAGGGTCACCGTCCCCGTCGCCGACTGGGTGACTCCCCCGGGATGCTAATGACCAGATAAAGCAAGCGGCACAGACCGCAACAGGGAGATTAAGATGAGCACTGTTATCAAGAACGGGACCGTCGTGACCGCCGATCTGTCTTACAAGGCGGATGTTTTGGTGGAAGGTGGGGTGATCACCGAGATCGGAATGGACCTGAAAGGTGACAAGGAACTGGATGCGACCGGGTGTTATGTGATGCCCGGCGGGATCGACCCGCACACCCATCTGGAAATGCCGTTCATGGGTACCTATTCCAGCGATGATTTCGAAAGCGGCACACGCGCGGCATTGGCCGGGGGCACTACGATGGTGGTGGACTTCGCGCTGCCGAACCCCGGTGAGGGCCTGTTGGATGCCTTGAAGCGCTGGGATAATAAGTCGACGCGGGCGAATTGTGACTACTCCTTCCACATGGCAGTGACCTGGTGGGGTGAGCAGGTCTTCGACGACATCAAGACAGTGATCGAGACGCGCGGCATCAACACCTTCAAACACTTCATGGCCTATAAAGGCGCGTTGATGGTGAATGACGACGAGCTTTTTGCCTCGTTCAAGCGACTAGCCGAGTTGGGTGGCATCGCCATGGTGCACGCCGAAAATGGCGACGTCGTAGCCGAGTTGCAGGCCAAGCTGATGGCCGAAGGCAACACCGGCCCCGAAGCGCACGCCTATTCGCGTCCGCCACAGGTGGAAGGTGAGGCCACCAACCGCGCCATCATGATCGCCGATATGGCGGGTGTGCCGCTCTATGTGGTGCACACCTCCTGCGAAGAGGCGCATGAGGCCATTCGCCGGGCCAAGATGCAGGGTAAGCGCGTGTGGGGGGAACCTCTGATCCAGCACCTGACATTGGATGAGAGCGAGTATTTCCATCAGGACTGGGACCACGCGGCGCGGCGGGTCATGAGTCCTCCGTTCCGGAATAAGCAGCATCAGGATAGCCTGTGGAACGGTCTGCATTCCGGCACGCTGAGTGTTGTGGCGACCGACCATTGCGCCTTTACAACTGAGCAAAAACGCTATGGCGTGGGTGATTTCACCAAGATTCCGAATGGCACTGGCGGTTTGGAAGACCGGATGCCGATGCTGTGGACGCATGGGGTGAACACCGGGCGTCTGACGATGAACGAGTTCGTAGCAGTTACGTCAACCAACATCGCCAAGATCATGAATTGCTACCCGAAAAAAGGTGCGATCCTTGTTGGGGCTGATGCGGATATCGTAGTGTGGGACCCTGAAAAGACCAAGACGATCAGTGCGGACACGCAGCAATCCTCGATCGACTACAACGTGTTCGAGGGTAAAGAGGTCAAAGGTCTGCCGCGCTTTACCCTGACACGCGGTCAGGTGGCGGTGCATGACGGCGAAATCCGCACTCAGGAAGGGCATGGTGATTTTGTGGCCCGTGAGCCCAACGGTCACGTGAACAAGGCGCTGAGCACCTGGAAAGAGCTGACCGCGCCGCGGCCGGTCGAGCGGACGGGTATCCCGGCGACGGGCGTCTGATTGTGCGCGGGCCGTCGTCTGAGCGGCCCAAAGCCTAACCTTTTCAAGGCAATGGAATGAATACTGAAAGCACTACCCAGCCCGTGATCGAGGCAAGGCAACTGGATCTTACTTTCCAAACCAATGACGGACCGGTTCACGCGTTGAAAGACGTGAATCTGACAATCGACAAGGGCGAGTTCGTCAGCTTTATCGGCCCCTCGGGCTGCGGCAAAACCACCTTTTTGCGCTGTATCGCGGCGCTGGAGACACCGACAGGCGGTGCCCTGACCGTCAACGACATGACCCCGGATGAGGCACGGCGGAACCGGGCCTATGGGTACGTGTTTCAGGCGGCTGGCCTGTACCCTTGGCGCACGATTTCCAAGAATGTCAAATTACCGCTTGAGATCATGGGCTATTCCGCAGCCGAGCAGGAAGAGCGGGTAAAGAAGGTCCTGGAACTCGTTGACCTTGAAGGGTTTGGCGGTAAGTTTCCATGGCAGCTGTCGGGCGGGATGCAGCAGCGCGCAAGTATTGCCCGGGCGTTGGCCTTTGATGCCGATATCCTGCTGATGGACGAACCTTTCGGCGCTCTGGACGAAATCGTGCGCGACCACCTGAATGAACAGCTTCTGGCACTTTGGGCACGGACTGAAAAGACCATCGGTTTCGTAACGCACTCGATCCCCGAGGCGGTGTATCTCAGCACCAAGATCGTAGTCATGAGCCCGCGTCCGGGGCGGATTACGGATGTGATCGACAGCCCTCTGCCGAAAGAGCGTCCTTTGGATATCCGCGATACTCCAGAGTTTATCGAAGTAGCCCATCGCGTGCGCGAGGGCTTGCGGGCGGGGCATTCGGATGACTAGCGCAGGGATCAGAGCTGTCTTGGCCGTCTTGACCGTTGTGGCCGTCATTATCCTGTTCTGGTACGCCGCCAGCGTGCCGATGAATATCAAGGGCGTTCTGAACGAATTCGAACGAGCAGGTGAGCAGGTCGATCCACCCAAGGCGGTTGATCGGCGCGACATGAGCGAGTTTGAGCTGGTCATCGACAACCCTTACGCCATCGACGAAACTTGGGAGCAGGACCGACCTCGTCTGCCCGCTCCGCATCAGGTGGCTGAGGAGTTATGGGACACAACAGTCGAGAAGAAGATCACCTCGAAGAGGTCGTTGATCTATCATTCTTGGGTAACACTCAGCGCGACGATGCTGGGCTTTGCGATTGGTACCGGGCTGGGCATCCTGTTGGCCGTCGGGATCGTGCACAGCCGGGTAATGGATCTTTCGGTTATGCCGTGGGCCATTGTCAGCCAGACCATTCCAATCATCGCTTTGGCGCCGATGATCATCGTGGTTTTATATTCGGTCGGCATTCAGGGGATTATTCCCAAGGCGATCATCTCGGCCTATCTCAGCTTCTTTCCGGTTGTAGTCGGCATGGTCAAAGGCCTGCGCAGCCCGGATGCGATGCAATTGGACTTGCTGCGCACCTATAATGCCAGTAGGTCGCAAGGGTTCTGGAAGCTGCGCTTGCCGGCGTCGATGCCGTACCTGTTCACCTCGCTGAAGATCGGCATCGCGGCCTCTCTGGTCGGGGCCATCGTTGGTGAGTTGCCGACAGGGGCGGTTGCCGGATTGGGAGCGCGCCTGCTGGCGGGCAGCTATTACGGTCAGACGGTGCAAATCTGGTCGGCCTTGTTTGCCGCAGCCATTCTGGCGGCCTGTCTGGTCGGATTGCTGGGATTAATTGAGCGGATGGTTCTCAAGCGGATGGGGATGGCGCAATGATCCTTGTTTTCTGTGCAATCCTATTGTGGCTGTTCGGCTGGTGGTTGAATGGGCGTCTGGCCAGCGGGCCTTATGCCGATACGCGGATGGTGCGGTTTGTGGCACCGCTGGTGTTTGGCCTGACCGTGATCGGCATTTGGGAACTGGTGGTGCGCGGGCTTGAAGTGCCGTTGGTCATCTTGCCAGCCCCCTCGGTGATCGCGGTGCGCTTTGGTGGCAGTCTGCCAGTCCTTTGGGCCGACTTCGTGCAGACCATCATCAAAGGCGCGCTCAGTGGCTACATCATTGGCTGCGGAGCGGCTTTTTTGATGGCGATTGCCGTAGACCGCTGGGATTTCCTGCGCCTTGGGTTGCTGCCGGTCGGGAACTTCGTAGCGGCGCTGCCGATTGTGGGCACGGCGCCCATTCTGGTGATGTGGTTCGGATTCGACTGGCACTCCAAGGCTGCCGTGGTCGTGGTGATGGTTTTCTTCCCGATGCTGGTGAACACCGTGGCGGGGTTGCGAGAGGCCACGGCCATGCAGCGCGACCTGATGGAGACCTATGCGGCGACCTATTGGCAGAGCTTTATGAAACTCCGTCTACCAGCCGCGATGCCGTTTGTTTTCAATGGCCTGAAGATTTCTACCACTCTGGCCCTGATCGGCGCTATCGTGGCCGAGTTCTTTGGTTCGCCAACCCTGGGTATGGGGTTCCGGATCTCAACCAGTGTCGGGCAACTCTCGCTGGATATGGTTTGGGCCGAGATCGTCGTGGCCGCATTGGCTGGGACGGCGTTCTATGGGGTTGTCGCAATGATCGAAAAGGCGGTGACCTTTTGGCACCCGTCACAACGCGGATAACAAGACTTCAACAGACCCCGAAAACGGGGCACCAACAACAACCAGGAGATATGAAGATGAACAAGTTACTCAGCGGGGCGGTCGCCGCTTTCAGTCTGGCAGCCAGCGCGGCGCTTGCGGCAGATGAGGTGACCTTGCAGCTCAAATGGGTCACGCAGGCACAGTTTGCGGGCTATTACGTGGCTAAGGACAAGGGGTTCTACGAAGAAGAGGGGCTAGACGTTACCATTTTGCCGGGTGGCCCCGACATTGCTCCGACGCAGGTGATCGCGGGTGGCGGCGCCGATGTGACTGTTGAGTGGATGCCTGCCGCTCTGGCCGCGCGCGAAAAGGGTCTGCCGCTGGTCAACATCGCGCAGCCGTTCAAAAGCTCAGGCATGATGCTGACCTGCTGGAAAGACGCCGGGATCTCCTCACCCGAGGATCTGAAGAACCGCACGCTGGGCGTTTGGTTCTTTGGCAATGAATTTCCCTTCATGAGCTGGATGAGCCAGCTGGGTATCGACACCGGTGGCAAAAGCGAAAGCGGTGTCGAGGTTCTGAAGCAAGGCTTCAATGTCGATCCGCTGCTGCAGCGTCAGGCCGATTGTATCAGCACCATGACCTATAACGAGTACTGGCAGGTAATCGACGCTGGCGTCAACCCGGACGAACTGGTGACCTTCAAATATGAAGATCAGGGCGTCGCCACGCTGGAAGACGGTCTGTATGTTTTGGAAGAAAACCTCAGCGACGCAGCTTTCGCTGACAAGATGGAGCGCTTTGTTCGCGCTTCGATGAAAGGCTGGAAATATGCCGAGGAACACCCGGACGAGGCCGCCGATATCGTGCTGGAGAATGATGCCACCGGTGCCCAGACCGAAGAGCATCAGAAGCGCATGATGGGCGAGATCGCCAAGCTGACCGCCGGTTCGAACGGTGCGCTGGACCCTGCGGATTTCGAGCGCACGGTGGGCACATTGCTGGCCGGTGGGTCTGATCCGGTGATTACCAAGCAACCCGAGGGTGCCTGGACGCATCAGATCACGGATGCTGCTCTGAATTAATCCAGCCCCAATCCGGAAACATGCGCGGTCCCAATCGGGGCCGCGTTTTCTTTTTCAGATGTCGGAATCGTGTCTGTACTTGGTGCGTAGGCAGGTTAGTATTATCCTGAAATCAGGTGCAATTCATACGATTAGTCGAAATACAGGAATAAAATGCAGGGATTTGCATCAGAATTCAGTTCAGCCTTGTCTTTGATCCTCCAAGGGGATGCAGAGCTGTGGGCGATTGTGCTGTTGTCCTTGAAAGTTTCAATCTTTGCGGTCCTGATTTCGGCTCTGATTGGTATGCCCGTGGGGGCCGCGCTGGCGGTCGCGCGTTTTCCGGGGCGGCGGGCGCTGATAGTGCTGATGAACGCCTTGATGGGGTTCCCGCCGGTTGTTGTGGGTTTGCTGGTCTATCTGATGCTGTCGCGCACGGGGCCGTTAGGTGTTCTTGAGCTGCTTTACACGCCGACCGCGATGATCATAGCGCAGGTGGTTCTTGTCACGCCAATCATCGCGGCGCTGACCCGGCAAGTGGTCGAGATGCTGGCCGAGGAGTACTCGGAACAGCTGCGTTCGCTGGGCGTGTCCCGGCTGGCCTCGGTACCGGTGCTGCTGTGGGATGCGCGGTTGGCGCTGGTGACTGCACTGCTTGCCGGGTTTGGCCGCGCGATTGCGGAGGTCGGGGCGGTAATCATCGTTGGCGGCAATATCAACCATGTGACCCGGGTGATGACCACGACCATCGCTCTTGAGACATCCAAGGGCAATCTGGCGCTGGCATTGGCGCTTGGCGCCATCCTGATTGGAATTGCCGTAGCGGTTAACGCCATAGTCAGCTCGCTTAGCCTGCGGGCCGAGCAGGAGGGTTTGCGCCATGCGTGATCTGGTTTCGGAAATGGCTAGCTGCCTGTCGGTGGATGGAGTGCGGATCACCCGCAAAGGCAAGGTACTGCTGGACGTGCCGCACCTGGCGCTTGATGGGCCGGGGCCGACCCTGATCCTTGGGCCGAACGGGTCCGGTAAAAGTCTTCTGCTGCGTTGCCTGCACGGGCTGATCGTGCCTGACCGCGGGCAGGTCAGACAGGATGAGGTGGCCCTGAACGCCGAACACAAGGCGCGGCAGGCGATGGTTTTTCAACAACCCGTGTTGTTGCGCAGGTCGGTTGCGGCCAATCTGGACTTTGTTTTAAAGCGGCAAGGTCTGCCCCGAAGCGACCGTAAAGCCCGTATCGAAGAGCTGCTGGCCGAAGGTGGGCTGGACGGTAAAGCCCGGCAATCAGCGCGGTCCCTTTCCGGGGGCGAGGCACAGCGGCTGGCCATCTTGCGCGCCCTTGCTTTGGATCCTGAAACGCTGTTCCTGGACGAACCCACCAGCGCGCTGGATCCAAACGCGACGCAGATGATCGAACAGATGGTCCTGCGCGCCTCGACCTGCGGAGTGCGCATCGTCATGGTCACACATGACATCGGGCAGGCTCGGCGGTTGGCCGCCGATATCGTAATGATGCAGGGTGGCCATGTGGTTGAACATGGGGCGGCCAAACAGATACTTGATACCCCTGAAAGCGACGCCTCACGCCGGTATTTGGCTGGTGGGCTGGTGACTTAATCAAAAAAATATGGAGATCGAAATGATCCGGAATATTGTTCGGGCAGCATTGGTAACTATTGGCCTGACCGCAACGTCAGTCAGCGCCGAAGAACCGTTTATCGTCGTGCAATCGACAACATCGACCCAGAACTCGGGCCTGTTGGATTACATCCTGCCGGGGTTTGAGGCCGAGACAGGCATCGACGTACGTGTCGTTGCGGTTGGCACCGGTCAGGCGATCCGAAACGCGGTCAACGGCGATGGTGATGTGTTGCTGGTGCACGCAAAACAGGCCGAGGAGCAGTTCGTCGCTGATGGTTGGGGCGTTGAGCGGTTTGACGTGATGTACAACGATTTTGTCCTCGTCGGGCCAACATCGGACCCTGCAAAGGTGAAAGGTGGCACAGATATCGTAGCGGCTCTGAGTGCCGTGGCCGAGGCCGAGGTGCCATTTGCGTCACGTGGTGATGATAGCGGAACCCACAAGGCCGAGATGCGCTTGTGGGGAGTAGCGGAAACTGATCCGACCAAGGCCTCGGGCGAGTGGTATCGTGAGACGGGCTCGGGTATGGGTGCGACCTTGAATGTGGCCAGCGGGATGGACGCCTATGTCCTGACAGATCGTGCGACTTGGCAGTCCTTTGGGAATAAAGGCAACCTTGAGGTTCTGGTAGAAGGTGATCCGCGCTTGTTCAATCAGTATGGCGTTATCCTTGTGAACCCAGAAAAGCACCCGCGCGTGCGGGCGGCCGCCGGGCAGAGGTTCATCGACTGGCTGATCGGCCCGGACGGGCAGGCGGCAATAGAGTCATACAAGTTTGATGGTGAGCAGCTGTTCTTTCCCAACGCCAAGTGACCGAGGCTAACCGCTTGCGCCATTGTGGTGGACCGTGCCCAGACCGGACAGATCATACCCACCGAATTCGGTGGCGCGGGTAGTAAAGCGGTCCGATTGCACGAACCCAAGCAGTTTGAGCATCGGGTCATCGAAATAGGCCCGCCGCCAGATCGCAAGGTCCAGGCGTTCGGAATGGGTTGGGGTAAAATTCAGATCATAGAAACCCGCCAATGCGCCCAGGCCGAACCCGACCTCGGCCTTGCCGTCATGCAGGGCTATGGCCAATTCCTCTTCGGTGCGGGCGCACGTGGGCAGGGCGTCCAGGTCCTCGCGCGACAGGCCATGGATCTCGAGTTGTGTGTCGAACAGCCGTTGGCTTGCGGCACTGTCCTGACGCAGGATCACTCGGCGACCCTTCAGGTCTGCAAAGCCAGAGATACCGGTCACACCGGGGGCCAGCAGCAACCCGCGCTGTCTGTGTGCTATCTCGTACAGAACAACCGGGGCTTCACCCAGCGTGTCACGCAGGGCTTGTGTGTTGAACCCGTCGTCTTCGTGTATATGCAATGCGGCGGCTTGTGCGCTGCGATCCTTCAGGCGATTCAGGCCATCGAACGAACCGTCGTAATAGGTGGCCAGTCCCGAACCGCTTTCGCGCAAGGCCCAGTCAAGCAGCGGATCGTGGCTACCGGCGACAATAGGGGGCAGGGGCGGTTCGGCCACCTGTGGTCCGGATCGAGAGGCGTTCAGCCACGCGATGACCTCGGCCCGGGGAAACAACAGTTTGCCCATGGCGCGGACGCAGGGCACCTCGCCGGAGGAAGCCAGATCATAAGCCTTGCGCTCACCAATGCGCAGCAGGTCGGCCAGTTCTTTGGTCGTCAGATATTCGGACATTCAGTCGAGCCGCACCGCCGCACCAGAGCCCGCGTCAGCGGCGCTGAACCCGATCTGTTGCAATGTGAAGGGCGCGGCGACGGTGATTGCGACCATTGCGGCCACAGCGGCAAGAAAGGCTTTCATTGGTCTCCTCCGGTTCCGTTTTCCGGTGCTGTCGCACGGCGCAGAAAAGTGATCAGGTCGTCCCGGTCGCTGGCCTGCGTGATCCGCTGCATCGGCATTTTTGACCCCGGTATGTAGTGGTCTGGCCCCTGATGGAAAAGGGCGTTTATCGTTTCGTCATTCCAAATGATATCAGAGTCTTGCAGCGTGTCCGAGTAGAAATATCCCGGCAGCGTGCCAGCCTTGCGGCCAAAGATGCCATGCAGGGTTGGACCAGCGCGCCGTTGCCCGTCGGGCGTCAGGCTGTGGCAGATCGAGCATTTGCGGGCGAACTGTCGCTCTCCGTTGCTCATCTCATCAGGGTTTTTCAGAAAGCTGGGTTCGGCGGCGGCCATCTGCGTCTGGTCGCCAAGCGCGGTGACGGGCCAGCTGTACATCGCCTCATCAAGACCGCCTGCGTGCAGGTTCTGGCCGTCGGGCGAAAAGGCCAGCGCCCAGACTGGCCCGCGCAGGGTGGCGCGGAAATCCTGCGCGATACGCCATTCGGCGGTGTCGATCACCATGATGTAGCCCTGACCATCGCCCACAGCCAACAGGCTGCGATCTGGGTTCAGCGCCAGGGCCAGAATAGGGCGGCGGTCGAGCGTAAAGTCCCGCACATCTCCGGTAATCAGGTCCAGAATGCGCGTGACGCCATCCACGGCGCCATAAGCGATCCAGTTGTCTTGGTCGTTCAGAACCAGTTCGTTAATACCAAACCCATGTTCGACCAGTCGCTGGATTTCCTGCCCGGTGGCTACATCCCAGGCCCTCAGCGTTCCGTCCATGTCTGCCGAATACAGCGTCGCGCCATCCGGGGAGAACGTCACGGCGTTCACGCCGCTGTCCGCCTCAAGCACTTTCGGGGCCGATCCATCCTCGGGCCACAGACCAATCGTGCCGTCCCAGCTGGCAGTAGCCACGTGTGTTTTCGAGGCCGCAAGCCCCACGATCTTGCCCTTGTGCTGGCCGACAATCTCTCCGCCCGGCCAGCGGCGCAAAGTGAAGTCATCTCCGGCCGAATAGATCGCGCGCCCGTTGAAGGCGACAGAGTTGACGGCGGCCTCGTGCCCCTCCAGCCATTCGGGCGTGCGGTCCGACCAAAGACCAACGGAATTGTCGAAACTGGCAGTGGCGATCCGCCCGTCGGGCGCAGCGGCGATTCCCATGATCGGCCCGCCGTGGCCCTTGAGCGTGAAAAACTCGGCCAAGGCGGGCAGGGGAGCCAGCGCCAGTGCCAGAGCCAGCCAGCGCATCTATTCGGCGGGTGAGGCCGCAGCCTTGCCAGCCTCTTTTTCCTGCACCTCTTCCAGCCACAGCGAGTGATGCTCGCGTGCCCATTGCTCTTCGACCTCGCCCGAGCCCATCGCATCGAACGCGCCTTCCATGCCGACCGAGCCGAGGTAGATATGGGCGATGATGATGGCGATGAATACATAGGCGACCATCACGTGCCACACCTGTGCATACTGCATCTCTTCTTGTGGTGACATCTGCGTTGGCAGGTTCAGACCCAGCATCTGAGGAATACCGGTGGAGTTGGCGATCTCGAAAGTCTTGGCAAACATAGGCAGCTCGAACGGGAAGAGCAGAGACAGGCCCGACAGGCTGATCGAAACGCCCAGCAGGATGCAGGCCCAGAAGATAACCTTTTGGCCCGCGTTGAATTTCCTGGCAGGCGGGTGGCTGCCCTTGGTGAACAAGCCTCCCCCGGCTGCCAGCCATTTCAGGTCAGTCCGATTGGGGATATTATGGGCGATCCAGTTCACGGTGACGATGATCAGTCCCAGCATAAAGGACCAGGCCAAATTGTTGTGCAGCCATTTGCAGCCTTGTGCGATGGTCGCCAAACCTTCTTTCCCTAAGATCGGGATCAGGAAATCCCGGCCATAGAGGGTCAGCAGTCCAGTTACCCCAAGTACCAGGAAAGATCCGGCGAACAGCCAGTGTCCGAAGCGTTCAAGGCCATTGAAACGGGTGACTGTGCGGCCGGTCTTTTCTCCGTCTATGCGAATTTTCCCGCGGATCAGGAAGAACAAAGCGATGATGGCGATCATCCCGCCAAGAATATAGGTTCCATATTCACGCAGCGGCCCAGTGCGGAAGTTCAGCCACCACATACCGCCATCCTGAATCAGAACCCCCGCTGCGGGTCCTTTGGACGAAACGGTGGTATCGGCCGAGCCATAACGTATGGCGCGGTAAACATCGCTGTCAGAGGCCACGCCGCGTGTACCCAGTTGCCCTAAAAGGCCCTCGGCATTCCCCTGTCCGGTGTTATCCGAGCGGTAGCTATTGTCGACCTTTTCACCCCGTTGGCGGGCCAGAATGTCTTCCAAAGTGGTTGCGCCGCCGGTCGTGCTGCGGTCAGATTCCTGAGGGATGTCCACACTTTCCTGAGCCCAGGCGAAACTTGTAAGAAAAAGGGGGATCAGCAGCATTTGGATCAGGCGCATCTGTCGAATCTCCTGTGTCGTTCGTGTTTACCGGTCAAAGCCGCCGACTTGCTTGTGAAAAGTCGCACCAACGGGTGTAAGCGCTGCGCGCAGGTCTTCTTTTGCGGGTCCGTAAACGT
The DNA here is from genome assembly GCF_056538605.1 of Ruegeria sp. BF7. Classification (NCBI taxonomy): domain Bacteria; kingdom Pseudomonadati; phylum Pseudomonadota; class Alphaproteobacteria; order Rhodobacterales; family Roseobacteraceae; genus Ruegeria; species Ruegeria sp. BF7. Next base: position 910,862 of record NZ_JBQFTM010000001.1, on the reverse strand, counting down.
CTAACTGGGTCGGTGTTAGAATTGCTAGAAAACGATCGGCGAAATTTGCCCCGAAGTTCTGCATATGGATCATCGCGTCATCGGAACTGGCGTAACGTTCAAAGATGTGAACAGCCGATCCGCTGCGATGCCATTCATAGGATTTTGCGCCGCTTTCCTTCAGTGTTGCCTCTACCATTTCAGCCATCAGCGCATCGAAAGTGATATCCTGATTTGCCTGCAGGTCGAGTTTCAGCAGCCAATAAACATCTGAAGTCATAGAAGGTTCCTCTCGGACACGTCACGCCTACATATGCTCGGCCAACAGGTTGTGACCGGGCTTAGGCGACCCCGTGGCTGACACCGCGGAGCCGCCATTTTTGAACGGAGTTAACCGTCTTTTTGGTCGTAGGCCGTGCCCCAACCCCATGCGCCCGAGCCAAATCCGCGTGCAACAACTCGCTCGCGGTAAATAGCCGAGACCACATCACCGTCTCCGGCGAGCAGGGCCTTGGTGGAACACATTTCGGCGCAGAGGGGCAGTTTGCCCTCGGCGATCCGGTTGCGACCGTATTTGGCGAACTCTGCGGTCGAGTGCGTTTCCTCGGGACCACCAGCGCAGAAGGTACATTTGTCCATCTTGCCGCGCGATCCGAAGTTGCCCGCCTGCGGATATTGTGGCGCACCGAACGGGCACGCGTAGAAGCAATAACCGCAACCGATGCACAGGTCCTTGGAGTGCAGGACGACCCCTTCTTCGTTCTGATAGAAGCAGTCGACCGGGCACACCGCCATACAGGGCGCATCCGAGCAATGCATGCAGGCAACCGAGATCGAGCGTTCGCCCGGATTGCCGTCATTGATCGTCACCACCCTACGGCGGTTGATGCCCCATGGGACCTCGTGCTCGTTCTTGCACGCGGTGACGCAGGCGTTGCACTCGATGCAGCGTTCAGCGTCGCAGAGAAACTTTGCTCTAGCCATTATCGTCCTCCTTACGCTGCCGAGATTTTGCAGAGAGTCGCTTTGGTCTCCTGCATCTGGGTTACCGAGTCATAGCCATAGGTCTGGGCGGTGTTTGAACTTTCACCCAGAACGTAGGGATCGGCACCTGCGGGGTATTTCTCCCGCAAGTCCTGACCCTGGAAATGGCCGCCAAAGTGGAACGGCATGAAAGCCACTCCGGCACCGACCCTGTTGGTCAGCATCGCCATCACCTTGACCTTGCCGCCTTCGGGACCTTCGACCCAGACCTGTTGCCCGTCACGGATACCAAGGTTGTTGGCGTCGCGGGGATTGATCTCGACGAACATGTCTTGCTGCAGCTCAGCCAGCCACGGATTTGACCGCGTCTCATCACCGCCGCCTTCATATTCGACAAGACGACCTGACGTCAGGATTATTGGGTAATCCTTTGAAAAATCGTTCTTTTGTATCGAAGCATAAAGGGTGGGCAGGCGGTATGCCTGACGGTCCTCGTAGGTCGGATAGTCCTCCACCAGATCGCGCCGGTTCGTATAGAGCGGCTCGCGATGCAGTGGGATCGGATCCGGGAAGGTCCAGACGACCGCGCGGGCTTTGGCGTTCCCGAAGGGCGCGCAGCCATGCTCGATCGCGACCCGCTGGATGCCGCCGGACAGGTCTGTTTTCCAGTTGGTTTCAGGTCCTGCAACAGCGTCGATGGCCGCGCGTTCCTCGGCCGTTAGATCGCCATCCCAACCAAGGTCCATCAGCATCTGCATCGTGAATTCGGGATAACCATCCTGAATTTCCGACCCGGCGCTATAGACCCCTTCGGCCAGCAGGTTGTCGCCATCGCGTTCCACGCCAAAACGGGCGCGGAAAGTCAGGCCGCCTTCGGCCACCGGTTTGGACATATCATAGAGATTCGGTGTCCCCGTATGACCCATTTCCGGCGTTCCCCAGCAAGGCCAGGGCAGACCATAATACTCGCCGTCGTTTGGTCCACCAATGGCTTGCAGCGTGGTTCTGTCGAACGTGTGCTGGTTGGCCATGTGGCTTTTCAGACGTTCCGGCGACTGACCAGTATAGCCGATGGTCCAGAGGCCCTTGTTGAACTCACGCGTGATGCTTTCAACATTCGGGGTTTCCGGGTCTTCCATCTCGATATTGCGGAAGAATCGATCCGCCCAGCCGAACTTGTTGGCGAACTTGGCCATGATGACTTCGTCCGGCAAGCTTTCGAACAGCGGATCAACCACCTTGTCGCGCCATTGCAGCGAGCGGTTCGACGCTGTGACTGAGCCACGGGTTTCGAACTGCGTACAGGCGGGCAACAGATAGACGCCATCGGTTCGGTCATGCAAAACGGCGGAAACGGTGGGATACGGGTCGATTACGACCAGCATGTCCAGCTTCTCCATCGCCGTCTTCATCTCCGGCCCCCGTGTTTGCGAGTTCGGAGCGTGACCCCACAGAACCATGGCGCGGACGTTGTTGTCCTGATCCATGTTGGCCGGATCTTCCAGAACACCGTCGATCCAGCGCGAGACCGGGATGCCGCGCTCGTTCTGTAGCGGTTTGTCCTTGCCTTCCTTGTCCTTGATCGTGGCGAACTGACCCGCCAGCCATTCGGAATCTTCACCCCAGACACGACCCCAATGACCCCATGCCCCTTTGGACAGACCGTAATAGCCGGGCAGGGTGTGGGACAGAACACCAAGGTCCGTCGCGCCCTGCACGTTGTCATGGCCGCGGAAGATGTTGGTGCCACCACCCGAGGTGCCCATGTTGCCAAGCGCAAGTTGAAGCACGCAGTAGGCGCGGGTGTTGTTGTTGCCGTTGGTGTGCTGAGTACCACCCATACACCAGATCACCGTACCAGGACGGTTGTTGGCCATGGTGCGGGCCACGCGGCGCAACTGCGAACCGGGAGTGCCGGTGACGCGCTCGACCTCGTCCGGGTTCCACTTGGCAACTTCTTCACGAATCTGGTCCATGCCCCAGACCCGGGTTCGGATGAACTCTTTGTCCTCCCAGCCGTTATCGAAGATATGCCACAGAATACCCCAGACCAGAGCAACGTCGGTGCCGGGACGGAAACGGACATATTCATCCGCATGCGCCGCCGTGCGCGTAAAGCGCGGGTCGCAGACGATCAGCGGGGCGTTATTCTGCTCTTTCGCGCGCAGAACATGCAGCAGCGAGACGGGGTGTGCCTCGGCCGGGTTGCCGCCAATGATGAAGATGGCCCGCGAGTTATGGATGTCGTTGTACGAATTGGTCATGGCGCCGTAGCCCCATGTGTTCGCAACACCCGCAACGGTGGTTGAGTGGCAAATACGGGCCTGATGATCCACGTTGTTCGTGCCCCAATAGGCGGCGAACTTGCGGAACAGGTAGGCCTGTTCGTTGTTATGTTTCGCAGAACCCAGCCAGTACACGCTGTCCGGCCCGGATTCTTCGCGGATGCTCATCATACCGTCGCCGATCTCGTTGATCGCCTCTTCCCAGCTGATGCGCTTCCACTCGCCGCCTTCCTTTTTCATCGGATATTTGAGGCGACGTTCGCCGTGGGCGTGCTCGCGGACCGAGGCTCCCTTGGCGCAATGTGCTCCCAAATTGAACGGGCTGTCCCAACCGGGCTCTTGCCCGATCCAGACGCCATTCTGCACTTCGGCGACGACTGTACAGCCGACCGAGCAGTGGGTGCATACGGATTTGATATTCTCAACGGCCTGGTTTGCGGCTGTCTGGGCGCTGGCAGGCGTCACGGTTCCACCCGTGGCGCTGATCGCGGCGAGGCCGCCGATCGTCAGGCCCGAGCCACGCAGGAATGCGCGGCGATCGACGGTTTTTTCGCCGACCTGGGACAGGATACTTGTCCGCTGGGGGCGTCTCGCAACCCCGTTGGTCTTTTTCCTTAGCATTGGTTTCCTCCCTTGCTCGCCATGTAAGCCATGGCTGGCTTGGTACTGTGAGTGCCGACATCAGGGCCAATCGCAACCGTCCGTCGGGTAGGTGACATCGTCCGGTCAGAGAACCGGGCGCAGTCGAGGCGGCTTAGAAGCGCGCGCTGTCCAGGTAAGCGCGGGTATGCGCTGTGTCCTGCATGCGGGTTTCATCCGTGGGCAGCTCGGCTGCTTCGGCTTGACCGCTCAGGCTGGCGGCGGCGACGGCAGCGGGCGCTGCCGTTCCGGCCAGTTTGAGGAAGTCGCGGCGTGTGGCGCCTTCTTCCTTGGTCTTGCTCATGGGATCCTCCTTTCCCAATTGCAGTTTAACGCCCCTAAAGACGTTGGCGAATGACAGCGCTTCACGCTGTCGTCATTCGGAATGCCTCGCGCTCGATCTCCATGAATACCCGTCCGGCCGTGCCGACCGAAGCATAAAGAACCGATGCATCGGCAGCTTCCAAATCCGAATAGAAATGCATGGCCCAGGGGCCGATATGCTTGTTCCAGAACGCTTTCTGTTCCTCCAGAGAGGCAGGAGTGCCGAAACGGCCAACGATCATGCCCGCCATCATCTCCATCAACGATGCGATATTGTCCTCGGGTTCGAATACGTTCTGTGCCCGCGTAATTCCGCGTGCAGCCATGTCGTTGCGCAGTTGGGCTAGTGGTTTTTCGTTTAGGAACCCGGTCAGGTAAAAACTAGCATAAGGCAGTAACTCACCACGCCCCAGCCCGATGAACAAGGCGTTGAACTCCCGCTCGGCCGCGGCAGGCTTCGTGACCTTGGCCACGCGCGCCATCGCCTGAATGGCCTGACCCAAGTCGGTACCATCTCCAGTCAGACTGGCCACCTGATCCAGCAACATCTGATCCGGCGGAACCGCCAACAGCAGCCCAAGAAAATTGTAGAAATCCGCGCGCAGGCGATCTTCGGCCGAAACATCCATTTGTTGCGCGTTGCCTGCGGTCATGGGGCTATCCTTCGAACTCAAATTTCATGCGGCGCGGGGTGGGGGGCAGATCAACTTCTTCAAGGTCTTCAGGCTCTGCCATGACGACCGGTTCAGGCGTTGGCTCCTCGACCACCTCTGGTTCCGGTTCCTCAGTGAGGCATTCTGGCTCGATCTCTTCGGCTTGTGCCGCCAGTGCCTCGATATGGGCCAACATGCCCTTTCCGACCTGATAGGCAGTGGGGATGTTTTCGATCACGCAAGCCGCGTCGGTAAAATCCTCGCCATAATCAACCAGCCCATCCACATTGGCCAGCACCGGGTTCAGTCGCCACAGCCTCCGCAATGCGCGACGGCGCAGACGGTCGGGAACTGCCTTGGCCATGAAGCCTGAGACATCATCGCCTGCCTGCAATTCGTCCGGGTCGGGCAAATTGAACTCGGCCAGAATCTCGGCATCGGATTTCTGCTCCAACTCGGCTTGCTGGGTAGCAAGTACCTGTTCTTCAACCGCGATGACCTCGGCTTCGGCTTCGGCCTGCACCGCCGCTTTGCGACGGGACCAGAAATCGCGGGCCTGCGTCATTGCACGATCCTCCGCGGGGCGCGGTAGACATCCGAGTCCTGACGGATACGCGCATCTCCTTTGCCGTCCTCGACCAGATCGGTGCGTTTCTTGTCACGGCGACGTTTGACGAAAATCTCTTCGCGGTGATGTTCCAGAGCGAAATCCCGGACCCATGCGATTAGCCCTTCGGTCATCGGAATCTTCTCGACAATCTCTTCGCCGGTATCTGCGTAGTCCTGCCCTTCGAATGGAGATGCAGTGACAAGCACCGCATCCATCGGGCGTTCACCATCCAGCGCGTCACGCAGAACCAAGTAGATTGAGGGCTGACCGTCGGAGAGGTTGACCATGTAGGCCTCGGTTTCATCAACCCAGAGGGTCAGGGGGAGGGTAGCGGCGTGATACTCCACAGCCTCGCCTTCGCGGCGCAGTTCCTGCCAATCGGCAGGCCCCGCACCGGGCAACACTGCAACGGCGCGCCAGTTCCACTTCGCCCAGCGGGTGACACCGGGTGTTTTGCGCACGACGACGCCGATTGGCATTTCAATCTGGCTTGCGGCCTTCGCCACTTAGTCCTCCCCGGAAGGTTCTCCCCTACCTTCCACTGCGTCTACTATGGTACACAAGTTAGCTTTCTGCCAAGCCTGAACTTTTTGGCCACGGACGCGATCACCGTTTGTTTATGAGTCTGAGCCATTTCACCGGCCTAATGCCGAAAGTAGTTTGGTCTGCAGGGATTGCCACTTTTTGCATACACCCTAATCTGATCCCGAGATGGGGAGACGTCCGGGAGGGGTGGCTATGGGCACAAAATTTCTGTTATGCGACTGTGCAGGGACACAAAACTTGAACGCCGAGAAAATCGCGTCCACCTGCAAAGCAGAGTGTTCCAAGGTTCACACGGCCCTGTGCACCGCTGAGTTGGAAGCCGCAGCATCGCTGATGCAGGACGGGGAAGTCGTGATTGCCTGTGGTCAGGAACAGGAGGTGTTCAGCGCGCTTGCCGAAGAGTTGAATATAGAAACGCCGGGCTTTGTCGATCTGCGCGACCGTGCCGGGTGGTCCGAGCAGGGTGAGGACGCCACGCCCAAGATGGCCGCACTGGCTGCCGAAGCGTTGCTGCCGCAGCCGATCACGTCCAGTGTGGATGTGTTCAGTGAGGGTACATGCATCATCATCGGACCGGGTGAGTTGTGTTTTGATCTGGCCGAACGTCTGGCGACCACACTGGCGGTTACGGTGATGGTCACCGATGACGCCCAGCCGATCTCGCGGGCTTTTGACGTGGTGCGCGGGCAGATGCGGTCTTTGACCGGCGCGCTCGGAGGGTTCTCGCTACGGTTGGACGCCCTGCAGCAGATCGAACCCGGCGGGCGCGGTGCGTTTACATGGTCCGAACCTCGGGACGGAGCGAAATCGGCCTGTGACATCGTAATCGACCTGACCAGGGGAACACCGTTTGTGCAAGCCCCTGCCAAGCGTGAAGGGTACTTGCGTGCCGACCCCAAGGATATGGTCGCTGTCGAGCGCCTCGCATTCGAGGCGGTGCAACTGGTCGGGACGTTCGAAAAACCGCTTTATGTGCGAATGGAAGAGACGCTCTGCGCCCATTCCCGCGCCGAACAGGTGGCCTGCACCAACTGTCTGGATATCTGCCCAACAGGTGCGATCACTCCAGCTGGTGAGCATGTGACTATCGATCCAATGATCTGCGCCGGGTGCGGCGAATGCGCGGCGGTGTGCCCGTCAACGGCGATCACCTACGAGGACCCGCCGGTTTCAGCCCTGTTGTCACGGATGCACATTCTTGCGCGCACTTATCAGCGTGCAGGGGGCACCGCTCCCCGGTTGTTGGTGCATGACGCCGACGGGGCCAAGATGATCCGGCTGGCCGCCCGGTTCGGTCGCGGCCTTCCTGCAGATGTCATTCCGTTGGAATTGAACGTGATCTCGGGCTTTGGCCATGCCGAGATGTTGGCCGCACTGGCGCACGGCTTTGCCCGGGTCGATGTGCTGCTGGCTCCGGCCACCGAACGCGACGCGCTGGTCCGGGAACTTGAACTGGCGCAGGCGATTTCCGGGCCGGGTAAGATGGAGCTGATGGATGAGGCCGACCCGGACGCGATGGTGGATTTGCTATACGCGCAGAAAGTCCCGCCACCTCCGGCCAATCCGGTGCTGCCCTTGGGCAACCGCAGACAAATCGCGCGACTATCGGCGCAGGCGCTGAATCCGCAGGCGGAGACTCCGTTGCCGTTGCCCGAAAACGCGCCTTACGGGGCCGTGGCAGTGAATACGGATGCCTGCACGTTGTGCCTTAGTTGCGTCTCGCTCTGCCCGTCGGGTGCTTTGGTTGATAACCCCGACAAGCCGCAGTTGAACTTCCAGCAGGATGCTTGCCTTCAATGCGGATTGTGCAGAAGTATTTGTCCCGAAGATGCGATTAATCTGGTTCCGCAACTCGATCTCAGTGACGCAGCGCTGTCGCAGCAAGTGCTGAACGAAGAAGAGCCGTTCGCCTGTGTCGAATGCGGTGCTTTGTTCGGTGTGAAATCCACGGTCGAGCGGATAATGGAGAAACTCTCGGGCACACATCCGATGTTTGCGACCTCGGACAAGGCCCGGATGATCCAGATGTGCGACAATTGCCGTGTGAACGCGCAGTTCCAGCAGCAGGACAACCCGTTTCAGTCAAACCCAAAGCCCAAGGTGATCACGACCGAGGACTATTTCTCAAAACGCAAGGATCACTGAAGTTGTAGTGGCGCGCCCAGATCGGCTGCCTTGATGACCGAGACGAAAGCCAGGATGGCGTCCAGCTCTTGCACGGTCATCTCGACCGGATGAATGGGCGAGGGGCGTGCGGGATCGAAAGGCGGGGTCAGTCCGTCGATCTGAGTGAAGGCAGGATGTGGGTTCAGCGCAAAGAACGCCTCGAACCGTTCCGACCAGTCGGGCATCGCGCGCAGCACGGCAAAAGAGGGTGTCGAGCCCAACCCGTTCATGCGGTTCTTTGGCCCGATTACGTGGCATCGTCCGCAATGGGTCATCGACAGTTCCTCACCGAGGGCGGTGTCGCCATCGATTACCGGGTCGGCTTGTGTCGCCGTGGACTCGAAACGGGTAGAGAAAGGCGCGCCCTGTTCCGGGATAAAGCTCTCAACCGTGTTCTTGCCGATATCGGACAACAGCCAGTCGCGGAACCGTTCGTGTCTGGCGTTGTCTCCGATCCGCAGGTGATAGACCACGCCGTCGCGGGCAAAGACCGGATCGCCCGGTGGCGCGGTTTCCAGCACCAAAACGCCCGCATCATCTGCAATAACGCGTATCCCGGTCTTGAGAGAGAAGCGCGGAAGGATATGTTGCAACAGACCAGAGTCTTTTACCTCGGCCGGAGCGGCCAGACCCAATGCCTCCTGCGACCAAGAGGGACTGGCAGAGAGCGTCAGGCTCAGGCACAAGAGGACAAAGCGCATGGCCCAGCCTAACGGTCCGGCCCCGAATGCGTCAATTGGACTGAACAAGACGGAGACACATGCAATGAAACGCAACCTCGTGGTGGGGCAAGTCAAAGGGGTAACGGCATGAGTATTCGTGACGCGGTTCTGGCGAACCTTAAGAAGATCACTGATCCTGTGTCCGGCCAGGATATCGTCAGCGCGGGAGTGGTGCGTGCGTTGAACGTCGAGGGCGATACGGTGCGGTTTGTGCTGGAGATTGACCCGAAACACGCCGAGCAGATGGAGCCGGTGCGCGCCACCGCCGAGAAGGCGGCGCAGATGGTGGACGGGGTGGCCAAGGTCTCGGCGATGATGACCGCGCATTCCGACAAGGCGCCGCCGGATCTGAAACCCAAACCCAAACCCTCGCAAACCGGTCCGCAGGCCGTTCCGGGCGTGGACCGGATCATTGCCGTAGCTTCGGGCAAGGGTGGTGTCGGTAAATCCACCATTTCGGCAAACCTCGCCTGTGCCTTGGCGGCTGAGGGTCGTCGTGTGGGTCTGTTGGACGCCGACGTCTACGGCCCGTCGCAGCCCCGGATGCTGGGCGTCTCAGGCCGTCCGGCCAGCCCGGATGGCAAGACCATCCTGCCGCTGCGCAATCACGGCGTCACCATGATGTCGATGGGGCTGATGACCAATGAAGGACAGGCGGTTGTCTGGCGCGGACCGATGCTGATGGGCGCGCTGCAGCAGATGATGAACCAGGTGCAATGGGGCGCGCTGGACGTGCTGATCGTTGACCTGCCGCCCGGAACCGGTGACGTGCAACTGACGCTCAGCCAAAAGTTCAAGGTGGACGGCGCCATTGTTGTTTCCACCCCGCAGGACGTGGCCTTGATCGACGCCCGCAAAGGGATCGACATGTTCAACCAGCTGAAGACGCCGATCTTTGGGATGATCGAGAACATGTCGACTCATATCTGTTCCAACTGCGGGCATGAGGAACACGTGTTCGGTCATGGCGGTGTTGCGTCCGAGGCCGAGGCGCTGGGCGTACCGCTGCTGGGCGAAATCCCGCTTCACTTGAATATCCGGGTTGCCGCCGACGGAGGTGCCCCCATCGTCGTCAGCAAGCCTGACAGCCCGCAGGCCGAAGCCTTCCGCAAGATCGCTCGGGACATGATCGCTAAGGGCAACGCATGAGCGAGCCAGTTTTCCCGCCCTTGCTGTCGGGCCATCCGGTGCAGGGTGGGGAAGACCCGTTCGAACGCGCGCAAGCCATGGCAGCGCTGGGCTGTGATGCCGGATCGGTCGTGTACAACATTCAGGCCGACCGGCTGCGTGTGGCGATTGTCTTCGCGCCCGAGGTTCCCTTGCAGGATGCCATGGCGATGCTGCCGCTATGCGCCGTGGGGTTCCAGAACGCACTGGGCGTACTGGCCCCGCCCGAGGTCGCCGTGCATCTTGGCTGGGACGGGTTGATCTGCGTGAACGGCGCGAAATGCGGTGAGTTTCGTGTTTCAGCGTCCACGACGATCCCGGACGAAGAACCCGACTGGTTGGCCGTAGGATGGGAATTGACGCTGATGCAAACCAGCGTGGCACCGGGCAAAACGCCGGATATCACGGCGTTGTATGACGAAGGCTGCGCCGAGGTTTCGCCATTACAACTGGTCGAGAGTTGGTCGCGGCACATGCTGACTTGGCTCAACCGCTGGCAGGAGGACGGTAATGCGCCTCTGCATGGCGAATGGATGGGGTTGCTGCGCGGTGTCGGAGAACCCTGCGAGACCGGCGTTTTTCTGGGAACGGATGAGCGGTTCGGGATGCTGATCCGCGAAGGTGCCGAAACCCGCCTGCGCCCTTTGACCGAACTGTTGGAGAACGGATAATGAAACTGGCCCGCGCGATCCATTTCGATGAAAGCGACACAAATGTCTTCCATTCCCCGGCCCGGACCGGAGAATGGTGCATCTCGGGCGGGTTCGAGTTTTCAAATTGGGGGCAGGCTGATCTGGAGGGCAAGGCACGGCAGGCCTTTTCAAACGGCTGGCTGGGCGTTGAGACTTTTGGGCGCGTGACTTTTGTCGCCGTCACCCAGATCCAACAGGCGGAAATGGATCAGATCGCGCGGAACCTGGCCGAACATTTCGTGCAATTCTACGGCGCGCCCTCGGTCGAGGCTGCGTTGGGTGTGGCGCAGACCGAGATCGTCCATATGGCTGAACTATGCGAGGAACACGCCCCCAATACTCTATTGACCGTAGCGCGCGAATTGTCCGACAGCGGCGTACATGAGTCGTTTCGCATCATCACCCCGCAGGAAACACAGCTTGAGGCGCTGGCCGTCCACGGCTCGTTGGACGATTAAAGCAGGTCCGCAAACCCGCCGAATTGACCGCGTTTGAAGATCAGGCCTTTGCCGGTTCGGTACATCACTTGTTCGACCTCACCAACCAGGATCAGGTGATCACCGGCCTCGTGCTTGGCATGAAGCTGGCAGTCGAACCGGGCAAGACAGTTGGCCAGTTGCGGACGGCCCTTGTGATCGGTTTCCCAAACGGCATGTGAGAAATCCAACCCGTCGCGCGCGAACCGCAAAGCCTGATCCTGCTGTTCTTCGGCCATCACGTGAATGGAATAGTGTTGGCAGGCATTAAAGGAACTGAACCTGTGCGAATCCTTGGCCAAACACCATAACACGAGTGGCGGATCCAGCGACACAGACGAAAAAGAGTTGACAGTGATCGCGCGCGGTCCGTTTGCCGAATGCGTCGTAACGACGGTGACCCCGGTTCCAAAACACCCCAATGCTTCGCGAAACGCGGGGCTTTGATCCGGGGTGGGGATGAAGGTTTTTTCCGTCATTACGCGCTCGTGCAGTGGCCGGGCATCAGGTGCCATGGCCAACTGTGATTGTCCATGAAAAGCTGAATTCTATCTGAATATTTTGCGGTTAATTCAGATCTTCCAGCAAACGACCATGCTGACGGGTGGCTTCGATGACAGCGCCAAAGGTGGTCATGCCGCGCGCATTCAGCATCGGCAGCATCTTGACCAGCGCCTGCGCCGTGGCGACCGCATCCCCCAGTGCCGTGTGGCGCAGCTCGTGCGGGATGGTGATCTCCAGTCTGTCGCACAGGGCATCCAGCGTGTGTTTGTCGCTGGCGCCAAACAGAACGGCGGACAACAGAACCGTGTCCAGAATGGGGTGATCCCATTCGACATCCATGTGTTTGGCGTGACGCCGCAGAAACGCCATGTCAAAGGGTGCGTTATGCGCCACGATCACCGCATCTCGCGCGAACTGGTGAAAGGTGCGACCGGCTTCGGCAATGTCCGGCGCGCCTTCGACCATGCGGTCGCTGACCTTGTGAACCTTGGTCGAGGCTGGCGGGATGGGCATGCCGGGATTGACCAGCATATCCAGCTTCTCACCCGCGACAATCCGGCCGTTCACCACCCGCACCGCGCCGATCTGGACGATCTCGTCCTTGTGCGGCAGCAACCCGGTGGTTTCGGTGTCAAAGACGACAAAGCACAACTCCTGAAGCGCGAGCGTTTCGAATTGTCCTCCGGCTGCGCTGTTGAGCAGGTCGAAATCATAGACCAGCGGCCGCGCGGCTTCGGGCTCGATATTGGCGGCACTTTCGTCAAAGATCAGCAGATAACCGGGCGCGTCGCCCAGCGGTTTCATCCGGGCGGCATAGGTCTGCGCGCCGTCAATGCTGGTCAGTGTACATTCGACCTCAAGCCCGGTTTTTGACAGTTTTTCATAGGCTTCCTGCAGAGGCACTGGCTGCAGGTATTCGAATAACGAGGCGTTCAGACGGGGATGCGCGATCTGGGCCAGAACCCCGGCGGCCTGACCGTCATAGAGAACGATCTTATGAGTGGGGCTGGCCAGCACCATTGCCACGGGTATCTCGGTCAGCAACGCAGTTAGCCGTTGTTTTTCGGCTGACAGATGCGCGGTTTCCGCAGCCACAGCTTCGGCGACATCCATTGTCTTGCCCGACAATTGATCCGCCAACCCGGCTGCCGCAGGGGCCAGATCTCCCAGATAGCGCGCAGCCTGCATATCGACATCTGTACTGACCCCAGCATGGGCGCGGGCGCGCAGCTGGGCCGACAACCTCTCGATCGGTTTGGCGACGTTGTCGTCAAACAGCAGCCATACCCCTACGATTAAACCGACAACACCGAAGGCGATGAGGATTTCGGCAAAGATGAAAGCGTTCGCAAGGGCCGGGTCCGCAGCGCGCTTGTAACTGATCCACAGTGCCAGAGAACTGACCACCACGCCGCCCAGGGCAAGCAGGCAGAAGAACAGAAAAATGCGAATCCGCAGGCTCAACCGGGTCAGCATGTTACACTCCGCAGGTTGCCTCAATTATCGGGTCACCGTCGCCGACACTCAGCCAATCGACGTTCTGTAAATGGCCATCATCACCGAACTCGACACCATCGGCCAGACTGGCGCGGTTGTTGGCGGCGCAATCGACGGCCACCGGCAGTTTAGAAATCGGAGCCCAGCGGCCAAAGAAGTACATATCGACCAGCCGTTGTTGCGGAACCTGCTCGTTGGTGCGAACCGAGACCGTGTCAATAGCGGCGAACCGATCAACAAAGGGCACCGCATAGGTCCACGGGCGATAGAAGGCCCGGCTTTCGACTTCCTGCACGATCTCCATACCATCTGGCAGGGTCTCAACAGTGCGGTCATACCAAGAGTACTCGCTGGCGATGGTCATGCCAATCATGCCCAGGCCTGCAGCGACCGGAGCCGCCCAGCGGGGCAGGCGGCCGCCCGTCAATTTGTTCACTACCATCACCACACCTGCGAAGGCAAAGCCCGCAAAGATGGTACCGATCAGTTCCAGAAACATGTGTCACTCCAAATTCCAGACGCTTGCGTCCGTTTTGTTTTTTCTGGCCTAGCCCAGCATACCCTTGCCATGACCCACCGCGGATTGCATCGTTTTTACGACAACGAAGGCGTCGCGCAGATGGCTCCTCTCGAAATCCGACAAGGCGGATGGTGGGAGATAATTGTCGGGCTTTTCACCGGATTTGATCAGCCTTACCTGATGTTCCAGCCTCGCTTCTGCAATCAGGTCATAAGCGTCAAGAATGTCACGCGCGCCTGAGGGGCTTAGCACTTCGGCGGCTTCGGCGGCCTTCAGGCGGGCACGGGTGTTGGCCTCGGTCAATTGGCCCTGCAGGCTGTAGACACGGGCCAGATCGACCACTGGAACCACGCCGTTGTGCTTCAGGTCCAACGTGTTGCGATGCTCGCCCGAGCGGATGGTGGCGAAACCACGCAGCAAGCCAAGTGGCGGGGTGTGTTTCAGTGAGTTTGAGATCATGTGCGCCACGAAGATCGAATTCGAATTGGCTGCGGCCAGCGTGTCGGCCTGAAGATCGGTAAACAGTTCGAACGCGCCGCCGATTGGGCGCAGATCGAACATGACCGAAGCCAGCATCTGCGCCTCGGGGTTCGGTTTCGCGATCCAGCCCTTGAAATAGTCGCGCCAGACGCGCACCGGCTGACACCAGCGAGGGTTGGTCGCCATCATGTCTCCGGGGCAATAGAAATACCCGCAGGTATCCAGCCCGTCAGAGACGAATTTCGCAAGTTCCGCAAAATAGGGCATGTCGGCCTCGGTCACGCTGTCATCCAGCATCAGGCAATTGTCCTGATCCGATACGCCTGTCTGCTCCTGCCGTCCTTGCGAGCCGCAGGCCAGCCACAGATAGGGCACTGGCGCTGGCCCCAGTTTTTTTTCAGCCAATGCCAGCAGTCGGCGTGTTGCCGTGTCGGCGATGTCGGTGATCAGACGGGTGACGATTTCGTGGCGGTTGCCCGCGGCAACCAGTTGCATCAGCAATTGCGGGATTTCGACCGTGACCTGAGCCATTTCATCTGCCGAATTGGCAAGGGCGATCTGACGAACCAGTTCAGCTGAGCTGACGGCTTGATAGTGCGTCAGATCGGTCTGTGTCACGATGCCGACCAGCTTGCCACCCTCGGCGATCGGGATGTGACCGATTCCGCGCTCCATCATCACATGCAACACATCCGAGCCGATATCGGTGGGCGACAAGGTGATCGGATCAACCGTCATGATCGCCGAAACCGGAGTGGTGTCGGGCATGGCGTCTGCCACGTATTTGCCCGAGATGTCGCGTAGCGTGGCGATGCCCAACAACGAGTCGCCCTCGGTCACGCACAGGGATGAAATGTGGCGGTCACGCATCAGCCGCGCCGCCTCCTGAACCGGCATGGCCGCGGGGCAGGTGGCCGGATTGCGCGCCATCAGGACATCAATCGAACTGGTTGCCAGGCTTTGCGGGCCGGAACGCTCGCCGCGCGTCCGGTTAAAAAACTTGGCGACGAAATCATGATTGTCGATCAGTTGACGTACCACTGCCGAAGGCAGAATAAACACTACCGACGGCGTATCCGCGTGCGCATGAGTTGCCGCTTTGCCGTCTTTCAACAGGCCGCGCTCGCCAAAAGAGTTTCTGAGCCCGAGATGAGAGACGACCGCGCCGTTTTCATCTGTGATTTCGACCTGACCTTCGTAAATCAGGAAGACACCGGGCAAGGTATGTCCCAGCGTGTACACCGGAGAGCCTTCATCAACCTCTCGCACCTCGATCTGTTTGGACAGATCGTCCAGTGCTTCAGAGGGCAGGGCGTCATAAGGATGTACGGATTTCAGAAACCGGGTGATCTGGTCGTGAGAGAGAGGCATCAAAAAATCCTGGGCGTCTGGTTGAAAAATCCCGCCCGGTGGTGTGCCGGACGGGAGTAGTAGATCGAAAAATGCGGCACATGGAAGTTAGCCAGATGCCGCATCATGCTCATTTGTTCTGAGCTGCGCCCGCGCCACGGGGAATGCGAACGCTTTCGACCAATTCGACGATCTCCCGCGGAGTCTCTTTGGTCATTCCGGCGACAACATATGCGACTGCAAAGTTGATCATCGCACCGATAGCGCCGAACGAGGTCGACTTGATCGGACCCAGCAGCGGGTCAGCATCGGTGAACGAGTTGGTGTCCGGAATGAACAGCCAGCCTTTGTGCAGGAAGATGTAGATCAGCGTAACGGTCAGACCTGCCAGCATACCAGCAACCGCGCCGGTGTTGTTGATGCGGGTCGAGAAGATCCCCATCATCAGCGCCGGGAAGATCGAGGCTGCTGCAAGACCGAAGGCCAAGGCCACGGTTTGAGCCGCAAAGCCCGGTGGGTTCAGCCCCAGATAGGTGGCAACAACGATAGCCACAGCCATTGCGATCCGAGCGGCCAGCAGCTCTCCTTTTTCAGAGATTTGCGGGTTGATCGCACCTTTGACAAGGTCGTGGGACACCGCCGACGAGATCGCCAGCAACAGACCCGCAGCGGTCGAAAGAGCAGCCGCAAGACCACCGGCAGCGACCAGACCGATCACCCAACCCGGCAGGTTGGCAATCTCGGGGTTGGCCAGAACCAGGATGTCACGGTTGAACTTGGTCAGCTCGTTGCCGACCCAGCCTTTTTCTTCCGCAATCGCCTGCATGTCGGCGTTTTGGTCGTTATAGTACTGGATCTTGCCGTCGCCGTTCTTGTCTTCCCAATCCAGAAGACCGGTTTTCTGCCAGGTTTTCATCCAGTCATAGCGCGGATCGGTGTCGATTTCCTCGACCGAGACAGCGCCACCTTCGATGCCACCGTTGGGCCACATCATGTCGGTGATGTTCAGACGCGCCATTGCGCCAACCGCGGGGGCGGTCAGGTACAGCAGGGCGATGAAGACCAGCGTCCAGCCAGCCGACCAACGGGCGTCAGCCACGCGCGGTACGGTGAAGAAGCGCATGATCACGTGCGGCAGACCGGCGGTACCGATCATCAGCGACAGCGTGAACAGAACCATGTTCAGCGTATTCGAATGGTGCGCCGTGTAGTCAGCAAAGCCCAGCTCGGTCACGATCGCGTCCAGTTTGGTCAGCAGGGGTTCACCGCTGGCGGTGTCACCAAACAGACCCAGGGCCGGGATCGGCGTGCCGGTCAACTGCAGCGAGATGAAAATCGCCGGGATGGTGTAGGCCGTGATCAGCACGCAGTACTGAGCAACCTGGGTGTAGGTCACACCCTTCATCCCGCCGAAAACCGCGTAGGCAAACACGACACAGGCACCGATCAGCAGACCGGATGTGTTCGACACCTCGAGGAAGCGGCCAAAAGCCACGCCCACGCCGGTCATCTGACCAATCACGTAGGTCACCGATGCGACGATCAGACAGATAACGGCAACGATGCGTGCGGTCTGGCTGTAAAAGCGGTCGCCGATGAACTCCGAGACGGTGTATTTGCCGAACTTACGCAGGTACGGCGCAAGCAGCAGAGCCAGCAGCACGTAGCCACCGGTCCAACCCATCAGGAAGGTCGAGTTGTCATAGCCGGTAAAGGCAATCAGGCCCGCCATCGAGATGAACGAGGCCGCGGACATCCAGTCCGCCGCTGTCGCCATACCGTTGGTGACCGGGTGAACGCCGCGACCGGCGGCGTAGAATTCCGATGTGGAACCCGCACGGGCCCAGATCGCGATGCCGATGTATAGCGCGAATGAAGCGCCAACAAACAGCAGGTTGATGGTAAACTGATCCATTTTCCCCGCTCTCCCTTATTCTTCGTCCACGCCGTATTCGGCGTCTAGCTTGTTCATGCGCCAGGCGTAGTTGAAGATCAGCACAAGAAAGACCAGGATCGATCCTTGCTGAGCGAACCAAAAGCCCAGATCGGTTCCGCCGACGGCGATGCCCGACAGCAACGGACGCAGCAGAATGCCGAATCCAAACGACACCAGCGCCCAGATCGCGAGGCTGATGTAAATGAGGCGCAGGTTGGCCTGCCAATAGCCCTTGTCGGCTTCGGCAGTCTGCGCGGAGTTTGTTGAATGATCCGCCATTGCGGGTTCCTCCTTCGCTTCCTCGTTGGGCGGCCCGTCACCCAACTCCTCCAGTGCGCCGGGCCGCTTCTCGATTGTGCCGAACACCGGATTGGTGTCAGGCAAAACTCCACCGGTCCGCCAAGGCGGTTCCTTTGAAGTATCCTTCTGTAGGATCAAAGCCCGGGGGCTTATCTCCTCCCCTTAATTCATGACCTCGTGCACGAGCCCTTGCAGGTCGTTCGCGATGTCATCGATCTGACCCATGGCGTCGATGCCTTTCAGCACACCCTGAGCCTGATAGTATTCGATCAGCGGTGCAGTCTGCGCGTGATACGCAGCAAGGCGGGACGCAACGGTTTCAGCGTTGTCGTCAGCGCGGCGCTTGAATTCGGTGTGGCCACACTTGTCGCACTTGCCCTCTTCGGCAGGCTGTTTGAACTGATCGTGATATCCTTCACCGCAGCCGGCGCAGGTGTAGCGGCCCGAGATGCGGATCACCATTTCGGCGTCCTGAACCTCAAGGCTGATCGCGGCACTGATCTTTTGATCGGCGGATGCCAGTAAGCCATCCAGCGCCTCGGCCTGAACCGTGGTGCGGGGGAAGCCGTCCAGAATGACGCCCTTGGTGCAATCCGGTTGGGCCATGCGGTCTCGCAGGATGGCGATGACGATTTCATCGCTGACCAGATCACCGGCCTCCATGACGGCCTTGGCGGCAAGACCGGCCTCGGTGCCGGCAGCAACTGCTTCGCGCAACAGATCACCGGTGCTGAGCTGAACCAGCCCGAACTGGTCTTCCAGCATACGCGCTTGCGTACCCTTTCCGGCACCCGGAGGACCGAGAAGGATCAGAACGGCGGGGGTAGTGGTAGCGGCAGCGTCCATCACATCCTCACTTGTTCGCGCGGTTTTCGATCAGGTCATCGACCACCGACGGATCGGCCAAGGTCGAGGTGTCACCCAGCGAGCCGAAGTCGTTCTCGGCTATCTTGCGCAGGATACGGCGCATGATCTTGCCCGAACGGGTCTTGGGCAGGCCCGGGGCCCACTGAATGACATCCGGTGAAGCGATCGGACCAATCTCGGTCCGGACCCAGGTGCGCAGCTCTTTCAGCAGCTCATCCGACGGCTCTCGGTCATTCATCAGAGTGACATAGCAATAGATGCCTTGCCCTTTGATTTCATGGGGGTATCCAACCACGGCGGCCTCGGCCACGGCGGCGTGTGCCACCAGTGCGCTTTCGACCTCGGCAGTGCCCATGCGGTGGCCCGAGACATTGATCACGTCGTCGACGCGGCCGGTGATCCAGTAATCTCCATCTTCGTCACGGCGGCAGCCGTCACCGGTGAAGTAGTAGCCTTTGTAATCCGAGAAATAGGTCTTCTCGAACCGCTCATGATCGCCCCAGACGGTGCGCATCTGACCAGGCCAGCTGTCCTTGATGCACAGAACACCCTCGACGCCATTGCCGTTGATCTCGACGCCCGATTGCGGGTCCAGAACCACAGGCTGAATGCCAAAGAAGGGCTTCATCGCGGCACCGGGTTTCATCGCGTGTGCGCCGGGCAGGGGGGTCATCAGGTGTCCCCCGGTTTCTGTTTGCCACCAAGTGTCGACGATGGGGCAATTGCCTTTGCCGATAACGTCGTTGTACCAGTTCCAGGCTTCTGGGTTGATCGGTTCACCCACGGTGCCCAGCAGACGCAGGTCGCTCAGGTCGTGTTTTTCAACGAACTCGTTGCCTTGGCCCATCAGGGCGCGGATGGCTGTCGGAGCGGTATAGAACTGATTGACCTTGTGCTTGGCGCAGACTTCCCAGAAACGACCCGCATCCGGGTAGGTCGGGACGCCCTCGAACATGACCGAAGTCGCGCCGTTGGCCAGCGGGCCATAGACGATATAGCTGTGACCGGTGACCCAGCCCACATCCGCGGTGCACCAGTACACGTCACCTTCGTGGTAGTCGAACGTGATCTCGTGAGTCAGTGCGGCATAAACCAGATAGCCGCCGGTGGTGTGCACAACGCCTTTCGGCTGACCGGTCGAACCTGAAGTATAGAGGATGAACAGGGGATCTTCGGCGCTCATCTCGGCGGGTGCGCAATAGTCATCCGCTTCCAGCGCCATTTCGTTATAGTCGTAGTCGCGACCGGAAACCCAGGTGGTTTGGCCACCGGTCCGTTTGACGACCAGACATTTCACCGTGTCCTTGCAGTGCAGCAGCGCGGCATCGGCGTTCGACTTAAGCGGTGTTTTGCGACCGCCACGCGGCGCTTCGTCGGCGGTGATGATAACTTTGGCATTGCTTCCGTTAACACGTGCGGCCAGAGCGTCAGGAGAGAAGCCAGCGAATACGATCGAGTGGATCGCGCCAATGCGGGCGCAGGCCAACATCGCATAAGCCGCTTCGGGGATCATCGGCAGGTAGATGACGACACGATCGCCTTTGCGCACGCCCATCGATTCCAGAATGTTTGCCATGCGGCAGGTGCGGCGGTGAAGTTCCGCATAGGTGATGTGCTGCGCCGCCTCAGACGGATCGTCCGGCTCCCAGATGATGGCGGTCTGATCGCCGCGTGTTTTCAGGTGACGGTCCAGACAGTTGGCAGAAACGTTCAGCGTGCCGTCTGCATACCAGTTGATGTTAACCGAACCGAAGTCATAGTTGACATCCTTGACCTGGGTGTACGGCTTGATCCAGTCGATCCGCTTGCCTTGTTCACCCCAGAACGCAACGGGATCTTCGATCGATGCCTTGTACATTTCGTTGTACTTGTCGGCATCGACATGCGCGCGCGCAACGGTCTCGGCGGACGGCGGAAAAACGTTGGCATCTGCCTGGGCAGCGGTTGTCATTCTGAGGCTCCTCCCTCTGGACTGAAAATTCTGGACCAATACTTGCCCGACGCACGAGCACTGTCGATCCGCTTCCTCCCCGACATGGATAATACGGAGAACTGAAAACAATGAAATAAATTACCGAAATCTCAGCATTTGTTTGTAAAAAAATTTTACCCGCTTGGATAAATCAGTAAACAAAATGCATATAAACTCAAAAAACAAAATAAAAACAACTAAATATGTGTAACGAAATTAACCCGCGTCATGGTGGGGTGGTTTCGGGTTTTTCCGCGCATTCGATTCACCTTTCGGTTGTTAGCGCTGGCGCGCACCGCTGCGACGGCCGGACCGGGGTTGGCACATTTCGATGTTGGCGCTAGCTTGAATCTCAAGCGCTTGCACAAGAAGCGCAGCAAAGGGAGAAATCATGATGAAAAAGATATTGAGCGGCGCTGCCGTCGCCGCCTTGGGTGTTGCATTCGTTTCAGAGGCCGCAGCAACCGAATGGAATGCGTCTGTCTGGGGCAAGCGGCGCGCCTTCACCGAACATGTTGAAAAACTTGCTGAACTGGTCAGTGAAAAGACCGGTGGTGAATTCACCATCAATGTCAGCTATGGCGGTTTGTCCAAGCCCAAGGAGAATTTGGACGGCATCGAGATTGGCGCCTTCGAGATGGCCCAGTTTTGTGCCGGTTATCATCGCGACAAGAACCGCGCCATCACCGTGCTGGAACTGCCGTTTCTGGGTGTGAACACTCTGGAAGAAGAGGTAGCTGTCAGCCATGCTGTATATGATCACCCGGCAGTCAAGGATGAGATGGCGCAGTGGAACGCGCGCATTATCATGACCTCGCCCATGCCGCAGTACAATCTGGTCGGCACCGGCGATCCGCGCGATGAGCTGGGCGACTTCGACGGGATGCGCGTGCGCGCCACGGGTGGTCTGGGCCAGGCGTTCGAAGCGGTCGGAGGTGTGCCGACCTCAGTGCCCGCAACCGAAGCTTTCAACGCAATGGAGTCTGGTGTCGTCGACACGGTCGCCTTTGCCCAGCACGCCCACCTGTCATTTGGCACCATTAACGAGGCTGACTGGTGGACCGCGAACCTGAACCCCGGCACCGTCAACTGCCCGGTTGTGGTCAACATCGAGGCCTACGAGGCGCTGCCCGCCGAACATAAAGAGGCGCTGAACAGCTCGATCGGCGAGGCGATTGATCATTACCTTGCGAATTATGGCGGGCTGCTTGAGAAATGGGACAGCGTTCTGGATGAAAAAGGTGTCCAGAAAGTTGAAATCGACGACGCCGTGATCGAAGAATTCCGAACCAAGGCCGCCGATCCGATCCGCGAACAATGGATCGCGGACATGTCCGCTCAGGGGCTTCCGGCACAGGATCTCTATGATCTGGTCCAGACAACGCTGAAGCAGCAACGCGGCGGCAACTGATTGCCCGATCCGGGTGCCTGATCGGGCACCCGGACACCAATCAAAAGACAGGGGGTCACCGGAATGGCAGGACAGGCCACGGTGCTTGAGGACGGTAGCCGTCTTAGTCGGTTGGATCGCAATCTATTGAAGTTAGAGCAGTTTCTGGCGCTGATCAGCGGGCTCGCCGTGTTCGGACTTATGGTGTTGGCTGTGGTCTCGGTCAGTGGGCGTAATGCGATCAACGCGCCGTTGCCGGGGTATGTGGACTGGATCGAGCAGGCCATGCCCTTAATCGCCTTTCTGGGCATTTCCTATGTGCAGCGCGAAGGCGGCCACATCCGTATGGACATTGTCATCTCGCGCCTGCATGGCCGGGCGTTGTGGCTGTTCGAGCTGATCTCGGTGATCCTCATCCTTGTTCTGATGCTGGCGCTGGTTTGGGGCAGTTGGTCCCATTTCGACCGCTCTTTCGACTTTGGTGCTCCGATGTGGAGCCGCGACAGTTCGATTGACATCGGAATCCCGCTCTGGCCCGCCAAGCTGCTGGCGCCAGTGGCCTTTTCAGTCCTGTGTGCACGGTTGGTGCTACAGGTTTGGGGATATGGTCGCGCCTTTGTATTGGGTCTAGAGCATCCTGTGGCAGTACCGCTGATCCAAGATGCGGCGGCGCAAGCCGCTGCTGAAGCTGAGCAATTCGAGGGGCAGGACTAGCGTATGGACACGATAGACATTGGTCTGTGGGTCACTGGTGGCCTGCTGCTATTGGTTGTCACAGGAATGCGTGTGGCCTTTGCGGCCGGGCTTGCCGGGTTGGTCGGACTGGTCTGGATTTTTTGGGCAAAATTCGGATACGACCCCGATCGCTTTGGCAAGGCACTGACGGTCGCGGTCAAAACGGCCGGGCAGGTGCCGCATTCCAAAGTTGCCGCCCATACGCTCAGCCTGATCCCAACCTTCATCCTGATCGGTTATCTGGCCTATTACGCGGGTCTCACCCGCGCGCTGTTCGAAGCGGCCAAGCGCTGGGTGGCGTGGGTGCCGGGTGGGCTGGCGGTTTCGACCGTGTTTGCGACTGCCGGGTTCGCCGCGGTATCGGGTGCGTCGGTCGCCACCTCTGCCGTCTTCGCCCGGATCGCCATCCCCGAGATGCTGAAGGTCGGTTACAATAAGCAATTCGCCGCCGGAGTCGTTGCCGCCGGGGGCACTCTGGCGTCGTTGATTCCGCCTTCGGCCATCCTGGTGATCTACGCCATCATCGTTGAGCAGGACGTGGGCAAGCTGTTGCTGGCCGGTTTCATTCCAGGGGCGTTCTCGGCCGTGATCTACGGGCTTTTGATCGTCGGCATTGCTGTGTTCTTCAAAACTGTCGGCCCCCCTGTCACGGGCTTCACGTGGAAACAACGCTTTGCGTCCTTGCCCGGTGCCCTCCCGATCGTGGCCGTGATCCTGATCATCATCTGCTTTGTTTACAACCCTTTCGGAGAACAGGCCTGGGGCACTCCGACCGAAGGCGGCGCCATCGGAGCCTTCATTGTCTTCTGCTTTGCCCTGTTTCACGGGATGCGGTGGACCGAGTTGAAATCGGCGCTGCTGGAAACCGCCAAGTTGACAGCCATGATATTCACGATCATCTGGGGTGTGCTGATCTATGTGCGTTTTCTGGGATTTGCGGATTTGCCGGGGGTGTTTTCGGATTGGATTACCTCATTGGAAATGTCGCCGATGCTGATCCTGATCTGCATCCTTCTGGCCTATGCGGTGCTGGGCATGTTCATGGACGCCATCGGTATGCTGTTGCTGACTTTGCCGGTGGTCTACCCGGCCGTTATGGCCCTGAATGGGGGCGAAACTGTCAGCGCCGCTGAAAGCACGTTTGGCATGTCCGGCCCGATGTGCGCGATCTGGTTCGGAATACTGGTGGTCAAAATGGCCGAGTTCTGCCTGATCACGCCCCCAATCGGCCTGAACTGCTTCGTGGTCGCGGGTGTGCGCCCGGACCTGAGCGTTCAGGACGTGTTTAAAGGCGTTACGCCATTCTTCATCGCAGACGGCGTGACCATCGCGCTGCTTGTGGCATTCCCGAGCATTGTTCTCTACCTGCCATCTCTTGCCGGATAGAAAAAGCCCCCGGGGGTTAACCGGGGGCGAGGTACTGCTTTTGCGGGTTCTTCAGCTTGCCCGCATGAGCATCCCAAATAGATCACGCGGGTCATCTGGGTCGGCCAGCATGTCCAAAGGCTCAAAGAAGTCTGTGCCTTCGATGGCAGATTTGATGTAACGCAGAGCCGAAAAATCCTCGATCGCAAAGCCAACACTGTCGAACAGGGTGATCTGACGATCATCGCGGCGCCCTTCGGCCTGTCCGGTCATGACTTGCCACATCTCTGTCACCGGGTGATCGTCCTCCAGCGCCTGAATTTCGCCTTCGATCCGCGTTTGCTCGGGGTATTCAACAAAGATATCCGAGCGCAGAAGGATATCGCGATGCAGTTCCGTTTTGCCGGGGCAGTCACCGCCGATGGCGTTAATGTGGACGCCGGGGCCGACCATGTTGTCGGTCAGGATCGTGGCGTATTTCTTGTCAGCCGTGCAGGTCGTGATGATAAGCGCGCCCTCGATAGCCTCTTCAGGGGTGGTACAGGGTACGACGGTCAGGCCCTTGCCCTGCAGGTTAGCGGCACATTTGCTGGTTGCGTTACTGTCGGTGTCATACAAACGCACGGTGGTGATCCCGCACATCGCCTTGAAGGCCAGACACTGGAACTCCGACTGGGCACCGTTGCCGATCATCGCCATGACGGTTGAGGACTTTGGTGCCAGATAACTACCGACCAATGCCGAAGTTGCCGCTGTTCGCAATGCGGTCAGCATGGTCATCTCGGTCAGCAGGGTAGGATAGCCGGTGTAAACATCCGCCAACAGGCCAAAGGCGGTCACCGTCTGCAACCCCTCTGAGGTGTTCTTCGGATGGCCGTTGACGTATTTGAACCCGTAAGCCTCGCCATCCGAGGTGGGCATCAACTCAATTACGCCATGCGGCGAGTGGGCCGGGATGCGCGGGGTCTTGTCAAAGCTCTCCCAGCGTTTGAAATCGGATTCGATCTGGGCTGCGATCTGGGTGATCATCCGCTCGACCCCGACGTGATGCACCAGACGCATCATGTTGTCGACGGACACGAAGGGCACAAGCGCCTTGTCAGAAGGTTGCATCGGGGTCTCCTATCGGCGGGACAGGTGGATGCCTGCAATCATGCAGCGCACGGATCC
Organism: Ruegeria sp. BF7; assembly: GCF_056538605.1. NCBI lineage: Bacteria > Pseudomonadati > Pseudomonadota > Alphaproteobacteria > Rhodobacterales > Roseobacteraceae > Ruegeria > Ruegeria sp. BF7. The sequence goes on along the minus strand of NZ_JBQFTM010000001.1, from coordinate 885,533 downwards.
ACCGGCAGTTTCAATTGTCGGAACCGAGAGCGGCAGCGGTGTGGCGCTGGCCTCGATTGTGGCGATTTGTTCAGGAGTGAGCGCGGCGAGCGCGCGACTGGACAGGGCCAGCACCAGGCCGTCGCGACCGCTGAGTTCAATGGCATTGCCGGCGAACTCGGCGATCTGCTCGTAGCTCAGATCAATCACGGTACGACCGCTTTCCTCAAGTCGCGCCTTGACCGTCGCGCGCCGTTCCGCGTCTGTGATCATATCCAGACAGATCAGCGCGTAGTTGGTGCCAATGCCCATCAGAACATTGGTGTGATAGACATCGCGCCCCTCTGCATCCTTTGCCTCGAACACGATGGGTTCATAGTTGAAATGGGTGCAGAACCTCTCCAGCAACACGGGATCGGCGCGATTGGATTTGACCGTATAGGCGACGCGGCCGATGTGATCCAGAACCATGGCGCCAGTACCTTCCAGCGCCAGCTTGTCCTGTTCCAACCCGGAATAGTCGATCACGTCCTGAACGCGGTATTCCTGTTTCAGCATTTCGATCACGTCTGCCCGGCGTTCGCGTCTGCGCGACGGAACGTACATCGGATAGATCGCCACATGCCCACCGGGATGGGTCGAAAACCAGTTGTTCGGGAAAACGCTGTCTGGTGTGTCAAGATCGCCGAGATCGTCGAAGACGTGAACTCTCACACCAGCGTCCCGCAACTGAGCGACCGCTTTGTCATGTTCCGCGCGTGCCGCGGCCGAGGGTTCGGACGAGCGCGTGGCGAGTGTCTGGAACGCGTTGTCGCCCTGCGTCTCGGGGTTTGAGGTAAAGGCATGGGGCCGGATCATCACAACGGCTGAAGGGGCTTGCAGGGACTGCATTAGAAACTCCGGGTTGGGCGGTCAAAAATGCGGCGCCCCAACAGTGAGGCGGCCAGATCTACCATAAGTTTTGCGGTACGCCCGCGTTCGTCGAGGAACGGGTTCAACTCGACCAGATCCAGCGAACAGACGAGGCCGCTTTCGTGCAGCAGTTCCATCACCAGATGCGCCTCGCGCTCGGTTGCGCCGCCAGGGACGGTGGTGCCGACGGCGGGGGCGATGGAAGGATCGAGGAAATCGACATCCAGCGACACGTGCAGGATGCCGTTGGCAGCCCGAACCCGATCCAGGAACGCTATTAGAGGCGCTTTTATCCCGTGCTCGTCAATGCTGCGCATATCGGCCAGCATGGCGTGGTCCTGCTCCAGCCGGGCACGTTCGGCCGGGTCGACGGAGCGCAGGCCGATCATGCCAACGCGGTTGGTTGGCACCGGGGCTGTTACAGGCGGGAAGGCGTCGAAACCGGGCTGGCCTGTGAAGTACGCCACGGGTGTGCCATGCAGGTTGCCGCTGTCTGTGCTGTCGGGCGTATGAAAATCGCTATGAGCATCCAACCAGAGTACGAAGAGCGGTCGTCCGAGTTTTTCAGCATGGACTGCCATTCCTGAGACGGTACCCATCGATAGGGCGTGATCACCGCCCATAAAGATTGGCAGGCCTTTCGGTGCCATGTCCTTCGCCGTTCGGCTTAAGGCGCTGGTCCAGCCGATTACTTCGGGCAGGGCGAACAGATGTGTGTGCTTGGGGGTTGCCGTTTTGTCCGGGATGATGTCACCCAGATCGGTCACCCGGTGTCCCAGATCCGCCAGGGCCTGATCCAGACCCGCCACGCGATAGGCATCAGGCCCCATCCGGCAGCCCTGTCGCCGCTTGCCAGCGTCCATCGGAGCGCCGACCAATACTACGTGTTTACTATCCATATGACTATTTAGGGCTGCGGGCCGGGTTGCGAGAAGAGGGCAAATTGTTCAAAATGAAACTTAGATATACAAAATGAGAAACTATCATGGACGATTTGGATAGCAGACTGCTGAATGCTTTGCACCGAGACGCGCGGGCATCGCTGTCCGAGTTGGCCGAAACGCTTGGCGTTACCCGCACGACTGTCCGCAGCCGCCTGCAACGCCTGAAGCAATCCGGTGAGATCGTGGGCTTTACCGTCCTGACCCGGCAGGACGTGGCGGAAAGCCCGGTGCGAGGGTTGATGATGCTGGAGATCGAAGGACGCGGAACCGAACGGACGATGGCCCGTATCGCCGCCCTGCGTCAGGTCCGCGCCGTGCATACGACCAATGGCAGTTGGGACCTGATCGCCGAAATCGGAACCGAAACTCTAGCCGAACTGGATGAGGTTCTGTTTCAGATCCGGAGGATGGAAGGGATCACCAAGTCCGAGACCAATCTGTTGCTGTCCACGCGCAAGGGTCGCGTCTGATCCGCCCATAGTGCTTTGAGGATCAAGGAAAATGTGCAAGAGTTCCCTCGCGCGGCCGATCCGCCCGCGGGATCATTGCAGCACCTCAAAGCAGGGAAAAACCATGACCACGCAGGAGACAGGCAAAGAACTCTGGGCTGTACGCTGGGCTGAGCGGGTTACCGGGTTTCTCGAGAAACCTCTGGTTAGGATTGCGGTGCCGATCCTGGTCACCCTGATCGCGCTGGTGGTGCTGCACGAGTTGTCTCATCATGTGAAATGGGGGGACGTGCAAACGGATGTGGCGAACACCTCGTGGAAGCTGCTGTTCATTGCCTTCTGCTGGACATGTTTCAGCTTTCTGTCTCTGTCCATGTATGACGTGCTCGCCGTGCAGAGTGTGGCGGACGGAGAGGTGCCTTTACCAGTTGCAGGCATGGCCGGGGCCAGCGGTTACGCCGTATCCAACTGTCTTGGGTTTTCCTACATTACCGGGACGGCCATCCGGTATCGCATCTATGCCTCGCTTGGGCTGGACCTGAGCCGTGTTGCCGGAGTCATAGCCACCTCGTGGATCGCGTTCTGGTCAGGGTTGGTTTTGTTGCTGGGTATCCTTCTGACCTTGCACCCCGACGGGATTTCCAACGTTCTGCCAATCAGTGACACGATTGAAACCGTGATTGGTATGTGCCTGCTGACGGCGGTCGTTGTCCTGTTCCTCTGGCTCGCAAAGGGGGGGCGCAGGCTGGCGTATGGCGGGCTTGGGTTCAATTTGCCCGGTGGCAAGCTGGCCGGTTTGCTGACATTGGCCGCGATCGGAGACCTGTTTGGTGCCTCGATGGTGCTTTATACGCTGATGCCCGATGATATTGGGGTCGGCTATCCTTATTTCTTCACGATCTATATCGGGGCGATTGCCGTTGGCATCGTCAGCCACGCACCGGGTGGAATCGGCGCGTTTGAGGCAACGCTGATCGCCGGGCTGGGGGCTTCGGGCCGGTCTGACGTGATCGCGGCCTTGCTGCTTTACCGGTTGGTCTACACCTTCCTGCCCTTTGCCATTGCCAGCCTGTCAATCGCTGTCGCCTCGGCGCTGACGCATCGCCACCACATCAGCGGAGCGGCAACTTGGGTCTATCGTGCAATCCGACCGATTGTTCCGATGGTGGCCGCAGGCGTAACTGCGGTGGCGGGAATCATCCTGCTGGTTTCGGGCGCTTTGCCGTCCAGTACGCAGAACCTTGGCGTCTTGCGGGACTTCCTGCCTTTGTCCTTTGTCGAAGCTTCCCATTTGGCTGGCAGTGCGGTTGGCGTTCTGCTGATCCTTGTCTCGCGCGGGCTGTTCCGCAAGCTCTATCGCGCGTGGATCGTGGCGATGTTGCTGATGGTGGCTGGGTTTGTGGCCTCACTGACCAAAGGGCTGGATACGCATGAGGCGATCGGCATGTTGGCCTCGATCGCCGTATTGGCGACCTTCCGCGGGGCGTTTTACCGCGTCAGTGGCGCCTCGATCTTTCGCCTGAACATCCCGTGGTTGGTCAGTGTCATCGCATTGCTGGCTGTCATTTTCTGGATCGGTCTGTTCGCCTATTCCCACGTCGAATACCAGAACGCGCTGTGGTGGGAGTTTGCATGGAACGGCGACGCCTCGCGCTTTCTTCGGTCCAGTCTTGTGGTGGCGGTCATTCTTGGGGTGGTGGCGGTGAATTCGTTGTTCGGGCGGGAAATTCCCCAGTTGAAGCGCATCGAAATTCCGCCAGCCGTTGAACGACTTGCACTGGAAAGCGAAGATACCGAGGCACAGATTTCACTGACCGGAGACAAACAATTCCTGATCGCACCGGATGAAAGCGCGTTTCTGGCCTATGCCGATACCGGCAACGCGCTGATCACCAAGGGAGAGCCGGTTGGGGATGAAAAAGCCGGCCAGCAACTGATCTGGCAACTGCGGGAATTGGCGGATCGTGAGGGCAAGCTGTGTGCGTTCTATAGTGTTTCGACCAAGTATCTGCCGACCTTTCTGGACCTTGGTCTGTCGATCCTGAAAATCGGTGAGGTCGCCCGGGTGCCGCTGAAAGACTTCTCATTGGACGGTAAATCCCGCAAGCGGTTCAGACAGGCCAAGCATCGTGCGGAACGCGAAGGTTATGTTTTTGAGGTCATTCCGAAAGAGGAATTGTCACCGGTCCTGCCCGAGCTGCGCAAAGTTTCCGATGACTGGCTTCAGCAAAAGGCGGGCGAAGAGAAGGGGTTTGCCCTTGGCGGGTTCGACGAGAAATACCTGTCCTATTTTGATCATGCCGTGCTGCGAAAGGGCGACACAGGCCAGATCGTTGCCTTCGCCAACCTGTTTCAGGGCGGGCACAAATCCGAATTGTCGTTGGACCTGATGCGGTATGAGCCGGACGGCTCGAATTTCATCATGGACGCTTTGTTTGCCGAGATGATGTCCTGGGGGGCGGAGCAGGGGTTCCACTGGTTCTCGCTGGGGGCGGCGCCGTTTTCGGGGATCGAGAACCGGCAGCTGGCGTCATTCTGGAACCGCGTCGGCGGGTTCGTCTATGAGCATGGTGAGCAGTTCTATCACTTTGAAGGGCTGCGGTCGTTCAAACAGAAATTCGACCCGGAATGGAGCCCGAACTACTTGGCCAGCCCGGGCGGTTTGGCTGCGCCGCGCATTCTTTACGAGGTCAATGTCCTGATATCCGGCGGGCTGCGCGGGCTGACGAAGTAGGGGTCAGTTCAGGCTGGCGCGGGTCGGGGTTTCCTGCAGCAGATCGCCCCAATCTGTGCGATAGGCCATTTCGGCCAGAACGGTCTCGGGCAGGAACTCCCGATTTTGACGGATCTGCCAGCCACCGCCCAGACCCTTGTACACCGCCACCAGATTGCTGGACACCTGCTGTCGCGACTCGATCAGATTGGCCTGCGACCGTAGCAGCGCAGTTTGCGTGTTCAGGATGCGGGAATAATCAGCAATGCCGTCGCGGTATTGGTCCACAGCAATCTCGGCCGCTTTGCGCGATGCCGCCACGCTGTTCTCATAGAACCCAACCTGCTTGCGCGACTGGGCATAGGCAACCATCGCGCTTTCAACCTCGGAATAGGCAGTCAGAACGGTGTTCTGGTAATTCGCGATCAAGGCCTGATAGGCCGCGTCCTGAGCGCGGACGTTATTCTTGATCCGGCCATAGTTCAGCACGTTCCAGACCACACCTGCATTGGCCAGACTGGTGGTGCTAGCCGAAGAAAACAGATCCCGCCCGCCCGAGGCTTGCAGACCGATGGACCCCGAAAGAATGAATTGGGGGTAGAGATCGGCCATTGCAATTCCGACCTGGGCCGACTGCGTTGCCGCCGCCAGTTCGGCTGCGCGCACGTCCGGGCGGCGGCGCAACAGCTCGGCCGGAACACCAACGGCGACGTTGGAGCGGGCCGAGGGGATGCGCCCGGAATTGCCCAGCAGGCTGGTCATCCGCGACGGAGTGGTGCCCAGCAAAACGGCTAGCGCATTCTTGGCTTGCTGTATGTCGCTCTCAATCTCGGGCACCAGAGCCTTAGTGTTGTTCAGCAGGGCCGTGGACTCCTGCACGTCCAACTCGGTTGTTACGCCGTTGTTGAAACGCAATTCGGTCAGGTCAGCGGATTCTTGTTGCAATTTGATGTTTTCACGTGCGACGGCTAGGGACTCTTGCAAGGCGCGGATATTTACGTACAGCGCCGCGACGTCGCCGGTCAGCGTAACCAGTGCGTCGTCATAGTTTGCCACCTGCAACGCCAGATTTGAGCGCGCGGCCTGAACACCGCGGCGTTGTTGGCCCCAGACGTCCAGTTCCCATTGTGCATCGAAACCAACTTGCGAGGTAGAAAACTCGGTATCCAAGGGAATGATCCGTTGGATATCGGAAATCGGTCCGAGGTTATCGCTGATCTGCCGCCGCTCAATCGATCCTCCGATAGCCTGCGATTGCGGGTACAGCTCTCCGAACGCAATCCCCAACTGCGCGCGGGCTTGCAGAACGCGGGCTCCTGCGACCTGCAGATCGAGGTTCTGCGCATAAGCCTCGGCGATCAGTTTGTTCAGGGTGGGATCGTTGAACGTCTCCCACCATTTAACCACCGGCGCACTGCGCGAGGTCAGGCCGCTAGGACCGGTGCTGGGGCTGTTGACCTCAATCCATTCTTTCACGACCGGAGAATTCGGACGCACGAAATCCGGGCCGACAGGTGCGCAGCCGACCAGCAGGGTCGCGCATAGGGCAGTGCCGATCAGTGTGCGGTGAAGCTTGGCCCGGGTCATGTCATGCGTCCTCAGATATCCAAAGGTCTGATGAAGTTGGCGAAAGAGTAAAGGCGGATGTTGATGCGCCGCAGAAACTCGAAGCTTTTTCCCTGACCGGTATAGATTGCCACCGCCGCATGTCCGCCTGCGGGGAAAGTGTGACCATCCGGGATATCGACCGAGATCTGCACCGCGATGCGCCCCGGCAGTTTTGGTAGTTCAAAGCCGGGCAGGCGGCCCGAGGGCAGGTACTGACCCTGACGGGTTGCCCACCAGATCGCCTCGACCCTGCCGGTGAGAATCTCGCCGGGATACAGGTCCAATGCCACTTCAACCGGCTGACCGACTTCGACGAATTTCAGGTTCTGCTGGCGGTAGGTGGCCAGGATATAGGGGTTGTCCTTGGTGACAAAACTGGCGATTGCACCCAAACGGATATCACCCACAACCAGACCCGGACGGGCTTGTTGTGATACGATCATACCGTCTTCGGGTGCGTAAATCGTTGTGTTATCAAGGAAGTACTGGGCTTTTTCCAACTGAGCCTGCGCCTGAAGGATGCCGGTGTTCACTCCGTCAATCTGAGAATTCAGCGCCAATTGCGCTTTTTCCAGATTGGCTTCGGCCTCTTTGATCTGCGCCTGATCCTCGGTGACCTGTTCATTCCAACGATCCAGCTCATCCTGACGTGCACCGCCCGCAGGCACGAGGTTTTCATAGCGCGCTTGTTGCGTCAGCGCATAGGCCAGTTGCGCGTTTGCGCGTTCTACGTTTTCACCCGCGACAATGACATCCTGTTCCAAGATCTTGGCGTTCTGCTCGGCTGCGACCAGTTGCGCGCTAGCCTCCTCGACCTCTAGCGCGAACACGGTGTCGTCAAAGCGGTAGAGGGGATCGCCCTTCTTGACCTCGGTGTTCGGTTCGACCAGCACCTCGGTCAGAATGGTCGGTTCGGTCAGCCGCGGCACGATCTGAATGGTCGAACGGACAACGTGGCTGTCGATCGAGAACGGCTGAAAGAACCGTAGCGCCACCAGAAACACCAGCAACAGGTGTGCACCAATCCAAAAGGTGACAATCCCCCAGGTGATGTTGAACTTCAGCCATTGAACTTTGAAAAAAATGAACCAGACGAAAATGATGTAGAACAGCGTAATGCCGAGGGCGACGAACATAGTCTGTGAATTCCTTTGGCTTTAGCTCTTCTGTGTGTCGTCCGGGTCCAGCGGGTCGCGGTATTCTTCGTTTACCGTACCGCCCAACCGTTTGATTTCCTTGCGAATGGCATCCTTTTCGTCATCAGGCGTACGGCGAATGTCAACGGTAACGCCATCGTGGAATGCCCACATGAAGGCATGAACCCAAGGAACAACTGCCAGAAACCCCATCCAACCCATGATCTTGACTGCTTCGGCGTGTGGATGGTTGCGTTTGATCGCGATCCGCCCCGGCAGCCCCATGATGAACAGAAACAATGCCATCACTGCTGCCAGCAGCAATATCAGTGCCACGAAGGTCAGATAGTCGTAAAAGCCAAGCGGCTGTCCCAGTAAACCCATGCTCGTGCCTCCTTTTGGGAAGGTTACCTCATCCTCAGCCGTTGCCACCCATTTCGTCAATCAATTTATAGCTGGTGGGAGGATCGGCGCAGATACCCGGCCCGCATTCCACCAAGGTCGAGACCGCATTCAGCGCGGCCAAACCGAACATGATGAAAAACGTGGTTTTCGCCAGCTTGCTGCCGCCGAAACGGGGCTGTGGCTCTTTGTTGAACTGGCGGTCAAACAACAGCATGAGTGCCGTGCCCAGCAGGATCAGGAAAAAACAGATCGCGGCCCAAGTGTAATAATGCAGCCCCAGCACGGGCGAGCCGTAATGCCCGGTTCCCGGCACGATATGCAGCAGGATCTGGCGCACGGAAACACTGCCGCCGAACAATGCCGCGAGCAGTATTATTGCGTAGTGCCGGGGGCGGGCACCGTAGAGCAGGTTCAACCCCAGTCCCACGCCCACAGCGACGAAGCCAACCCTCTGCAACAGACACAATGGGCAGGGCAGTTCGTATAGTTTCAGCTGATAGATATAGGCCAGCAACAGCACCAGAGATACCGCCAACATGCCAAGCGCGTTCAGGCTGCGTGAGAGTTCCGGTGTCATCTCAGCCCTCCTACAACTGGATCGTCAGTTGGCTGGTGGCGTGGAACTTAAACCAATACACACTCAACGCCAGCGTGAAAAAGAACAGCACATTGGCGGCTGTGGTGCGATTGAAATAATTCAGCCCCATCGTGGCTGTAAGTAACGCAAATAAAAGCGCTATCATGGCCCGGTTCTCCCCTCCCGTGCGACGATTGCTGTATGGGGCGAGTGTGTCAGGTGATAGCCGGTCTGGCAAGAACCTGCGTTCAGGATTCACTTTTAATGAGAGTTACTTAACGTTAATCGCAGAGTTTGACGTGGGTTTTCCACTCCTTGCATTTCCAGGTCAGCTCATCGGGCAGGGCGTGGTCGGTGTAGAGCACATCAACATCGGACAGCGAGGCAATCCGCGCCGGGGCGGCGCGCTGGAACTTGGACTGGTCGGCCACAAGACAGGTCCTGCGCGCCTGCATGATGATGGTCTGGCTGACCCGCACTTCCTGAAAATCGAAGTCCAGAAGGTCTCCGTGAATGTCCAGCGCGGAACAGCCGATGACCGCATAGTCAAACTTGAACTGTTCAATGGTCGATATCGTCAGGTTGCCGATCAATCCACCGTCGGATCGTCTCAGCACGCCACCGGCCACAACTATCTGACAATCTGGGTTGTCCACCAAGATGTTTGCGACGTTCATGTTGTTGGTCACCACCATCAGGTCTTTGTGGTTCAGCAGTTGCCGGGCAACGGCCTCGGTCGAGGTGCCGATGTTCAGGAACACAGACGCACCGTTTGGGATATCCTGCGCACATGTCTGAGCGATGCGCGCCTTGGTGTCGGCGTTCAGAGCGCGGCGATCCTCATAGCCGATATTCGACACACCCGAGCGCAGGACCGCGCCGCCATGTACCCGGTCGAGTTTGCCCATGTCGGCCAGTTCGGACAGGTCACGGCGGATGGTTTGAACCGTGACTTCGAACCGCGTGGCCAAATCTTCAACCATCACGCGGCCGTCCTGTCTGGCGATGTTCAGGATATCTGATTGGCGAAAGGATAAGGACACGGCTGGCTCCGAATACGGTGTTTTCGTTTTTGTTCTGTTTTTAGAAATTTTCAACTCATTGAGGGATGGGAAAAGGTTATCCGCGTGAATATGTGACAAAACGAACATAAACGAAAACAAACGTTGACGAAACGAGGGTGCGTAAGGTTAATGAACGCGCGTTTTCCACCAATGGGGAATCATCCGGATATGAAACAGACACAGGATCAGATCTCCGATCTCTTTATCATCGGCGGCGGTATCAACGGGTGCGGTATTGCCCGCGATGCTGCGGGGCGGGGGCTGTCGGTGACATTGGCCGAGATGAACGATCTCGCCTCGGCGACGTCTTCGGCCTCGACCAAGCTGTTTCACGGCGGGTTGCGGTATCTGGAATACTTTGAGTTCCGCCTTGTGCGTGAGGCGTTGATCGAGCGCGAAACCCTGCTGCGAGCGATGCCACATATCAGTTGGCCGATGCGGTTTGTGCTGCCGTATCACGAGGATATGCGGTTTGACTCGGAAACCCCGACCTCGCGCCTGCTGAGCATGGTGATGCCGTGGATGAAAGGGCGGCGCCCGGCGTGGCTGATCCGCCTCGGCCTGTTCTTGTATGATCATCTGGGCGGGCGTAAAATTCTGCCCGGCACGGATGCGCTGGACCTTAAAATCGCACCCGAAGGGCGGCCGTTGCATGACAAGTTCGAGACGGCCTATGAGTATTCGGATTGCTGGATCGAGGATTCCCGGCTGGTTGTTCTTAATGCCCGCGATGCCGAGGCGCGCGGGGCAAAGATCATGATCCGTACCGAGGTTCTGTCGGCGGAACGTGTAGGCGACCTGTGGGAGGTGACGGTACGGGATCGTGACAGCGACGAGACATGTGTTGTTCGGGCCAAAATGCTGATCAACGCGGGCGGTCCGTGGGTCGGGGACATCATCCAGACGAAAATCCGCGTGAATTCGCGTGAAGGCGTTCGGCTGGTGCGCGGTAGTCATATCGTGACCCGCAGGCTGTTCGACCACGATAAATGCTATTTCTTCCAAGGCGAAGATGGTCGCATCATCTTTGCCATCCCGTATGAGCGCGACTTCACCCTGATTGGCACCACGGATCAGGATCATCCGAATCCGTCCGAGCCTCCGATCTGTACTGCAGCCGAGCAGGATTACCTGTGCGCCTTCGCAACGAAGTATTTCAAAAGCCCGGTGACCCGCGATGATATCGTCTGGACCTATTCCGGCGTGCGGCCCCTGTACGATGATGGGGCCAGCAGTGCGACGGCTGCGACGCGGGATTATACCTTGAAGGTCGACGCGCAGGGCGGAGCACCGGTGCTGAACGTCTTCGGTGGCAAGATCACCACCTATCGGCGCTTGGCGGAGAGCGCGCTAGAGAAAGTTGCTGAGCATTTTGCAGACCTACCTGGACCCTGGACGGCAGGGGTTGCTTTGCCCGGTGGGGACTTCGCTGTCGATGGAGTGCAGGATCTGGTGGCTGGACTTGAGGCTGATTTCAGCTTTCTGGATCGCGCCTGGGCTGAACGTCTTGTACGGGCCTATGGTACCGAGGCCCGCGCTATTTTAGGCGATGCCAAATCCGCGGGCGATTTGGGAGAGGACTTTGGTGCCACTCTGACCGCGAGGGAACTGGAATGGCTGATGGACCAGGAATATGCGCGCAAGGCTGATGATGTCGTCTGGCGCCGAAACAAATTGGGCTTGCGGCTGACTGCCGATCAGATTGCCCGGATCGATGATTGGATGTCGCAGCGCTGCGCGCAAGCCGCTGCCTAAGAAAAAGCCCCACCTGTCTGGCGGGGCTTTTTGTTGAGTTACGCTGCTTCCTCGGAAGGTCCCGGATCATTCTTTGTTCCCTTGATCCATTCCCTGAGGCTTTGCATCAGGGCATACAGAACCGGAACCAGAATCACACCGACCAGCGTGGCCGCCAGCATGCCGCCAAACACGGCGACGCCGATGGCTTTCTGGCTGGCCGCACCTGCGCCGCTCGCTGCCAGCAGCGGCACAACACCCAACAGGAAGGACAGCGCGGTCATCATCACCGCGCGGAACCGCTGGAATGCGGCCTCGGCGGCGGCGTCCTTGATCGAAAGACCGTTGGCCCGCTGCTCCATCGCAAACTCAACGATCAGAATGCCGTTTTTCGAGGCCAGACCAACAAGCATGATCATCCCGATCTGCGTATAGAGGTTGATGTCACTGCCCACGATGGCCACGGCAGCCACGGCCCCGAACAGGGCGACAATCACCGATAGCAGGATCGAAACCGGCATCGTCCAGCTTTCATATTGCCCGACAAGGAACAGATAGCCGAACAGGATAGCCAGACCCAGAATGACGATCACGAGACTGCCCGAAGCCAGCTGTTGCTGCGCAGTCCCTGTCCATTCGAACGCATAGCCTGGGGGTAGGGCGGTCGCTGATTCCTCGGTCATGACATTGATCGCATCGCCCGTCGAAAGCCCCGGCGCAGGAACTGCCGTCACAGTCGCCGAGCGGAACAGATTGTGGCGTTTCAGAAGCACCGGACCCAGCACGTTTTCAACATCGACCAGCGTTCCAAGCGGAACCATCTCACCCTGTTGCGAGCGGACATAGAGGTTTGAAATGTCCTCGACGTTGTCGCGATAGCTGCCGTCGGCCTGGATCATCACGCGATAGACACGGCCGAACAGGTTGAAGTCGTTCACGTAGTAGGACCCCAACTGCGCCTGCATGGTCTGGAACACTTCGGCCACGGATACTTGCAGCGTCTTGGCCTTCTCACGGTCCAGATCGACGAAAAGCTGCGGCACGTTTGCTCGGAAAGTGGTGTAGGCCTGTCCGATCTCGGGCCGCTGGTTCGCCGCATAGACGAACGATCCCACGGCCGAGGCCAGATCCTGAGGCGTTCCGCCCCCGGTCTGCTGGACCTCCATCTCGACACCTGCAGACATGCCCAAGCCTTGAATGGGCGGCGGGTTGAAGGCCACGATCGAGGCCGCGGACTCACCATAGGCGATGGCCAGTACCTTTTGCAGGATCGCCTCCGCGCTCAGGCCGTCTTCCTGACGCTCATCCCAGTTATCCAGGTTCACAAAGATCGCAGCGCCGTTAGTCGTGGTGCCATTCAGGATCGAGAACCCGTTGATCAGAACGGTGCTGGCCACGCCGGGGATCTGCTGAATCTGATCATCGACCCGGGCGGAGACAATCTCGGTACGTTCCAGCGTCGCCGCATCGGGCAGTTGAATGTCGACAAACAGATAGCCGTTGTCCTCAAGCGGCAGGAACCCGCTGGACGTATTTGACATGATTGTCCCGGTACCCATAGCCAGCGCGGCAATCACACCAAGGCCAATGACCGGAAGGATCAGCAGCTTGCGCACGATGGCCACATAGCCGCCACGAATGGTGCCAATGAAATTCTCAAACACCGCCAACAGCCCCTTTGGCGGACCCGAGCGAGCACGCAGAACCAGCCCGCACAAGGCCGGTGACAGGGTCAGCGCGTTGATTGACGAGATCACAACAGCGGTCGAGATCGTCACAGCGAACTGCGAATAAAGCCGCCCAGAGATACCCGGCATAAAGGTCACTGGTACGAACACGGCCAGCAGAACCAGCGTGGTCGCGATGACCGGGCCGGTGATCTGACCCATGGCCTTTCGGGTTGCCTCGGCAGGGGGCAGCCCCTCGTCGGCAATGATCCGTTCTACGTTTTCAACCACAACAATGGCGTCATCCACCACGATCCCGATGGCCAGAACCAACGCGAACAATGAGATCGTGTTCAGCGACATGCCGAAAAGCAGCAAGAAGGCGAATGTACCGATCAGAGAAACCGGGATTGCGACAGCGGGAATGATCGTGGCCCGCCAACTACCCAGAAAGATGAAAACAACCGTGATCACCAGCGTGAAGGTCATGATCAGCGTTGTGACCACGTCGTTCAGCGACTGTTCCACAAAGTCAGTTGTGTTAAACGGCACGGCGAATTCCACATCCGTGGGAAAGCTGCGCGACAACCGCTCCAGTTCGGCCTCGACCCGATCAGATACTGCCAGCGCGTTGGCGCCGGGGGCCTGATAGATGCCAATGACGGTTGCCGGAACACTGTCAAAGAAACCGGAGGCCGCATAGTACTCCGCGCCCAGTTCTACCCGTGCGATATCCTTGACCCGCACAATTGAACCGGCATCACCGGTCCGAATGACAATCTCACCGAACTCATCGGCCGAAGTCAGGCGGCCTTTGGTTTTGATCGTGTATTGAAACGTTTGCCCCTCGGGCACCGGAGGCGCACCGATCGAACCGGCTGAAACTTCGACGTTCTGCTCGCGGATGGCGTTGATCACATCCCCGGGCGTGATGGACAAGGCCGCCATCTGATCAGGGTCCATCCAGATCCGCATTGCGTATTCCAGATTGGTCAAAACGTCCGCGCGACCCACACCCTGAACCCTCGCCAGAGCGTCTTTCAGGTTGATCGAGGCATAGTTCGACAGAAACACACTGTCATAGGTGCCATTGGGTGAGGTAAGAGTGACCAGCAACAGCATATTGGTCGATGCCTTCTGCGTGACCACACCCGAGGACGTCACCTCGGCCGGCAACGAGGACATCGCCTGCGCCACGCGGTTCTGCACATTGACCGAGGCGATATCGGGGTCGGTTCCGACTTCGAATGTGATGTTCAGCGAGTAGGAACCGTTATCGGACGAGGTGGACGTCATATAGATCATGTCGTCCACACCGTTCACCTGAGCCTCAATAGGCGCAGCGACGGTGTTTTCCACGGTTTCGGCGTTAGCGCCGGTATAGGTGGTGGTCACACTGACCACTGGCGGCGTGATGTCCGGGAACTGGGCGACCGGCAAAACCAGATAGCCTATCCCGCCCATGATGGTCAGGACCAGCGAAATAACAAGCGCCAGCTTGGGCCGGCTAATGAACAGGGCAGAGAACATCTGTTACTCTCCCGGCTGCTCAGAGGCCACGACCGCATCCACGGCCACGCCCGGACGAACCCTTTGCAGGCCCTCAACGATCACGCTTTCTCCTTCGCGCAATCCTTCTTTTACGATGATCGCCGAGTCGACACCATCTCCGGTGGTGATATAGCGTTGTTCGACCATCTGCTTGTCATTTACGACCAGCACAAAATCGCCTCTCTGGTCACGTTGCAGCGCGGCCTGAGGGATCAGAACCTCGAGAGTGGGTTCAAGCGCCTCTATGTGCACGTTCAGAAAGGCTCCGTCGACGATCAGTCGGCTGTCATTGTCAAACTCGGCGCGCATCGTGATTGCGCCGGTCAGGGGATCGATCCGGTTGTCGACGAAAACGATCTTTCCTGTCTCGTCCAACTCGGTCCCGTTCGGCAAAGTCACGCGAACAACGGGGCTTTTCTGGCTTTCAGCCAGCGACGAGGCGTTTTCGCCTACGGTTTCAAGAACGGTCGTAAATTGTTTCTCATTCAGGGAAAAATTAACATAGATTGGGGCTTCGCTGACGATATTGACCAGCGGAGGATTGGTCGGTCCGACAACGTCACCGACACTAATCGCAACCCGACCGATGCGGCCCGAGAACGGGGCATGGATCTTGGTATAGCTCAGGTCCAGCTCGGCCTGTTGGATGGCGGCCTTGGCGGATTTGACCTCGGCCTCGGCGACCAGTTCGTTGGCGCGGGCGATGTCCCGTTCGGATTCCGGCGTGGCATCGCGTAGGTAGAGTTCTTCCTTACGGGCCAGTTCGACCTTGGCGAGTTCCAGGTTGGCTTCGGCCCGGTCCAGATCGGCATTGCGGGCTTCCAGTGTCGCTTCGTAGAGGTCGGGTTCGATGGTGAACAGAACGTCACCTTGTTTTACCAGCGCCCCGTCTTCCACGTCCTGACTTTCCAGAAAGCCGCTGACACGTGCCACGATGTCCGCTCTGTCCAAGGCTTCAGCCCGCCCGATGAACACGGCTTCATCGGTGATTTCCTGCGTATAGGCCGCAGCAATGGACACTTTGGGCGGTGGTGCGTCGCCTTGATCCTGTGCCAGGGCCGCATGTGCCATGCCCATGCAGACCAAAGCCGCAATGAATGGCCCGCAGAAGCGGGATCGGGAAATCTTCAATGCAAGGGACATGGCAGGCGCCTCGTTAAAACTACGGTTTTTGCGCCGAGGCAGGCTGAGCACCCCGACGAGTCGATTGAATTCTTGGTCAGGATGGCGGTTTTGCGTGTATATCTCAAGCTTCTTGAATACGATTAATTTATCCCGGTTCGCGGAATTTTTCGCGCCATCCGGTCAACTTAGACCGGCTTTCTTAACCGCGCGTTTCAAAATTCACGTCGGGATTACGAAAATGGGGGCCGTGTATGCCCCCGTTCCACGTTCAATATCAAGTGTTCGATCAGTTGCGTGTGCCGGCAAATCTGGTCTGCCAGTCTTCGCGCTGTTCGTCGGTAATTTTGGCGAACAGAACGTCGGGCACGGTAAAGGCGTGCCCGGCGGGCAGGGCGCTGAGTGCGGCCGCGACATCATCGGGCCAGTTTGTGTCCAGCGTGTTCATCGCGCTTAGCATTTTGGCCGAGGTTTCGGGGATGAAGGGGGCGCTTAGAACGGCATAGAGACGGATCAGGTTCAGACCCAAGCGCACCTGAGCTGCGGCCTGTTCCGGGTCTTCCTTGAATGTCGACCACGGAGCGGCGGCTTGCAGGTATTCGTTACCTGCCACCCAGATCGCCCGCAGTTCCTGCGCGGACTTGCGAACCTCCATTGCCTCCATATGCCCTTCATAGGCGCGGACGCGACGGGTGAGCTCCTCGATCAGTGCCTGTTCACGCTCGCCATAGCTTCCGCCTTCGGGCACGGCTTCTGAGAATTTCGAACGGCAGAACTTGGTGATCCGGCTGACAAAGTTGCCCAGCACATCAGCCAGATCTTTGTTCACCGACTGCTGGAAGTTTTCCCAGGTGAATTCGCTGTCACTGCTTTCCGGCGCATGGCTCAGCAGCCACCAGCGCCAATAGTCGGCGGGCAGAATCTCCAGCGCCTGATCCATAAACACGCCACGGCCTTGGCTAGTCGAGAACTGACCGCCATCGTAGTTCAGATAGTTGAAGGATTTCAGGTGGTCGACCATCTTCCACGGCTCGCCCGATCCCAGAATTGTGGCCGGGAAGGACAGTGTATGGAATGGCACGTTGTCCTTACCCATGAACTGCACATATCGCACGTCGTCGGCGCCTTTGTCGGTACGCCACCAGCGCTCCCACTCGGCATCGGACTTGCCATTGGCATCCGCCCATTCCTTGGCACAGGCGATGTATTCGATCGGCGCGTCGAACCAGACGTAGAAGACCTTGCCTTCCATGCCCGGCCATTCCTGATCACCTTTCTTGACCGGAACACCCCAGTCCAGATCGCGGGTAATGCCGCGATCCTGCAGGCCGTCGCCATCATGCAGCCACTTCTTAGCAATCGAGGTGGTCAGGATCGGCCAGTCAGCCTTGCCATCGATCCACTTATCCAGTTGATCCTTCATCGCGGATTGCCGCAGGTACAGGTGTTTGGTCTCTCGCACCTCCAGATCGGTTGAACCGGAAATGGCCGAGCGCGGCTCGATCAGATCGGTTGGGTCCAGCTGCTTGGTGCAATTCTCGCACTGATCCCCGCGTGCGCGCTCATAGCCGCAGTTGGGGCAGGTGCCTTCAATGTAACGGTCGGGCAGGAAACGGCCATCAGCGTTGGAGTAGACCTGTTTTTCACTGACTTCGCGGATCAATCCGGCATCATCCAGCTTACCCGCGAAATGCTGTGTCAGACGCTTGTTCTGATCACTGGACGAACGGCCAAAGTGATCGAAACTGAGGCCGAAACGGTTGGCGATATCCGCCTGAACTGCATACATGTCGGCGCAGTATTCGGCCACTGGTTTGCCCGCCTTGGCAGCAGCCAGTTCCGCCGGCGTACCATGTTCGTCGGTCGCGCACAGGAACATGACCTCATTCCCCCGGCCACGCTGGTAGCGCGCGTACAGGTCGGCAGGCAATTGCGAGCCGATCAGGTTGCCGAGGTGCTTGATCCCGTTGATGTAAGGGATCGCCGAAGTGATGAGAATCCGAGCCATTTTGCGCTTCCAAGTATCTATCTGCGCGCCCGTCTACCTTATGTGACCCGCCAGCAAAAGCCCGGTTTCACCGATAAGCGCCTGAAAAGAAGTGTATGCGCATGTGCGCGTGGCTTTCGCGTGATGGCCCCTGACCATGTATAATGGGCGCGCAATTCGTTCACGGGGGATAAAATGAAACTATTCTTGGTTCATCGCCTGATACAGGTGACCGCAATTCTCTGTCTGATCAATTTCCTGGCGCCGAGCGTTCAGGCAGACCAAGGCGAAGCCATGGATGCGATTGACAGCTTTGACAAGGCGATGCTGTCGATTTTCCGCCGTGGTCAGGATACGCTGACGTCGCAGACACGCCCGGTCATGGTGATCGCACGGGATGTTACGGTCCTGTCCGAGCATGGGCAGGTGTCGTTTCCCAGGGACGCGCCAAACTACCTGATTTTCAAATCTACATCACACGTTCTTCTGGGGATTATCGGTGCTGTGACCCCGTGGCCCACGGAATATGCCGATGGCGCAAGATGGAAAAAGGATTTTGCGGCCATCGCGCAGGAAATCGATACGCTGACGCCGTGGATAGAGAAGCTCGACCTGCCAAAAGAGGAGATTGCCCGGCAACGTCAGATGCTTGAGGCCGCGCGTAGCTTTACGAATATGGCGGTCCAGCGCGGAACCCTTACACGACAAGACGTCTCAAGAGTGATCAACGACATGCGTCCCATCTGGGCGGCCAACATGCGCGAGGCGGCGCGAGCTGAGCTTGCCTCGTTGCACAAGGCCGTGACTGAGGCGCGTGCGGCAATCAGCAAAGAAGACTGGGATAAAATGTATGTGGTTCATCACGGCGGGTCCAATGTAACGGGGATCAATGTTGTCGAACTCTATCTGGAGCGCGTGATGCCGCAGAAAGTTCTGACGGGTCAGGTTATGTTTGCCGAAAATGCGCATGGCAACAAGGCGATGGCCGATTACGTCGGCTATGAGAAGATGCAACGTCTTGTGGGCGCTTGGGCATTCGGGGATCCGGGGCGCATGGAGGTTGATCTACTGGGCTATGAAGCAGGCTCGCTTCTCGATGAAATGATCCCGTCCGTGCCGCCGCCGGAGTAGCGTTCGGGGCTCTATTCCTCGCGCGACCGTTTCAGCAAACGCCCGATGGTGAACGAGGTGCGCGGGGCATAGACATAGTTGGTTCGCTCTTCCGGTGTCGGACGAGAGCGCATCCGCGCCACGCCGAATACGATCAGAACCAAGTGTCCGGTGGCCACAAAGGCGAACAGGGCACCGGGACCAAATTGCTGGATCAGCGTGGATGAGATGTAAGGTGAGGCAATTGCCCCCAGCGCGTACCAGAACATCAGCGCGGCTGACAGTTCCACCCGTTCCTCCGTGGTAGCAAAGTCATTTGCGTGTGCAGAGGAAACCGAGAAGATCGGAAAGGTCGTTAGGCCAAAGATTCCAGCGGCCAGCATAACACCCAGCGTACCGGTGCCGCTTGCGGCCATCGTAACACCACAACTGAGCACGGCAGCACCGGATAGCCAGATCAGCACCCAGCGCCGGTCATATTTATCGGCAAGCCATCCCAACGGGTATTGGGCCAGAGCCCCTCCCAAAACAAATGAGGCGAGGAAAAACGCAATCTGATCCACGACCAGCCCTACCTCTTGCCCGTAAACGGGGCCGACCATACGGAACGAGGCCGAACTAAGCGCCGCCACGATCACTCCCGCCACCGCCAGGGGGGAACTGCGCCAGGCCAGTTTCGGTCTCAGGCGGGGGGCGTCAGGTGTGATCGGCTGGCTGGCGCGGGTCAATGTCAGCGGCAATAGCGAAGCGCAACACAGGATCGCCAACAGATTATAGGACACGTACGAGGCGGGCGGCAGCACGGCAATGATCAACTGCGCACCCAGCGACGCCCCCATGTCGACGAACCGATACGTCCCCATGGCGCGCCCACGGGTTTCGTTGGTGACTTTGGCGTTCAGCCAGGCCTCAATCACAGTGTAGCTGCCTGCTACGCAGGTGCCCGAGGCGATCCGCAATAGGGCCCATAAATAAGGGTTGTCAGTCAGAGTATGCCCGATCAGCCCCATCGCCCCCAAGGCTGTACAGACGGCAAAGGCCCGCGAGTGGCCGACGTTCCCCATAAGCCGTGGAGCCCACCAGCAGCCAATAAAAAAGCCAAGGAAATGCGATGATCCCAACAGACCGATCTGCTCGGTCGTGAAATCCAGTGTAATGCCCGAGATGGCGTCCAGTGGTCCGACGCCGCCGGTGGAGAGCTGCAGCAGAATGACAGAAAGAAAAAGGGCGGCAAAGGAAATGATCGTGCGCATGATGGGCTCACCTTTACCCAATACGCCAGTAATGCGCGCGCCTTATCGACGCGCAGGCGTCGTTTTTTGGCTATCCTGCCTTTTTGATTTCGGCCCGGATGTTCAGCCCGACGGTGTCCTGCACCAGATCGGGGTATCCGGACGCGCCGAAATCGTGGCGGTTCAGCGCGCCGGTCAGGCGGATGGACAGCATGTCGAGATTGTCAGAGGTGCTGCCTGGCGGGCGAAAGAGGTCGGCTTGCAAGGCGATCGGTTTCGTGACGCCTCGTAGGGTCAGGTTGCCGGTGATTTTCGCCCCGCGGGAGATCCGCCCGCCGTCACCCAGCTGTACCCGGGTCGATACGAAGTGAATGGTCGGGAACCGTGCGACGTCCAATACGCTTGCACCCAGCATCGCGTTCCTGGCGAATGGCAGTTTGGTGCGGGCTTCGGCGGCGTTCAGGGTGACACTGACGCGACTGTTGGTCAGGTTGCTCAGGTCGATCCGGATATCGGCCGAGTGGATCGGCATGGTGCCGGATTGGGCAAGGCCCGACAGGTCAAAGGTAAAGTCCACGGATGTGCCCTTGGGCACCAGCACGTAGGTGCTGAGGTCCGCATGGGCCGGGCGGGTCAGAGGCAGAATGGCCAACCCGGCCAGAAGTGTGCGCCGGGTCAGGTGGGTCATGCCAAGGCCTCCTGCCTGCGCGGGCGTGAACGGTTCAGCAGCACCAGCAGGATGGCAATGTTCAAGCCGTTCCACAAAATGCCGTTGATGAAGGCCAGTTGGTAATTGCCGGTCACGTCGTAAATCCAACCGGACATCCAGCCACCCAAAGCCATGCCCATGATCGTCATCATCATGACGAACCCGACGCGGGCGCCAGCCTCTTGCGGAGGCATATACTCGCGGACCACCAGTGCATAGCTGGGCACGATACCGCCCTGCGCCAGCCCGAACAGCAGGCTGATGACGTAAAGCGAGACCATCCCGTCATAAGGCAGGAACAGGAACAGGGCGATGCATTGCAGAACCGAGCCGATCAGCAGGGTCATCACCCCGCCCAACTTGTCGGCCACCAGTCCCGAGATCACGCGGCTGACCACGCCGCCCAACAGCATCAGCGACAGCATCTCGGCCCCGACGGCCGGACCGTATCCCAGACCGACGCAGTACGAGACGATGTGAACCTGCGGCATCGACATGGCCACGCAGCATCCGATCCCCGCCAGACCCAGAATGTATTGCAGGGCGCGTGGCGATATTCCAACGCTGCGGGCTTTGATCTGCGCGTTGGCGGCGGCGGTGCTGTGCGCCTCGACCGGGACCTGACGGCGTAGAAGAAGGGACAGGGGGATGACGACCGCCAAAGTTATGACTGCCAGCGTCAGATAGACTTGCTGCCAGCCGTCGCGGGCCAGAATGCCCGACAGGAGGGTGGGCCAGATCGCCCCGGACAGGTAATTCCCGCTGGCCACCAGCGCGACGGCGATCCCGCGCCGCCGCATGAACCAGTGCGAGATATCGGCGATCAGCGGCCCGAACCCAATGGACGTGCCCAGCCCCAGCAGCAGATGCGCCACCGACAGCAGCAGGATGTTCGGTGCCCATGTCGCCAGCAGGTAGCTTATTGCGCTTAGAATTGCGGCTCCGATCAGCGCCTTGGTCACGCCCAGCCGGTCGACCATTTGGCCCAGCCACATGTTCCCCAACGCAAAGCCGATCATGGCCAGAACGTAGGGCAAAGAAGCCTCGGCCCGTCCGGCCCCGAACTGCGCCTCGACGGCGGGCATCACCACGATCACCGCCCACATGCCCACATTTGCCACCATTGCTATGGCGAGCGTGATCAGAAGGCGAAGCCAGGAGTAGCGGCTGTCATGGATCGGATGGCTCATACGGAAACGCTAGGGCCGGGGTCGGGCTTTGGCCAGTCACATGTTTTGTGATCCCGGTGAGGTGTCACCCCAATACATCTTGCGTTTCGATCCGGGTCAGGTTCAGCCCGGCGCGCGGTTTGGTCTGGGTGGCCTGCCAGCTAACCGGGGGCAGGGCGCGGGCGCGGCGGCGGGTCAGGGTCCAGCGGCGGGCCTCTCCCTGATGGTTCGCCGCCATGTGCCAGCGAGTCTCGACCCCTTGCGCGCCGCCATCGCCGGGTGTCAGTAGCAGGCCCAGTGGAGCCCGCCCCATCGCGCCACCCTGTTCGGCGGCCAGATGCATTCGCCGCACCGGCGTCAGCCCCGGCGCGCCGGGCAGGTCGCCGATGATGAGCGGGATCGCTCCGCTGCGCAGCGCCTCTTCCATGCACCACAGCAGATCCTCGGCACGGGTGGGACGGACGAAGATAAACCGGGCAGGATCGGCAAAGGGCATCATCCCATCGGGGTTTAGTTGGCCGGGCTCCCACGCGGGGGAAATCCACAGCACCGGCCCTTGTGCTTGGCCCGCTAACCACATGGCAAAGCTGCGCCGGGCGGGGCCGCAGGCCTCGTGCACGCGGCCCAGTTGCAGGGTGATCTGCGAGTGTAGGGCCAGCCCCGGCGCTTCACGCGCGGGCTTGCGGCCAAGAAGATTTGTAGACATGCCGCCAGCCTAGCATGTTCTCATTTTGTTCTCAATCTGGGAATGCTGCCATGAACCCGTTACCGGGACAGAATCATGCGGCCATCCGTGAATTGGATGTTCGAGAACCGATGTAGGTAGTCCATGCCAAGCAGAGACTGACGCAAATCGCCTTCATTGACCCAGGCCGCAACGCCATGATCGGTGATCGGGCCAAGTTCAAGACTGTCCAGCCGGATGGGCGCGGTGCGCACCTCTCCGTTCGCAGTCGAAGCGCGACCAAGGTAATTCAGCTGGTCGGGGTCAACGCCGATACGCCGGGCGTCCTTTTCGCTGAACACAATCTGGCTTGCACCGGTATCGACAAGGAAGTTGATTGGCTCTCCGTTCACGACAACAGGCAGATAATAATGTCCGTCATAGGCACGCGGAACTTCGATGGTTTCGCCGGTGACGGTCATCTGCGGGGCAGGGGCAACGGTCGAGCGGATGTCCTCCCACAAGCCGACAACGGCGATTGCACCGACGAAGATGAACACCCAAGCCATAGCCTGCTGCATGGTTTTGTTCAGCGACTGGCGGTTCTGCGAGACAAACCAAAACACCACCGCCGCGCCAAGCACGACCAGATACACCAAACGCCCAATGCTGTCGCCATCCATACCGTTACCCTAACTGAATTCACTCTTAGGTATATGGGGATTTAAGACGCAAAACCAAAGGCCTTCAGGCCATCCAATATGAACTGAACCGACAGCGCCGCCAGTAGCATGCCCAGCAACCGGGTCAACACGTTCAGGCCGGTTTTGCCCAGAATACGTGCAATCAGGCCACCGGACAGGAAGAACGTCAGAACCACGGCCATCACTGCAAGCATCACCAGAATAGCTTCAAAGATGCCCAGAATGCCCGGATGTTGACCGGCCAGAAGAATGATGGTCGCAATCGATCCCGGGCCGGCGACAAGCGGAATGGCCAGAGGGAACACAGATGGGTCGGGGTGTTCTTCTTCCTCTTCGACACGGTCTTCGCGGCGTTTGGTGCGGCGTTCGAACAGCATGTCGAGAGCGGTCAGAAACAGCAGCGCTCCACCGGCGACTTTGAATGCCTCCATCGAGATGCCGACAAAGCCCAACACTGCCTCGCCAAAGGCCGCAAAAGCGATCAGGATTCCCGAAGCCACGGCACAGGTGCGCAACGCCACCTTGCGCCGCGCGCGCGAATCCATACCCTGCGTCAGCGCCACGAAAATCGGGGTGGTGCCAAAGGGGTCGATCACTACGAACAAGGTGGTAAATGCAGTAATGAAAAAGGCCAGATCCATCATGCGGCATTCTCGGCGTTTTCAAGGCGTTCGGCGGCGGCGACCCAAAGCGACTCCGCCTTTTGCATCGCTTCGACTACCTCGGCGAACTTACGGTTCCAGGTTTCCAGATCGTTGATCTTGTCGTCTTCGTACAGGGCAGGGTCTGCCAGCTTGGCCGAGAGTTTTTCGTGCATGTCCGATAGCTTTTCGATCCGGTCCTCGCACTTACGCAGGTCGGCGCGCAGGGCTAAAACAGTCTCGCGCGAAGCGCGTTTAGGTTTCTCCACCCGAGGGTTTTCTTTGACCGGTTTGTCGCGGGCCAGCAGCATGGCGCGATAGGCTTCGAGGTCACCGTCGAAGGGTTTGACCGTGCCGTCCGAGACCAGCCACAGTCGATCTGCTACCAGCGACAGCAGGTGCATGTCGTGGCTGACCAGGACCACCGCGCCGGAATAGGCGGTCAACGCCTCGACCAGCGCTTCGCGGCTTTCAATGTCCAGATGGTTGGTCGGTTCGTCGAGGATCAGCATATGTGGCGCATCGATGGTCGCGATCAGCAGCGACAGCCGCGCCTTCTGGCCCCCGGACAACCGCCCGACCAGAGTTTCCGCCTGATCAGCATTCAACCCGAACCCAGCAAGGCGCGACCGCCATTTGCCCGGAGCCTCATCCGGGCGCAGCCGACGTAGATGGTCCAGTGGTGTTTCGTCCACATGCAACTCATCGACCTGATGCTGTGCAAAATATCCGATACGCAGCCTGTTGCTGCGGGTCATCTTGCCCGCCATGAGGGGCAGGCGGTCGGACAGCAGCTTGGAAAGCGTTGACTTGCCCTGACCGTTTTTCCCCAGCAGCGCGATGCGGTCGTCCTGGTCGATGCGCAGGTTCAGTCGGCGCAGAACTTCAGTCTCACCATAGCCGGTCACTCCGCCCTCGATCTGGATGATCGGCGGCGAAAGCTCCTCGGGTTCGGGGAAAGAAAACGCGCGTAGGGCGGCCTCTTGCGGGGTCGAAACCAGTTGGATGCGTTCGATCATTTTCAGTCGCGACTGGGCCTGCACCGCCTTGGATGCCTTGTAACGAAAACGGTCAACAAAGCTCTGCAGATGGGCTATGCGGGCCTTGGCCTTGGCGTTTTCCGATTCTGCCTGGGCCAGACGTTCGGCGCGACGCTCGGCGAACTTGTCATAAGGCACCGCGTAGTAGGTCAGCTTGCGGTCTTCCAGATGCAGGATCGACCCTACCGCACGGTTCAGCAGTCCACGGTCGTGAGAGATGATGATGACCGTATGCGGGTACTTGGCCAGATAACTCTCCAGCCATAGCGCACCTTCGAGGTCCAGATAGTTGGTCGGCTCGTCCAGCAACAGCAGGTCGGGCTGAGAGAACAGTACCGCAGCCAGCGCGACACGCATCCGCCAACCGCCTGAGAAATCGGAGCAGGGGCGCAACTGGTCCTCATCATCAAACCCCAACCCTTTGAGAATCGAGGCCGCGCGGGCTTCAGCCGACCAAGCGTCGATATCCGCCAAACGGGTCTGAATCTCTGCAATCCGCGCGGGATCTTCGGCGCTGTCGGCCTCGGCCATCAAAGAGCTGCGTTCGGTATCAGCCGCCAGCACCGTGTTGATCAGCGACACGTTGGACGAGGGTGCCTCTTGTGCCACGCCCCCGATCCGCGCCCGTTTCGGTAAAACGATATTGCCCGATTCCAGCGCCAACTCGCCCCGGATCAGGCGGAACAGAGTGGTCTTGCCGGTGCCGTTCCGCCCCACCAGACCAACCTTGTGGCCGTCGGGAATGGTGGCGCTGGCACCGTCAAACAGGGGGCGGCCCTCGACCGCAAAGGTGATGTATTCGATCCGTAGCATAGGCCGAGCACTGCGGCACGGCCTGACGCTTGTCAATGGGGTGAATCGCCGATGGCCTGTCAGTTTAGTTCTGCGGCCACGTCTTCAAAGGGGTACGAGGCAAAACCAACCAAAGCCTGGTCACCTTCTTCGCTGAATGCAAAGACGTGAACTTCGTCGTGGTGCAACGTGGCACGGCAAAACACACCCGACTGAGACAGGTTTAACGGGCAGGTTTCCAGATCGGTGTGAGCAACCGCTGTTTCGAATAGTTCGTAGTTCATCGGCACGGGCGCCGGATCGGCTACGGCGGTTGAGGCAAGGATGCAGGCGATAGCCGCAATTTTCGGTGTCATCAGAGTGGCCTTTTTGTTAACACTTTCTGTCCGCACAGCAAAATAACTGACAGAAAAAGTCAGGCAATAAAATCGATTTCTTTCAACCGCGTCATTCTTACGCGCTATCCCTTTGGCGCATTGCGCGTTTAACCTTGTCCGAGACGCCCACACCTACAGGCTTTGCGCCAAGTGATTGGCATGGGCACGACGCGGACCTTGTGATAGCTCTGCCGTGATTTGCATTTCTAGCCGGATTTCTTCATGCGCGCGGCACAATCACCTCCATCTCTGGTAACACTGGTTTTTGCGACTGCGTTGTCAGTACTGTCGCTTAACATGTTCCTGCCGTCGCTGGCGCGGATGGGGGAAGACTTTCAGGTCGATTACGCGCTGGTGAACTTGTCCGTGGCGGGATACCTGGCGGTGTCTGCCGTGCTGCAACTGATCATGGGACCGTTGTCCGACCGGTTTGGCCGCAGACCTGTTCTGCTGACCTGTATGGTGGTCTTCGTCGCCGCGTCGGTCGGCTGCGTGCTGGCCGACGCGATCTGGGTTTTTCTGAGTTTCCGCCTGATGCAGGCCGCCGTGGTAGCCGGGCCTGTTCTGTCCAGCGCCGCCATCCGCGACATGTACTCGCCAAACGAGGCCGCCAGCAAACTGGGCTATGTGGCCATGGCGATGGCGCTGGCCCCGATGCTGGGGCCGATGCTGGGCGGTGCGCTCGACAGTGTGTTTGGATGGCGCGCTGGCTTTGTTCTGTATTCCGTGCTGGGGGCAGGAATGCTGCTATTGCTTTGGGTCGATATGGGCGAGACGAACGACAACCGGTCCTCGACCTTCGCCGCGCAACTGAGGGAATACCCGCACCTGTTCCGCGCGCGCCGGTTCTGGGGATATGCCCTGTGCGCGGCCTTTTCGATCGGCGGGTTCTATAGCTTCATCACCGGAGCGCCCTTGGTGGCAGCAGCTTGGTTTGATCTCAGCCCGGCGATGCTGGGGCTTGGCATCGGGATTATCACCGGAGGGTTTATGGTGGGGAACTTTATCACTGGACGGATCGCGGTGCGTACCCGGCTAACCACCATGATTCTGATCGGGCGCATTATTGCCTCGACGGGACCGCTGGGTGGTCTGTTTCTGTTCCTTGCCGATCTGGGTTCGGTCTGGGTGTTTTTCGGTTCGGCAATCTTCGTCGGCTTTGGCAATGGTCTGACCAATGCCAATGCATCCGCCGGGGCGATGTCCGTCCGCCCCAAACTGGCGGGCAGTGCCGCTGGCCTGTCCGGCGCAATGATCGTGGCACTGGGGGCCGTTCTGACCTCGCTCACCGGTATTTGGGTTAGCCCCGAAAACGGTCCGTTCCTGGTTCTGGGCATGATGTGGGCGTGCAGTTTCGCCGGGCTGTTGGCGGTGCTGTATGTGCGTTGGGTTGACCGCCATGACCCACTGCCCGAAACGATCTGAGCCGTAGCGCATCATAGTGCTTTTCATATGAGACAGACCATGCTAGGCGGCGCGCGATGGATTTCGGCGCGATCCCGCGCCTTATGTTAAGGAGAGGCCGACATGGCACTGGAACGCACATTCTCGATCATCAAACCCGATGCAACCCGCCGCAACCTGACTGGCAAAATCAACGCCAAGTTCGAAGAAGCGGGCCTGCGCATCGTTGCGCAAAAGCGCATCCACATGACCAAAGAACAAGCCGGCAAATTCTACGAAGTACACGCTGAGCGTCCGTTCTATGACGAACTGTGCGAATTCATGTCGTCGGCTCCGGTTGTTGTTCAGGTTCTGGAAGGCGAAGGCGCCATTGCAAAGAACCGCGAAGTCATGGGCGCAACCAACCCCGCAGACGCAGCCCCCGGCACCATCCGCGCCGAGTTCGCTGAATCGGTTGGCGAAAACTCGGTCCACGGCTCGGATGCTCCGGAAACCGCAGCTGTTGAGATCGCCTACTTCTTCTCGGGCATCGAACTGGTCGGCTAATCTGCTGTAAGATCTGAATTTCAGGCCGCTCCCGGCAACGGGTGCGGCCTTTTTCATACCGGCTTGAGGTCGTCCACTGACACCCGCACGCCGACCGCATCCAGATCCGAAATCATCTTGGTTTCGGGTGTGGCCCTGACACTGGTCTTGATCGCATCAAACCTCTGACGCAGGGCTTTTTTCTCCTCACCCTTGCAATCGTTCCATGGGCGTCCTTGCAACCCCATCACCAGAACATAATAGCCGATGAAATGCGGCCGGGTTCCGGCGCGCACCAAGCGGGCATATGCCTCATCGGGGCCCAACTCACGCAGTTGCTGCGCCGAGTGGATTCCGGCACGGGCACACGCCTGTTCGAAAGCGGGGCCAAGGTTGCGGATCGAAGAGACGGGATCGGACATGCCCAACTTCTAGCCCTGTGGTGCAGTGATGTCGACCTGACGCCGGGTTAGAGCAACATCGGACTTGCCAGATGGGATGGCGTGCGATTTCATGACGTCATGCTGTCATAAGGTTGCCCATGTCGAAGAACAAGGAACCCGGGGGAAAATCCGACAAAAGCAAAAAGAACACCTCGCTGAGGTTGGATGGCAAGACTTTGAAAGCCCTCAAGATCCGGGCAATCGAAGAGGGGACCAGCGTTCAGAAGATCATCGAGACACTGGTGAATGACTATCTTGATACGTCGAAAAAGGGTCGTTCGTGATGGGGCAGAAAAGCGGGTTTTTCATCGTTCCGGGCAAATTCGATCTGGCGGGGTTTTCCGACGCGCTCAAAGGTCTGTCGCCCGAATTCGAAACACCTGCAGCCGCACGCCCGTTCGACCTTTTGGACTGTCATGATCAATCGCTGCGGGCAGAAGGGCGGTTGCTGATCGAGGTCGACGGCGCATTACAATTGCTTCAAGCCGACGGCGATGTTCTGGCTCAGGCCTGCAGCGGTAAGGAGAAGTTCGTTCAAGACCTGCCGGACGGCCCTGTAAAAGCGGCGGTGAAGGGGTTCCCCAAACTGCGCGCGTTGATGAGCATAGGCTCGGGCCTGATCGAATCCGGCAGTTTTGCGGTGCTGGATGACCTGCAAAAGACGCAGGTCCGGGGCAGCGTCGTGACGTTGTCCACGGATAAGGGGCGGGCGACCATTCTGAACGTACAGCCGATGCGCGGCTATGACCGCGCCTTTCACGCTGTGTGCGCGGCGTTGAAGACTATGGCGGTATCTGGATTTGACACGGTGTTCTCAAACTTGTTTCCCGACTCCACCCCCTATGACGCCAAGCCCGATGTCCCATTAGGCACGCAGGAGCCTTCCATCGAAGTGGCAGCGGATATCATTCGGACCTATCTGGCCGTCGCGCGCCAGAACGAGGCGGGTGTGATCGCCGATATCGACACCGAGTTCCTGCACGACTACCGCGTCTCGCTGCGCAGGGTCCGGTCAGTGTTGAGCCTGTTCAAAGGCGTGTTCTCACCGGAACAGGCCGACGCGCTGAAACGCGAATTCTCGGATCTGATGGCCCCGACCGGGCGAGTGCGGGATCTGGATGTCTATCTTCTGGAAAAAGAAATTTACTTCAATCTGATACCGCCCAACCTTCATCAAGGCGCCGAGGCCATGTTCGCGCAGTTCGCGAAGGAGCGGACCCGCGCTCTGACCGCGCTGTCGCAGCGCTTTCGCAGCGCGGCATACAGCAAAAAGATGGATGAATTGGCGGCGTTGCTTGCTGATGTGAAAGGGTTGGAACCCGGTCCAAATGCAGATCGTGGGGCTTATGGCTATGCCTGTGCGCTGATCTGGAAACGGTATCGCAAGGTGTGCAAGCTGGCCCGCGGCATCACCCCGGAAACGCCGGATAAGGTCGTGCATGACCTGCGGATCGACTGCAAGAAACTGCGCTACCTGATGGAGTTCTTTGGTCCTCTGTTCGACAAAAGTGATTTTAAAACGCTTATCAAGCCATTGAAAAAGCTGCAGGATAACCTTGGCCTGTTCAACGACTACTCGGTCCAGCAAGAGGCGCTGCTGGAATTCGTGGCGACCCAAAGCAACGCGCAAGGTCGGGTAAACGCCCAGCTCGCCATGTCCGTCGGTGGGTTGATCGCCGTTCTCGACCAACGCCAAAAGGCAGAACGCGACCGTGTGATCGCAAATTTCCAGCATTTCGACAGCCCGGACATCCAGAAACTGTTCCGAACTCTGTTTCACCACAAGGAGGATTGAGGAGTGAAGATCATTGCCTGCTACAGCAACAAGGGCGGAGTGGGAAAAACCGCGACCTCGGTGAACCTGGCCTATGCCTATGCGCAAGCGGGGTACACCGTGCTGCTATGCGATCTCGATCCTCAGGGGGCATCGGGGTTCTATTTCCGGGTGAAGCCGTCGAAAAAGCTGACGGACGCACGGTTCTTCGAAGATGTTGAACGGTTCACCAAGTCGATTAGGGCCAGTGATTTTGATGGGCTGGACGTATTGCCCGCCAACCTGACGTTTCGCGATTTCGATGTGTTCCTCTCGCGCATGCGGAACAAGCGGTCGCGGCTGAAAAAGGCCTTGGCCACCGCGGGCAGTGATTATGACGTGATCATTCTGGATTGCCCGCCGAACTTCTCGACCCTGTCCGAGAACATCTTCAAGGCCGCCGACCAGATTCTTGTGCCCGTCATCCCGACGACACTATCTGAACGAACGCTCGAGCAATTGGTGAGTTTCTTCAACGATCACAAGTTACCCAAGAAAAAGCTCAAGGCGTTTTTCTCAATGGTGCAGCGGCGCAAAACCCTGCATCTGGAAACAATGGAGAAGATGCGCAAGGCGTACAAAAAGCGGTTCCTGCAATCCGAGATTCCCTTTGCCGCGGATATCGAGCGTATGGGTCAGAACCGCGCCCCGGTCAGCATCTATGCCCGGCGCAGCGCCGCAAGTGCTGCTTATCAAGCGCTGTTTGGTGAACTGGAAAACGGAGTGATTTCAACCAAATGAGTACCGAGATTGAACGCAAGTTTCTGGTCGCGGACCTGCCTGACTTGAGTGGCGCGGAAAAGGCCGTTGTGCGTCAGGGCTATCTGACGGCCCCTGACGACTCCACTGAACTCCGTCTGCGTCAGAAAAACGATAGGTACTTTCTGACGCTGAAAGGCGGTGGCGCTTTGGTGCGGGTCGAGCGTGAGGCTGAAATCTCGGCCGAGCAATTTGATACCTTTTGGCCCGAGACAGACGGGCGCCGGGTGGAAAAGGAGCGCCACACAGGGCAATTGCCAGATGGTCGGGTGTTTGAACTGGACGTGTTTCTGGGTGATCTGGCGCCGTTGCGTTTGGTCGAAGTTGAGTTTCAGACCCAAGCCGAGGCCGAAGCCTATACTCCACCCGAATGGTTCGGCGCCGACGTGACGGCGGATAAACGTTATAAAAACAAGACGATGGCTACTAAAGGGGTTCCTGCCTAACGATTGCGAGCCAGCTTGATCACCACCTCAAGTCCCGGATCGCAATTATGCGCCTCGAATGCGCCTCCATGCATTCGGGATATTGCGGCAACCAGGGCCAGCCCCAACCCGGCATTACGCTCGGTCCGGGCCGGGTCGAGCGTGACAAATGGCATTTGCAGACGTGGCAGGTATTCTTGGGGTACGCCGGGCCCCCGGTCGCGGACGCTGAGGCTGGTATAGGGGCCGTCTTCGGACAGGTTGATCGTGACCGTCGTGTTCTGCGGGGCATAACGCAGCGCGTTTTCCAGCAGGTTCGACAGGGCCTGGGACAAAAGGGGGCGGTGCCCGGGAATGGAACCCGCGCTGCCCGTGACCTCTAGCCGGATACTCTGATCGTCGGCGACAGGGTCGTATAACTCGGCCACATCCGCCACCAATTGCTGCAGGTCCACCGGTTCGAACTGTTCCCGGCCAACACCGGCCTCGGCGCGTGAGATTTCGGTCAATTGCCCTAGCACGTGTAACACATGGTCGATTTCGGTGCTGGCACGCGCAACATCTATCTCACGCTCCTGATCCGTTTTGCCCGGGTCTGACAGCGCCTCAACCCGTTGTTTCAGCCGTGACAGGGGCGAGCGCAGATCATGTGCGATGGAATTCGACGTGGTGCGCAGGTTGCTGACCAGTTCCTCGATCCGGTCCAGCATGGTGTTGAGCGTACCGGCCACCTGATCGAACTCATCACCGGTCCCACGTAGTGGCATTCGGCGGGACAGATCACCCGAGACGATGTTCTCGGCGGTGCTGGCGATATCGGACAAGCGGGAAAAGACCAGGCGGGTGAACAGCCAGCCGGTCAGCACGCTCAGCGCCAGCGCAATCGCCAGTGCAATGCCAACCGACCGCAGCAGTACCCGATCAAATTGCTGCCGGGCCAAAGCGTCGCGCCCGACCAGCAGGCGTTCGCCGCCGGGCAGGCGGATCGAGGCGGCCGAGATGGGCACCAGTTGGTCATTGTCAGCGCGGCGGAGTTCAAGATCGACCCAGCCGCTGCCCGCAGTGATTCCTTCGGGCCATTGTTTGAGGTTGCCCGCCAGTTTGGAACCGAACCGATCAGTCAGCAGATACAAAGCATCCCGTTCCGAGGCGGTAGGAATGCGCCGCTCGATCGCGGTCAGCAGCCCGATCAGACCGCGGCGTTCATATTCGTCCGCCAAACCGGTCAGTTCTGCCGACACGACCGAGCGGGTCTCGACCTCGATACTGCGGTTGGCGGTGACATAGACCAATGCCAGTACAGTGGCCGTCAGCAAGGTACTGAGAACCATGCTGGCGAGGACGAGTCGTGTGCGTGAATTGTTGAAGGAAAGCCTAAGGTTATCCATCAGACATCATGTAACCCGCGCCCCGGACCGTTTCGATCATCGGCGCCTCACCGCCTTCGTCCAGCTGTCGGCGTAGCTTAGAGATATGGACGTCGACCACGTTGGTATTCGGGTCGAAATGGTAATCCCAAACACCTTCCAGCAGCATGGTGCGTGACACAACGCGGTTCTTTCTGCGCAGGAAGAATTCGAGGATCTGAAACTCGCGCGGTGTCAGCGTGATCTCGCGCCCGTTGCGGGTGACCTTGCGGGTTAACAAATCCATCTCGAGGTCGCGGCAGGTTAGGGTGGGGCTTTCCTCAGCTTCTTGCGGGCGGCGCAACAGGGCCTCGATCCGGGCGTGCAACTCTTGAAACGAAAACGGTTTGACCAGATAGTCATCGGCCCCGGCACGCAACCCTTTGACGCGTTCGTCCACCGCGCTCATCGCGGTCAGCATCAGAACTGGTGTATTCACACCCGCCGCGCGCATCGATTTGATCAGGGACAGCCCGTCCAGCCCCGGCAGCATTCGGTCCAGAACCACAGCGTCAAATCCGCCGTCGGTGGCATGGTACAGACCCTCGCGGCCGTCTTCGGCTGCCTCGACAACATAACCTTCCTCGCCAAATCCCTTGGCGATGAACTCCCGGGTGTCTTCGTCATCCTCGACGATCAGCAGGCGGCGGCTCATGATGCGAGTTCCTTTCTTTCGGGAGTTAAGCACAAATCTCGGGCAAAGCACATGGTTTTGCTAAGTAATCTGCCGGGTGCGGAGATGCGCACCCGGCAGTCCCGGCGGTTTGCGGACAATTCAAACCCGCCAGGGAGGCGCCCGCCAGATTTCCCCATCACGTGGCGCGCGCTGGTGTCAGATCAGGCGATTTCCACCGCCACGAAGATCTGGTTTCCGCCGCGATTGATCAGCACAAGCGCGGGATCGGTCTTTTCGCTGTCCAGCGCGGCTTTCAGCGCGTCCGGAGTTGCAGTTTCCTGACCTCCCAGCTTCACGATCACATCGCCGCGCTGCAGACCAGCCTTAGCCGCTGGGCTGTCGGGCTTGAGGTCGGTGACGATCACGCCGTCGACATTTTCGCTCACACCCATCTCGGCACGGTTCGTGTCGGTCAGCGGGGCCACGGTGACGCCCAATGCGGTGCCCGAGACAGATTCGTCCACCGACTTGTCGAACTCGGCCGAGGCGCTTTGATGCTGACCGATGGTCAGCTCGATCTGCTGTTCGGTGCCATCGCGCAGAACGGTCAGAACGCTGTCAGTGCCCACCTTGGTGGTGCCGACAAGGATCGGCAGATCGCTACTGGAACCGACGGCCTCGTCATTGAAGGTCAGGATGACATCCCCCTGTTCCAGCACACCATCCGCCGGGCTGCCATCAACAACGTCTGCGACAAGTGCGCCGTGCGAGGCATCGATGCCCATGGCTGCGGCGATCTCGGGGCTGACATTCTGGATCGATACACCCAGCCAACCGCGGCTGACCTGACCGTCATCGCGCAGGTCGGCGGCGATGTGTTCCACGATGTTCGAAGTCACTGCAAAGCCCAGGCCCACGGACCCACCGGTGGGGGAGTAGATGGCCGAGTTCACGCCAACCACTTCGCCTTCCATATTGAACAGTGGACCGCCCGAGTTGCCCTTGTTGATGGCCGCGTCGGTCTGAATGAATTCCGCGTAAGGCCCAGCCGAGATATTGCGACCTTTGGCCGACACGATCCCGGTCGTGACCGTCGAATGCAACCCGAACGGGTTGCCGATGGCCACAACGTCCTCTCCCACACGGATGACGTCGCTATCGCCCAGTTGCACGGCTTGCAGCGCCCCGTCCGCGTCGATCTTCAGAACGGCGATATCGGTCAGCGGGTCAGTGCCGATGACTTCGGCTTCATAGGAACGGTCATCGGCCATGCGTACCGTTACGGATTCGGCATTGTCGACGACATGGTGATTGGTGACGATGTACCCAGCCTCATCCAGGACAAATCCAGACCCTAGCCCCTGCGCCGGCCCGCGCTGCGGGGCGTTGAAGCCGTCGGGTGCGCCAAAGCGTTTGAAGAATTCCCCAAATGGGTGCTGGTCAAAGTCAAACTCTTGCCCCTGCGCCGGAACGGGCGTTGCGCCTTGTTCCGCGATGATAGTGACAACCGACGGCGAAACGTTTTCGACCAGATCGGCAAGCGCTTCATCGGCCATCGAGGGCAGGGCGGTGGTTGTCAGCAATGCGGCGCTCAGCGCGCTGGCGCCAATCCAACTGGCTGTCCCGGGCAAAAGAAGAGAGGATTTGCGGATGCTCATTTTTTTCTCCTGTTTACATCACGCGGTTGCGACCGCGCGTTGGAACAGGAGATGCGCGCTCAGTCTGTGTGTTTCCTGAGCGAAATGTTAAGAAATCTTAATTTTGCCACAAACGGACGGTTCTATGCCGCCAGATCAAAGGCAGAAATCGGAGGATTTGTGCGAATCAACGAGCACGAATCGGTGGATTGTTGCCGGTTTGGGCGCTTGGGTGCGAAAAGAGTTGAATTGAATCATTTTTGTTAACAAAGCAGCGGCAGATTTTTTTCGATATTTGACCCTCCCCTCTGGGTTGTGGCAAAGTTCAAACTTGAACCGGATTTTCGAAAACAATTTATAGCAAATGCGTATTATTTCCCAATAGGTTTGCACTTAATCAGATATGATGTGACGTCAATCAAATCATATAATCATCTTTAAGTTGATTTTTGTCTGGGAAATGTTGCGCAAAAACCATCCTGAAGGGTGCAAAATTAACTGTTCTCTCCAATTTTACGTTGTTTGATCGCATCGGATCGGTGACGATGAAAGAGCCCAAGCGAGGGGGAGCCAGTGGCACTAGGGGGTGCCTCAGGCTTGTCACAGTCACTGGAAACGCTGAGCGGCATGTTAACGAGGGGGTCTTGTTTAGGTTCGGCGGCGGAATAGCCAGGATGTCATTAGGCATTGTTGGCCGCGTTTCCGGGATTGATGAAAAGTGGTAGTCCTGTTTTGGGTACCGGCCCGGTCGATATCGACCGGGCCGTGTTACTTTCAGGTGCTGCGTTTTGCGCGCCACTCTGCCCAATCTTCTGGAGTGTCCAGATCCAGCAGGGCGTTTTGACCGGGTAGGGTGTGCAGATGCACTTTGTCGGCATTGGCGCGGATGACGGACTGCGCGCCTTCGTCGCCCGTCAGACGGTTGAGATGATCAAACAGGCTGCAATCGAACACGACCGGGTGTCCCGGTTTGCCGCCAGTTGTCGCGCCACGCCAGATCAGTTTATTCGGGTGGGACTGAACCGAACCGAGAACGGCCGCCAGATCCTCGGTTGTGATGTCGGGCAAGTCCGCCAGCAAAACCATCGCAGCGCGCGCATTGGCTGATACATGCGCGAGGGCTCCGCGCAGACTGGCATTCATGCCTTCGCGGGCATCCGCGATACCGATCCTGTGCAGGTCCAGCCCGTCCAGCACGTCATGCCGTGGATGCGGGGCCTGGGGCAGTGCAACGATCACTGGGGCCGCGCGTCGAGCGATCTGTGCCGAGCGACGCAGCAAAGGTTGGCCATCCACGATTTGCAACAGCTTGTCCTTGCCGCCCATGCGGCTGGATTGCCCGGCGGCCAGCAAGAGGATGGGTATATCCGTCATGCCGCCACCATGCCGCCGTATCCGTGCGGTGTCATCCCCGCATACGCGCCCCGTCCGCATCGAACAGAGGTTCAGAGATCACCTTGGCTTTACGCAATTGGCCAAGGATTTCGATTTCAACCTCCAAACCGTCCGTTGCCCGATCTGCAGGCAGGAACCCGAGCGCAATTGACTTTTCGGCATAGTGCGAATACCCGCCCGATGTGCAGAATCCCACGACTTTGCCGTCCAGCCAGATCGGCTCACACGCGTTTACATCGGCGTCGTCCGCTTCGACCACGAAAGCCACCAGTTTGCGTGCTGTTGGTTGGGTCCGTTCCTGTTCGGCAGCGACCCGGCCGATGAAATCGGCGGTTTTAGAAAACGCAATAAACCGATCCAGCCCCGTTTCGGAGGCGAAGTAATCGGGCGAGAATTCCCGCATCCACGAGCCAAAGAATTTGTCCAGACGCAGGCTCATCATCGCGCGCATGCCAAAGGGCACCATGCCGTGCGGCTGTCCGGCTTGCCACAGCGTCCACCAGAGCTGCCTTTGCGCCATAGGATCGCAGTAAATCTCATATCCCAGATCGCCGGTATAGCTGACGCGTTGCACGATGCAGTCGGTCATGCCAACCGTCATACGCCGCACGTCAAGGAACCGCAGGTCCGAGGTATCGTCGCGGGTAGATGCGGCCAGCACGTCAGAAGCCTTTGGTCCGGCGATCTGAAATCCGTTCAGGCGGTCACTGACGTTCTCGATGGTCACACCATCTTGCTGATGTTGCAGGAACCAGCGCATGTGAAAGGCTTGTGCACCGTATGAAGCGGTCAGTCGGAACTCGGTCTCACTCAGGCAGGAGACGGTGAAATCTCCGATCAGCCTCCCCTTGGGGGATAGCATAGGTGTCAGAGACACTCGCCCGGGCTGCGGGATGCGCCCGGCCATGAGCCGATCCAGCCAGGCGCGGGCTGCGGGGCCGGTGATACGGTACTTGCCGAAATTGTGGACCTCGTTGATACCAACGCCGTTGCGGACGCCGCGCACCTCTCGACCCGTTGCGTCAAAAGCGTCCGAACGGCGGAATGAGGGTGTCTCGTATCCGGGTTCGCCGTATTGCGCGAAGTAGTTCGGCACCTCAAGCCCATATTGCTGACCCCAGACCGCGCCCAGATCGCTGAAAATGTCGTACATTGGAGTTGTGCGGTTGGGACGCGCGGCAGGTAGCTCCTCGTTGGGGTAGGCGACGCTGAATCGTTTCTGATAGTTCTCGATCACCTTCGGTCGGGTGTAGCCCGGGCTTATCCAGTCGCCGAACCGGGACACATCCATGGCAAAGACGTCGCGTTCGGGTTCACCCTCGATCATCCATTGCGCCAGTGTCAGGCCAACACCGCCACCCTGACTGAACCCGGCCATCACACCGCAGGCCGACCAATAGTTGCGCATCCCCGGCACCGGCCCGACCAGAGGGTTTCCGTCGGGAGCAAAGGTGAACGGCCCGTGGATCACCGATTTCACGCCAGCCTCGGCCAGAACGGGAAAGCGTTTGTATGCGAATTCGATACTGTCGGTGATCTTGTCGTAGTCGTCGGGCAGCAGTTCATGCCCGAACTCCCACGGGGTTCCGTCCACGGCCCAGGGTTTGCAGGGCTGTTCGTAAAACCCGATGCACAGGCCGCGCCCTTCCTGCCGCAGATAGCTTTCCCCGGCAGGGTCCATCACATGCGGGTGCTCGCCCCCGGCGTCAATGATTGCCTCGATCTGGGGGATCGAGTCCGTGACCAGATATTGATGCTCCATCGGGTGCAGCGGGAAATAGACGCCCGCCATCGCACCCACCTCTCGCGCCCAGAGGCCGCCTGCGTTGACCACATGTTCGGCGTGAACGGTGCCCTTGTCGGTGACCACGTCCCAGGTGCCATCGGGGCGCTGGGTTGTTTCGCGCACCATGCAATGGGTTTGGATGGTCGCGCCGCCCATCCGGGCCGCCTTGGCATAAGCATGGGTGGTGCCCGAGGGATCAAGGTGACCGTCCAGCGGATCGTAAAGCGCGCCGATGATGCCGTCGGTGTTGGTGATCGGGGCGATGTTCTTGATCTCCTCCGGGCCGACGATCTCGGTTTCCAACCCCATGAACCGGTGCTTGGCGCGTTCCGCCAGTAGCATGTCGAACCGGTCCTGATTGTCGGCCAGCGTCACGCCACCGACATGATGCAACCCGCAGGACATGCCAGTGATCTCTTCCAGTTCTTTATACAGGCGGATCGTATAACCCTGCAGCGCGGCCATGTTGGTGTCGCCGTTCAGGGTATGGAACCCACCGGCCGCATGCCACGTTGAACCGCTGGTCAGTTCCGACCGCTCCAGCAGCATGACATCCGACCAGCCCAGCTTGGTCAGGTGATAGAGCACCGAACACCCGACAACGCCGCCCCCGATGACTGCTACCTGAGTTGTGGTCTTCATGTGTCGGCCTCCCGTTCATTTTGGTCAAAGACTGCAAGCGCAAGGCAAGGCTGACTGCTTCGTTCGCGACACTGCCTGTCGCAGACCGAAGGTTACAGGGGGCGAATTTTCAATTCGGTGATCCGATTGCCCTCTCGCGCGGTGACCTCGAAACGGAATCCGTGGAACGAGAACACCTGTCCGGTCACCGGGATCATCTGCGCCTCGTGGATGACCAACCCGGCAATCGTGTTGGCCTCTTCGTCGGGTAACGACCAGTCCATCGCCCGGTTGGCATCGCGGATGGTCATCGCGCCTTCGACCAGATACTGTCCGTCCTCGGTGCGGGTGACGGGGACGTCTTCTTCGATATCGAACTCGTCGGCGATTTCACCAACGATTTCTTCGAGGATGTCCTCCAGTGTGATCAGGCCGCGCAATGAGCCGTATTCGTCCACCACCAGCGCAAAGTGGCTGTGCATGCGAAGAAACTCGCGCATCTGGTCGTCCAGCGTGGTGGTTTCGGGCACAAAGTAAGGGGCATTCGCTACCTTCGAAATGTCGAATGATTTCAGCCGGTCGCTTTCTTCTTCGCTGGCATCCGCATGTGCATACATGGCGCGGAACAGGTCCTTTGCGTGCACCACGCCCACGATGTTTTCCGGCTCATCCCGGAACACGGGCAGGCGAGTGTGTGGGCTTTTCAGACATTGCTGCAGAATGGCCTCGGGCGCGTCGTCGGCATCGATCATCTCGATATTTGAGCGGTGCAGCATGATTTCTTCGACCGTGCGGTCGCCCAGATCAAGCGCGCCCAGAATACGGTCGCGGTCTTCCTTTTCGACCACGCCTTCCGAGTGGCCAAGATGTAGCGCGCCGGCGATTTCCTCGCGCACGGCAAGGATGTTGCTGTCGGGATCGATCTGCACGCCGAACAGGCGCAGAACGCCGCGCACCAACAGACGCACCGCAGCGACCACGGGTGAGAAAACCGTCACCACAACGCTGATGATCGGCGCGACAGCGGCTGCTGCTTTTTCTGCGTTGGTGATGGCGTAGGTCTTGGGCAGAACCTCGGCAAAGATCAGAACCAGAAGGGTCATTACCAGTGTCGCCAACGCCACGCCGCTTTCGCCGAACAAGCGCGTGAATAGCGCAGTCGCCAGCGAAGCCGCGAGGATGTTTACGAGGTTGTTGCCCAGCAAGACCGAGCCGATCAACCGTTCGTTGTCATCGGTGATATCCAGCGCCTTTTGCGCCCCGTGCGAGCCCTTGTCGGCCTGCGCCCGCAACTTGCCGCGCGACGAGGCGGTCAATGCCGTTTCGGAACCCGAGAAAAAGCCTGACAAGACAAGCAAAAGCAGAATGGCGCCAGTGGTAAACCAGAATGCGCCGTCGATCAGAGAAGAAGAGGGTTCCATCGGTCCTTGGTTATTGGTGTTGCTGCATCCGTTATGGGGTCGCGGCCCCTGCGGATCAAGGGGTTAGCCTTTGTCTTCGGGCTCTTTGGCCAGCGGGTGATGCTCCAGCACCAGTTCGGCCAAACGTTCATCCAGAACGTGCGTATAGATTTCGGTGGTCGCCACGTCGGCATGGCCAAGCAGCGTTTGGATTGACCGCAGGTCGGCCCCGTTGGCCAGCAGATGCGTAGCGAAAGCATGGCGCAGCGTATGCGGCGTGACCTTTTCTGGCGAAACCCCGCCCTGAACCGCCAATTCCTTGACTAGCAGAAAGAACATGTGGCGGGTGAGATGCCCGGATTTCCCGCGCGAAGGGAACAGGAACTTGGACCGCTGACCGCCTTCGGCGACCAGTTGATCCTCGGTTTCATCCCGAACCATAAGCCACGAAGCCAGCGCTTCCCGGGCAGGGGGGGAGAGCGGCACCATCCGTTCCTTGCCGCCTTTGCCCAGAACCAGCAGCATCCGTGGATCGCCCCGCGCAGATGAGACAGGCAGCGAGACCAACTCGGTCACCCGCATTCCGGTGGCATAAAGCACCTCCATCAGGCAGGTGTTGCGCACCCGGTCGCCTTTGGTGCGTCCGGTCTGGCGGGCGGCCTGCAACAGCCGGTCGACCTCTGGCACGTCCAGCGTTTTGGGCAGGCGTTTTTGTCGTCCGGGACCTTTGATCTGAATTGCGGGGTTGGTTTCGCGCCAACCTTCCTCGAAAGCGAAACGATAGATTTGCTTGATCGCCGACAGCCGCCGCGCGCGGGTGGATTTTGCCAGCCCCAGCGCATCACAGTCGATCAGATAGGCCTCGATCTGATCACGCTCGGCCTCGGTAAACCCGGTTTTGCGGCGCTCCAGCCAGGTGGCAAAATCCTTAAGATCGCGACCATAGGCGAGCAGGGTATTGTTGGCCGCCCCCATCTCAGCGGCTTGGGCCTGCAGGAAGGTGGAAATCCACAGATCCGAAGTTGCCGGGGCCACCATAGTCACGTGTCCTGCAGGATCAGAAGGTTCAGCGCCGCACGGCGGGCGGTGTCCTCAAGACCCACACGGCGCAGGGTTGCCACCGCGGCGGTCAGATCGACAAGGTTGCCGCGCGCACCGTGGGCGAACAATTCCATCGTTTCCAGAATGGCCTCGCCTAGCTGACCGTTCGCCAGCATCGCATCAATGTCTGACGGAACTGGCGCAGCCCAGGCAAAGCCTTCGGCTACTGCATCGGCCATTGGTGATGGTGACTTAGCCCGCCCCGGATCGCCCTGCGCCAGTGCGGTTAGGAACTGCGTCTTCACCGATTGATCCGGTGGCGACAGCGCGGCGGTTTCATACAGCTCGGACAACAACAAAATCCGCCACCGCAGGTTTTCGGCGGCCGTATCGGGCAGAGTCATCTGCGACAAACGGCCTGCGAACAGTTCGGCAAACGGAACTTCCAGCCCAACGCTGCGCATCTGTTCCCAGACTTTGGGCAGCGCCTTGGCAACCGCGCCCGGTTTGCCAGTTTGCAGCGCGCTCTCAAACTTTTGCACTGCCGCGACCCGATCCCAGACCGCGCCGGACGCGGCAGGGGATCGCTCAGTATATAAGCCGAGCAATTGGTTGGGTGTCAGCGCCCCGATCCGCGTAAGCCGCTCGGCGGCCTCGATCTGTGCCTTCCAACCGGCCACATCGCGTAGATCGGCATTTGCAAAGGCGCGCGGCAGCGGGGTGGAGGGCAAACGCTCACCAATTGCTTCGAACAAGCGAAAACTCAGCGGGTCGGGGTCGTCAGGCTGCGGCAGATACTCGGCGTCTTCGTAGAGTTCGGGGCTGAGGAACCGGTCCAGCACGTCCAGATCTTCGGGCGGCAAAATCTGCAGCGCGTGGGCGGCCTCAAGCGTCAGAGCGGCGGATTCCCAATCGCCCCGGCGAGCCTTGCAGAAGATTTGCGCCGCATAGTCCTGGGACAGATGCGGCTGGGCGATCAGCGCAGTACAGCTTCGATCCTCATCTCCGGTCAGCAGCGTCGCGTCGAACCAGCGTTGAAATCGCTCGCGGCTGTCGGTGGGGCCGGCCAATTGCACCAGCGATTGCACCGGATCGGCCGCACCCAGTTGCATCAGCCGGTCGAGTCGTGCCAGCAGCAAAGGTTCCTTCGCGTTCGGACCCGCAGGTGCGCGGGCCTCGGTCAGCAGCAGGGTAAACAGCAGGCGCTGCATCGCCGGGTTATACTTGACGGGCACACGGGCGATCAGCTGCGCCAGACGGGCGGGATCGCTGTTCTGCCACAGGTCCACGGGCAGCCCGGTCACGGAGGACGACACCAGCCCAAGCGGCGGCGACAGCGCCTCAAGCGGCGTGACCTCGACGTCCGGCTGAACGCCGGTCTCCGTCACAGGCGGTTCCAGCAACACGGTCCCCGGCAGGTTTTCCGGCGGGTCGCTCAGCCAATCAATGACAGAAAGAGGTTCCTGCTGCGCCTGCGCCGATCCGGCCATAAACAACGCAACCAGTGCGGCCTTATTCGACATTCAGGATTACCGGCTCTCGAATCTCGTCTTGCGGTGCCGAAAAGTCGGCGCCGAAGAACGGGCCCAGATAGGCGTATGCCACCAGCCCGATGAAACCCAGGCAAATCAGATATAACAGGAACTTGATCAGACGGCCCATTGCTCAACGCTGCCCCAATTTTCTCTTTTGTCATAGTTATAGCTAGCATTTTTCCTAAGATCACGTCATTCACGGTGAAATGAGCGAAATTAAGCATAACTCTTCGAGCGTGGGCCCGGATACAGGCTTTGAACTGCACAAAACAGTGGTTCTTGTCGGCATGATGGGGGCAGGAAAGACGGCTGTGGGCCGTGCGTTGGCCGCGCGGCTGGGCGTTCCCTTCCTCGACAGTGATGCCGAGATCGAATCGGCGGCCAATATGACCATCCCCGAGATTTTCGCTCGCGACGGAGAGCCGTTTTTTCGCGCCAAAGAAAGCCAGGTTATCGGGCGTCTGCTGGATGAAGAAAAAGGCATTCTGTCCACTGGTGGCGGCGCCTTTCTGACCGAGCAGAACCGTACGATGATCACCGAGCGCGGTGTGTCCGTCTGGTTGCGCGCCGATCTTGAGGTCCTGTGGAACCGGGTCAAGCACAAGGACACGCGCCCCTTGCTGCGCACCGCCGACCCGTATGCGACCTTGCGCGCCTTGTACGAGGACCGTGTACCGGTTTATGGGCAGGCCGACCTGATCGCTGAATCGGACGGCGAAACCTCGATCGAGAATATGGTGAACCGGGTGTTGGATTCGTTGGCAACACGCCCCGATGTTTTGGAACGGAAGTAAATGCACCAAACCGTACATGTAGAGCTGGGCGAACGCTCGTATGACGTGGAAATTGGCCCGGACCTGCTGGCGCAGGCCGGGGCACAGATTGCGCCATTGCTGCCCCGCCCCAAAGTGGCCGTTGTCACCGATGAGAACGTGGGCGCGCTGCATTTGGACGCCCTGCGGGAGGGTTTGGCTGCCACCGGCATCGAAATGACGTCCCTGGCCTTACCTC
Source organism: Ruegeria sp. BF7 (assembly GCF_056538605.1). Taxonomy (NCBI): domain Bacteria; kingdom Pseudomonadati; phylum Pseudomonadota; class Alphaproteobacteria; order Rhodobacterales; family Roseobacteraceae; genus Ruegeria; species Ruegeria sp. BF7. The sequence continues at coordinate 841,430 of NZ_JBQFTM010000001.1, read as the reverse complement.
CGGGAGAGGCAACCAAAAGCTGGCCGCATTTTGAACGTACCGTAGAGTGGTTGCTGGCGGAGAAGGTCGAGCGCCGGGATGTGGTTGTTGCCTTGGGTGGCGGAGTTATCGGCGATTTGGTCGGCTTTGCTGCTGCAGTGCTGCGGCGCGGAGTGCGGTTCGTGCAGATCCCGACCTCGCTGCTGGCACAGGTCGACAGTTCGGTGGGTGGCAAGACCGGGATCAACGCGCCGCAGGGCAAAAACCTGATCGGCGCGTTCCATCAGCCATCGCTGGTGTTGGCCGATACCTCGGTTCTGGGAACAATGACCCAGCGCGATTTCCTGTCGGGTTACGGCGAGGTTGTGAAATACGGTTTGCTGGGCGATGCCGCGTTTTTCGAGTGGCTTGAGGGTAATGGAACGGAGGTTTCGAGCGGTGATATGGCCGCCCGGGTGCGGGCCGTGACGCGCTCGGTTCAGATGAAGGCGGATATTGTCGCGCGTGATGAAACCGAACAAGGCGATCGCGCGCTGCTGAACCTAGGCCATACATTCTGTCATGCGCTTGAGGCCGCGACCGGATATTCCGACCGTCTGCTGCACGGGGAAGGCGTGGCCATCGGCTGCGCGCTGGCGTTCGAGTTGTCATCGCGTCTGGGGCTGTGCTCGCAGGAAGACCCAAGCCGCGTCCGTGCCCATCTGCGGGCAATGGGGATGAAAACCGATCTCGCCGACATTCCGGGCGAGTTGCCAAGTGCCGAGGCGCTGGTTGAGTTGATGGCGCAGGACAAGAAGGTTATCGACGGCCAACTGCGGTTCATCCTGGCGCGCGGAATCGGTGAGGCTTTTGTCACCTCGGACGTCCCGCGTGAGGCAGTGATTTCAGTACTGGAAGACGCCTTGGCGACGGTCTGATCAACGGCCGCGGATCACCATCAGCTCTCCGATGTTTTCGCGGGTGATGTAACCGACCATGTTCCCGGCCTGCGTACAGACCGCGATGGCCGGGGCACCTTTGTGCAGCCCGTCCAGAACCATCTCGAGTCCGCTGATCAGTTGCACCTGTGGGATTTCCGTCACCATGATCGAGGTCGCCGGGTCCGAGCGCGGAGTTTCCCCCGCCAGCGCCGAGAACAAACCGTTGCGCGTAACGAAACCCAGTAAAGCGCCCGCTGAGTCCAGTACCGGAAATTCATGCTGCGTGGTGTGAATGACGGCCTGCGCTGCGGTGGCCAGCGTGTCGGTCGGGGACAGGGCGTGAAACTCGGTGATCATCGCATCCCGGGCTAATACCCGCCGCGCGATCGAGCGCATAGCAACATCGTGGCTTTCGGAATTGGCTGCGATGAAGACAAAAACCGCGATCAGAACCAGTATCGGGTTGCCCACGCTCAGCCCCCAGAAACCGAACGCGACAGCGACGATCTGTCCGGCAAGGGCGGCGACTCTGGTGGCCTTGACCCGGTCCATCCTCAGACACAGCAGGGCACGGAATACGCGCCCCCCATCCATTGGAAAGGCCGGTATCATGTTGAATGCCGCCAGCAGCAGGTTCACATAGGCCAGCCGGTTCAACAACCCGGGGCCGGTCGAGTCAATCTGGGCCATCGTCTCAAGCGGCATCCCGGCCCCTAGCACGACCAGTACCACCCAGATCACGATATTCACGGCAGGTCCCGCAAGGGCGACCCAGACCTCTTGCATTGGCTTCTCCGGCATCCGCTCCAGCCGGGCCAACCCACCGATGGGCAGCAGAGTGATGTCAGGGGTCTTGATCCCATAGCGTCTCGCCATCAGTGCGTGGCCAAACTCATGCGCGACGACGCAGGCAAACAACGCCAGCACAAAGATCAGGTTTTCGATGGCGGCCGGTAGGCCTCCGCTGGAATAGGCGGCGAAACCGACCCAGGCCAGCAGCAGGAAGAAGGTGACATGGACCCTCAGTTCCGACCCCAGTATCCGGCCGAGTGAGAAGGACCATGTCATATTTTGCCTCCGTTTGACTTAGAACGGGATCTCGTCGTCGTCGATACCGCCGGATGCCGGGGCAGGGGCGCTGGATTGACCACCATAGGGGTCGCCATAGCCGCCACCGGCCTGACCACCGCCGTAGCTGCCCGACTGGCCGCTAAAACCGCCGCCGCCACCTTCACCGCGGGCGTCCAGCATCACCAGAGTCGAGCCGAACCCCTGCAAGACCACCTCGGTCGAGTACCGATCCTGACCCGATTGATCCTGCCATTTGCGGGTCTGCAACTGACCTTCAAGGTAAACTTTGGACCCTTTACGCAGGTACTGTTCGGCCACGCGGACAAGGCCTTCGTTGAAGATCGCGACCGAGTGCCATTCGGTGCGCTCGCGGCGTTCACCGGTGTTGCGGTCTTTCCAGGTCTCGGACGTTGCGATGCGCAGGTTACAAACCTTGCCACCGTTCTGGAATGTCCGGACCTCGGGATCGCGGCCAAGATTTCCGACCAGAATGACCTTGTTGACTGAACCCGCCATGTACTTCCCCGTTTTGAATTGACGTTTGCGCGCCCGAATCTGGCGCAGAGTTTCCCAGCGACCCTATACGGCCTGCGTCGTGGTTGAAACACGGTTCATGTAGGTAACACTCAGCAAGAATATACCGGGGCTCGGTTTACCAAGCTTTCATTATTAACTGAAATATCTATACTCCATAGAGTTCCTGAACGAGCGAGATTGGCGTTAATGCGATTTCTGGTTAGTTGTTTTTTGGTTACGTGCTTTGCTCTGGTCTCGGTCCCGGTGACTGCGCAGACGTTGTCGACGAAAAGCCGGAAGGACATTTTCCTAAAACAATCCAAGATTTTAGATTCGCGTGCCGCAACCCAGTATCGCGACTCCGAGCGGTTGAAACCCAAGAGGGCAAAGTCCAGTGCCAGTTTCAACAAACGCTACACGGGTAAGTACCGGGGGCAGTATATGACTCTGGCCCGGCAGGCCGCGCGCAAGCACAATGTCCCGGAAGAGCTGTTCTTGCGTCTGGTGCAGCAGGAAAGCGGGTGGAACCCGCACGCGAAATCCCACAAGGGCGCCTTGGGGCTGGCTCAGTTGATGCCCGGCACTGCGCAGCTTTTGGGGGTGAACCCGCATGACCCGAAGCAGAACCTGGAGGGTGGGGCGCGGTATCTGTCCTGGCAGTACCGTAAGTTCAAATCCTGGCGTCTGGCACTGGCGGCCTATAATGCCGGGCCGCAGGCCGTTGAAAAACACGGCGGCGTTCCCCCGTACAAAGAAACCCAGGACTATGTGAAAGTGATCTGGGGCGGTTAAGCGATCCTTTTTGTCACGTCGCACCGACTTCGCGGCGCTTGCGGAGTTTGGCCGTAATCAGCAGAACTGCCAGCGCGCGAAATCGGGCAGACCGGCCTTGCGCACGTAAAGCAGGGTCAGGGCGCCGCTGCACAGAACATGCGCCGTTGGCAAGCCGTCACAGCCAACCGCGACAACCGGTCGGCACCGGAACCGGGCTGTTGTGGTTTCTTTGCCACCTCAGTCCGCACCCCATTGCCCGGTGAAAAAATCCTGCGCAGGACCTGTCATCCACCCCAGCGAAGTCATCGCACTTAGCCACGCGTTGAGTGAAGATTTATCGATCCTGTAGCGCCCGGCGCTGATGTGGCCAAAGCCGTTCATCATCGATAACGAACTTTTTCTGAGGTTGAGCCCCAGCACCCCGACCGAGATCTGCATTCTGGAAGACGGCAAGATCAGAACCGACATCAACGCGATCACATACACTGGGATGGATGCATGGATCAGCGGCGCAAATCACTGACCGCTGCCCAACCGTGCTGCAAAGCTGCGGTTGAGCGTGACCGTCAGAAAGACAGCCAAGGAGCTGTAATCACTGATACTCCAGGGCAGGCGACCCAACTCCTGCACGATTTAGAATGGAAAGAACGGGGCCGTCGTGCTGGTGCAGAACGCGCCGGGCATGTGCGGGCCCAATACAGCTCGCGCGCGACCGTTGGTGACGACCGGCATAAAGTGCTCACTATAAAACTGTGACCATCTATTGCATACCGGCAGAGATCCGAGCGCTATTTGCGCTACGAATAAGAAAGCTACGTATTAGAAAGATGACAAGGGCGTCGGTGCATTTCCGGCGCCCCTGAACTGCGGTTGACTGGCTTATTCGGCCGCGATCTTGATCACCGGTTCCATGCGGGCCAGAATTTCTTCGGACAGATGGCATTTGACCTGATGCCCGTCGGCCAGATTTTTTACCGGAGGCACGTCGCGCTCACACAACCCGCCCGCCACTTCCGACTTCCACCGGCACCGGGTTTGGAAAGGGCAGCCCGGAGGCGGGTTCATCGCCGACGGGATATCCCCTTCCAGAACGATATGCTGCTTTTCGATTGACGTGTCCGCTATGGGAACAGCGCTCAGCAACGCTTCGGTATAGGGGTGATAGGGCGGCGCAAAGACCTGATCGGTGGTCCCTAACTCGACCACATGGCCCAGATACATCACCATCACCCGGTCGCTTAGATAGCGCACGATAGAAAGGTCGTGGCTGATGAACAGCAGCGTGGTTTTGTGCTCGCGCTGTATTTCCATAAGCAGATCTGTCACAGCGGCCTGCACCGACACATCGAGGGCCGACACCGGTTCGTCTGCGACCACAATCCTGGCGTCCCCTGCAAAGGCGCGGGCGATCCCGACACGCTGCTTTTGCCCGCCCGACAATTGTCTGGGCATGCGCTCGGCAAAGGCACGGGGCAGTTTCACCAAGTCCAGCAATTCCAGCATTCGCTTCTTGCGCTCGGCCTCGGATTTGCCCACGCCAAAGATTTCCAGCGCGCGTATGATCTGACGGCCGACGGTCATTGATGGATTCAACGTGTCAAACGGATTCTGGAAGACCATCTGAACTTCGCCAACTGTTTTGGCGTCGCGTTCCTCGATCGGGACATCTTCGATGTTGCGGTTGTCCAGCAGGATTTGGCCGTCTGTTGCCGTTTCCAAACCCATCAAGACCTTGGCAAAGGTGGATTTACCGCATCCGGATTCGCCCACAATGGCAAGCGTTTCGGATTCGTGGGCCTCAAAACTGAGCGTCTCGTTGGCTTTAACGACCTTCTTCTCACCACCGCCGAATAGGGCGTTGGCGGCGACCTCATAGTATTTCTTAAGGTTGTCCATCTTTAGGACAACGCGGCCAATTTCACCTTTATCCTTCTGTTCGCCCAAAGTGATCGGCGCGTTCCAGTCGATCTCCTGGAACTTCAAGCAGCGCGTGTGGTGGCGATCATTGCCGGGCACTGGCTCCATCAGAATGCTCTGCGCGTCGCAGCGGCCTTCCTCGAAATAGTCGCAGCGCGGGCCAAAATTACATCCCGGCGGGCGTTCGTGAGGCAGTGGAAAGTTCCCGGGGATTGCCACCAGAGGCCGCGCGTTCTTGTCTGCCCCCGGCAACGGGATCGAGCGGAACAGCGCCTGCGTATAGGGGTGCTGCATCTCGTCGAATACGTCGTGGATCGAGCCGCGCTCGACCGCCTCACCTGAATACATCACACAAAGTCGGTCGCAGGTTTCCAGAACCAGTCCGAGATTGTGTGAAATGAACAGCATCGAGGTGCCGTACTTCTTACCCAGATCCTTGACCAACTCGACCACGGCAGCCTCGACGGTCACGTCAAGGGCTGTGGTTGGTTCGTCCAGGATCAACAGCGCCGGTTTCGACATCAGAGCCATGGCGATGACGATCCGTTGTTGCTGACCACCCGACAACTGGTGCGGGAAAGAGTTTAACATCCGCTCGGGGTCGGGCAGGCGCACGTCAGTTACGACTTCGAGGGCGCGGTTGTAGGCTTCTTCAGTGCTCACGCCCTCGTGGATCATGGGCACTTCCATCAGTTGCTTGCCGATTTTCATCGCCGGGTTCAGCGAGGCCATCGGTTCCTGGTAGATCATCGCGATTTCATTGCCGCGAATGTCGCGCAGTTCCTCGGTTGTCATCTTGGACAGATCGCGCCCCTTGAACTTGATCGAGCCACCAACGATCCGTCCGTTCTTGCCAAGGTCCTGCATGACGCCCAACGCAACGGTGGACTTGCCGCAACCGGATTCTCCAACCAATCCCACGGCTTCGCCGGGTTGCACACTGACCGAGAAATCCATCACCGCAGGGATTTCCCGCAGGCGGGTAAAGAAGGAAATCGACAGCTTGTCGATCTCAAGAATTGGCCCGTCATATTCCGCCAGTTTGTTCATCTGTGTTTCTCCTCGCGAGAGTCAGGGACGTCCCATCATCTGGCTAAAAATCTCGGGGAACCGGGGGGCTGCCCCCCCGGCCTCGATCACATCAGTCCTTAAGACTTTCCTCGCGCAAACCGTCGGCCAGCAGGTTCAGACCAAGAACCAGTGACAACAAGGCAAGCGCAGGCGGAAGGGCGGGGTGCAGGTAGATTGACAAGAGTTTACGCCCCTCGTTGATCGTCGAGCCCCAGTCCGGGCTTTCCGGGGGCAGGCCCAGCCCGAAGAAGCCCAATGTCCCCAGGAGAATGGTGGTGTAGCCAATCCTCAGGCAAAAATCGACGATTAGCGGACCACGTGCATTGGGCAGGATTTCCCACAGCATGATGTACCATGGACCTTCACCACGCGTTTGGGCCGCCGCCACGTAGTCCCGCGTTTTGATGTCCAAGGCCAATCCCCGAACGATACGGAACACGGTGGGCGAGTTCACGAAGACAACCGAAACGAACACAACGAGGATGCCGCCGGGAATATCGAACAGGTCCAGATACGTTGGCAGTCCCCAGATGCGATAGCTGTCGGTATTGATGATGTAGCCACCGGTCGTGATCAACGACAGGTACAGCCAAAGCGCGATGCCCAACACTCCGATCAGCAACGGGGTGCGGAAGTTCGGCCTTGTATAGAACCGTGAGTTCAGCAGAACGCCTAGGAACAGGATTGGGAATACGAACAGGACTGCCGCCATATAGTTCGGCACTCCGGTTGCCACGATCTCCGGGGTGACCAGCAGGTAGAACAACAGGATCACCGGGAAGGCGAGGATCAGATTGGCAAGGAATGAAAGGAGCGTGTCCAGACGGCCGCCATAGAACCCGGCGGGCAGGCCCAGAGTGATCCCGACCATGAAGGCAAACATGGTCGCCAAGGGTGCGATCTGCACCACGATCCATGCGCCTTTGACCATGCGGCTGAATACATCGCGTGCTAAATTGTCGCCGCCCAGCAGGTACCAGGCGTACGCACCCTCCTCTGTGGACGGCAAGGGTGTTCCGGGGACTTTGTTCTTCATGCCCGATACTTGGTCCAGAGGATTGTGGGTGATGATCAGGTCCATGGCGCCGAAGATGCCTGTAAAGACCCAGAACATCACAAGGCCGAAGCCGATCATGCCAATGGGGCTGTCAAAAAGTTTGCCGTAGAGACCCAGCTTGCGCTTAAAGGCAATCGACATGGCGAACAGGATGATGAGCGACAGCCAGACAGGCAGGAACTGCTGCGAGATCGCGCCGATGATGCCCGCGCTGGTGCCCATTAAGATACCCAGCACGATATAGGCCAACGCCAACGCTACACAGGCTGCAAAGCTGTATTGCAGTGCTTTTTGGGTCAGGCCGCGCAGGCCCGAGCCAGAACTGATCGTTCCGTCGACATTCACGCTGACCGGCGTTTCCGGCAGCACGATGCTGCCTACAATCCAGACGACGATCGACACCAGAAGTGCCACCAACGCGATCATCAGCAACGGGTTCAGGAGGGCGATAGAGCCGGTCCAGGTAAGTGGTTCCATGTTCTATCCTTCCTTACGAAATGCGAATGCGCGGGTTGAGGTAGACATAGCCGATATCCGATATCAGCTGCGTCACCAGCACCACAAAGACCGACACGACCGAAATCGCCAGCAGCAGCTGAATGTCGTTGTTGCCTGCCGCCTGAACCAGTGCCCAGCCGAAGCCCTTGTAGTTGAACAGGGTCTCAACGATCACGACACCGTTCAGCAGCCACGGGAATTGCAGCATGATGACGGTAAACGGCGCGATCAGCGCATTGCGCAGCGCGTGTTTCATGACGATGTTCGAGAATGACACACCTTTGAGGCGTGCAGTCCGTATGTACTGTGCCGTCATCACCTCGGTCATCGACGCGCGGGTCATCCGGGCGATGTAGCCCATCCCGTATAGCGCAATCGTTAGAACCGGTAAGAAGAAGTTCTCAAAGGTCGGGTTCTCCATCGCCTGCGTTGCGGTGCCCTTGAACCATTTCAGGCCCACAGCGGACGAGGTGAAAATGGCGATGAAAATCACACCCGACACGTATTCCGGTGTCGCCGTGGTGGTGATCGCAAAGGTCGAAAGGGTCCGGTCGGTGGCGGATCCTTCTTTCATACCAGCAAGAACGCCAAGGATCAGCGCTGAAGGGACCATCAGCAACATCACCCAGAACATCAACCTGCCAGTCAGGCCAAGACGGGTTCCGACAACGGTAGAAACTTCCTCTTTGAAGACAGTGGAATAGCCCCAGTACCCTTGCAGAATGCCGCAGAATTTCGGGGCATCTTCTGCAGATTCACCCGGTAAGATACATCTGCCCTGAACAGAGCCGTCCTCATTTGTATGCCGATAGGAGGGCAGAACGCCCAGCCATTCGCCGTATTTGACCGGCATCGGCTGAAGATATCCGTTTTTTTCCAGAAAGCTGGCAACCTGTTCATCCGACATCCGGAAATTGCCCTGCGTTTTCGCGAGCTTTTCGAGGTTGGGATAAAGGTTGGTTAGGAAAAAGACCAAGAATGTCAGGCACAATGCTGTAATGAGCATGATGCCTACACGCTTTAGAATGAAAAGTCCCATGTTGGCCCCTGTTGGTAGGCTAGCGCGAAGGTCATCTGGTTCCACGCATTGCTGTTTTTTTGTGTCGCCGCGTTTAGGACGAAAAGGCCGCGCCTTCGAGGCGCGGCCTGATAAGTTTGGGCTTAGCTCAACAAGCCAAATTTATAGAGCTGGGGCAGGTCTGCGATGTGCTTTTCGACACCGACCATGTTGTCGCGGTGATGGCGCATCGCGGTCCGCCAATAGGGCTGGATGACCACACCTTCGTCGATCATGATCGCCTGCAGCTTGCCCATTACTTCGCGGCGTCGGTCCACATCGGAAATGGAGTTTGCTTCGGCCAGCAATGTATCGAACTCTTCGTTCGAGAAACCGGACTCGTTCCATGCAACGCCTGACTTATAGGCCAGCGCAAGGATTTGCGTGCCAAGCGGGCGGTGGTTCCAGTTTGTCGAAGAGTACGGGTATTTTGTCCAGTCATTCCAGAAGGTCGACCCCGGCAGAACCGTGTGTTTGGCCTTGATGCCCGCGTCATTGAGCTGGGCAACAACTGCCGCAGTAGTGTTCCGGCGCCAATCGTCATCGATGGACTGAACTTCGTGCTCGAAATCACCCATACCGGCTTCGTCCATCAACGCTTTGGCTGCGGCTGGGTCATATGGAATACGAGGCACTTCCGAGTTGTATTCAGGATGCATCGGACCAACGTGGCTGTTTTCGGCAACAATACCGTAGCCGGACATGCCAAGCTCCAGACAGACCGCGTTGTCGACAGCCATCGCAAGAGCCTGACGTACGCGTTTGTCGCCGTAGATTTTGTTACCGTCTGCATCTTCGGCCAGCTGGTTGGGACGGATGACGATGGTGAAGCCCGACGGGATTTCCGAGCGAACAAGGCCGATGCCGTCAAAGATATCGACGAATTCACCGACCGACTCCCAATTCATGTCGATTTCTTCGGCCTCATAGGCAGCAAGGAAAGCGGCAGGGTCGGTGCCGTAATCGATGAACTCAATCCTGTCGATATAGCCGCCTTTACCGGCTTCATATCCCCACCAGTCAAAGTCTTCATTGCGAACCAGAACACCTTTCACGCCAACTTCGTGGCTTTCAGGCAGCATGAAGCCGGTGCCGATCGGGTTGTCCAACATTGTGTTGGGATCATGGCTGCTGTGCACGATGGCGCCGGGATAGTCGGCCATGCCGGGGATGATTGTGATGTCCGGGGCGTTACACTTCAGCTTGACCGTGTGGCTGTCGACAACAGTAATAGCACCGTCTGCGGCTTGCTGGGTGCTCTCGTCGATCAGAGACGCCATCCGTGAAGCCATCGAGTTGCCCTCGACCGAGGAATCGCACCATCCGGTGATATTACGCGCAACATCTTCGGCGGTGAAATCGTCACCATTGTTCCATTTCACGCCCTGACGAACGTTTAGGGTGTATTCGGTGGCGTCGTCATTGGCTTCCCAGCTTTCCAGAAGCATAGGCTTGAACGAGCCGTCGTTGTTATACTCAACCAGGTACTCGAGCCATCCCGCGGTGAAGGTAGCGATTTGTGTCCAGTCATAAGTCCGCGGATCTTTCAGCGCGCGAACTTCCATCTGATAGCGAATGGTACCGCCTCGTTGCGGCTCCTGCGCCGCAGCAGGTGATTGCAGGCCGATCATACCGTAGGCCGCTGGCACGGCAACACCCAGCGCGGTGGCGCGCGCCAGAAATTCTCGCCGGTTCAGTTTGCCGTCACGATACTCCTGAGCGTGCATTTCTGCGGCCCAGTGAATCGGGGCTCCGGTGATGGTTTGGTTTTTCATCAATGTCTCTCCCTGATGACATATTTTGTTTTGTATGAAGATTGGAACCGCTCGTACCGGTCAGCTTCCGGCAGCAGGTTCACGGTTTTTTTGAGTTCTGCATGTCCCCATAGGTCCATTCGGCCCCAGAATTTGTATGAGGTCAATGTTCGAAATCGTCATTAATGGTACAAAAGCGACATGGTCGGGGATTGTTATAAGGTCCGCAATGCCCGGGTTAAGGTGTAATCGCGATGTATACAGTGGTGAACCGGCGGATTCGTCCTTTTCGGAGAATCGCTCAGAAAAACCGATCAGGAGACTGGTGTATCATTTTGAGAAATCTACCCGATTCCAATTCCTCATCCGCGCGCGGAACCAGGTGCGCTGGCGTTTGGCGAACTGACGGGTGGCAATTGTCGCGCGTTCTCGGGCGGCGTCCAAGCTCATCTTACCGTCCAGATAAGCCTTCAGTTCGGGCACACCGATGGCCTTGAAGGCGGGCAGGGACGGATCATAGAGGTCGCGCATCGCCTCGACCTCTTGCAGCGCGCCGGAGTCCAGCATTTGATCGAAACGCCGGGTGATGCGGTCCAGCAGCCATTCCTTGTCCACGTCAAACACGATTGGAATCGTGCCAGACAGGTCTAGAACCGGAGGCGGAGTGTCGGCCTGCCAGTCGCTTAAGCTGCGCCCGGTGGCATGCAATACTTCCCACGCGCGTTGAACACGGGCGCGGTTTTGAGTGTCGATCCGGTCCAGCGTCCTCGCGTCCACACCAGCGATCAGCGACGGCAGGTCCATTGCGTCAGCGTCAGCTCGAACCTCGGGCGGTGTGGCGGGGATATCGGCCATTCCTTCGGTCAAGGCCGAGAAATACAGGCCGGTGCCGCCGACGATAATTGGTCGCCGTTCACAGGACAGCAGCGGTGTTACCTCGCGCAGCCAGTGGCCGGTGGAATAGTCCTGGTTATAGGCGATATGACCATACAACAGATGCGACGCGCGGGCTTCTTCTTCGGCTGATGGTCGCGCCGAAACCACCCGCCAGCAATCATAGACCTGGCTGGCATCCGCATTCAGGATCACACCGCCGAAGGTCTCTGCGATCTGCAAGGCCAGCGCCGATTTTCCCGAGGCTGTCGGCCCCGCGATCAGCACGGGCTGATCCTCATTTATCGGGGGCAGGCGGTCCCAAATCTGCGAACTTTCGTTGTTGGCCATCCGGGTACGCCCCAATCCTCACCATCCGCATTGAACCTGCGGAGTTTTTGCTTCATTTTGCGCCGGAAATTAACCCCGTGCCAGCCCGGAGCGCAACATGAGCCTGACCGAAACACTCGAAACCACCGAGACCCCCAAAACAAAGTACAGCCGCGTGATGCTGAAAATCTCGGGCGAGGCACTGATGGGGGATCAGGGGTTTGGCCTGCACCCGCCCACGGTTCAGCGTATCGCGCAAGAGGTCAAGTCGGTGCACGATCTGGGCGTTGAGATCTGTATGGTGATCGGAGGTGGCAACATCTTCCGCGGTCTCAGCGGCTCGGCACAGGGGATGGAGCGCACAACCGCTGACTATATGGGAATGCTGGCAACTGTAATGAACGCGCTGGGTATGCAGTCGGCATTGGAAGAGATCGGCGTGTTCACCCGCGTCATCTCGGCCATTCGTATGGATGAGGTCTGCGAGCCCTACATCCGCCGACGGGCCGTACGGCACCTTGAAAAGAAGCGCGTTTGTATCTTTGCCGCCGGGACCGGCAACCCGTATTTCACCACCGATACGGCTGCTACTTTGCGGGCCAACGAGATGGCGTGTGAGGCGATCTTTATGGGTAAGAACGGTGTGGACGGCGTTTATGACAAAGACCCCAAAGAACACGCGGACGCGGTGCGGTATGACACGGTCACTTACGATGACGTGTTGGCCAAGCGGCTGCGCGTAATGGATGCCTCGGCCATCGCGTTGGCGCGGGACAACAACCTCCCGCTGATTGTCTTTGGTCTGGATGAGCCCGGCGGCTTCCGGGGCATTCTGGCGGGTGAAGGCACCTACACCAAAGTTCAGGGCTAGTTCGAACAAATTGAATGTGCGGGCCGGGTTTTCATCCCGGCCATTTCTGTGCGGTGATGACGATTCTGCAGGCTCGCAACAGACACAATCCGCAAAACGTTTTTTGCGAGCTTTGTCGTTTTCTCTATATATGTGGTCTTCTCAGCCAACCCTCTTCGGCAAGGGATATTGAATGTCCTGAGCATCGAAGAAGGAAGGAAGAGGAACTATGTCCGAAAACTCGGAGACCGACTATGAAGCCGGTCAGGATAACGTCCAAATCATGGGACTGGACGTTCACAATCCTGTTTTTGCCGTTTCAGGGCTTACCATCATTGCATTCGTGTTTTTCTCGCTCGTGTTCCGCGAGCAGGCGAGCGAATTCTTTGGGTGGCTTCGTCCGGCACTGACCAGCCAGTTCGACTGGGTGTTCATGATCGCGGCCAACATCTTTGTGGCGTTTTCGCTGCTGCTGATCGTCACGCCTTTTGGCTCGATCCGCCTGGGTGGCGACGATGCCAAACCGGACTACAGCTATGCCGGTTGGTTCTCGATGCTGTTTGCTGCGGGCATGGGCATCGGCTTGGTTTTCTGGGGCGTGGCCGAGCCGATCTCGCACTATGGGTCATCGATTGGCGGTGTTGCCGTCGGTGAAGAAGGGTTGCGCACCGACTGGGCGCCGTTGGGGGCAGGGCTGGAAGACCCGGAAGCCTCGAAAAAGCTGGCGATGGCTGCGACCATATTCCATTGGGGTATGCACCCCTGGGCCGTTTATGCCGTCGTGGCGCTGGCGCTGGCCTTTTTCAGCTTTAACCGGGGTCTGCCGCTGACCATGCGTTCGGTGTTCTACCCGCTGTTTGGCGAGGCGACCTGGGGTCCGCTGGGGCACATCATTGACGTTCTGGCGGTATTTGCCACCATCTTCGGTCTGGCGACCTCGCTGGGTCTGGGTGCGACGCAGGCGCTGGCCGGTCTGAACTATCTGTTCGACGTTCCGATTACCGATGGCATGAAAGTGCTGTTGATCGGGCTGATCACGGTGTTTGCTCTGATCTCGGTTGTTGCCGGGCTCGACAAGGGGGTTAAACGCCTGTCCGAAGCCAACATGATCCTGGCCGCAGCTCTGCTGCTTCTGGTGCTGATCGTTGGCCCGACCGTCGCAATTCTGACCGGCTTTTTCGACAGCATGATCGAGTACTTCATTGCGTTGCCTGCTCTGTCTAACTGGGTCGGTCGCGAAGACACCAACTTCATGCAAGGTTGGACCACCTTCTATTGGGCGTGGTGGATTTCCTGGTCGCCTTTTGTTGGCATGTTCATCGCCCGCATTTCGCGTGGCCGGACCGTTCGCGAATTCGTGACCTGCGTGATCCTGATCCCAACGGTAGTCGGCGCGCTGTGGATGAGCGTATTCGGTGGCGCGGCGCTGGATCAGGTGATGTCCGGTTCGGGGCAGGGCCTGTCGGACGCGGCGCTTGAGCTGAAGATGTTCAAGATGTTCGAAGCCTTCCCGATGACTGGCCTGCTGTCCTTTGTTGGCATCATCCTGGTTGTCGTGTTCTTCGTGACCAGCTCGGACTCGGGTTCGCTGGTGATCGATACGATCACAGCAGGCGGCAAAACCGATGCCCCGACGGCGCAGCGCGTGTTCTGGTGCATCCTTGAGGGTGCGATTGCTGTCGTGCTGTTGCTGGGCGGCGGGCTTGGCGCCTTGCAGGCCGCCGCGATTGCAACCGGTTTTCCGTTTGCGATCGTGCTGGTGCTTATGTGCGTATCGATTTTCATCGGTTTGGCGAACGAAAAGCGCCGCCGCTGAGTTAAGCCTTATCACGAAAAGCCCCGGCCATGCGTCGGGGCTTTTTTCTTTCGGGCCGGGTTGACCGATATCCTCGTCCTTGTCTAAGTACCCGCGTCCTTAGGGTGGCCCGTTCTGCCCGGAAAGACTGCCCATGTCTTTGGTTTCAACCGAGGCTGTGGTTGGGCTGGAAGACCTGCCGTGATTTCCGAGTTGTCCGAAATCATGCGCGGGCATCGTATCGGAACAAGCTGCATGAATGAGGAGAGGTGTGCCATGAGCACTCTGGATATCAATTTCGTTCGGGCTCAGTTCCCGGCTTTTTCCGAGCCCAGTCTGCAAGGACAGGCGTTCTTTGAAAATGCGGGCGGGTCGTACACCTGCAAGCCTGTACTGGACAGGCTTACGCGCTATTACACACAGCGCAAGGTGCAGCCCTATGGCCCCTATGACGCCAGTCGTTTGGCCGGAGAAGAGATGGATGATGCCCGCACCCGCATGGCTGCGGTTTTGGGTGTGGATGCTGATGAGCTAAGCTTTGGGCCTTCTACAACGCAAAACACCTATGTGCTTGCGCAGGCGTTTAGGCAGTGGATGCAACCCGGTGAAGCCATCGTGGTGACCAATCAGGATCACGAGGCCAATTCCGGACCATGGCGGCGTCTCGCCGAGGACGGGATCGAAATCCGCGAATGGCAGATTGACCCGGAAACCGGATCGCTGAACCCGCAGGACCTTGAAAACCTATTGGATGAAAAAGTCCGGCTGGTTTGTTTTCCGCATTGCTCAAACGTGATTGGAGAGATCAACCCGGTCACGGACATCACTGCCATTGCCCACGCGGCGGGGGCGTTTGTCTGCGTGGACGGCGTGTCCTACGCGCCGCATGGGTTTCCGAATGTCGGTGATCTGGGGCCGGATATCTACCTGTTCTCGGCCTACAAAACTTATGGCCCGCATCAGGGCTGCATGGTGATCCGACGATCTCTTGGGGAATTGCTGCCCAATCAGGCGCATTTTTTCAACGGCGATGTGCTTTACAAGCGGTTCACACCGGCAGGACCCGATCACGCGCAGATCGCGGCCAGCGCGGGTATGGCGGACTATGTCGATCTGCTGTGTGATCACCACAATGGACCCGTCGGGGGTGCAACCCAACGCGGAGCGTTCGTGCATGACCTGATGCGCAGTCAGGAAGTGGCCTTGCTGCAACCGGTTCTGGACGCGGTCAAGGATCGCAATACTGTTCGACTGATAGGGACATCGGACGCAACACGCCGCGCGCCAACCGTTGCACTGGCCCTGAACCGGAACGCCGAAGCCGTCGCGGCCGATCTCGCAAATCACGGGGTCATGGCGGGTGGCGGTGATTTCTACGCCGTGCGCCCGCTGCAGGCGATGGGAGTGGATGCGACTCTAGGTGTGCTGCGGGTCAGCTTTACGCACTATACCTCTCAACAGGAAATTGATCAGTTATTGAACGCACTTGACGCTGTTTTGTGATCCGGTTTTCGTTCGGCTTCGTAATGCGAAGAAAACAACCGGGCGGATATGAAAAACACTCAATCTCCGATCATCATGTGGTTCCGGCGGGACTTGCGCCTGTCGGACCATCCCGCGCTAAGTGCTGCGGTTCGAACTGGGCGTCCTGTCATTCCGGTCTTTATTCTGGACGACCTTGTCGAGGCATTGGGCGCGGCACCAAAATGGCGTCTTGGGCTTGGGCTCGAGGTCTTGGCCCAGTCCCTTGGAAAGGCTGGCAGTCGCTTGATCCTGCGGCGCGGGGACGCTTTGATTGAATTGCTGAACCTGATCGAGGAAACTGGGGCGACCGCTGTTTACTGGTCCCGGACCTATGATCCGGACGCAACTGCCCGCGACACCCGTATCAAATCGGCTCTGAATGGGCCGGGTATCGAGGCCACGTCCTTTGCGGGCCATTTGTTGTTCGAGCCGTGGACCGTGGCCACCAAGACCGGTCAGCCCTTCCGGGTTTTCACTCCGATGTGGCGGGCTGTTCAGAGGCGGGACGTTGCCGCTCCCGAGGCTGCGCCTTTGGCGATCCCGGCGCCTCGGAAATGGCCAGGGTCCGATGATCTGGCCGCATGGAAATTGGGTCGGGAAATGAATCGCGGGGCAGAAATTGTTGCCGCATATGTGCGGCCTGGTGAAAATGCGGCTTTTGAGGCTCTGCACGGGTTTTTGGACCGAATCTCAGGCTATTCAGCAGATCGGGATCGTCTGGATTTGGATGGCACATCGGATTTGTCCGAATATCTGTCCTTGGGCGAGATCGGTCCGCGCAGCGTCTGGCATGCGGTCCAGCGTGCGGCAATGACGGGTGCGCAGGGCACCGAGGCCTACCTGCGCCAACTGGTCTGGCGCGAGTTTGCCTATCATCTGATGTTCCACGCACCGCACTTGCTGACCAAAAACTGGAAACAGGAATGGGACGCTTTCCCGTGGAATACGGATGCAGGCCACCCCGAAGTCGTCGCGTGGCAACGGGGTCGCACCGGCGTTCCGGCGGTGGATGCCGGCTTGCGGCAGATGTATGTGACCGGTCGCATGCATAACCGGGCCCGCATGATCGTGGCCAGCTATCTGACCAAGCATTTGATGACGCACTGGAAAATCGGTATGGACTGGTTTGCTGAGTGTCTGATCGATTGGGACCCAGCGTCAAATGCGATGGGGTGGCAGTGGGTTGCAGGCTCGGGGCCTGATGCCGCGCCGTTCTTCCGGATATTTAACCCGCAGACTCAACAGGAAAAATTCGACCCTTACAGAGCCTGTTTTAAACGTTGGATTGCCGAAGGGCAGGCTACGCCCTCGGCTAGTGCACTGTCGTACTTTAAAGCGGTGCCACGCTCATGGGCGCTTGATCCCACATCTGAATACCCGGAGCCGATAGTCGATCTTGCCGTTGGCCGGGCGCGGGCTTTGGCGGCCTATGATGGCCGAAAAACCGGGTAAGGAACTGAAAACTTGCCATAAACACAAACTCGACCTAGCTTTGAACCAAGGCCGCACAGGGGAGAGCGGATGATCCTAACGACAACGGAAGGGCAGAAAGACCTGCCCAGGTACTTTGGTCAAGTTTTCAAGATGCTGAACCGGATGGAGTCCGGTCGGATGGATATTGCGTTGCCCGACGGCCGAATTTTTCGGTCCGAAGGGTCCAAACCCGGGCCGGTCGCTCGGGTTGATATCCACGACCCGGACGTTTTTGCTCGACTGATCCGCGAAGGAGAACTGGGCTTTTCCGACGCCTACTTGGAAGGCGACTGGAGCACCCCGGATCTGCGATCCTTCATGGATCTGGTGCATCTGGGCACCGAGACTGTATATGACGATTTCACCGGTAAGTTCCTGGTGCAGGCTTACGAACGGCTGCGTTTCTGGCTGCATCGGAACCATCGTCGACAGGCCAAAAAGAACATCTCTTATCATTACGACTTGGGGAATGACTTCTACGGTTTGTGGCTGGATGAGACGATGACCTATTCCAGCGCGTTGTTCGAGACAGGGCAGGAAAGTCTGGAAAAGGCGCAAACTGCGAAATACGCCAGCCTCGTCGATGAAATGGGCGCAAAGCCCGGCGATCACATCCTTGAGATCGGCTGCGGCTGGGGTGGTTTCGCCGAATATGCCGCGAAAGAACGTGGCCTTCGGGTCACAGGTCTGACGATCAGCCAGGAACAGTTGAATTTTGCGCGGCAGCGCATTGAAAAAGCGGGACTTTCCGACCTTGTTGAACTCAAGTTGCAGGATTACCGCGATGAGCAGGGCCAATATGACGGGATCGCCTCGATCGAGATGTTCGAAGCCGTCGGACGAAAATACTGGCCGGTTTATTTCGAAACCGTGCGCGAGCGTCTGAAACCCGGTGCACATGCGACGTTACAGATCATCACCGTTGCAGATCACCGTTGGGACATTTACAAGAACGGCGTTGATTTTATTCAGAAATATATCTTTCCGGGTGGAATGCTTCCGACACCTTCAATCCTGAAAGAGCAGGTCTCGGAGGCGGGGTTGAACGTGGTGAAATCTCGGGAATTTGGCAAAAGCTATGATCTGACGCTGCGCCGTTGGTACGATACGTTTAACGAAAAATGGGACGAAATTGCCGAAATGGGGTTTGATGAGCGTTTCCGCCGCATGTGGAATTATTATTTGACCGCATGCGGCGCAGCCTTTGACACTGGTAACTGCGATGTGACACAGATCACTATAGCAAAACCCAGTTAACAAACGGAAATACCGAATGCCTAGTGCTCCGCGTCTCGTTGCTGCAATTTGCCTGTTGGTGGTGGCCTTTATCGTTTCAGGCATGATCATCGACAACGGCGAAGAGGGTAAGGATTATGGCGCGTTCACGACAGTCAACATGATCATTGGGTTGGTGTGTGGCTGGATGATCATGGGAAAGCGCGTTGGCAGGGGCTGGACCGGTGCGGTCAATAACGGGCTGACAGGCATCGCCGCACTTGTATTCTGGGGTCTATTTGTACAGGGCTGCAATGAGATGTTCCGCCTGGCCATGCGCCATCGGTATGATGGGCCGTTCGATGCCCTGATCGGTATTTTCAAAAACGGGATCGAATACAGCCAGTTTCTGCTGGCGCCGGAAATTCTGTGGACTTTGCTGATCGGAGCACTTATCGCCGGTCTTGCAACCGAAGAAGCCAGCCGCCGCTGGCGATAATCCTCCGGATTTCAGCGCG
The DNA here is from genome assembly GCF_056538605.1 of Ruegeria sp. BF7. Classification (NCBI taxonomy): domain Bacteria; kingdom Pseudomonadati; phylum Pseudomonadota; class Alphaproteobacteria; order Rhodobacterales; family Roseobacteraceae; genus Ruegeria; species Ruegeria sp. BF7. Next base: position 822,238 of record NZ_JBQFTM010000001.1, on the reverse strand, counting down.
AGTTTCAATCCAGTGTCCGATATGTTTTTTTATGGCACGCTCAGGCATCAGCCGCTGCTTGAGCTTGTGATTGGCCGCCCTTTGTCGCAATTGACGGTGTCGCAGGCCAGCCTGCCAGATCACGCAGTTTACGCCGTTGCTGGGCAGGCTTTTCCGATGATCTTGCCGCAGAAAGGCAGCGAGGCCGAAGGTCTGCTCGTGCAGGGATTTACCCAAGAGGACCTGAACAGGCTGGCCTACTACGAAGGCGGGTTTGACTATGATCTCAGTCCGCAAAATGTCCTGCTTGCGGACGGATCAAAGGCTGGTACCAGCGTGTTCTTTCCCGAGCCGGGTCTCTGGACCCCGGAGGGGCCGTGGTCACTTCAGGGTTGGGTCGATGAATGGTCCGAAGTGACTCTGCTGGCCGCACAGGAAGAGCTTGCCTATTACGGCAGGGTCGATGCGGCAACGATTGCTCGCAATTTCGCGCCTATTCGTACCCGCGCATGGGCCAGACTGGCTGCGCGTAAGCGTCGGACAGGTGATCCGCGCGACACGGCCATGGACGTTATCGTGCAAAGCCACAAGCGCGCCTATGTAAACTATTTCGGCATCGAAGAACTGGAGGTTCAGCACCGTCAGCATGACGGGACCATGGGGCCGGTTCTGCACCGAAGCGGACTGATGCAAGGGGCCGCCGTGGTCGTGCTGCCCTATGACCCGGTCCGTGATGCTGTTCTGCTGGTCGAGCAATTCCGAGCGCCGGTTTTTTTGATCGACGACCCCGAGCCGTGGATGTGGGAACCGGTTGCTGGCATGATCGACCCCGGAGAGTCCCCGGAACAGGCTGCATACCGTGAAGCGCAGGAAGAGGCGCAGGTCACACTGGACGCGTTGGAATACGCAGGTGGGGCCTATTCCTCAAGCGGGTCGTCGACCGAGTATATCTACCTCTATGTTGGACTGGGTGATCTGACCCGGACCATCGACAACGGCGGGCTGGAATCCGAAGGCGAGGATATTCGCACGCAAATCCTGCCCTATGACACCTTTATGCAGAAGGTAGACAGCAACGAATTCAAGGATTTACCTCTGCTGTCGCTGGCCAACTGGTTGGCCCGGCATCGTGACCGTCTGCGGGGGTGAGGATCGCCGCTTGTGGTTGTCGCACGGCATCTGTAAATCTTCGTTGATACGTAATGATATGAGGGCGCCATGCGCATTGCACGAGACCTTGCCGACGCAGTCGGGAAAACACCGCTGATCCGGTTGAAGCGCATCAGTGAAGAGACCGGGTGCGAAATACTCGGCAAGGCCGAGTTCATGAACCCGGGTCAGTCGGTCAAGGATCGCGCGGCGCTTTACATCATCCGTGACGCTGTCGCGCGTGGTGAGCTGAAACCCGGCGGAACAATTGTCGAAGGTACAGCGGGTAACACCGGCATCGGTCTGGCGCTGGTCGGCGCGTCGATGGGGTTCAAGACGGTGATCGTGATCCCGGAAACCCAGTCGGAAGAAAAGAAAGACATGCTGCGACTGGCGGGCGCCCAGCTGGTGCAGGTTCCGGCCGCTCCGTACCGAAACCCGAATAACTTTGTGCATTACTCGCGTCGCCTGGCCGAGGAACTGGCGCAGACAGAACCCAATGGTGCGATCTGGGCAAACCAGTTCGACAACGTTGCCAATCGTCAGGCCCATGTCGAAACCACCGGTCCGGAGATTTGGGAACAGACAGACGGCAAAGTGGATGGCTTTGTCAGCGCGGTCGGCTCGGGCGGTACGCTGGCCGGTGTGGCCGACGCGCTGCAGCCCAAAGGCGTGAAGATCGCTTTGGTCGATCCGATGGGGGCGGGGCTCTATTCCTACTACACCACCGGTGAGATCGCGATGGAGGGCAGCTCGATCGCTGAAGGTATCGGACAGGTGCGGATCACCAGGAACCTCGAAGGGTTCAAGCCCGACTATGCCTATCAGATGACTGACAACGAGGCGTTGCCTTACATCTTTGACCTGCTGCGCGAAGAAGGTCTGGTCATGGGTGGCTCGACTGCAATCAACATGGCCGGTGCCGTGCGTCTGGCCAAGGATCTGGGGCCGGGTCATACCATCGTGACGATCCTGTGTGACTATGGCACGCGCTACCAGTCGAAACTGTTCAACCCTGAATTCCTGCGTGAAAAAGAGCTGCCGGTGCCGGACTGGATGACCGAAGCCCCACGCAGCATCCCCGGCGTGTTCGAGGACGTATGATGCTGCGGCAGGTCCGCCTGTTTCTAGCGCTTTTTCTGGTTTGCTTTGCCATGCTGGGCGGCCCAGTGGCAGCCGAGCTGACCGATCAGCAAAGCGAGTTCTACCAGAATTGGCTGGCAACGGCGGACCGTGCCGAGACCGAGATCGAAGCCGACAGAACGTCGAACGCGGCGCTGGAGAACCTGCGGTCCGAAATCCACAACTATCGTGAACGTTTTAACCAGGCGCGCAGTGCCAATACGGATCGCATCCAGACGCTGGATGCCCAGATCAAGGCGCTTGGACCCGCGCCCGAAGGCGACGCGACCGAGCCCGAAGAAATCGCCAAATTGCGGGCCCACCTTGAGGATCAACTGACCAGCCTGCAGGTTCCGCGGATCATCTCGGAAGAGGCCTTCAGCCGCGCCAACGGTCTGATCAGCGAGATCGACCGGTTGTTGCGCGACAGGCAGAAAAAAGAGCTGCTAGAACGCGGACCATCTCCGATCAACCCGGTTTATTGGGGTCCGGCCTGGACCGACATTGTCGAATCCGTACGCGGCCTGATTGGTGAGTCGGTACAAAACCTGAAGGCCAATATCGTACAGGACCGTCTGCGGGATCGCGGTCTGGGTATCCTGTTCCTGACCCTCGCTGCGGCTGTGTTGCTGTATTACGGGCGCTACTGGTCCGAGGCCGCGGGTGAATACATGCGCAGCCTTGGCGGGCGCGGTATCGGCGTCTGGTCGTTTCTGGTTTCGCTGCTGCGCATACTGCTGCCATGGCTGGGTGTTTGGCTGCTGGTTCAGGCGATCATCATGACCGGTCTTCTGGGGCTGCGCGGCACATTGCTGATCCAGAACGTGCCATATTGGGCCGCCCTTATCTTTTACTATGACTGGATCGGACGTCAGCTGTATCTGGCGCAGGCGGCGCAGAACTTCAATCGCCTGTCCCGCAAGAATGTCACCGAGCTGCGGGTGTATCTTGATATTCTGGCGATCTTTTTGATCGCATATGAATTCGGGCTGTTGTTCGATCAGATCGAGAACATTTCAGACGCAACTCGGGCAGTCATCAGCTTTCCGGTGGTTTTTGGCACCGCTATGATCCTGCTGCGTATCCGCCGTATACGAACCAGCAGGCCGGCGGAGGACGACGCCGAAGCTAGTGAAACGCCACGCGGTGCCGGTCTTACTCAGATCATCGAGTTTCTGCGCCGCGCTCTATTCCTGTTGGGGATGGCAAGCCCGATTCTAGCGCTCGTCGGCTATACCAATGCGGCCGAGGCGATTGTTTTCCCGGCGGTGAAAACGCTGGTGCTTTTTGCGGCGCTGGCGATCTTCCACCGATTCCTGACCTCGGTTTATGGTTGGCTGAGCGGGCAGGGTGAGTCCGCGCGGGACTCGCTGTTTTCAGTGTTGGCCGGCTTTGCCATCGCCATCCTGACCCTGCCGATTCTGGCGCTGTACTGGGGCGCGCGGCGAACCGACCTGCTCGAAGTCTGGTCTCGACTGCTGCTAGGGTTTGACATCGGTGGCGTCACGATTTCACCCAGCAACTTCTTTACCTTCCTGGTGGTGTTCGCCATCGGCTTTGGCTTGACACGGTTGCTGCAAAGCGGCCTTCGCAATTCGCTGCTGCCGAAAACCAGCATCGATCCGGGCGGGCAGAACGCAATTGCGGCGGGCACCGGTTATGTCGGGATATTCCTTGCGGCGCTGGTCGCCATCATGGTGGCCGGGTTCGACCTGTCGTCGCTGGCCATCGTCGCCGGTGCGCTGTCGGTTGGTATCGGTTTCGGCCTGCAGACCATCGTATCAAATTTCGTCTCGGGCATTATCTTGTTGGTCGAACGTCCGATCTCGAAAGGGGACTGGATCGATGTGAACGGGATGATGGGCTATGTGCGCGACATCTCGGTGCGATCTACGCGGATTGAGACGTTTGACCGGACCGACGTGATCGTCCCGAACTCCGACCTAATCAGCGGCGTAGTCACGAACTACACCCGCGGCAACACCATTGGGCGGGTCATCGTGCCGGTGGGAGTGGCCTATGGTACCGACACCCGCATGGTAGAGAAAATCCTAGGGGAGGTAGCGAACTCGCACCCGATGGTGCTGGCGCATCCGGCTCCCAGCGTGGTGTTTCAGGGTTTCGGTGCAGATTCACTGGACTTCGAGATTCGTGCCATTCTGCGTGACGTGAACTGGGTTCTGTCGGTGAAGTCCGACATGAACCACGAGATCAATCGCCGCTTTGTCGAGGAAGGGATCGAGATCCCGTTCGCGCAGCGCGATGTCTGGCTGCGCAACCCTGAGGCCTTGGAGGGTAAACCATCGGTACTGCAGCAGAAACCAGAGAGCGACACGGCGAAACCGTCTTCAAATCCGCCATCCTCAGCACCCGTCGAGATGACCGAGGCCGATCTGAGCGACGGGGACGGCGACGAGGTTTAACCGCGTGTGTGGCGGATGTGCGGAAGGTTGAATTTTCGCTTTAATCGCCCCTTGCAAATCCCCCGGCGATGGTCCAAATATCGCGCCCACGGAGAGGTGGCCGAGTGGTCGAAGGCGCACGCCTGGAAAGTGTGTAGGCGGGAAACCGTCTCCAGGGTTCGAATCCCTGTCTCTCCGCCACAAACCCCAGCTGAGGTCCCTGCCATTATTGTGGTCGATTCTATCTCGCCATAGCAGTTGCTTTCGGTTGGCTGACTACATTGCAGACATCTGTACTACGAACGGTAAACCCGGTCTTTTGACTTCCATCTCACCTGAGTGAGTGGGCTTGGGGCGCTCCCGAGAAATAATGTGAAAGTGCTGAATGGATTTGCACGCAAAGTGGATGTTCGGAAATAGCTTAGACTTGGTTGCGAGCGATGATTGACTGTTGAGCCTTTGCAACGTAACACGCGTGGCCACAGTCGAGGAGGCTACTTTGGAAGACCGAGTTTTGTTCTTTTGCCACATCCAAAAGACTGGAGGTCAAACGATATGCAATTTGATCCAGCAGGCCTTTGGTTGGGAGAATTGCCTAAAGGTATGGGATCCTGCATTCGGTGCTGATGTTTCGCCGTTAGATTTTGCGGATTTAGAACCCCAAGAGTTAAGAAGGTACAAAGCGATTGTCGGACACCTTCCTATTGGTGTGTTTCTTAGAAATCGTACCGCCAGAAAGCTATTTTACGGTGGGAAGATCCTGATGGCTGCAAGCGTCAGAGAGCCCGTTGCAAGAATAGTCAGTAACTACAACTATCAGTTGTTAAACCCGCACCTGAAGGGCACTTCATATGAAGTCACACAGTCTCTGGATGAATTTGCGTTGGACGTGCCGGAAAACTTCCAGTCAAGATATCTAATGGATGACCCGTGGGTGAGCATTGACAATATGTTGAAGAGATTCACGGTGTTTCCGATTGAAAACTCAATCCACGGAGTCTCGAGCGTTCTTGAAAAGGAATTTGGATGTCCTCCCGTGGAAACGGAGATTAGGAATCGGACATCAGACTTAGTGGGTGACCAGCGCCTTAAGACAAAACAAGACCTTTCGAGGGCTACACATGCCAAACTGGTCGAAAGGCACTGTGCTGACCGTGAGTTGTATGAGAGGGCAGGTGGAAAGATTGATCTCGACCCGGTGAAATCGACACTATGGTCGCGGTTCCAGAAGCGCTTTGCCGGCTGAGTTACCCTTTTGGGCATTTGCCAGCGAGTTCGGAGAAAAACGTCGAGAAATATCTGACCTGTTGAGGTTAAAAGAAAGAACGGCTGATCGTTTCCCCTGAGACTGGTTGTAATTTGTCTGACTATACTGCCATCCCACCCATTTCATTGCGCTAGCGTGGCCGACGTCAGACTGATCGTGTGATGCCGCCGTCGACGCGGATGTTTTGGCCGGTGATGTATCCCCCACCCTCCGAGGCAAGAAAGGCGACGGTGGCGGCGATCTCGTCATAGGCCTTGCCATAGCGCTCCATCGGGATGCGGGCCTTCCATTCCGGGATTTCGGGCAGACTGTCGATGAAACCCGGAAGCACATTGTTCATCCGCACGTTGTCGGGGGCGTATTTGTCGGCAAACAGCTTGGCATAGGCTGCAAGTCCCGCGCGCATCACGCCCGAGGTTGGGAAGACCGGGTCCGGCTCGAACGCGGCAAAGGTTGAGATGTTGATGATCGCGCCGGATTTCTGACCAATCATGATGGGCGCGACGATCCGCGTGGCGCGTACGGCGTTCAGGAAATAGACCTCCATCCCCTCGTGCCAATCTTCGTCGCTGATTTCCAGAACTGGCGCGCGGGGACCGTGCCCGGCCGAGTTTACCAACACATCCACGCGGCCCCATTTGTCCAGGACCGCATCCACCAGTATTTGCATATCTGCGCTGGACCGGTTGGTGCCGGTTACGCCAATGCCACCAAGATTGGCAGCCAGGGCTTCTCCTTTTCCTGAGGACGACAGGATTGCGACGTTGAACCCTTCGGCCGCCAGTCGTCGCGCGCTTTCCGCCCCCATGCCGCTACCGCCGCCCATGATGATCGCGACTTTCCTCTCAGACATGTTTCACCTCCGTTCGATTAATGCAAATGCTCAGAAACCAACATGGTGTGAGGCGCGACGTTTGACCAATCAGTAATTCTGCCTTAATCCTGTAGAAAATCTATTGAATAGGATGTTCGGGTAGTGCGCAAATTACCGCCCTTGAATGCGCTCAAGGCTTTTGAGGCCTCTGGGCGCCATCTGAATTTCAGCCGTGCTGCTGAGGAGCTTGGCGTCACGCAGGGTGCTGTTGCTCAACATGTTCGGTCGTTAGAGGAACTGTTGAATATTAAACTCTTCGACCGAAAGCCCAGAGGTTTATCCCTGACGGATGAAGGTCGGAAATACCTTGCTCCGATCCGCCGGGCCTTTGACGTGATGACCGAGGCAACAGCCAATCTGTCGCCGCAGAGCGCCGTTGCTACAATCAGTACGACACCGTCTTTTGCTACACGCTGGCTGGTGCCAAGACTGGGAGCGTTTTCGCAGGATCATCCGGACATCCGGCTCCGTCTGGACGCGTCAAACGCGCTGGCAAACTTTCAAACGGATGGGGTGGATATCGCGGTGCGGCAAGGGAAGCCTCCGTTTGGGCCGGGGCTGATCTCTGAGCCTTTGTTTGCCGCCGACCTGATTACAGTGTGCCATCCCGATCTGGCTTCGGGAGGCAGTCCAATCCGGTCACCCGCAGATTTGCTCGACCATATCCTGCTGGAAGATACGCATGGCCAGTGGCCCCTGTTTCTGGAGGCCGCACTGGGCGAAGTGCCGCCAGCCGGTTTGAAAACCATGGTGTTCAGCCAGACCTCTCTGGCCATCGATGCCGCGATTGCCGGGCAGGGTGTGGCGTTGGCCAACCGTGAATTTGTTGAGGGTGATCTCCGGGCAAAGCGACTGTGCCAGCCCGTCTCGTTTTCGACCGAGGTGCAGGAGGGGTATCACGTCGTTATCCCGCGTGCCCCCAGAAATCTACGGATCGTTGCCGCCGTACGTGCATGGCTGCGTGCGCAGGTCTGACACACCTTGGATTAATCAGGCATCACGACGTGCGAACACCCGATCAATGACGCAAGAAAGGCCTATTGCTGCCATATCCCGGGTGCAAAACAGTGGCAGAATAAAGTGCGGTCACCTTCATCGCAGGTTTTCGGGCCGGGTTTATGTGTCGCGACGGTAACGACCCCCCGAAATCTCGTGCCAACCAATTAGCGAAAGCCGATTGTTGGGATATCAAGAGCCGCAACTAAAAGTGAAACAAAAAATACGAGCAGCCAGTTCCGAAAAAAAATGCGATCTGATCGCGCGAATTCGGACGAAAAACTCGGTCGGAGGTTCAATGTTATTGTCCGTTGTCGTCCCCTGCATGAACGAAGAGGCCTCGATACCCATGCTGGTCGAACGGTTGATCGCTGCAACCGAAGCTTGGCAGGGCGACTCCGAGATCGTGCTGGTCGATGACGGATCGACCGATGATACGTGGAACGCGATCTGCGCGCAGTGCAAGGACCATGCCGCGATCCGTGGTCTGAAACTGTCGATGAATCGCGGCCATCAGGTAGCCCTGACAGCGGGTCTGATGGCAGCCAAGGGCGAGCGGATATTCATGCTCGACGCCGATTTGCAGGACCCGCCCGAGTTGTTGTCGGACATGATGGCGATGATGGATCGCGGCTATGACGTTGTTTACGGGCGCCGCAGTGAACGGAAGGGTGAAAGCTGGTTCAAGAAGGTGACAGCCCACGGGTTTTATCGTGTACTGAACAGGCTGTCCGATGTGCCGATTCCCAACGATACCGGCGATTTTCGTCTGGTCACCCGTCGGGCGTTGGACGCGGTGCTGCAAATGCCTGAACGCGCGCGTTTCATCCGTGGGATGTTCGCCTGGGCCGGGTTCCGGCAGATCGGCATCGAATATATCCGCGATCCGCGTGTGGCCGGCGAAACCAAATACCCGCTCTCCAAGATGATCCGGTTCGCCTTTGACGCGTTGGCAAGCTTCTCGATCAAGCCGCTTCAGATCGCGACGCGAATGGCCTTTCTGACCCTCATTGTTGCCGCCCTTATGGCCGTCTACGTGTTCGGATCACTCATTCTGTACAATACGGTCGCCGGTTGGGCCTCGACCGTTCTGATCATCAGCTTTTTCTCGGGCATTCAGTTGCTGACTCTTGGCATCATGGGTGAATACCTGGGCCGTCTTTATGTCGAGGCCAAGGGCCGGCCGCTGTTCTTTGTCGACGAGCAAGCCGGGGATGCGGTCGAGCCCGTCGTAGAACACATAGCAAGACAACAATGACCGAACGCCGCCGCATATTTCGTTTTGCGGTCGTCGGGACCGGGGTGGCTGCCTATTACATGGTGGTTTATCTGGGGTTGCTTCACCTGTTGGGTTCACCCTGGATCGCCAACCTGATTGCCTTTGGATCTGCCATCCTGATCCAGTATGTCGGCCAGACCGCCTGGACCTTTGGCAAGCCTTTGGCGATCCCGGCACAGTTCGGGCGCTTCCTTTGCATGATCGGGGTCGGGTTGGTCGTGTCTTCGGCAATTACCGGGATCATCGGGCCACGTATGGGGTTGCCCGAGACCGTCTCGGCCGCCTCGGTTGTCGTGGTCCTGCCGATCCTCAACTTTGTGATCCTTCGCCTTTGGGTCTATCGCGAGCGAAATTCAATCTAGAGATCAGTCATGTCGCATATCTATTCCAACGAGTTCTTTGACTATATCGATCAGGGCGCGCGGCGTTCCGCCAACAGCCTGATCCGCTGTCTTCAGGCGTGGATCAAACCGGAAAGCGTTATCGATTTCGGATGCGGTCGGGGGGTCTGGCTGTCGGAATGGTCGGCGGCTGGCTGCACCGATATCGCAGGTGTCGATGGTGACTACGTGGACCGCGAAAGGCTGGCCATCCCCACAGATGCTTTTTTCGGTAAAGACCTTGTTCAGCCGATTGATCTTGGGCGGCGGTTCGATCTGGCCCAGTCGCTGGAAGTCGGAGAGCACCTGCCGAATGAGGCCTCGGTCAGTCTGGTCCAAAGCCTGACGACTCATGCCGATCTGGTGTTGTTTTCGGCAGCGGTGCCGGGACAGGGGGGCGAGTTCCATATCAATGAGCAACCGCTTTCATTCTGGCAGAACCTGTTCGCCGACCGTGGGTACACGGCCTATGACTGCCTGCGCCCGGTGCTGTTCGGCGACACCAGCATCGAGCCCTGGTATCGTTATAATTCTGTGCTCTACGCCAACGAATCCGGTGCAGCAAAGCTGCCGTCCGAGGTGCTGAAGACCAAAACTGACGGGGCGCTGAAAGAGGTGGGCTCTTTAGGCTGGAACCTGCGGAAGATGGTCGTACGCCGTTTGCCGCGCACGACAGTCACGGCGATCGCACAGGCTCGGGCGTCGATCATTGCACGATCCTACGGGGGCAAGGAATGAACACCCGCCCCCTGGAGAATGAGTTCGCACGTCTGTTCGTGCTGTGCTTTTCTTTGCTGGTCCTGGTGTATCTGCCGTTGATCGAGGATCCTTTCGTTCGGCATGATGACTTTCCTGCGCTGCTTGGCACGCGCAAGGCAGCGTTGTTGAAGACGTTGGATGAGGGGCGGTGGTTGAACTACTGGTGGCAATTCCGCCCGGTTTTCCTGCCATCACCGGTCCATTTTATCCTCTATCTGACAGGATGGTCGCTTTTTTCTGCCGCGACAGCGCTGAGCCTTTTGGATCGTGAAGTTGATGGCTGGTACAAGGGGTTTCTTGCCATTTTCGTGGCTCTTTCGATCCCTGCCTATCTGATGTCGTTCTGGTTCAATACGCTGTTGCCGGGTGTTTGGGTGGTCGCGCTTTTTGCGGTGGCGGTCGTCTTTCTTCCGCATCGCACGGTGCTTGCTCTATTGGTTGTGGCAGTGCCGTTGTCCTTTATGGCCTATACGACCTATCCGTTTCTGTTGCTTACCCTGGTTCTGTTGTCCCGCAAGGCGCCCAAAACCTATAAAAGCATGGCGATCACGCTGGGAGTGTTCGTTGTCAGCCTCGCCCTGGGTGTTTTGGCGGTGTACTCGCTGAACTACATCTATCACGGGGTTTTCGGCATTCCGGTCGCCCAATGGCGCGAACCGACCGAAGTGCATTCCTTTGCCGATCTGCTGGCGAACATCGAAAAACAGAAGGATTACCTCTACAAAGCTCTCCAACAGATGGGTGGGGGCGTCGCGAAGCACGGTGTCGTCATTCCGCTTATGTTCCTGGCCGCTTGGCTGGCCTTGTTCATTTGGAACCGGTTTGTTGCCGTTGCTGTTCTTGCCGCCGTTCTGGCGGGGCTGGCACCGCTTGTAGGCAAAGCCCTGATGTCAGGCGTTCAGGTGCCGCTGCGAACGCTGGGCTGGGTGTGGATTTTGTTTGGGTTCTGTATTGTCTCGGTTGCTGTTCATCTGTCGAAGTCCGGCGGCAGGTGGTTGAGTCTTGCCCGCATCGCGATCCTGTGCGTGCTGTTGTTCAACATGCTGGCGATTGCGAAGACCTCGTACTTTGCTTTGCCGCCGTGGCAGTACACCACCAAGGAAATGGCCAACGCTGTACCGGAAGGTACTGAAACCATATATGTCTATGGCGACTACATGGCTATTCACGGTGCGCGGAAGGCGGCAATTCAGCAAACCCGAGGGTTGCGGCTCAGGCTGGCCTATCTGACGGGGGCCACGGTGGTCCTCTGTGACGAAAAGCCAAAGGGTTGCATGGATGTTGAGCCACCTTTCGACGCGAAAGGTTCGGAAGACGTCCCGATCGTCCAACCCGAGGGACAAGATGTGTTCATTCTGTTGCCCGCGCCCGACGCCGTTTCCTGAAACTGTTCGATCAGCGTCCCGTTTGTCGGGCCGGTAAAAGGCCAATTGTAACGGATTTAAGAACGATTTATGTAGAGGGCTGATTTCAGAACCATCGCCCTGACAGGCGTGCGTTTTTGGTTAACAGGACCCGGTAAATATGATTGACCTGAGTGGCCTAACTCCCTTACGGGAAAGCCGCAATTACAAGATTTTCCAGCACCCTGAGATCGAGGGAGCGTTGTTGAAGGTTCGCGTTGATGAGCCGGAACGCAAGCACCCGTTGCCGCGCTATTCGGAATGGCGCTACGGTAATCTCAGGCAATGGAACCGCGAGGCGAATGAATACCTCGCCGCGCTGAACCGGGGGTGTCCTGAAATCGAACGTCTGGCGCGGTTCGCGGGCTATGCTCCGACTTCATTGGGGCCAGCTATCGCGGTGGAAAAGCTGACCGGACCGGACGGGGGACTTGCGCCGACTCTGCAATCTGAACTGGTGAAGTTCAATAAAGACCGGGCGGGGCGTCAACGGTTGCACCAAGAGTTCATGGAGTTGCTGGACGATCTTGAACGGGGCCAGATCGTCGTTGGCGATATGGGGTTTGAAAACATCGTGCGTGCGCAAGAGCGTGGTGGAAAACTGGTCATCATCGACGGTCTGGGTGAAAGGGTGATGTTCCCGCTGGCCCTGTTCAGCAATTGGGCTTTCCGCAAATCGATCCAACGCCGCCGGGAGCGCATGACCAAGGGGTTCAGGCTGGACGTCCCGTGACAAAACGCCGGGCTCAGCCTGCGATGCGCAAAGGTATGGCGCTTTCAACCTCTTTTCGGATTTCTTCGATCAGTGCCGTCGCCGCAGGGTTTCGCCTTTTCAGGTGCGTCCGCGCGACATAGGCAATCCTGGGCGGGGTGGGGAACAGGCCGTCAATGATCTCCATATCCGGGGTGACGTGCAGGCCGTTCAGCAGAGCCACGCCCAGCCCCGAGCGCACCGCCGACTGGATGCCGGCTGCGCTGGGGCATTCCAGAACATTGTCGAACCTATGCGGTCCGTGACCCATGCCCCAATGCCGATAAAAGCACTGACTGTCAAAGGACAGGAACGGAACCGAGGCGGTTAGGTCGACACGAAACTCCGGCGATTTGACCCAATGCAGGTTATCTTCGAACAGGATTAAGTCGTCGGGCATTACGTCCTGACGAAAGATCTGCATGACCGCCACATCCAGTTCACCGGCCTTGAGCCAGGCCTGCACGTTTAGGCTTTGACTGGTTCGCGTGCGAACGTGCACTTCGGGGTACAGCCGTGTGAAACGGCCCAGGATGCGGGCGATACCGCTGGTGGTGGTGTCCTCGGTCATGCCCAGGCGGATGGTGCCGGACAAGGGCTTCCTGCCCAGGGCTGCCAGGGCTTCGTCATGCAGTTCGGTGATCCGGCGGGCGTATTCGCACAGCCGCTGACCGGCGTCGGTGAACAGCGGGCCACCGGCGCGGCGGGCCAGAAGATCGCAGTCCAACGCGTGTTCCAGCCTCCGTATCTTGTGGCTGACCGCCGATTGCGACAGTGCCAGATGTTCCGCCGCCCGCGTTACGCCGCCGTGGGCCGAGATGGCGAGCAGTGCGCGAAGGGCATCGATTTCCAGACGTTCATTCATGTTATTAGCCATGACATATTCTAATTGAAAAATGACAATCATTCATTTGAGTCACATACTAACGGCGGTCTATTCACGGTGAAAGACTAATTACCGGAGACCAACCATGTCACACCTCGTCACCGACCACGCTTTGATCAACAACACCCGCATCTCGCATGGAACCTATGGCGCGGGCGAACCCGTCGTGCTGATCCACGGTACGCCATCCTCGTCCTATATCTGGCGAAACGTGCTGTCTGAACTGGTTGCCGCTGGCTACAAGGTTCATGTCTACGACCTGTTGGGCTTTGGTTTGTCCGAACGCCCCTGGGATCCGTCAGTTGATACTTCGGTTACCGCACAAGTTCCGATCCTCGAGGGGCTGCTGGATCTGTGGGGGCTGGATGACCTGCACGTGATCTCGCACGATATCGGTGGCGCGGTTGCTCCTCGATTTGCCGTTCAGTCGCCTGACCGGATACGGTCGCTGACCATGATCGATGTCGTCAGCTTTGACAGCTGGCCCTCGAAACGGACCAAAGAGCAGATGCAAGCGGGCCTGCAACACCTGATCGATGCAGACGATACCCAGCACCGGGCGTATTTTCGCGAGTGGCTTTCCTCGGCCGTTGTAAACAAACAGCGCCTGGTCGATACGGCGTTAGAGACGTATCTGGACTTTATCAGCGGACCCATCGGGCAGGGTAGCCTGTTCCAGCATCAGGTTCGCCACTATGAACCCAAACACACCAACAGCATCGATTATGCAAAACTCGGCGCCTTGCCGGTTCAGCTGATCTGGGGGGTGAATGATGCGTGGCAGGTGGTCGACTGGGCGTACAAGCTACATGACGCCATTCCGGGCTCTGAACTGATTATTCTGGAAAATTGCGGACACTTTGCGATGGAAGACCAGCCAGAAAAGATATCGGCCCTGCTGGTCGACTTCCTTAAGCGAAAGGGGTGAGTCATGACCAAGATCGAAACCCCTCGCCGCAGTCTGACGACCGTGTTTGAAGTTACCGGGTCGGTTCTGGCGATGGCCTACGCACTGCTGATCGCGTCGAATACTGGGGCGGAACTGCTGGGCTTTGCACTGTTGCTTTTGTCCGCTGGCCTGTTTGCCGCTTGGGCCGTGATCGACCGGCGTTGGACCTTTCTGCTGCTTCAGGGGTTCTACGCGACCTCGGCCGTTATCGGGCTGATCCGCTGGGCGTAAACTTCGCATAGGGCTACCGTGCGTTTCCTGCTAGGACAGCCCTATGCGCATGGAAAAAAGAATCGAGATAGGCTTTCTACTTTTTGACGGCTTTCCCATGGCCTGCCTCACCTCGGTGATCGAACCGTTGCGGGCGGCCAACGAAATCGCCGGGCAAGAAGCGTTTTGCTGGTCGCTGATCTCGGAACACGGTCAAAAGGTTCTATCCAGCGCCGGCGTCGGCTTTGAGGCCGAACGATCGCTGGCGGAATACAAGGACATCGACATTCTGTTCCTGCTCAGCAGTCCGACCTCGGTTTTCGACAACTCGACGTCCGGAAATGGCATGTTGCGCAGCCTTGGCCGACACGGGACGGTTCTTGGTGGCATCAGCGCAGGCGTTTTCCCCTTGGTGCGATCCGGGGTCATGCAGGGTCATCCTGTATCAGTCCATTGGTGTTATGAAGCCGCGTTCGAGGCCGAATTCCCTGACATGGATGCTCGTAGCGAAGTGATTGTCAGGACCGCCAGCCGTTGCACCGTGTCCGGTGCCGCAGCGGGTTTTGATCTGGCGCTGCATCTGATTCAGGACCGGCTGGGCGGAGATGTCGCCCATGAGGTCGCCTGTTGGTTCCAACACCCGATGATGCGCGGGGCGGGGGTCCGGCAGCAGGTGCCTAGCGCAAATGCGCCTGGTACGGGTGACAGTTTGCCGCCGCTTGTGTCGCGCAGTGTTGCGCTTTTTGCTGCTCATATGAGTCAGCCGATTTCGATTGCAGACGTGGCGCGGCAGGCGGGTGTGACACCCCGCCAGATCGAGCGCGCCTTTAAGCAGGCGACGGGGCAAAGTCCAACCCACTATTACCGCGCCATGCGTATGAAAGCGGCCCGGCAGATGGTGGTTTATACCAAGGACCCGATCCCCGAGATCGCCGAGGCTGTTGGATACAGCTCGGTCTCGCCGCTGGTAACTCATTACCGCGCGGCATTCGGGCTGAGCCCCAGCGAGGACAGGCGCCGCATAAACCGGTTTCGGGTCGAGGACAACGCGCCACTTCCCTCGGTTTGATAGTTACTTTATAGCGCCGCGCGCATTGCTGTTACGATGGCGTGGTACAGCGATCCGGCCGAGGATCGCGGACCGTATATGCTGACCATTTCGGGCGACCGGCACAGTACGAAGCAGCCCACATGATGGATCGAACAGCGCGCGGCGCTACCCTCATCAAACTTGCGCAGGTCGAGTTGGCACAACAGTTCCAGCACCGTTGGAATGCCGTCGCCGCTCAGATCAAACCGTGTCCACGCGTCCGTCTGTTCCGTGACCGAAGCCGTATTCCCGACGGTCGCCTTAACCTGATCTGCAAGCTCTTCATGGCTGTCAAATGGGGCCTCTATCATCCATTGGTCCGATCCAGCCCAAAACGCTTTGACCGTCGTTCCGGCCCAGCGGCCAATATCCGGCGTTGGCGCGTCAACCAGCTTGGCAAGCGCCTGGGCAGCGTTGGGTTCCTGTCCCATGCGCGCGGCGACCGACGCCAGCGCCACCTCGGGAACTTCGGTGCATGTGACACCCCCTACGGTGTCCACACGCGGCTCAGCTCCGCCCAGGGCGGTTATCGCAATAAGATCATGCACGCAGACGCTCTCCTTCAGGGTCGACGAAATGGGCCGAGACAATCTCGACCTCAACCGTCAGATTGGTCAGGGGAGAGACCAGACGCATTTTCTCGCCCAGCCGTTCCGAACCGTTTTTGACCAGACCCAGCCCAATATTGCTGTTCAGGATGGGCGAGTAGACAGCCGAGGTAACATAACCCTGATCATGCGCCGCATCGACCGGGCCATCGGCATTCATCAAGTGTCCGCCCGCGGTGACCTTATCCTCTGACTGTAATGGTTTGATCCCCACAAGCCGCAGGCCATCCGGTTCGACCAGAGCTTCACGTTCCGACAGGACCGAGCCGATGCTGTCCTTCTTTTTGGACACCATTTTACCTAAGCCAAGGTTCAATGCCGTGGTAGTGCCGTTCAGCTCGTTCCCGGCGGCGTGGCCTTTTTCAACCCGCATCACACCCAGCGCTTCGGTGCCATAGGGGATAACGTCGAACTCTTCGCCCTCGGCCATCAAACGTCGCATCAGCGCATCGCCATAACGTGAGGGCACCGCGATTTCATAGGCCAACTCGCCCGAGAACGAGATCCGGAACAGCCGCGCCCGAAGCCCGCCGCACACGGTGATGTTGCCGCAAGCCATGAAGGGGAAGGCCTCGTTCGAGATGTCAAACTCCGGGTCCACGATCTTTTGCAACAGCTTGCGCGCGTTGGGTCCGGCCACCGCGTATTGGGCCCAGGCTTCGGTGGTCGAGATCAGCTGGACGTCCATGTCCGGACACAGGCATTGGCGCACAAATTCCATGTGACGATAGACACTGACGGCGTTTGCGGTGGTCGTTGTAACAACGAAGTGATCCTCGGCCAGCCGCGCCGCGGTGCCGTCATCCATAACCATGCCATCTTCGCGCAGCATCAGGCCATAGCGGGCCTTGCCCACGGTCAGTTTGGCGAAACCGTTGGCGTAGATGCGGTTCAGGAACTCGGCTGCATCGGTGCCCTGCACGTCGATCTTGCCCAGCGTTGTGCAGTCGCACACCCCGACCGAGGCGCGGGTCTGGCGCACTTCGCGATCCACCGATTGCCGCCAGTGCGTCTCACCGGGCAGGGGGAACCACTGCGCGCGCAGCCAGTTGCCGGCCTCTACAAACACCGCACCGCGCTCCTTGGCCCAATAATGCGAGGGTGTCAGGCGGGTCGGATGGAATTCCTTTCCCTTCATCCGGCCCGCAAAGGTGCCAATCGGGACCGGTGTGTAAGGCGGGCGGAAGATGGTTGTCCCAACTTCGGGGATCGACTTTCCGGCCACTTCGGCCATGATCGCAAGCCCGGTGATATTCGAGGTCTTGCCCTGATCGGTGGCCATGCCCAGCGTGGTATAGCGTTTAAGGTGCTCGACTGAACGGAAACCCTCTTGGTAGCTCAGCTTCACATCCTTGACCGTCACGTCGTTCTGCTGATCCACCCAGGCGCGCTTGCATCCCTGGACGTACCAGAAGGGCGCCTGCGCGACCGGGGTGTCCTCGACCTCGGGTAGGGCGGGCAGGGCACCTGTCAGGTCGAGAGCTTTGGCTGCGCCTTCCGCGCCGGACAGCAAGGCGCCGTGGGTCGACATGATCCCGTTCGCCGCGCCTGCGACCGACATGCCGACAGGCAGTTCGGCGCCGGGGACAAAGGCGGCCAGGAGTTCGTTCCAGACCGGGCGCCCACGTTGATGGCAGGTCAAGTGAACATTCGGGTTCCATCCCCCGGACACGCCCAGCGCGCCGCAATCCAGCATGCGGGTTGATCCGTCCGGCATCGCAACGTCGACGAAGCTCAGCCCGAGGCGACCCCTGGTGTTGACGACTTTTGCGCCTTTAAGGACTTCGTAATCATAGCTGGAGGGTGCATCCTCGCGCACGTCCACCACAGCAGCAACCTTGACGCCCTTGGCGTGCAAATCCGATGCGGTGCGGTGGCCGTCATCATTGTTGGTGAAAATCGCCACGCGCTGCGACGCTGTAACCGCGAAACGGTTGGCATAGGTCCGCAAGGCGCTGGCCATCATGATACCGGGGCGGTCGTTGTTTTCGAACGCAATCGGACGCTCGGTCGCCCCGGCACAAAGCAGCGCCTTTTGCGTATAGATGCGCCACAGAATCTGACGGGGTTTGCCTGCGGGCAGGGTGGACAGGTGATCCCCGGTCCGTTCCACTGCGCCATGAATGCCGTGATCAAACGCGCCGATCACGGTGGTGCGCGGCATCAGCCGGACGTTGGGCAAAGACGATAGCTCTGCAACCGCTTGAGCCGCCCAATCCGAAGCGCTGTGATCTCCCAGCGCAAAGGTTTCGCTGTTCAGACGGCCACCAAGGGCGAAATCCTCATCTGCCAGAATGACGTCAGCTCCGGCACGCCCAGCGGTCAGAGCAGCCATCAAGCCGGCAGGTCCGGCACCGATGATCAGCAGATCGCAATGACGGAACCCTTTGTCATATTCGTCCGGGTCGTCCTCTTGCGACAATGATCCCAAGCCGGCGGCACGGCGGATCATCGGCTCGTACAGCTTTTCCCAGAATGCGGCGGGCCACATAAAAGTTTTGTAGTAGAATCCAGCAGACAGAAAATTCGAGAACATATCATTCACGGCCAGCGCGTCGAATTTCAGGCTGGGCCAACGGTTCTGCGACTTCGCCTCAAGCCCGTCGAACATCTCAATCGTTGTGGCACGGGTGTTGGGTTCCTTCCGCGCACCGGTGCGCAGCTCGACCATGCCGTTGGGTTCCTCGGACCCGGCGGTCAGCAACCCGCGCGGGCGGTGATATTTGAATGAGCGCCCGATCAAGCGCATGTCGTTCGCCAGAAGGGCCGAGGCCAGAGTATCGCCGGGATGCGCGGTATAGCTGCGCCCGTCAAACCGGAAGGAGAGAGAGGTGTTGCGGTCGATCTGGCCGCCATTAAGCCGGTTTTTTTGGGTCATTTGGATCGCCCCCGTGCGCGGGCCACGTCACGGGCCAGTTCCACCTTTGAGATCTCATGTGTCAGCGTATTACGCGTGACGACCAGCCAGGATCGGTCTCCGGCCTCGTGATACCACAGCTCTTGGTGCTCACCAGCCGGGTTGTCGCGCAAATAGCCGTATTCATAAAACGCCTCAGGCGCGTTCTCGGCCTGCCAGTCGGGGCGGTCGATCAGCGAGGCATCACCCAGATAGGTGAACTCCGATGCATCGCGTGGGCCCAGAAGGGGATGGTTGATAATCATTGAATGGTCCCCCTCAATGCAGGTTGGGCTGGTTGCCCACGCCTTTTTCGTCGATCATTCGGCCCGTCTGGAACCGGTCGAGGCGATAAGCGGTGGCGACCGGGTGAGGCTCGTCTTTGGCCAGAAGATGCGCGAAACAATGGCCCGAGGCCGGGGTCGCCTTGAACCCGCCGTAGCACCATCCACCGTTGAAATAGAGCCCTTCGACCGGGGTGCGGTCTATAATTGGCGAGCCGTCCATAGACATGTCCATCACACCACCCCACATCCGCAGCAGACGGGCGCGACCGATCATTGGCATCAGGGCCATACCGCCTTCACAAACATCCTCGACCACGGGCAGGTTGCCGCGTTGGGCGTAGGTGTTATAGCCGTCAAGATCGCCGCCAAAAACCAGCCCGCCCTTGTCGGACTGACTGACATAGAAATGCCCAGCTCCAAAGGTGATGACGCTGGGCAGGACCGGTTTCAGGCCCTCGGAAACAAAGGCCTGCAGGACGTGGCTTTCGATGGGCAGGCGCATCCCGGCCATTCCCATCACGCGGCTGGAACTGCCGGCAACCGCGCAACCCACTTTGTTCGCGCCGATGAAGCCCTTGGTGGTCTCGACCCCCAGACATTTTCCGTTCTCGATCCGCAGACCGGTGACCTCGCAATTTTGGATGATGTCGACGCCGTGCAGGTCAGCCGACCGCGCAAAACCCCAGGCCACCGCATCGTGGCGGGCAGTACCTGCGCGACGCTGAACCAGGCCGCCCTTGATCGGAAAGCGGGCATCGTCGAAATTCAGGTAGGGATGCTCCTTTCGCACCTGGTCGGCATCCAGCAACTCGGCATCTGCCCCATTCAGGATCATCGCGTTGCCGCGCCTTGTATAGGCATCGCGCTGTCCGTCGGTGTGGAACAGGTTGAGGATCCCGCGCTGGCTCATCATTGCGTTGTAGTTCAGGTCCTGTTCGAGACCTTCCCACAGCTTCATCGAGAACTCGTAGAACGGTTCATTCCCGTCCAGCATATAGTTCGAACGCACAATCGTCGTGTTCCGCCCCACATTGCCGCCGCCGATCCAACCTTTTTCGACAACAGCCACGTTACGATGACCATAGACCTTGGACAGGTAGTGCGCCGTCGCCAGCCCATGACCACCGCCACCTATGACGATGATGTCGTAATGCGCCTTGGGTTCGGGCTCGCGCCAGACCGGTTTCCACCCTTTGTGGCCGGTAAGCGCCTCTTTAATAACTCGAAAGCCGGAATATCGCATGAATCGGACCTTTTTCGCCAGAATTCACTATTCTGCGGCGCTTGGATATCCTCAGATGCGACATTAACGTGGTTGAATCAGACTTGGTTGCGTGTCTCTTGCCGCTGAATTTTGGTAAACCACTGCGCAAAGGCATCAACCTCGGGCGAGCGGCGCTGAACCGCCAGAAAGTACCCTTCACTGGCCGGGGCGGAGGCTTCGGATGCAAGTACCACCTGACCGGAGTGCAGAGCGTGGTCGGCGATCAGGGCGTTGACCAGAGCAACACCATTGCCGGTCGTGGCCAGTTGCAACGCAAGCCCATAGGAATCGACATTTAACACAGGGGCACCAACTTGCAGGCCGGTCGCTTCGGCCCAAGACCCCCAATTGTCCGAAGTGCCGACAGTTCCGATAAGTGGCAAGTCTTGAAAGCCGCCCAAAAGCTTCGGTGCTTTCACCGCAATCAGGTGGTTGGGCCACAATGCCGTTGCATCCCGGCCAACCTGCTTTTCCGAGCCGAACCGGATCTCGACATCCGCGCGCGATGCGGCAAATTCATCAGGCCAGATCGTACTGACGAACCGCACAGAGGTATCGGGGTTCTGTTGCTGAAATCGCGGAAGGGCTGGGGATATCACCCATTCTAGCACACTGACCGAGGCCGCAACGGTAATATGCCGCGCCCGTTCCTCGGCCAGATAAGGCGAGGCGGCGGAATGCAACATCTCAAGCGCGGCTTCGACCTGTGGCAACAGCTTGCGACCTTCGTCGGTCAGGGACAACCCACGCGCGTGGCGGTGGAAAAGCACCACCCCCAGCCGCGTTTCCAGCGATCTGATCTGCTGGCTGACGGCGGATTGCGTAAGCCCGATCTCCTCGGCGGCGGCGGTCGAACTCAGGCGTCGGGCCGCGGCTTCGAACGATCTGAACCATGTCAGAGGGGGCAGGGATTTCGACATTGGTAACCTACATATTAGAGTCACTAATACCTAAGACCAAAGTTCTTTCGTTTGTCAAAGCGGCCCTCGGGCGTGGATAGTTTGCCAACGACAGAAAAGGGGGCGCTCGTGAAGCCAAGTATTCGGAAAATCGTGACCTATGACGAAGAGGTTCTGGTCGAAGGGTTTCGCAAGGCCGAGCGCCCGTGGCGCATGTTCGCAGTGGCCGCCGTTGTGTCGAACCCCTGGGCGGGCCGCTATGTCGAAGATTTGCGGCCCGAGATTTTGAGCTTTGCCCCGATCCTGGGCGAAGAGCTGACCCGCCGGATGATTACCTTGGCAGGAAGCGGTGATGCCATCGAAGCCTATGGCAAGGCCGCAGTTGTGGGGCTGGATGGTGAGGTCGAGCACGCCTCGGGCCTGATCCACACGCTGCATTTCGGTAATCACTTCCGCCAGGCGGTGGCGGCGAAATCCTATCTGTCCTTTACCAATACAAGGGGTCCGGCAAATGCACCGATCATGGTGCCGCTGATGGACAAGAATGACGCCGGTCGCCGGTCTCACTACCTGACGCTGCAATTCGCCATTCCAGACGCCCCGCGCGCGGATGAGGTCGTGATAGTGCTGGGTGGCGCGACCTCGGGGCGCCCTCACCATCGGATCGGGGATCGCTATCAGGATTTGAAGGATCTGGGTCATGACGTGGACAACCCGGCTTCGGTCTGAGTTCAACGGTCTGGCCGCGATAGAATTGGGCACGGGGCCGCTGGTGGTTCTGCTGCACGGCGTCGGTTTGCGGGCCGAGGCATGGGGCGGACAGATCGGACCGCTGGTCTCTGCCGGGTATCGCGTGCTGTGTCCGGATATGCCCGGGCATGGCGAAACCCCGTTCGCGACGGTCTGTGGGTTGGACAGCTATACCGCGCCGGTTGCCGCGTTGATACAGGAACCTGCCGTAATAATCGGGCATTCGATGGGAGCACTGATTGCGACCCAGATTGCAGCCTCGGGCAATCCGAATCTCATAGGTATTGCCGCCCTGAACGCAATATTTCAGCGATCGGAAACAGCTCGGCAGGCCGTCCTGTCGCGGGCGCATTCCCTGGATGAGCAACAACCGAATGATCCAACGGCAACTTTGCAACGGTGGTTTGGCAAGGATGCATCGGCTGAGCGCGACGCCTGCGCGCGCTGGCTGCAAGAGGTCAATCCGCGCGCCTACAAGGCCGCTTACACAGTGTTCGCCGAAAGCGATGGTCCGACCAAGGCGCAGCTGGCTGCAATTGCCTGCCCGGCCTTGTTTGTGACTGGCGCGGATGAGCCTAACTCAACCCCTCGGATGTCGCGCGACATGGCTGAGTTGGCAACACAGGGGCAGGAGGAAATCATCCCAAACGCGGCGCATATGATGCCGATGACACATGCGGCTGAGGTCAACGATATCCTGTTGCGCTTTCTGCAGGAGTGCTTGTCATGACGACGCTAGATCCGCGCGCCCTGCGTGATGCCTTTGGCAGCTTCATGACCGGTGTGACGGTGGTGACAACACGCGACACAGCCGGCACCCCGGTCGGCTTCACGGCGAATTCCTTTTCCTCCGTGTCTCTTGATCCGCCGTTGTTACTGGTCTGTCCGGGGAAGTTCCTGTCCAGCTATGAGGTCTTTACAGGCTGTCGATATTTTTCCGTCAACATTCTTGCCGAGGGTCAGCAGGAGGTCTCGAATACCTTTGCGGGATACAAGGGAGATCGGTTCGCCAAGGTACCGCATCGGAATGGTACCCATGATCTGCCGCTGATCGATGGGGCACTTGCGCAGTTCTGCTGTGAAACGCACCAAGCAATCCCAGCGGGCGACCACACCGTCCTGATGGGCCGGGTGCTTGAGTTCTCGCACGTTGCGGGTGACGGCCTCGGTTACGTGTGTGGCTCGTACTTCAGTCTTGGACTGGAACGAGAAATGGACTCGAAGGTGCCGACGCTGTGCGGGGCCATCATAACGTCAAAGGACAAAGTGCTGCTGGAACATCACGACGGCCGCTTTCGTCCGGTTCAGGTCGAAGGGGCGGAACCCGGAGGCCAGCGGAACAGGCTGGCGCAAGGGTTAGCCGAACGGGGCATCCACGCGCGGATCGATCAGGTCTATTCCGCGTTCAACGATGCGGACACCAAGCTGCACTACACGTTCTTTCTGGCATCTGCCGGTCCAGCCGCGTTATCCGAAAACACCCGCTGGATTGCGGTCAAAGACCTTCCCAACCTGACCTATGCCACCCCCGGCATTCACCACATGATGACCCGCTTCGCGCGTGAAGCCCAGACCGGCGATTTCGCCTTGTATCTTGGCGACGCCGAACGGGGTGACATTCACAGTTTTCGCTAAAGGAGCCGGATGATGGAGTTTTCCCTGTTTGCCCATATGGAGCGTCTGACGCCTGACCAGCCTCATGATGTGCTCTACGACGAATTCGTGGGTTTGGCGAAGATGGCCGATGAAGGGGGTATGCGTGCGATCTGGACCGGTGAACATCACGGAATGGAGTTTACCATTGCGCCCAACCCGTTCCTGCCTCTGGTCGATCTTGCGCATCATACCAAAAATGTGCGGCTGGGTACCGGCACAGTGATCGCGCCGTTCTGGCACCCGATCAAACTGGCCGGGGAGGCTGCGGCAGCGGACCAGATCACCAAAGGTCGCATAGAGTTGGGGGTGGCGCGCGGGGCGTATTCGTTTGAATACGAGCGGCTGGCGCCGGGCATGGACGCATGGGAGGCCGGGCAAAAAATGCGCGAGTCCACGCCTCTGTTGCCGAAGATCTGGCAAGGGGATTGCGCGCATGAAGGCGAGTTTTATTCGTTTCCTGCGACAACGTCGGCCCCTAAACCGCTGCAGGCCGGTGGCCCACCGATCTGGATCGCGGCGCGTGACCCCAACAGTCACGAGTTCGGCGTTCACAACGGCTTTAACATTCAGGTCACCCCGTTGTGGCAGGGGATGGAAGAGATCGAAACGTTGATTGGCCGTTTCAATGATGCTTGTGACAGCTATTCCGGGCCGCGCCCCAAGATCATGCTTTTGCATCATACCTATGTCGGCAACGATGATGCAGATGTTGCGCAGGGCGTCGAGGATTTACGGCGCTACTATAATTATTTCGGCGCGTGGTTCCTGAATAAGCGACCCATTCAGCAAGGGCTGATCGAACCGATCTCGCCCGAGGAAATGGACGCAAATCCGATGTACACTACCGAGAAACTGGGCCGAGACCTGACTGTCGGGACGGCGCAGCAGGTGATTGACCGGATCAAGCGTTACGAGGATCTGGGCTATGATGAGTTTTCGTTCTGGGTTGACAGCGGTATGACCAACGACCGCAAACGCGCCTCTCTGGCGCGGTTCATCGACGATGTCATGCCAGCCTTTCAGTGAGGATCACTATGGGAAACCTTCCGCATTTTCAGCTGTTCATTGATGGCGAATGGACCGAGGGGTCAGACGCTCAGGTCATGACATCCGAAAACCCGGCGACCGGACAGGGGTGGGCAACATTTGCCTGCGCCTCGGCCGCCGACGTTAATCGCGCTGTCGCTGCTGCCAGACGGGTTCTGGATGATCCCGTGTGGCGGGATATGACTCAGACTGCGCGGGGAAAGCTGCTTTATCGTCTGGCCGATTTGGTGGCCGAAAACGCTGCACGATTGGGAGAGTTGGAGACCACCGACAGCGGCAAGCTGCTGGCGGAAACCTCGGCGCAAACGGGCTATGTGTCTGACTACTACAGATATTTTGCCGGGCTGGCGGACAAGGTGGAGGGTACAGTTCTGCCCATCGACAAGCCCGACATGCACGTCTTCACCACGCGCGAACCGATCGGCGTTGTTGCGGCCATCGTGCCGTGGAATGCACAGATGTTCCTGACGGCCACCAAGCTGGGCCCGGCCTTGGCGGCGGGGTGTTCGGTGGTTCTGAAAGCCTCGGAAATCGCGCCAGCGCCGATGTTGGAGTTTGCCCGGTTGGTCGAACAGGCCGGGTTCCCACCCGGTGTCGTCTCGGTCATCACCGGCGACGCCGAGAATTGCGCCATTCCACTGACCCGCCATCCAGATATCGACCGGATCGCCTTTACCGGTGGGCCAGAGACCGCACGGCATGTGGTGCGCAACTCGGCTGAAAACTTTGCGGTCACTTCGCTGGAACTGGGTGGCAAGTCGCCGATCCTTGTGTTTGATGACGCCGATCTGGATGGCGCGGCGAACGGGTTGATTGCCGGAAACTTTGGTGCGTCCGGTCAAAGCTGCGTGGCGGGAACGCGCGGGTTGGTGCATCGATCCATTCTGGAGCCGTTGATTGAACGGATCGAACAGAAAGCCAGCGCCATTCGGCTGGGCGATCCGCTGCAACCCGATACGCATGTCGGTCCGCTCTGTACCGCCGCACAGGTGCGCAAGATCGAGGCCACATTGGCCACAGTGCAGGGTCAGGGCGCGGTGATCCGCTTTGGTGGTGCGCCTGCGGATCGTCCGGGGAACTACATGACGCCAACACTGGTTCAATGCGCTTCACCCGAGACCGAAACGCTTAAGGTTGAGATGTTCGGGCCGGTCATGTCTTTGCTGCCATTCGACACTGAGGAAGAGGCCATCGCGTTGGCAAACAGTACACCCTACGGGTTGGGTTCTGGTGTCTTCACGCAGAATCTGGCGAGGGCGCATCGGGTGTCGAAACGGATCAGGGCGGGGATTTGCTGGGTGAATACCTACCGCGCGATCTCTCCGATTGCGCCTTTTGGTGGGTTCAATCAGTCGGGCTATGGACGAGAGGCCGGGGTCGAGGCGATCCTCGACTATACCCGGACCAAAACCACCTGGATCAGCACCGCGCAAGAGCCGATGGCGAACCCGTTTATAATGCGCTAAGCCTGTGTAAACGCAGGGGAGGGCGCTAATGAAACTGGAAGAACCGAACTTCAAGGCACCTGTGGACGCGGATGAGCGCAAAGCCATTCCTCCGGTCATCTGCTACCCGCCAGAAACGTTGGATCAGCCGGATTTGGCGACACTGGCCAAACTGCGAAAGGGCGCATCCAAGACTGCCGAAGCCACCGCCACCCCTCGGGACGCCACCTGCATCGACGTGCCCGCCGGGGCGTTTGTTCGGGTATTGTCGGTCGATGGTCCACAGGTCGGCGATCTGAACATGTGGAACAAACACGACCTGACCGAGCGGTTCTATTCCGGCAAAACCCGGGCGCTGCATGGCACGCACCTGTCGACCGGAGACCGCATGTGGTCAAGCTTTCCCAACATGCGCCCCATGGCGACCATAGTTGACGACACGTTGGACTGGTACGGGTTTGATGCCTTTGGTGGCTCGGTCCATGACGTGATCGGTACGCGCTGCGATCCCTATACCGGGCGGTTGCTGTCTGGCGACGACTACCACTATTGCTGCCATTCGAACCTGACACGCGCGCTGGCCAGTCATTGTGACCTGCCACTGCACGAGGCCGAGATGCTGGTGCATGATGTGCTCAATGTCTTCATGTGCACCGGCTTTACCCGCGATACCGGTCAATACTTTATGAAGGCCAGTCCGGTGCGTCCGGGGGATTATCTTGAACTCTACGCCGAGATCGACCTGATCGTCGGGCTCTCGGCCTGTCCCGGCGGCGATTGTTCGTCCGAGCATTCGTCGGACGTCGCCGCCTGTTACCCATTGGTGATGGAGGTCTATGATCCGGGTGAAGACGCCCGCGCGGCGCATGTTCAGCCGCCGCGATCCGCCTATGACCGGACACATGGAACGGGTTAAGACGTCAGGCGACGCCCCAAACGGTTCAACATCCGGTAGCACAGATCGAGCTGTTCGATATCGACATACTCATCGGCCTTGTGTGCCTGTGTGATCGAACCCGGCCCGCAGACAATTGCGTGCACACCCAGTTGCTGGAACAACCCGGCCTCGGTAGCGAAGGCAACGACACCTGTGCCATTGGCGCCGGTCAATTCAGCAACAAGGTCTCGGGCTGCGTTGACGTCCATGGGTTCCAACCCTTCGACCTCGGCCACAGCCTCTTGCGTGATGCCGGCGTCCGGGTGAACCGCCTGCATTTCCGGCAGGAGAGTGTGCTGCACATAGTCGGACAGGGTATTGCGCACCAGTTCTGCATCGCTGGATTGAACCGGGCGCATTTCCCACGCAACTTCGGCCTTGCTGGCGATGACGTTATGGGCGACGCCGCCCGAGATGCGACCGACGTTGACCGTGGTCCATGGTGGCTCGAACGGGCTGCCCTTTGGCGCGCGGGATTTCAGGATGTGGCGTAATTCCAGCAGCTTGCCGATATAGCGCGCCGCGTATTCGGCGGCGTTGACACCGTCATCGGGGGCCGAGCTGTGCCCTTCGAGGCCGACAAAGCTGGTGGTGTATTCGAAGCACCCCTTGTGCCCCTCGATCACCCGCATCTCGGTGGGTTCGCCGATGATTGCAATGTCTGGAACAATGCCGCGTTCAGAGAGGTCATTGACGAGGTTTTGAGCGCCCAAACAGCCGGTCTCCTCATCATAGGTGAAGGCGAAGTGTAGCGGTTGGGTTAGCTTGCCGGGATCCAGTTTCTCGGCAAAGGCCAGTGCGGCAGCAATGAACCCCTTCATGTCGCAGGTGCCGCGACCAAAGAGCTTCCCGTCCTTCTCGGTCATCTGGAATGGGTCTGTCGTCCAGTCCTGATCGGCTACCGGAACAACATCCGTATGGCCGGACAGCAGAATGCCGCCGGGCATGTCCGGTCCAAGCGTGGCGAAGACATTGGCCTTGGTCCCGGTGGCATCCCGCGTTTCGATGCACCTAGCGCCGAGCGCCTCAAGCCGATCAGTTAGATATCGAATGATCTCAAGGTTGCTATCGGCGGACACCGTTTCAAAGGCAATCAGGTCGGCGAGGATTTCGGTGGTTCTGTCCAGGGTCATGGTTTCACGAATAATTTTCGGGACCGATCGCAGAAACATTCGGCAGGTCCGGTTTCGGTGATCAGGATCGTCTCTGTAATCTCAAGGCCCCAATCGTCCATCCAAAGGCCGGGCATGAAGTGAAAGGTCATGCCGGGTTCCAGAACGGTCTCATCCTCGGGGCGTAGGGAAATAGTGCGCTCTCCCCAGTCCGGCGGATAGCTGAGCCCCACCGGATAGCCGCAGCGTGCACCTCGTTCGATCCCGGCGCGTTCTAGTGGTGCGGCAAGTGCCAGGGCTATGTCGTGCGCTTGGTTGCCTGCGCGGGCAGCGTCCAAACCGGCCTCAAGACCTTCGACCAACGCCGCCTCGGCCCGCAACAAATGGTCTGGCGGCTGGCCCAGAAAAACTGACCGGCAGAACGGTGTGTGATAGCGACGGTAACAGCCGGACAGTTCGAAAAATGTGCACTCTCCGGGTTTGAAGGGTGCGCCATCCCATGTCAGATGCGGGGCTGCGGCATCCGGACCCGAAGGCAACAGAGGTACGATAGCAGCATAATCCCCCCAGTCGTTCCCAACTCCCGAGATGGCATCATGGTAAATCTGCGCGACCAACTCATTCTTGCGTAGTCCTGGTTCGACCCGCTCCAGCACCCCGTCGATTACGTGTTCCGAGATGCGGGCAGCCTTGCGCATCAGAGCGATCTCTTCACCGGATTTCACAGCTCTTTGCCAATTTACCAGCGCATTCGCATCGACCAACTCAGCCTGTGGAAGTTCCGCCAGCAAGGTTAGATGTGCTTTGGCCGAGTAATAGTAGTTGTCCAGTTCAACCCCGATCCGCCCCAAGCCCAGGCCGCAGGCTCGGATCAGCGCTGCGAGGTCCTGCATCGGGTGTCGGACGGTCGATTGCACGTAGTGGTCCGCATAACCGTATATCCGTTCATCTGACATCCAGACCGTCCGCCGCGCGCCGTTGGCATCCTGATTGCGGCCCCACCAAATAGGGTCTTGGTCATGCAGGACCAGCACGCCCTGGTGTACGTAAAAGGACCAGCCCTCATACCCCGTCAGCCACGCCATGTTCGACGGGTCCTCGACAAACAGCGCATCCAGCCCTGCCTTTGCCATGGCCGCGCGCGTCTTTGACAGCCGACGGTCGTATTCGGCCTGGCTGAAGGCCGGATCGGCATGGGCCATGGGCTGCTTCCTTCGGTGACTGAGTTTTGTTGACAGAACTAGACGAATCCGATCACGTCAATGGGCAACACAGGGAAGACGCTCAGTTGAAAATCACATCCAACCCGTATCGCGCCGGTCAGAAACTGATCGAGGGCGCACCGTTTCCGTCCACGAATGTGGCGCGCGCCTCGGAATTGATCACGCGTTGCCTGTCGGCTGACGAAACCCCTTTGACCGATGTGCACGGGTTGGCGGATGTCGCAAGCCTGTGGGTGAAAGATGAGCGTGGACGGATGGGGCTGGGGTCGTTCAAGGCATTGGGGGCCGCATATGTCATCGCGCGTCATGCGGCAGAGATTGCTGAGACGCCCGACGCCACAACGCTGTCGGGTCGCACCTATGTCACGGCCAGCGCAGGCAATCACGGGCTCAGCGTGGCCTCGGGCGCGCGCAGGTTCGGAGCTGACGCAGTGGTCTATATCGCCGATACTGTGCCCGAGAGTTTTGCAGATCGCCTGCGCGAACAAGGTGCAATGGTTGTGCGGGAAGGCACAGATTACGCCGCCAGCATGAACGCCGCCAGCAAAGCGGCGCAGGACAACAACTGGATATTGCTCTCCGACAGTTCGTGGGAGGGGTATTTCGACCTGCCGCATACTCTGATGGAGGGGTACTTGCAGATGGCGGCCGAGGCCGTTCGACAATGCCCTCAGGTGCCGACCCATATCATACTGCAGGCCGGTGTTGGTGGGATGGCTGGAGCGGTTGCGGCCTACGCGCGAACCGTCTGGGGGGATGCGCCGCAGATCATCGTGGTCGAACCCGAAGCGGCCCCGGCGTTACAAGCCAGTATCAAGGCCGGTGCCTGCGTTTTCGCCGACGGCCCCGACAGCGTGATGGGACGGCTCGATTGCAAGGAGCCGTCGTTGATTGCTCTGAACGGGTTGGCCCACGATGCAGACAGGTTTCTGACTTTGTCCGATCAGCAAGTGACCGAACATCTTCCGGCCATGGCCTCGGCAAGTATAGCCACCACCGCGTCAGGCGGGGCGGGTGTAGCCGCCGTCATGAATGATCAAGTGCGCGAGGCTCTGGGTATCGGACCCGATGCCCGTGTCTTGTGCTTCCTGTCCGAGATCGCCGAATGAGGGGCTTTGAGTCGTCCGAACTCCGCGCGCGCGATCAGAACGCCCGCAGCGTCGGATAGAGCGGGCGGGTCTTTCGGCTTTGTTGCTGACGACCGAGCCTGAAGTTCGTTGTTTCACCGGCTACCTGACCCGTTTCTGGGAAAGCCCGACACGCCCTTGGTTCCTGATACTTCCCGTTTCGGGCAAGCCGATAGCCGTCATCCCGTTGATCGGGGCTGCACTGATGGCGCAGACTTGGGTGGATGACATCCGTACCTGGAGCGCGCCCGATCTGGACGACGACGGTGTAAGTCTGCTGACTGATACTCTGCGCGAGGTTTGTCCGGAGGATGCGATGATTGGCCTGCCGGATCGGCACGAGACGCATATCCGTATGCCTTCGGCTGATCTGAGCCGGTTACCATACGTGCTGGGTGCGCGCCGTGTAAGCGGTGACGAGGGTATTGACCGCAACTTTGGATGGTCAAATCCCCGGCTTAGATTACCAAGATCGAAACCGCCTGCGCCATTGCCGGGCGGGCCTTTCGGTGCATGCCCGAGATTGCCAGAGACGGCGTCGCGTTGGATGAGGTCTTTCGCCGGTTTCAGTGTTGTGTCTGGACGAGGGCGCGGATTGGGTGCCGTACCTTGCTGGCGGAGCAGAGTAGGGTGGATATACCGACGTGATCTCGCCGGCCCGTGCCACCGCACTGAGCCCCGGTAATGTTCTGATGCTGGATACCGGGCTGGTTTGGGACGCATATTTCTGCGACTCGACCGCAACTGGTCGGTCGGAGCAGCCAGCCAGCAGGTTCACGATGCCTATGCGACGCTGATAGAGGCCTCGGACGCCGCATTTGATGCTGCGCGCCCCGGCGCAAAGGGGCAGAGCTGTTTCACGTCATGAACAAGGTTCTGTCTCGCACCTTGGGTGAGACTGGCGCAGGGCGACGGGGGCATGGGCTGGGGATGTCGTTGACGGAATGGCCGTCTCTGATCCCTACCGATCATACTGTACTGGAGCCGGGAATGATTCTGACGCTGGAACCCGGCATAGCGGTAGGCGGCAAAATCTTCGTTCACGAAGAAAACATAGTTATCACCGAAGGGGCGCCGCGCTTCATGAGCCCCAGAGTCGGTCCGGAGTTGCCCGAGATATGAACTTTTTACCCAACACGTTGGACAAAGACGATCCCGACGCTACGCCAATGGGTTTGATAGTTCTGCAAACCGACGAGACGATCGAGCCCGAGTTCACGGCCTACTTCTCGGACCGCCGCGTTCCGATCTATGTTTCGCGCATTCCCAGCGGGGCAGAGGTGACAAAAGATACGCTGGCGGAAATGGAGAAAGCCCTGCCTGCCGCAGCGGACCTTCTGCCCAAGATCCGCCCCTACAAGGTGGTTGGGTACGGATGTACGTCGGCCAGTTCGGTTATCGGATCTGACCGGATTGAACGGATGATCCGGAAATCCTGCAACGTGGCGGAGGTCACGAACCCTCTGCGCGCAGCGTCCGCCTGTGCGGCGCATTTTGGGGTCTCGAAGTTTGCGTTACTGTCGCCTTATATCGAAGAAGTGAACGAACCGCTGCGGCAGGCTTTTGCTGAAAATGGGGTATCAATGGATGTTTTCGGCTCGTTCGGAGAGGCGGAAGAATCAAAAGTTGTACGCATTTCACAGCGTTCAGTGGTTGATGCAGCGCTGAGACTTGGGGCCGATCCAGCGGTTGAAGCTGTTTTCATAAGCTGTAAGAATTTAAGAACTTTTGATACAATTCCAGAAATCGAAAGCCGTTTGAAAAAGCCGGTTTTGTCCAGCAATCAAAGCCTTGCATGGCACATGCGGGAACTGAATTCCGCTTAATGGTAATGCAGGCACAATCGAAAATGTCTGACCTTTGTCACATTTTGGTTGCGTGCCGCGTCTCGCATGTCCTTTAATGAGGGCAACAGGTCTTTGAGATCCGGATAAACCGGGCAAACAACAGACCACACAGGGAGCCAAGTCGGTATATGTCCAATGACGCAGCGTTCGTCGAGTTTCAGCGTGTCCAAAAGTCTTATGATGGCGAAATACTCGTTGTAAAAGATCTAAACCTCTCAATGCCAAAAGGTGAGTTTCTGACAATGCTGGGCCCATCGGGGTCCGGTAAGACAACCTGCCTGATGATGTTGGCCGGGTTCGAAACCGCCACTCATGGTGAGATCATGTTGGATGGACGTCCAATCAATAACATCCCTCCGCATAAGCGTGGTATTGGAATGGTGTTCCAGAACTACGCCCTTTTCCCGCACATGACCGTGGCCGAGAACCTGTCCTTTCCGCTGGAAGTACGGAATATGGGCAAGGATCAGCGCGAGGAAAAGGTAAAGCGGGCGCTGGATATGGTGCAGATGGGGGCCTTTGGTAGCCGTCGTCCAGCGCAATTGTCCGGGGGTCAGCAACAGCGGATCGCGCTGGCGCGGGCGCTAGTGTTCGAACCCGAACTGGTTCTGATGGACGAACCGCTAGGCGCGCTGGACAAACAACTGCGCGAACATATGCAGTTCGAAATCACTCGTCTGGCGCACGAACTGGGGATCACTACCGTTTACGTGACCCACGATCAGACCGAGGCGTTGACTATGTCGGACAGGGTTGCGGTATTCGACGACGGCCGCATTCAGCAATTGGCGCCGCCGGACCTTCTGTATGAAGAGCCCGAAAACAGTTTTGTCGCGCAATTCATTGGTGAAAACAACACATTGGAAGGTGTTGTTAAGTCGATTGACGGCGATTCATGTGTGGTGGCTCTCGATGACGGTTCCGAGATTGATGCCAAACCCGTGAACGTCCACAAGGCGGGCGAACGAACTAAAGTTTCGATCCGCCCCGAACGCGTTGAGTTCAACAAGGACCGTCTGCACGCCGATGCTCATACGCTGAAGGCTACGGTAAAAGAGTTCATCTATATGGGCGACGTGTTCCGCTTCCGCCTGTCCGTGGCCGGAAACGATGATTTCATCATCAAGACCCGGAACGCGCCGGATGCGGTCAAGTTGCGTCCAGGTCAAGAGGTCGAGATCGGCTGGCTGGCCCAGGACTGCCGCGCGCTTGACGCCTGATACAGAAAATCCCCGTGTGATCCGCCCGGGTGCGCGGGACATCAGTTGATCGGGTTGCCCCGTGATCCGGTCTTCAAAGTTAAAATTAACGGGTAAAACAGGGAGTTAACAATGAAAGTTACTAAAACCACTCTTTTGGCGAGTGTAGTTGCCGCAGTTGCCGGTGGCGCGATGGCCGAAGAGATGACGATCGTTTCGTGGGGCGGCGCATACTCCAAATCGCAGCTCAAAGCCTATCACGAACCCTATTCGGAAAAGACCGGCATTACCATTTTGAATGACGACAGCTCGAATGAAGCGGTCGCCAAACTGCGCGCGATGAACGAAGCGGGCAACATCACCTGGGATGTGGTTGACGTTGTGGCCTCGGACGCGATCCGCCTGTGCGACGAAGGTCTGGCGCTTGAGATCGATTTCGACACCCAACTGGCCCCGGCGCCGGATGGAACACCGGCCTCTGAAGATTTCGGCGACCTGCTAGTCAGTGACTGCTTCATCCCGCAGATCGTTTATTCGACTGCATTCGGCTATCGCACCGATCTGGTTGGCGACACCCCACCCACCGATATCTGCGCTGTATTTGATCTGGAAACCTATCCAGGCAAGCGTTCGCTTGAAAAACGTCCAATCAACAACATGGAATGGGCGCTGCTGTGTGATGGCGTAGCCAAGGACGACGTCTACGATGTTCTTGCGACCCCGGAAGGGCAGGATCAGGCGCTGGCCAAGCTGGGCACTATCAAAGACAGTGTTGTCTGGTGGTCTGCTGGTGCCGACACGCCGCAGCTGCTGGCCGACGGTGAGGTTATCATGGGGTCGACTTATAATGGCCGCCTGTTCAGCGTGATCGAAGAGCAAAAGCAGCCCGTCGCCATGTTGTGGGACGCGCAGGTGTTTGATCTGGACGGCTGGATCATCCCGGCAGGTCTGAGCGAAGAGCGTCAGCAGCGTGCGCTGGACTACATCATGTTCGCGACCGACACGCAGCGTCTGGCGGATCAGGCCAAGTACATCTCGTATGGTCCGGCCCGTGCCTCGTCGGCACCTTTGGTTGGCCAGCACGCCGAACTGGGTATCGACATGGCACCGCACATGCCGACCGATCCGGAGAATGCCAAGAACACGTTCCTGTACAACTACGAGTTCTGGGCTGACTACCGCGACGATATCGACGCAAAATTCCAGGCATGGCTGGCACAATAAGCCTGTCTTGAAACGCAAGGTCGGGGCCGCCAATGGCCCCGACCCACCAAAGACCAAGGGACGCAGATGACTGACGCTACTCAATCAGGTCCGATGCTGGCCGCCGATGGCACGCCACTTAAGAAATCACTGGCGCGATCCCTTCGCCGCCGCAAACTTCGGGCGCTGGCCCTTGTCGCGCCCCTGCTGTTGTTTGTATTGCTCTCGTTTGTGATCCCGATCGTGTCGATGTTGTTTCGGTCGGTTGAGAACGGTATCGTCGCTGAAACGCTCCCGCTGACTGTGGTTGAGCTGAAGAACTGGGATGCTGAAAGCGGAGAGCTGCCCGACGAAGCCCTTTACGCCGCCTTTACCAAGGACATGGTCGCAGCTGTTGAGGAGAAAACGCATACCAGACTCGGCACGCGTCTGAACTATGAACAGACAGGCATGTCTTCGATGTTCCGTAAATCAGGACGTAATATCAAACGTCTGGACCCCGAAGCTGATGCGCCTTTCAAGGAAAAGCTGATTGAGATTCACGACGGTTGGGGTGATGTGGAAACCTGGCGCACGATCAAGACCCATGCGGTGCCAATCACCAATGGCTATTTCCTGAACGCAATCGATATGCGTCGCACGCCCGAAGGCGCCCAATCGCAACCCGAGGACAAACAAATCCTGATCAAGCTGTTCGGGCGCACGTTGTTCATGTCGCTGATTATTACCGGGTCCTGCATTCTGTTGGCATACCCGGTCTCGTACCTGCTGGCGACACTTCCGATGCGGGTGTCCAACATGTTGATGATCCTGGTGTTGCTTCCCTTCTGGACCTCGCTGCTGGTGCGAACCTCTGCGTGGAAAGTCATGTTGCAGCAGCAGGGCGTGATCAACGAAACGCTGGTCTGGCTGGGTCTGGTCGCTGATGATGCGCGACTTGTGATCATCAACAACCAATTTGGCACGATCATCGCGATGACCCACATTCTGCTGCCGTTCATGATCCTGCCGATGTATTCGGTGATGCAGACGATCCCGCCATCCTACACCCGCGCGGCCAAGTCGATGGGCGCGACCAACTGGACAACCTTCTGGCGGATCTACTTCCCGCAGTCCATTCCGGGAATCGGCGCGGGGTCGATCCTCGTATTCATTCTGGCCATCGGCTACTACATCACGCCCGAGATCGTGGGCGGCACCAAAGGTGTCTTCATCTCGAACCGGATTGCCTATCACATCTCGTCCTCGCTGAACTGGGGTCTGGCTGCGGCGCTGGGGACGATCCTGCTGGCGGTCGTTCTGTTGCTCTACTGGTGCTACGACAAGATCGTGGGCATTGATAACGTGAAGTTGGGATAAAGATCATGGCAGCACTTACACCCATATCCCGCAAACCGTTGTCGGTCGTTCTGCCGGCTGTCGCCATTGCCGGAGGTTTTGTCGGCATGTTCGTCGGCGCCGGGCAGGGCAATGTCCTCCTGGGCATCCTGATCGGCGCCGCGCTGATGGCGGCGCTGGCCTGGGTCTATATCACCGTGCTCGACAATGAACGGGTTGCGCGCTGGATCACTGTATTGGGGCTTGCCGCCATCGGGTTCTTCTTTGCCGGGATCACCGGTTTGATCGCCGGGCTGCTGGTCGGCTGGTTCTTTGCCTTCTTCATCTTCTGGCTGTACGAGGGCCGCTATCGGCAAAAGCTGTTGCCCTATCTGACAGGTCGGCAGGTGTTCGAGCATTACCTGTTTCGCGTGATTTGCGGCGCCATCTTTGTCTTCCTGATCACGCCGATCCTTGTGGTTCTGCCGCTGTCATTCAACGCACAGGATTTCTTCACCTTCACTCCCGAGATGCTGCGGCTGGATCCCGAGGGGTACTCACTGAAGCACTACCGCGATTTCTTCACCAACAATGAGTGGCAGCGCAGCTTCAAAAACTCGCTGATCATCGCGCCGATTGCGACGATCATTTCGGTGTCTCTAGGGACATTGGCGGCCATCGGCCTCAGTCAGAGCCACGTACCGGGGCGCCGGGCCATCATGGGCATCCTGATCTCACCGATGATCGTGCCGCTGATCATCTCGGCGACAGGGATGTTCTTCTTCTACAGCGACATCGGGCGCTTCCTTGAGGGCACGCTGGGCATGGACAAAAACTTCGTAGGCTATGTGAAGGTCATCCTTGCCCACGCGGTTCTGGGCATTCCTTTCGTGATCATCACGGTGACGGCTACTTTGGTCGGTTTCGATCAGTCATTGACGCGGGCAGCCGCGAATATGGGGGCAGGGCCGGTGCGGACCTTCTTCAAGATCCAGATGCCGCTGATCCTGCCGGGTGTGATCTCCGGCGGGTTGTTCGCTTTCATCACCTCGTTCGACGAGGTTGTGGTGGTGCTGTTTGTTGGTTCGGCCAGTCAAAAAACGCTGCCGTGGCAGATGTTCACTGGCCTGCGGGAACAGATCAGCCCGACCATTCTGGCGGTGGCGACGATCCTTGTGGTGATCTCGATTGCGCTGCTGACCACGGTTGAACTGCTGCGGCGGCGCTCCGAACGCCTGCGGGGCCTCAGCCCGGCTTGACGCGACTCGAAAGCTGATTTAGCGATTTCACCATGCACCCCGGTCACGATGGCGTCGTGACGTAGGGCGGGGTGCATGGCTCTCGGTTCCCGAGGCCGCTTGTCCTGAACGCCGGGACTTGTGGCCGGGCGGTGCCTGTCCGGCATTGAGGAGAGACCAAATGACTGAATTGCAAAATCGCCCCGAGTTCTTCACCAGTCACAATGGCGACAAGGCTCCGTTGCCCTTCAGCAAAGCGGAATACGCCCGGCGTTTGGCCAGTCTGCGCGCGACGATGGCGGCGCGTGATATCCCGGCAGTGCTGCTGACGTCGATGCACAACATTGCTTACTACTCGGGCTTTCTGTATTGCGCGTTCGGCCGTCCGTATGGCTGCGTTGTAACGCAGGACAGCTGCACCACGGTATCGGCGAATATCGATGCGGGCCAGCCGTGGCGGCGCTCGGTCGAGGAAAACGTGATCTATACCGACTGGAAGCGGAACAACTACTGGCGCGCAGTGGCTAGTCTGATTGGCTCGGCCCGTCGGATCGGCATCGAAGGTGATCACATGACGCTGGCCATGCGGGATACGGCGCTGGACATGTTGGGCGGGCCGGATCTGGTGGATATTGCTCCGGACACGATGGCTGCTCGGATGGTGAAATCTGCGGAAGAGATCGAGTTGATCAAGGGCGGCGCGCGCACTGCGGATGTTGGCGGCGCAGCCATTCACGCCGCTATTCATGAAGGCGCGACCGAGATCGAGATTGCCATGGCCGGACGCGACGCGATGGAGGCCGAAATCGCGCGTGCCTATCCGGATGCGGAATACCGTGATACCTGGGTCTGGTTCCAGTCCGGCCTGAACACCGATGGCGCGCATAACCCGGTTACCAAACGTGCGCTGCAAAAAGGCGATATCCTGTCACTGAACACTTTTCCCATGATCTCAGGCTATTACACCGCTTTGGAGCGCACCCTGTTCCTGGGAGAACCAGATGCGGAAAGCCTGCGTATCTGGAAGGCCAACGTCGCCGCGCATGAACTGGGCCTGAGCCTGATCAAACCCGGCGCGACCTGCTCGGGTATTACGGCCGAGATCAACCGCTTCTTTGCGGATGAAGAGCTGCTGCAGTACCGTTCTTTTGGTTACGGCCATTCGTTCGGGATCCTCAGCCACTACTACGGCCGCGAAGCCGGGCTGGAGCTGCGCGAAGATATCGACACCGTGCTGGAGCCGGGCATGGTCGTCTCAATCGAGCCGATGCTGTGGATTCCCGAAGGCCAGAAAGGCGCAGGCGGTTATCGCGAGCATGACATTCTGGTTGTCGGGGAAACCGGCGCCGAGAATATCACCGGTTTCCCGTATGGCCCGGAACACAACACGATCAGTGCCTGATCGCATTGCACGGAAGGGTCACCGGCCCTTCCTTTTTTCAGTGCCCATGGTGGGGTTGATTGTCCGGTTCTGAGGTGTGTATCTGGCGACACTATCGGAAAGGATATGCCGTGGGACAATTCGAACTGCCATCGGATACGGGTGTCTGTTTTATTAACCTCGACCGGGTGCCGGAACGGGCCAGCTTCATGGAAGCTCAGTTCGCCCACACAGGTTTGGTCGGTGCCCAACGGTTCAGCGCATTGGACGCGCAGAAACCCGGCGCACTTGAGGACAATGGCTATGTCCCCGGAACCGGCAGTCGCTGGGGACTGAAGCAAAGCGAAATTGCCTGTTTCGAAAGCCACCGCGCCGTGTGGCAAGCCGCTGTGGATCAAGGACTGAAGGCGGTGGCTGTCTTTGAGGATGACGTTGAAATGTCCGCGCAGGCTGGGGCGGTCATAGCTGCACTGTTGGATGGTGGAAACGGGTTTGACCTCATCAAGCTGGATTACTCGCCGCGGTCCATGCGGTTCGGAGTATTGCAGAGGATTGCAGACGTCCCGGTCAGACCAATGCTGGAAATGGCCCCTAGCGCGGCCGCCTATATCGTGACGCAGGCGGCCTGTAGAAAGCTGTTGTCGTGGTCGGAGCAGTATTCCGATCACTTGGACGACTTCATCTCGATCCCGCGTTCGGATTGGCGCATGTATCAGTGCTTTCCGGCGATAGGAGTTCAGGTGATCTGGTCGAAACAACAGGAACAGACCGCCGAAACCGTCAAGCTCAGTGAGCGGTCGCAGGACCAGAAAACCAACAGCGGTTTGGACAAGGGGCCATTTTGGTTCCGCGTTCGGCGCGAACTGCAGGCGGCGGGGCGCAAATTGTACTGGCGCACTGGCGGTCAGCGCCGTTTGTTGGATGATGGCGGGTTCGTCGGGTTCATTCCGTGCGCTGACGACCTGAGCGTGTGACTTATAATCAGGCTCTGAATCCCCTGATATCTGCCATGCAACGCATAAGCGTTAACAAAACTGTCGATTTGATATAATCTTCCAGTGTTTTTGTGGTTAACGTTCGGGTGTTTGGTGTGGGGCAGACTATTTACGAAAAATACGGCGGGTTCAAAACCATTAGTCGGATCGTGATGACATTTTATGAAATGGCCTTGGAATCCGATCAAATTGGCGGCCATTTCGAAGATATAGACATGCCACGTCTGATCGACCACCAAACCAAATTCGTGTCTTCCTTGGTGGGCGGGCCTGCATCTTTCAGTGATGATCGGATCGAAGCGGTTCACCGGCACCTCAATATCTCACATGCGGATTTTGACGAAATGGCTGAGCTGTTTGGCGAAGCGCTGGCCATGCACGGGATGGAAGACAGCCATATCAAAATCGCCCTGAATGCCATTGAATCCAAACGTTCAATCATTGTCGCGCGTGACGCCGCATGAGTATTCTGGCCATCAATGAGCAGCTGCTTCGGGCGATCGGAGTTGGTGTTGCGGTCGTTCGCGCCTCAGATCTCAGTTTCGTATTTCACAACGGGCCGTTCGCGGAGTGGTTCGGCAAGCCAAAGGAAGGGCAGACGCTGCTGGATGTGCTTCCATCGCTTGAAGTTCGTGAATTGGAAGACGTAAAGCAATCCGGTCTGCGCTATTCTGTTGAACTGCAGATCAAACCAAAGCGCAGAACGCTGATTTTCGCGACGACTGTGTCGCTGGCAAATGGCCTGTCTGAACAGGTTTTGGTCATCGAATGTCAAAACATCACCCGCATCCGCGAGCTTGAAAGCATGATCGACAGCTACTCGACCATGGTCGAGCGCAACACGCGTGAATTGGAGCGGGAAAAAGAGCGGGTTGAACGTCTGTTGCTGAACCTGATGCCACGCGCGGTGTACGAAGAGTTCAAGACGTTCGGCGTTGTCACGCCTCAGCTATACGATCAGGTGTCGGTGGTGATGCTGGATTTCGTAGGCTTCACGGATTTTGCGGCCAAGACCGACCCGACCGTGACACTGAGCGAGCTGAACGATATTTTCACTGCCTTCGACCGCATCGTTGAACAGTTCGGGTGCGAGCGGATCAAGACCATTGGCGACGCCTATCTTGCAGTGTCAGGTATGCCCGATGCGACGCCGGACCATGCAACTGCAGTAGCGCATTGTGCAGTACGGTTCCTGCGGTATCTCGAGCGGCGCAACGAAAGCCACCCGCATAAATGGCAGGCCCGGATCGGTTTGGGAATGGGGGCTGCTGTTGGCTCGGTCGTGGGAATACAGAAATACGTCTATGACGTGTTCGGTCCGGCGGTTAACATTGCCGCGCGCCTGCAAGTCTTTGCAAACCCGATGAATATCGTTGCTCCGGAAGAGATGAAATACGCCCTGATCGACGAGTTTCAGGTCTCGGACATTGGGCGTGTGGACATCAAGGGCATGGGTGAAATGGATCTGATCAATGTGACCTCTGGCCTTAGCGTGCCGCAGCCGTTGTCGCGTTTCTGACCATTAATCGTCCTGCGGGACAAGCCCCAGACCACGCAGATAGATACCGATCCCAGATTCCAGCAAGTCCTCGGGCGGGAAGGGGGAACTGGCGCCAGTGTTGCGCGCGAACAGTTCGACAACGCCGTGGCTCATGGCCCAGATATGGGCGCTGAACATCGACGCGGGTGGGCGTTTTTCGGGCGGAATGTGCTGCGATAGATCCGAGGCTGCTTTTTCCAGTACCGCTTTTGCCCGGTTCGCCGCCAGCGCCAGTTCGGGCGTGCGGTTGATGGAAATGCCGCTTTCGAACATGGCGATGTAATGACCCGGGTGCTTGCGTGCAAAGGCCAGATAGGCGCGGCCCGTCGCCTCGAACGCGGCTAGGGCCGAGGGCTGGCCTTTGTCATAAGCGTATTGCATCAGGTCCGCGAACATCTCATACCCCTGCCGGGCGGCCTCGGCGATCAGGTCTTCGCGCCCGTGGAAATGCCGATAGACCGCAGCCGGTGTGACCCCTGCGGTTTTGGCAGCCTCGGACAAGGTAAAGCCAGTTGGACCTTTTTCCTCGATCAAAGACAGTGCAGCCTCGATCAGAGCCTGTTTCAGGTTCCCGTGGTGATACCCGCGTTTCGTCATCCCCGTTTCAGGTGCCTTTGCTGTTTAAGCTTTCGGAATACATGACATAATCCGCGTTGTGGCCTTCGTCCACTCTTGGTCATGCATCCCAGATTTTCGGCCCGCCGCAGATTTTGGGATCATTCGGCCCAATTGCGTCCTCGTCCTTTTCATCATAGTCCAACGCATGCAGCACAGTGCGAATGGCCGCCAGCCGCGCGCGTTTCTTGTCGTCGGACCGGACGATGGTCCAGGGGCAATGCTCGGAATTGCTGCGGGTCAGGGTTTCCGAAATCGATTCGCTGTATTCGTCCCATTTGTTCAGGCCCGCTACGTCGATTGGGCTGAGTTTCCACTGTTTCAGCGGGTCCGTTTCACGAGATAGGAACCGGTTCAGTTGCTCGGCACGGCCGACATTCAGCCAGAACTTGAACAAGGTGATCCCGTCATTGACCAGCCCGGTTTCCAGCGGCAGAACCTGCCGAAAAAACCGTTCGCGCTCTTCTGCCGTACAGAAACCAAACACGTTTTCAACGACGCCGCGGTTATACCAGCTTCGGTCGAAGAACACGATCTCACCGGCTGAGGGAAGATGCTGAATGTACCGCTGGAAGTACCACTGGCTGCGCTCTGTATCAGATGGTTTGCTGAGCGCGACGTTGCGCGCGCCGCGCGGGTTCAGGTTTTCGCGGAACCGCTTGATCGTGCCGCCTTTGCCAGCCGCATCCCGGCCCTCGAAAATGAGGGCTACACGTCTATCAGTCTCTTTTACCCAGGACTGCATTTTGACTAACTCAATCTGCAGTTTTTCCATTTCTTTTTCGTATTCCTTACGCTTCATGCGTTCGTCGTAAGGGTAGGTCGGGTTCAGAATGTCGTCCTTTTCAGACCTTTCAATGGCTGAACGCACCTCTTTCGGGGCATCCTTTTTGAAGTACTTTTCGATGGAACCTTTTTCGGAACGGGCCATGTGTTACCTCGCCATAAAAGCCATATCCTACTATGGATTAGCCGTGGGCTTAACGCAAACCCGCACGTTGTGCGGCGCGGTCGATGGCGGCGGCAACCTCGGGGGCGGCCACGACCTGCGGCATGTGCCCGATGCCCGGCAGCTCGATCAGTTCTGCCCCAGGGATTTCGTCGATCAAACGATGTGAATGCCATTCGAGGCCAACGGTGTCATCGGCGGTGCCGTGAACAATCTCGGTCGGGACGTCGATCTCGCCGTATCGGGGTCGCAGTGCGGTGACCTCATCCAACAGATTGGCGCGCTGCTTGGCGTTGGTGTGCATCGAATTGCGGCGCATGGTCAGACCTGGGCCGAAGTGATCGGCATAGCCCGCAGGGGCCGTCTGGGGTGCGAACACGCCGTCCAGCGCTTTTTCGACGTACCAACTGGGTACAAAAGCGGTGATCA
Source organism: Ruegeria sp. BF7 (assembly GCF_056538605.1). Classification (NCBI taxonomy): domain Bacteria; kingdom Pseudomonadati; phylum Pseudomonadota; class Alphaproteobacteria; order Rhodobacterales; family Roseobacteraceae; genus Ruegeria; species Ruegeria sp. BF7. The sequence continues at coordinate 778,778 of NZ_JBQFTM010000001.1, read as the reverse complement.
AAGGCAGAGTTACTGCGCTGCCGACCGAGGTGGATGCCAGTTGGTTGAAACCGTCCAGAGGCGTCTCCCACGGGATCGCCGCAGGCGCGATTAGAACCATTGCCGAAATGTTGTCGGGCCGTGTCACCGCCCAGGCGAGCGACACTGATCCACCATAGCTTTGGCCTGCGACGATGGGTTTTTCGGCACCAAGCAGGGCAGCGGCCTTTTGCAGGATTTCCGCCTGTTCTTCGATGGTTTCCCCGTCTGGGTTGAAACCGGCACTATAGCCTAATCCGGGGCGATCAAATACGATCACGCGGTAGTTTTCTGCCAGTATCGGGGCCAGCGCAAAGGTCATGTCGCGCGTGTTGCCACTGGACCCGTGAATCAGCACCACGTCCGGCCCTTCGCCCATCACAACGGCATGGACGGGCACACCATCGACGTCGACAATCTGGCCTTCGGGGGGAAAGGCGGCCTCGGCGCGCGCCTCGTTCCGGGCTGAGCGCCAGATTGCGACGGCCCATAGCATGACCATCAGGGTCAGAACTATGACGCCGACGCGTAACATGGGGTCAGGCCCTCAGATCGGTTTGATCGACACCGATCCGGCTGATGTCGTAGGGGGTGGTGCCGTAAATCTCACTGATCCAGTTGCCATAAAGCAGATGCGCATGGCTGCGCCATCTGTTTTGCGGCGTTTGGGTCGGATCGTCGTCCGGATAGTAGTTCATCGGCACGTTGATCGGGGTGCCATTGGCAACGTCGCGGTCATACTCCTGTTTCAGAGTGTCGCTGTCGTACTCGAAATGGTTGAAAATATAGATAGCCCGGTGCTCCCGATCTTCGACCAGGCACGGCCCGACATCATCACTGCCCAGCAAGGTCACCAAGCCGTTCGCGGCATCAATCTCGTTTTGCTTCATCTCAGTCCAGCGGCTGACCGGGATCACGCAGTCATCTGAAAATCCGCGCAAGAAAGGCGAGGCCGGGTTGAGGTTCGAATGACGGAAACAGCCGAAGGCCTTTGCGTCCAACATATGTTTCTGCACGCCGTGGAAATGATTGATCATCGCCATCCCGCCCCAGCAGACGCCAAAGGTCGAATGCACGTTTGTCTGTGTCCATTCGAAAACCTCGCGCATTTCGTCCCAATAGGTGACTTCGGTGAAATCCAGATGCTCAATCGGCGCGCCGGTGATGATCAGGCCATCAAACTTCTCGTTCTTGACCTCCTGAAAAGGGCGGTAGAACTCGGCCATATGCTCAGCGGCGGTGTTCTTGGTGCGATGTTCGGTCATGCGGATCAAAGACAGGTCAATCTGCAGCGGAGTCGCCCCGATCAGGCGCGCGAACTGGTTCTCGGTCTGAATCTTCTTGGGCATCAGGTTCAACAACCCGATCCGCAGAGGGCGAATATCCTGATGCATCGCCTGATCCTCGGCCATGACCGAGACGCCCTCTTTGGTGAGGACATCAAAAGCAGGAAGGTCGGAGGGGATCTTAATCGGCATCAGATTCAAGCCTTTGGAGTTTCAGTGTAAAAGTGGAAACTAAGCGTCGTTCGCGCGGGTCTCAAGTGTGCGTTCGATCAACTCATCGAAATCAGCGGCATCACGGACCTTGTGCATGTCGTCCGCAGTGACCGTGACGCCCCAGTTCTCGGCCATCGCCTGATAACGCGGCTGGCGATGCGCCAGTGCTTGCGCATAGGTCCAGCGGATGAACGCGTCAGGGTCCACGTCCTCGGACCGGCAGTTGTGTTGGGTCAGGTAATCGTCCCAAACACGGGTCAGGAATTCTGCCTGATAGGACATCGGCTTGGGCGCCTTGTCGAAACGGCGGATCAGTTCGACCGTATGGTCTTCGTCCCCTTGAATCCAGATCATCAGGGTTTGGCGGGACAATTCGGATAGAACGTGATCCGTTGGGTTTGTCGGATCCACCCATTCGCAGATCGACCCGCCCGTGTCACAAATGAAATGTGGATATCTGTACAGGCGCTGCGCCCGGTCGATGAAATACTCGGTGTCCAAAAGCGCGTGAATTTCAGCCTGTCGGAATTGCTCCTGCCTGCGTTTGTATTCGGGCAGATCCAGGCCACCCAGCTCTGGGTTTCCGGGCTTGCCCAGATAAGCGGCTACGGGGGTCAGGTTTTCGAAGGATATATTCGATCCAATAAAGATCGAATCCGAAAGCAGAAGCTGGCGCAGAAAAGGAATCTTCATCGCCTCGGCCTTGGCGTTATCCGCGATGTATTCGCCCATGTAACGGGTGCCTATGCGATAATCGATCGAGTAATGAAACCAGTCGCCGGAATCGCGCAGGACGTTGGATACATAAGTCTTTCCCAGACCCGACATGCCAAAAAACAGCACCTTTTTCCGCGCCGCGCCGCGCCAGTCGTTTGCCGAGCCGTAGATCATTGTCCGCTGTCCCTTTTTTCCGACCTAGCTAAAACGGGCGGCGGGCGGCGTCAATCGCGTGCGCCTGCAAGGTTGAGGATCAATAGCCCCAGCGCAAGGGTGGCGAAACCCAGATAAGCTTGCGGCGGTAAGGCCTCATCCCGCAAAACCGCGCCCAGTACGATGGCGACCGGGGGGATGACCAGCGTGACCAGCAACAGATTGCCTGCACCGGCCATAGCCGGAACCCGATAGTACAGCAGGTAGGCTCCGGCCGTGGCAATCAAAGCGTAATAGCCAATCGCCGCCCATGTGATCAGGGGCAAGTCCATACTTGGCACGCCATCGACCAGCAGTGTAATGGGCAGGATCAGCAGGGTCGATCCGGTTAGAATCCCGGCTGTCTCAACTACGGGGTAGTTTAGTCAAAGTGGCTCGCGCCCAAGCGCCGGCCAGAGCGTAGGACATCGTGCCTGTATTGACCGCCAGTTTGGCCATACTCTGCGGGTCGAAACTGGCAAAGTTCCGTATCCCGATTGCAAATGTAACCCCAAGAAGTCCAAGCCTATCTCCGATAGCGCGTGCGGCTGAGGCGTTCATCCTTGAAAAACAACACCGCGACTATGACACCGAAAATGGCCGTCATTGCATTCAGGATCGAGGTCAGGCCAGTCTCGATGTAAAGCTGCCCCGAGGTCATCAGCGAAAACGGAATTGCGTTGTTCAGCAATCCCATGATCAGGAACGCCAGCCAAACGCGAGGGCTGTGTGGAATGGTCAGCCACCGGAAACAGACCTCAATCCAAAGCGCCAGCATTGCCCATAAAACCCGATGAAGCACTGAGGTCGTCACTGGGATCGTGTCCAGCGCGAACTGGATTGACAGGAACGATGCGCCCCAGATCAGGCCCAACACAAGAAACTCGCCCTATGCTTTCGGTGAAAGATTATTTTGTGCCGCCATGCCATTTTTTCGCACTGTCTGGGCACCCTTTCGACCCGAAACCTGTGCAAAGAAAAACCCCGCCGAAACAGCGGGGTTTTTTAGATTAGGCTTGAAATTAGTTCAGAGCGTATGTGATCTGAAAGCCAACGCTCCAAGCCGAGTTGCCCGAGAATTCACCGCCGGTTGTGGTGGTCGCGTCACCGATATCGGTATAGCGAACGCCGCCGGATATCTGTGCGTTTTCAAAGCTGTAGGTGCCACCAAGGCCCACACTCCAGAAGCCGTCGGTCGGGCCGAGGTTCGTAACCGGTGTGTCCGATGACGTTTCATATCCTGCTGTGATCGCGCCTGAGAACTCCTCGGAGAACTGGTATCCCAGACCCAGCGTGTAAGTGAACGTGTCGTCTGCATAATCGACCAGGTTTTGGTTTGCTGCGCCGACGTAAACATCCGGGGCCAGGACGGTCTGCGGCCAGTCAACCCAGCGGATCGAACCAAACAGCAAGGTCTTGGGTGCGACACCGGTTTGGAAATCCAGGTTCACCGACTGAGGCGTCTCAACCTCGGTTTCATCGTCCACCGTCACAAGCGCCGCCGGGATGGGGGGAACGCTGTTGATCGATTCCGTCGAGTCGAAATTGTGCGTGATTTTTGAGTTGTAGGTTAAAGCCACACGTGCCGCGATGTCGGGGCGCTCCCAAGCGACACCTACGACGTAACCAAAGTCAATCTCGGCGTCGGTTTCAAATTCGTAGCCGGCAACCACCGGGACTGCGACATTAGCCTTCGCGCGTTGGGCGCGGACACCGCCGATGGCACTGAATCCCCCATCGATCTTATAGCGGAGCAGTGCCGTGATCGCGTCAACATCCGCCTTGGCACGCAGGACGTCGGAGCGACCACCAGCAGGTGCCGTAGGGTTTTGCGAAAGAGGGTAGTTTGTCGGGTACCGTACGTCTGCGCCAAATGGTTCATCGTAGACGAGTGCGAAATCCAGACGATCGGTGAAGGCACGTTTGTAGGCCAGATGCGGTGTGAAGAAGTCGTTGGCGATATTGCCGGAGTCGACGCCGAACTGCTCACCGCTAACGTCAGGGTTGGTGTAGCCGAGACGGAACTGTACGACGGACCCTTCCTCGAACAAGATGTTGACGCCTTGGCCGCTGCGATCAAGGCCACCTGCATAGGCTCCTGTCGCCCCGACACAGACTGCGCACGCCTGTAGTAGCGCTTTTTTCATTAGTTCCTCCCTTAAGGTCTCCTGTAGGTCAGGCACGGGTTATTGAGTGGTTGCGATCAACCTGACTTATGGTGCTCGATACTTTCTTAAGGCCTATTAATCCGTCAACTGGTGACGGTGCGTTATTACTGGTGATTGTGGCGTGAATCTGTTGCTAAACTGTTACGATTCTCGGCTTGGACGTTCATAAAGATGCCCGAAAAGATCACGGCGGCCCCCAGCAGGGTCCAGTGATCTAGTGGCTCATGATACAGAATCATGCCGACCACCGCGATTGTCGGCAGGCGGGCAAAGTCGAATGGCACCACCACGGTTGCCGGTGCAATGGCCAGTGCGTTGGTGATGCAATAGTGCGCCAACAGGCCTGCCAGCCCCACCAGCAAAAGAAAAGGCGCCGTGGCGAGTGTGGGCAGCGAAACCTGGCCGTCGATCCCCGCCGCGATCAGGCCCAGAACAGCCTGCATGACGGTCAACCAGAACATGATGCAGCCGATACTGGCAATCCGCGTCAGGGTTTTGGTGGAGATGGTAGTCAACGCAAAGAAAACCGCCGACAGGGCGGCCGCCAGAACGCCCGCGCTCAGTGGTACGGCACCGGGGCGGGCAACAATCAGGATACCGGCAAAGCCGATCAGGGCCGACAACACCCGGACCGGCGTCAGCCTTTCTTTCAACAGCAGAGGGGACAGCAAGATAACCCAGATGGGTTGGGTAAACTCCAACGCAAAAACCTGCGCCAGAGGGATGACCGAGACTGCATAGAACCACAGGTTCTGGCCGGTGAAGTGCATTAGGTTCCGGATACCGTGCAAACCCAGTTTGAATGTCGAAACCTGATGCCATTTGCCAGTGAACGACAAGACCAGCGCGACGACGCAGATGCCGACAAGGCTGCGGTAGAACATGATCTCAAAAGTATCATGCGTGACGCTCAACTCTCGCCCGGCAACAGCCATCGACGAGAACGAGGCTATTGCCCCGGTCATCCAAAGCGCGGCCTTGCCGATCTGCGGTTTACTGCTGTCCATTAATCTGCCTGAGGGAATTGCGGGTTTCCGGCTGAACTTAAACAAAAAAGCCGGGACAGTGCCCGGCCTTTTTTATTCCCACTCGATTGTTCCCGGAGGTTTCGAGGTGATGTCATAAGTGCATCGGTTGATGCCCTTTACCTCATTGATGATCCGCGTGGCGGTTTCGCCAAGGAATTCATGGTTGAAAGGATAATAGTCAGCGGTCATGCCATCGACCGAGGTCACCGCCCTCATGGCGCAGGCATAGTCGTAGGTCCGCCCGTCTCCCATCACGCCTACGGTACGGACCGGCAGGATGGCGACAAAGGCCTGCCAGATCTCGTCATATAGCCCGTGCTTACGAATCTGGTCGATGTAAACCGCATCGGCCTCGCGTAGGATTTCCAGTTTCTCGCGGGTGATCTCGCCGGGGCAACGGATCGCCAAGCCCGGCCCGGGAAAGGGATGGCGACCGATGAAGCTCTGGGGCAGACCCAACTCACGACCCAGCGCGCGGACCTCATCCTTGAACAGTTCGCGCAGGGGCTCGACCAGTTTCAGGCCCATCTTCTCCGGCAGGCCGCCGACATTGTGGTGCGATTTGATGGTGACCGACGGACCGCCCGAGAACGATACCGATTCGATCACGTCAGGATACAGCGTACCTTGCGCGAGGAACTCGGCGCCTTCGATGGTATCAGCATGTTTCTGGAACACGTCGATGAACAGCTTGCCAATGATCTTGCGCTTGGTCTCGGGGTCGGACTGGCCGTCCAACTCGCCCAGAAACAGATCGCTTTCGTCCGCGTGAATCAGCTGAATGTTGTAGTTGTCGCGGAACATGCCGACGACTTCTTCGGCTTCGTTTTTGCGCAGCAGGCCGTGGTCGACGAACACACAGGTCAGCTGATCGCCAATCGCCTCGTGGATCAGGATTGCCGCGACCGAGCTGTCGACGCCGCCGGACAGGCCGCAGATAACCTTCTTGTCGCCGACCTGTTCGCGGATTTTGCGGATCATTTCATCGCGATAGGCGCCCATGGTCCAGTCGCCGCTGAACCCGGCCAGTTTGACGAAATTCTCATACAGTTTCGCGCCCTTGGGGGTGTGATGCACTTCGGGGTGGAACTGAACGGCATAGAAGTGACGGTTGGCGTCGGCGGTGATCGCGAAGGGTGCGTTGGGAGAGGTTCCGAAGACTTCGAACCCCGGAGCGATTTCACTGACGTGGTCTCCATGGCTCATCCAGACTTGTTCGTCTCCACCGTCGAACCAGCCATCCAGAATATCCAGCTGGCCTTTCGGTGTGACAAAGGCGCGCCCGAACTCGGCGGTGCCGTGGCCGCTTTCGACCTTGCCGCCCAGCTGGTGCATCATCACTTGCTGGCCATAGCAGATGCCGAGGATCGGTACGCCATAGTCAAAAATCTCTTGTGGGGCGCGTGGGGAGCCCTCGCGCGTCACGCTGTCCGGCCCGCCCGAGAAGATCACGGCCTTTGGCGCCATATCGCGCACAAAGTCCATGGTGACATTCTGGTAGGGGTGGATTTCACAATAGACATTCAACTCGCGCAGGCGGCGTGCGATCAGCTGCGTCACCTGGCTGCCGAAGTCGATGATCAGAAGGCGGTCATGGGATGTCTGGCTCATGACTGGCTCTTAGGTCGCGCGGCGGTTATGTGCAAGCGTTATGAAGGCGTTTCCAGCCAGATACAGAGGGAGATCGGATCAATGACCGCCATTCGTTTCGTGAACGCGACACAAGAAGACGCTGGGGCGATCACCGAGTGCATCGCAGCGGCCTATGCTGAAGCGCGCAAAACAATTGCTGATCTTCCGGATGTGACGGCCGGGATCGCAGAGGAAATCACGGAACATCGGGTGGTGTTAGCACTTACAGAGTCCGGGTTGGCCGGGGTGATCATTTTTGACCAGCTGGGCGACGAGATGAAGGTTTTTAACTTGGCTGTTTCACCACCGGTGCAAGGACAGGGGATCGCCGGGAAGCTGCTGGCAACCGCCGAGGTTGAAGCGCGCGAGGCAGGATGTTCGCGCATGGTTTTGCGCACCCATCGGCTGATGGGGGGAACACGCGCGATTTATGCGCATTTGGGTTGGGTAGAAACGGAAATGAGCGGCAATTCCGTCGCGATGGAAAAAACACTCTGAGCCTGTGTCTAACCCATTGATTCCGACTTTTCACTGCCACGGTGAGAGGCGCGGCTGACATCTGCCCGGTAGCTCCAGATCGCGATGATTGACCAGCAAAGAATGTAAAATGCGCCCGTAAGGATAAGCGCCTCACCAGGAATTGGACCTACATCGGCCCGTTCGATGGCCTCCGCGAAACTCTCGGCCGGGGTCGGATGGACCGAGATTTTCACGCAGAATGCCAGGCTCTGGATCAGCAGAATCCAAAGATAGTTCCTGCGGATTCGGCGCCCGATCGCGATCATCTGGGTGACATGGTAGCGCGGGTGCAGATAGTCCTGCGCCAAGACTTTTTGCCAGTTCTCCTCCATATGAAGATCACCATCATAAAGCAGCGGTGCATAGAAATGGGTCTCCAGCCATCTGGCCCGTGCGCGCCATACGTTGAAGTATCGGTAGCGCCGCGCCTCAAGCATAAGGAACAAGATGATCAGAACGCCCACAAGCACCAGGGGCAGGGGTGAGGCCTCGGGCGAAGAAAATGAAATCGACAACGCAACACCCAGTGTGACAACCGCCCAGTTCGTCGTTGTGTCCAATCGGGTGCGCCAGATCGTGCTGCGATAAACCTCACCTCGGTACAGGTGCGCTACGGCGCCGATTTCCGCCGCATCAAGGGATTTTCTTTCAATTAAAGTGGAAGGTGCTTTTTGCGTTTCCGATTCCATGCTCCTATCATCAACATTAGGAAAAACGGGTCAAAGCAATTTCGAAGTGGCGATCATGTCGCTTTTACCCCTATTGCGCCGCAATCCACGTCTGGTGTGATCGGCGGTTCCGGTAACACGATTTGCAACGTGAACATGACTAACGGGATTATCTCATGGCAGAGGCAAACACCCGACGCAGAGCTAGAGGCGGTGGCGGAGCCGCCCGCCGGGCCGAGCGCACCGCGGTTCGAATCGAAACGGCGAAGTACATCGAACGGAATATTCCGAATTTCGAGGTTCTCAACGAAGAAGCGTTGGAGATTATCGAGGCAAATGCGGAAACCATTCTGGCCGAGGTTGGCGTCAACTTTGTTGACAACCCGGCTGCGTTGCAGCGTTGGAAAGACGCTGGCGCTGATGTTGATGGTGAGCGCGTACGCATCCCACGCGGGTTGGCGCGTGAACTGATCAAAACGGCACCCAGCGAGTTCACCCAGCACGCCCGCAACCCCGAGAAATCGGTCGTCATCGGGGGTCGCAATCTGGTTCTGGCACCGGTCTACGGTCCTCCCTTCGTGCGCGATATCCATGGCGGCCGTCGCTATGCGACCATGGACGATTTCAACAAGTTCGTGAAACTGGCCTATATGTCCAAGTGGCTGCACCATTCGGGCGGGACCGTGTGCGAACCGACCGACATTCCGGTGAACAAGCGTCACCTGGACATGCTGATGGCGCACATGACCCTTTCGGACAAGCCGTTCATGGGCTCGGTAACCGATCCAAGCCGCGCGCAGGATTCGGTCGAAATGTGCGAAATCCTGTTCGGCAAAGAGTTCGTGCAGGAAAACACCGTCATGACCTCGCTGACCAACATCAACTCGCCGATGACTTTCGACGACGTGATGATGGGCTCGCTTGAGGTGTATGCGAAGAACAATCAGGCTTGCATCATCTCTCCGTTCATTGTCGGCGGCGCGATGGCGCCGGTTTCGGTTGCAGGTACGCTGACGCAGGTTCTGGCCGAAGTTCTGGCCGGTGTGGCGTACAGCCAGATCGTGCGCCCCGGCGCACCTGCGATCTTTGGTGCCTTCGTGTCGTCGATCGACATGAACTCGGGTGCGCCGACTTTCGGTACTCCTGAGGCTTCGATGGTCACCTATGGCGCGGGTCAGCTGGCGCGACGTCTGAACCTGCCGTTCCGCTCTGCCGGATCTTTCTGTGGCTCGAAGCTGCCGGATGCGCAGGCGGCATATGAAACAGCAAACTCGCTGAACATGGGTCTGATGTCTGGTGTGAATTTCATGCTGCATTCGTGCGGCTGGCTGGAAGGCGGTCTGGTCGCCGACTTTGAGAAGTTCGTCATGGATGCCGATCAGTTGGGTGTTCTGCACGGTCTGGCCAAAGGCATTACCTATGATGAAAACGCGCAGGCGATGGAGGCGATCCGTGAAGTCGGTCCCGGTGGCCACTATCTGGGTTGCGCCCATACGCAGGCCAATTTCAAAGAGGCATTCTGGAAAAGCGAAGTGCTGGACTACAAGCCATTCGAGACCTGGGAAGACGAAGGCGGGCGTGACACACGGACACTGGCCGCCGCGCGGGTCGAGCATCTGCTGGCCAACTACCAGCAGCCTCAACTCGACCCGGAAATCAACGCCGCGCTGAACGAATACGTGGCGGAAAAGAAAGCATCCATGCCGGATGCCTTCACCTGATCACTGAAATTGCGAGGCGCGGCTGGCTTGATACAGCTGCGCTTCGCCCAGCAACGCAATCAGCAGGTCAAGATGGCGCACCAGCGAATAGGTCGCGTCTTCCTCTGACCGCTGCGCGTTAACCTCTCGTTCCATTTCCATCAGTCGAACCAGTGCTGCACCCGTTCCGGGCAGTGAGCCGTATCCCAGAATACGTTGCAGATGTCGTTCCCGATCATAGTTCTGCGCCCCGAGTTTTGCGGCCCGTGCCAGCAGGCGGGGGCGGCGGAGGGTGGTAATCATGGTCATCAGGTCCTGCATCTCGGGAGTTCCTCGTTCAAGTGGAAGTTGCCCCTTTTGTCACACAACTTAAGCGGGTGTTGCCTTGATTAGGTTCGCTCCGAACTCTGACTTCATGAGTGTTTATGATTTTGAATCAAATCTGGTTCTTGTCCCTGCGGGTTAACGAACGAGTAACGAAAGCAACTCTAGTTAGAATTGGTTAACAAACTCATCGGGGGCGATTGAGAACAGATTGTTGTGTCGACGAGGGCAAGGAACTATGCAAAATAACATGGCTTTCACCATTCCGGCTTGGGTACCTGAAGGGGTGCAAAGATATCTTGCCCACACAGAGACCGGCCAGTCGATCCGCGATATCGCGCGATCCGCCGGGTGCCATGCTTCGACCATTCTCAGGCAAATAAGACGGATCGAAATGCGCCGGGACGACCCTTTGGTGGATGCTGCGCTGCAATCGCTGGCGGAAACACATTTCTCCGATCCCGGTGGCCGTAAGACTAGGGCCGTGCATGGGATTCTGCCTGTCGCTAAAGAAGAAACGGCCGCCGCAAAAGATGAGGAGTTCAATCGCGAGGCCCTACGGATTCTGCGCCGCTTGTGTGAAACGGGGTCGGTCTTGGCAGTGGCCGAGGAAATGGACAAGGCCGTTGTGGTTCGCGACACCGGCGACGCTGGGGCCACCAGAACGGCCGTGGTGGAATGCAGGATCGCACAGGCGCTTGCTCTTAATGATTGGATTTCTTGCGATAATCCGGCTCGGATTTCGCGGTATCGAATATCGTCAGCAGGCCGGACCGCGCTGAGCCGTCTGGTCGCCGAGGTTGAGAACAAGGCGCGCGAGCGCAGTGAGATTGGAATGGCCGAGGCGCAGGCACACTTCAAGGCTCAAATGGCGCAGGGGCAGCGCGCGGCAGCGAAACCCGACCGACCAAGGCGCATTCGCTACAGCGTTGCAGAAAGCCCCCTGATTGCGCTGGCGCGTAGGCGGGACCGGGATGGCAAGCCGTTCCTAGATGAATCGTTGGTTGCTGCAGGCGAACGTCTGCGTGAGGATTTTGAACTGGCGCAAATCGGTCCCCAGGTTGCGCAGAACTGGGACCACTTTCTGACTGCTGGTGGACGCGGCAGTTTCAAAAGTGAGACCCATGGTGGGCGTGGCTCGTCCGATGCGCGGGATCGCGTTGAGCACGCCTTGTCGGATCTCGGGCCGGGGTTAAGCGATGTGGCGTTGCGTTGTTGCTGCTACCTTGAAGGGTTGGAACTGGCCGAAAAACGTATGGGTTGGTCGGCGCGGTCGGGTAAGATTGTGCTGCGGATCGCGCTGCAACGACTCAAGCGGCATTACGAATGCCAGTCAGAGCGCAATCGTATGATCGGGTGATATGTTTTGATTGCACTCGCGACGCCAAGTGATAGTCACAGGTTATGAATTTCACCCTCAGACAGTTGCAATACTTCAGCGCCGTTGCCGAACAGCGCAATTTCGGTCGGGCGGCGCAGACCTGCCATGTGTCGCAGCCCGCCTTGTCGGTGCAGATCAAGGTGCTGGAGGAGAGTTTGGGCGGCCCGCTTTTCGAACGTCAGGCCCGCGACATACTGCTGACGCCGCTGGGGCGCGATGTGCTGGATCATGCACGCAAGGTTCTGGGCGCCGCCGACAGGCTGGACCAATTCGCCAGGGACCGGTCCGGCGGGCACAGATCGCTGGCGATTGGCATCATTCCGACAATCGCGCCTTATTTGCTGCCTGGCGTTCTGGCAGGACTGCGCGCCTCAGACGTTTCGTTGCGCGTGCAGGTACGCGAAGCTAGAACCGAGCGTCTGCTGGCCATGCTGCGCGCCGGAGAAATCGACGCCGGTGTTGTAGCCCTGCCGGTTGGTGGAAATGAGCTGTTCGAACTACCCCTGTTTCAGGACCGGTTCCTTCTGGCCGGCAGCACAGCGCGCCTGCAGGGCATGGCAACGAACCCCGAGGCCCTTCGCCCACTGGATCTGAAAACCGCGCAATTGATGTTGCTGGACGATGGCCACTGCCTGACGGATCAGGCGCTTGACGTCTGCGGTCAGGACCGCAGTAGTGGTCTCATCAATATGGGCGCGTCGTCGCTGGCCACCTTGTCGCGACTGGTGGCCGAAGGCTTTGGCCTGACCCTGATGCCCGAGCTTGCGGCGCGGTCGGAATCCGAAGCTGTACCCGGGCTGAAGCTGATGCGTTTCAGTACGCCTCAACCGGCGCGCACGGTTGGTTTGGTGCGGCGTGCTTCAACTGGGGGAGAAGGCTGGTTCGACGGTCTTGCCGAGGTCATCCGACGGGTCGGCGAAGGCATCGTGACTGCCACCCGAGCCTAAAATCGAAAAGACCCGCCGATGGCGGGCCTTTTTTTGTTTTGGATCGCAAAAAGGCTTAGGCCAGAGCCGGTTCCTTGGCTTCGTCCAGGTGCTTTTTCAGGTTTTCCGGCGACGAAACGCCATAGGGGTCTTCGGGGCAGTTGTCCATCAAGCCGGGCTCTTCGAACCATGCCTCGACCACACCGTTGTTGACGATCGCGGCATAGCGCCACGAGCGCATACCAAAACCAAGGTTGTCCTTGTCGACCAGCATACCCATCTTGCGGGTGAACTCGCCCGAACCATCCGGGATGACCTTGACTTTATCCAGGCCCTGATCCTGCGCCCATTTGTTCATGACAAAGCTGTCATTTACGGACATGCAGTAAATCTCGTCGATTCCTTTTTCTTTGAATTCGGCATAACCGTTTTCAAAACCGGGCAACTGGTAGGTCGAACACGTGGGGGTGAACGCACCGGGCAGCGAGAACAGGATCACCCGTTTGCCGGCAAAGTAATCTGCGGTGGTCTTATCTTCCCAACGGAACGGGTTGGGGCCTTCGACGGCCTCGTCACGGACGCGGGTGTGAAAGGTTACGTCAGGCAGTCTGGTACCGGATTTCATGCTTAAGTTCCTGTGATTCATGTGTGAACTGCCGATGATTTAAAACAGTTCTAAATTGGCTTCAACGCCATTATTGCCGCAAGGGCGAATTCTGATGGATGCCGCAAAATGCGCTGTTTTCAATGGGTGTTTGACGAGATTTGTTAGGTTTTTCTGCAAATGCATAGTGCGCTGTTATGGCAGCTATGCACGGGTGGCGTAGCTAAGCGCTGCAGTTTATATTATGTCGAAGCAAAGTGACCCAAAGTCAGGAAAGCCGACCGTGCGTGATCTGAAGATCCCCGAACAACGTCATCCCGAAAAGGCGCATCGCCAAGACAATGCGCAGCCGAAAAAGCCGAAATGGATTCGGGTGAAGGCCCCGGGTGGGAAAGGGTATGCCGATACCCACAAGATCATGCGCGAGAACAACCTCGTGACCGTCTGCGAAGAAGCCGGGTGCCCGAATGTCGGTGAATGTTGGAGCCAGGGTCACGCCACCATGATGATCATGGGCGAGATCTGTACTCGTGGCTGTACCTTCTGCAACATTGCGACTGGTCGCCCAGACGATCTGGATGCATTCGAACCCGGGCGCGTGGCGCATGCGGTGCAGAAACTGGGGTTGAACCACGTGGTTATCACCTCGGTGGACCGGGATGACCTTGCGGACGGCGGGGCGGAGCATTTCGCGCAAACTATTCGCGCCGTGCGGCACCGTTCCCCTAAGACGACAATTGAAATTCTGACGCCGGATTTCCTGAAATGCGATCCTTCGGTGCTGGAAGTTGTGGTCGAGGCCAAGCCGGACGTGTTCAACCACAACCTCGAAACCGTCCCCGGCCTGTATCCCGAAGTGCGCCCCGGTGCGCGCTATTTCCACTCGCTGCGCCTGTTGCAACGTGTCAAGGAAATGGACCCGTCAATCTTTACCAAATCGGGTATCATGGTCGGCCTAGGGGAAGACGAACAGCAGGTCCGGCAGGTCATGGACGACATGCGCGCCGCCGATATCGATTTCCTGACCATTGGCCAATATCTGCAGCCGACACCAAAACACCACGGCGTTGATCGGTTTGTCACGCCCGAAGAGTTCGCGTCTTACGAGAAGGCGGCATTTGGCAAGGGATTCCTGATGGTGTCTGCAACGCCTCTGACGCGGTCGTCCTATCACGCGGGCGACGACTTTGCCCGTTTGCGCGATGCCCGTCAGAAAAAGCTGGAGCAAGGGTGACACCCGAAGCAATCGCCCGGCTGACCCGGCTGCGCCAAGAATTGCATCAATATCCTGAGGTTTCCGGGCAGGAGGAACAAACCGCTGCTCGGATCGCAGATGAGCTGCGCGCCCGTGGTGCCGATCAGGTATTGACGGGTATCGGCGGGCATGGTGTGGCGGGCGTCTTCGACGGCCGTCAGGCCGGGCCAACCGTCGCTATTCGGTGCGAGTTGGATGGACTGCCGATTCAGGAGATTTCTGACGCGGCCTATGCCTCGCGTATTCCGGGAAAAGGACATCTGTGCGGGCATGATGGCCACATGGCGATGGTTTTGGGTGTTGCCGAATATCTGGTGCACACCCGCCCGGAAACGGGCCGTGTGGTTCTGGTTTTCCAACCGGCCGAGGAAACCGGGCAAGGTGCCATCGCATTTCGGGCTGACCCAAAATTTGCGGGAATCGCGCCTGACTTTGTGTTTTCCCTGCACAACTTGCCGGGATTGGCGCAGGGTGAAGTTTTGCTGTGTGAAGGACCTGCCAATTGTGCCTCGCGCGGGATGAAGATTGTTCTGACCGGCAAGACGTCACACGCGGCAGCGCCACAGGATGGTATATCTCCGGCTGGGGCGCTGGCGTCCCTGATGCCACAATTGGCGGGGTTGGGAAAGGGTGGTTCTTTGGACGCCGACTTTGCCCTGACGACGGTGACACATGCAAAACTGGGAGAGCCGACCTTCGGCGTTGCCCCTGGACAGGCCGAACTATGGGTGACCCTGCGCACCGTCGCGGACGCGCGGATGCAGGACCTGATGAACGCGGCTGAGGCATTGGCAGCGCGGGCTGCATTGGATCAGGGGCTGGATTTTGAGATCAGCTATGAGGATGTATTCGAAGCTTGCGTGAACGCGCCCGAGGCTGTCGATATCCTCAGCCGGTCTTGTTTCGAAACAGGCGTGCCCTGCGCGTTGACGTCCAGTCCGCAGAAATTCTCGGAAGATTTCGGGCAGTTCGGCAAGGGCGCCAAGTCCGCGATGTTCTGGCTTGGCTCAGGGGTGGATCACCCGCAATTGCACAACCCGGATTACGATTTCCCGGATGCCCTGATCCCGGTCGGAACCGGGATTTTCCTGGCAGCGATTCAGCAGGTGTTGGGCCCGCTTAGCCCTCGGTAAACCGTACCTTACCGATGAAAGGCAGGTTGCGATTGCGCTGCGCGTAGTCGATTCCATAGCCCACGACAAACTCGTCCGGAATTTCGAACCCGATCCAGTCAGACCGGAAATCAACCTCGCGGCGGCTGGGTTTGTCCAGCAGAGCGATGGATCTCAGCCGCGCGGGCTTACGGCTAAGCATCAGCTTGGTCACGTGGTTCAGCGTGTGGCCGGTATCGACTATATCCTCGACCACGAGAACGTCGCGCCCTTCAATTGCGCCGCGTAAATCTTTTAGAATACGTACTTCTCGGCTGCTCTCCATTGAATCTCCATAGGAGGACGCCTCAAGGAAATCCACTTCGATCGGCAGGTCCAGTTCACGTACGAGGTCAGCGATGAAGACGAAACTACCACGCAACAGGCCAACCACGACCAGCTTGTCGGTGTCGGCGAATTCGGTACTGATTTCACGGCAAAGTTCCTCGATCCGGGCGGCAATGGCCTTGGCCGAGATCATCTCATCTATCACATATGCGCGGTCACTCATCGCTGCCCCCTTGATCTTTGGCGCGCAACATACGAAATCACGCGCCATTGTCACCTGTTAATACCGGACGCCATGCCTACTCATTCGGAAACCCGCCTCCTGCCGTATTCGGCTCAGCAGATGTACGACCTGATTGCGGATGTGGCGAAATACCCCGAGTTTCTGCCCTGGTGTGCCGCCGCCCGTATCCGCCGGACTTATGCGGCAGGTGAGGCGCAGGTGATGGAGGCAGATCTGGTCATTTCCTTCAAGGTGTTCCGCGAACGTTTCGGTAGCCGGGTGACGCTGTTCCCGGATCAGATGAAGATCGACACGGAATATCTGGACGGCCCGTTCAAATACATGAAATCAGATTGGCAGTTCGAGGACTCGCCGGAGGGGGGCTGCAACGTGTCCTTTCACGTAGATTTCGAATTCAAGAACGCCATCTTGCAAGGCATTATAGGCGTGGTGTTCAACGAAGCCATGCACCGGATCGTACAGGCATTCGAAACCCGTGCTGCCGATTTGTACGGCTAGGCCTTTACCCGCAAACGGCGCACGCTAAACTGCGCCCATGAGCGATTTTTCCACTTCTCTGGCTGCGTTTGCAGCTGGGCCTATCGAGACGACATTGCAGACGCGAGTCGTCACCTCTCTGTCCGTTCTGGATTGGATCGCCGTGGGACGCGCCGGGGTCGACGAGCCGGTATCAAAAGCCGTGCGTGATCTGGTGCTGAGCGAAGACGGCACGGCGCAGGCGCATCTGTTTGGCGGTGGCGCGGCTCCGATGCGCGGTGCGGCTTTGGTCAATGGCACCGTCTCGCACGCACTGGACTATGACGACACCCATTTCGCCCATATCGGGCACCCCTCGGTTGCTGTATTGCCCGCCGCTTTGGCGCTGAGTGAATGGGACGACCGTATTCTAGTTGATTTTCTCGAGGCTGCGCTTGTGGGGATGGAGGTTTCGATCCGCATGGGCCTCTGGCTGGGGCGCGACCACTATCAGGCGGGGTTTCACCAAACTGCGACGGCGGGAGCGTTTGGTGCAGCCGTTGCAGCGGGCTGCATTCTGGGCTTTGAGGCCGGGCGGATGCGCAAAGTGTTGGGTCTGACGGCGACTCGTGCGGCAGGGCTCAAGACCCAATTCGGCACGATGGGCAAACCGTATAACGCGGGTCTCGCGGCCTCGGCCGGAGTGGAAGCTGCCTTGCTGGTCGCAAGGGGCTTTGAACCCAACGCGGATGCGTTGGAGGGGCCGTACGGGTTTGGTGCGACACACAGTGGTGAAGGTGATGCGCCGACCGCTTTGGCCGGGCTGGGCGAGGAATGGTTGTTCGAAACCGTCAGCCACAAGTTCCACGCCTGCTGCCATGGCCTGCATGCGGCTCTTGAGGCCGCGCGTGATCTGGACATCGCAGAACCCGAGGTGGCCGAGATCAAGATCAAGACCCACCCGCGTTGGATGAGCGTGTGCAATCAGATGTCTCCGATCACTGGTCTGGGGGCCAAGTTCTCGTATAGGACGGTGATCGCCATGCAGGCGCTTGGATATGACACTGCGTTGCCAGGCAGTTACACAGACAAGGTTTGCGCAGATCCGCGCGTGATATCCCTGCGGGACCGGGTGTCAGTCGTGGCGGATGACTCCCTGTCGGAAACGCAGGCACACCTGACACTGTTGCGCCGTGACGGTGCCCGACTTGAGGCGACGCATGACCTGATGGCGCCGATGAGCTTGTCGAACCGCGAAGACCGCGTGCGCGGTAAGGCCAGCAAACTGATCGGTAGCGAAGAGTCGGACGCAATCTGGTCGATGTTGCGCACCGGCGGCCGCGCCCACGATCTGGCAAACAGGCTGGCGGGTTAAACCACGCGCCAGTGCAGCGGGAAGCCGGGGTCAAAGACGGTTACCGGACCATCTCCGGTTTGGATCTTATCGGGATAAACCTCGGGCTCGCCCTTGGTCAGTGTGATGGTGTCCTCGTTCACTGGCAGGCGGTAGAAGGCAGGTCCGTTCAGCGAAACGAAACCTTCCAGCTTGTCCATCGCATTTTCACGATCAAACATCTCAGCCACCAGAGACATGGTGTTTGTCGCCGTGAAACACCCGGCACAGCCACACGCCATTTCCTTGTTGTCATCCGTGTGCGGTGCACTGTCGGTGCCCAGAAAATACCGCGCGTCGCCTGATGTAGCAGCGGCCAGCAGCGCCAGCCGGTGTTCTTCGCGCTTGGCGACGGGCAGGCAGTAATAGTGCGGTTTGATGCCGCCAACCAGAATGTGGTTGCGGTTGATGATCAGATGGTGCGCAGTGATAGTCGCGCCCAGATTCGTGTCGTTGGCCTTCACGTAGTCCACGCCGTTGGAAGTGGTGATATGCTCCATCACCACGCGCAGACCCGGTGTCGCTTTGCGGATCGGGTCCAGAACGCGGTCGATAAACACGGCCTCGCGGTCGAAGATGTCGATATCGGGATCAGTGACCTCGCCGTGGACACACATGGGCAGACCGATCTCGGCCATCTTTTCCAACACCGAACGTACTTTGTCGAAATCCTGAACGCCCGAGGCCGAGTTGGTTGTCGCCCCCGCAGGGTACAGCTTGACCGCCTTGACCAGACCGCTGGCATGGGCCGCGGCTACATCATCGGCATCCGTATCCTCGGTCAGGTACAGCGTCATCAATGGCTCGAACGTCATGCCCTCGGGCAGCGCGGCCATGATGCGGTCGCGATAGGCGGCGGCTTGATCACCTCGTACCACGGGCGGAACAAGGTTGGGCATGATGATCGCACGGGCAAAGTGGCGCGCTGTTTCGGGCAGGACGGCCTGCAACATTGCGCCATCGCGCAAGTGCAGATGCCAGTCGTCGGGGCGGCGGATCGTGATGCTTTCGGTCATGGCGCCTCCGCTATCACACAGGCCGCCGCCGGAAAAGACCTTGTCAACGCTCCGGATCGCCGTAAGTCCCGGAAAGGCCATGGCCTTGACGTGCACGCGCTGCCGTGACCTGTTGTGCCGAGGGAGAATTGCAGATGACACAGCCAGACACCATTGATGCCGTTCGAAAATTGCTGGGCGCGCAGGGTTATGTCTGCGGGCGGGCACTGGCCACCGTAGTCTTTCTGTCGCTGAAACTTGGCCGCCCTCTGTTTTTGGAGGGTGAGGCGGGTGTCGGCAAAACCGAGATCGCCAAAGCGCTGGCCGCAGGGTTGAACCGCCGCCTGATCCGACTCCAATGCTACGAGGGCCTGGACGCATCCTCGGCTGTGTATGAATGGAACTTCCCGGCGCAGATGGTGGCAATCCGTACAGCCGAAGCGTCAGGTGGCGCGGATCGGGGCGCGTTGCAGTCCGAGCTGTTCTCGGACGAGTACCTAGTTGAGCGCCCGTTGCTTCAGGCCATGCGCCCGGATGAAAACGGCGCTCCCGTGCTGTTGATCGACGAACTGGACCGTACCGACGAACCCTTCGAGGCATTCCTGCTGGAGGCGCTCAGCGACTTTCAGGTGACTATTCCCGAACTGGGCACCATTACAGCCCCGGAACCACCGATCGTCATCGTCACCTCGAACCGCACGCGCGAGGTGCACGACGCGCTGAAACGCCGTTGCCTCTATCATTGGGTCGACTACCCCGATTTCGATCGCGAGATCGAAATCCTCCACGCCCGCGCCCCCGAGGCAGCCGCGGAGCTTAGCCGCGAGGTTGTGGCCTTCGTTCAGCGCCTGCGCACAGAGGATCTGTTCAAGAAACCCGGCGTGGCCGAGACCATCGACTGGGCCAAATGTTTGCTTGCGCTGGACGTGATCAACCTCAGCCCCGAAGTGATCGGCGACACGCTGGGCGCGATCCTGAAGTACCAGGACGACATACAGAGACTTCAGGGATCCGAAGCGAAGCGGATTTTGGATCAGGCGAAAGCGTCACTTGAGCCGATTTGATGGTCGAACAATTCCCCCTCGATATTCCCGACAACCCCAAGCTGGCGCATAATATCACTCATTTCGCGCGGGCCTTGCGCAAGGCGGGGTTGCCGATTGGAACGGGGCGGGTGGTTGATGCCATTCGGGCCGTGCAGACCGCCGGGTTCACGGAGAAGCGGGATTTCTACTGGACGCTCCACGCCTGTTTTGTCAGCCGCCCCGAACATCGGACGGTGTTTGCACAGGTCTTTCGCATGTACTGGCGCGACCCGCGCTACATGGAGCACATGATGTCCATGATGCTGCCCGCCATCCGTGGAGTGCAAGAGGAACGCATGGCCGACCCTGCTGAAAAACGCGCGGCCGAGGCTTTGCTGGACGGGGTCGAACGCGATCTGCCCGAGGCGGTCGAGCAGGAAGATGAGACCGAGCTTGAGATTGACGCCTCGCAAACCGCGTCCTCCGAGGAAAGATTGCGCAGTCTGGATTTTGAGCAGATGAGCACCGCCGAGATCGTACAGGCCAAACGTATGCTGGCGCGGTTGACGTTGCCGGTGAAACCCATCGACTCGCGGCGCGGGCAGGCCAGCCATCTGGGTCATCGCATCGACCGTGCTCGGACCCTGCGCGCTGCGATGCGTCAGGGTGGAGAGCTGCGCGATATCGCGCGCCTGAAGCCTAAATCGCGTTGGCCCAACCTCGTGGTGCTTTGCGATATCTCGGGGTCTATGAGCCAGTACAGCCGGATCATCCTGCATTTCCTGCATTCGGTTTCGAACGCCAAGGGCGCCGGTTGGGCAAAGGTTCATGCGTTCACCTTCGGCACACGCCTAACCAATGTAACCCGTCACTTGAAGCAGCGCGACGTGGATGCCGCGCTGGCGGCTGCCGGGGCCGAAGCGCAAGATTGGGAGGGCGGCACCCGGATCGGAGAATGCCTTCACGCGTTCAACCGCGACTGGTCGCGCCGGGTCATGGGGCAGGGGGCGGTGGTGCTGCTGATCTCGGACGGGCTGGACCGGGGCGATCCCGACGCTTTGGGAAAAGAGATGGAGCGTTTGCACCTCTCGGCGCGCCGTCTGATCTGGCTCAACCCGTTGTTACGTTGGGATGGGTTCGCGCCCAAGGCGCAGGGCGTTGCTGCGATGCTGCCGCATGTCGACAGTTTCCGCGCGGGTCATTCAATTACGTCTTTGGAGGATCTTGCCGCTGTCATCTCACAACCCGACGACGTGGGAGAGAAAGCGCGGCTGATGACCGCGCTTTCGGGGTGATTAGCCACCCACCTGTTCTTCGTTGCACTTGCGCGCCATTTCCATGGCCTTGTAGGTGCCGGTCAGATCAACAGTGAAGGCAAATTCCTTTTCGGGGAACACGACCATAACCTTTTGCTTGGCGATATCTTCGGCGAATTGAGGGTCGTCGGACAGAACATAGCCGCCGGAATACCCTTTGGTAATGTTGCCCTTCATGCCGGTAGCTTCGCCCAGGTAGATGTTGTCCCCCAGCAGGATCGCCACGGCTTCTTTCTCGCCGCGTTTGATGTCTGTTTTGGCCTTGGTGAACACGCCCACATAGCCGACGCTGCGGTCCTCGGTCAGCCCCATCTGAACCACGTTTTCCGAGTCATCAACTGCTTCGATCAGACAGGACTTTTTGTCCTGATCGATAAAAACTTTCCATCCCTCGACCTCACCGTAGCGCAGGAAGGTATCCGCGCTGACTGCAGTCGAAGCCAGTAGTCCAATTGCCATTCCGAGTGTAAAAATGCGTTTCAACTCTCTGTCTCCCTTGTGAAAAATAAATATGCGCATACAGGAATGCACCAGTTGCGCGTGTAGGCTAGAATCAGGACTGATGACAATCAATCCTTTGCCTAAACTGTGGGAATTCGGGCTTCTTCGTGCCGAAGACCCGGTATTTGGGGCCGGTGGAGCGACCCTCGGCGCATGGGTTCCTTTTCATCCCGCCAAACCTGCCTATGTTGGGTTTGAACACTCCGGGAGGGTGCAATGGACAGATTCGACAACAGCCCCGAAACGGCCTTGCGCTGGTACCGAGACGGAAAACCTGTCGCAATAGCCACGGTGGTCGAGACCTGGGGCAGCGCGCCTCGGCGAGTGGGCGCTCAACTGGTCATCGGTGGCGACGGCCGCATCGAAGGGTCGGTCTCGGGCGGTTGTGTCGAAGGCGCGGTCGTGGTCGAAGCGCTGGAGGCGATCGACGAAGGTGAAGCACGGCTGTTGGAATTCGGCGTCAGCGATGAGGATGCCTTTGCCGTGGGGCTCGCCTGTGGTGGCACCATCCGCGTTCTGGTCGAGCCGGTGGGCAAGGTGCTGCTCGAACCGATGCTGCGGGAACTGGTTGAGGCCCGCGCCCGTCGGGAGGCTGTGGCCTATGAGGTGAATATTGAAACAGGTCAACGCGCCCTGCGACGCAATGCTTATGCAGACCGTCTGCGCATGGATCGATCCGGGTTTGAAGAGGACGGTCAGACCTTTGTCGCGGTGCACAACCCGCCGCTGCGGCTTATCATCGTTGGCGCAGTTCATATCGCACAAGCTTTGGTGCCAATGGCGCGGATCGCCGGTTACGATCCGGCCATCATTGACCCGCGCGATGCGTTTGCGTCCAGTGCGCGTTTTCCTGGTGAGACGATCCTTACCGATTGGCCAGACGAAGCCGCTGCCAAGCTGGGGATGGACGCACGGACGGCGGTGGTACTGTTGACCCATGACCCCAAGCTGGATGACCCGGCTTTGCAATCTGCTCTGCGGGCCGGAGTTTTCTATATCGGCGCATTGGGTTCGACACGAACCCATGCCAAACGGGTGGTGCGGATGAAAGAGGCCGGGTTCACTGATGAACAGATTACGCGCATCCACGGGCCGGTTGGTCTGGACATCGGCGCTGCGGACCCTTCGGAAATCGCAGTGGCCATACTTGCGCAAATGACAGCCGTATTACGGGGTAAAGCGTGAAGTTCGGTCCAGTTCTTGTTGATCAAGCCGCCGGAGCGATACTGGCGCACTCCGTAAAGGCCGGAAAGACCAAACTGCGTAAGGGCCTCTTGCTGACGGCCGAGCATCAGGAGGCATTGGTCGCAGCCGGGTACAGTTCGATCACAGTTGCCCGGCTGGAGCCGGGAGATTGTCATGAAGACAAAGCGGCCGGGATGCTGGCCGACGCTCTGGTGCCAGACCCCAAGTCGGCCACGTTGCGGGTGACGAAACCGTTCACCGGCCGCGTGAACCTGTTGGCGGAGGGACCGGGTGTTGCCGTGCTGGATGTTGCCGCACTTGAGGCGTTCAATCAGGTCAACCCGATGATCACCGTGGCCACCGTGCCGCAACTCCAGCAGATGACTGTCGGCGGCATGGTTGCGACGATCAAGGTGATTTCCTACGCCGTTCCGGGGGGGGACGTTCTTGAAGTGTCACGATTGGCAAAGGGGGCGATCCGCCTTGCCACGCCCGTCTACCGAAACGCCGGGCTGGTTGTGACCGACATTCCCGGCGGGCCGCCGAACGAGAAAGGCATCGCGGCGATTCAGGGGCGGGTGGAGGCCCTCGGATTGGAACTGGCCGATGTGCGGGTTGTACCGCACCAGACTGAAGCGCTTGCGTCGACAATCAGGGAAACGCGGGGGGATGTGTTGATGATCCTGACCGGCTCGGCCACCTCGGATGTGTCGGATGTGGCCCCTGAGGCGGTGCGCGCTGCAGGCGGGCAGGTGGACCGTTTCGGAATGCCGGTCGATCCGGGGAACCTACTGTTTCTGGGGTCTCTGGACGAACGCCCGGTGATCGGACTGCCGGGTTGCGCGCGGTCTCCTGCGTTGAACGGGGCGGATTGGGTCCTGTCCCGCGTGGCCTGCGGTATCGAAACGACCGGCGCGGACATTGCGGCGATGGGGGTCGGCGGGCTGCTGAAGGAAATCCCGACGCGCCCGCAGCCAAGGGCCGGGCGCAAGGTGTAGCACAGCGGTTATTTGCCTTTCCGGTTCAACGATATAGGTGTTAGTGTTTGGCCGAGTGACCGACCAAAACAATCGCTAAATATTTTTGTTCTCAAACAAAAACTCCCGTGTTTAACTCGGCCTAGGGAGAGTTTCATTTTGGGAGGAACATATGACACAGGTCTCAATGACCGTGAACGGGAAATCCGTGAGCGGTGATGTCGAGGGCCGGACATTGCTGTCCAGCTTTCTGCGTGATCACCTGTCGCTGACCGGAACACATGTGGGCTGCGACACCGCACAATGTGGCGCGTGTGTGGTGCACGTGAACGGTGAGGCGGTGAAGTCCTGCAATATGCTGGCGCTTGAGGCGGACGGGGCCGAGGTCGGCACGATCGAGGGACAGGCGAACGCCGATGGCTCGTTGAACGTCATCCAACAGGCGTTTCAGGATCACCACGGTCTGCAATGCGGTTTCTGCACGCCGGGCATGGTGATGAGTGCTGCGGCCCTGCTGAAAGACAACCCACGTCCGACCGAGGCCGAGATCCGCAAATATCTGGAAGGCAACCTGTGTCGCTGCACCGGCTACCACAACATCGTCAAGTCGATCATGGCTGCATCCGGCCAGGACGTCAGCAGCATCGCTGCCGAATGATGCCACTGCGGGCGCAAGAGGAGACGCCCGTGGGATGACAAAGGGTGCATCAGCATCCGTTTATGGGAGGAGAACAAGCAATGCCCAAAGACAGTGGCATCGGAGCCAGTTCCAAGCGGCGCGAGGACGTACGCTTTCTGACCGGAGCGGGCAATTACACCGACGACATCAACGTACATGGCCAGGCCTATGTGCATTTCCTGCGGTCCGACATCGCGCATGGCCGGATCAATTCCGTGGACACTTCGACAGCCGAGGATATGCCCGGTGTGGTCAAGGTCTTCACCGGCAAGGATTTCGAAGGCGTGGGCGGGATGCCCTGCGGCTGGGAAGTGACCGACAAGCACGGCGCGCCGATGCAAGAGCCGCCGCACCCCATTCTGGCGCAAGGTAAAGTGCGCCATGTGGGCGATCCCATCGCCGCAGTTGTGGCCGACAGTCTGGAACAGGCCCGCGACGCGGCCGAAGCGATCGATGTTGATATCGAAGAACTGCCCGCAGTGATCGACATGAAGGCCGCCGCGCAGGATGGCGCAACGCTGGTCCATGACGATCTGAAGAACAACATCTGTTATGACTGGCAATTGGGTGAGACCGACGACGCCAAGGTGAATGAGGTCTTTGCCAATGCAGCCCATGTCACCACTCTGGATTTGGTGAACAACCGACTGGTCGCAAACCCGATGGAACCGCGCGTGGCGGTGGGCGAATACAAGCGCGGCACAGATGAATACACGCTGTTTACAACATCGCAGAACCCGCATGTGATCCGGCTGCTGATGTGTGCCTTTGTTCTGGGCCTTCCCGAACACAAGGTGCGCGTGGTGGCCCCGGATGTGGGCGGCGGCTTTGGCACCAAGATTTTCCATTATGCGGAAGAGGCGTTCTGCACCTTCGCCGCCAAGGCATGCAACCGTCCGGTTAAGTGGACCTCCAGCCGGTCCGAGGCGTTCATGTCGGACGCCCATGGCCGTGACCATGTCAGCAAGATCGAACTTGCGCTGGATGCGGACAATAACTTTATCGGTTTGCGCACCAATACTTATGCCAACCTGGGCGCGTATCTTTCGACCTTCTCCAGTTCGGTTCCGACTTGGCTGCACGGCACGCTGATGGCAGGCAACTACAAGACGCCGGTCATTCAGGTGAATGTGAAGGCGATGTTCACCAACACAGTACCGGTGGACGCCTATCGCGGCGCGGGCAGGCCCGAGGCGACCTTCCAGTTGGAACGCGTCGTGGACAAGGCCGCGCGCGAACTAGGCGTCGACCCGATTGCCTTGCGCCGTCAGAACTTTGTCACCCAATTCCCCTATGACACGCCGGTGGCGCTGACCTATGACACTGGGGACTACAATGGGACGATGGACAAGCTTGAGGCCGCCGCCGATCTGGCAGGCTTTGCCGCGCGTCGGGCGAAAAGCGAGGCCAATGGCAAGCTGCGTGGTCTGGGCGTCAACTGCTACATCGAGGCTTGCGGTATCGCGCCTTCGAACATCGTTGGCATGTTGGGGGCTCGGGCGGGTCTCTATGATGCAGCGACTGTGCGTGTAAACGCCACCGGTTCGATCAGCGTCATGGTTGGTGCGCACAGCCACGGGCAGGGGCATGAGACCGCCTTCCCGCAGGTTGTGGCCGACATGATCGGCATCGACGAGTCGATGGTCGAAATCGTGCATGGCGACACTTCGAAGATCCCATTTGGTATGGGCACCTATGGTTCGCGTTCGCTGGCGGTATGCGGCTCGGCGATGGTCAAGGCGACCGAGAAGGTGATCGAGAAAGCCAAACGGATTGCGGCCCACTTGTTGGAGGCGTCTGAGGCCGATATCGAGCTGAAGGACGGTCAGTTCAGCGTCGCGGGCACCGACAAGTCGGTGGCCTGGGGCGATGTGACCCTGACGGCTTATGTGCCGCACAACTATCCGCTGGAGGTCGAGCCCGGACTGGAGGAGACCGCGTTTTACGACCCGGCCAACTTCACCTTCCCGGCCGGAGCCTATGCCTGTGAGGTCGAGGTTGACCCCGAGACCGGTCAGGTCACCATCGAGGCCTTCACCGCCGCGGATGACTTCGGAAACATCGTGAACCCGATGATCGTGGATGGTCAGGTGCATGGCGGCATCGGTCAGGGCATCGGGCAGGCGCTGCTTGAAAACTGTGCCTATGACGAGAACGGCCAGCTGCTGAGTGCATCCTACATGGATTACGCCATGCCGCGTGCGGATGACGTGCCGTTCTATGGTGTGGATCACTCCAGCCAAACGCCTTGTACCCATAACCCGTTGGGCGTGAAGGGTTGTGGCGAGGCCGGTGCGATTGGTTCGCCGCCAGCGGTGGTCAATGCGGTGCTGGATGCGCTGAACTCGGGTGGCAAGGCCGTCGATCACATCGACATGCCGGTAAGCCCGTCGCGCGTCTGGGCGGCGATGAACAGCTGACTGGTTGGGGTGCGAGGGGCCGGCCCCTCGCGCTACCCGGAGTATTTCCAAAAAGATGAAGGGCAGCAGAGTGCCTTTCGGAAAGGAAGACGAAATGTACAATTTCGAGTTTGAGAAACCCTCGACCATTGCGGACGCGGTTGCCGCTTTGGGGTCCGAGGATGCGCAAGCGCTAGGGGGCGGACAAACCCTGATCCCGACGCTGAAGCAGCGGCTGGCGTCCCCGTCGTCGTTGGTATCGCTGAGTGGGATTGCCGAGATGAAAGGGGTTTGTGTCGAGGATGACGGATCGGTGGCCGTTGGCGGGGCGACGACCCATGCAACCGTCGCCGCCGATGCGGCCAGCAGCTATCCGGCTCTTGCGGCGCTGGCAGGTCAGATCGGTGATCCCGCGGTGCGTAACCGGGGCACCATTGGCGGGTCGATTGCCAATAACGATCCGGCGGCCTGTTATCCGGCTGCTGTGTTGGGTTCAGGCGCGACCGTCGTCACCAATGCACGGCAGATCGAGGCGGACGACTTCTTTGAGGGTTTGTTCTCCACCGCGCTGGACGAGGGTGAGATCGTCACCTCGGTCCGCTTCCCGGTGCCGGAGGCGGCGAGTTACCAGAAGTTCCTGCAACCGGCTTCACGGTTTGCCCTTGTGGGTGCCTACGTGGCGAGGTTTGCCGATGGCGTGCGTGTTGCCGTCACCGGTGCAGGCGAAGATGGCGTGTTCCGCTGGTCCGAGGCGGAAGAAGCGCTGAACAAAGAATTCCGTGCGGATGCGCTGATGGATTTGCGCATCAACCCGGCCAACATGATCGCGGATCTGCATGGCAGCAAGGAATACCGTGCGCATCTTGTCGGAGTCATGACCAAACGGGCCGTCGATTCCTGTTTGTGAGACTCAGTAACTGAGAATAGCCCCGGTTAAAGGCCGGGGCTTTTTACGTGCGGCGCAGTCTTGGCGGTTTGGCGGGTTGCCAATAGGCTCCGGTGTCCTCACGCGCCTTTTGATAGGCTTCGATCCGCTGTCGGGCCGCGTCGCCTCCGGCATCGAAGAGGTGGCCCAGCAGGCACTCCAGAACGGCCATCGCTCCGGTGAAACAGGAAAACGGGTACAGGGCGCGGGTGCTGACGGTAAAGGCGACGTCGGGCTCGACCCCGGGCGCAATCACGTCGCTGTCCGAGATCAGGATCAGGCGCAACCCTCTGAGTTTCGCGAACCGCATCGATTGAATGGTGTCCGCGGAATAGGGGTGGACGGTGATGGCGACCAGGCAGTCCTGTTGATCGGCATCCAGTAAATCATCGGCGGCAGACCCGATATAGCGCGGCACCAGTTGGATGCCCGGGTGCGCCATGCGGCCGGTATAAGAGAAGTAGTACGCCAGCGCGTAGCTTGCGCGTGTCGCGGTGACGAAACACCTGCGGGATGTCGTAATGTGCCGGATGGCCTTGCGTGTCTTGTCGGGCTTCATCAGGCGCAAGGACCGGGTGACCACGTTTTGCTCATTCTGGGCCAGTTTGGACTGGATGTTACTGAAGGCGTCCTCGGATTGTAGTGTGTTCAGCCAATCCTGACCCAGTTCGCCTTCCCGGTCCGTGACCAAGGCGTTGCGGAACGGAGTGCGGAAGGCTTCGAAACTGTCAAATCCCATGCGCTGCGAAAGCCGGACCAAAACATTCGAACTGACGCCGATCCGGGTGGCCGTTGTACGGATCGGGTCCAGTCCGAAATCTCCGGGGTGATCGATGATGTACTTGGCGGCGGCTTGTAGGGCCGAAGGCATCCGTTCGATATCCTGACGCAGGCGGTCAGTGATCTGGTTGGGTGTGTTTTCCATCGGAAAAGAAAAAACATATGTTTTGTGTTTAGCAAGTAAAAAACGACCAAGGTTAGATTACATGGCAGGTGTCATCCAAGGTATGAGCATGTCAGACACGCGAATAGATAACGAATCCTCCCGACGCCCTTATGTGCTGGTCGCTCCAAATGGTGCACGGCGGGGGGCTTCAGATCACTTGGAATTGCCGGTCTCAATTGATCAGATCGCGGACACGGCGCGTGCCTGTTTCAAGGTCGGGGCGCATGGGCTGCATCTGCATGTTAGGGACAAGCTGGGGCGGCACTCGCTGGACGCGGGTCAATACCTTGAAACGATGGCCGAACTGCGTCGGGGCGTTCCGAAGATGGATATTCAGATCACGACCGAGGCTGCCGGCGTGTTCGACGTTTCCGCCCAGTTCGCCTGTCTTGAAAAGGTGCGGCCGGATTGGGCTTCGGTGTCTGTCCGGGAAATCTCGCGGGCGCCCGAATTGGCACCACAAGTGTATGGGCTGTGCGCCGAACAGGGAACGCGGGTGCAGCATATCCTGTACGACGCGGATGACGCGGCCTTGTTGACACAGTGGCAAAAGGCCGGGATCGTGCGGGATAGTCAGGTGGATCGTATTTTGGTTCTGGGGCGATACACTTCAGGTCAACAATCCTCACCTCAGGATTTGGATCAGTTTCCCCAAGCCCCATCGCCTTGGATGGTTTGCGCCTTTGGTGCGCAGGAACATGCTTGTCTGGCGTATGCTGCCCGGCGGGGCGGAGACGTTCGGGTTGGCTTTGAAAACAGCCTGACCGATCAAAACGGAAAATTCTGGAAAGACAATGCCGCGTCGGTGACGGCGCTTGTTGCCATGTTGGAAGGGACAGTCGAATGAGCCACGTATTCCCGCGTCACACGAAATCAGACCTGCCTGTCGCCGCAGGGGGGGACGGATGCTATCTGATCGATGCGCAAGGCCGTCGTTACCTGGATTGTGGTGACGCCGCCGTGTCCTGCCTTGGCCATTCCAATCCGGCGGTAATCCGGGCGGTACAGGAGCAGGTAGAGAAAATCGCCTTTGCACATACGGGGTTCATGACGTCGGAACCGGCTGAAGCGCTGGCGGATTTGCTGGTCGAGCAGGCTCCGGGCGATCTCGATCGTGTGTATTTCGTCTCGGGCGGGTCCGAGGCGACAGAGGCGGCAATCAAACTTGCGCGGCAGTATTACCTGGAGATTGGTCAGCCCGAGCGGCGGCACGTGATTGCCCGGAGGCAGAGTTACCACGGCAATACTCTGGGCGCCCTGTCGGCTGGAGGGAACGAATGGCGGCGGGCGCAGTTTGCGCCGATGTTGATCGACATGACCCATATCGCGCCTTGCTATGAATATGCCGAGAAGCCAGAAGGCGAGAGTAGCCATGACTACGGTCAGCGTGTCGCCAACGAGCTGGAGGCTGAAATCCTGCGGCTGGGTTCCGAGACCGTGATGGCCTTCATGGCTGAACCGGTTGTCGGGGCCACCTTGGGCGCAGTGCCTGCGGTTGAAGGGTATTTTAAGCGCATCCGCGAGATCTGCGACCAGTACGGCGTGCTGCTGATTCTGGATGAGGTGATGTGTGGCATGGGTCGTACAGGGCATCTGTTTGCCTGCGATCATGACCGAGTCGCTCCGGATATCCTGTGCATCGCCAAAGGGTTGGGGGCTGGGTATCAGCCGATCGGGGCGATGATGTGCACCGGCAGGATTTACGATGCGATCCGCGACGGGTCCGGGTTCTTTCAGCACGGCCACACTTACATTGGCCACCCGGTCGCTACTGCGGCGGCATTGGCCGTTATCAGCGAACTGACCGGGCGTGATTTGCCCGCGAGGGCAGGTGTCATGGGGGAGAAACTGCAATTGGCGCTTGAGGCCGCGTTAGGACAACATTCCAACGTCGGAGATATTCGGGGCCGTGGCTTGTTCCGAGGAATTGAGCTGGTTGCGGATCGCGACAGTAAAACACCGTTCGACCCAGCGCTCGGCGTGGCAGGAAAGATCAAGAAGGCTGCGCTGGCCGAAGGTCTGATCTGCTACCCGATGTCCGGCACACGGGATGGGCGGTTGGGCGATCACATCCTGCTGGCGCCGCCGTTCATCATCGAAGAAGCAGAGATCGACGAGTTGGTCGGAAAGCTGAGCAAGGCAATATCAGCAGTGATCTGACGGACGAAAAAGAAAAGCCCCTTCGGATGATGATGCATTCCATAGGGTGGAACACAAAATCGCAAGCTTTACAGTAAGCGAAGATGCTTAAGATATGGCCGCCTCCACACCGGACGCGGCCATATTTAGTTCAGTACATCGAACACCTTCGCGTATTAAGTGTTTCGAGGCTCCTCCTTTGGGATTTTTGCTACTCGATCGGACCTTCTCAAAATGGTGGTAAGTCTGCCTAAGGATCCGTTTTCAGGAGTTCCAGGCGACTTGCGACTAAATGGCTCCAAGAGGCATCGTAAAATACTGTTTTAACGTCTAAAAATCGGTATTTCGGACTTATACGCCAGCCAGAAGAAGCCTTCGAACGAACCCATCCTCTTTGGTTTGATCGTAGATTTCCATGTCGGGGTGGGCTTTAGGTTGCCAGGTGCGGCCAAATTCAACCGCGCAGGAAACAGGGATTGCTGGAAACACCATCACCTGACATCCATGCCATGCTCATTCTTGATTTCGTCAAGGGTTGAGCGGACTATCGTTCCAAAACGGCTGAAGTCGCCTTTGTGCCGGATAACTCCGTGCCGTTGCATATTGCTGCATATCTCCCAGATGGAAACGTTGCCACCAACTGCAGCGGCGATCCGATCGTCAGAAAAGTGCGAGGTGATCGAGACCTGCAAGGCAAGACATTTGGCCCCCTGAGTTCCCTTCGAACAGGAGAATTCGACTTTCGGGCCATCCTCAGGCTATGCCCATTGCGCAGGTTCACGGTGGCGCTCGTTAACATCGGCTTCCGAAACCTCAGAGGTGAGGCGCCCCGAGTCCATCAGGTGGGGGACCGGAGCCAGGCCAAACACCGACAGATGGCGAACCTCACCACTTTCGAAGCGGCCTTGGATCAACTTTGAAAATCCCTCTCGCAGAACTTCAGGATGAATGGACCAGTATGTCGGGTCACTGTCATTGAAGTGCATACCTCGGACCTCGATCTCGGCCAGCCGCCTTTCAGCCGGTTCCCGGTTCGGAATGATTGCATCCAAGCAATCTTCGAATGGCACAGCTGTTTCGTTTGGACCAATCGGCGCCGAGAACTGTAAAATGTGGGACCTGCTGTCAAGTCCGGCCGAAAGCACTGTATCAACCCATTCTTCATGCTCTCGCTTCATTTTTAGAAGCAGTTTTCAGGGTAATCGCGCCATGTCATTTTGTCGTCGATGATGCGGCGGTGTATACCGCACATCAACATGAGGTTTTCGACACGGGCAGTGAGATGGTGCGATCGTTTTTCGTCGCCTTTGGGTCCGTTTGGATCAGGTGAAACGATGTGCGCGAGAAAATACTTGGTTCGAACAAATTTTTTCGCGTAGATTAACAGCTTTCGGTGCCCGAGAAAGTTCTCTCAGGAATTTCGCGTTGTGGTCCTGTCAGCGGTACATCAATTTCCTCTTCAAAATTAAAACCCTGCCGCGACTTGCGCGACAGGGTTTGTTGTAGGCGTGTCCCACCCCACGGAATGCGTCACTCGGATGAGGGGGTTTTGAATTTTCGGTCGATCAAGACCTTATTTCTGCGGCAGAGGCCCGATCATCATGATCATCTGACGGCCTTCCATCTTGGGCATGTTCTCGACTTTGCCCAGATCCTTTATGTCTTCGGCCACACGTTCCAGCAGCTCACGGCCCAGATTCTGGTGCGCCATCTCGCGACCGCGAAAGCGCAGAGTCACTTTGACCTTGTCGCCCTTTTCCAGGAACTTGAAGACATTCTTCATCTTGACGTCATAGTCATGGGTGTCGGTGTTGGGCCGGAACTTGACCTCTTTCACCTCGATGACTTTTTGCTTTTTGCGGGCTTCACTTTCGCGTTTCTGCTGTTCGTACTTGAACTTGCCGAAGTCCATGATCTTGCAGACCGGCGGGTTCGCGTTGGGCGAAATCTCGACAAGGTCAAGGCCGGCATCGGCCGCAAGTTGCATGGCTTTGGCGGGATGAACCACCCCGACGTTTTCACCTTCGGCGCCGATCAGGCGAATTTCGGGGGCACGGATCTTTTCATTGACGCGCGGGCCGGTGTCTCTCTGCGGCGGCGCGTTGTGAGGTCTGCGGGCTATGGGTTCATTCCTTTGATAATTGCAGAAATTCGAGCCCGGAATTTAGACTGCTGCGCGTCTTGATTCAAGCTCCAACCTTGCCGAAAGGGCTCAATTAATCAGGTTTAACAGCAGGTTTATGCGCGGGCCGCGGCCATTCCAGGGGCCCGCGCGAATGTATCAGCCGACAAAGGCCTTTTCGATCACGAATTCCTTGGGCTCGGAATTGGCGCCTTCGCGCAGACCGAACTCTTCCAGAATGGCTTTGATGTCCAGGTTGAAGGCCAGCGAACCGCAAACCATGGCGCGGTCGGTTTCCGGCTTGATGCCGCCCTCTATACCCAAATCGGCAAATACGGTGCCGTCTTTCAGCAGGTTTGTGATGCGGCCCATCTTGGGGCTGTCTTCCCGTGTGGTGGTCGGGTAATAGCGGATCTTGTCCGCAAAGTCTTCGCCCATCAGTTCAGCCAACATTTCATCCTGGCGGATGCTATCTATCAACTGGCGGCCATATTCCAGTTCCGCCACCTCGCGGCAGGTGTGAGTGATGATGACCTCGTCATAGTCTTCATAGGTCTGCGGCTCGCGCAGCAGTGAGGCGAAGGGCGCAAAGCCGGTGCCGGTGGCGAAGAACCACAGACGCTTGCCGGGCAGCAAGGCGTCGTGGACCAGCGTGCCAACGGGCTTGGGGCGCAGGATGATCTGATCGCCCGGCTTGATGTGCTGCAGTTTCGAGGTCAGCGGGCCGTCCTGCACCTTGATCGAGTAGAACTCCAGTTCTTCGTCCCAGGACGGCGAGGCAATCGAATAAGCGCGCAGCAAGGGTTTGCCGTTGTCGCCAAGCAGACCGATCATCACGAACTCGCCCGAGCGGAACCGCAGCGAGGCTGGGCGCGAAACCTTGAAGGAAAACAGGCTGTCGGTCCAGTGTTTGACGTCCGTTACGGTCTGGGCGTCCGGCAGAACGGGGGCCTTTACGGCGGTTGCTTCGGTCACGGGCTTCATCTCTGTCATCGTTTCACTGCCGGTCTGCTAAACCGACATCTCCGTTTAAGCTTTGATCCACATCAGGAAAAGGGGCAGATTGCCCCTTTCCTTAATTTAAGCTGGCTGTTGGCGGTCTTAGCCGCGCAGGCGAGCCTGATAGCTGTGGTCTTTCCAGTTTGCGCGGGCCAGCCACTGATCTTCGGGTTGACGGGCGGCCAGAGCATCGTCGATCTCGACTTCGTCAAATCCGCTGCGGCGCGCCATGGCGTATTGATCAGCCAGGACGTGTCCTTTGGCGCGCAAGCGGCCGGTATAACCTTTCAGGCGCAGTACACGTGCGATTGTAAAGCCACGACCATCGGCTGAGGACGGAAAGTCAACGCGCACCATCTGGGCATTGCCCAGACGGTCAATCAGCTCATCCGGGTCAATGTCCGAGGCCACATCCAGCGCGACCACATCATTGGCCGCGTCTTCCAGCGTGACAAAGCCGTCGGTCCAGTCATCGGGGGCAAACCCCGTATCCGATACGATTACGTTCATGTTTTCTCTCCGGCGCGCACCATCTTGCCATCGACAAAATGGATACCGCATTCTTCTTTGTTCTGATCGCGCCAGCGTCCGGCGCGGGGGTCTTCGCCCTCTTTGACCGGCGAGGTGCAGGGCGCACAACCGATCGAAGGGTATCCTTTGGCCACCAGCGGGTGCCGGGGCAAGTTGTTTTCGTCCATATAGGCGCGCACGTCCTCGGGCGCCCAATGGGCCAGCGGGTTGACCTTGATCCGGCCTGTGCCGTCCTCAACTTCAAAGAAGTCGAGCGTGGCGCGGGTGCCGGACTGGAACCGTTTACGCCCTGTGATCCAGCCGTCATACCCTGCCAGTGCCCGCTGTAGCGGGAAGGTCTTACGCAGGTTGCAGCACGCATCCATGTCCCGCAGACGCAGCGCGCCATAGGGGTCGTCGCGCTGCAAGTCTTCATCATCGGCGCGGATGATGTGAACATTTTTAAGGCCCAGACGTTCGCTTACCTCCTGCTGGTATTCCAGCGTTTCGGTGAACAGTATCTGCGTGTCCACAAACAGCACCGGGGTCATCTTGTTGACCACCGCCGCCATGTGCAGCAACACAACCGATTCCGCACCAAAGCTGGAGACCAGAGCAAGCTCTTCGATCTCCTCCAATGCGCCATGCATGACGTCATGGGCGCTGTGGTGGCGGAACTGGGCGTTAAGCGCCTCGACCTTTTCGGTCAGTTCGCTTCGGTCTTTGCCCAGTTCCGTCTGGATCAGGTCAAGCGGCATTGGCCTGCGCCTCGGGGTAGAGCGCCGCTTTGAACGGCGCCATGCCTACCCGACGATAGGTCTGCAGGAAAGTTTCCTCGCTGCTTACGCGTTGCTCCAGGTACGTGTCGACGATGCGTTCCACGGCGGGTACGATCTCGTCATAGGCAAAGCCCGGACCGGTGCGATCGCCGATGGCAGCCGTCTCGGTGCCGTCGCCACCCAGAGTGATTTGATAGTTTTCGACGCCAGCGCGATCCAGACCCAGAATGCCGATATGACCCACGTGGTGGTGACCACATGCGTTGATGCAGCCCGATATCTTGATCTTCAGGTGACCGATATCATGCTCCAGCTTCAGGTCTTCGAAGCGGGTCGCGATTTCCTGCGCCACCGGGATCGAGCGGGCCGTCGCCAGCGCGCAGTAGTCCATGCCGGGGCAGGCGATGATGTCGCTGATCAGGCCGATATTGGCAGTCGCCAGTTCGTACTCTTTCAGCTTCGCGTGGATCGCGGGTAGGTCCGACTTGTGGACATGCGGCAGGATCACGTTCTGCTCATGGCTGATGCGCAACTCGTCATAGGCGAACTCTTCGGCCAGATCGGCCATCACGCGCATCTGTTCGGCGGTCGCATCACCCGGCGTTTGGCCGTGTTTCTTGATCGAGATCGTGACAATCGCGTGGTCCGCGTTCTTGTGCGGCGCGATGTTGGTATCGACCCACGAACGGAAAACCGGATCGTTGGTGTAGGCGCTTTCGAACGAAGCAACCGAATCTTCACGGAAGGTGGGCGGGGCGAAGTGGCCCTTGATCTCTTCCAACAGGTTCATGTCGGCGCCCTTGAATTGCGGGCGAACCTTAAGGAACCGCTCGTTCACTTTGGCGCGGATCGCGTCGATACCATGCTCATGCACGGTGATCTTGATGCGCGCCTTGTACTTGTTGTCGCGGCGGCCGATCTGGTTCCAGACGGACACAGTGGCTTCCAGGTAAGCCAGCAGGTCGTCAAAGGCGACGAATTCGGACAGTTCCTTGCCGATCATCGGCGTGCGGCCCAAACCGCCCCCAACGATGACGCGGGCACCCAGAACGCCGTCACGTTCGATCAGTTGCAGACCGATGTCATGTGCTTTGATCACCGCGCGGTCGTTTTCCGAGCCGGTGATGGCGATCTTGAACTTACGCGGCATGAACTGGAATTCCGGGTGGTCGGTGGACCACTGGCGCAGCAGTTCGGCATAGGGGCGCGGGTCGGCGACCTCATCCGCGGCGGCACCGGCAAAATGGTCGGCGGTCACGTTACGGATGGTGTTGCCCGAGGTCTGGATGGCGTGCATGCCAACCTCGGCCAGCGCGTCCAGCATATCCGGCACATCTTTCAGCTTCGGCCAGTTGTACTGGATGTTCTGACGGGTGGTGAAGTGGCCATAGCCCTTGTCCCATTTTTCAGCCAGCAGTGCCAACTGACGCATCTGCGCGCTGTTCAGCGTGCCGTAGGGAATGGCGACCCGCAGCATGTACGCATGCAGCTGCAGATACAGGCCATTCATAAGGCGCAGGGGTTTGAATTCGTCTTCGGTGAGCGAGCCGTCAATGCGGCGCTCGACCTGCGCTCGGAATTGCGCGTTACGTTCTGCCAAAAATGCTGTGTCGAACTCGGAGTAGCGATACATGATTAGCTGTCCTTAGTTGCAGCCCCGAACCTTGGGGCCTTGAAGGGGAGAGAGAGGGCCGAGGGTCAGGCCCGGGGCTGCGTTGCTGTTTCCTGCTTGCCATGGGCATAGTTGGACGGTCCGGTGCGCCGGAAATCCTCGCGGAAATGGGTGGGTTCGGGGCCGTTTTCGCCTGCGGTGGCATCGGCCAGATAGGCACCGACGATCTTGCTTGCCTGACGAGTGGCATCCAGCAGACGGACCTGTGCGTGGGCCTCATCCGTGATCAGCTCAGCCTCGGAGAGTTCACGCGACCAGCGATCATCTTCAGTCAGGTAGATAACGTCGCCTTCCAACAGATCGTTGGCGGTGACCACTTTGGGGGTAAAAGCGCGGGCCATCAGGCGTGCTCCTTCTTGAATTCGGTCAGGGCCTTGGCCGCTTGGCGCGGGGCGAGGCCATAAAAGGTCAGGGTGGGGCCGTCCATTTCGGCGGCGTTCAAATCGGTGGGCAACTGGTCCAGCGTCGTGGCCAGAATGCGTTGATCAGGGCGTGAGGCGTTTTCCACCAGCGTCACCGGCGTTTCGCGATCGGCGCCGTGCATGATCAGGCGGCCCTGAATGAAACGGGCGGATTTCTTGCCCATATAGATCGCCGCCACGGAACCGGCGCGTGCCAGCGCGGTCCAGTCGTGATCGGCAAAGCCTTTCATGTCGTGGCCGGTCAGGAACCGCACCGAGGAATTGCGGCCGCGGCGGGTCAGGCTTTGACCAATTCCTGCAACCGCAGCCGATGCCGCGGTGATGCCGGGAACAATTTGCCAAGAGATGCCAGCAGCCTCGACCGCTTCGATCTCTTCATCCAGACGGCCAAACACAGTGGGGTCACCGGATTTCAGGCGCACGACATGGTGGCCCTTCACGGCGTAGTCGACCAGCAGTACGTCAATGTCTTCCTGTTTCCACGAGGGGCCGAACCCAGCTTTTCCCACGTCAACCAATTCAGCTGTTCTGCCGGCTAGTTCCAGAACCTCGGCGCTGATCAGACGGTCATGCAGAACAACATCAGCACGCTCAAAGGCATTCAGCGCCTTGAGCGTCAGCAATTCCGGATCGCCCGGACCCGCGCCGACGAAGTCGACGTGACCTGTGCCATCATATGAATGCGTAGCTTGCATGTTACGTTCCGCTTGGTTTGACTTGACCTGCAATATAGGAAATATTCCCGGTATTACGCCATATGGGCGCTAAAATAAGAACAAACGTTCCGTCAGTGCTTTGATCTGGGACGCGAGTTTCGAAACGAAGGAAAAATTGGAATGTCGGTGCGGATTGATGACACGGATCGGAAAATTCTGGTCGAGCTACAGCGCGATGCCAGCCAATCGCTGGACGAAATAGCCGCCCGCGTCGGCAGTTCCAAGACGCCGGTCTGGAATCGAATCCGCAAGCTGAAAGGAGCCGGAGTCATCGGTCAGCAGACCGTTTTGCTGGACGCCGAGGCGCTGGGTTTCGAGGCGACATTCTTCGTTCTGATCCGCACCTCGGAACATGAGGCAGAGTGGCAACGCAAGTTCCTCAAAGCCCTGCGGGATCGACCGGAAGTGCAGGAGGCGCACCGGCTGGCCGGGGACATTGATTATATCCTCAAGGTCCGGGTCAAGAATGCGCGGGCCTATGACGAATTCTACCAGACCCTGATTTCCGAAGTGCGTGTGCACAACGTGACCGCACTGCTATCGATGGAAGAGATCAAGTCCACCACCATGCTGCCGCTGAACGCGCTGATCGAAAGCTGAAACAAGTCAGACCTGTACCATCAACCGGGTCAGGCCGTGGAAGTGGTAGGTGTTCGAGTATTCCGGTTCCGCTACAAGGCGCAGGTTCGGGTGGCGTTCGAACAGCGCCCTCAGGGCAA
Source organism: Ruegeria sp. BF7 (assembly GCF_056538605.1). Classification (NCBI taxonomy): domain Bacteria; kingdom Pseudomonadati; phylum Pseudomonadota; class Alphaproteobacteria; order Rhodobacterales; family Roseobacteraceae; genus Ruegeria; species Ruegeria sp. BF7. The sequence goes on along the minus strand of NZ_JBQFTM010000001.1, from coordinate 739,589 downwards.
TCCGCATTTCCAGCCGTGCCAGCGGGGCACCGACACAGAAATGCAGCCCGCCGCCGAAACTGGTATTGGTCACGATCGGCCGAGCGGGATCAAAGCGGTCTGGATCGTTCCAGACCGAAGGGTCTCGGTTGGCCGCCCCTAGCAACAGCGCAACCTCATCGCCGCGTTTGAATCTGTGGCCGAATAGCTCGACCTCCTTATAGGCATAGCGGGTAAACATATGCAGCGGAGGGTCGAAGCGCAGGATTTCCTCGACCAGACCGTGCAGTTCCCAGGACCGAGGGTCGAGGCCCAATTGCAGAACCGTCTTCACGCCGTTGCCCAGCGAATGAACAGTGGCTTCATGCCCAGCGTTCAGCAGCAGAATGCAGGTGGCGACAAGCTCGTCGCGTGAGAGTTTCTCGCCATCCTCTTCAGCGGAAATCAGGCGGGTGATCAGGTCGTCCTGAGGGTCAGCGCGTCGTTTTTCAACGTAGTCGCATAGGAAAGCGGTGAAATCCTGTGCGGCGGTTGCGGCGAAGTCCTCGGTTTCTCGCGTGCGGCTGGCCTGATACATCGCCACCATGGCATGAGACCAACGTAACAGATCGGGGGACATCTCCTCGGGCACGCCCAACAGGCGGCAGATTGTGATCACGGGAACCTGCGTAGAGAATGCACCCAGCAGGTCAAAGGGGGTATCCGGAAAGCGGTCGATCAGGTCGTGACTGAGATCGCAAATGGACGGCTCAAGCGCAGAGATAGCGCGTGATGTAAAGGCCCGCATGACCAGCGCCCGCAGGCGTGTGTGGCGGGGCGGTTCAGCTTCCAGCAACGAATGCGCCTCGACATTCAGCCACGGCGCCAGATGGGCGGGGCCGGGGCGCTGCAACTCGGCAGGGGCCTCGCGGCCGAAACGGCGATCCTTCAGCAAAGCCTGCACAGCCCGGTGTGAGACAGCCGCGACTTTTTGGTAATCTTCCCAATAAACAAGGTCCCCATACGCGCGTATCTTGTCATAAAAGGGGTAGGGGTTTTGCACGAAACCCGGATCTACCGGGGATTGGAGTACTGTCTTCATGCGGTGCAGACTTGCCATGCGGCGCGCTGAATGCAAGACCCTATACTATGCAACGGGTTTGGGTGATCCTGGGATTTCTGTGTGCTGTCGGGCTGTTGTCCGCCGGGGTCTGGTCCTATGGCTATCGGCAGGCGCTGTCGCAGCTGAGTGAAAAAGCCGAGGCCGATCTTGAACTGGCCGCTGACCGGCTGAGCACGCAGATGCAGGTTTATCAGGAACTGGCTGTGCTGATGGCAAAGCACCCAGCCCTTCGAAAGCTTGAAACCCTGGAACAGCAAAGCACGGCCCGGGAGATACTGTTGGATGTGGCGGACAAGACTGCGGCTGTGAACATGATGTATCTGGACCGAACCGGAGAGGTTCTGGTTTCGGCGCAGCCCGTCGAACAGGACAACATGACCGGGCACCCCGCTTTTCAGCGTGCATTGCAGGGGGCGTTGGGCAGCGCACATGGTGTGATGCCAATCAGCGGCGACCGGATCTACTCCTATGCGGCCCCGGCGTTTGATGCCTCAGGCCGGGTCGAAGGCGCGCTGATGGTCGTAGCCGACGTACAGGATGTGGAACAGACTTGGCGTGGCAGCACCGAGGCCGTGTTCTTTATTGATGGGGACGGTGTGGTCTTTATCTCGAACAGATCTGACCTGTTGTTCTGGCACCGTGCCGATGGGCAACAGGGGTTGACACCGCCAGAGGGCGGTAAGGTCGATTTTTCTTCGACCCGGGTCGGGCCACATGAACTGTGGAAGCTCAACTGGGGTCGCTACCTGCCAAGCCGCGCGTTGCACCTGATGCTTGATTTGCCGGTTATCGACATGACGGCTGAGGTGTTGGTGGATGTTGCGCCCGCCCGGCGTCTTGCTGGATTGCAGGCCGCAACCGTCGCTGCGATCTGTCTGGCGTTCGGAGCGTTGCTGTTTCTCGCAACCGAGCGCAGGCGTACATTGGCCGAAGCCAACGCGGTTCTGGAAAGTCGAGTCGCGCAGCGTACCCGCGCCCTGACCGCCGCAAACACGGCCCTGCGCCGCGAGGTTCATGAACGGCAGGAAGCGGAAACAGCACTGAAGCATGCGCAGGAGGAGCTTATTCAAGCTGGCAAGCTGAGTGCTTTGGGGCAGATGTCCGCGGGCATCAGTCATGAGTTGAATCAGCCCTTGATGGCGATCCGGCAGTTTGCCGACAACGGGGCGGCGTTCCTGTCCCGAGGGCGTGAAGAAAAGGCCGCTGAAAACCTGACTCGCATTTCCGACATGGCCGCTCGGATGGCACGGATCATCAAGAACCTGCGCGCCTTTGCCCGCAACGAAAGTGAGCCGATGGGCAAGGTCGATCTGGTGCAGGTGATCGAAACGGCTGTGGAGTTGACCGAGGCGCGGCTGCGCGCTGAAGGAGTGACCTTGGACTGGCATCCGCCCAAAAAACCGGTCTATGCGTGGGGAGGCGAGGTGCGGCTGGTTCAGGTCTTTGTGAACCTGATCAACAACGCTGCAGACGCAATGAGCCAGCAGGATAAGCGCCTAATCCGCATTGCGATCGAGGCTGGTGAAAGGCTGACCGTTACGGTGCGCGATATCGGTCCGGGCATCGAAAACACCGAGAAACTGTTTGAACCCTTCTATTCGACCAAGGCGGTAGGATCGTCCGAGGGGATGGGGCTTGGTCTTTCGATCTCCTACGGTCTGGTCCAGAGTTTCGGGGGGAATATTCGCGGTTCCAACGCGCCGACCGGTGCAATGTTTACCGTTGAACTTGAATACTACCGTGAAGATGAGGTGGCATGACCCGCAAGGTTTTATTGGTTGACGATGACGCCGCTGTGCGTGAGGCACTGGCGCAGACGCTGGAACTGGCCGACTACGCGCCGGTCACAGCGGGATCGTTCGTTGCCGCCAAAGATCAAATCCGTGCCGATTTCCCCGGTGTCATCGTGTCGGACATCCGTATGCCCGGGCGGGATGGCTTTCACCTTTTGACCTACGCCCGCGAAATTGACCCTGAACTGCCCGTCATCCTGTTGACCGGAGAAGGAGATATTCCCATGGCGGTTCGGGCAATGGGGCAGGGTGCTTTCGATTTTCTCGAAAAGCCATGTGCCGCAGCCGACCTGTTGGAGGTTTTGAACAGGGCTTTTGATGCGCGTAAGCTGGTACTGGAACAGCGCACGCTGAAACACGAATTGGAACGCGGCGACCCCGCCGCGCGCCTGTTGTTCGGATTGTCCGCTCAGGCCGAAGCATTGAGAGAGCGGGTGCGGGCCGTTGCCCCGACCGGGGCCGAGGTTCTGGTCACTGGCCCTGCAGGCAGCGGGATTTCCAAAGTGGCCGAAGTTGTGCATCTGATGTCGCCGCAGGGACAAGGCCCTTTTGTAAAAAGGCCGTCGTCCGGTCTGACCCCCGATGCGTTAGTTCAGGTCTGTGAGGATGCGGCCGGAGGGTCGCTGTTTCTGGACGAGATCTCGGCGATGCCCGAAGCCACTCAATACGCCGCGCTGGAGGCGGTCGAGCAAGGTATTGGCGCGCGGATACTGGCCGGCACAACGGCTGATCTGGCCGCCTTGTCGGCAGAGGGGCGGTTTCATGCGGACTTGTTCTATCGGTTGGACGTGATGCGGGTGCGTATCCCGTCTTTGGCTGAGCGACCCGAAGACATTCCGGTGATCTTTCGACACTATGTAGAGCAGGCAGCCGAACAGGCAGGCATCGCGGAACCCGAGATTTCGTCCGAGCATCTGGCGTTGTTGATGACCAGCGATTGGCCCGGGAACGCCCGGTCGCTGATGTCCGCGGCCATGCGGTTTGTACTTGGGATGCCGGAAGAGGTTGCGCAGGCCGCCGATCTTGGGTTGAGCGAGCAGATGGCACGGGTGGAACGGTCTTTGCTGATTGCTGCACTGGGGCGGTATAACGGTAAGGCCTCGGACGCCGCCAAGGCGCTGAAGCTTCCGCGCAAAACTTTCTATGACAAGCTGGCCCGGTATCAGATTCGACCTGAAGACTACCGCAGATGATCGAAGGGCTTCAGCCACTTTGATCGCATTTTCATGCGGTTAGTAGTGTCCGAAAAGGAAGGCCACAGGCGTGGGCTGCAGCTGACGCAATGTAGCAGGCGCGTGATTCTGTGACTCGATTCGGGAGGCGTGCGGAAATCCGCACAGCGAGCTTCTTGCATGTGCGAAAATTCGCACACCGAGTCATGGTGCCGAAAACGTGACGATGCGAGACGGCTTTTATGCGATTGTTACAAAAGGAAAAAACAGAACACAGCGAGAGTTGTAATAAATCGTTGAGCCGCATCCACTGATTCGGTTCACTTCCCGGCACGAGGCGCTGTTTCGGCGCCCTTTGGAAAATTGAGGAAGTCTGGGAGGAAAAACAGATGAAATTCCTGACAACGGCTGCAACCGCAGTCGCGCTCACCGTAACTGCGACCGCCGGTATGGCCGCCTGCGATGACGGTGAGATCGTCGCAAAGTTTGCGCACGTAACAAACAGTGACAAGCACCCCAAAGGTATCGCGGCATCGCTGCTGGAAGCGCGTGTCAACGAAGAGATGAACGGTGTCTTGTGCGTAGAGGTCTATCCGAACTCGACGCTCTACAACGACGACAAGGTGTTGGAAGCAATGCTGCAGGGCGACGTCCAACTGGCTGCCCCCTCGCTGTCCAAGTTTGAGAAGTTCACAAAACAGTTCCGTCTGTTTGACCTTCCGTTCATGTTCAAGAACATCGATGCCGTGGATGCGTTCCAGGCCTCGGCTGAAGGACAGGCGATGAAAGACAGCATGCAGCGTCGCGGCCTTCAGGGGCTGGCTTTCTGGCACAATGGCATGAAGCAGATGTCGGCCAATAAACCGTTGGTTGATCCTGCCGATGCAGAGGGTTTGAAGTTCCGCGTACAGTCTTCGGATGTTCTGGTGGCGCAAATGGAAGCCATCGGCGGCAGCCCGCAGAAAATGGCATTCTCGGAAGTTTATGGCGCACTACAACAGGGCGTTGTAGACGGGCAGGAAAACACCTGGTCGAACATCTACGGCAAGAAGTTCTTCGAGGTGCAGGACGGCATTACCGAGACCAATCACGGTATCATCGACTATCTGGTCGTGACCTCGGTTGACTGGCTGGACAGCCTTGACCCCGAAGTGCGCGAACAGTTCCTGACAATTCTGGCCGAGGTCACTGAGACCCGGAACAAGGAAGCCTTTTCTGTGAACGAAGCCGCCAAAGCCTCGATCACAGATGCTGGCGGTATCATTCGCGAACTGGATCCTGAACAGCGTCAGGCTTGGGTCGATGCGATGAAACCGGTTTGGGACAAGTTTGCCGACGACGTTGGTCAGGACAAGATCGACGCTGCTCAGGCGATCAACGCCGGGTTCTGATCCTGAAAAAAGCCGCGCGTCCGAAGACCGGATGGTCACCGGAGCGAAGGTGGGGCGGGCCCCCGGAAGGCCCGCCTGAAATCACTCTCATCACATAAATTGCGGGGACAATGAGATGTCTGGTGCGAAACCCGGCCAAGGCGGGCTGACCGACCATATCGAAGAAACCCTGATTGCGTTGCTGCTAGGCCTCATGACGGCCGTGACATTTGCCAACGTAATCGCGCGGTTCGTTTTTAACTCCAACATTCTGTGGGCGCTTGAGCTGACAGTGTTTACCTTTGGCTGGCTGGTTTTGCTGGGCGCGTCTTATGCGGTGAAGAAACACGCGCATCTGGGCGTCGATGCCATACTAAACATGCTGGCCCCGGCACCGCGCCGGATTTTGGCGCTGATAGCTGTTGGCTGCTGTCTGGTGTTTTCGCTGCTGATGCTCAAAGGTGCGTATGACTATTGGGCCGTGTTTGCCGATCTGCCGCCCACTTCGGGCCGCTGGTTCCCGACCGGGTTTAATTTTGATGCACGAAGCCAGAGTTTCTACGAAGTTGACGACATCCCCATGGTCGCCCCGCTGCGGTTTCTGGAAGAAATGATCAACTACGGCGAGTCCTACGAGAAGCTGCCCAAGGTTGTTCCCTATTTCATTCTGCCGCTGTCGATGCTGCTGTTGGTGATCCGTTTCGCGCAGGTCGCTGTACAGATCTGGCGCGGTGAGACCGACCGTATCGTCGCCAGCCACGAAGTCGAGGACGAGATCGAAGAGGTCCGGGCTCAGCAAGGAGAGCATGACTGATGGACGTAGTACTTCTTTTCTCGATGGTCATTGGCCTGCTGCTGATCGGCGTTCCGATTGCGGTGGCTCTGGGCCTCAGTTCGACGCTGTTCCTGCTGATCTATTCCGATAGTTCGCTGGCATCTGTCGCGGGTACGCTGTTTGAAGCGTTCGAAGGGCACTTTACCTTGTTGGCGATCCCGTTCTTCATTCTGGCCTCGTCCTTCATGACGACGGGCGGTGTGGCGCGGCGGATCATCCGGTTCTCGATTGCCTGTGTTGGGCATCTGCCCGGTGGTCTGGCGATTGCGGGCGTGTTTGCCTGTATGCTGTTCGCGGCACTGTCGGGGTCGTCCCCGGCGACTGTGGTCGCCATCGGTTCAATTGTCATCGCCGGTATGCGGCAGGTTGGCTATTCCAAGGAATTCGCTGCTGGCGTGATCTGTAACGCCGGTACGCTGGGCATTCTGATTCCGCCGTCGATTGTGATGGTTGTCTATGCGGCAGCCGTTGAGGTCTCGGTCGGGCGCATGTTCCTGGCGGGCGTCATTCCGGGCCTGATGGCCGGTCTGATGCTGATGATCACCATCTATGTCATGGCCAAGGTCAAGAACCTGCCAAAAGGCGAATGGAAGGGCTGGGGCGAGGTCATAACCTCGGCACGTGAAGCCGGTTGGGGCCTGTTCCTGATCGTTATCATTCTGGGCGGTATCTACGGTGGTATCTTCACACCGACTGAAGCTGCTGCGGTTGCGGCGGTCTATGCCTTCCTGATTGCAAGCTTTGTCTACAAGGACATGGGACCGCTTAGTACGGAAGAGGGAACGGAAAACGTTCCGCTGCTTAAGAAACCCTATGCGCTGATTACTGCATTCATTCACCCGGACACAAAACACACGCTGTTCGAAGCCGGCAAGCTGACCGTCACGCTGCTGTTCGTGATCGCCAACGCGCTGATCCTCAAGCACGTGCTGACGGACGAGCAGGTACCGCAGCACATCGCCAACGCGATGCTGTCTGCGGGTTTGGGTCCTGTGACTTTCCTGATCGTGGTCAACGTGATCCTGTTGATCGGTGGCCAGTTCATGGAACCGTCAGGCCTGCTGGTGATCGTGGCCCCCCTGGTGTTCCCGATTGCGATCGAGTTGGGTATCGACCCGATCCATCTGGGTATCATCATGGTGGTGAACATGGAGATCGGGATGATCACACCTCCGGTCGGACTGAACCTGTTCGTGACGTCGGGCGTGGCGGGAATGCCGATGATGAAGGTGGTGAAGGCGGCGCTGCCGTTCCTGGCCGTGCTGTTCGTCTTCTTGATCATGGTGACGTATATCCCGTGGATTTCGACCTTCCTGCCCAACACATTCATGGGGCCGGAAATCGTGACCAACTAACGGGTTTCGACAAACCAAGATTGAGCCGGGTCCGTGCAAGGGCCCGGCTTAATTCGTTCAGGTGTCATATTTCTGCAATTAGTGCTGAACCCTGCCAACGGCTTCGAACGCACGGCGGCGGCCACAGGGGTGCTAGTACCCGGGACATTTTAGGTATGTGACTGTTTTCAGTCAAAAGCGCTTAGACCCTTGAACGCCGTGTGCGAGTTCTTATCTCTGGGTCAGAGGACGACCTCCCCACAATGGGTGATCATTCGGGACGACCCGAACAGGATTGAGGTGTCCTGATGTCTTGGATTTTCCTGTTATTTGCTGGCCTGCTTGAAATTGTGTGGGCGGTTGCCATGAAACAATCGGCCGGTTTCACCCGGTTGTGGCCAACTGCCATCATGGGTGTGTCCATGATCGGCTCTTTCGGGTTGCTGGCGCTTGCGATGCGTACGTTGCCGCTTGGAACGGCATACGTCATCTGGACCGGTATCGGCGCGGTGGGTGCGTTTCTGGTTGGCGCGATGTTCCTGGGGGAGGCTCTGACCCCATTGCGTATCGGTGCCGCGATCCTGATCGTGTCCGGCCTGATCGTCATGAAGATCGCGTGATCGGGCAGGTTGTATCAGACATTCCTGCTGCCCGTTCGGGCTATTGGCTGCCAATGATACCGAAGGCGGGTCTGAGCCAAATCAGTACAGACCCGGACCTTCAGTCAACAAGGGTGTTATTTGCGTTTTCTGAACAAGCGGGAAAAACCTCGTTTTTTCCTGGATTTGGCACTGTCTGTTCGCGTCGTTTCAGACGGCTCAATGCGTTCCGGGGGGGACGGTTCTTTGGTTGTCGGTTGGTAGTTGTGCCATTTGTCGATGGAAAATCCACCTTTAAGGACATCCACATAGTCGGCAGGCGCGTATTTTGGGTTGATGAACACAAGGTCCACTTGAAAGAGGTAACCGCTGTAATAGCACAGGTCGATTATCTCCAAGAGCTCAAAACCGGCGGCCATCGCCAGCTGCATTCGCTCGAATATTCTTTCTCGCGGAGATTCAAGGATCAGGACCGAGCAGTGCTCTAATGCTTCTTGCGCACCTTCCAGAATCATTTCTTCGGCCCCGTCGACATCGATTTTCAACAGGAAAGGGGCAGCCGGGGCCTGTTCGAGGACAAAGGTATCAAGCTTCAGCGTCGGCACTGTGCGTAGCGTTTCGGTCGGTGCTTCGCCGTGCGCGAACCTTGCATGTGTGACGTCTTGTCCTTGCATGACGGTGGAGACCGTCAGTTGCGCAGTCCCGTCAGAATTGGAAACCGCGACTTTGTTGAGCTCGTAATCTATGTTTGCGTCGCTGTAGACTTTTTCGATGGATTCGAAATGCTCTTCGATGGGCTCAAACAGATAGTGCTTCTTTTCTGGAAATGCGGCCATCAATTCATGTGTGCCAAAGTGGATGCCAACATCCAGCACGCATTCGATGGGAAATTCGGCATCGCGAAGCTGTTGAAGAAGCGAAATCTTGCTCGGGTGACGCTGACTACTTTTCATAACGTTCCTTAAATCGGCGAAAGTGTGTGGTGTCTGGTTGGTGTGCCGGGACACACGACTGCTACAGATTGAGTTTGATTCTGGTCCGGGTAATTTACCTCGCGCGAGAGTTTGACGATGAGGCGAGCGAATTCAACAAGTTCTTTTCCCGCCGAATAAAATCAGACGAGAAGCGCTCAGGCTTGCTCCAATGCCTCGACAATTGCAGAGAAGTCTGCAGCCTTCAGGCTAGCGCCGCCAACCAGTGCACCGTCCACGTTTGATACACCAAAGATTTCGGTCGCGTTGGACGGTTTGACCGAACCCCCGTAAAGTAGCCGCACCGAGCGACCGACGCCTTCACCGAAACGCCGTTCCAGACGGGTGCGGATAAAGTCGTGAACCTCTCCGATTTCGTTCAGCGTGGGAACTTTGCCGGTTCCAATGGCCCAAATCGGTTCATAAGCGACGATCAGGTTCTCGCCGGTCGACTGGTCGGGGATCGAGCCCGACATCTGTCCGCCGATGATGTCCAGTGTGTTGGCGGCTTCGCGCTGTTCCAGGCTTTCGCCGACGCAGATTATCGCCTTCAGCCCGGCATCTATAGCAGCGCGGGCCTTGGCGCGAACGTCTTCGTTCTGCTCGTCGTGATCCTCGCGGCGCTCGGAATGGCCCAGAATGACCGCGTTTGCACCGGCGTCCACCAGCATGTCTGCGCTGATATCGCCAGTATGCGCGCCCGAAGTCGCCGCATGGCAATCTTGCCCGCCGACAGTGATCCCCGTTCCACGCACGGTCTCGGCCGCGCGGTGCAACAAGGTTGCAGGCGGGCAGATCAGCACATCTATGGCCGTAGAGGGGAATGCACGGGCCAAAGCCTCCAACTCGCTCAGGGCTGCCGTGGTTCCGTTCATTTTCCAATTGCCAGCCGCCAGCTTACGCCGCATGTCCCATTCTCCCTGAAGTATAGTTGTTCTTTGAACCGGATAGCACCGCCAGTCCAGACTGACAATTCCGGTTGCAGAGCAGACCGCAAAACGGCAGTGTCCGGGCGCAGAAAGGAACGGGCGTATGATCGAAAACCTTGATCTGACAAAACTGGACCAACGCGATCCGGTCGAACTTGGCAAGCTGCTGCGCGCGATGGGTGAAGTAGGTTTTCTGACCGTTTCGAACACCGGGCTGAACGCTGACCGCGTGCGCCAGGTTCTGGGCGCGTATCGTGGGTTCTTTCATCTGCCCGAGGCCGAGAAGAAACGGGTCGATATGGCGCTGACCGGGTCCAACCGGGGCTGGGGCGCGTCGCGATCCGAGCAGGTCGACCCGGAGGCGAACGCCGATTTAAAAGAGGTGTTCGATTGCGGCTTTGAGTTGCCTGTGAACAGTCCCTATGCCGATGCAGGGCTTGGCGTCTATGCCCCGAATCTGTGGCCGGATAACCAGCCCGCGTTCAAGGAAAAAATCCAAGCCTATTACACGGATGCCTGCGCGGTTGCGATGCGGGTTCTGCGCGCGATTGCGGTGGCGCTGGGGCGTGCAGAGAACAGCTTTGATATCACGTTTGATACGCCGATGGCGTTGCTGCGCGGCAACTACTATCCTCAGCGCCCGGACTGGGCCGGAGATCGCGACTTTGGCATCGGCGCGCATACAGATTACGGCTGCCTGACTTTGCTGGCCACTGACGGGACCTCGGGGCTTGAGGTGCGAATGCCCGATCATAGTTGGGTAAAGGTTGAGGCCGCGCCTGGGACCTTTATCATCAATTTTGGTGAAATGCTGGAGTTCTGGACCGCAGGGCAGGTTAAGGCCACTCTACACCGTGTGGTTGGTGGCCCGCACGAGCGCCTGTCCGTGCCGCTGTTTTTCAACCCGTCATTTGACACCAACGTGGCACCACCGAACTCAGGTCGGATCATTCGCGCCGGCGAGCATCTGACCCGACGGTTCAATGAGACCTACGTCCACCTACAGGCATCTTAGGATTGGGGCGTCAGCCCTTCGTCAAACTTGATCGACTCGCCGCAACCGCAAGCGTCGACAACGTTTGGGTTGCGGAATTTGAAACCGGCCTCGAGCAACGAGACTTCATAGTCGATCTCGGTTCCGAACAGGAACATCTGCGCCATCGGAGCAATCATGATCCGCGCGCCGTCCTGTTCGACGACCTCGTCATTCGTAGCGGCTTGATCGACATAGTCCATGGTGTATTCCATGCCGGCACAGCCGCCTTTCTTGACGCCGATGCGCAGGCCGGCGTGACCACCTGATTTCATCAGGCGGACAATCTGCTCTGCCGCTTTGGGCGTCATGGTCACGGCCTGTTTGCCGGGAATGCCGAACATTGTGATCTCCGTTGTCGCACGTAGCCTTCAATTTAGTGCTGACAGGGCAACGGCTCAAGACATAGCAGCGCTGCTTACCTAACTTTTCTGCCATCCCAGGAATGATGCTTGCCTTTTGAAATCAGGTGACTTTAGCTGAGCCCAAGGGTTTTCAGACAAGGTGAGATGAGATGGCTGACAATAAAGTTTTTGGCAAAAACATGGCATTGGCGTCAATTCTTGTGGTGACCGCCGGTATGGCGTCGGCCGAAACCGCGCAAAAAGTACATCCAGTCAATTGCACAACTGCCGAAGGCGATTTGCGCGCGATTGCGGCAGAGAAGAAGCACGCGCAGGATCAGCAGGTCGAAAGCGTGGTCGCACTTACACCTGCAGGCGCGCTTTTGGGATTGGCGACCGGCACCGAAAACAAGAGATTGTCCATGCTGTCAGGCGACTATGTTAAAGCGTTGGATGAAAGAGCCGCCGAGATCAAGTCCAAGTGCGGTGTTCAGTAACCTTTTGGTTAAAATAAGAAAAGACCGCTCTCGGGCAAGAGCGGTCTCTTATTCAGGCCGTCCGGCCGGGACTACGGGGGACGTGTAATTCCTTCCGGCCTGTACTGTGTACTTATTGGGATGCATGTACCAGCACGCCGGGACTATTCGCGGACCATGTAACGGTATTTCGACAAGTCGGTGACAGAAAAATAAATCTTTTGCGACAAAGGATTATTTTGCCTGGCTTACATAAAGCCAAGTTCCAGCCGCGCTTCGTCCGACATCATCTCCATGCCCCAGGGTGGTTCCCATGTCAGTTCGACGTCAACCTCTTTGACACCCGCGACGGGTTCGATTGCTTCGACGATCCAGCCGGGCATTTCGCCGGCGACCGGACAACCGGGCGCGGTCAGCGTCATGATGACTTTCACCGCGTTTTCCTGCGTGATGTCAATCGTGTAGATCAAACCCAGATCGTAGATATTCACCGGGATTTCCGGATCAAAGACCGTACGGCAGGCTTCTACCACTGCGTCGTAAAGGGGATGCTCAATGGACGAAGGCGCAATCAGTGGTGTGCCTTCCAGATGTTCACTCGGATGAGTCATTCGTGCCTCGGGTCTAGTTCCTGAGCAATTATATAGGGAAAGCCTGTGGCAGCGTCCAGTGGCGCAATGACGCCCCCTAAGGGGCGCCCGCAGGTCTTAGTCGTTGATGTCGTGCCGGAAGGTTTTCACCTGACCATGGGGCAGGGAATAAACTCGCCGCAAAACCAGCCATGCGATCAGGGATAATGCCGCAAAGATCAGCAGCAAAACCGGCAGCGAGGGCGTCATTCCGGGGATGACAAGAAACAACCCGGTGATGGCTGCCCCGATCGCAAAGCCCAGAAAGATAAATCCGGGCAACACGATCTCAAGGATTCCAAGTGCTAGCGCCGCGGCCAGCCAGATCCACCAGGTCAGCCAGAAGGGATCGGCCATTACTTACCTCCTCTCAGCATCTTGAAGGCATCGCCAAAGGCCTCGAGCGCGTTGGCGGGCACAACGACGGTTTGAGAACCGGTGCCATTGCCCAATGCATTCAATGCCTCGACCTGTTTCAGGGCAACCTGATACTGTGCGGCCTCGATACCGTTGTCCTGAATGGCCTTGGCAACCACGCCGGTAGCATAGGCTTCTGCTTCGGCCTGAATTCGGCGGGCCTTAGCGGTCTGTTCGGCCGCATAAAGTTCCGCATCGGCGCTCAACTCAACCGCACGTTTCTGGCCCTCGGCTTCGGTCACCTGTGCGCGACGCGCGCGCTCGGCGTTCAACTGCTGCAGCATCGCGTCGCGGGTGGCCTGATCCAGGTTCACGTCCAGAATCTCGGCACGAGTCACTTCGATCCCCCAGTCATCAACGGCGGTTTCTACGCTTTCCTGGATGCGTTCAATCAACTGAGCGCGGTTCGACTGGACTTCATCCAGATCCATCTTACCAATTTCAGCCCGGACGATACCGGCAACGGTTGTTGCAATCGCTCCGTCAACGTCACGAATACGGTACACCGTCTTTTCCGGTTCGAGAATGCGATAAAACACCGAGGTGTCAATCTGTACCAGAACGTTGTCCTTGGTAATCGCGTCCTGCGTTGCGTTAGGCAGCTGGCGTTCAAGAATGGATATCTTGTGGCGGGCAACGTCAAGAAAAGGCACGATAAAGTTGATACCCGGGCCAAGCACCGAGTGCAGACGCCCGAACCGCTCGACCACGTATTTTTCGGATTGCGGTACGATCTTGATGCCCTTGAAAATGACAACGACGATCAACACCGCCGCCAACACATAAATGATGTTTGATGTCAGCAATCCAATGATCTGTTCTTCGTTCATGCCTATCATATCTGTCCTCTTTTATTGTGTACTATAGTATACATATGGGGATTGAGTCGCCCGTTTTCAATTCTGGTATGGGGTGATCTGGCGTGGATGCAAATCTCTGAAATCGTAGATGAGCAGTGGAAAATGCGGATTGTGACCGCTTTGCATCCCACCGTGTTTGCGTTATCGGGCAGGGATGAAACTGATCATCGATACAGACCCCGGCATCGACGATGCCATGGCGATTGCCTATGCCGCCGCCGCGCCCGAAATTGACCTTATTGGGCTGACCACAGTTTTCGGCAATACGCATGTACATCAATCCAGCCGCAACGCGCGTTTTTTGCTGCATAAACTGGGGTTGGACGCGCCAGTGGCCGAGGGTGCTGCATTCGCGTTGGGTCAAAGCCGTCACGCTCCGTCCGAGCACGTGCATGGCCCGGAAGGCTTTGGAGATATTACTGAAATCCCTGACATCGGTGCAAACCACGGCATGTCGGCGGCCGAGTTTTTGGTCGATACAGCGCGTAGCCATAAGGGAGAACTGGTCGTCTGTGCGGTTGGCCCTTTGACCAATATCGCCCTGGCTATGCAGCTGGACCCTGGGTTTACCCACAATATCCGGCGCTTGGTCGTCATGGGTGGGGCGGTTTATTGCCCCGGCAATGTGAACGCCCATGCCGAGGCCAACATCTATCACGACGCCCGTGCCGCGGATATCGTCTTTGCCACGCCACCGGAAACCGTGCTGGTAGGGTTGGATGTGACGTTGAAAACTCTCTATGAAACCGCCGATTTCGAGGCGCTAGCCGGACAATCGCCTGATATGGGTGGGTTTCTGCGGGATATCTCTCGGTTCTATCTAAAGTTCTACAAAGAGGTTGGCGGGTTGGAAGGGTGCGGCCTGCACGACTCAACTGCGGTGATCGCCTGCACGCATGAACCGATGTTCGAAATGGTCGAAACCGGTCTGAACGTGGTAACCGAAGGGCCAGAGATCGGCGCCACGCGCCCCGATCCGTCGCGCCCTGCGGTCCGCGTGTGCCGGGATGTGGACGGGGCAGGGGTCGTCCATCTGTTTACCGAGCGCGTCGCGTCACTGCCCTGACGGGTTGCAATGGCTGGGCAGATCGGGCACATCCCACCCGGTTCAGCGACCCCGAGGCAACCCCATGACCGAGCGTTTTTCTTTTGATCTGAAAGCTACTGACGGCAAGGCCCGAACCGGTGTTATCAACACGCCGCGCGGCGATGTGCGAACGCCCGCTTTCATGCCCGTGGGTACTGCGGCGACGGTCAAGGCGATGATGCCCGAAAGCGTGCGTGCGACAGGGGCGGATATCCTGCTGGGCAATACCTATCACCTGATGTTGCGTCCCACGGCCGAACGCATTGACCGGTTGGGCGGGTTACATAAGTTCATGAATTGGGAGTGCCCGATCCTGACCGACTCGGGCGGGTTTCAGGTCATGTCGCTGGCCGGGTTGCGAAAGCTGACCGAAAAGGGTGTGACGTTTAAGTCCCATGTCGACGGCTCAAAGCACGAGCTGACGCCGGAAAGGTCGATGGAGATCCAGCGCCTTCTGGGCTCCGACATTGTCATGTGTTTTGACGAATGCCCGGCCCTGCCTGCCGACCGGGATCGCATTGCCGAGTCGATGCGCTTGTCGATGCGGTGGGCTGATCGCTCGCGTGAGGCGTTCGGCGATCGCCCCGGCCACGCACTGTTCGGCATCATGCAGGGCGGGCTGGAACAGGATCTGCGAGAGGAAAGCGCCGCGGCGCTCAAGCAGATCGGTTTTGAAGGCTATGCGGTCGGTGGTCTGGCCGTGGGCGAGGGGCAGCAGGCCATGTTCGATTGTCTCGATTACGCCCCTGATTTCCTGCCGACAGATAGACCTCGGTATCTGATGGGGGTTGGCAAACCCGACGACATCGTCGGTGCAGTCGCGCGCGGCATCGACATGATGGATTGCGTTCTGCCCTCACGCTCGGGCCGCACAGGTCAGGTGTTTACTCGCCACGGTGTCGTGAACATCAAAAACGCCCGCCACGCTGACGATCCGCGCCCTTTAGACGAGCATTGCACTTGTCCGGCCTGTTCGAACTACTCCCGCGCGTATCTGCACCATGTGTTCCGTTCGAACGAGATGATCTCGGGCATGCTGCTAACCTGGCACAACCTGCACTACTTCCAGGAAATCATGCAGGGTATGCGCGACGCGATTGCAGTGGGCAAGTTCGAGGCATGGCAGGCCGAGTTCCACGCGCAGCGTGCACAAGGCGATATCGAGCCGCTTTAGTCATTTCGCGACAGCGCCATTGTGCGAAAACGGTGGATATGTCGGCGCGATACCTTGCAGTCCGGAAAACCTCGGGTCATTCTGAACCGCGATACACGACGGTAAGGTTGAAAAAGGGCGATGAGGCCCCACCTTTATCGTCCAAGACAGGAGATGGCCAAGCGTTGCCTTATTCAGGGACCGGAGCCATCTTGCCAACGATAAGGATTGAGCATGCAAGAGCCTCTGAATTCCTCATACCCCGTACTTCCGCTGCGCGATATCGTGGTATTTCCACACATGATCGTGCCGTTGTTCGTGGGTCGGGAAAAATCCGTCCGCGCATTGGAAGAAGTGATGCAGGACGACAAGCAGATTCTGCTGTCCAGCCAGATTGACCCGGGCGATGACGACCCGGTCGAAGAAGGAATTTACCGATCTGGTGTTCTGGCCAATGTTCTGCAATTGCTGAAGCTGCCCGATGGCACCGTAAAGGTGCTGGTCGAAGGGCAGGCACGCGTGCAGATCACTGAATTTCTCGAAAACGAAGATTTCTTCGAAGCCCGCGCCGAATATCTGACCGAAATTCCGGGCGACGTCACCACGACCGAGGCGCTGCTGCGCACCGTCGCAGATGAGTTTGAGCGCTATGCCAAAGTGCGTAAGAACATCCCCGAGGAGGCGCTGACCGCCGTCGGCGAAACCGCCGAACCGGCCAAGCTGGCCGATCTTGTGTCGGGTCATCTGGGCATCGAGGTCGAACAAAAACAGGAACTGCTGGAGACGCTCTCGGTCAGCGAGCGGCTTGAGAAGGTCTATGGCCTGATGCAGGGTGAAATGTCGGTTCTGCAGGTCGAGAAAAAGATCAAGACCCGCGTCAAATCCCAGATGGAGAAAACCCAGCGCGAATACTATCTGAATGAGCAGATGAAGGCCATTCAGAAGGAACTTGGCGATGGCGAGGACGGCAGCAATGAAGTTGCCGAACTGGAAGCCAAGATAGCCGAGACCAAGCTGTCGAAAGAGGCGCGCGAAAAGGTCGAGGGCGAGCTGAAAAAGCTGCGCAACATGAGTCCGATGTCTGCCGAGGCGACCGTCGTGCGAAACTATCTGGACTGGATTCTTTCGCTGCCGTGGGGCACCAAATCCCGTGTTAAAAAGGATCTGGGCCGTGCGCAGGAGATTCTGGATGCTGATCACTATGGCCTTGAAAAGGTAAAGGAACGAATCGTCGAGTATCTGGCGGTTCAACAGCGTTCAAAAAAACTGAAAGGCCCGATCTTGTGCCTCGTTGGCCCTCCGGGCGTGGGTAAGACCTCGCTGGGTAAGTCGGTTGCCAAAGCCACGGGGCGCGAGTTCATTCGCATCTCGCTGGGTGGTGTGCGCGACGAATCCGAGATCAGGGGTCACCGTCGGACCTATATCGGCTCGATGCCCGGTAAGATCATTCAGGCGTTGAAAAAGGCGAAAACCACGAACCCGCTCATCCTGCTCGATGAAATCGACAAGATGGGGCAGGACTTCCGTGGCGACCCGGCTTCGGCCATGCTTGAGGTGCTGGACCCGGAACAGAACAACACGTTCATGGACCACTACCTTGAGGTCGAATACGACCTGTCAAACGTGATGTTCCTGACCACGTCGAACAGCTACAACATGCCTGGGCCTCTGTTGGACCGGATGGAAATCATCCCGCTGGCCGGCTACACCGAAGAGGAAAAGAGCGAGATCGCCAAGCAGCACCTGATCAGCAAGCAGGTCAAAAACCATGGTCTGAAAGCCAAGGAATTTGAACTGACCGATGAGGCACTGCAGAAGATGATCCGTACCTACACCCGCGAGGCGGGTGTGCGGAACCTCGAGCGTGAAATCGCCAAGGTGGCTCGGAAATCGCTGACCAAGATCATCAAGAAAGAGGCGGATTCGGTTACCGTTACGCCGGATAATTTGGATGAGTTCCTGGGCGTGCCCAAGTTCCGTTACGGTCTCGCCGAGCAGGACGATCAGGTTGGTGTTGTCACCGGCCTGGCCTGGACCTCAGTTGGCGGTGATTTGTTGCATATCGAGGCGTTGAAACTTCCCGGTAAAGGTCGGATGAAGACCACGGGTAAGCTGGGCGATGTGATGAAAGAATCCATCGATGCGGCCTCGTCTTATGTGCGGTCGATTTCGCCTCAAATCGGGGTGAAGCCACCGAAGTTCGACACGCTGGATATCCACGTCCACGTGCCGGATGGGGCGACGCCGAAAGATGGCCCGAGCGCCGGTCTGGCGATGGTGACCTCGATCGTGTCCGTGCTGACCGGTATCCCGGTGCGCAAGGATATCGCGATGACCGGTGAGGTTTCGCTGCGCGGCAACGCCATGCCGATCGGCGGTTTGAAGGAAAAACTGCTGGCGGCCCTTCGCGGTGGCATCAAGACCGTCCTGATCCCGGAAGAAAACGAAAAGGATCTGGCCGAGATTCCGGACAATGTGAAAGAAGGGTTGAAGATCATCCCTGTCACGCATGTCTCGGAAGTGCTGAAACACGCGCTAATCCGCGAACCGGAACCGGTTGAATGGGATGAGGCCGCGGAAGAGGCCGCGGCAGCTGCCGCCAAAGCGACCGAAGATGCGGGGCGATCGGCAACAGCACATTAAACAAATCAAAGGCGGGGGAGACCCCGCCTTTTTTACAACCCGATGATGGGTTTTTTCGGGTCCAGAATCTCTTCCTCGGCGATGTATTCCCGAAATTTTTCCGCAGGCAAGGCAGAGCGCACCGCCAGGCCAAAAATCACTGCGGAAAACAACACGCATAGCACAATGTCCCATCCGAACGGAATTTGTTTCAGCGCGCCGTCCCCAAATTGACCGAGATAGGAAATCAACCCGATTCCAATAAGGTACGGCAACAGCCACAGTGCTTCGGTCACGTCCATTTCGTCCAGCCGGTTGTGAAACCGTACCAACAGCAGAATCACTCCGATGGCCAGCGCGATGCCCAGTCGCCAGACCGTGTCCCAGCCACTCCAGTAAACGACAAGGGTTGCGATGGCGAAGGCTAACACCGCGACCAGTCTTACCGCCGGGATACGGATGGACCGGGGGTGATCCGGCATCAGATGGCGCAGGCAGACGACCGCAATCGGGCCAACCGCAAAGGACAGCACGATTGCGGCACCGTTGAGCGCGATGACGGTGGTGAACGGCACAGTCAACAAAAACAGCACTCCGATCAGGAAGTTCAGCGCCAGCGCCCATAACGGAACACCGAATGAGGAAAGAACCATCAGCCGTTTCGGCAGAAATCCGTTTTTCGAGAGGGCCATGGCGATCCGGGCGTTCGATCCCGTTGCAACCAACCCGTTTCCGAATGGCCCGATCACTGACCCGATGTTCAGAACGCTCAGGAACCAAACAAAACCGACCGAGATTATGACGCCGTCCAGCGGGCCTTGGCCGCCGAAACTCAGGTTGGCCCAACCGTTTTTAAGCATGTTGGAATCCAGTGCCCCGACAAAGGCGACTTGCAGGCCCAGGTAAATGGCCGCGCACAGCACAATGGACAGGACCAGCGCTGTGGGGATGGCGAATTTTGGGTTTCGAACCTCACCGGCCATATCGACCACATGGCGAAACCCGATAAAGGAGAAAATGACCCCACCTGTCGAGACCGCAGCCATGATGCCTTGCAAACCGTAGGGCGCGAATCCGTGTGGCTGCGTGAAATTCTGCGCGTCGAAGCGGTTGTAGATTAGCAGGGCGGACAAAATGACCGGGATTGCGATTTTTGCCCATGTCAGGGTTGCGTTTACCTGAGTAAAGAACTTGACGCCCAACGCGTTGACCGAGACGAAAAGCAACATGAAGAACAGGGCGACGGTGATGCCCGCTCCGGTCAGGTTTCCGGTTTCGGCCGTGTGTAACCACGGAGCATAGGGGGCGAGGTATTTCAGCATGGCCTCAACCTCGATCGGGGCGGTTGTGTTGTAGCCAATCCAGGCCGTCCAACCCATCGCCATCGAGACGATATTGCCATGCGAAAACTGCGGCACCCGCGCAATGCCTCCGGGGATTGGCAGCATGGCTGAGATCTCGGCAAATGTGATCGCCAAAACGAACATGGCCGCGGCGCCGATGACCCACGAGATTACGGCAGCCGGACCGGCATGTTGCACCGCGAGTAGGGGGCCAAACAACCAGCCGGACCCAATGATGCCACCGACCGAGATGAAGGTCAGGCCGAGCAGCCCGATATCCCGTTTCAGTCTGGCCACGACCGTGCCCCATCCATCATCGCCGCATAAAGATGCGGCCGTTCAAAACAGGATACGCAGTTGTGGCGATTTCTGGCAAGCACTTGTCAGGGAAGGGCAAAACCAATGCAGGCAGACAAAAAGGGGAATGGTGGGTGATAAGAGATTTGAACTCCTGACATCTTCGATGTGAACGAAGCGCTCTACCACTGAGCTAATCACCCGTGAGGACGCGTGATACAGAGAGTTCTGGCGGCTTGCAAGAGCGCCCGATGCGCAATTTTTGTAATGTAAGCACAAAAAAAACAGGCAGCAGATACCCGCTGCCTGTTGCTAAGAAAGCAGGACCTTAAAGGATGAAGTCGTTTGCGGTCAGATCGTGCAAACCGACAAGTTTGAACATCATTTCGGGTTCTTCGTCACCGTCAGTGTCCACATAGACGAAGGTTCTGTCATACAGGGTGCCTTCGTAGTCACTGTGTACGAAATAAACCTCGCCCTGATCGGAATTCGTTGCCGGGGTTTCCCCGTTGAAGACAAAACTGTCGTTGCCGGCCAGAACCGTACTGGCATCAATAGTGCTCAGGTCGATCTTGTCCTGTCCGCGCGTAAAGTCGCGGATCAGATCGGCGGTCTGACGAATGGCGGAGCCTTCGTCGATCGAGTTGAAGACGAAAGTGTCATTGCCGGCGCCACCGGTCATGTCGTCCCTCCCGACACCGCCGACCAGAGTGTCTGTGCCTTTGCCGCCGTAAAGCGTATCCCAGCCTCGGCTGCCGAGCACGGTATCGTTGCCGGCACCGCCTCTCAGGACGTCGTCTTTAATGCCGCCGTCCAGAAGGTCGTTGCCAGCATTGCCCACCAGATAGTTGATCAGTTCGTCCCCGGTGATGACGTCGTCCTGCGCCGTACCCATAACATGCCCGATGTTCTGGATGGTGTCGGTGCCATAGCCGGTATTCTGCGCGCCGGTGTTGGACAGGTTCACAGTTACACCATTGGTGCCTGTATATCGCAACCAGTTATCGCCCTGACCGCCGTTGATCGTGTCGTCGCCGTCCCCGTCTTTATTCACAAAGGTGTCGTTGCCATTGTCACCCGACAGGGTGTCGTTGCCTTTGCCGCCGGTAATCGAGTCATTGCCGTCGCCGCCGAAAATCCTGTCGTTACCAGCACCCCCGGCAAGGGTGTCGTTGCCATAGGCACCGTTCAGGTAGTTGTTGTGTTCGTTGCCAACCAACCAGTCATTGCCATACCCGCCAAACGCGTTTTCGATAACAACTGTGTTGGCGATGGTGAACCCGCCTGCAATGCCAGAGGCGGACGAGATCTCTCCACCTGCATTGTGGCCCTCAAGATCGGCGTCGTTGAGGTTGATATACACGTCGCGCCACACGCCAACGGCAGAGATCGCATCGTTCCCACCGGTGTCCCAAATGGCCTTCCAAAACGTCCCCGCGCCGTTTACGCCCTTGATTTGGTAGATGTCGTTACCAGTTGCATTTTCAGCCGTCCCGTAAATGGCTTGGAGAGCCGCAATGTCCAACGCCATCGGGGTTGCCGAGTCACCATAGGTGTAGCTTGTCACAGGGACCTTAGATGCACGTCCTGAATTGTAGGACATGATCGTATAGACGCCCTGGTTTTGACCATCCGTTCCGAAATCGCCGAACGGTTCGGATACGCCATCGAAGATCGTCGAAGTGCCGCCGCCGTCGTGCGGGTGGGCCAAGCCAAGTCCGTGCAGAATTTCATGTAGGATTGTTGAGAAACCCGCGCCGCCATCTTGCAGTCCTTGATTGTCAAAGATTACCGAATCATAGGCAAGCACTCCAAAAAGTGAGGGAATTCCATTTTTCTGTAATAGGGGCTTATCACCAGGAACCTGATGAAAACCAACATACCCAGGACCACCAAGTGTTTCTTGTGTGGCCACTGCATAGACCAGGTTTACTCCCGACCACGATGACTGTACGAATGTGATAGGAATAATGGACTCGATAACGTCGAATGCTCTTTGAATTGCAGTTTTCATCTGAGTTGGAATAGGGGCTTGTCCTAAAGATCCGTCGTCAAACCGATATGTGATTTCTACCGGGCCATACGATGAAGTCCAACCTGCCCCCCACAACAAGCCGTCGACGTAGGGTTTACCTGTCTGAATTCCTTCGGGATATACCGCTGCAAAAGCCATTTTCCTACTTTCATCTTTCACAACACAACCAGAGGGCAGTCACGAAGCGATGCCATAGATTGCATTAGCCTTCCATTTGACCCCTTAAAGTCAGGGCCTGTTTTTTCTTGTGTACTTTCACTTCGAAACTTGCGGGTGCAAGCCGATAGTCAAAACTTATTAAGTTTTGGTACTTTATGTCGCCTCTTGCACACGCAATGTGGCCTAAAAATGACGACCGGGTTGGGTGCTCAGGATGACGTTGCGACCGGGAATGGTTCTATTAATCTTTATGTACAAATTTTACGAAAACCTACATCTTATGCGTGTCTTTTGCGGAATCGGTCAGCGGCGAATCCGTAGAGTTTTGTCAGGGTGTTTTGAGGGCGTGATTCCCTCTGCCAGACAGGGCAAATCCGGATACGCGGCCAGTGCATGAATGGGAAGCCTGGCAGGGGATGGGTCCCTGTTGAAGCGAACATTTTTTACGATCTGGAAAAAAACTTCAAAACGCCGCTTGACGATGTCGGGGCGTGGCCATAATACACCCCAACGTTCAGCAACGAACGGGCAGCGGGCGGTTGTAGCTCAGTTGGTTAGAGTACCGGCCTGTCACGCCGGGGGTCGCGGGTTCGAGCCCCGTCAACCGCGCCATCGCTGCCATCCTTGGTCCAGGGTAAAGGCCACAAAATAGATGCGCGGTTGTAGCTCAGTTGGTTAGAGTACCGGCCTGTCACGCCGGGGGTCGCGGGTTCGAGCCCCGTCAACCGCGCCATTTTCCTCCTGATGCCTATAAATCTCACCCCTTGCAAGGGGCGCGTATTGGATCTGGGTTACGATGTCAGGAGATGTCGGCAATATTCTGGTCGTTCACATTTTGTTCTAACTTTTTTGTTGGAGACTCAGTGCCGCTCGCCTATTTCTAGGACACTTGTGTTTTGGGGGCCAAAATGGCTGAGCTGAAGAATATCGAGGTGCGCGGTGCGCGCGAGCATAACCTCAAGGGCATCGACGTCGATATCCCACGGGATCAACTGGTGGTAATCACCGGACTGTCGGGCTCGGGCAAGTCCTCGTTGGCGTTCGATACGATCTATGCCGAAGGCCAGCGCCGATATGTCGAAAGCCTGTCGGCCTATGCGCGCCAGTTCCTCGATATGATGGAGAAGCCCGATGTGGATCACATCAGCGGCCTGTCCCCGGCAATTTCCATCGAACAGAAAACCACGTCGAAGAACCCGCGCTCAACGGTCGGTACGGTCACCGAGATCTATGACTATCTGCGCCTTTTGTTTGCCCGCGCAGGGACACCCTACAGCCCTGCCACTGGTCAGCCGATTGAGGCGCAGCAAGTGCAGGACATGGTCGACCGGATCATGACGATGGAGGAGGGCACGCGAGGTTACCTTCTGGCGCCCATCGTGCGGGACCGGAAGGGGGAATACAAAAAAGAATTTCTCGAACTGCGAAAACAGGGCTTTCAGCGGGTGAAAGTGGATGGCGAGTTCTATGAGCTTGATGAGCCACCCACGCTGGACAAGAAATTCCGCCACGATATCGACGTCGTGGTCGACCGTCTGGTTGTGCGCGAAGGAATGGAGACGCGGCTGGCCGACAGCCTGCGCACGGCTCTGGATCTGGCAGACGGCATCGCGGTTCTGGAGACCGCACCGCGCGAGGGCAAATCGGAGCGGATCACGTTCAGTGAGAATTTTGCCTGCCCGGTCAGTGGTTTCACCATCCCCGAGATCGAGCCCCGTCTGTTTTCGTTCAACGCGCCCTTCGGGGCTTGTCCGGACTGCGATGGTCTGGGTGTCGAGCTGTTCTTTGACGAGCGGCTAGTAGTGCCGGACCAGACGCTGAAGCTCTATGACGGGGCTTTGGCCCCGTGGCGCAAAGGCAAGTCTCCGTATTTTCTGCAAACCATCGAGGCCATCGCGCGCCATTACGAGTTTGACAAGAATACGCCCTGGAAAGATCTGCCAGCCAAGGTGCAGCAAGTGTTCCTGCGTGGGTCGGGTGATGAAGAGATCCAGTTCCGTTACGACGAGGGCGGGCGGGTCTATCAGGTCACCCGCAGCTTTGAGGGCGTGATTCCCAATATGGAGCGGCGCTATCGCGAGACCGACAGCGCCTGGATCCGGGAAGAATTCGAACGGTACCAGAACAATCGACCATGTGGGGCCTGCGATGGTTACCGCCTGCGGCCCGAAGCTCTGGCCGTTAAGATCGCCGGCCTGCATGTCGGGCAGGTGGTTCAGATGTCGATCCGCGAGGCTCTGGCCTGGATCGAAGACGCGCCGAACCATCTGAGCATTCAGAAGAACGAGATCGCCCGTGCCATTTTGAAGGAAATTCGTGAGCGGCTGGGATTCCTGAATAACGTTGGTTTGGAATACCTTACGCTATCCCGTTCAAGTGGCACCCTGTCCGGAGGTGAAAGCCAGCGTATCCGTTTGGCCAGCCAGATTGGCTCGGGTCTGACCGGGGTTCTGTACGTGCTGGACGAGCCTTCTATTGGACTGCATCAGCGTGATAATGATCGGCTGCTGGGCACGCTCAAGAATCTGCGCGATCAGGGCAACACCGTGATTGTCGTGGAACATGACGAAGAAGCCATCCGTGAAGCGGATTACGTCTTCGATATCGGCCCCGGTGCAGGTGTGCATGGCGGACAGGTGGTCAGCGAGGGCACACCCGATAAGATCGCGGCCGACGCGGCCTCTATGACCGGTCAGTATCTCGCCGGCACCCGAGAGATCCCGATTCCGTCGAAACGGCGCAAGGGAAACAAGAAGAAAGTTTCGGTGGTCAAGGCGACCGGGAACAACCTGAAAAACGTCACCGCCGATTTCCCGTTGGGCAAGTTCGTTTGTGTGACCGGTGTGTCCGGGGGAGGTAAGTCCACGCTGACAATTGAGACGCTGTTCAAGACCGCCTCAATGCGTCTGAACGGAGCGCGGCAGACCCCGGCGCCCTGTGAAACGATCAAAGGGTTGGAGCATCTGGATAAGGTCATCGACATTGACCAGCGACCCATCGGACGGACTCCGCGTTCGAATCCAGCGACTTACACCGGGGCCTTTACCCCGATCCGGGACTGGTTCGCCGGTCTGCCCGAGGCCAAGGCGCGCGGTTACAAGCCGGGACGCTTCAGCTTCAACGTCAAAGGTGGCCGATGCGAGGCCTGTCAGGGTGACGGTGTCATCAAGATCGAGATGCACTTTCTGCCGGACGTCTATGTGACCTGCGAAACCTGCAAAGGCGCGCGTTACAATCGCGAGACGCTGGAGATCAAGTTCAAGGGCAAGTCCATCGCCGATGTCCTTGATATGACAGTGGAAGACGCGCAGGAGTTCTTTAAGGCGGTGCCATCGATCCGTGACAAGATGGATGCCTTGGCGCGGGTTGGGCTTGGCTACATCAAGGTCGGCCAGCAGGCGACCACGCTGTCCGGTGGTGAAGCGCAGCGAGTCAAGCTGTCCAAGGAACTGTCCAAACGCTCGACCGGGCGGACGCTGTATATTCTGGACGAGCCGACCACCGGGCTGCATTTCGAAGATGTGCGTAAGCTATTGGAAGTTCTTCACGAATTGGTCGATCAGGGAAATACGGTTATTGTAATCGAACACAATCTGGACGTCGTGAAAACCTCCGACCATATCATCGATATAGGCCCCGAAGGTGGCGATGGTGGGGGTGAGATCGTAGCAACCGGAACGCCCGAGGACGTGGCTGCGGTCGAGCGCAGCCATACCGGACGCTACCTGAAACAAATGTTGGATGGTCGGGCGGTAGCGGCGGAATAGGGGGCTATCCTCAGTTGAGGATATCTGCCACCGCTCCGATCAGGTTCAGCACCTTTCGCGTGTCAGGATCAACGCGATAGACATAGTCACCGGCGCGGATGTAGCTGCCGCGATTCAGCCCATAGCGGTACGGATCATTGATCCAGCGATAGTCGCTGTTGATGTAGTCACCCGTGTGATACAGGTTTTTGACCTGTCCCGGCGGCACGCAAGGCACGGCTTTCTTCGCCAGACCCGGCGGGCAGTGACCGGCCTTACCTTTGCCATTCCCGGCCATGGCCACGCCAGAGCTGAGCGCAAGCGCCAGGATCGCCGTCGAAATGGTCAAAACGCGCGACATCTTAAATCCTTTCGCGTGAAAACTGTGGCCAAGGATAGATGGCCGTCGCTGCGCTTTGGGTCAACCCCATGGGCAGGAAGCTGCCCACGGGGCGCGCTCTTAGCCTCGTCCGCGTTTTTCGAACCGTGGCAGCATGGCCGAGAAGTCCATTCCCAGCCCATCTTCGACTTCGACGAATTTCTCATAAAGTGAGGTTGCCGCCTGTCCCATCGGCGTGTCGGCATCCGCGCTTTCGGCAGCCTGTTGGCTGAGCCGCAGGTCCTTCAGCATCAGTTCGGCGGCAAAACCGGGTTGATAGTCGTTATCCGCCGGGCTGGTCGGTCCGACGCCGGGGGCAGGGCAATAAGCGTTCATCGTCCAGCTATAGCCCGAAGATGTGCTGACCACGTCAAACATCTTTTGCCTGTCCAGTCCAAGTTTGTCAGCCAGCGCAAAGGCTTCGCAGGTGGCAATCATGGTGACGCCCAGGATCATGTTGTTGCAAATTTTCGCGGCCTGACCGGCGCCGGACTCGCCGCAATGCACGGCCTTTTGGCCCATGATATCAAACAGGGGCTCCGCCTTGGCAAAGGCGTCGTCGCTGCCGCCTGCCATAAAGGTCAGCGTGCCAGCCGCCGCGCCGCCGATTCCACCCGAAACCGGAGCGTCGACCGCGAGGACACCGGCCTCTTTCGCCTGATCCGCGACGGCGCGGGCGCTGTCGACGTCGACGGTTGAACAATCAATCCACACTGATCCAGACTGCATCGCGGGGATGATCTCATTCGCGACCGCGCGCAGAATCTGACCGTTCGGAAGCATAGTGACAACGATGTCGGCACCAGCGGCGGCATCTGCACCAGAACCGGCCATGGTGACACCCGCAACATCGACATCAGCCATGTCAAAGCCCGTCACCTCATGCCCAGCTTTGGCCAGGTTGGCGGCCATTGGATTGCCCATGTTGCCAAGCCCGATAAACCCGATTTTCATTTCTTATGTCTCCTCAAAAGTCAGCATGTCTTTACCCAGAGGCTGCAGCATCTTTGAAACCGCGACCGCAGGCACGGTTTGATCGGCAAACTGCCAGCGCGGCGTGCGGTCTTTGTCGATGATCTGGGCGCGAATGCCTTCCAGAAAATCCCCGTGTTCCATCGCGCGGAAGGTATAGCGATATTCCAACTCCAGCGCTTTACGCTGGGTCAGGCTGGGGGTGCGTAAGCGGTGCAGCATCTCAACCGTACACGCCATCGAAAGCGGTGAATTGCGGTCCATGAGTTTGCGCGCATCTGCCGCCATATTGTGTTTGGAATGGGTCAGGGTGTTCAGGATGTCCCCAAGGCTCTCTCCGGCAAAACATGCGTCAATCTCGGGTTGCTGACGCCCAAGTTCGCTTTCAGGTGGCACCGCCGAGTGCTTCTGCAGCATTTCAGTGTCACCCGACGCCTCAAGCATCTCGATCAGATCGGACCACTCGGCGAGCGGTATGTAGTGATCGGCAAAACCGGCAAAGATCGCATCACCGGGTCCCATGCGATGGCCGGTAATACCCAGATATTCTCCAGTTCGACCGGGGGCCAGCGCCAACATCAGGGTGCTGCCGACATCCGGCACCAGTCCAATCGAACATTCCGGCAGCGCAATTTTCGAGCTTTCACCAACAATGCGATGGCTGCCGTGGCAACCGATGCCAACACCGCCGCCCATGGTGAACCCCTGCAGGAAACTGACGACCGGTTTGGGGTATTCAAAGATCAGCGCGTTCAGACGGTATTCGTCCTGCCAGAAGGTGCGACCATAGGCATAGTCGCCCTTGATACCGGTTGCATAAAGGTCGGCAATGTCCCCGCCAGCACAAAAGGCCTTTTCGCCTTCGGCATCCAGAATCACCAGATCCACGGCGTCGTCTTCGCGCCAGTTACGCAGCGCCGTGTCGATCGCCATGCACATGTCATAGGTCAGCGCGTTTAACGCTTTGGGGCGTGTCAGGGTGATACGCCCGGCGCGGCCAGTGATACGGATGTCGATGTCAGGCATGGGCCCCTCAGCGTTCGGCAAGCATTTGTCGGGCGACAATGACCCGCATGATTTCATTCGTGCCTTCCAGAATCTGATGCACGCGGAGATCGCGGACCAGTTTCTCGATCCCATAATCCGCCAGATAACCGTAGCCACCATGCAATTGCAGGCACTGGTCCACAACCTTTGACCCGGTCTCGGTCACGAATTTCTTGGCCATGGCGCAGAACTTGGTCGCATCCGGCGCGCCCTGATCCAGTTTCCACGCGGCCTGCCGCAGGAAGGTTCGTGCGGCCTGAAGTTCGATCTCCATATCGGCCAGCCGGAACTGCAACGCCTGGAACTGGTCGATGGATTGGCCAAAGGCCTTGCGTTCCGACATGTATTGCAAGGTCATGTTCAGCCCGGCCTGCGCGGCCCCCAACGAGCAGGAGGCGATGTTCAACCGCCCGCCATCCAGACCCATCATCGCGTATTTGAAGCCGTCGCCCTCGGTTCCCACAAGGTTGCCCGCCGGGATTTTGCAATCATCGAACTGCACCTGCGCCGTCGGTTGGCTTTTCCAACCCATCTTCTGTTCAAGTGCCCCAAAACTGAGGCCGGGTGTGCCGTCCTCGACATAAACAGTCGAGATGCCCTTGGGGCCATCCTGCCCGGTGCGTACCATGCAAACATAGGCGTCGGAATAGCCGCCGCCCGAGATAAAGGCCTTGGTGCCGTTCAGCGTGTAGCCTTCATTGGTGCGGTCTGCGCGCGTTTTCAGCGCGGCGGCGTCCGAGCCTGATCCGGGTTCGGTCAGGCAGTAACTGAGGACGGTATTCAGGCTCAGCACGTCGGGCATGATGCGGGATTTCAGATCGTCGCTGGCGAAATTGTCCAACATCTTGGCGCACATGTTGTGGATCGACAGGAACGCCGCGACCGAGGGGCAGGCCATCGAAAGGGCCTCGAACACCAGCGTTGCATCCAGACGGGTCAGGCCAGACCCGCCGCTGTCTTCCGAAACATAGAGCCCGCCGAACCCCAACTCGCCGATCTGAGGCCAGAGTTCCTTGGGGATGGTCCCGTCGGCCTCCCACTGACGGGCGTTGGGTGCGATGTTGTCCTGCCCGAAATCATAGGCCATATCGAAGATCGCGGTCTGCTCTTCTGTCAGTGCAAAATCCAAGGCTTGCCTCCCACGTTGCCGAATGAATTGAACGAGTGTTTATTTCTGAATTCTTACAGAAATTTTGCACGGTCAGCAATCACCGGTATGAGGCATTCCGGGGTATCAAAGGTCCAGGTGGTATTCTTCGATCAGATGTCGGACAACAGCCTTGCCGGGGTCGTCACCCTTTGCCACGGCCTCGGCATAGACGCGGCGTTGTCGCGTAGCAGAGGTACCCGTTTGCGCGATCTGCTGCAGGCGGGCCAATTCTGTCATGGTGCCTAGTGCCTCGGCATCTTCGGCCAGCAGGCCCATCAGTTCGCCCATCAGCTCGGGCATCGGTTTGATTGAACGATCCCCAAAATCGATCAACCCTTCGCCGACACCGTAACGCTGCGCGCGCCAGCGGTTTTCGCCAATCAGAAACTGGTCGTAATGCCGCCAGCGAAGGTTCCGGTCTTTCAGACGACACAACATGCGGGTCAGGGCCTGTACCAGAGCGGCTAGCGACAGCGTGTGTTCCAGCCTCGGCTGCACATCCATGATCCGGGTTTCCAGCGTCGGAAACCGGTGTGAGGGGCGCAGGTCCCACCAAATCTTCGTCGTGTCCTCGATCACCCCCAGTTCGACCAGAATGCCTGTGGTGCGTTCGTAATCCGACCAACTGGCCAGAACCGGAGGTAGCCCGGTGCGTGGCAGATTGTCAAAGACGGTCAGGCGATAGGAAGACAGGCCCGTATCCTCTCCGTTCCAATAGGGCGAGGATGTCGAAAGCGCCAGCAGGTGCGGCAGGAAATACGAAAGCTGTGGCATCAGGTCGGCGCGCAGGGCCGGGTCCTCGACCCCGACGTGAACATGCATGCCGCAGATCAGCATGCGCCGCGCGACGCCGCCCAAGGCGTGCTGCAGCGCGTCATAGCGATCCTTGCGGGTGTGGTGCTGTTTCTTCCAATCGGCGAACGGGTGGCAGGACACCGCAATTGGGGCGAGGTTATATTCAGCGGCGCGTTCGGCCACACAGGAGCGCAGGCGTTTCAAATCCTCTCGGGCGGACTTGACCGTTGTGTGGGGCCGGGTGCCGACCTCGATCTGGCATTGCAGAAATTCGGGGCTGACCTGTCCTTCGAAATCCGACTGGCAGGCCTCCATCAAGGCGGCGGGGGCTTCGGCGAGTTCAAGGCTGTCGCGATCGACCAGCAAATATTCCTCTTCGATGCCCAGCGTGTATTCTTGCTGCATGGCGGCCCTCGTTTAACTATTCCGACCAGTGAATACGGAAATTCCTGTTTTGCCAAGCGTTTGACGCAGCCCTTCTTGCAGAGGCCCGTCAAGCGGCGGTAATGAACAAGCGAGTCGAAAGTGGAGCCGCCCGTGAAACCCAGAAAATTCCCCAAGATCAACGAAGCCCTGGATGAACTGGGTGTGAAGCTGATCGACAAGGCCGCTGAAAACGACGAGCGCGCCCGGCTAGAGGCGTTCGAACGGGCAGGGGGATTGACCCGCCCGGCCTATGCTTTGTCGCCGGGAATGGAAGGGTTCGATATCGGCCAACTGGTTGCTGAATACAGCCAACATGCCGATGCGCTGGACGCCCTGAAGGACCCGGCACGCAATCAGACCAGCTATCGGATCGGCAACGGTTACTACGACAGCCCTGATGCCGACGCGCTGTACCTGATGATCCGACGGTTTGCGCCGAAGCAGGTGATCGAGGTCGGCTGTGGCAACTCGACCCGCGTAACCCGTCAGGCAATCATTGACGGTGGGCTGGACACGCGGATCACTGCAATTGATCCATACCCGCGGGCAGATATCGCGCATGTTGTGGACCACTTCGAACAGAAACGGCTCGAGGAAGTTGATCCGGCGCTGTTCGATCAGCTTGAGGCGGGCGATGTTCTGTTCATCGATTCCAGTCATGTGGTTCGGATGAGCAACGACGTAGCGCATTTGTTCTGCCGGATCATTCCGTCGCTGAAACCGGGCGTGGTGATCCATGTCCACGATGTTTTTCTGCCCTATGAATACCCTAAGCGTTTCTTCTACGACTGCCCGGGTTGGGGTGAGCAGTACGTGCTTCACGCCTTGCTGCAATCCGGCGCGTTTTCAATGCTTTGGCCCGGGTACTACTTGCAAAGGGACCGCCCTGATGCGGTTGAGGCGTTGCCATTTCTGAAAGAAGGACGGGCGCAAAGTATCTGGGTGCAAATCAAGGAAAAGTGATCCGGGCAGGCTGAGGCTCCGTACCCCTTTCCATAACAAGCTGGAGAGGAGAGAACAGCCATGTTTCGCCGCACATTCATGGGCGCCGCCGCCGCACTTGCACTTGCCCTGCCTGTAAAAGCGCAGGCCGCTGATATCGTGGACACCGCCGTTTCGGCCGGATCGTTCAACACGCTGGTTGCAGCTGTACAGGCCGCGGGTCTGGTCGACACGCTGAAAGGCGATGGTCCCTTCACCGTATTTGCGCCGACCGACGAAGCCTTTGCCGCGTTGCCCGAAGGTACGGTGGAAACCCTGTTGCTGCCGGAAAACAAGGATCAGCTGGTCGAAATCCTGACCTATCACGTGGTGCCGGCCAAGGTGATGTCGGGTGACATCGCAGGAAAGCGTGCCAAGGTTCTGACCGTACAGGGGGATCGTCTGAGCGTGAATGCAAGGAACGGTGTTAAGGTCAATGACGCCGAAGTGGTGCAGGCCGATATCGAAGCCAGCAACGGTGTGATTCACGTAATCGACGCAGTAATCCTGCCGGAATAACACCGTCCAGAATAGAAAAAAGCCCCGGTCTGACGGCCGGGGCTTTGTGCGTCAAACCAGTCTGACCTGAGTTCCGATCTGGACCAGAGGATACAGTTCCTCGACATGCTGATTGTAGAGACCAATACAGCCGGACGAACTTTGACGACCGATTTTGCGCGTATCATGGGTGCCGTGCACCAGATAAGCCGGCCAGTCCAGATACATGGCACGGGTGCCTAGTGGGTTGCCAGGATCGCCGCCTTCCATTCGAACAGGCAAAGAAGGATCACGCTCCCGCATAGATGCGGTAGGAGTCCAGCTTGGGAATTCGGTTTTGCGCACGATCTTGGTGTACCCGCGCTTGGTCAGTTCCTCGCTCATCGGAACTGAACTCGGGTACAGTTTATATGCCCCGTCCGGGCCCCAATAGTGCACTGCGCGGCTGGTGATATCGGCCAGCAGACAGCCAACTCCCAGTTCGTCGAAATGATCCTGCCAGTTCTGTTGAGAAAAGGAAGACACGTTGCGTCGCACCGGAAGTTGCGTGCTGATGGCATCTTCATCGGTTGGGAAAGCGTCGCTGCTTTGCGCACGCACGATAGCTGGCGTCGCCAGAAGCGACGCTGCGCCCAACAATGCGGTGCGGCGGTTCATGCGGGTATTTGACAAATTGGCCTCCGGTTCAGGAACTGCTCGAGCAATAATTTGCCGTAAAGTATTGACCCTTGCTCCCGTTTTCTAGGGCGCTTGCTCTGAATTTATCGTGAAATCGAGAGTTTTGGCGGTGCTTCGCCGAAAAAACCCGACCTGTAAAAGGCCGGGTTCGGGATATTCGCGGTTCAGCAGTGGATCAGTCCATTGCCTTAAAGTTGAACTCGCCACCTTCCTTGATGCCCGAGGGCCAGCGTGCGGTGACGGTTTTGGTGCGGGTGTAGAACTTGAAGCTGTCCGGACCGTGCTGGTTCAGGTCGCCGAACATCGATTTCTTCCAGCCGCCAAAGGTGTGGTAGGCCAGCGGAACCGGGATTGGAACGTTGATACCGACCATGCCGATGTTGATCCGGCTGGCAAAGTCGCGCGCGGTGTCACCGTCGCGGGTAAAGATCGCGGTACCGTTGCCATATTCATGATCCATGGCCAGGCCAATCGCCTCTTCGTACGAACCAGCGCGCACAGTCGACAGAACCGGACCGAATATTTCCTGCTTGTAGATGTCCATGTCGGGCGTGACATGGTCGAACAGGTGCGGACCGACAAAGAAACCGTCCTCATAACCCTGCAGGCTGAAATCGCGATTGTCGACAACCAGCTTCGCGCCTTGCTCGACGCCCGAGTTGATCAGACCGAGGATACGCTCTTTCGCGGCGGCGGTCACAACCGGACCCATGTCCACGTCGTCACCTGCGGTGTAGGGGCCAACCTTCAGTTTCTCGATGCGCGGGATTAGCTTGTCGATCAGCGCGTCAGCGGTCTCTTCACCAACCGGCACAGCGACCGAAACGGCCATGCAGCGTTCACCCGCCGCGCCAAAACCTGCTCCGACCAGAGCGTCAGCCGCCTGATCCAGATCCGCGTCGGGCATGACGATCATGTGGTTTTTGGCGCCACCGAAACACTGAGCGCGTTTGCCATTGGCGGTTGCGCGGCTGTAGATGTACTGCGCGATTGGGGTCGAACCCACAAAGCTGACGCCCTGGATGATCTCGCTGTCGAGGATGGTGTCCACGGCCTCTTTGTCGCCGTTCACAACCTGGAAGACGCCCTTGGGCAGACCGGCTTCAACGAACAGTTCGGCCAGCATCAGCGGAACAGAGGGGTCACGCTCGGACGGTTTCAGAACCACGGCGTTGCCGCAGGCCAAAGCCGGACCGACGTGCCACAGTGGCATCATCGCCGGAAAGTTGAACGGCATGATCGAGCCGACCACACCCAGAGGCTGACGCATCGAATACATGTCGATGCCGGGGCCTGCGCTGTCGGTGAATTCACCCTTCAGCATCTGGGGTGCACCGATGCAATACTCGATCACTTCCAGACCACGCTGCAGATCGCCTTTGGCGTCGGGGATAGTTTTACCGTGCTCGCGGCTCAGCGCCTCGGCCAGCTTGTCCATGTCGCGGTTCATCAAGCCAACCATGGCCATCATCACACGCGCACGCTTCTGTGGATTGGTTGCGCCCCATTGAGGCTGTGCTGCGGCGGCGGCCTCGATAGCGGCGGTGGTCTCTGCAACACTGGCCATCGGACAGCGGTACTGAACCTCGCCGGTTGCCGGGTTGAAAATGTCGTCGAAACGACCAGAGGTTCCGGCGGTCATCTCGCCATTCAGAAAGTGGGTCAGATCTTGCATCGATAGCTCCTCCGATAGACTTGAGCGCACAATAGGCTTGCAGAAATTCCGTGAACAGAGGCAATATCTCAAAAGAGCTTTGCAAAAATGCAAAAGGTGACAGATGAACCCAAACTGGGATGATATGCGGGTTTTCCTTGCCGTCGCGCGCGAGGAAAGCTTGTCTTCCGCCGGGCGCATCCTGAAGATAGACCCGGCCACGGTCGGACGGCGCATTGCCCGGCTTGAGGCGACTCTGGACGCAACATTGTTCACAAAGTCCCAACAGGGATATGTGCTGACAGCGACGGGGGAACGTCTGCTGGATCACGGTCTGCAAGCCGAAGAAGCGATGCGTGCGGCGGCGGGTGCCGTGGTGGGCTCGACCAAGTCGCTCAGTGGTCAAATCCGGATCGGCGCGCCTGACGGTAGCGCGAATTACCTGTTGCCGCAGGTCTGTGCGAAAATCAGCGATGCCAATCCCGATCTGGACATTCAGATTCTGGCCTTGCCGCGGATCATCAACCTGTCCCGGCGCGAGGCGGATATGGCCGTGACCGTCAGTGCGCCAACCGCAGGAAAGCTGCTGGTCAAAAGGGTCAGCGATTACAAGCTGCATTTGGTGGCGACGCAGGATTACTTGGACCGCCACGATCCCATCTACAACGTCGCCGATCTGATGGGGCACCGGTTGATTGGGTATATCCCGGACATGATCTTCGACCGCGAATTGGACTATCTCAATGATATCGGCATTGACCGTGTCGCGCTTGCATCGAATTCCGTCTCGGTTCAGTTGCGTCAGGTAACGCTGGGCACTGGGGTGTGCGTGGCCCATGACTTCACTTTGCCGTTTCACCGAAACCTAAAGAAAATCTTGACGGATCAAGTGAGTTTAACCCGAAGTTTTTATCTTGTCCGGCATCAGGGGGATCAGCGCAATGAACGGTTGAACCGATTTGCCGACGCTCTGACACAGGGCATCCGTGACGAAATTGCGCGGCTTGAAGCCGATGCTGATGCTTGACAGGTCGACCCAATCGCGCAACGCTTTGGAATAAGATTATTATTTCGGAGGTGTTCTTCATGCTCGTACAGGCCATTCTGACATCTAAGTCTACAGAAGGCGTGGTGACGGTCGAACCTTCGGCGACAGTCTCAGAAGCTTCGAAGATTCTAGCAGAAAAACGTATCGGTACCGTTATCGTGTCGGAGGACGGTGGGCAAACGGCATCGGGCATCCTGTCCGAACGTGATATCGTTCGCGAATTGGCCGCAAGTGGTAGCGGATGTCTGAACCAGCCGGTCAGCGCCTACATGACGCAAGACCTGATCACGACGACGCGGCAGGCAACAGTTCAGGATATCATGGCCCGCATGACCGAAGGCCGCTTTCGCCATATGCCCGTGGTTGAAGACGGCAAGCTGGTTGGAATTGTAACGCTTGGCGACGTGGTCAAGGCACAACTGGCGGAATTGGCGATGGAAAAAGATGCGTTGCAGGGCATGATTATGGGCCATTGACGGCCCGGACCACCGAACTGATAGCTTGCACCTGCATCAAGTTTATGTTTGCTTGCGCAGAAATTTTATTGCGCAGGAGGGCGTGATGCGGGTGGGATTATATCCTGGAACCTTTGACCCGATCACTTTGGGCCATATCGATATTATTCGCCGCGCCTCGGCACTAGTGGATAAGCTGGTGATCGGAGTCGCCATCAACCGCGACAAGGGGCCGATGTTTGCTCTGGAAGAGCGCGTTGCCATGATTGAGGCGGAGTGCGCGTTTCTGTCCGAACAGACCGGGACCGAGATTGTTGCCCATCCCTTCGAAAACCTGCTGATCGATTGTGCCCGTGATGTCGGTGCGCAGATCATCGTGCGCGGTCTGCGGGCCGTGGCGGATTTCGAGTATGAGTTTCAGATGGTTGGCATGAACCGTGTGCTGGATAACTCGATCGAAACCGTGTTCCTGATGGCTGAAGCCCGGCATCAGGCGATTGCCTCGAAACTGGTGAAAGAGATTGCGCGGCTGAACGGGGACGTGTCGAAATTCGTCACGCCCCAGGTCAATGACGCGCTGCGAGAAAAGCTAGGCTAGGGCACCCATCGCGGCGGCCGTGTCCAGCATCCGGTTCGAGAAACCCCATTCGTTGTCGTACCACGCCAGCACGCGCACCAGCGTGCCGTCGGTGACTTTGGTTTCTGCCAAGGATACGGTCGAACTGTGGGCATCGTGGTTGAAGTCCACTGATACCAGCGGGCGGTTTTCCGCGGCCAGAACGCCGGGGATTTTGGCAGCGGCTTCAACAAACAGCGCGTTGACCTCGTCTTCGGTGGTGGGGCGCGAAACCTCGGCCACCAGATCCACAACCGATACGTTGGGGGTAGGGACGCGGATCGCCTGACCGGTCAATTTTCCTGCCAGTTGCGGCAGAACCAGACCCACGGCTGCAGCGGCACCTGTTGTGGTCGGGATCATCGACAAAGCTGCAGCCCGCGACAAGTAGGGGTCCTTGCCCGCAGTATCGTGAACCGGTTGGCTTGCAGTATAGGCGTGAACGGTGGTCATGTTGCCGTGCACGATGCCCAGCCCTGCATCCAGTGCGGCGGCAACGGGGGACAGGCAGTTCGTGGTGCAGGAAGCGTTCGAAACCACGGTGTCTTCGGCTGCCAGTTCGTGTTCGTTCACACCGAACACGACCGTTTTGACTGCTCCATCTCCGCGAGCGGGAGCCGAGATCAGAACTTTTTTCGAGCCGTTTTTTAGGTGACGTTCGGCGGCCTCGCGCGTGCGGAACACGCCAGTGCATTCCAGAACCACGTCGACATCCGACCAGTTCAGCGCCTCGGGGTCGCGCTCGCTGGTTAGGCGGATGGGGCCGGCGCCAACGTCCAGGCCCGCTTCGGACAATGTGACCGTGTTGGGATAGCGGCCATGCACGCTGTCAAATTCGAACAGATGTGCGTTCATTTCCGGCTTAGCCAAGTCGTTGATCGCGACGATTTCCACGTCTGTGCGCCCCGTCTCCATCACCGCGCGCAGCACGCCGCGTCCGATCCGTCCGAATCCGTTGATTGCCAGCTTGAGTGTCATTTTCTGCTCCGTCCGAATGTCGGCTAAATATGGTTAGCGCTAACATCGTCAGATAAACGGAAATGTCAAGAAAAACCTCTGTCAGCGCCAGATGGCGACCCAGTCCAGAAAGGCGTACAGCTTTTTTCCGAGGAAGATCAAATGCTCGGGGCCAAAGAATGCGTAGTCGATAATGATCGCACCGAGGATCAAGAGGCCGAGCCAGATAGCGATTTGGTTGGTCATTGCGGCCCCGAACGAAAATGCCCGCCCAGATAACCTGAGCGGGCAAAAAGGTTCAAGATTTCAAACCGGTCTTAGTTAAGGCGGCCCATCGCAACGGCGACGTCAGCCATACGGACCGAGAAGCCCCATTCGTTGTCATACCAAGCCAAAACGCGAACCAGTCGGCCATCGACAACGCGAGTCTGATCTGGTGCGAAGATGGAGCTTTCCTCGGTGTGGTTGAAATCGGTCGAGACCAGCGGAGCGGGTTCATAGCCCAGAACACGCTGCATCGGGCCTTGTGCGGCTTCGCGGGCAATTTCGTTGACTTCCTCAACGGTGACTTCGCGCGAGGCGCGGAAAGTCAGGTCCACGGCCGAGACGTTCGGGGTGGGTACGCGGATGGCGGAACCGTCCAGGCGACCTTTCAGGTTCGGCAGAACCTCACCCAGAGCCTTAGCGGCACCAGTCGAGGTCGGGATCATCGACATAGCTGCAGCGCGAGCGCGGTACAGGTCGCTGTGACGACGGTCCAAAGTAGGCTGGTCGCCGGTATAGGCGTGGATCGTGGTCATGATACCGTTTTCGATTCCGACACCTTCGTCCAGCACCTTGGCAAGCGGAGCAAGGCAGTTCGTGGTGCAGGATCCGTTCGAGACCATATTATCATTTGCAGTCAAAGTGTTGTGGTTCACTCCGAACACGATGGTCTTGTCGACATTCTTGCCCGGAGCGGACAGTAGAACTTTGCCAGCGCCACGTTCAAGGTGCGTTTTCGCCTTGGTGCCGTCATTGAACTTACCGGTGCATTCCAGAACGACGTCGCAACCTTCCCAGTCCAGCTCGTTCATGTCGTAAGTCGAGAACATTTCCATCGGGCCGCGTCCCAGATCCATGGTGTTGCCATTGATGGCGATGTCGCGGGGAAAACGGCCATGAATGCTGTCATACTTCAATAGATGCGCGCTTGTTTCCAACGGGCCGGTCGCATTGACCTTGATCACTTCGATGTCGTTACGGCCTGACGCGGCGATGTGCGACAGGGTGCAGCGGCCGATGCGGCCAAAACCATTAATACCGACCTTTATGGTCATGTGACGTCTCCAAATGCGCTTGCGTTGCAGGCCATATAGCGGCGATTTCTGAATCTCAAAAGAGTAAAAGCGGCATAATTTTAAGGTGTTAGCGCAAACCTCACGAGATTGCGCTAACGCTTGCGCTAGCTGAGGGATCGGGTAGGGTCCGTTTGCGGCAGGAGACAGGAAAGGATGCGCGATGAGCGGTCTGTTGGCCCTTTTGGATGATGTGGCGGGGATCGCCAAGGTCGCGGCGTCCTCGGTGGATGACGTCGTTGCGGCGGCGGGCAAGGCCGGGGCCAAGACGGCGGGAGTGATCATTGACGATGCGGCGGTTACTCCGAAATACGTTCAGGGCTTTGCACCGGCGCGTGAGTTGCCGATCATCTGGCGCATTGCGCGGGGCTCGGTATTCAACAAGATCGTGCTGTTGTTGCCGGTGGCGCTGTTGCTGGCCAATTTCGCGCCGTGGCTGATCACGCCTTTGCTTATGTTGGGCGGGTCGTATTTGTGTTTCGAAGGGGCCGAGAAGATTTTCCATGTCCTGTTCCCCCATGGAAGCCATGCCATCGACGAAGACATGAACGTGCGCGACCCCGGACATCTGGAGGAACAGAAGGTCAGGGGGGCCATCAAAACAGATTTTATCCTGTCGGCTGAGATCATGACCATTGCATTGGCGGCCATTGAAGCTCCGAATCTGTGGATGCAGGCAGCGACGCTGGCGGTTGTGGGGATTGGTGTGACAATTGCGGTTTATGGATCGGTCGCGCTGATCGTGAAGATGGACGACGTAGGCCTGTACCTGGCGCAGAACGCGCCGACGCCTATTGGGCGGGGATTGGGGCGCGGTCTGGTCAAAGCGATGCCGGGCGTGATGAAAACTCTGTCGATTGTCGGAACTGCTGCA
This sequence comes from Ruegeria sp. BF7, assembly GCF_056538605.1. Taxonomy (NCBI): domain Bacteria; kingdom Pseudomonadati; phylum Pseudomonadota; class Alphaproteobacteria; order Rhodobacterales; family Roseobacteraceae; genus Ruegeria; species Ruegeria sp. BF7. Next base: position 699,437 of record NZ_JBQFTM010000001.1, on the reverse strand, counting down.
ATGCTGTGGGTCGGCGGATCAATTGTCATTCACGGGATGGAAGTTCTGGGCTTTGGCTGGCTCGGCCATCACATCCACGACTGGGCCTATGCGATTGGGCATTCGGTATCGGAACAGTGGGTGGGCGCTGTGGAATGGATTTCCAAAGCTGCGATGGACGGCGTGTTTGGTCTGGCCTGGGGGTTTGTTTTGATCCCGGTTGCAACCAAGGTCATGGGGCCGTTGTTCAACAGGAAAGCTGACCACTAAGATGCAGCATTTCCGCTTAGAAACCTTAATAGATGGGCCTATCATCCGAGAAATTGGATCACGCGGGTCCTCTCGGAGCGGTGCATCTTCGCTTCTCTCTGCACTGAGCATTGCCGCCGACGAAGTGCCGTTTGATGAAGAAGAACTCTACGGATTCTTACATTTTCGTATTGATACCGCACTTAAGGCACAGAAGCGTAGTCATTGGTCGGGCGGACGAGTTTACAACACTTTGACCGGGCAATCGGCAACTTACGTTCCCCTTTCAGGTACACATCTTCGCCAAGCGTTGTCTTGTATCGGCTTGCAACCACCCAAGAAAGTGGTGGTGCAAGGACGGTATGAGTTGCGATTGGATTACGCTCTGAAAGCCTATGACGCGCTCAAACTGAAGGTTAAGACTGGATCCAAATGAAAAGGGCGGCCAAAGCCGCCCTTTGCTCTATTCTTCGTGATTGGCTTACAGGCCCAGCAGTTCCTTGACTTTGGCAACCGTTGCCTCTGCGGTGATGCCGAAGTGCTTGTAAAGTTCACCCGCCGGAGCAGACGCGCCAAAGCCCGACATGCCGATGAAACCGGCCTTGGCTTCGCGGCCACGCTCGCCCAGCAGCCAGCGGTCCCAGCCACCGGCGCGAACTGCGGCCTCGATACCGACGCGCACGGCACCTGCGGGCAGAACGCGCTTGCGGTAGGATTCGTCCTGCTCGGCGAACAGTTCCATGCAGGGCATGGAGACAACGCGGGTGCCAATGCCTTCGGCCTCGAGCATGGCCTTGGCTTTCATCGCCAGCGAAACTTCCGAACCGGTCGCAATCAGGATGGCCTGACGCTTGCCTTCGGCTTCGGCCAGAACGTAAGCGCCTTGTGCAACTAGGTTCTTGGCTTTGTGCTGGGTCCGTACGGTAGGCACGCCCTGACGGGTCAGCGACAGGACCGAGGGGCTGTCCTTGAAGGTCAGCGCCAGCTCCCAGGCTTCGGCGGTCTCAACCGTGTCGGCAGGGCGGAACACATAGGTGTTCGGCGTTGCGCGCGAGATGGCCAGATGCTCGACCGGCTGGTGCGTCGGGCCGTCTTCGCCCAGACCGATCGAGTCGTGGGTCATCACGAAGACCGACGGTATTTTCATCAGCGCTGCCAGTCGCATGGACGGACGGGCATAGTCGGTGAAGGCCATGAACGTACCGCCATAGGGGCGGATGCCGCCATGCAGCGCCATGCCGTTCATCGCGGCGGCCATGCCGTGTTCACGAATACCGTAGTGGATGTAACGGCCCTTGCGGTTTTCCGGCAGGAACACGCCCATATCGGCTGATTTGGTGTTGTTCGACCCGGTCAGGTCAGCCGAGCCGCCGACGGTCTCGGTCATGATCGGGTTCACGACGTTCAGAACCTTTTCAGACGAGGCGCGGGTGGCCAGTTTCGGCTGGTCTTCCGACATCTGTTTCTTGAACGCACGAATGGCACCGGCCAGTTTCTTCGGCGCTTCGAACGCGTAGGCGCGGTTGAACTCGGCCTGCTTGCGATCGGACAACTGCGCGAAACGCTCTTCCCACGCGGCGCGCTCAGCGACACCGCGGGTGCCGATGGCCTCCCACGCGGATTTCACGTTGGCCGGGACTTCGAACGCGTCATGCGGCCAGCCATAACCGTCTTTGGCTGCTTTCAGCTGTTCCTGATCCGTCAAAGCGCCGTGGCCTTTGGACGTATCCTGCGCCGCGTGACCCAGAGCAATGTGACTTTCACAGGCGATCATGGTCGGCTTGTTCGACTTTTTCGCCTGAACAATGGCCGCGTCGATGGCTTTGGGATCATGGCCGTCGATTTCGATCACATGCCAGCCCGAGGCCGCGAAACGGCGCACCTGATCAGTGCGGTCGGCCATATCGACAGTGCCGTCAATGGTGATGTTGTTGTTATCCCAGAAGACGATCAGCTTGCTCAACTCGTGACGACCGGCCAGCGTGATTGCTTCTTGGCTGACGCCCTCCATCAGGCAACCGTCGCCCGCAATCACATAGGTATAGTGATCAACGACCTTCTTGCCGTAATGCGCGCGCTGGATTTCTTCGGCCATGGCAAAGCCCACAGCGTTTGAGATGCCCTGACCCAGCGGACCGGTTGTGGTTTCGATCCCATCAACCAGGAAATTTTCCGGGTGGCCTGCGGTTTTCGCGCCCAGCTGGCGGAAGTTCTTGATCTCGTCCAGCGTGACGTCAGCATGACCCGTGAGATAGAGCAGCGAATAGATTAGCATCGAGCCATGACCCGCCGAAAGGATGAATCGGTCGCGATCAGGCCAGTTCGGGGCCGAGGCATCGAATTTCAGGTGCTTTTCGAACAGCACGGTCGCAACGTCGGCCATGCCCATTGGCATGCCGGAATGGCCGGAATTGGCGGCGGCGACGGCGTCAAGGGTCAGGGTGCGGATGGCCGCAGCTTTGTCCCAGTGTTCAGGATTGGCATTGCGCAGCGCAGTCAGGTCCACGGGCATTGTTCCTTTGGATTACAGGCAGATGGGCGCTCAATACCATCCGCCCCCCAAAGTGCAAGCAGAACTGGGCAATCTGGCCGAGGTGTGGTTCAAGAAAGTGGCCCAAGTTGTTGAAAGCAAACAGTGGGTATTTTCTGTCTCGTTGGGTTAGACTAGGGCAAGACGCGGCTTGTGTTGATTCGGACACAGGCGCGATACAAGGAACCTTGGTTAAGAGGTGGCAGGGGCATGAGCCAGATCGAAGAACTACAGCGCCGTATCATTGCCGCAATGGATCGGATCGGAACGGGCGTCGAGGCGCTGCGGGATGTAGCACCGGCCAGCGGCGGTGCGGATGACACCCTGCGCGCGGCACTGGACGATGAACGCGTTGCAAATGCGCAGTTGGAAGAACGTCTGAAATCGCTGAAGGAACGCCACGAGCAGGAAGTCGATGCCATGCGCGCCGATATGGAAAGCCTGCGGACGGCGCCGATAGAAGATCCTGAAAATGGCTCGTTACGGGAACAGTTGGCTGCAGCAACTGCAAAGCTGGCCTCGGTCGAGGCTGCCCGCGCTGAATTGGCGGCGGCTAAGGCAGCGTTGGAAAACCAGGATGAACTTGCAGCGCTCAAGGCTGAAAATGCACAATTGGCAGCCGCCGTCAGCGCGGCGCAAGAGGTTGAGGCCGAAAATGCGCGTCTTCGGTCAGAATTGGCCGACAGCGAGCGGGTGGCCGAGTTGAGCGCCGAGTTGGACATGCTACGCGCGGAACGCGCCAGCCACGGCGCGGCGATGTCGCGTCTGGATGACGATCTGCAGCGGATGCGTAAGGCGAATGAGCAATTGCGCCAATCGGTCGACGAATTGCGGGCCGCGGCCGAAGACGGCTTGCCCGATGCCGATCTGCTCAACCGCGCCACGGTGGCCGAGCTTGAGGCGACGCGCGCCGCGCAGGCGACGGATGCGGCCGAGGCACACGCGGTTCTGGCTCGGCTTGAACCGCTGTTGTCGCAGGCGAAACTGGCGGAAGGAGAGGTTGAATAATGCCCGAGGTGACCATTCAAATCGGTGGGCGCGGCTTTGAAGTCTCGTGCCAGGAAGGCGAAGAGGCGTTTCTGCATTCCGCAGCCAAGATGCTGGATGATGAGGCGCAGGTCCTATCCGATCAGATCGGCCGAATGCCGGAATCGCGGATGTTGCTGATGGCCGGTCTGATGCTGGCGGACAAGACCGCTGGAACGGATGAAAAATTACATGCTCTCGAAGCTAAACTGGCCGCGGTCGAGGCAGAGTTGCAAGCGCTCAGAAATATGCCGCAACCAGAACCCGAACGGATTGAGGTGGCAGTAGTGCCACCCTCGGTGACAGACACTCTGGCGGAGTTAGCCGCACGGGCCGAAGCCCTGGCTTCGGTGGTCGAAGAAAGGTCTTCGGAATGAACGCCGTCAGAACTCTGACTTTTGCTGCGATGATGACACTGCCCGCCGGAGTGGCTGTGGCTGAAATCGACATTCTACCGGTGACATTTACCTGTGAAAACGGAGTTCCGCTGGAGGTCGCCTATTTCAATGCGCCAGACGGGTCCAGTGCGGCGGCGATGATCGTCGACAATCAACTGGTCACGCTGCGGCAGGCCCAAAGCGGGTCCGGTATCCGTTACGAGTCTGCGGGAGAGGTAGGGACTTACATCCTGCGTTCCAAAGGCTGGGACGCCACGGTGAGCTTTCTGGCGACAGGTTCGGATGCCGCCAGTGAGCAAATCATTCTACAAAACTGCAGCAGTCGCTGATCAGGCGTTCGCTTCGCGGATTTTGTCTGCGGCTTCTTTGTTGTAGCCGACGCCGTTGTCGTCAAACAGCGTATCCAGCTCGCCCGACAGGGTCATTTCGGTGATTATGTCGCAACCACCGACGAATTCGCCTTTGACGAATAGCTGCGGCACGGTCGGCCAGTCGGAATAATCCTTGATGCCCTGACGCACATCTTCATCGGCCAGAACGTTCACGTCGGTATATTCCACACCAATGTAGTTCAGCACACCGGCCACGCGGGACGAAAACCCACACTGCGGCATTTCCTTGGTGCCTTTCATGTACAGCACAACATCATTGGCTTTGACGGTTTCATCGATTTGGGTCTTAACGTCGCTCATCTTGCTTGTCCTCTTCACCCGCATCCGGGGCGGTCGTTTCATTCTTTGACGGGTCAGAGGTCCATCCTTCTTCCTCCAACCGTCGGTGTTCGGCTTGCGCCAGGGCCAGCGGATCCAGCCCGTATCTTTCGATGCCGCCGACCTTGCTGATTTTGTCCGGATCGGGACGCATGTCGGCGAGGTTACGTTTTCTGTTCCGCTTCACATAGGCTTCGATCAGCGCGGCGGCAACTACCAATGCTGCGGGTACACCTATCCAGAACAGCCAGCCACTCATTTTAGGCACTCACCTTTTGCGTCGTTCGTACTCGCGCCGTCTCATTTTCCTTGTGACACGCCAATATCTGGGCCCGTATTTTAGCAGTCTTGGTAGATCACAAAACAAGATCGCTAACGAGTAGACTATGTCGAAGACCAGATAGGTTAGTCGTAGCAGAACCCATCCGATCGGTTCGTCCACTATTCAGGCGCTTTCGTCGTCAGTGCCAGTGCGTGCAGGTCGCCATCCGGGCCGTCCATCTTACCTTTCAACGCTGCATAGACCGCACGTTGCTGCTGGACCCGGTTTTTGCCGCGAAAGCTCTCATCCACGACCATGGCAGACATATGCACGCCGTCATGCCCGCCGACTTGAATTTCCGCATCCGGAAAGGCTTCGCGCAGCAGGTGTTCGATTTCGTGGGCGCTCATCGGCATGTAGGTAACTCCTGAAGGTCTTTCCCAAGATGTAGAGCGCCAGGGCGGGGCGTGCAAGGGTGTGAAAGGGGGCTGAAAACGACAAAACCCGCGTCTATCGGGACGCAGGTTTTGCGATCAGTAGGTGATCAGCGTTCAGGCCACGGCTTCGGCAAAGCTGTTACGGAAAGTGGCGGTCAGTTCCTCGAGCGAAGCCTCGGAGTTGCCAATACGCACGCTGTCGCTGGTAAAGCGGCCAACAGAGACCAGCGGAACGCCAGCCTGACCTGCTGCGATCATCAGTGCCTCAGCCTGATCGAAGTTGCAGGCCACTAGGTAACGGGCCTGATCCTCTCCGAACAGAAATGCAGTAGAAGCCTCATCAAGGTGAACCCCCACGCCGGCGGCCTCGGCCAACTCGAACGCTGCCAGTGCCAGACCGCCATCGCCCAGATCGGTGCAGGCCTTGATCATCTTGCGATTGGCGCGGATGAACTCGCCGTTACGCTTTTCCGCGTCCAGATCGACATGCGGCGCGTCGCCGTCTTCGCGGTTGAACACTTCGGCCAGCAGGGCTGACTGACCCAGATGGCCATGGGTTTCACCGATGACCAGCGCGACGTGGCCTTCACGGACTTCATTGCCGATGATTTCGTCGGTGTGATTCAGCAGACCAACCGCACCGATGGTCGGGGTGGGTAGGATCGCCTGACCGTCGGTTTCATTATACAGCGACACGTTGCCTGACACGATGGGCATGTCCAGCGCGGCAACCGCCTCGCCGATACCCTGAATGGCGCCGACGAACTGGCCCATGATTTCGGGCTTTTCGGGGTTGCCGAAGTTCAGGTTGTCGGTGGTTGCCAGTGGTTTCGCACCCACGGCGGTCAGGTTGCGATAGGCTTCGGCGACCGCCTGCTTGCCGCCTTCGACTGGGTTGGCGCGCACATAGCGCGGGGTGACGTCACTGGTGAATGCCAGCGCCTTGTCGGTGCCGTGCACGCGAACCATGCCCGCACCCAGACCCGGCGTGCGGGCGGTGTCAGCCATGACCATCGTGTCATATTGTTCGTAGACCCATTGCTTGCCCGCATAGTTGGGCGATGCGAGCAGGGTACGCAGACCGTCAATTGGGTCGATTTGGGGTACCTCAGGCAGTTCTTCAGCCTCGGGCGTTGCCACCCAAGGGCGGTCATATTCCGGTGCGGTCGACGAGAGCTTGGACAGAACCAGATCGGCTTTGACCTCTCCGTTATGGACAATCAGGAAGCGGTCTTCGGCAATGGTTTCGCCTACGATGGCAAAGTCCAGGTCCCATTTTTCGAATACAGCGCGGGCCTCGGCCTCAAGCTCGGGCTTTAGAACCATCAACATGCGTTCTTGAGATTCCGACAACATCATCTCATAAGCGGTCATGTTTTCTTCGCGCTGGGGGACGTTCTCTAAGTCCAGACGCACGCCCAGACCGCCTTTGTCACCCATTTCCACCGCGGAACAGGTCAGACCCGCTGCGCCCATGTCCTGGATTGAGATTACGGCCCCGGTCCGCATCAATTCCAGCGTGGCTTCCATCAGGCGCTTTTCAGTGAATGGGTCGCCGACCTGAACTGTGGGACGCTTTTCTTCGATTGTGTCGTCGAACTCAGCCGAAGCCATGGTTGCGCCGCCCACGCCGTCACGACCGGTCTTGGCACCCAGATAGACGACAGGCATACCGACGCCCGAAGCTGCCGAGTAGAAAATCTTATCGCTGTCGGCCAATCCTGCAGCAAACGCGTTCACCAGACAGTTACCGTTATAGGCCGGGTGGAATCTCACCTCACCACCTACGCAGGGCACGCCGAAGCAGTTGCCATAGCCGCCGATGCCTTCGACCACACCGTTTACCAGTTGGCGGGTCTTGTGATGGCCGGGCTCGCCGAAGGACAAAGCGTTCATAGACGCGATGGGACGCGCGCCCATGGTGAAGACGTCGCGCAGGATGCCGCCGACACCCGTCGCCGCACCCTGATAGGGTTCGATGTAGGACGGGTGGTTGTGGCTCTCCATTTTGAAGACCACCGCCTGACCGTCGCCAATGTCGACAACACCCGCGTTCTCACCCGGTCCGCAGATCACCTGAGGGCCCGAGGTGGGCAGGGTACGCAGCCATTTCTTGGACGACTTATAGGAACAATGCTCGTTCCACATGGCCGAAAAGATGCCCAGTTCGGTGAAGGTCGGCTCGCGCCCGATGATCTCGAGGATCATGTCGTATTCGTCGGGCTTGAGCCCGTGTGCGGCGATCAGATCGGGTGTGATTGCGGGCTCTTGCATCTTCTGTCCTGTGTCCAAGTGGGCCGAGATTGCGCGCCTTTTAGGGCAAGGGCGCGCCCGTGGAAAGGGTTAAGACCCGCAAGGCATAGTTTGACGCGGGCCAAAGGTAAAAAAACGGCCGCCCGGTGCGTTGAGCAGGGCGGCCATTATGGTCTTTCAGGTATCTTCGTTTTACTCCGGCGCGCCGTGAGCGGAACCGGTTTTTTGACCCTGCTGTTCGGCTTGCTGGTTGGCGGCTTCACCGGCAGCAGCCCCGATGGCGGCTTTTTGTTCCTCAGTGAGGTGATCGGCGTCGTCCAGTCCAGGGATCGCTACGCGCACCTCGCGGCGGGCAAAGTCGATGCCGTTTTCCTTGAACGCGGCCTTCACGCGATTGAAGATTTCCTTGCGCAGGGTGAACTGCTTGCCCGGCTTGGCCATGAACTTGCCACGGATGATCATGCCAACATCGTCAAAGTCAAACACGCCTTGCGACTTGAAGGGCTGCAGGAACCCATCCTTGTGGGTTTCGTCTTCCATCATCTCAGCACCGATCTTCTTGAAGATCTTCTTCACCTTGTTGGGGTCGGTGTCGAATGGCACGGTGAACTTCAGTTTCATGATGACCCAGTCGCGGCTGTAATTGGTCAACTTCTGGATTTCACCGTAAGGGATGGTGTGAACCGGACCGCGGTGGTGACGCAGTTGCATCGAGCGGATCGAGATTTTCTCGACCGTTCCGGTGGTGCCTCCGACATCCACATATTCGCCAACCCGGAAAGCATCATCCACCAGAAAGAAAATGCCGCCGACGATGTCAGCCACCAGTTTCTGGGCGCCAAAGCCGATGGCCAGACCCAACACACCAGCACCGGCCAGAAGCGGGGTGATATTAATTCCCAATGCCCCAAGGGCAAGCAGGACAAAAATCACCGCGATGGCAGCCTGCGCGGTCACTCTCAGCAGCGGCAGAACCGTCGCCAGACGCGAACCGCCTGAACCACCGCCTTCACCAGCCTCTTCGTCGGGGCTTTGCTCGGCTGCAGTTTGTTCTTTCGCCAGACGCCGGTTGATCCAGAGCGAGACGACCTCGTTCAGGATGTAGCCGACAGCGATGATGATGAAGAACTGGATCAGCTTGCTACCGGATTCGGCGCCTCCACCTGCGATTTCCTGCAGGTCCAGATCCCATGCCCTGGCAATCATCAGGATGACCAGAATGCCAGCCAAAACCCGGCCAATGCGGATATAACTGCGTTTGCTGGATTTATACGCCCGCTCAGCAACAGGGCCTTCGCCCTGCATCGGAGGTTGAAGATGGCGCACCAAACCGCGGATCAACGTGTCCAGCGCTGGCGCAATCAGCAGCCAGAACATGGTGGTGTAGTGAGCGCCCTGAACCAGCATATGCAGGTAAACCGGGTTGCGCTGTGCGACAAGGAATTCGACAAGCAACCAGATCACCGCCGACACGCCGATGGCGAAATAGGGGTAATAATGAGCAACTTCTTCGTCGAACTTGGTGTGATCGGGGTCTGTGCCCAACATCATTTGCGAAAGCCCCTCACGGGCTTTCCAGGCTATTACGCCAATATAGATGTGGGTCGCAGCGTTCAGCCAGAATCCGATACGTGTTTCACGGCCGGTAATGCCGTTCAGTTCGTTGAAATGAAGAATGAACAGCGTGAAACCGATCAGGAACAGAAGGCCAATCAGATTTCGGTGCAGGTATTTCGCCCAATGATCATCAATATTCACCAGCCGATAGTGCGGTTTGTTCGGAGCCAGAATGAACCGCGAGGCGGCAGCTCCCAATCGGGGAATCCAGATCAGGTAGAAAACAAAGGGCGCGGCGTAGATGATTTGTTCGGGCGTCAGAAGGCCGCGTCCCAGCGCTCGGATAACGACGTAAAACACGACAAGTCCTGCGATTTCGCGGCAGAAACGGCGGAAAAGGTATCTGACTGCCCCCCACAGGTCGTTTTCATCGGCCGCTTCAACCCCGCGAAGCCAATTGCGGGTAAGGAAGCCGAACAGCTTTTCCGCAACGAACCCGACGACTAGGACGCTTAAGATCAAGCCCAAAAGAGATAGTGCGCCGGTGGTCCCAAAGGTGCCGACAAAGGTCTCGACCGCTTGAACCTGCGCTGTGAAAAGGTTCGGTATGGTGACCGCAACATGCGTCCACGACGCCACCATTTCGGCCCAAATCTCGTTGATTTCAGTTATCGGGTCTTCACGATCCGCTGCCTCAGCGGCGTGTTTTTCCGCGACCGCATCCAGACGCTCCAACAAAATGGCGCGAACTTGATCGTCAGACATACGCGCGACCAGATCGTCGACCTGTTCAGGTGTCAGGTCTTCGGGAATGCTGACAGGGGCTGTGGAACCGGTCGAGCCGTTGCTCTGCGCCAAAACAGGCCCGGTCAGGCAAACAACGGAGATTATCACCAGCAATAGGCGAAAGGGCTGAAACATCGAATCTGTCCTCGAACACAAGTCTTCGTGATTTTTTTCGTGATCATAGGTCTAAGTGCCCGAAAATCACAGAAGTTTTGGCAATCGGACTGGCACAAGTGGCCTTAAGCCAAAAAAAAGGCCGAGCACTAAGCTCGGCCGTAGTCCAACAGGGAGGTATGAAGATGATGAGCGTTTCAGCATCACCGCCTTCGAGTGCTCATTTAGGGATCAGTTTGTGAACGATCAAGATTTTTCAGACTGATTACTGGTCATGCCCGCTATGCTGCGTGCGCATAGCTAGAGTTTTCCCATCTGCTTCAACTGTTTGCGTTGGGCGATGATCTCATCCTGAACAAAGTCACGGAAGGCTTCGACGCGTTTGGAATGGCGCAATTCTTCGGGGTAGGCGAGATAGACGGGAACGTCTGCGGTTTCGATATCTGACAGGATCGGAACAAGATGCGGAAAATCCTGCGTCACGTAATCCGGCAGCACGCCGATGCCCAGATTATGAAGCACGCCCTGCAGAACACCGAAATAGTTGTTCACGGTCAGCAGCGAACCGGGGTTATACGTCATCAAGTGCCGTACCATCGAGGCGCTTGCACCGACCTGTGGGGCCGAGGGCGTCTGGCAAATCAGTCGATGGTCCTTGATTTCGTCCAGTGACTCCAGCATCCCGCCATGCGTTTCGATGTATTCCTGGGTCGCGTACAGCATCATCTGCACGGTCATCAGCCGCTTGCGGACCAGATCGGCCTGGCTGGGTTCTTTCATGCGAATAGCGACGTCGGCTTCGCGCATGGGCAGGTCCAGCACACGCTCTTCCAGCATAAGGTCTATGTTGAGGTCGGGATACTGCTCGTACAGTTTCGGCAGGCGAGGGGCCAGCCAGAGCGTACCGAAGCCAAAAGTGGTGGTGACCCGCAGCACGCCAAAGACTTCTTCTTCGCTGTCGCGGATACGGGCGGCAGCGGCATCCAGTCGTTTTGACATGGCCGAAGTTGCATCGAACAGCAACTCACCCTGTTCGGTCAGGATCAGACCGCGTGCGTGTCGGTGAAACAGAGTCGAATCGAGCGACTCTTCCAGTGCTCTGATCTGTCGGCTGACGGCCGATTGTGATAGATTCAGCTTGTCACCCGCATGAGTCAGGCTGCCTGCATCCGCCACCGCGTGAAATATTCTAAGCTTGTCCCAATCCATCGCCGCAACTTTCGTTATTCCTCGGAACGCCTATATGAAATAGGTAACAACTTCCACATTCAAACACTGAAATCCTTAGGATTCAGAGGATAAAACCTATGCAGGTCAGATATTATGACCTAAAATGGGTGAAAAAGTAGCACACTGATCTGACGAGGGGAGGCGTCTGATGAGTCAGCCACAAATATCGTTGAGTGACCGGTTCGATCTGGAAAAGAACCCAGTCCTTTTGAACGGGACGCAAGCGCTTGTGCGTCTGATGCTGATCCAAAAGGCGCGGGACACGCGGGTGGGGTTGAACACGGCGGGTCTGGTGACCGGTTATCGCGGGTCGCCGCTGGGTGCCGTGGACCAGCAGATGACGAAAGCGCAAAAGCAACTGGCCGAAAGCGACGTCACGTTTCAATACGGATTGAACGAGGATCTGGCTGCCACCGCCCTATGGGGTAGCCAGCAATCGGGGTTGCGCGGGGACGGACGGTTCGATGGCGTATTCGGCCTATGGTACGGCAAAGGGCCTGGGGTAGACCGGTCCGGCGATGCGATGCGCCACGCCAACATGGCGGGTACGGCCAAGCATGGCGGCGTGCTAGTGGCCATGGGAGATGATCACACCGGCGAAAGCTCAACCGTACTGCACCAGTCCGAATGGTCGCTGGTCGACATGTACATACCAATTGTCAGCCCTGCGGGTGTACAGGAGGTTCTGGATTACGGTGTCTACGGGTTTGCGCTCAGCCGGTTCTCGGGGCTTTGGGTCGGTCTGAAGACGATGAAGGACACGATCGAAGTAACATCGGTCGTTGACGGAAGCGCCGATCGAATGAAGCTGGTCGTGCCTGAGTTCGACGTTCCCGACGGCGGGTTGAACATCCGCCTGGGCGACACACCGCACCTGCAGGAAGGGCGGATGATCGACTATAAACGCTTCGCTGCCGAAACGTTTTCGCACGTTAACAAGATGGACCGTCGGGTCTGGGGCAAACCCGGGGCCAAAGTGGGCTTTGTCGCGGCAGGGAAGAACTGGCTGGACCTGACCCATGCGATGTCTCTTTTGAACATCGACGAGGCCGAGTCCGAGCGTCTGGGCATCACCACATACAAGATCGGACAAACCTTCCCGCTGGACATGGCCGGATTCCATGACTGGGCACAAGGGCTTGACCTTATTGTTATCGTTGAAGAAAAACGCAAACTGATCGAGGTTCAGGTCAAAGAAGCCATCTTTGACGATCGCCGCGGTCGCCGTGTGTACGGTTGGTACAAAGGCGGGGCCGGGACGCTGCACCGCGAGGAACTGTTCCCGACGCGTGGCGCGCTGGACCCGATCATGATCGCCGAGAAACTGGGTGAGATTCTGATCGAGGAGGGCCGGGATACCGACGGTGTTCGCGCCGGCCTGGCCAGCCTGTCCGATGCTCGCCGGGCTGACAATGCCGAGGAAATCGCAACGCGACTGCCGTATTTCTGTTCGGGCTGCCCGCATAACAGCTCGACCCGGTTGCCCGATGGCAGCCGTGCTTATGCGGGCATCGGTTGTCACTACATGGTGCAGTGGATGGACCGCGAAACCACCGGCTTCACGCAAATGGGCGGTGAGGGTGCAAACTGGATCGGTGAGGCGCCATTCTCGACCACCAAACATGTGTTCCAGAACCTCGGCGACGGGACATATAACCACTCGGGTGTGCAGGCGGTCCGGGCGGCTTTGTCGGCGGGCACGAATATCACCTTCAAGATCCTGTTCAACGACGCCGTCGCTATGACCGGCGGGCAGGAGAACGAAGGCGGTCTGACGGCAGAACGGATCGTGGCCGAAGTCAATGCCATGGGCGTTCAGCATGTCGCGGTGGTTTACGATGAAAAAGAAGATTTGAATTTCAAGGCTCTGCCCGCCGGAGTTGAAACCTTTGAACGAGCCGAACTGATTCAAGTGCAGGAACGGTTCCGCGAGATTGAGGGCGTTTCGGTCATCGTCTACGTCCAGACCTGCGCGGCTGAAAAACGGCGTCGTCGCAAAAAAGGTACGTTCCCGGATCCGGACAAACGGGTCTTTATCAACACTGATATCTGCGAAGGATGCGGTGATTGCGGTGTGCAGTCGAACTGCGTCTCGATTGTGCCCGTCGAGACCGAATTGGGCCGCAAGCGGGCCGTCGACCAATCCAGCTGCAACAAGGACTTCTCTTGTATCAACGGGTTTTGCCCGTCGTTTGTAACGTTGGAAGGCGCGCAAATCCGAAAGGAGGCAACCACCGAAATCGACCTGCCGGATTTGCCTGAACCCGTGCTGCCAGAGATTAAGGGCACACATAACGTGGTCATCACCGGAGTTGGGGGCACCGGCGTCGTGACCTTGGGTGCCATACTGGCGCAAGCGGCACAGATCGACGGCAAAGGCGCCGGGATGATGGAGATGGCAGGTTTGGCCCAGAAGGGAGGCGCTGTGCATATCAACTGCCGCTTGGCCAACCGCCCCGAAGATATCAGTGCCATTCGCGTCGCCACAGGCGAGGCACATGCCTTGATCGGTGGCGATCTGGTGGTGTCCGCCGGGGCCAAGACGTTGGGCCTGACACGGGCCGGCCAAACCGGGGCTGTCGTCAACAGCCATGAAACCGTCACCGGTGATTTCACCCGTGATACTGAGTTCAGAATTCCGGGCGACAGACTCAAATTGTCATTGCAGGCGCGGTTGAAAGAGGATGTCTCGCTGTTTGATGCTACCGATCTGGCGCGCGCAGTGATGGGAGACTCGATCTATTCCAACATGATGATCTTCGGCGCGGCATGGCAACGCGGTCTTCTGCCTGTCAGCCATCAGGCCATCGTTTCGGCCATTGAATTGAACGGCACGGCGGTTGAGCGCAACAAACGCGCTTTCGAAATTGGGCGTTGGGCCGTCTTGCATCCGCAAGAGGTTACAGGAATTCTAGAGCCTAATACGGCTGAATTGCCGAAGACTCTGGACGCGATTATTGGTTTTCGTGTGCAACACCTGACCGCTTACCAAAGCGGTCATCTGGCTAAACGGTATCTCAAATTGGTCAATGCGTTTGACGATGAAGGCATCCGCAAGGCCGTGGCGAAAGGATATCACAAGCTGTTGTCCTATAAGGATGAATACGAGGTTGCCCGCCTGATGCTGGACAGTCGGGATAAGGCGGCGGCAGAGTTTGATGGGGTTTTCAAAATGACCTTCCATTTGGCCCCGCCCATTCTGGGTGGCACCGGATCGGACGGTCGGCCAAAGAAACGTGCGTATGGGGAATGGTTGCTGAAGCCTATGAAAGCTCTCGCCAAACTGAAAGTCCTGCGCGGGACACCGCTGGACATTTTCGGTTACAATGCCGAACGGCGTATGGAACGGAAGCTGATCAAGCAATATGAGCGGGATATCAAAGAGATAATCCCTCTTGTTACACCTCAAACGCGGGATGCGATTATCGCCCTTGCGCAATTGCCGTTGGACATTCGTGGGTTCGGGCCGGTTTTGCGTGCAAACGAGGCCAGAGCGGCCAATCGGCGCGAAGAACTGCTATCCTCGATCCGCAACGGAGGGCCCGAACTGCGCGCGGCGGCGGAGTAAATCGTCACTGTCTTGTCACGGAACCTAGGCAAAATTGTTGCTTAAACCTATCTTGCAGGCAGTAAACTCGGAGATTCGAATGCCCTCGCGCCGTCATGTCGCTCGTGACATTTCCTACGCTTATTCCGCCGAAACCAAAGGCGGGCAGATGGTGATCAAACTGATGGAGAACACCACCGGTCGTATGCGCCTGATCAAGCGCGCGGATGGGTATGAGAAAGAGGTGGCTAACGGGCGCGATTTCTGGTCGGTGATGGTGGAACGCTACGGGCTGTCTCTGGATGTGGTCGGCGGGGCGTTGTCGAATGTTCCCAAAGACGGTCCACTGATCCTGATTGCCAATCACCCTTATGGCATTCTCGACGGGATGATGATGGGCCACATCCTGTCTCAAACCCGGGGTGATTTCCGTATTCTGGCCAACCATGTTTTCCGCAAGGCTGAGGATCTGAATCGCATCATTCTGCCGATCTCGTTTGATGAATCGAAAGAGGCTATGAAACTGAATCTGGAAACCCGCAAGACCGCGCTGAACTATCTGAGCGAGGGCGGGGCGATTGGTATTTTTCCCGGAGGAACGGTCAGCACAGGCGTCAAGCCGTTCTCACATCCGATGGACCCGGGCTGGCGCGGTTTCACGGCGCGAATGGTGGCCAAGTCGAGCGCCACAGTGGTGCCGGTTTTCTTTGATGGACACACCTCGCGGCTTTTCCAGATTGCTAGTCATTTGCACAATACCCTGCGCATGGGTTTGCTGATCAAAGAGTTCAAGAAACGCGTCGATACGCCGGTCAAAGTGGTGATCGGAGACCCCATCTCGCGCGACGTTCTGGACCCTCTGGCGAAGGATACGCGCAAGATGATGGATTTCTTGCGCAAAGCCACGTATGAGCTGTCCCCAACGCCGCTGAAGTCTTATGACTACGGCTATGAATTTGAGGAACGGCATCGCGCCTAAAGGGGCAAATGGCAGTAGGTATCTTTGATTCTGGATTGGGCGGTCTGACCGTTCTGGACGCCGCGCAGAAACGTCTGCCGGACGTGGATTTCCTGTATTTCGCGGACAGCGCACATGCGCCCTATGGTGTGCGCGATGCCGAGAATATCTATGACCTGACACGGCGTGCCGTTTACGATCTTTGGAACCGCGGCTGTGATCTGGTGATTCTGGCCTGTAACACTGCCAGTGCGGCTGCTTTGCGCCGGATGCAGGAAGAAGGCGTGCCAGATGGCAAGCGCGTTCTGGGTGTCTTCGTACCTCTGATCGAAGCCCTGACCGAGCGTCAATGGGGCGACAACAGCCCTCCGCGTGAGGTCGCTGTCAAACACGTGGCGCTGTTTGCAACGCCTGCGACGGTGTCCAGCCGGGCCTTCCAGCGGGAACTGGCGTTTCGCGCAATTGGTGTGGATGTCGAGGCGCAGGCTTGTGGCGGTGTGGTCGACGCAATCGAAGACGGCGACATGATTCTGGCCGAGGCGCTGGTGCGCAGCCATGTGGATGCGCTAAAACGGAAAATGCCGGAACCGCAGGCCGCGATTTTGGGCTGTACTCACTATCCGCTGATGGCCGAAACTTTTCAGGCTGCCTTGGGTTCGGATGTGCAAGTGTTCAGCCAGGGGGCTTTGGTGGCTGAAAGCCTTGCGGATTACTTGCAGCGGCACCCGAAGATGCAGGGTGAGGGCAAAGGTGGGTTTCTGACCACAGGAAAGCCCGGCACGGTCAGCGACCGTGCTACGCAGTTCCTCCGACGACAAATCACGTTCGAGGCCGCCTGACTTAGGTCAAGGACGGCTTAACGCATTCTCCTTTATTCGAAGGCCGTTACATCGGCGGTCGTGATATGTGACACTATGGAACAAGAGGTCTGACATGACCCATAAAATCGCAATTCTGGGTGCCTCCGGCTATACCGGCGCCGAACTGGTGCGGTTGATCGCCGAGCACCCAAACATGGAAATCACGGCTTTGGCTGCCGAGCGGAAAGCCGGGATGTCGATGGCGCAGGTTTTCCCGCATCTGCGCCACATGGATTTGCCAGACCTTTGCAAAATCGCTGAGATTGATTTCTCGCAAATCGATCTGTGCTTCTGCGCGCTGCCCCACAAGACCAGCCAAGAGGTCATTCGCGACCTGCCGAAAGACCTGAAAATCATCGATCTCTCTGCGGATTTCCGTCTGCGGGACGCGGATGAATACGAGAAGTGGTACGGCAATCCGCACGTCGCTCTGGAGCAGCAGGAAGAGGCAGTTTATGGCCTGACCGAGTTCTACCGGGATGATATCCGCAACGCGTGGCTCGTTGCGGGCACGGGCTGCAATGCGGCCACGGGGCAGTATGTGCTGAGGCCGCTGATAATGGCGGGCGTGATCGATCTGGACGATATCGTGCTGGACCTGAAATGCGCCGTGTCGGGGGCAGGGAGATCGCTAAAAGAAAATCTGCTGCACGCCGAGCTTAGCGAGGGGTACAATGCCTATGCCGTGGGTGGTACTCACCGACATCTGGGCGAGTTTGATCAGGAGTTTTCGGCTCTGGCTGGTCGCACCGTGCACGTGCAGTTCACGCCGCACCTGATCCCGGCCAACCGGGGTATTCTAGCGACCACTTACGTCAAGGGCGATCCGGCCAGTGTGTACGAAGCGCTGGGTAAGGCCTATGAAAATGAACCATTTATCCGGATGCTGCCGTTTGGCGAGACGCCTTCGACCCACCATGTGCGGGGTTCGAATTTCTGCCATATCGGTGTGGTTGGCGACCGGATTGAACGGCGCGCCATCGTGATCGGCGCGTTGGATAACCTGACAAAAGGTAGCAGTGGCCAAGCCTTGCAGAACGCTAACCTGATGTTAGGTGAGGATGAAACCGCGGGCCTGATGATGGCCCCGCTGTTCCCGTGAGGACGAAATGAAAACGCTCAAGAAACGCCGTCGTGTACAAGTCATTCTGCTGGCCGTCGTGGCTCTTTTCGTGGCCACGGGGTTGATTGGATATGCGTTGCAGGACGGTATAAACTTCTTCCGCTCACCCAGTCAGGTGATCGCCGAGCCGCCGAAACCGACTGAGGTTTTCCGCATCGGCGGTCTTGTCGAGGAAGGCTCGATCATACGTGGGCAGGGCGAGACGGTGCATTTTGTCGTGACCGATGGTGGCGAAAGTGTGCCGGTGGCATTCACCGGTGTTCTGCCTGATTTGTTTGCCGAAAATCAGGGTATGGTGGGCACGGGTTCATACGTGAATGGTGTTTTTGAAGCCACTGAAATCCTTGCCAAACATGATGAAACTTACATGCCGAAAGAGGTCGTGGATGCTCTGAAAGAGCAAGGCGTTTACCAGGAAGCAGACGAAAGCTGAACTCAGCTGCCCTGCGGGCCTGCGGCGGGAATTGATTTGGAATTAATAATGCAGGGCGTTGCGCGCAACCGGCGGGCAGCGCCCTGTTTCGTTGGAGGAATTTAACCGGGTTGGGAAACTGTGTGTCGGACCAAATGCGGAGGGTGCGATGCAGACGGTGCGACAGATTGCAACTGAGATTGTGGCCCGCGAAGGCGGGTTTGTGGACGATCCAGACGATCCCGGCGGAGCGACCAAGTACGGTGTGACCATTCACACCATGCGCCGCCTTGGGCTGGACCTTTCGGGCGATGGGGTGACCAACGGTGCCGATGTACGTATGCTCAGCAAATCACAGGCTGTCGATATTTTTGTGCAGCATTACTTTGAGCTGCCCCGGCTGAGCCTGCTCCCGACGATTTTGCACCCTTCGGTGTTTGACATGTACGTCAACGCCGGTGGGCAGGCCGTCAAGATTCTTCAACGTCTGCTACGTGAAATGGGGTTCGGGGTCACCGTTGACGGAATCGTTGGGCCAAAAACTGCGCGGGCCTGCGAGAACGCGGCGGACCCTGATCCGGTGGCTTTGCGGGATTCCTATGGTGTCGCGCGGCGTAACTTTTACTTTCGGCTTGCCGACAACAGGCCCGCATCCCGCAAATACGCCCGGAGCCGGGCGGGTGGCAAAGGCGGGTGGATTCGCCGGGCCGAGGAATTTGTCTCTCCGGCATATCACTTAAGCAATGCAGATTTTCAAAGGAGAGTTGCGGGATGGGGCTGATCTCGAACGTCTTGACGTTTCTGTTCGGAGGCGGTCGCAACGTCGTGCGCGAAACTGCTGAAATATTTCGGGAAAATGCCGAGAACGGGGCTGCGCGCAGTCTGACGTTACAGCAACAGGCGATGGTTCAGTTCGGTCAGGAGTTTCAGGTGCCTCGCAAAGGCGCATTTGATCGGGTCATGGACGGGCTCAACCGGTTGCCGCGCCCGGCGATGGCGCTGGGGACGTTGGGTTTGTTCGTTGCCGCCATGGTCGATCCGTTGTGGTTCGCGGCGCGGATGCAGGGGATCGCCTTAGTGCCCGAGCCGTTGTGGTGGCTGCTTGGTGTAATCGTGTCGTTCTATTTCGGTGCGCGTCATCAGACCAAGGTTCAGGATATGCAACGAGAGATTACGGCCACGATGCAGCGCGCGCCCCAGATGCTGGAAAACCTTCAAGCGCTGAAAGCCCTGCGCAGTGATGGAATCGGGGCTGCCGACCCGGGGACCGACGTTGCACTGGCCGAAAGTGCCAGCCATCCCGGCAACAACCCGGCGTTGGAGGACTGGCGGCGCAAACGCACAACCTGACCCGCGACACTATGCTCGCCCCAGAGGGGCGAAAGTGATTGGTGCTTGCCCGGTAACGGGATTATATCCGGGGCCATGATTACAGAACTTGGCCACTTTGCCCTGATCCTCGCTTTTCTAGTTGCCATCGTGCAGTCAGTGGTTCCGCTGATTGGTGCCGCCAAACGGTGGCCCGGATGGATGTCCTTTGCCGAACCTGCGGCCATCTTGCAGTTCCTGCTGGTTGGGTTCTCGTTCTGGGCACTGGTCTGGGCGTTTGTGACGTCGGATTTCTCGCTGCGGGTGGTGGTTGAAAACAGCCATTCAGCTAAACCGATGCTGTACAAGATCAGTGGCACATGGGGGAACCACGAAGGCTCGATGCTGTTGTGGGTTCTGATCGTGTCGTTGTTCGGCGCCATGGCCGCGTTCTTCGGGGGCGGCCTGCCACCCACACTGAAAGCGCGGGTTCTGGCGGTTCAGTCCGCGATTGCTGTAGCGTTCTTTGCCTTCATCCTGTTCACGTCGAACCCGTTCGACAGGCTGATCGTGGCGCCATTTGACGGGCGCGATCTGAACCCACTGTTGCAGGACCCCGGTTTGGCCTTTCATCCGCCGTTCCTGTACCTGGGCTACGTGGGCCTGAGCATGGCCTTCAGCTTTGCCGTCGCCGCCCTTATCGAGGGGCGCGTCGACGCCGCATGGGGACGCTGGGTGCGCCCCTGGACGCTGGCCGCGTGGGTTTTTCTGACCATCGGCATCGCGTTGGGATCCTGGTGGGCATATTACGAGCTTGGTTGGGGCGGGTTCTGGTTTTGGGACCCGGTCGAGAACGCCTCGTTCATGCCGTGGCTGCTGGCTGCTGCACTGCTGCACTCGGCCATTGTGGTGGAAAAGCGCGAGGCTCTGAAAAGCTGGACCATTCTGCTTGCGATCATAGCCTTTGGTTTCTCGCTGATCGGTACGTTCATTGTGCGATCGGGGCTGTTGACCTCGGTCCACGCTTTCGCCAATGACCCCGAACGCGGCGTGTTCATCCTGTTCATTCTTGTGATCTTCATCGGCGGGTCTCTGACCCTGTTTGCCGCGCGTGCGCAGGCGATGGAGGCCAAGGGTGTCTTTGGTATGGTCAGCCGCGAAAGCGCGCTGATTCTGAACAATATCCTGTTGGCCGTCAGCTGTTTCGTCGTGTTTGTCGGGACGATGTGGCCGATGGTGGCCGAGATGGCGTTCGATCGCAAACTCTCGGTTGGAGCGCCGTTCTTCAATTCGGCCTTCACGCCGTTCATGGTCGCATTGGGCATTGCTCTGCCGGTGGGCGCGATGCTTCCGTGGAAACGCGGCAAACTTGGCAAAACTGCTTTTTCCCTGCGCTATGCCTTCCTGCTGGCACTGGCTCTGGCCTTGCTGGTCTGGGCGATGCAGACCGGGCGCAGTGCGCTGGGGCCGGTTGGTCTGTTCCTGGGCGCATGGATCACCTTTGGAGCCGCCGTTGACTTGTGGAGCCGCACTGGGCGACAACGCAGCCTCAAGCGCCTGTTCCGTCTGCCGGGCGCAGACTGGGGCAAGGCTGTGGCGCATACCGGTCTGGGTGTGACCATTTTCGCCATTGCTGGCCTGACTGCGTGGGAGGTCGAAGACATCCGCGTTGCCCAACCCGGTCAGCCGTTCGAGGTCGGGCAGTTCACCCTGATGCTCAATGATGTCCGGCGTGTACAGGGGCCGAACTATTTCTCGACCATGGCTGACGTTGTGGTTGAAAAGAACGGGCGGCCTATGGGCACGCTTCATCCTGAAAAACGAGACTATCCGGTCGCTCGGATGCCTACAACCGAAGCGGCGATAGACTATCGGTTCCTCGGCGATCTCTATGTGGTTATCGGTGATCAGCAGGCCGATGGCGGCTGGGTCATGCGGACCTATATCAAACCGCTGGCGAACTGGATCTGGGGCGGCTGTATCCTGATGTCCCTGGGCGGGTTGCTCAGCCTGTCGGACCGTCGGTTCCGTGTAGCAGCCGGTGCGCGCAAGACGCCAGCGGGCGGAGTACCTGCGGAATGAAACGTCTGATCCTGATCCTGATCCTGATCCTGACGCTGATTGCGTCGCCTCTGTTTGCTGTCCAGCCCGACGAAGTTCTGGACGATCCGGCGCTGGAACAACGGGCGCGGGACCTCAGCACCGGGCTGCGTTGTCTGGTCTGCCGCAACGAAAGCATCGATGAAAGCAATGCCGAACTGGCACGCGATTTAAGGATACTTCTGCGGGAACGTCTTGTGGCGGGGGACACGGATGAAGAGGCAATAGCCTTCATCGTGGATCGTTACGGCGAGTATGTGTTGCTGAAACCGACCACATCGGGCTCGAACTTAATGCTGTGGCTGGCCGGTCCGGTCATGTTGCTGATTGCCGCCGCGATGGGCTGGAGCTTCCTGCGCAAGCGGGCTCAGGTTCAAACCAGCGGTGATAAAGACAAGCTGACAGAAGCCGAAAAAGAGCGTTTGCGCCAAATTCTTGAAGACTGACCCAGGGTTCCACTTTTCCTTCCCCTGTATTTCAGTCAGGGTTTCGAAAAGAACGGAATTTTGGTGAGGGGTTCATGGAATACGAAACGATCCTGTTGGACATCACGGACGATTTGGCGGTTGTGACCCTGAACCGTCCCGACAAGATGAACGCGATGACAGCGCAGATGCGGGCTGAGGTCACGCACGCGATGAAGCACGCCGCCCGCCACGCGCGGGCGATTGTTCTGACCGGATCCGGCGGTGCCTTTTGTTCGGGGCAGGATCTTGGCGACGCGTCCAGCACAGGCAAGATCGATCTGGAACGGACGCTGCGCGATGAATATGAGCCGATGCTGGAGACGATCTATGACAGTCCGGTTCCCACCATCGCCGCCGTCAACGGCCCGGCCGCCGGGGCGGGGGCAAACCTTGCGCTGAGTGCAGATGTGGTGATTGCAACCGAAAGCGCCTATTTCCTACAGGCGTTTGCCCGGATTGGCCTGTTGCCCGACGCAGGTGGTACGTGGTTCATGCCGCGTCAGATGGGGTTTGCCAAAGCCATGGGGGCCGCCTTGTTTGCCGACAAGATCAGCGCGCGGCAAGCGGATGACTGGGGCCTGATCTGGGAAGCCGTGCCCGACGATGTGTTCGACGCCCATTGGCGCAAGCGCGCAGCTTATCTGGCCAAAGGTCCCACGGCCGGATTCGAAGCGATCAAAAAGGCGATCCGCGGGACATATGAGAAAACACTGCCGCAGCAACTGGCGATCGAGGCGCATCTGCAGGGTGATTGTGGCCGCAGCCGCGATTTCGCCGAAGGCGTCGTGGCCTTCATGGAAAAACGCCCCCCGAAATTCGAAGGGCGCTGAAGCTCAGGCACGGCGGCGACGGCGTGTACGACGCTCCGGTGCGCCATCGTCGCCAGTGCCATCCGATGCAGAGGAGAACGGCCCCAGGGCATCGGTGATCTGATCCAGTGTCGGGCGCGAGCCGCGCGGGCGCGTGTCCAGTGCTTCGCGCATTTTGTGCAGATGGTCGGGCATGGTGCCGCAGCAACCGCCTATGATCGTGGCCCCGGCATCCCGGGCCATTGCCGCGTAATCACCCATCAGTTCGGGCGTGCCGTCATAGTGGATGTGGCCATCGACATATTTCGGGATACCGGCATTGCCTTTCGAGATCACGGGACGCTCGGTTCCTTGTGCAGCAAAGCCCAGCACCGTGCGCAGAATGTCCGAGGCGCCGGTGCCGCAATTGGCTCCGAAAGCAACCGGTGGATTGGGCAGGGTTTCGACCAACTGCGCCAGTTCAGCCGAGGTGACGCCCATCATGGTACGCCCGGCGGTATCAAAGCTCATGGTGCCGCACCAGGGCATGTCGGCCAGGGCAAAGGCCTCGGCAGCCGCGCGGAACTCCTCCGGGGCGCTGATGGTTTCCAGCCACAGGACATCCGCACCGCCAACCTTGAGTGCCTCTGCCTGTTCGTGGAACATCTCGACTGCTGCGGCGTGGGAAAGGCTGCCGACAGGTTCCATGATCTCACCGGTCGGACCGACTGAGCCAGCCACCACGACAGGACGTCCGGCTTTGTCGGCGACCTCGCGGCCGAGTTCCGCGCCAATGCGGTTCAATTCGGCCACACGGTTCTGCGCATCATGCAGTTTCAAGCGTGCCGATGTGCCACCGAATGTGTTGGTCAGGAACAGATCGCTGCCCGCATCGACCGAGCCCTGATACAACGCGCGAATCTTGTCCGGGGCGTCCACGTTCCACAGCTCGGGCGCATCACCGGACTGCAGACCCATGTTGAAAAGGTTCGTACCTGTTGCGCCGTCTGCCAGAATGGCATCTTTGATTTCGAGAAGCTTGCTCAGTGCATTTGTCATTGGGATATTCCAAAAAAAGGCGCAATCGGCCTGACAATTATTAGAGACGCCCCGTGTCTCATGACCGGGACGTCAAATCAAATTCATAAATCTCATGAAGATCATGAGGTGGTCAAACAAGCCTTAGTCCGTTTCGCTGAGAACCTGGGCTTTGGCTTCGGGAAGAAGCTCGGCCATCTTGGCGCGGATTTCGTCATCCGAGGAAAGCGAACCCAGATCGCCCGAGACTTTGCGCACAACGTCTTCGTGCCCGGCTTCTTCCAGATCGGCTGTGACGACGGTTTTTGCGTAGTCTTCAGCCTCTTGGCCGGATTTGCCGAGTTTCTCTGCAGCCCAAAGGCCAAGCAGCTTGTTGCAGCGGGCCTGTGCCTTGAACTGCATTTCCTCGTCATGCGCAAACTTTGCTTCAAAGGCGTATTCGCGTTCGTCAAACGTGGTCATTGGTTGGGGACCTCTTGGATAACAACTTCTTTCCTGATGATATGACTATACGTGCGGCTGTTCGCAAGGTATTTGCGCTGCGTCAAAGCCCCTCGGGTCAGTAAACTTGCGGGAAAGGGGGGCTTGCACTATGAGAACGCCAACGTGAGGGGACTCATTCCCTCTGTTCTGAGTGGAAAGGTCGCTTATGGCGCGTCGCAAGAAAATCTATGAAGGTAAGGCCAAGATTCTGTACGAAGGTCCCGAACCGGGCACTATTGTACAGTATTTCAAGGATGACGCCACCGCGTTCAACGCCGAGAAAAAAGACGTGATCGACGGCAAGGGCGTACTGAACAACCGCCTGAGTGAATTCTTCATGAACGGGCTGGCTCAGATCGGCGTGCCGACCCATTTTATCCGCCGTCTGAACATGCGCGAACAACTGGTGCGCAGCTGTGAAATCGTGCCTCTGGAAGTGATCGTGCGCAACTATGCTGCCGGTTCGATGTCGAAACGTCTGGGCATCGCAGAGGGCACGCAACTGCCGCGTCCGATCGTGGAATACTGCTACAAGGACGATGCGCTGGGTGATCCTCTGGTTACCGAAGAACACATCGCCGCTTTTGGCTGGGCCAGCCAGCAGGACATGGAGGACATCCTGAGCCTCGCGTTGAGGGTGAATGACTTCATGAGCGGCATAATGCTGGCCGTGGGCATCCGTCTGGTTGATTTCAAGATCGAGATCGGCCGTGTCTATGACGGCGACTACCAACGACTGATCATCGCGGATGAGATCAGCCCCGACAGTTGCCGCCTGTGGGATATCGAGACCGGCCAGAAACTAGACAAGGACGTGTTCCGCCGCGATTTGGGCAGCCTGACCGATGCCTATTCCGAGGTTGCGCGCCGTCTGGGTGTTTTGCCCAAAAGCAACGTGACGAAACCGACGCTTATCAACTGAGCAGTATTTCGGTCCAAAAAATGCTGAAAGCGCTGTCTGCACCGACGGCGCTTTTTTCTTTTGCTCTAGTGGTTTGACAGCGCGTCCGGTCCTTCGCATTGTCGGGCAGGTGCAACCAGGGTGGTCCCGATATGGCCGAATTGTTTGATCAGGCTGTTTTTCTCAAATTCCTCGCGGCGCTGCTGGCGATCTTCAACCCGCTTTACGGCATCCCGATATTCCTAAGCATGACCGAGGGCTACTCGGCCTCGGAACGCAAACGAGTGGCGCTGATCGTAACGGGCACTGTTGTGATTGTCGCCCTGATCGCCGTACTGGTGGGCGAAGAGGTTCTGGCCATCTTTGGCATCGATATTCCATCGTTCCGTATCGCCGGTGGATTGATCATTCTGGGGGTCGGCATGTCGATGCTGAATGCCTCTGACCGGCCACAGGGCGATCAGCAGGCGGTGGAAGAGGGGGCCAAGAAGAAAAGCAATATCGCCGTTGTTCCGCTGGCGATACCTCTGACCATCGGTCCGGGCACTATCGCGACCACAATTGTCTTTGCCCACACGCTGTCCGACGGGGCCGAGATTGTCACCTTGGGGTCCGCAGTGTTGATTGCCTGCGCCATTGTGGGGCTGGGATTGCTGTTCGCGGACCCGATTTCCCGGTTTTTCGGGCCGACCATGATCAATGTGATTACCCGCGTCATGGCTATTATCCTTGTCGCTGTGGCCGTTGAAATGGTGCTGACCGGCACATTCAACGCCATAGATGCGCGGTACCCGGGACTGATCGGCGGAAGCTGATCGGCTCGCCTGCGTCAAACTGTATGCGGACAAGGGTTGTCGAACGCCGCTTCGCACGCTATCCCCCGCGCAACGGAACGGGCCCGGAACCACGGCCCTCAGCTGGAGTTGCAGGAATGAAAGCACGGGTGCATGTGATGCTGAAGAACGGGGTCCTCGACCCGCAGGGCGAGGCCGTGCGGCACGCTTTGGGCGCCATGGGCTTTGATCAGGTCGAAGGGGTGCGTCAGGGCAAGGTGATCGACCTGGAACTGGCTGAAGGCGCGACCGAGGCGGACATCACCGAGATGTGCGAAAAGCTGTTGGCCAATACCGTCATCGAGCGCTACGAGATCGAACTGGTCTGACTAGATGCGGGCCGCCCGTCTGATCACCTATCGTCAGCCACTGGAGCTGACAACCATTCCCGACCCCGAACCGGCCGAGGACGGCGTTGTCGTCCGGGTTTTGGCCTGCGGCGTTTGCCGGTCGGATTGGCACGCGTGGTCGGGGTCTGACCCGGATGTGGTCTTGCCGATGACACTCGGGCATGAGTATTGCGGCGAGGTTGTCGCGGTTGGGGCGCGTGTGTCTCTGTGGAAAGCCGGGGATCGGGTGATCGCGCCGTTCATTCTGGCCTGCGGTCATTGTCCCGATTGTGCGCAAGGTCATCAGACGATCTGTGCAGATCAGGTCGTGCCCGGTTTCACCTGTGATGGCGCCTTTGCCGAGTACATCGCTGTCGCGCATGCTGACGCCAACCTGACGGCCTTGCCGGACACGCTGCCACCCGAAATTGCGGCTGCCCTGGGTTGCCGGGTAACAACCGCATGGCAGGCATTGGTCGGTCGGGCGCAGATACAGGGCGGCGAATGGCTGGCCATCTTTGGCGGCGGTGGCGTCGGTCTGTCCACGCTGTTGCTGGGCAAGGCGCTGGGGGCCCGTGTCGTTGTAGTCGATATCGCCGACGACAAGCTGACCTATGCCCAAAGCCTTGGTGCTGACGCGGTGGTCAATGCGGCCACCAGCAATGCACCTGAAGCAGTGAAAGAAATCACCGGCGGCGGGGCACATGTGGCGATCGAGGCGCTGGGGGTCGAAACCACCACCGTCGCGGCGGTGAAATCCTTGCGCAAACTGGGTCGGATGGTACAGATCGGGATGCCAACAGGGCAGCACTCGGACATGTCCCTCCCGATGGACGTGCTGTATTCAGGCCAGTTGGCCGTATATGGAACACGCGGGATGCCAAGCTGGCGCTATCCGTCGCTGTTGTCACTGATTTCAGGGGGCAGTGTTGATCTCGGCCCGCTGGTAACGCGAAAAATAACTCTGAACCAGGTAAGTGACGAGCTTGCCGCCTTTGACCACCCAGCGCCGCCAGGTGTTGCCGTGGTCACCGATTTTGTCTGTTAGGAGGGTCCGCAATGCGCGCAGCCGTCATCGTTTTCCCCGGTTCGAACTGTGATCGGGACCTTGCAGTGGCCTTTGAGCAGGCTGGATTTCAGGTCGATATGGTCTGGCACAAGGATGCCGCGCTGCCCGAGGGCGTCGACATCGTGGGCGTGCCCGGCGGGTTTTCATATGGCGACTACCTGCGCTGTGGTGCAATCGCCGCGCAATCACCGATCTGTAAGGCCGTGGTCGATCACACCAACCGGGGCGGTTACGCCGTGGGGGTGTGCAACGGGTTCCAGATTCTGACCGAAACCGGCATTCTGCCCGGCGCGCTGTTGCGCAACGCAGGCTTGAAATACATCTGCAAGACCGTGGGCCTGAAGGTGGAAACCAGCGACAGCGCCTTTACTCAAGGCTACAATGCGGGTGACGTGATCGGAATTCCGATTGCGCACCATGACGGAAACTATTTTGCCGATGACGCGACATTGTCTGCGCTTCGGGATCAGGACCGGATCGCATTCACCTATACCGAGAATCCGAACGGCTCGGTCGGGGACATTGCCGGCATCCTGTCCGAAAATCGCAGGGTTCTCGGTATGATGCCGCATCCGGAACGTGCAGCGGATGATGGGCATGGTGGCACCGACGGTACGGCATTGTTCCGCGCATTGTCGGGTGTCCTCGCGCCTGCGTGACTTGAGGTTGTGCCGAACCCCGCGTAATTTTCCGGGATGAGCTCCGATCTTCGTTCCGGCTGGTCCAACCTGACAAAACCGTTCCGCGGCGCGCCCCTTGGTTGGCGCCTGCGGTTTGCTGTGATCGCCTTGTTGGTCGCTGCCTTCGCGACGATATGGATCACGAACCGTCTGCTGACGGACAGATTCACTGAGTCAACTCGCAACCGGGCCGAGGTGCGCCTTGCGCTGTATTCCGGTAACCTGCTGAGCGAACTGCGCAGAAACGCGATTGTACCGCAACTGCTGTCGCGTGATCCGGCGTTGATCTCGGCGCTGCAATCCGGTGACTTTTCGCTGTCTACACAACGCCTGATCTCATTTGTCGAAGAGATCGGGGCAGCGTCCCTGATGCTGTTGGATGGGGACGGGCGGCTGGTCGCGTCCACCGATCGCAACCGTTTGGGTGAAGCGCACCGCAGTTCGCCCTATTTTATTGATGCGGTACGTTCTAACGCCACGATCTTTACCGTTATTCCGAAGGAATCCGGCGGCTACAGTTTTGTCTACTCGCGCCGGATCGATGCCAATGCCGATAACCTTGGCGTGATTGTTGTCGAGGTCGATCTGCACAAGTTCGAGCTTGCGTGGGCCGGTATTTCCGATGCTGTGATGGTCACCGACAGCACCGGGGCGATCATCCTGTCGACCGAACCACAGTGGCGCGGGCTGGACGAAAACTCAGCCATGTTGCGGCAACCTCCGGAAGGTGCAATTCAACGCGCGATCCGCGCCACGGCGGATTGGACTGCTCTACCGCCCGATGCCTATCTGCAGGGCGAGGCTGTGATGCGGATGGAAACACGCATACCGTTCCGTGGCTGGCAGATGACGTCCTTCACGACCTACGCTTCGATCCGTGAAAAGGTAAACAGCGTTCTCGCGCTTGAGATCATGGGCTTTGCGATTCTGTTGGCACTGGCCTTCTACGCACTCAGCCGAAGGGCAACGCTACGGATGGCCTTGTTCCAGCGCGAGTCGGCAGAGCTTCGCGCATTGAATGCAAGGCTGCAGCGGGAAATCGCTGAGCGCGAAAGGGTTGAAAAGACGCTGGAAGTTGCCGAGCAGACGCTGGCACAAAGCTCGAAACTGGCCGCGTTGGGCGAGATGTCAGCCGCCGTCAGTCACGAGTTGAATCAACCGCTGGCTGCAATGAAAACCTATCTGGCCGGCGCGCGTTTGCTGCTGCGCCGAAACCGACCCGAAGAGGCATTGGCCAGCTTTGGCCGCATCGACGGTTTGATCGAGCGGATGGGCGCGATCACCCGGCAACTTAAATCCTACGCGCGTAAGGGAGCGGATGCGTTTTCGCCCGTAAATCTTGGCGAAGCGCTGGCCTCGTCCCTGTCGATGATGGAACCGCAACTGCGTCAGCGGCATGTGAAGATCACACAGATTTTGCCCGAGGAACCTGTCATTGTGATGGGGGACAGGATGCGGATTGAACAGGTGATGGTGAACCTCTTGCGCAATGCGCTTGACGCCACCAAATCTGTATCAGAGCCGGATGTGGAAATCATTCTGGCAGCAGGCGATATGGCGGTGCTGACAGTCCGTGACAACGGCTATGGTATCGAGGACATCGAGAACCTGTTCGAGCCGTTTTATACAACTAAGCAGCCCGGAGACGGGGTCGGTTTGGGACTTGCCATATCTTCGGGTATCGTAAACGACCATGGGGGGCGGTTGACCGCCCGCAACAGCCAGCACGGTGGCGCGGTGTTTGAGATGCAGCTGCCGATACTGGGAAGCGACGGCCTCGAGGCCGCTGAATAACAAAGGAATTACTATGGCACAGGCCATGAAAATCGCCATTGTGGATGACGAACAGGACATGCGCCAGTCGATCAGCCAGTGGCTGGCACTGTCGGGATATGACACCGAGACCTTTTCCAGCGCCGAGGACGCGCTGAAAGTGTTGGGGCCGGATTATCCGGGTATCGTGATCTCGGATATCAAAATGCCCGGCATGGACGGCATTCAGCTCCTGAAAAAGCTTATGGGCGCCGACAGTACGTTGCCGGTCATCATGATCACCGGTCACGGTGACGTGCCCATGGCGGTTGAGGCGATGCGCGTGGGCGCGTTCGATTTCCTTGAAAAGCCATTTAACCCGGATCGGATGTCCGAACTGGCCAAGCGCGCCAGCAATGCCCGCCGTCTGACACTGGACAACCGGGCACTGCGGCGCGAGCTGTCAGGTGGCACGCAGATAATGAACAAGCTGATCGGCGCCAGCCCGGTGATGGAGCGTCTGCGCGAGGATATCCTGGACCTGGGGCAAGCGGACGGTCATGTCCTGATTGATGGTGAAACGGGCACCGGTAAAACGCTGGTCGCGCACGCGCTCCACGCGGTCGGCAGCCGGGCAGGCAAGAAATTCGTTCTGGTGTCCTGCGCGGCGCTTGAGGAAGACGTTCTGTCGAAACGCCTCTTTGGCCCGATGATGCCCGAGGATACGCAGTTGCCCGCCATTGAAGAGGCGCGCGGGGGGACGCTGGTTCTGGAGGATGTCGAGGCGCTGAGTGACACGCTTCAGGCCCGCTTGCTGAGTGTCATGAATGATCAGGGCACGCCGGCGGAAACGCGGATCGTTGCGATTTCCAACCTGCAAGAGGCCGGAAAGACCAGCGAAGACGTACTACGCCCGGACCTGTTCTATCGCCTGGCCGCGCTGCGGATCACCATGCCGCCCCTGCGCCAGCGGGGCGAGGATATCCTGACGCTGTTCACCCGTCTCAGCGAGCAGTTTGCCGAGGAATACGGATGTGATGCGCCTCAGGTCAGTGCTCAGGAAGCTGCGCAACTGTTGCAGGCCCCGTGGCCGGGCAATGTACGCCAGTTGATCAACATCGCAGAACGCGCCGTGCTACAGTCGCGCCGCGGCTCGGGCACGATTGCGTCGCTGCTGATGTCGGATCACGAGGAAATGCAGCCGGTGATGACGACCGAGGGCAAACCGCTCAAGGAATATGTCGAAGCGTTCGAGCGGATGCTGATTGATAACACGATGCGCCGTCACAAGGGCTCGATTGCCTCGGTGATGGATGAACTGTGTTTGCCGCGGCGAACGCTGAACGAAAAGATGGCTAAATACGGTCTGCAGCGTTCGGATTATCTGTGATCAGGCAGGGGGCTCTGCCCCCGCCGCCCTTCTGGCGCTCCCCCGGGAAAATATTTTACCAGATAAAGAGATCCTGAGCAGTGTTCAGGACCTCTGATGCAGTTTGCCCATTGTCTTTTCCACAGGACTGCTTTTATTGTGTCCGAACGGGCCGGGCCTTTTTGTGCCCCTAAGCCCCGAATCTTTGAGTTTCGCTACTTTGCCGCGGATGGTGACAATCCCACGAGGCAAAGCAGACCGATTGTGCCCCAGATTGGGGCAGATGAACGCCTGAGCCCGTTTTTTCGGGCAAAAGGAATAAATGGGCAGGTCGCGGCAAACCGCGCCTGTCGGAGAAGAACCGCGATGACGCGCGCGCAACGAACGAATATACGGGCAGGGGGCCACAGCGCCAAACCCTGCCGCGCGCCGTCCGATATCGCCCTGACAAGACACCACCCCAAAAGCGCCTGTCCTCCCGGACGGGCCAGGACAACGCGTTTGGCGCGGTGCACCAAGGACACATGGCTAAGAAAATGCTTATCGATGCCACCCACGCGGAGGAAACTCGCGTTGTGGTGGTCGACGGAAACAAGGTTGAGGAGTTTGACTTTGAATCCGAAAACAAACGCCAGCTTGCCGGCAACATCTATCTTGCAAAAGTAACACGGGTCGAACCGTCGCTGCAGGCGGCTTTTGTTGATTATGGCGGGAACCGGCACGGTTTCCTCGCGTTCTCGGAAATTCACCCGGATTACTACCAGATCCCTGTCGCCGACCGCGAAGCGCTCATGGAAGAAGAGCGCGCCTATGCCGAGGCGATGAAGGCGCGGGATGAAGCCGAAGAGAGCAAGCCCAAGAAGCGCCGCTCGCGGTCGCGCACCAAGGCGGCGGACGTGAAATCCGACGATCCGGTCGAAACAATTGAAGTTTCCTCCGAACCGTCGGGCATGGAAACAATCGACCTGGATGAAGGTGAAGAGGGCGCTGATCTGACGGTTCCCGAAGGCACCTCTCCGATGGACCATGTCGCTGAGACGCCGGTTGAAGAGCCTGTTGATGAAGCGGAGGTGTCGGAAGAAGCCGAAGCTCCTGCTGCGGAAGTTGAGGTTGCGGAAGAACCCTCTGCCGAGGCTGAGGAAGACGTGACTGGCACGTCGGAAGAAGCGTCTGCGGAAGCCGAAGAGTCTCAAGGTGAAGTGGTTGGGGCATCTGCCGACGCTGATGCCGAGAGTGCCGCAGATGATGTGGACGTTGCCGAGGAAGCAGCGGCTGACGAAGTCGCAGCGGACGAAAGCAAAACTGAGGCTGACGACGACGAGGCGGAAGTAGAGTCTCGCCCGGACGCGACCGCCAAGGATGACAGCATCGAGTCGGTGGCCGATGAGGATGACATCGAGGACATTCGCCCGCCGCGCAAGCCGCGTCCGCGCCGCTACAAGATTCAGGAAGTCATCAAGGTGCGTCAGGTTCTGCTGGTGCAGGTCGTCAAGGAGGAGCGCGGCAACAAAGGTGCAGCGCTGACCACTTATCTGTCGCTGGCTGGTCGCTACTGCGTTCTGATGCCCAACACCGCACGCGGGGGCGGGATCAGCCGCAAGATCACCAATGCGCCGGATCGTAAGAAGCTGAAGGAAATCGCCTCGGAAATCGACGTTCCAAGCGGTGCAGGCCTGATCATTAGAACAGCCGGTGCCAAGCGCACCAAATCCGAGATCAAGCGCGATTATGAATACCTGCAGCGCATGTGGGAGCAGATCCGCGAACTGACGCTGAAATCCATTGCGCCCGCCAAGATTTATGAAGAGGGCGACCTGATCAAACGCTCGATCCGCGACCTGTATAATCGCGAGATTGACGAGGTTCTGGTCGAGGGCGAAGGCGGTTACCGTATCGCCAAGGACTTCATGAAGATGATCATGCCGTCCCACGCCAAGAACGTGAGACGGTATGAGGACGCGCTGCCTCTGTTCGCGCGCTATCAGGTTGAGAGCTACCTGACCGGTATGTTCAACCCGACGGTGCAGCTTAAATCCGGCGGCTACATCGTGATCGGCGTCACTGAGGCGCTGGTGGCGATCGACGTGAACTCGGGTCGGGCGACGAAAGAAGGCTCGATCGAGGAAACCGCGCTCAAGACCAACCTTGAGGCCGCTGAAGAGGTAGCCCGCCAATTGCGTCTGCGTGACTTGGCCGGTCTGATCGTGATCGATTTCATCGATATGGACGAGCGCAAGAACAACGCAGCCGTCGAAAAGCGTTTGAAGGATAAGCTCAAGACCGACCGCGCGCGAATTCAGGTCGGCCGGATTTCCGGCTTTGGCTTGATGGAGATGAGCCGTCAGCGCCTGCGTCCAGGTATGCTTGAAGCGACCACGCAGCCTTGCCCGGCCTGTCATGGTACCGGTCTGATCCGTTCGGATGACAATATGGCACTGTCGATCCTGCGACAGATCGAAGAAGAGGGCACCCGCCGCCGCTCGCGCGAAGTTCTGGTGCGCTGCCCGGTCAGCATTGCCAACTTCCTGATGAACCAGAAGCGCGAGCATATCGCGCAGATCGAAGCGCGCTATGGACTTTCGGTCCGGGTCGAAGGTGATGTGCACCTCGTCAGCCCCGATTTCTCGATGGAGAAGTTCAAGACCGCCAGCCGTGTTGTGCCCGAGGCCAGTGCGCCGGTTGTGTCGGTGGACGCCTCGTTGATGGATTTGGTGGACGCGGACGAAGAAGAGGCTGTCGTCGAAGAAACCGTTCAGGCTGAGGAAGAATCCAAGCCCAAACGCAAGCGTCGCCGTCGTCGCCGCAAGAAGAGCAATGCTGGCGGAGAAGGCTCCGAGACCGACACCGGGATTGAGGAAGAGGCCTCAGCTGAGGCGGCGGATGAATCCGCGTCCGAACCCGAGGCGGAAGAGGCCGTTCAGGAAGAGAAGCCGGAAAAACCCAAACGTCGCCGGGCTCCGCGCCGCAAGAAGAAGGACGCGGAACCTGTGGAAGCGGTCGAAGAAAGCCCAGCAGAGGCCGAAGTTGAGGCTGCAGAGGAAGCCGTCGCGCCCGAAGGCGAGCCGGTGACTGAACCCGAAGCGGAACAGGTGAGCGAAGAACCCGAACCGGTTGAGGCTGCGGCGGAGCCGGCTGCGGAAGAAGCCTCGGAACCTGAACCTCAGGAGACAAGCGAACCAACAACGGAAGAGGTGTCTGAAACCGTTTCTGAAGCTGTGGAAACGTTAGAGATCGAAACCGCGGTGGAAGTGGAAGAAGTGGTCGAGGAGACCCCCGAACCCGTGCTTGAAGTTGTCGCGGAAGAGCCCGAACAGCCCGGCGAACCGGCCAAACCGAAACGGCGCGGCTGGTGGTCTTTGGGGCAGTAAGAAAGCCGTCAGTGGGGTTACCCACGCAATAATCTTCGAGAACGCGTTGGCTTACGTCGACGCGTTTTCTTTTTATTGTTCTGTGGGTTGCAGGAGATTTCGAATTAGTAAAGTAGCGAGCGTGTAATGGCGTAATTGCAGGGTCACACAACGCAAAAGGTCAAGCAGAACCAGCGGAGCCTCAAGGATGCTTACGCTCACTTCAATAAACTGTTTCATGAGCGGAATAAACTCGAGGATGAGCTTGAGAACGCTCAGACTTCTTCGGCTTCCCGCCAATGCGCTATGGAGGCACGCATGGCGCGCGAGGACTTCCAGATGTCGTTGCTGGATGAGGTCTATGGGGAAGCTGAAAACCCTGCACGGCAATCGGCGTACACCGACGATGTGGAATTCAAAATTCCAATTGGGGATCGGAAGGGAGAGATCGTCACTCAAGCCGACTTTGTATTCCTGACGAAATACGCGAAAGTTTGAAACGACAAGTTCGCGTCAAAATGGAAGGAAGATGCAAAGAACTAGGTCGAATTCCTGCAGGAAAAGATTCCAATCTAATCGGTGGGCCGAAGTTTCGGAACGTGAGGCTCCCCTGAACTTTTGCCTCAGCCGGCTTTTTGAATGAGATACACCTGATGCCCGTCCACGTCCTCTTGCGACAACAACTGGTGCCCGCTTTCGGCGCAGAAATGCGGAACGTCGATGATGGCGGCCGGATCGTCCGCCATAATGCGCAAAACAGCCCCTGAGGGCATGGATTTAAGGCGTTTTCTGGCTTTCAGGACGGGCAAGGGACACAAAAGACCCAGCGCGTCCAGCGTTTCGGTGGGATTTGACATGAGGGTCAGATATTTCCACTTTGCCGGACTGTCCAGCGCCCATGCACGGGGATGTGACCGAATGGCCCCGTGACGTGGCCGGTTTGATACCCTATGTGCTGATCCATGTT
Organism: Ruegeria sp. BF7; assembly: GCF_056538605.1. Taxonomy (NCBI): domain Bacteria; kingdom Pseudomonadati; phylum Pseudomonadota; class Alphaproteobacteria; order Rhodobacterales; family Roseobacteraceae; genus Ruegeria; species Ruegeria sp. BF7. The sequence goes on along the minus strand of NZ_JBQFTM010000001.1, from coordinate 663,575 downwards.
CGGAATTGATATCATCGACGCGGGCTTGCTGCCTGCCATGTTCATCGCGATGCTGGGTGGGCTGATCAGCTTTCTGTCGCCCTGCGTGTTGCCCATCGTGCCGCCCTATCTGGCGTATATGAGCGGCGTGACGATCAACGAGATGCAGGATGAGGCAGCGGCGCGGCGCAAGGCGACGCTGTCCGCGTTGTTCTTTGTGCTGGGCCTTTCGACAGTGTTCCTGCTGCTTGGGTTCACGGCTTCGGCCTTTGGGGCGTTTGTGCTGCAGAATCAGGTTCTGTTTGCCAAGTTGTCCGGCGCGGTCGTGATCATCTTTGGCCTGCATTTCCTGAACGTGTTCCGCATTCCCTTCCTGGATCGCGAGGCGCGGATCGACGCGGGCGACTCAGGTGGCTCGGTCTTTGGTGCCTATATTCTGGGTCTGGCCTTTGCATTTGGCTGGACTCCGTGCATCGGGCCTCAGCTCGGCGCAATCCTGTCGCTGGCGGCGTCAGAGGCCTCGGTCGCGCGGGGAACTCTGCTGCTGGGTGTTTATGCCGCAGGGCTGGGGATTCCGTTCCTGCTGGCGGCCATGTTCCTGAACCGGTCGATGTCGGTGATGAACCGGATCAAGCCCCATATGGGTACGATCGAGAAGGTCATGGGTGGTTTGCTTTTGTTCGTCGGCATTATGCTGATCACCGGCCTGTTCACCGAATTCAGCTGGTGGCTGCTGGAGACCTTCCCGGCGCTGGCCAATTTCGGGTGATGTACTGATCCGGCTTACCTTGGCGGTAAGGCTGCGCTAACCTGCGCCGCAGAAGGTAAGGGCATGAGCGGTCACACAAATCAGCCTCGGGTATGCAGGCGTCGGGTGTTTTACATCCCCGGCTATGATCCGATTCACCCACGCCGATATCGTGAGCTGTACCGCAAGGAAAGTCGGGCTCAGGCCGAGATTTCCGGTTATGAGATTTCGATTTCTCCAAAGTCCGGTGAAGAACCATACGGTTGGCATGTCCGATCACATCAGGACGGCGCGGACATCGAGGCGGATATCGACGTTCTGGTCTGGTCGGATATCGTGCGCGAGAGCATGTCAAACTCGATCCCTGCGACCTATGTGCAGCTCTTGCGCACAGCATGGACTTATATCGGATCAGGTACATTGTGGCGCCTTATGCGGCTGCGGAAGGGGCCGGTGATCGCCGCGCTTTATCCCGTTGGGATGCTGATTGTGCAGTTGGCTTTGGCGTTTCTCGTACTCTGGGCAATGACCGCACTACTATGGGCCATTGCGGGGTGGCTGGCCTTGGTGCCAGCAGTTGCGGCGGCATATGCCTTGCTGCAATGGTTCCGAAAAATCGACAACCGCCTGTTTGCCTATTACCTGATGCATGACTACGCCTATTCGGCAGCGCAGAAAGGGGCGGTTCCAGCCGAACTGAAGGCCCGCTTGGGCGGGTTTGGCGCACATATTCAGAACGCACTTGAGGCGGATGTGGATGAGGTTCTGGTTGTCGGTCATTCCTCGGGCGCGCATCTTGGGGTGATGGTTCTGGCCGATCTGATCCGCGAAGGCGGGATGTTTGATACTGGGCCGGCATTGTCCTTCCTCACATTGGGGCAAGTGGTGCCCATGGTTTCGTTTCTGCCCGAAGCCGAAGACCTGCGCACTGATCTGCAATTCCTGTCCGAACAACCAGGCATCACCTGGGTCGACGTGTCTGCGCCGGGCGACGGCTGCGCGTTTGCCCTCTGTGATCCGGTGGGTGTCAGCGGTGTTGCAACCGACCAGAAACGTTGGCCTTTGGTTCTTTCAGCCGCCTTTACGCAAACCTTGTCGCCGGAACGCTGGCAAGAGCTGCGCTGGCGCTTTTTCCGGCTGCATTTCCAGTATCTTTGCGCGTTCGATCGCCCCAAAGAGTACGACTATTTCCGCATTACTGCAGGTCCTTTGACTTTGGGACAGAGGTTTGATGGCCGCGTTCCGTCGAAATCGCGCATCGAACAATCAGTCTCGAAATACAGGTCGGTACGTATATGAAGCCGCCAAAGCCAACACCCCGCCCGGACAAGGTTTCGCTATGGCGGTACCTGAAACTGTTCCGCAAGGATTTGCTGTCGGCGCAGCCACAGCGGCTCTATCGCGCGTGGATGGCCGAATTTCGCACGCCGTTCTTCCGGTCCTACATGATCAACCAGCCCGAGCTTGTGGATACGGTTCTCAGGAAACGTCCCGATGATTTTCCCAAATCCGGTCGTATCAGCGAGGGGTTGCGGCCGCTGCTGGGTGACTCGGTCTTTCTGACCAATGGAGAGACGTGGAAACGGCAGCGACGGATCATCGACCCGGCCTTTGAGGGTGGTCGGTTGAAGGATACCTTTCCGGCCATGCTGCAGGCCGCCGAAGCGTGCGTTGCACGGTTGCGAGGGCAGGCGGGGCAGATGATCGAATGCGAGGAACTCACCAGCCACGCTGCGGCGGATGTGATTTTCCGAACCTTGTTCTCGGTTCCGATCGAACATGAGGTGGCCGCGCAAGTGTTCGAGAAGTTTCGGGCCTATCAGCGGCAGCAACCCTTGTTGAATCTGGCGGCGTTTGTTCCCTTGCCGCGTTGGGTGCCGCGCTTGCACGCACGGAATACGCGGCGGAATGCCAAGGCTATTCGCGCGTTGATCACGGGTCTGACGGCAGAACGAGCCAGGCTGATCGCCGAGGGGGAGGCACCCGACGATCTTGCCACCAAGATCATGACCACGCCCGATCCCGAAACCGGGCAGTGCTTTGACACCCAAGAAATGGTCGATCAGGTTGCCATCTTTTTTCTGGCAGGGCACGAAACCAGCGCATCGGCGTTGGCCTGGACCATGTACCTGATGGCGCTTTACCCCGACTGGCAGGAAAAGCTGAGCGCTGAGGCGCAGGTTTTGGATGATCCCGATTTTGGCACCGTGTCCAAGCTGCGGCTTAGCCGGGATGTGTTTCGCGAAGCGCTGCGCCTTTACCCACCCGTACCGATGATGGTGCGCGAAGCGACCTGTCCGGAACAGTTCCGGGGTAGGGATGTGGCCCGTGGATCGCAGATTGTCGTAAGTCCATGGCACCTACACCGGCAGGAACGCCTTTGGGACCGTCCTGACGAGTTTGATCCGACCCGTTGGAGCACCGAAAACGGCAAGACCTGTCAGCGGCAGGCATTCATTCCGTTTTCTGCAGGGCCCCGTGTTTGTACCGGCGCCGGGTTCGCCATGGTCGAGGGGCCTCTGTTATTGTCGATGCTGCTACGGCACTTCCGGTTCGAGTTGGTAGAAGGGCGCATTCCCATTCCGGAGGCACATCTGACGGTGCGGTCGAAGGAAGGGATATGGTTGCGCGTGGTTGAGCGCTAACAAACTACCATCGCCTTGCGCCTTGCTGTATGCGATGGAAAAACGCGGAATCATTATTGAACGGGAAAGTCTTATGTCCAAAGCAGAACAGCGCGAGCAGATGTCCAACGGCGCGGGTTTCATTGCAGCCCTGGATCAAAGTGGCGGCTCGACACCCAAAGCGCTGGCGCTTTATGGGGTAGAGGCTACCGAGTATAACTCAGACGAAGAGATGTTCGGTGAAATCCAGAAAATGCGCGCTCGCATCATTCTGGCTGACGACTTTACCAAGGACAAAGTGATCGGTGCGATCCTGTTTGAACGCACCCTGGGCGAGGAAATCGATGGCCGCAAAGTTGCTGATTACCTGTGGTCGCAAAAAGGTATCGTACCGTTCCTGAAAATCGACAAAGGTCTGGAAGATCAAGCCAACGGTGTTCAGATGATGAAACCTATCCCTGGGCTGGCGGAAACGCTGGCCAAAGCGGAAGGCGTGTTTGGCACCAAAGAACGGTCGGTGATCCATGAGGCCAACGCGGAAGGCATCGCAGCTGTGGTTGCACAGCAATTCGATGTCGCGCGCGAGGTTGTTGCCGCGGGCATGGTTCCGATCGTCGAACCCGAAGTAAACATCAACTCGGCCACCAAGGCCGAGGCCGAGGATATTCTGAAGACCGAAATCCTGAAGAATCTCGATCAATTGGACGAGGGGCAGGACATCATGCTGAAGCTGACGCTGCCCACCAAAGCTGACTTGTTTGACGAAGTAGCGGACCACCCACGCGTTGTCCGCGTTGTAGCCTTGTCTGGTGGTTATTCGACCGAGCAAGCCTGCGATCTGCTGAATCAGAACGGCAAGATGATTGCATCCTTCTCGCGTGCGCTGACCGAAGGCCTGTCAAAACAGCAATCAGACGCCGAGTTCAATGCGGCACTGGGCGGCAACATCGACAAAATCTTCCGCGCCTCGATCTAAGAGGCGCTATTCCGGTTTAGTGAATTCGCGGCGCATCTGCGCCGCTTTTTCACGCATGGAACACCCAATGGCGTGGTCGTTCACCAACCCCATGGCCTGCATGAAGGCAAATACCGTTGTCGGCCCGACAAACTTCCAACCGCGTTTCTTCAAATCCTTCGACATCGCGATTGATTCCGCCGAGGTCGATGCGGTTTGTGGATCGGGCGGGTTGCCTGCCTCGTATCGCCAGACATAAGCGGCAAGCGATCCTTCCGTCGCTACAAGCTTTTGCGCGCGGCGCGCGTTATTGATGACAGCCTCGATTTTTCCGCGATGTCGAATGATGCCCGCGTCCTGTAACAGGCGTTCAACATCAGCTTCACCAAACGCAGCTACAGCATAGAAATCAAATTGATTAAACGCTTTGCGAAAGTTTTCGCGTTTTGCCAGGATCGTGCGCCAGCTGAGGCCCGATTGAAAGCTCTCCAGACACAGTTTTTCGAACAGGCGTCGATCATCTGCTACCGGGTAGCCCCATTCAGTGTCGTGGTATTGAAAGAACTCGGGGGCTGCCTGACACCACGCGCAGCGCGGTTGCCCATCCGGACCGGAAACGATTTTGGACATGGAAACCTCAGTTCAAAAGAAAGTTCAGGCGGTTGTCTGCGCGGGCCGGTTCCATCTCAAGAATTTCGGCCGTCACCACATTGGCAACAACAAAAGGATCCTGATTGACGAAATTGGAAACCTCATCTTGACTGTTCCCAACGGCCAAAACGCCACCACCTATGCCAGGTTTCAAACTCCCTGCGAGCAGGAACATACCCGTGTCGAATCCCTGCTTCAGCCAGGCGCGGTGTCCATCCATATATTCAGGGGCAAGATTTTTGTTCTCGGAAAAACGCAATAATATTATATACATGAGAAGCCCTATTCAGGTTGCATCAATTTGAGGTAGTAGATCATTCAACCAGATATTCAGTTGCCGAACCTCACGGTCTAAGAAGGCTTCGTCTTGATAAGCCTGTGCGAGGGACGAGATTCCTTGGCTTTGTGCCAACAAACGCATAGCCAGTTCCGGCGCATCTTCCGAAAGGCCGGCCGCAGAAAACTGTCGTTCCAGCCAGTCTCGAAACAGGTCGAACAGCAGGTTGGCGTCGTCTTGCGCAGCATGTTCTAGCTTGGACAACTCGGTACACAGTGTTCCGACCGGACAGCCATAACGCACTATCTTTGCGCGGTTCATGATCATAATTCCGATAAACTGTCGGATGCGCTGTTTCGGATCCGGGAAGTCCTGCTTCCAATCGTCCAGCATCTGTTTTGTCCTGCTTAACCGCAGGTCTATCACAGCCTTGAGAATTTGATCCTTTGTCTTGAAATGATAATAAAAATTTCCGCGAGAGATGTGGACCGCCTTGGCGATTTCGGCAAATGACGTCTGTGCGAAACCGTTTTGATAAAACAGTTCATCCGCGACCTGAACAATTTGCTCGCTGGTACTGCGCTCTGGCATTTAACGGCACTCTCCCGCTCTAGGACACTTGTCCTAAAGTGATGTTAGGACAAGTGTCCTAGAGCGTCAACTCAATTCGAATCTACGAAGATGAGGCGTCACGATAGCAATTGAGGATGTAAACCCGTATGGCCGAAGCCAATCCCACCTCAGGGTCTCGTTCAACGTCAATCTCAGCTGCCAAGGCGTTAATTGCGATACCTTTAGACTTGGCGATGTTGCGAAAGGCATGCCAGAATTCGTCCTCAAGGGACACTGAGGTTCGATGACCTTTCAGAGTTAATGATCGTTTGACCGGGCGACCGCTCATTCTTCCAACTCTCGATCATCCAACTCGCGGCGCTGTTTTTCCCGCTCGAACTTGGCCTTGGTCTTTTCGACCTTGCTGCGGCCGAATTTGACAGAGTTCCGATCAGCACGGGCCTTTTTTTCGGCCCGCGCTTTTTCTTTTCGATACCGGTTCAGATTGACCGGTTTGCTCATTTGTCTTTCGGGCCGATCATATGTTCGGGGCGGACAACGGCGTCAAAGGTCTCTTCATCGACAAAACCCAACGCGATGGCCTCTTCCTTGAGGGTCGTGCCGTTCTTGTGCGCCGTCTTGGCGACAGTGGTGGCGTTGTCATAGCCGATGGTCGGTGCCAGAGCGGTCACCAGCATCAGCGATTCCTTCATCAGCTTGTCGATGCGCGGCTCATTGGCCTTTATGCCCAGCAGCATCCGCTCGGTAAAGCTGTCGGTGGCGTCGCCCAGCAGCTGGATGGACTGCAGCAGGTTGTAAGACATCATCGGGTTGTACACGTTCAACTGGAAGTGCCCCTGCGATCCGGCAAACTTCATCGCCGCGTCGTTACCCATCACATGAGCAGCGACTTGCGTCAGCGCTTCGGCCTGCGTTGGATTCACCTTGCCGGGCATGATCGACGAGCCGGGTTCGTTTTCCGGCAGGATCAGCTCACCCAGACCCGAGCGGGGACCAGAACCCAACAGGCGGATGTCGTTCGCGATCTTGTAGCAAGAACCCGCGATGGTTGCCAACGCGCCCGACAGGAAGACCATGGCGTCATGGGCTGCCAGAGCTTCGAACTTGTTCGGTGCGGTTACGAAGGGCAGGCCGGTGATGTCTGCCATGTTCTTGGCCACGGCCTCATCCCAGCCGTTGTGGGTGTTCAGACCGGTGCCAACGGCCGTACCGCCCTGAGCCAGTTCGTAAATTCCGGGCATCGAGGCGTGAACGCGGACAATACCCTGACGGATCTGGTGCGCGTAACCACCGAATTCCTGCTCCAGCGTCAGTGGCGTTGCGTCCTGCGTGTGCGTGCGACCAATCTTGATGATGCCTGCGAACTCTTTCGCTTTGGCTTCCAGCGCTGTGGCGAATTTCTCAAGCCCCGGTAGCAGCACGTCACGCACGCTCATCGCGGTGGCGATGTGCATGGCCGTAGGAAATGTGTCATTCGAGGATTGACCCATGTTGCAGTGGTCGTTCGGGTGCACCGGGTCTTTTGATCCGATCACGCCACCCAGGATTTCAATCGCGCGGTTGGCGATGACCTCGTTCGAGTTCATGTTGGATTGGGTGCCCGAACCGGTCTGCCAGACGACCAGAGGGAAGTTGTCGTCAAACTTGCCTTCGATCACCTCACCAGCGGCTTGAATGACGGCATCCGCAATTCTCGCATCCAGTTTGCCGATAGCCTTGTTCTCTATTGCGCAGGCTTTCTTGATCACTCCCAGCGCGCGCACGATGGCAACGGGCTGCTTTTCCCAGCCAATGGGGAAATTCATGATCGAACGCTGTGTCTGGGCACCCCAATACTTGTCGGCAGGGACTTCCAACGGGCCAAAGCTGTCGGATTCGGTGCGGGTCTGAGACATCGGTCACTCCGTAGTGTATGCAGTCGCATGCCGTTTACCCGTAACAATGTCATCGTGCAATCGGCCAGTTGCGCGCACCATAAACTCAAGGGGGCCAGAGGTATAGCCGGAAGGGATTGGTAAATTCGGTCGGAAACGCATTGTGTACGCTATCGGGTCAGCTACAATAGGTGGATCATCTTGTTGGAGGCTAAGGTGGGCACATTGGTTCGAGCTTATCCCCTGAAAATCATGGCCTTTTTATTGGGCATCTTGATTTCGTCCGCTTTAACTGGACTGAAAGCCCACGCGGCGGATATTGCCCCCTTTGTGGGCAGTTACGTCGGGTCTGCAAATGTCGTGGATGAAGACGGAAGCGAAACGCCCCGCGACATGAGCGTGTCGATTGAAGAGTTGAAAAACGGCTTCAATGTCAGTTGGACGACCACAACCTATAAGGCGGACGGTCGGGTAAAAGATCAGAAATTTTCAATAGATTTCAAGCAGTCGGACAGGTCCGACGTGTATTCCGCCGCGATGAAGCGCAACGTGTTCGGGCATGAGGTTCCGCTGGACCCGATGCAGGGCGAACCGTTTGTCTGGGGGCGGATCGAAGGTGACACCCTGACTGTGTTCTCGCTGTTTATCGGCGAGACGGGGAATTATGAGCTCCAGCAGTTCGACCGCACTCTGGCAGAGGGCGGTCTGGACCTGTCGTTTTCGCGGTTCCGGAATGGGGTAAAATCGCGATCGGTCGAAACGTTTCTGAAAAAGCAGTAGCGCCCGCCAGGTAGTTACTTGCGGAAACTGTCCAGCGAGACCACTTCGGCATCGTGGTGATCGGCTTCTTCTTCTACCTCGATCGATTCTTCGACGACGGGTTCGATTTCATCCTCATCCTCGGGGCTTTCAAAGCGCAACCCGAATTCAACCGAAGGGTCGACGAAGGTTTTAATCGACGCATAGGGGATATACAGCGGTTCCGGCGCATCGCCAAAATTCAGCGTGATCGAAAATCCGTTCTCGCCGACCTCAAGGTTCTCGAACCAGTGCTGCATAACGATGGTCATTTCCTCTGGGTACCGCTCACGCAGCCAGTCGGCCAGTTTGACGTCCTCCTGGCGAGTGTCGAACGTGATGAAGAAATGATGCGCCCCGGGCAGGCCATTATCGGAAACGCTGGTCAGAACGGTCTTGATGAGCCCGCGCATGGCGGTGTGCATCAGGTTCCCATAGTCGATGTCTTGCGACATGTGTCATCCTCAAAAGTGGTTACCCTCAGCATAGGGGATTTCATCGGAAACGAAAGACCGCCTGTGTGAGGATTGTTTAAACGTAATGCAGTCCGGTTCCTATCGCGGCCATGATCACCAATGTGGTTGCCATTCCAAATTTAAACTTAAAAATCAACAGCCCAGCGAGCATTGTTAGGATCAGCGCGGCGGGGTTGAGGGTGGTCAGCTCGGGCCAGGGCAGTGTCACAGGTCCCAATGATGCTTCGGGGATTTCATGAAACAGAACGTTCAGACTGAACCACAGGGACAGGTTGAGAATCACGCCCACAACAGCCGCAGTAATCCCGTGCAGGGCGGCGGACAATCTGGGACGGGCGGCCAGTTGGTCCAGATAAGGGGCCGCAAGAAAAATCCATAGAAAACAGGGAACAAATGTGGCCCATAGGGCAACGGCTCCGGCTGCGATCGCCAGGGATGCACCACCGCTCATCTGTCCGGTCAGCATGGCGACGAACTGGGTCACCAGAATCAGCGGTCCCGGAGTGGTCTCGGCCAGGCCCAGCGCGTCGATCATCTGGTCCGTGTTGACCCAATGGTACTTGTCCACGACGGTCTGGGTCATATAGGCAAGAACGGCGTAGGCTCCGCCAAAGGTGACAACGGCGAGGCGGGCGAAGAACCAGCCCAGATCGCTCAGAAGTTTTTGCCCCGTTAAGGTCAGTGCCAGCAGCGGGCCCAGCCACATTGCCAGCCAGAAGGCGGCAGTTTGGAACGTACCGGTGACTTTGGGGGCAGGGGGAAGGTCGTCCGCCCGTGCCTGACCGTCAAAAGTTACGTATCCCCAAATCGCTGCGGCCAGAATGATCAGCGGAAAGGGCAGGTTCAGCGCGAAGATGGCGAGGAAAGCAAGCCCTGCGATGGCGCGGTGCTGTGTATCCGTCAGCGCCTTGCGCGACAGGTTCCGAAGCGCCTGCAGGACGATCACGATTACCGTGGCTTTCACCCCCAGAAACCCGGCCTGAACCAAAGGCAAATCACCGAAGGCGGCGTACAGACCGACCAGAATTGCGATGATGCAGGCTCCGGGCAGCACGAACAAGGCCCCGGCGACCAAACCGCCGTTTACTCCGCGCAAACGCCAGCCTGCATAGGTTGCCAGCTGCATTGCCTCGGGACCCGGTAGCAACATGCACAGCGACAAGGCTCGCAGATAGGTCTGCTCGTCCAGCCAGGGACGTCTTTCGACCAGTTCCTGGTGCATAAGCGAAATCTGCGCTGCCGGGCCTCCGAAGGAAAGCAGGCCGATGCGGCTGAACACCCGGATGAGCTCCGCAATCGATGGCGTCATGATCTGCGATCCGTCGGCCAGTCGTGATGTTCGTCAAAACCGTCCCTTGCCCAACGATACAGGGCGTCATAAAGGTGCAGGCCCGCCTCTAGGTTCTGATGGTCGTCCCGGTATTGCCGCGACAGGCCCACCGATATCGCCAGCAAGCCGGCGGCCTCAGGCGCCAGATCATGACGGTTGGTGTCCGCAGCGCGGATCACCGTGGCCAGCCGGTCGAGGGCAGGGGTGTGCAACTGAAACTCGTCCAGCATGGTGTCAAAGGTGCAGCGGTCGTTTCGATGGGACCAGAACGCTTCCTCGATATCGAACGGTGTCGCATCGAAGGCTTGAGCGGTTGCTTCGACCTCGGACGGGGCTACGAACAGGAACTGCGCGTTGCGGTCCACGAAGCGGCGGATCAGCCACGGGCACGCGATCCGGTCGATTTTCGGCCGGTAGCGTGTTACCCAGACAGATCGCCCATCTTCCGTCGTTGGTAAAGCTGAGGCCGGTATCCGTGGGGTCTTCGCCATGTCGCGCCAACCATACATTCCGCCTTCCAGAAATTCGGCCTCACATCCTTTGCTACGCAGCCAGGACACGACGCCTTGGCTAAGCTTCTTGCCCTTTTGGCAAATGATGACGGCGTTACGATTGCCAATTCGGCGGGCAATGCCGTCGATATCCTTGGCCGAATGGCGAACGGCACCGGGGATAAGGTAGGGATCGGCCTCAAAATCCGGGTCCAAGCAAATATCGATCAAGACCGGTGCCTGCGGTGTTCCGATCAGGCGTAGCAACTGTTTTGGACTGATTGAACTGGGCGCGGGCATAGCATGTCTCCTGATGCAAACGGATACATGCGAAACTTGGGCTGGCGCCTCACGGGGCGTTCGCAATCTTACCCCATGGCCATTGCTTACGACCAAGCGCCTTAGGGGTCAAGATTGCGCTGCTGGTGTCAGGCCCAATCCAACCTTTGTCCGGTCATGCAGACAGGCAGGGTGTCTTGCGGAAACTGGCCGAGTTGTTCGAACAGAGAGATAAAGTCAAACTGGTTATAAGCCTCGACCATGCAGCCATCATTGATCCGGGCGATAACACTGCCGGTTGCCTGTAACGGAGCCCCATTATCTGCGCGGGTGGTGCTGACGTGAAGGATCGCGGAGACCCAATCACCGTCTTCGATAATCTTCGGAAGATCGACCTTGATATCCCCCAGCACATGCCGAAAGGCCATGACCAGATCGCGAAAATCATCCGCGCCGACCTGCATTTCTGGGATCAGCCCCTCGGCCATGGTGTCGGGGGCAAAGAACTGGTCGATGGCATCTGTGTTCCCGTTTTCCCAAACCTCGGCATACCAGTTTCTGAGTATATCTGCGTGTGACATCCCAGCTCTCCTTTTCCTGTTTGGCTGAGAATGAAGCGAAAGGATGAAGAAACCCTGAACGTGAACAAGATCACAGATAAACCGCAGACAAAAAGGGGGAAATGCAGGTTTCTGTTGCCAGGTACCTGCGAACCCCGCCTTACGCGGCTAGGCGCAAGGGCTTAAGTTTCGGTCTTGTTACTGCTTACGCAGCAACTGCAACCGGAGCACGATTGTCGTTTGCAATTGTACTGTTTTCGCCGGTAACGGTGGCAGACAGCCGAGACAAAGCTAACCCCTTTAGACGTTCGTCGATCCTGTTTCGGCCCCCCGATTCTGAAAGAGTTCCTCAAACGAAGGATTCTTCCAGAAGGTATATGGTGGAGCCGCCGGGTACCGCCCCCGGGTCCGATCCGCTTATTACGAGCGCGTTTATGTCCATAGTCCCGAAGGACATATCCTATATAGGTGAGCACACGCGCGGATGCAAACCGGGAAATTTCGGGAATGGTTAGCGTGAAAACAAACGATTAGGCGGATCTGTTAAAGTTTGCCAGAATCAACCACAACGCCAAGGCCAGTTCGATTCCCCCGAATGTCACCGCCTTGACCACAGGTGGGTTGTCCAGAATGACTGAAACGAACCGACCCAGTGCTGCGCCTGCGTAGACAACCCCAAGCATGGCATAACCCATCGGATTGTTCAGCCACAGCACGACTGCACCGGTCACAACGAACAGCCCACCGACCGAGGCGCGCATCTCGCTTAGCCCCATGTTGCTGTCGGTTGGTGTCAGATCCAGCGATGCGGCGGTAAATGCCGGGGCGAGGAAGCCGAACAAACCAAAGCCAATCGTTAGAAGAGCAGCAATTACGTTCAGCGTTGTAACCATTATACCTCCGTCATGCTGGCTTACGGTGTTGCTGTGCTACATCCCGCGCCAGTTTCCGCGTGTAGTTTTCCAACTCGATCAGCGCTGCGTCTGCTTTTACTGCATCGCGCGCTTCCAGTGCGTCGGCGATGCGATTGTGCAGGTCAATGATCTCTTGGCGGGATCGGGCCGTAAAGGTGATCATGTTCATCAGCGGCTGCATCGCCTCAACGGCACCGGCCAGTTGATAGGACAGAACCGGGTTCCCGGCCGCATCGACCAGTGCACGGTGAAAGGCGACATCCGAAGAACAGAACGCTTCATCCGTCAGGCCGGGTTGTGACTGACGGAAAATCTCGGTCCGCATGGTGGCGAGTTGATCGGCAGTGCGGCGTTGGGCAGAAAGCGGGGCGCAGGCACGTTCCAGCGCAAAGCGAGCCTCGCATGCAGTGTCGAAACTGATCGCGTTCATCGACAGCAGCAAGGTCGAAGTTGTGATTTGCTGCGAATAGGCGTCCTCAAAGCTGATCCGGTTCACAAAAGCGCCACCGCTGGCTCCGCGCTGGGTTCGGATAAGTGATTGCGCCGCAAGGCGTTTGAGGGCCTCGCGCACTGTAGGGCGCGAAACCTGGAACTGATCGGACAATTCAGCCTCGGATGGCAACCTTTCGTCCACGATCAGTTCGCCCGATATAATAGCGTCGCGTATGGCCTGAGCGATCTGCGCGGATAAATCTGAAGGTTTTTGAGGTACGATTTTCATGTTCCTGGGATCGCCGGCGAAATTTTATTTGTCTGACATTTAAAAGTCTGACATTTGAAATGCAAGGACTGAGTCGGGAGGGAAACGTGAGTCGCGCAGTTCTACGCAGCGGATTGTGGCTGGGATTCTACATTCTGATCCTGTGGGCTTGGTGGGTAATGTTCACCATGAGCCGCGACATGGATCTGGATTGGATCGGCAGGCCCGGTCCTATGGGTCAGGCTATGGCCGCCATGGATCCCCGTATGGACATGTATATGCCCATGGCCGAATTCGGCCCGCTGTTCTGGATGTGGGCGATCATGATGGCTGCGATGATGCTGCCGACATTGGTGCCGACCCTGCGCAGCTACGACGACCTGATCTGCAGCGCCAATGGCACCCGAGCAGGTTGGATCGGTGTGCTGGCTGGGTATTTCGTCGTCTGGGTGGGTTTTGCCGCTTTGATCACCAGTGTTCAACTGGGTCTGCTTTTCGGCGGCTTCGTCGATATGCTGGGCATCGCCAAGTCCGCTTTGTTTGCAGGCGGGCTGATGATCTTGGTCGGAGCTTTTCAGTTCACCCGCGCGAAAGAGGTTTGTCACGGCGTATGTCACGCTCCTATGACCTATTTCCTGAGCCACTGGAAAACCGGGTTTACGGGCGGTCTGCGTATGGGGCTTGCGCTTGGCGCGTTCTGCGTTGGGTGCTGCTGGGGCTTTATGGCGCTTGGGTTTGTTGGTGGTGTCATGAGCTTGCTCTGGATGGGCCTCGCGACACTGTTCATGGTTTTGGAGAAACTGCCTCAAATCGGGCACGCGGTGACGCGGCCAATGGGGTTTGCACTGATCGCAGGGGGGCTTGCCCTGCTGGTCTATCCCTTTGCTTACGGAGGATAAGTATATGGCTAAAAACAGGAAACCTGAGGCCGACAGGCTGCCGATCAGCCAACGCATTGACAGCCGTATGCCCAATCCCAAACGGCGCGAAATGAGCCCGACGGACTGGGCCATCAAGGGTGAACTGATCCTGAACTGCTCGTGCGATGTGTTCTGCCCCTGCGTCGTGTCTCTGGGCGCGCATCCTCCGACCGAAGGGCATTGCCACGCGTGGATGGGTGTCATCATCGACGAAGGCCATTACGAGGGCGAGGATCTGTCGGGCCTGAACGTGGGTCTGCTTGTCGACATTCCGGGCCGCATGGGAGAGGGCCAGTGGAAAGTCGCGGCCTATGTGGACGAACGCGCCAGCGGAAAGGCTTATAACGGGTTGCTGCAGATTTTCAGCGGCCAGGCAGGTGGCACAACCGGTCTGTTCACCATGCTGGTGAGTGAAATCATCGGGGCCGAGCGGGCTCCGGTCCAGATCGAGCGTGACGGCAATAAGCGTCGAATCGTGATTGGTCGCAAGATTCAGGGTGAGATTGAGATGTTGGCTGGCAAGGACCCTGAGCATCCGGTGATGGTATCGAACTCGAAATACTGGATGGGTCCCGACATCATCGTGGCACGCGGCACCAAGTCCAAGGTGCGCGACTATGGCCGTGTTTGGGATTTCGGTGGCAAGTCTGCGGAGATCTGCCCGATCGACTGGAACGGTCCAAAATGATGATCACAGGCGCCTATGCACAGGAAATGGCGCGGTACAACCGATGGCAAAACAAGCAGTTATCGGGGTTTCTGCAATCACTCGCGCCCGAAGAACTGACTAAGGAACGCGGTGCATTCTTCGGCTCGATCATGGGAACGGCCAACCATTTGCTGTGGGGCAATTGGATTTGGGTGTCCCGTTTTGACAAAGGCGCAGGTCCGGGAGGCGGTATACCTGATAGCGTTTCGCTATGTGCCGATCTGGTTGATTGGTTGCCTCTGTGTGAAACAGTGGATGCCCGTATCGCTGAATGGGCGGGATCGTTGGTAGATGCGCCATTGACCGGTGATTTCACCTGGTTCTCGGCCGCAAAAGAAGCTGATGTTACATTGCCTTACGCGCAATGTGTGATCCACATGTTCAACCACCAGACCCACCATCGTGGACAGTTGCACCAGATGCTGACCGAAACCGGATCAACCGCGCCTGTCAGTGATCTGGTCTTTATGCCGAAGGAGGCCTGAATGCCGCAGATTTCCATGTCACGCCGGTTGCGGCGGACACCGTTCTCTGACGGGGTCGAGGCCGCCGGGGTCAAGGGATACACGGTTTATAACCGAATGCTGTTGCCGACGGTTTTTGAAAGCGTCGAGGCGGATTACCGTCACCTGAAGTCCCATGTACAGGTTTGGGATGTGTCTTGCGAAAGGCAGGTCGAGTTGCGTGGTCCGGATGCCGCCAGGCTAATGCAAATGCTGACGCCGCGCGATCTGCGAGGGATGCTGCCGGGGCAATGCTTTTACGTACCCATCGTCGATGAAACCGGTGGGATGCTGAACGATCCGGTGGCGGTGAAACTGTCCGATGATCGCTGGTGGATTTCCATCGCCGACAGTGACCTCTTGCTGTGGGTCAAAGGCATCGCCAACGGGTATAGACTGGATGTTCTGGTGGACGAGCCGGACGTGTCGCCGCTAGCGGTACAGGGGCCGAAGGCGGATGACCTGATGTCACGCGTCTTTGGCGATCGGGTGCGCGATATCCGGTTCTTCAAGTTCGACATGTTCGAATTTGAGGGCCGCGATCTGGCGGTGGCGCGATCAGGGTATTCCAAACAGGGCGGGTTTGAGATTTACGTCGAGGGTTCCGACATCGGGATGCCGCTGTGGAACGCTCTGTTTGCTGCAGGCGAGGACCTGCAGGTGCGTGCGGGCTGTCCCAACCTGATTGAGCGGATCGAGGGCGGGTTGTTGTCTTATGGCAACGACATGACCGACGATAACACACCGCATGAGTGCGGTTTGGGCAAGTTCTGCAACACGCATACGGCTATTGGGTGCATCGGGCGCGATGCCTTGCTGCGTGTGGCCAAGGAAGGCCCGGTACAGCAGATTCGTCCGATTGCCATCGAAGGCGATGTCGTGCCGCCCTGTGACCGTCCGTGGCCGGTAGTTGCCGGTGGAAAACGGGTGGGGCAGGTGACCTCGGCAGCTTGGTCTCCGGACTTTTCGATCAACGTGTCGATTGGAATGCTGCGGTTGAGCCATTGGGACGCCGGAACAGTTGTTGAGGTCGAAACGCCTGACGGTATGCGCCGCGCAACAGTGCAGGAGCGGTTCTGGATTTGATTGCGGTAGGGGGCGCTGCCCCGTCGCTGTGCGACGCCCTCGGGAATTTTTAGCCAGGTGAAGATTGCGATCTGGCCATGAAAAAACGAAAGGAAATAAGATGTTCAATGCATTGGTCATGGAGAAGGATGAAGAAAGCGGACTGGCCAGCCCGTCGGTGAAACAGCTTTCGCTTGATGATCTGCCTAAGGGTGAGGTCACGGTGGCTGTCGAGTACTCGACGGTGAATTACAAGGATGGATTGTGCACGTCCGCCAAGGGTGGCGGCTTGGTGCGCTCTTACCCGCACGTGCCGGGGATAGATTATGCCGGCACGGTCGAGGCGTCCTCGGACGATCGCTATAAGCCCGGTGACAAGGTGGTTCTGACCGGCTGGCGCGTGGGTGAGGCTCATTGGGGTGGCTATTCGCAAAAGGCGAATGCCCGAGCCGATTGGCTGGTTCCTTTGCCCGAAGGGTTGGATGCGCGGCAGGCGATGGCCGTGGGCACGGCCGGTTTTACGGCGATGCTGGCGGTCATGGCGCTGGAAGATCACGGCATGACAACCGACCACGGTCCGGTTCTGGTGACTGGGGCAGCGGGTGGCGTGGGCTCGGTGGCAACTGCCATTCTGGCCAATCTGGGCTATGAGGTTGCGGCCGTCACCGGGCGCCCTGAAACGGGTGACTACCTGAAGTCTCTGGGGGCCAGCACCATCGTGCCGCGTGAGGAATTGAACGAGACCACCAAACGCCCGCTGGAAAGCGAAACCTGGGCCGGTTGCGTCGATGCGGTTGGTGGCGAGATGCTGGCGCGTGTGCTGGGACAAATGAAATACGGCGCGTCGGTTGCGGCCGTGGGTCTGGCCGGAGGTGCGGCTCTGCCTGCAACGGTGATTCCGTTCCTGCTGCGCGGGGTCAATCTATTGGGCATCGACAGCGTGATGCAGCCCTATGAAAACCGCGTACGCGCCTGGCAGCGCATCGCAACGGACCTACCCATGGACAAGCTGGAAGCGATGGTTCACCCTGCAACCCTAAGTGATCTTCCGCAATTGGGCGCCGATATCCTGAAAGGTCAGGTTCAGGGCCGCGTCGTTGTCGACGTAAACGCCTGATCGACAGGGCTTGCACCCGGACCGGTTGCCCTGAGCGCAGATCGGTCCGGGTGTCATCGAAACTCCCAGAAAATGCCGGAAACACCTCTGGTCATTGGCGCAATTCCGCATCATCATTGCTATACATCCCAACTGCGATGGCTTATGAGCCATGCAAACAGCACCTGAAGACGGGGGAGTGAGCAGCATGTCTGATGATTTCGAACTGGATACTGATGATCTGAAACGGCGCATGGAAGGCGCCATGTCCAACCTCAGAACCGAATTTGCCTCGCTTCGGACTGGTCGGGCGTCAGCCTCTATGCTGGAACCGGTTATGGTCGATGCTTATGGCTCGATGACACCGATCAATCAGGTTGGAACGGTCAACGTGCCCGAGCCGCGTATGGTTACGGTCAATGTCTGGGACAAGGGTTTGGTCGGCAAAGTCGAAAAGGCCATTCGTGAAAGCGGACTGGGAATCAACCCTCAGCTGAACGGAACTATCATCATGCTGCCGATTCCGGAGCTGAACGAAGAGCGTCGCCGCGAACTGGGTAAGGTCGCCGGCCAATACGCCGAGCACGCGCGGGTTTCGATCCGCAACGTTCGCCGTGACGGAATGGATCAGGTCAAGAAGGCCAAAGCAGACGGCATGTCCGAGGACGATCAGAAGTTTTGGGAAACTGAAGTTCAGGATCTGACTGACGAGATGATCAAATCTGTAGATGCCGCGCTTGAGACCAAGCAGGCAGAGATCATGCAGGTCTGAGACCGGGATATGCTCAACGCCCCACATACTGAGCCAGCGAACGGGCCGCGCCATGTCGCTATTATCATGGACGGAAACGGTCGCTGGGCGCAGGCGCGTGGTCGGCCAAGGCTGTTCGGCCACCACGCCGGGGCGCGACGTGTACGCGAAGTGGTCGAGGCCTGCCCGGGGCTTGGGATCAAATACCTGACAGTTTTTGCCTTTTCGACAGAGAACTGGAAGCGCACGCAGGCCGAGGTCGCTGGGCTAATGAGCCTTTTTCGGCGCTATATCATCAAGGAAACCCGAACCCTGAAAAAAAACGGGATTCGGGTACGCTTTATCGGGGACCGGGTGCGGCTCGATAAGAAGCTGACAGAGTTGATGGATACGCTGGAAGAGGAAACCAAAGAAAACGACCTGGTTCATCTTACTGTTGCCCTGAATTACGGCGGGCGGGATGAGGTAGCGCGCGCCACCAAACGGCTGGCGCGGGACGTGGCCGAAGGGCGTCTCCTCCCAGAAAATGTGGATGAGGAAACGCTGCCCAAGTATCTGGATACGCACGTTCTTCCTGATCCGGACCTGGTCATCCGAACCAGCGGAGAGGCGCGGATTTCAAACTTTCTGCTCTGGCAGTCGGCCTATTCCGAATATGAATTCATTGACACCCTGTGGCCAGATTTCACTGCGGCTGAGTTAGAGCACTTGTGCCGTAATTTCGGATCCCGTGAACGTCGTTTCGGGGCAGTTCCGGCATGAGTGACGGCCGATGGTCTGACCTGACCGCCCGGGTTCTATCGGCTGTTGTGCTGGTCCTTGTAGGCTCGGTCGAGGTCTGGCTGGGTGGGCTATGGTTCGAAACCTTCATCGCGATAGCCTGTGGTCTTATGATTTGGGAACTGGTGCGAATGATCGACCCGGACAAAACCGGGGCGGCCTTGCAGCTTGGTATTCTGACCGGGGTTGCAGTTCTGCTCAGCTATCATCTGCCGCCGCTTTACAAATTGCCGGTCTTGATTGCTCCGGCCCTGGTTGGGGCCGGGCAGATCAGCCGATCCAAAACGACCTATGCGCTGTTTGCGATCTGGATTGCAGCGGCTGGCCTAGGCTTCATCTCGATCCGCGAGAACATGGGGTTTGGCTGGATGGTGTGGCTAATCTCGGTGGTGGTCGCAACGGATGTGGCCGGGTATTTTGTTGGCAAAACATTAGGTGGCCCGAAATTCTGGCCCAAGGTCAGCCCCAAGAAGACATGGTCGGGGACCGCTGGCGGATGGGCTGCGGCGGCCATTGTTGGCACAGTTTTCGCGATCCATGCTGGCTTCGGTATCATGTTTGTGGCGATCTCGGTGCTTGCCTCGATGGCCAGTCAGGCCGGGGACATCGTCGAAAGTGCAACCAAGCGGAAGTTTGGGGTTAAAGACAGCTCAAACCTGATCCCGGGCCACGGCGGCTTTCTGGATCGGTTCGACGGCATGATGGGCGCGGCCTTGTTTGTTCTGATCGCGGGCCTGATCTATTCCCCCGGGGGCATGTAATGCGCAAAGTTTCGATTTTTGGTGCAACCGGCTCGATCGGGCAGAACACCATTGATCTGATCGACCGGGATCCGTCAGCCTATGACGTTGTGGCGCTGACCGGCGGGACGAATATCGAAAAACTGGCCGAAGATGCACGTCGCCTTAAGGCCGACGTGGCCGTGACCGCGCATGAAGATCGGCTTGAGGATTTGCGTGTCGCACTGTCCGGAAGCGGTGTCGAGGCCGCGGCGGGGCAGGCGGCCTTGACCGAGGCTGCGGCGCGGCCAGCCGATTGGGTTATGTCCGCTATTGTCGGAGCCGCTGGGTTGCCGCCGGGGCTTGAGGCGCTGAAACAGGGCGCGACGCTGGCACTTGCCAACAAGGAAACACTGGTTTGCGCCGGGGCGCTGGTACTGGAAACAGCGCGGGATCACAATGCGCGCCTCCTGCCGGTAGACAGTGAACATTCGGCGGTGTTCCAGGCTCTGGTAGGCGAAGATATGGACGCTGTAGAGCGGATCATCATCACCGCCAGTGGGGGTGCCTTCCGCGATTGGCCGCTGAGCGATCTGGCCAGCGCCACGGTTGAACAGGCCTCGAACCATCCGAACTGGAACATGGGGCAGCGGATCACCATCGACAGTGCATCGATGTTCAATAAAGCGCTGGAGCTGATTGAAACCAAAGAGTTCTTCGGCGTCTCGCCGGATCAGATCGAAGTGCTTGTTCATCCTGAATCCATCGTGCACTCGCTGGTCGGTTTTAATGACGGGGCTGTCATGGCCCATATGGGCGCGCCTGACATGCGGCACGCGATTGGGTACGCGTTGCACTGGCCGGACCGACGCGATCTGCCGGTTGAACGCCTGAACCTTGCCAAACTGGGTCAATTGCGGTTTCAGGAGCCGAACGAGGTACGCTATCCGGCCTTGCGTCTGGCCCGCAATGTGATGCAGCGGGGCGGCCTGTCCGGCGCCGTTTTCAACGCCGCCAAAGAGCGCGCCTTGGATCACTTTATCGCGCGTCGTGTCGGCTTTCTTGAAATGGCTGATATTGTCGAGGCGGTTCTGAACAGGTTTGAGGCGTCAGACGGCCTTCTTGATGCCCAATTAGACCTTGATAACGTGCTGCAAACGAACCATTTGGCACGTAAGTGGGCCGACGAGGCCGCCATCCAGTCTGCAGGATAAAAACTTGGACCTAATCTCTCTGATCCCTCAATTCGGCAACCTGCTGTATACCATCTTCGCCTTTGTGATTGCGCTGTCCGTCATCGTCGCGGTGCATGAATACGGCCATTATATAGTGGGGCGGTGGTCCGGCATCCATGCCGAGGTGTTCTCGATCGGGTTTGGTCCGGTGCTGTGGAGCCGCGTCGACAAACGCGGCACCCGATGGCAGATCGCCGCGCTGCCATTTGGCGGTTATGTCAAGTTTCTGGGCGATGCCAACGCCGCGTCAGGCAAGGACGAACAGACGATGATGGAAATCATCGAACAAAGCCCCGAAGAGCTGCGCCGCACTATGCATGGCGCGCCATTGTGGGCGCGTGCGGCCACGGTTGCAGCGGGTCCTGCGTTCAACTTTGTGATGTCCATTCTGGTGTTCGGCTTGATATTCTTTTCTCAGGGCGTGACCCGCGAACCCTTGACCGTTGGCAAGCTGTATTCTCTGCCGGGTACGGAACAGCAGCTGCGGGACGGGGATGAGATCGTTGCCGTCGCGGGCGTCCCTGTGCCTAATTTCGATCAGCAGGGGGCCTGGTCCGATTTCACCGACGCTTTGCCGGTTGAGCCCGAGCTGGATTACACAGTGATCCGCGACGGGCAAACGATGGATGTGTCCGGCCCCTGGCTGTTCCCGCCGCTGATCCAGCAGGTTGCCCCGCGCAGCGCAGCTATGGATATCGACCTTAAATCCGGCGATGTGATCACGGCGATCAACGGAGAACCGGTTTTCGCCTTCGAACAGCTCAAGGAGCATGTGGAAGGCTCGGACGGTAAGGTTCTACTGCTGGATGTCTGGCGCGACGGGGCCGAACTTGAGTTCGCGCTGGCGCCACGCCGCACCGATGAGCCAAAGCCCGAAGGTGGATTTGTGACCCATTGGCGCATTGGGATTGTTGGTGGGATGGCCCTGGAACCGGCGACCGAACCAGCGGGCCTGGTAGCCTCCCTGTCCGGTGGCGTGCGGCAGACTTGGCGCATCATCGACGGATCGCTGTCGGGCGTCTGGCACATGATCACCGGGGCGATCAGTACTTGTAACATGTCCGGTCCCATCGGTATTGCCGAAACCTCGGGCGCAATGGCCAGTCAGGGTGCGCAGAACTTCATATTCTTTATTGCGGTTCTTTCGACTGCCGTTGGATTGCTGAACCTGTTCCCCATTCCAGCGTTGGATGGTGGCCATCTGATTTTCTACGCCTATGAGGCCGTGGCGGGTAAACCACCCAGCGACGCCGTGCTACGGGTTCTGATGGGGGTCGGCGTGTCACTGATCCTTGGGTTGATGGTCTTTTCAGTGACGAACGATTTGTTCTGCTGATTGTGGCGCGCGTTGCATGAAGATGCCGCAATTCCGCCCCATTTCGGGCGTAAGTTCTGCTGCGAAAAGTAAATGTGTCAGAGGTTGTGATGTCAAAGGCTCTGCGTAAATCAGCCGAAAGTGTTGGATACCTGTTCGTGTTGAACTGGGACATGCTGCTGTTTTTCGGCGCGACCGCTGTTGCGATGGGCGGCTGGGCTTACCTGATAACGATGTGATTCTCAGCACCAGTCGTGAAAACCACTTGAGGCGGCCCTTTCGGCCGCTTTGTTTTTTGGTCTTTTGACAAGGATAAATATTCTCGCTACTCAGCATTAAAGTCCAAAAATATTGGGTAGTGAAAAAAATGACTGATAGGCGAGGCGCGGGCACATCCTGCGGGGGGCAGAAGCCGGAAAACAAGATTTTGTGGCGGTCACTAACGTATATTTTCCTTTTGACATTGATAGGTTTTGTGCCGTTTCCGCAGGTTGCGTGGGCGCAAAACTTTGTCATAAATTCATTCGATGTCGAAGGTAACCGGCGCATCGAAACATCGACGATTATCGCGCGCACAGGCATCGAACCGGGGCAGTCCGTAACTGCCGGCGAGCTGAACGATGCCTATCAGCGTTTGCTTGACAGTGGTGTTTTTGAGACAGTCGAACTGACCCCGCGCGGCAGTACGCTGCTGATTGAAGTCGAGGAATATCCGACGATCAACCAGATCAGCATCGAGGGCAACCAGCGTGTCAAGGATGAGGTGCTGCTGGAAGCGATCACCTCGCAGTCCCGGCGGGTCTTCACGCCTCAGGTCGCGGAAACCGATGCGGATCTGATCGCCGAGATATACTCGTCGCAGGGGCGTGTATCCGCCACGGTCATTCCGCGCATCATCCGCCGCAGCGACAACCGGGTCGATCTGGTTTTCGAAGTCGCCGAAGGTACCACGATCGAAGTTGAGCGCGTCAGTTTTGTCGGCAACCGCGCCTATTCCGATCGTCGTCTGCGCCGGGTTCTGGAAACCAAGCAGGCCAACATTCTGCGGACGTTCCTCAGCGGTGATACTTTCATCGCCGACCGGATCGAGTTCGATAAACAGGTCATTCGGGATTTCTACCTGTCCCGCGGCTATGTGGATTTCCGCATCAACAGCGCGAATGTTGAGTTCACCCGTGAACGGGACGCCTTTTTCCTGGTGATGAACATCACAGAAGGGCAGAAATTCTCGTTTGGACAAATCAGCACGGTCAGCGAGATCCCGGGTGTGGACCCCGCTCCGTACCAGGCTGCGCTCAAGATCAAACCGGGTGTGACATATACACCGTCTCTGGTTGAAAACTCGATCGCCCGGATGGAGCGTCTGGGGATTAAACAGGGTGTAGATTTCCTGCGGGTCGAACCCCGCGTGACCCGCAACGCGCGGGATCTGACGCTGGATGTTCAGTTCGTACTGACCCGCGGACCGCGCATTTTTGTTGAACGGATCGACATCGAGGGCAATACCACAACGCTGGACCGTGTGATCCGTCGTCAGTTCGATACGGTTGAGGGCGACCCCTTCAACCCGCGTGAAATCCGCCAAGCTGCCGAGCGTATTCGCGCGCTGGGTTTCTTTGCGGTTGCAGATGTGGAGCCGCGTGAAGGGTCTTCGCCCAGCCAGGTGATTGTGGACGTTGACGTAGAAGAGCAACCGACCGGCTCTCTGAGCCTGGGTGGTAGCTACTCGGTTTCCGATGGTTTCGGGGTCGCGATCGGACTGCGAGAAACCAACTTTCTGGGACGTGGACAAACGGTTGGTCTGACCCTGTCGACTGCACAGGATTCGGAGCAATACACGCTGGACTTCACCGAACCCTATCTATTAGGGCGCAAACTGCGCTTCGATGTGGGGCTAGGCCTTTCGACGACCAACTCGAGCTTTGCCAGCTATGACACTGAAACGTTGTTCTTCCGGCCTCAGCTGAGCTACGCCATTGGTGAGTTGTCCGCGCTTCGGTTGCGTTATGGCTGGGAAAACAGCGAGATGACTCAGCAGGATGATGAGGTCAACGGCGCGGTCATTTCCTCGGAAATCGATCAGGGTGAGCGCACGACCAGTTCTTTGGGATTGTCCTATGTATATGACAGCCGCCTCGGCGGCCTGAACCCGAATGCAGGCGTGCTGTTCGAAGCTGGCGTCGATGCGGCCGGGCTGGGTGGGGACAATGAGTTCTACAAAACCACCGCCCGCGGCATCGCCCAGACCCGTGTCTGGAACGAGGAAGTCGTTTTGCGCGCATCCGTCGAAGTGGGTGCGCTGCACTGGCGCGGCGATGATTTTAGCCGGACCCTCGACCGCTTTGTTCTGGGACCCAGCATCTTCCGCGGCTTCGAGCCCGCAGGTATCGGTCCGCGCGATCTGTCTAACGGACAGGATGATGCGATCGGGGGCAACTACTACTGGGTTGCGCGTCTGGAATCAGACTTCCCGCTGGGTCTGCCCGAGGAACTGGGTCTACGGGGTGGTGTGTTCTATGACTTCGGTAACCTCTACAACCTGAATGACGTGAACACTGCAGGCGCGGACATCGTTGGCGAAGATGGCTCGATCCGTCACGTGATCGGTGTGTCGGTTCTGTGGGAAACGCCCTTCGGTCCGCTGCGCTTTAACTTCTCGAAAGCGTTGAAGAAAGAGGACTTCGACAAAGAGCAGAACTTTGACCTGACTGTTCAGGCCCGGTTCTGATCCTCAATGTTGAAACATGTGTTCATGAAACCGCAGGGCCCTTTTCGGGCCCTGTGTGTTTTTCTAGCTATTGCCTTTGCAGCCCCGGTCGTGGCGCAGCAACTGGGGGTGCCGCAAAGCAGCGTTGTGACTCTGTCCAGCGAACGGTTGTTTTCCGACTCGGCCTTTGGGCAGCGAATCCTGCGCGAGATCGAGACCGAAGGTATCCTGCTGGGAGAAGAAAACGAGCGGATCGTGGCCGAGCTGAGCCGGGAAGAAAGGCTGTTGACCGAACAGCGCGCGACCATGACCGCGGATGAATTCCGCCCGTTGGCTGATGCATTTGACGAAAAGGTTCAGTCTCACCGGGAAGGGCAACGCGCCAAGCTGGACGCATTGGCACGCCGTAGCGAAGAGGCCCGGCAAAGGTTCTTTGAGTTGGTGCAACCGGTTTTGATTGATCTGCTGCGAGAATCTGGCGCGTCGATCATCATTGAACGGTCCAGTGTCTTTCTCAGCTCGGACCGAACTGACATCACCGATGCGGCCATTACGCGGATCGACACGGTGATAGGCGATGGCAGCACTATCGAAAACGAGGCCAGCGAATAGGTTTGCTTGCCCTTGCGGCGCTGTATTGCTACCACGCCGCAAACAGAAATCCAGAACGGGACGACGACATTATGAGCACGGAAACCAAA
This sequence comes from Ruegeria sp. BF7, assembly GCF_056538605.1. Classification (NCBI taxonomy): domain Bacteria; kingdom Pseudomonadati; phylum Pseudomonadota; class Alphaproteobacteria; order Rhodobacterales; family Roseobacteraceae; genus Ruegeria; species Ruegeria sp. BF7. Next base: position 637,845 of record NZ_JBQFTM010000001.1, on the reverse strand, counting down.
AGCGCCGACATTCAGCTGATCCAACGGATCTTGCCGCATCGCTATCCGTTTCTGCTGGTCGACAAGGTGGTTGATATCTCGGGCTATCAGTCGGCCGTTGGCATCAAGAATGTCACCATGAACGAGCCGCATTTTCAGGGCCATTTCCCCGGCACTCCGATCATGCCGGGCGTGACCATTGTCGAGGCGATGGCGCAAACCGCAGGCGTGATGCTGGGCGTGGGTATGGATGTAATCGACAGCGAGCTGCTGATCTATTTCATGAATATCGACAAGTGTAAGTTCCGCCGCAAAGTGATCCCGGGTGACGTGCTTGAGATGCATGTTGAAACCGTGCGCGGCAAAAAAGGCGGCAAGATCTTCAAGTTCAGCGGCAAAGCGACCGTTGAAGGCGAGATCGCAGCAGAGGCCGAATTCTCGGCCTATGTCGATTGGGACATGGAAAAAACAACATGAGCGGTATCCACCCAAGCGCAATTATCGAAGACGGCGCTCAGATTGGTGAAGACTGCATCATCGGGCCGTTCTGCTATATCGGCGCGCAGGTCAAGCTGGGCGATCGGGTTGAGTTGAAGTCGCATGTTGTTGTAACCGGTGATACCTCGGTTGGCGATGAAACGGTGATCTTCAATTTCTCGGTGATCGGAGAAATTCCGCAAGACCTGAAATTCGGCGGTGAAGATACGCGGTTGGAGATCGGCAAGCGCAACCGTATCCGCGAGCATGTGACAGTAAATACCGGAACTGAAGGTGGCGGTGGAGTGACCCGGATCGGTGACGATTGTCTGCTAATGGCTGGTGTCCATGTGGCGCATGACGTTCAGATCGGCAATCGGGTGATCATGGTCAACCATGCCGGCGCGGCGGGTCATTGTGTCATCGAAGATGACGTGATCGTCGGTGGCATCTCGGGTCTGCACCAATGGGTGCGCGTGGGTCGTGGTGCGATCATCGGCGCGCTGACCATGGTTGCCAATGATGTGATCCCCTACGGTCTGGTTCAGGCCCCTCGGGGTGAGTTGGACGGCCTGAACCTGGTGGGTCTCAAACGGCGCGGTGTTTCGCGCGAGGATATCGCGGCTCTGCGGGCTGCGTTCCGCGAATTGTCATCGGGTGAGGGGACGTTCATGGAGCGCGCTCATCGGGTGGGTGCCGACAACGAAAGCGAATACGTGCAACGGATCGTGGATTTCGTGACCGGAGAGTCTGATCGCTCTTTCCTGACACCGAGGAAGTAGACCGATGTTGGCGCTGATTGCTGGAACAGGCGCGCTGCCGGGCGAAGTGTTGAAACACCTGGCCGACCGCCCGGTGATCTGTGCGATGGAGGGGTTCACGCCCGACACCCTGACCGCGGACATCGTATTTCCGCTGGAACGGCTAGGCAGTTTTATCGCCGATCTGAAAGCGCGTGGCGTGACCGAGATTTGCCTGGCAGGCGCGGTGCGGCGTCCGGTGATTGATCCAACACGTATCGACGCGGCGACGATGCCCCTGGTCCCGGTGCTGCAACAGGCGCTCATGTCCGGGGATGACGGAGCCTTGCGTGCCGTAATCGGCATTTTCGAGGAATCCGGGTTGACCGTTCGCGCGGCCCATGAGATCGCGTCCGCATTGCTGCCGCAGCTTGGGTGCCTGACCGAGGCGCAACCATCGGAGGATGATCTGGCCGATGCGGACAGGGCTGCGGGTATCCTCCGGGCCATGGGTGCGGCGGATATCGGGCAGGCCTGTGCCGTGTCCAAAGGGCAGGCATTGGCGGTGGAAAGCATCTTTGGCACAGACTGGATGTTGCAGTCTTTGACCCAACGCCCGGATGCGGGGGGCGGGGTTCTGTTCAAAGCCCCGAAACCGGATCAGGATCGCCGCGCCGATTTGCCGACGATTGGTCCGGGTACGGTTTCCTCTGCCGTGGCCGCGGGATTGACCGGGATCGTCATCGAAAAGGGTGGCGTCATCGTTTTGCAGCAGGATCGCGTCCTCGACGAATGTAACCGCCTTGGCCTGTTTCTATACGTTCGAGAGCGGGCCAGCTGATGCGGGTGTTCGTGGTCGCCGGTGAACCTTCGGGCGACCGATTGGGCAGTTCATTGATCGAGGGGCTTCGAACCCTCGTTCCCGAAGTTCAGTTCGATGGCGTTGGCGGCCCCTTGATGCAGGCGCAGGGTTTGGAAAGCCGTTTCCCGATGGCCGAGCTTTCGGTGATGGGCCTGGTCGAGGTTCTGCCCAAGTTCTTCCATCTCAAACGCCGGATTGCCGAAACTGCACAGGCGGTTCTGGACACGCAGCCGGATGTGCTGATCACCATCGACAGCCCTGACTTCTCGCTGCGTGTTGCCAAGATCGTCAAGGCGCAGAGCGATATCCGGACGGTGCATTACGTGGCCCCCAGTGTCTGGGCGTGGCGGCCGGGTCGGGCCGACAAGATGGCCAAGGTGATCGATCACGTTCTGGCGCTGCTGCCCTTCGAACCGCCCTATATGGAACGCGCGGGCATGGAATGTGATTTCGTTGGCCACCCGGTTGCTAGTGAACCGGTGGCGACCGAAGGCGATATCCGAGAGTTTCGCGCCGCCTATGATCTCGGCGCTGAGCCGATCCTTTTGGCGCTGCCGGGCTCGCGCGGGGGAGAAATTGATCGACTGGCCCCGGTCTTTGGTGAGGCGCTGCAGCAATACCTGCAAAACCGGCCGGACGTGCGGGTCGTAGTGCCCGCGGTGGCGCATATGGTCGATACCGTAGCACAGCACGTGCAAAGCTGGCCGGGCGATCCGGTGGTTGTAGATCCGCGCAACCTGCCCTCTGATCAGGCTGTCGCACAGAAGCGGGCCGCTTTCGCAGCGGCTGAACTGGCGTTGGCGGCTTCGGGCACTGTCTCGCTGGAACTGGCGGCGCAGGCCACGCCGATGGTGATTGCTTATAACCTCAACTGGCTCACGACCCTGATCGCCAGGCGCATGGTCAACCTCGATACGGTGACACTGGTCAATCTGGTGTCGGAGACCCGCACAGTTCCCGAATGCCTGCTGGATGACTGCCAGCCGGGCAGGATCGCTGACGCTCTTTCACAGGTGACTGCAAACCCGAATGCGCAGCACGAGGCCATGGAGACAACGATGTTGCGGCTCGGACGCGGCGGCGAGGCGCCCGGACTGCGGGCGGCCAAAGCGGTTCTGTCCCGGATGAACGCGTGATGTTGGATTTTGCGCTTTTTGGGCTGTCGGCCTTCATGGCACAGATCCTGACAAATCTGGATAATCTGGCGGCGCTGCTGGCGCTGTCGTTGGTCTCGGGGGCAAAGCGTTCGGTCTTCGGGTTCCTGATGGCGCAGGCGATCGTGATCGGCGCGGCGCTTTTGCTGGCCTTGGGGGTCGAGGATGTGGTCCCGCACTGGGCCGGCTATCTGGGGGTGATCCCGCTGAGCCTCGGCATTCTGGCATTGCTCCGGAGGAAAAGCGGGAAAGAAACCGAGACAAATCCCAATCTGGAAACCGGGGCATCGGTGATCATGGTCACGCTGCTGTTCATCAGCCTGTCGATGGACACATTCGCGGTACTGGCGCCTCTACTGGCCGACTCGGCCCCCAGCTTTCGGACTGCTGGCGTGATCGGCGCAGCGCTTGCTGCAGCCAGCCTGGCCACGGTCGCACTATTTGGATCAAAAGCGCCGTTCATGAGCGGCGCTCTGGCTCGACGACTGGAGCGACTGGTACCTTACGTTATGATCTGCGCTGGACTTTACATCCTCAGTAATTCGTGGACCGACGCGGTTTAATAGCCGCGCCAGATCCAGCCGCCGCCAAAGATGCGGCTGCCTTCCGAAGCATAGAACACGCAGGCCTGGCCCGGTGAAACACCTTCTTCGGGCGTTAGCAGTTCGACTTGGGCCATGGTGTCGGACAGGGGGCGGATGATCGCCTCGCGCGGGGGACGGGTCGAGCGGACCTTGACCGACACATGCCATTCATCGCGTGAGGTGAAGGGCTCATCCCCCAACCAGTTGATCTCGCGCACCGGAATGGTGCGCGTAGCCAGCATCTCTTTCGGACCGACAACAACCTGCTGTTTGTCAACATCCAGCTTGACCACGTAGAGCGGCTCGCTCAGGCCGCCGATCCCCAGACCACGCCGCTGACCGATCGTGTAATGGATGACGCCGTTGTGTTGTGCCAGTACGCGGCCATCGGCATGCACGATCTCACCGGGTTCCGCAGCACCAGGGCGCAGTTTCTCGATCACACTGGCATAGTTGCCATCGGGCACGAAACAGATGTCCTGACTATCGGGCTTGTCGGCCACGGCCAGCCCGTATTGCGCCGCCATCTCGCGGGTTGCGTCTTTCGAGGGCAGATGGCCCAGCGGAAAGCGCAGGAAGTCCAGCTGCTCGGGCGTGGTCGAAAACAGGAAGTAGGACTGATCCCGGTTTGCATCTTCGGCACTGTGCAACTCCGGACCATTCGGCCCCATCTTGCGCTGGATATAGTGACCGGTTGCCATGCAGTCGGCCTCAAGGTCCTTGGCCGTTTCCAGCAGGTCCTTGAACTTCACCCGTTCGTTGCAACGAATGCACGGCACTGGTGTTGCACCGGCCAGATAGCTGTCCGCAAACTCGTCAATCACCGCGTCCTTGAAGATGTTCTCATAGTCCAGGACGTAATGGGGAAAGCCACGCTCTTCGGCCACGCGGCGCGCATCATGAATATCGATCCCCGCGCAGCAGGCACCCTTTTTGGCCAGCGCTGCTCCGTGATCATAGAGCTGCAGCGTCACGCCCACCACGTCATAGCCCTGATCGGCCAGATGGGCCGCCACAACGGAACTATCCACGCCGCCCGACATGGCAACAACCACCCGAGTTTCCGACGGGGGTTTGGCAAAGCCAAGCGAGTTCAGCGGTGTCTCGGTGTCGAGTGCCATGACGATTCCAGTGCGGGTTAAGAAAGACCGGCAGAATATAGGAAAATTCTACACACTCTCAAGGGGCGGTTTCACTCTGCATTAAGTAGGCTGGTGTCAGCTTTGTCGCAGCACGAAGAGGACCGAAAGATGTATTTGCACAAAGTAGAAGGACCAAGGTCCGTAACCTTGCCGGATGGAACGGTTTTATCGCGCGCCGACCTGCCGCCAGAAGATACGACCCGATGGGTGGCCTCGCGCAAGGCGATTGTCGTTCGGGGCGTGGTTTATGGGCTGATTACCCTGTCTGACGCCAAGAACCGATATGGGCTGAGTGATGAGGAGTTCAACTCGTGGGTTTCTGCGGTCGCGGACCACGGTACGGATGCTCTGAAAGTCACCGCGCTAAAAAAATATCGACAACCTATAGGCGAAAGTGAATAAATGATTCAACGGTAACGTCAGATTAACCATTTTTGAGCAGGCTCAATTTGAAATTGGTAAATTGACCCGAATTGGAGCAGTAAATGCGTATACTTCTTGTCGAGGATGATCCGACCACGTCGAAAAGCATCGAACTGATGCTGACGCACGCCAACCTCAACGTCTATGCAACGGACCTCGGCGAGGAAGGTATCGATCTGGCGAAGCTCTATGATTACGATCTGATCTTGCTGGATCTGAACCTGCCGGACATGAACGGACATGAAGTGCTGCGCCAGTTGCGTATTGCGCGGGTGGAAACGCCAATCCTGATCCTGTCGGGCGCGGATGATACTGAAAGCAAGATCAAGGGTTTCGGTTTCGGCGCGGATGATTATATGACCAAGCCTTTCCATCGCGAGGAACTAGTGGCCCGTATTCACGCCATCATTCGGCGATCGAAAGGGCATTCCCAGTCCATTATCCAGACGGGACAAGTGGCTGTGAACCTGGATGCCAAAACGGTTGAAGTGGAGGGCAAGGCCGTTCATCTAACCGGCAAGGAATACCAGATGCTCGAGCTGTTGAGCCTGCGCAAGGGCACCACGCTGACCAAAGAAATGTTCCTCAACCACCTATACGGCGGCATGGATGAACCCGAATTGAAGATTATCGACGTATTCATCTGCAAACTGCGCAAAAAGCTCAGCAACGCGACCGGTGGCGATAACTATATCGAAACCGTTTGGGGCAGGGGGTATGTCTTGCGCGATCCGCAAAGCAACGGCCTGGACGAAACTCGGATGGTCGTCGGCGCCTGATTTGAACACGGTCGCCTGTGGTCCGGGGCGACCTCCTTCACTCACTGAACAGCACGTCTGGACCTGACCATGACCTCGCCCTATCACTGAGGTCCAAGAATAAGTGACAGGGCGAGGCCATGAGCAAATTGATTCCGGTATCTGATCTGACTGAGGACGCCGCGCGGGCGGAATTGGCGCAGCTTGCGGAACAGCTTGCGCGGGCGAATACACTGTATCACGCCAAAGACGCGCCAGAGATTTCCGATGCCGAATACGATGCGCTCAAACGCCGAAACGCCGAGATCGAGACGCGTTTTCCGCAGCTGAAACGGACCGACAGCCCTTCGGATCAGGTGGGTGCGCGACCGGCTGACGGGTTCTCCAAAGTTACCCACGCCGTGCGCATGATGTCGCTGGGCAATGCGTTTGACGACGAAGACGTTCAGGATTTTGACCGCTCAATCCGAAAGTACCTGGGACTGGCAGTAACACAGCCTTTGCCCTTCACTGCCGAGCCTAAGATTGACGGTTTGTCACTGTCATTACGCTATGAGAACGGGCAACTGGTTCAGGCCGCCACCCGCGGGGATGGAGAGGTCGGAGAAAACGTCACCGCCAATGCCCGGACGATTTCTGACATTCCGCAAACCATAGCTGATGCACCAGAAGTGCTTGAAGCGCGTGGTGAGGTCTATATGTCTCATGAAGACTTCGAAAAGCTGAACGCGCGGCAAGAAGAGGCTGGTGAAAAGCCCTTTGCCAACCCGCGAAACGCAGCTGCGGGTTCGCTGAGGCAATTGGATTCAGCGGTTACGCGCATGCGACCGCTACGGTTCTTTGCCTATGCGTGGGGCGAATTGTCTGAGCCATTGTCCGACACCCAAATGGGTGCGATTGATAGGTTGCGCGCTTTTGGGTTTTCTACCAACCCGCTGACCCGGCTTTGTGAAGACGTCGGGCAGATGTTGGCGCATTATCGGGATATTGAGGCTCAGCGGTCTACTCTCGGCTATGACATCGACGGTGTTGTTTACAAGGTGAACGATCTGTCGCTGCAGGCACGTCTTGGGTTTCGGTCCACGACGCCTCGCTGGGCGATCGCGCATAAGTTTCCCGCCGAGTTGGCCTGGACCCGGCTTGAAGCGATCGACATTCAGGTGGGCCGGACCGGTGCGCTCAGCCCGGTTGCCCGGCTGCATCCGGTGACTGTGGGCGGCGTAGTCGTATCGAATGCCACGCTACACAACGAGGATTATATCGCGGGTCGCGATGCCAAGGGCGGTACGATCCGTGACGGTAAGGACATCCGCGTCGGTGACTGGGTGCAGGTTTATCGTGCCGGTGACGTGATCCCGAAACTGGCCGATGTGGATATTTCAAAGCGCCCCGAAGGGGCTGAGCCTTTCGATTTTCCCACGACCTGTCCCGAATGCAACAGCGATGCTGTGCGCGAGGAAGGCGATGCTGTCCGGCGCTGTACCGGGGGTGTGATCTGTCCAGCGCAGGCTGTTGAAAAGCTGAAGCATTTTGTTTCGCGCAAGGCTTTCGATATCGAAGGCTTGGGGGCAAAGCAGATCGAGATGTTCTATGACGACCCTGACTTGCCGGTCAGAACACCGGTCGATATTTTCACCTTACAGGCGCGTGATGCTGCGAACCTGAACAAGTTGGCCAATCGCAAGGGATGGGGTGCGCAGAGCGCCAGCAACCTGTGGAGCGCGATTGATGAAAAGCGCAGTATACCGTTTGGACGGCTGCTGTTTGCTTTGGGCATCCGGCACATGGGTGAGGCCGCATCGAACCTGATCGCAACCCACTATGGCGCGTGGTCGGATTTTGAAACCGCCGTGACCGCCGCAGCAAGTTTCGAGGGGGCCGAATGGGAAGATTTGCTGAGTGTCGACGGTGTTGGTGAAGTCATGGCACGCGCCCTCGTGTCCGCCTTTGCGCAAGAGGCCGAACGCGCCAGCATCGATGCGCTTGTCGAACAACTGGACGTGCAGGAGGCCAAACGCCCGGACACCACCGGAAGTCCGGTCGCAGGCAAGTCTGTTGTATTCACCGGTACGCTGGAAAAGATGACCCGTGCCGAAGCCAAGGCCCGCGCCGAGGCGTTAGGGGCCAAGGTTTCAGGCTCGGTCAGCAAAAAAACCGATATTCTGGTGGCTGGACCCGGGGCGGGGTCCAAGGCGAAAAAGGCTGCTGAGCTGGGGATTGAAACGCTGGATGAGGATGGCTGGCTGCAGCTGATCGGAACCTCATGAGCGGTCGACCTGAACAGTTATTCCCGCTGTTCGCGGGTTTGGAAACGCTGGACGGTGTAGGGCCGAAAACGGCTCAGGTTTTAACGCAGGCGGGAACGGAGTCGCCGCGGGACGTTTTGTTCAGCCTGCCTTACGCCGTTATCGACCGCAGACGCCGCGACACCATTCAGGGTGCCGACCTGCCCAGGACATTGACGGTTGAGGTGACGGTTGGGGTTCACCGACCGCCACGCAACAAGGGCGGTGCGTATCGGGTGCATGTCGAGGACAGTCAGGCCGATTTTCAGCTGGTGTTCTTCCATGCACGCGGAGACTATCTTAAGCGGGTCTTGCCTGAGGGATCACGGCGTGTGATTTCGGGCAAGCTGGAACTGTTCGATGGCATGGCGCAGATGGTCCACCCGGATCACATGCTGCCACCCGAAGAGGCTCAGGACATTCCGGACTTTGAACCGGTGTATCATCTGACACAGGGGATCACGCAAAAAACGGCATACAAAGCTACGCGCAGCGCCTTGGAGCGTGCGCCGGAATTGGAGGAATGGATAGACCCGGCTCTGGTAACGAAACAAGATTGGCCGGGCTGGTCGGTGTCCATTTTGGCTGCGCATAACCCACAGGGGGCGGATGATGTTGCGGCTCATGCGCCCGCACGGGAGCGACTGGCTTATGATGAACTCTTTGCGCACCAACTGACGCTGGCGCTGGCGCGTCAACGTGAGCGGAAAGTCCGGGGCATTGTCAGCGTCGGAACAGGAACGTTGCAGGCGAAGGTCCTGGCCAGCCTTCCTTACAAGCCTACCGGTGCGCAATTACGGGCGATTGATGAAATCGCTGCCGACATGGGCGCGGACGCGCGGATGAACCGGTTGTTGCAGGGGGACGTGGGCGCGGGAAAAACTCTGGTGGCGTTCATGGCGCTGCTTGTTGCAGTCGAAGCAGGCGGACAGGGTGTCATGATGGCCCCGACCGAGATTCTGGCCCGGCAGCACCTGGAAGGCCTGAGGCCTTTGGCCGAGGAGGCCGGAGTTGTTCTGGACATTCTCACCGGTCGCGACAAGGGCGCTGAAAGACGCGCCAAACTGGCGGCATTGAAGAACGGCGATATTCACATTCTGGTCGGCACCCATGCCGTCTTTCAAAGCGATGTGGAATTCAGGGCGCTCCGCCTTGCCATCGTTGATGAACAGCACCGGTTTGGTGTCCGGCAGCGGATGGAGTTGTCGGAAAAAGGGAAGGGCGCGGATGTCTTGGTGATGACGGCCACGCCGATCCCGCGCAGTCTGGCGCTGGCACAATACGGCGATATGGATGTCTCGGTGCTGGATGAAAAACCGCCCGGGCGAAAGCCTATCAAAACGGCCATTGTCAGCACCGAACGTATGGATGAGGTCGTGTCCCATCTGCGCCGCGCCATTGCCGAAGGGCGCCAGTGCTATTGGGTCTGTCCGCTGGTCGATGAATCCGAGGTGTCAGATCTGACGGCTGCTGAGGAACGGTTTAAACGCTTGCGCGCGATTCTGGGCGAAGGAACGGTCGGTCTTGTGCACGGCCAGATGCCCTCGGCCGACAAAGATGCGGCAATGAAAGCGTTTCAGGAGGGGCAAACCAAGGTCTTGGTCGCCACGACCGTGATCGAGGTCGGGGTCAACGTTCCCAATGCCTCAATCATGGTGATCGAACGGGCCGAGATTTTCGGGCTGGCGCAACTGCACCAGCTCCGTGGTCGAGTAGGGCGTGGCGAGGCGGATTCCACCTGTCTGCTGATGTATCAACCGCCGCTCAGCGAAGGTGGGCGGAAACGACTTGAGGTTCTGCGCGAAACCGAAGACGGGTTCATAATCTCGGAAACCGACCTGCAAATGCGCGGTGCGGGTGATCTGATCGGCACGGCGCAGTCCGGTCTGCCGAAATTCCGGATCGCGGACCTTGAACGTCAGGCCGGATTGATGGCCGTCGCCCAAACGGACGCCCGTGCGCTGCTTTCAGCTGACCCGCAACTGAACTCGGACCGAGGCCAGGCGGCGCGCGTTCTTTTGTGGCTGATGAAACAGGATCAGGCAATACGTTTGATTTCAGTGGGTTAGGAATTCTGTTCTTGTAAGTTCACAAATGTTCTCAAAAAGTTCTTTACCGACTCACCGAAATATGAGAACAAAAGGTCAACAAAGGATTAAAGCTTTGACCGGAGGTGAGACCATGCTGAACCAGATCAAGACCGCCCTGAGCCGCTCGCAGTCGACGATTTTGCAAGATGCTGCGGGCGCCGTATCTTTGGTGGTGATGCTGATGGTTGCCCTTCACCTTCCCGGAACGTTCTGACCCTTTCTGCCTGCGATCTCGTGCCGATCATACCGCTCTGTCATACCCATTTCAGTCAAGGGTGACCTGCCTGTCCCATTTCCCTTGAGGGGCCTGCCTCGGCCCCGCGCGGCTATCCGGACCCCACGCGAGACACGCACAACCTGCCGCCGCCCTTTCCGCCCGGAAGGTGCGGCGGTTTTTTCTTATAGTTCGCCCGTTTTGATGATCTCAATCATCGCCGACAGCACGGAATTGACCGCGACCGAAGCCAGGATCATCCCCATGACACGGCTGATGATGGCAGCACCCGAATATCGAATAAGGCGGATGATCGGGTCCGCCAGCAGCATCAGAACAAAGGCGATCAGCACCACAGACAACATCACCAAGGCCGTAATGCCCTGATCTGCGGCACTGTACCGATTGTTGTCGGTCAGGATGACAATGGCCAACATCGCCCCAGGTGAGGCAAGGGAGGGAACTGCCAGAGGAAATATAGCCGGATTGGGGCGTTGCGACGGCCTTTCGAGTTCTTCTTCGGCCTCGTGTTGTTCCACGACCTGTTTGCTTTCGCCAAAAATCATCGTCAGCGCGAAAAGAAAGAGAATGATGCCGCCCGCAACCTGAAAAGAATTCAGACCGATATCCAGTGCTTCGATAAGCAATTGTCCGAAAACAAGGAAGAACAACAGCACCCCAGCGCTGACCAGAGCAGCAAGAAGTGCCGTTTTGCGACGGGCGGATGCGGTCAGAGTTGCCGTGACCGCGATGAAGACGGGGATTGTTCCGATGGGGTCGATAACAACCCACAGGGTAACGAAATGCTCAAGCAAATTGTTCAAACCAGACACTCCCCAAAAGTTCGGCTGAGGTTAGACAGGTTTGCCTCAGAAAGCCACGTTCAGGCGCAATTGGCCTGTTCGGCCTGCTCCATGGCTTCGGCCGTGGCCTCAAGTGCAAGCAGGATCGAGGCATGACGGTTCTTATAATCACGCGCAGGAATCAGAACTTCGAGCCCGTCAAAAGGGGCGTCGGGTGCCGTCCCGTCTTTTTTCAGCATGGCCGACAATTGATCACGCGCGGTTTCCACCTGCGCCCGTGTTGCGCCGATAATGGCACCGCCGACAACTGCAGCCGAGGCCTGACCCAGCGCGCAGGCTTTCACATCCTGCCCGTAATCTGAGACCTTTCCGTCCTGCATCTTCACATCCACGGTCACAGTCGACCCGCAAAGGGGCGAGCGCTTTTTCACGGTGGCATCAGGGTTGTCGAGACGGTCCAGATGCGGAATATCCGCGGCCAGCGCCAGAATGCGGCCGGAATAGAGCTTTATCAGATCGTTCTCGCCGGACATGGCTTTCCCTCGTTGTCTGTTCCCCATACATAGTGAGCATCCACCGGGATGCAAAAGGTTTTTCTCATGTCCTCTACTGTAACATTTGACCCGACCAAACTGAAATATGACGAGTCCGGTCTGATCCCTGCCATCGCTCAGGATGAAGGCTCGGGCGAGGTATTGATGATGGCCTGGATGAACGCCCAAGCTGTTGAGAAAACGCTGGAAACCGGGCGCGTCACCTATTGGTCGCGGTCCCGCCAGTCGTTCTGGATTAAAGGTGAAACTTCGGGCCATGTGCAGCAGCTGGTAGATTTCCGCTTTGATTGTGACCGCGATTGCTTGCTGGTTCTGGTGCGTCAAACCGGTGCCGCGTGCCACACCAACCGCCGCTCGTGTTTCTACACTGCCGTTCGTGAAGGGGCCGAGGTTGAGTTGATGTCACCGATCAAGTGACCTGGTTACAGCCCGACCATTGCCCGGATATCTGCTGGTGAGGCGCCCTCGGCCCGGTATTTCGAGATTGCCCGCGCATCATCACGTTTTGCCAGACGCTTACCTGCGTCGTCCCGGATCAACCGGTGATGGAGGTAGCGCGGTGTCGGCAATCCAAGCAGGGCCTGCAATACAACATGAATACGTGTCGCCTCAAACAGGTCCCGACCGCGTATGACATCGGTGATGCCCTGCGCGGCGTCATCCAATACCACGGACAGATGGTAGGACGTGCCCATATCGCGCCGGGACAATACGACATCGCCGATGGTTTCTGTCAGTTCTTCCAGCGTAAAACCAATGGGCCCGGTTTCGCCGTCCGGCCCCATGCCGGTTTCCTGAAATGATCCAACTATTGCGCCTGTATTCCCCGAACTCAGAAGCAACCTGCCAGCCGCAGCCATGTGTAGACGTAACGGAACATCCTTGGGTCGCGGGCTGTCCGTTGCGGTATTTTTCCATTTTTCTCGGCACGTACCAGGGTAGATGATCCCGTCCGGCCCATGCAAAGGCGCGCCTTCCTGCGGCGCGCTGGCGGCGGCTACGATATCTTTGCGGTTGCAAGTGCACGGGTAGAGCAACCCGCGCGCCCACAGATCGTCCAACACCTTGTCGTACGAGGCCATACGATCAGATTGCCGCATTACTGGTTTAGGCCACTGAAGGCCCAGCCATTGCAAGTCGTCAAAGATCTGATCTTCCCAATGGAGCCGCGAACGCGAACGGTCGATATCCTCGATCCTCAGCAGGAACTGTCCGTTCTCAGCCATTGCAAGATCATGAGCCAGTAATGCCGAATAGGCATGGCCCAAATGCAGGGGGCCAGTAGGAGATGGCGCAAATCGGGTTTTAAAAATCACGCTTTTTCAACAACATATACGTCAGATTTCAAGTCCATGCCGGGCAGATGGGGACCATATTCCCGGAACAGAAGTCGCGCGGCCCCCATATCCAGCCAGTCATTCAGCCTAACAGTATAGGACTTATCCGCAAGCGTATGATCGTTAAAGGAAAAAGCCAGCAGACCATTTCTGGGCAGGGCGCGCATCAGCATATCAAACACCTCGGGCGGTGCTGTGCCAACACTGATGGCGCCAATGGCGGCAATCGCCTTGTAGGCACCTTCCTCCAATGGGTTCGGGTCCGTGATCTCGAAAGAGGAAAGCTTGCGATAGATTCCCTTGGCCTCGGCTCCTTCCAGCATTTTGGGGGTTGGGTCTATCCCGTCAATCACCTGAAAACCGGCGGCGTGCAGGGCTTCACCCGACAGGCCGGTGCCACATCCATAGTCCAATACAGGTGTTTGAGGTTCGGGCATCTTGGACCAGAGCGCCTCGGCCACGCGTCCGGGGGTCGCGTAGCCGTGTGCACCGACTTCGGCATCATAGGAGGAAGCCCATTTCTGGTAATGAGCCCGCGATGCCTCGGGAGTATCTAAACCGTAGCTTTCTTTGATTTTATTGTCGCTCATATACCGATGTTAGGACTTCAGGCAGGGGTGCGTCCAGTCAGCAATGCCTCAGCCAGTTTGTCCATTCGGCCTTGGCCCGATCGGTATAGGCCTTGTAACGATCCTTGCGGCCTCGGCGCCCTCCCTTCAGACCGTCCACAGGGCGGAACAGGCCGAAATTGACGTTCATTGGTTGGAAGGTCTTGGCCTCGGCCCCGCCGGTGATGTGGTGGATCAAGGCCCCCATGGCGCTGTCCTGCGGGACTTCGGGCAGGGATCGGCCCAGTATTTCAGCCGCGGCCAGACGACCGGCCAGAAGCCCCATGGCGGCGCTTTCGACATAGCCCTCAACGCCGGTGATCTGCCCAGCGAAACGGATGTTCGGCTTGGATTTCAGGCGCATCTGCGCATCCAGCAGCGTGGGCGAATTGATGAACGTGTTACGGTGGATGCCGCCCAGACGTGCAAAACTGGCGTTCTCAAGGCCTGGGATCATGCGGAACACTTCGGTCTGCGCGCCGTATTTCATCTTGGTCTGAAAGCCCACGATGTTGAACAGCGTGCCAAGGGCGTTATCCCGGCGCAGCTGTACCACAGCATGAGGTTTCACGTTTGGCTGGTGCGGGTTGGTCAGGCCAACGGGTTTCATCGGGCCATGGCGCAGGGTTTCGCGCCCCCGTTCCGACATCACTTCGATCGGCAGGCAGCCATCGAAATACCCAGCAGTTTCGCCGTCGTGAAACTCGGACTTGTCGGCGGCCAGCAGGGCGTCGATGAACGCCTCATACTGATCGCGGTCCATGGGACAATTCAGATAGGCAGTGCGTTCTTCTTCGGTTTCGCCCTTGTCATAGCGTGACTGCATCCACGCTTTGCTCATATCGATACTGTCGGCATAAACGATGGGAGCGATGGCATCAAAAAAAGCCAGCGACTCGGCGCCGGTCTCGATCCTAATAGCCTCACCCAGCGTGGCCGAGGTCAGGGGGCCGGTGGCAAAAAGCCAATGGCCATCATCGGGCAGGGAGGTCACCTCTTCGCCCGTGACCTCAACCCGGGGATGGGCGCGCAGTTTCTCGGTGACCGCTTCAGCAAAAGGATCGCGGTCCACGGCCAACGCGCCACCAGCGGGCAGACGGTGCGCGTCCGCCGTCGTCATGATCAAACCGTTGGCTTGGCGCATCTCCCAATGCAGCAGGCCTACTGCATTCTGTTCGTCGTCGTCCGATCGGAACGAGTTCGAACACACCATCTCGGCCAGGTTGCCGGTCTGGTGCGCAAACGTGCCCACTTTGGGCCGCATTTCGTGGATCACAACATCCACGCCCATTTCCGCCGCCTGCCACGCGGCCTCGGACCCGGCCATGCCGCCGCCCACGATATGCAAATTCTGTGTCATGCGCTGCCACATAGGGCACAGCACCGCTCAACGCAACACGAGGCGTATCGTTTGTGAATTAGGGGGATTTTGGGGTCACCGCTGCGGGAATGTCGACGCCGGTGAGAGAAACCAGCTTGGAGGGACCTTCCGCCCACGGCGACCCAAAAGTGTCTCCAGAGCATATGCTCTGACCCAGCTTTGCCACAGTGTCGCCTTTTTGGAAAGTGCAAAAATGAGGACAGTCTTTAAAAATGTTGGCAACAATCGCCTTATTGATGCCAATTTGGCGGTCTTTTTTCGATAAATGCAGATATCCCTTCTTCGGTATCCCGGTGCAGCATATTCTGTGCCATTACCTCGCCGGTATAGGCGTAGGCCTCCTCAATCGACATATCCAACTGCTTGTAGAAAGCCTGCTTGCCGATCTTCACGGCTGATCCCAGCTTGTCCGCAAGCTGACCGGCAAGGGTTGCCGTTTCGTGTTCCAGCAACATTTCAGGCACCACACGATTGATCAGCCCCAGCTCAACCGCTTTTTCGGCCGAGATGAAGTCGCCGGTCGTCAGCATCTCGAACGCGCGCTTGCGTGGGATGTTCCGGCTGAGCGCAACCATTGGAGTGGAGCAGAACAGTCCGATGTTAACTCCGTTGACTCCAAATCGAGTGCCCTCAGCGGCAACAGCCAGATCGCAAGTAGCGACCAACTGGCACCCCGCAGCAGTCGCGATACCATGGACCTGCGCGATGACAGGTTGGGGCAGAGACTGGATCGACAGCATCATCTGCGCGCATCGGGCAAACAGGTCCTGGAAATAGGCCTTGCCACCATCTTCGGACTGACGCCCGGCCGTCATCTGTTTCAGGTCGTGACCCGCGCAAAACGCTTTGCCTTCCCCAGACAGGATCACGGCGCGAATCGACCTGTCATCCCGCAAGGCGTCAAACTCGGCCTGTAGCGCGGCCAGCATTTCATCACTCAAGGCATTCAGGCGCTCGGGCGCGTTCATTTTAAGGGTCGCGACCGCGTCTGTGTCGTTACGTTCCAGAATTGCCATCTTGCCCTCCGATCTGATGTCGGGCCAACTCTAGGTCGGCAAGTCGAGGAGGGGAAGCATGGCGTTGGTAATGGGCCGGAAAGATCTGATGGATTACATGAAACAGATCTTTCCGCAGGTGCATCGGGATTTTGTCGTCGAAGAATTGGAAGAAGATTCGATTGTCATGCGACTGGTTGTCGAAGACAGGCATCTGCGCCCCGGTGGAACCGTGTCCGGGCCGTCCATGTTCGGATTGGCCGATGTTAGCGTCTATGCGTTGGTTCTGGCCCGCAAGGGACGACAATCACTGGCGGTGACTACAAACAGCTCGTTAGACTTTCTGCGCAAACCCGAGGGCGGTAAGGATTTGATAGCTCATTGCCGCTTGCTGAAACTTGGGCGCAGTCTGGCGGTCGGAGATGTTCTGATGTTCTCGGATGGGTCTGACAAACCAGTGGCCCGGGCGACCATGACCTACTCGCTTCCACCCGAGGGGTCTGCGGCTGCGGCTTTTGGGTAAAAAAGGGCCGGGCAGAGCCCGGCCAGGAAGAGGTCCCGTCAAGGGACTGGGGAATTTTCACTCCTGCCAGAAGTAGCGGGTATACTCATTGCGGGCCTGGTATTTTGTCAGGCCGACATCTTTCAGAAGCCTGTCATCCAGATTGGACAAATTAACACGGCTGCGGCGTTGGCGTTCCCACTTTGTCACTGTCGCCGCAAACCGCACGGCCAGCGCGGCGATCAGCGGCAGCCGGGGACTGTCGTTCAGCAGCATGAGGGCGGGGTTGTGCATTGCGCGTGTCATAGTAGGTATCCTTTCAAATTGTATTGACACAAAGCATGTATGTTCGGTATATGCGATTGATACATTCAGGATTGTGTCAAAATCAAAGGAAGAATTGTAATGGATACAATTTGGCCAGAGGCGCTGCCGAAATCCAAGGGTCCGAAGTACACTCTGGTTGCCGACACAATCCGAAAAGCCATTGATAACAAGCTTCTCGAGGTCGGCACGAAGCTACCTCCGGTACGGGAACCGGCGTATCGACTACAAATTACGCCGGGCACTGTCGCAAGGGCTTATACGATTCTGACCGATGAGGGATTGTTACAAGCCGAGGTCGGGCGTGGTACATTTGTTGCCCCACCGAAATCCCCAATTTTGGATGACGTGTGGGCCAGACAACTGCATCTGCGGGATGACAAATACAACGCCAATGTCAGCCTTTTCAGCCCGCGTTTGGCGGATATGGGGCAGGTGTCTCTGATCCGGGAGTGTTTGCAGAAGGTGTCACAAGCCGATCCGGGCTTGTTTCTGAACTATCCGACCCGCGATGCATATCAGCCCATGCGGCAGGCAGTCGTCGAATGGCTGTCGGATCTGCCGTTGGGTGCGCTGACCCATGACGACATTGTACTGACTCATGGCGGGCAAAATGGTCTTTGCCTTGTGTTTCAAACCATTCTGCGTGGGCCTAAGCCCGTGGTGTTGGTCGAAGACCTGTCTTACGCCGGATTCCGCCGCGCTGGTGAACTGATGCGCGCCGACGTGATTGGTGTGAAAATGGACAAATGGGGGATCGACCCCAAGGCAATGGAGAATTTGTTGCGCCAAACTGCGGCGCAAGCGGTTTGTGTTTCGCCTGAAGTACAGAATCCGACAGGTTCACACACGCCGCTTGAACGCCGGAAAGAGGTTGTTGAGGTCGCCCGGCGCTTTGACCTGCAGATCATCGAGGACGACTGCTATCGCATGGGTGACGCGCGTGAGCCCAGCTATCGGGCTCTGGCCCCTGAACGGGGGTGGCATGTGTCCTCGATCTCGAAAATCCTGACACCGTCACTGCGCGTCGGATTTGCCATCGCGCCCCGAGAGAGAAGCGTCGATCTGCGGCGTTCGGCTGAATACGGTTACTTCGGTCTGGCGCAGCCGCTGGCTGAACTCACCCGGTTACTGCTGTCCGATCCCCGGACTCTTCAGATCGCCAGGGATGTGCGTGTTCGGATGGGCGACTATGTCCGAGTGGCGGTGAATGCGCTGGGTGGGTTTGACCTCAACTGGGCGCCCGATGTGCCCTTTGTCTGGCTCAACCTTCCGTCCGGCTGGCGCGCTGGTTCGTTCACACGCGCGGCTGAGAGGGAAGGAATACAACTCAGGTCCGCTGATGAATTTGCCCTGCGGGACGGGCGGGCGCCAAACGCAGTGCGCATTGCGATGAATGGACATGTGTCACTGGAACGATTCGAGGACGCGATGCAGCGGTTGCGGCGACTGCTGGACAATCCGCCTGAACAGATCAGCGTTTGATCCTTCAATTTAATGGGGCAGGGTCGCCAAAGAAACCCGCCAAGTAAGCGATTTTACCGTCGACATCCAATTGAACAAAATCGTGGCCTGACACAAAGATTCTACCGTCCGGACCGATCATGTGCCACGTGAAGTGGACAACATCGTGGTGATTGGAGGGTTTGCTCGTTAACTCAACGCGACCACCTGAGCTTTGAAGAACCTCACCTATATGATCGCACAGGTTCGCGCGGCCACTCACATTTGCGGTCGGGTCGACATAGCGACCATTTTCAGCAAAGCACTTCGCCAAAAGCATGAGGCGCTTATCCGGGTCCGTTTCTTGCCAGGATGCACCGTAATCAGCGATGGTTTTTTGCCACTCCATATTGTCCGCGCTCCCTTAGTCGGTTTGCTCTATCACTATAGCGGGTAAGGCAGGGCAGGGGTAAAGGCCCATATAGTTGGGGTAAAATAATACCCATTTTTTAAGTCGTTGAAATTACACGATTTAAAAGACATTACTGTTGTTGACCTGCGCAGCACTCCCCTCTAAATACGCTCCATCGAATTCGGGCCGCTCTGTCTTTGGGCGGTCTTTCACATCAAACAGGACTATCCTGCCATGAAAACCTTTTCTGCAACACCTGCAGACATCGACAAGAAATGGATCCTGATCGACGCCGAGGGCGTTGTTCTGGGCCGTCTTGCTTCGATCGTCGCCATGCGTCTGCGTGGCAAGCACAAAGCGTCGTTCACCCCGAACATGGACATGGGCGACAACGTCATCGTGATCAACGCTGACAAAATCCAGATGACCGGCAAGAAGCGCGAAGAGAACTTCTACTGGCACACCGGCCACCCGGGCGGCATCAAGTCGCGCACCAAGCAGCAGATCCTCGAGGGCGCACACCCCGAGCGCGTCGTGACCCAAGCGGTCAAGCGCATGCTGCCGGGCAACCGTCTGGCACGCCAGCAGATGACCAACCTGCGCGTCTACGCCGGTGCCGAGCATCCCCATGAGGCGCAAGCGCCCGAAGTTCTGGACGTTAAGTCCATGAACAAGAAAAACACCCGGAGCTAATGACCATGGCTGATCAGATCAATACTCTCGAAGAGCTGAGCGCCGTCGCAGGCGTTGAAGCCGTGGCCGAAGAAGTCATCGTGCGTGAACCCGTACGTGACGAGCTGGGTCGCTCCTATGCCACCGGCAAGCGTAAAGACGCTGTTGCCCGCGTTTGGATCAAGCCGGGTTCCGGCAAGGTCACCGTGAACGGCAAGGATCAGGACAAGTATTTCGCGCGTCCCGTTCTGCAGCTGATCCTGCGCCAGCCGTTTCAGGTTGCCGGCGTAGAAGGTGAGTTCGACGTTGTTGCAACCGTCAAAGGCGGTGGCCTGACCGGTCAGGCCGGTGCGGTCAAGCACGGCATCTCGAAAGCTCTGCAGCTGTACGATCCGTCATTGCGCGGCGCGCTGAAAGCTGCTGGCTTCCTGACCCGCGACAGCCGCGTTGTGGAACGTAAGAAATACGGTAAGCGCAAAGCGCGTCGTTCGTTCCAGTTCTCGAAGCGTTAATCGCTGCGGAATACGAATTTCAAACGGTCGCAAGAAATTGCGGCCGTTTTGCTTTGTCGGGTCAAACGACGACCTATGATAATAAAGCTCCTATGCCTCGGTTTTCTCAGCCGACATTTTGTTCAACGCCGTCTCGGCAACACTGATGAACCTTTCCCTGATCTGATTGATCTTGCGTCTGTTCAAGAACCCAAACCAGCGGCGCACTGGAATGATCTGCTTGCAGCCGAAACTGTCTATCCAAACCCATCGTGCCGATCCGTCAGGAAACGTCTGGTACACAATGTTACCGGTGTTCTTGTTGCTGATCAGAACTTGTTGCTCGATCAACTGGTCAAAGTGTTTGTGCAGTGCGGTCAGATGCACACGTGTGAGGCGCCCACTATTTGCCAGTTCTTTCAGGCTGGGTGACAACTGCCCGTTCGGCTCGGAAATCCGTTCATACATAAGCGCAAGGCCCATATCCGTTTGAACGACGCCACGAACCTCGCAAACCGGAATAGGATCATCTCGGTTTTGATAGCGAACCATCAGGTCAAATGACTCGTGAAACTCGCGCAGGAACCCTTTGAAAACCGTTGATCGACGAAATGTTCGATCAAACCACGTGTCCGTCACAAGATTGGCCCGACCATCCATTGTGTCAGGCTGAGGTATCTTCAGAAGCGTATCCGGCGCCTCAGGATGTTGGTAAACAAACTGCCGGTTCCCTTGCGCAATGACTTCGCAATTGGTGAGCTTCAACATGTTTTCTATTCCAGCGGTTGTCATGCTGCCTGATTATAACAGTTTTGTGACAGCGTAAACTGAGCCGACGCTCGGACAGGCGCCATGAACGCACTGGCAATCCCGCCGGGGATCGACGGGCGCAGTTTCCTGGAAAAGACTTTGAGTGCTGGGGCTTATTCCTCGTAAACCAACTTCCAGGCCCCGCCTTCCACCACGTTGACAAAGACAATATCCGCGCCCTGGTGATCATCCGGACCGTAGGTGAGGCGGTTTCCAACCAATTCGTCGTCATAGTCCAGACTTTCCATGGCCGCGATAAAGCTTTCATGAGTCAGATCGGGGCCTGCGGCCTCCAACGCCCTGACCATCATTTCAGCGGAGGAGTAGCCCAACATGGAAAACCCGACGGGGTCTTCGCCGGTTGCGGCTTTGTATTCCTCGATAAACGCGGCCGGGGCGGGATCATCGGCACGCGCCCATAAATCCTGCCAGGAGGCGGCCGCATAGAACCCGTCCGTCACACCACCCGGAACCTGCGCCACAACAGTCAGGAAACTTGCAGCTGTGCCAAGAAACTTCATATCTGTCAGGCCCATCTTTTTGGCCGTGCCCACAACCGTGATCGCCTGACGCACACCCAGCGCTATCGTGACTATATCGCAGCCTTCTTCCCTGAGTTTGCTCAACGAGCCGACAAAGTCGGTCTCATCCGGTTTGTGCGTCGTCTCAGCGACAAAGGCGATGCCGGCCTCTTCGGCACCGGCTTTGCTGCCTTCCAGAATTTCTTCGCCGAAATCCGTCGGCAGATACATGGTGCAGACGTTTTGCGAGCCGAACTGATCGGCCAGATATTTCACGCCAATACGGCTTTGGTCGAAATAGGTGGAAAACGAGATGAACTTGTTTTTCATCGGTTCCTGCAACATCAAGCTTGAAGCCGTCAGGGGGGCGACGTTCGGAATGCCCTTGGGATCCAGAAGCTTGAACCCGGCAAGGTTCATCGGGGTGCCTAATGATTGCAGCATGGCGAACACCTTGTCGCGGTTCAGCAGCTTGTTATAGCCCTGCATCGCGCGCGGCATCTGATAACCGTTGTCCTCGACCACATAGCGGATGGTGCGACCGTGTACGCCGCCGGCCGCGTTAACCCGATCAAACACCACATTTGCGCCCTTGGTTGCCGGAACGCCAACAGCGGCAAAAATACCGCTCAGGTCATTGACCGAACCGATGACGATCTCATCATCCGTGACGCCCTGCGTCTGGGCATTGGCCACGGTTGCGGACACCGCCAGAGCGGTCGCGGCTGCCAAGCCTTTGATCCCATTGATCATGATTACTCCTCCCTGTGAATTTCATTATTTATACATGTCTTCAATAAGATGCGCGTGCTTCTGTTCCACGAAGCTGCGTTTCAGCTTCATCGTCGCGGTCAGTTCGTCATCATCAGCGGTCAATAAAACGTCGATCAGGCGGAAATCCTTGATCTGCTCAACGCGCGCGAACTCTTTGTTGACCGCCGAGACTTCGACCCCGATCTGATCTTTGACCTCGGGTGCCGCGCAGAGCGAGGCGAAATTTGAGAACGGGATTTTCTGATCCTGCGCGTATTTCTCGACGTTTTCCTGATCAATCATGATCAGGGCGGTTAAGTATTTCCGGGCGTCCCCGATGATCACAGCGTCCGAGATATAGGGACTGAACTTCAACCGGCTTTCGATCTCGGCCGGAGTGATGTTCTTGCCGCCGGCGGTGATGATGACGTCTTTAAGCCGCCCGGTGATGGTGACATATCCCTGATCGTCGATATGCCCCAAATCACCGGTCCGCAGCCAGCCATCGGCGGTGAAGGTCTCGGCTGTTTTAGCATTGTTGCGCCAATAACCCTGAAAGATGTTCAGACCTTTCAGCTGAATTTCCCCGTCGTCCGAGATACGGATGTCATTGCTGGCGATGGCCTGCCCGACAGTGCCGATCTTGTTGGTCTCGACGCTGTTTATCGTCCCCAGCCCCGAGGTTTCGGTCATCCCGAACCCTTCGATCAACGGTACGCCGATGGCCCAGTACCATTTCAGTAAATCGGGTGAGATCGGCGCCGCACCGGTACCGCCCCGCCGAATTTTGTCCAGCCCCAGCATTCGCCGCAGGTTTCGCAGCACAAGACGATCCCACAACCAGAACCGCGCCGAAACGCCTACCGGAACGGATTGGCCCGCGCACAGATACTTAGCCCGCGCAACCCCGGCCTTCAGCGCCATCTGATACGCGGCAAGGCCCGTTGGCGTCGCGTCCTGCGCCATGATCTGGACGTAGGAATAGATCTTCTCCCACACGCGTGGCACGGCAACGAAGGTGGTGGGGGAGACCTCTTGCAGGTTGGCAAAAACGGTCTCGGGGCTTTCGGCGAAATTAACGACGCATTTCGCGGCCAGAGGGAAATAGATCGAAACCGCACGTTCCAGGATATGACAGAGCGGCAGGAAACACAGTTGTTCGTCGGTTTCAAAGGCGGGCAGGGCGCGGGCACCGCTTTCAATGGCGGCCAGAATGTTCTCGTGGCTCAGCATGGCGCCCTTGGGCTTGCCGGTGGTGCCCGAGGTGTAAATCAGCAGGGCCGTGTCCTGGGGGGATGCCAGCGCAAGTTCCGCCTCGAACCGCGTTGGATCATCGGCCTCGGCCTGTTGGCCCAGCTTATAAAGATCGTCGATCATCATGCAGCGGGGATGGGTCAGGTCGTGCAGGCCCTCATCCTCAAGTATGACAACTTTGCGCAGACCGGGCACCTCGGATTCGATCTCAAGAAACTTGTCCAGCTGCTCTTCGTTTTCGACGATCAGGAAGCGGCTGTCGCTGTCATTGATCAGGTATTCCAACTGGTGGCACGAGTCTGTTGTGTAGACGCCCGAGGCGATACCACCGACGGCCTGAATGCCCATGTCGAACCACGCCCATTCCTTGCGGTCTTCGGACAGGATCGAAACGACCTCGCCGCGTTTCAAACCTAGTTTGCGCAGGGCCAGACCGATCCATTTGGCGTGTTGCCAATAGTCAGTCCATGAGTAGGACTTCCAAATCCCAAGGTCTTTTTCGCGATGCGCGGTGCGGTCAGCCAGCGCGGTGCAGCGTTTCTGAAACAGTTGAGTGATGGTGGTGCACTCATCCACATGCACCGGACGCTGACCGGCGGTGGCGTTGAACCAGACGCCGTTGATATTGGCCTGAGGGGGCAGGGTGCTGATATTCAACCGCTCACCTCCACGTCTTTCTGCGTTTCCAGCGGCGGGTTTCCCGCGCGCCTTCCTCCTGTACGCCCAGATAGAAGTTCTGGATGTCCTCGGACTGCATCAACACATCCGCCGCGCCGTCCATGACGATTCGGCCGACCTCCATCACATATCCGTGCTGAGCCAGTTCCAGCGCGGCCTTTGCGTTCTGCTCGACCAGCATCATGGTCATGTTCTGCTCGTCGTTCAGGCGCTTCAGGATGCCAAAGATTTCCTGCACCAGCAGCGGGGACAGGCCCAGTGACGGCTCGTCCAACAGCATGATCTTAGGGTTGGCCATCAGGCCACGGCCAATGGCCAGCATCTGTTGCTGGCCGCCCGACAGAGTGCCAGCCTCTTGCCTCCGGCGTTCTTTCAGGATCGGGAAGTAGGTAAAAACCAGCTCTTGGTGGTGATCGATCCGGGATTTGTCGGCCAATGTATAAGCGCCGAGGTTGAGGTTTTCTTCAACGGTCAGAAGGGGAAAGACCTCACGTCCTTCGGGGACGTGGACGATGCCCATTTCGACGACATTGTGCGGCTCCGACCCCTGTATTTCGATGCCATCAAACGTGATTTTGCCCTTTTCAGGGTCCATCACACCAGAGATGGTTTTCATCAAGGTCGTCTTCCCAGCACCATTGGCCCCAAGGATCGAGACGATTTGCCCGTGATGCACGTCCAGAGACACACCCCGGATCGCCATGATAGGACCGTAAAAGCTCTCGACATTTCGGATGGTCAGGACAGGATCGCTCATGAGGCTTTCCCCAGATAGGCCTCGACCACCGCAGGGTGGGATTGCACCTCTGCGGGCGTGCCAAGCGCCAGTTTCGCGCCATCGGCCATGGCCAGAACCCTGTCGGACACGCCCGAAACCAGTCCCATATCATGTTCGACCATCAGCACGGTGATGCCCATTTGCCGCCGAATGTCGTCGATCCACCAACGCATGTCCGTGGTTTCTTCGACCGACAGCCCCGAGGCCGGTTCGTCCAGCAACAGCAGTTTGGGATCGGTGGCCAGTGCGCGGGCGACCTCAACCACCTTGCGCACGCCATAAGGTAGGCCCGAGATCATCTTGTCGCGATAAGCCTGCAGATCTAGGAAGTCGATAATCTCTTCCACCTTTTCTCGGTTTTCGACCTCTTGCCTTCGGGCGGAGGGTAGGAACAGCACCTCTGACACCATGTTGGTACGGCGATGCCGGTGCCGCCCGACCAAGAGGTTCTGCAGGACGGTGGCGTGTTCGAACAGCTCGATATTCTGGAATGTGCGCGCCACGCCATAGGCCGCCACGCCCGACGGTTTGACCTGCAACAGGTCGTGGCCGTCAAAACGGATCGCCCCCACAAAAGGCTCATAAAACCGCGATATCAGGTTGAAGACGGTGGATTTGCCCGCACCGTTCGGGCCGACGATGGCAAAAACCTCACCTCGGTCAACCGAGAAGGACAGGTCGTTGACGGCAATCAAGCCCCCGAACTTCAGGGTGACGTTTTCGAACTCCATCAGGCTCATCGCAGACGTTCCGTCTTGAGGTAGGATTTCTGTCGTTTGAACATGTCCTTTCGGTAGAAGGGGAACAGCTCGAACCATGTGCGAATTTTCAGCCAGCGACCATAGAGGCCCATCGGTTCGAACAGGATGAAGGCAATCAGGATCATCCCGAAAATGCCGAACTCCAGCCCCGGAATGGCGACCGTGTTGCCGCCAAACAGTGCGCCCACGTATTCCTTCGAGATCGACAGGAACTGCGGCAGAAATCCGATCACGATAGCGCCCAGAAATGCGCCGTGGATCGAACCCAGCCCGCCGATCACAATCATCATCAGCAACTGGATTGAAATCAGGACGCTGAAAGTTTCGTTGTTGAACGCGCCCGCGTACATGCCCATCAGCGCACCCGCCCAGCCCGTGACGGCGCAGGAAAGGGCAAACGAGATCATCTTGGTGCGCGCGATATCGATGCCCATCGCCTGCGCCGAAATCTCGGAGTCACGCACCGCGATGAAGGCCCGCCCCAATGGTGCGCGCAGCAGGTTGATATAGCCGAGGGTGACCAGAACGGCCACGCCCAGAACCAGCCAGAAAAACTGATCGGGTGTGGCCCAGCGATCGACCAGATGGCCGAAAATCTCGACACCGCCCAGATACTTGCCCGCCACGCCACCGGTGAGCGGTTCCGCCAGAACGATCACGTCATCCATCAGGATCGACAGCGCAAGGGTGAAGATCGCTAGATAGATTCCGTGCAGTCGCAGGGCAGGGATAGCGACCGTCACACCGGCAATCCCCGTCAGGACACCGGCCAGAGGGAAGGCGACCAGAAATGGAACACCCGCTTCGATCAGAATGACGTTCGCATAACACCCAAAGGCCAGAAAGGCGGCATGGCCCAGGCTGACCTGCCCGGTATGGCCGGTTAGAACCATCAAACCCAGCCCGGCGATGGCCCAGATTAGGACGTTCGTCAGTTCTCCGAGGTAGAAATCATCCAGCCACCTCGGCGCCAGGGCGACGAGTGCCAGCAGGATCAGGTAGAGGATGAGCTGATAGCGATCCTTCCAGGGGCGGATATCCTGCATATAGTCGGTTTTGAACACGATCCGCATGGGCCTAGACCTTCTTGACCCGAACCTGACTGAACAGCCCGTTGGGGCGGAAAATCAGTACCGCCAGCAGCAGCGCGTATGGTGCGATCTGACTGTAGCCCGCAGCGATATAGCGGCTGGCAAAGGGTTCGATGACGCCGACGATCAACCCTCCGGCTAACGCGCCCGGAAGGCTGCCTAACCCGCCAATTACAGCGGCAGCGAAGGCTTTGATCCCCAAAAGGCCGGTTGTCGGGTCGACCGCGCCCTTGGCGGCGAATAACACGCCCGCAATACCGGCCACCACTCCGGCCAAGGCCCAGATGAACCCCTGAACGCGTTTGACAGGAATACCCATGTAGTAGGCCGCTAACTGGTTCTGCGACGCACCCTGCATTGCCAGCCCCAGCTTGGTTCGGTTGAAGAACACGTACATCCCCCAAGTCAGCAATACGGTGACAATGATGACCGCCACATCCTCCATTCCCAGAACAATACCTCCGAAACGGAATTCCTTTCCAGCCAGAGGGTTCTGCAAAGTTTGCGGCTCATGTCCCCAAATCAGGCCCGCAGCAAACCGGATCACGAAGCCCAAAGCGATTGTCAGGATCACCACTGCGGTCTGGCTTTCCCCAAACAGGCGGCGGATGATCAACCGGTCTAAAAGATACCCCAGCGCCCCCATGATCCCCAGCGAGATCGGAAGGGCCAGCCAGAAGGGCAGTCCCATATATTCGGTATTGGTAAGCCCTAGGGTGACAAAAGCGCCCAGCATCATGAAATCGCCCTGCGCGAAGTTCACCGCCTCGGTTGCTTTGTAGATCAACACGAAACCAAGCGCGATCAGGCCATAGACACAGCCATTTGCCAGCCCGCTGATCAGCAGCTGCGCGTTGTCCAATTTCACCCTCCCACGCCGGTGCGCCCGGCGTATTGAACGCCCCGGGGGTCCTCCGTCACCCGGGGCTTTGTTCTACTATGGCGTGATAATCACCTTCCCGTCACTCTTTTTCAGCGCTTCGGCCAGATTTGGGATTAAATCCTTCAACGCAAGTCGTTCGGATATATCGGTTTTCCAGCGACCATCAGCAAACCGGGCCTGCACCTCGGCCACGACACGCGCCTGATCTTGCGGTGGGGTTGAGGTGACCCAATTGGTAAGCCAGAACCCTTCGATCTGCTTGCCCATAAAGATCAGCTGGCCCATCTGCGTCAATTGCGGCAGTTCGGCGCTGAGCTTACCGTAGCAGACCCAGCGCGCCTGGTTGGGCATGGCGCAGAACACCTGCTCGGATAATTGGTCGGCCACGGCATCCAGGAACACGCGGGGTTTCAGTGCCTGGCTGACTTTGGCAAAGTTCTGAGCAACGTCCGGATCGGTGGTCACCAAAACCTCAGCAGCTCCGAGATCTTTCAATGTGTCGACAGTTTCCCCGCGCCGGACCAGCGCGATGGGTTTCAGCCCGAGGTCGCGCCCGAGACCGCACATCAGCTTGCCCAACTGGCTGGTGGCGGCCGAGATCACAAATGCATCCCCGGCGCTCCGCGCGATATCAACCATGGCCATGGCGGTCAGAGGATTCACGATCTGCGCCGCACCATCTTCGTCGGAAATCTCGGGGCGCAGAGGGATGCACATCATTGCCGGAGCAAGAACGTATTCCGCCCAAGCGCCTGAACTGGCGGTGATAAATGCAACGCGGTGACCCTGCAGCGCCTCTGCGCCTTTTCCGGTTGCAACCACGTCACCACAGCCCTCAAACCCGGCGGCGGCCCCTTTGAGGCGGGGCTGCCCGTATTCACCTTTGATAAAGTGGATATCGGACGGGTTCACCGATGCCGCGCGCAGCTTGACCAGAACCTGTCCGGGGCCGGGTTCAGGAACCGGCAGCTCGGCCTCGGCCAGCCAGTCAGCAGCGTCACGGATATAAGGGCCGGTGGCTTCGCCGGAATAGCCGTCGTGCAAAAGAACAGTTGCGAACATAGTCGAGGGCAGGGTGGTCATAGTCGTTCCTTGTTTCTGAACTGATCGTATCGTTGATGAAACCCGGCCACTGGCGGCTACTCATAACCGCGTCGTGAAATGCATGGATTTGGGTTTGTTCCAACTTGATGACAGCCAAACAAATGAGCCGTTGCGCGTCAATCGGCCGACGCCCTGACGTGGATGGAACCTGCGCCACGCCCGCAAGGTGGGCCGCCCGAACCGGGCGACCCGACTGCTTCACTGTCCCGACAGCAGGTCGCGGAGTTCCTGAAACTTCACCGCGATTGTCTCTGGCGAAGCCTTGATGTCGTCCAGAATTTTGATGGCCTGGGTTTTCAGGTCCTGCGCCAGCTCGCTTTCCTGAATCGAAGCCACCATCGTGTCATAGTCGAAATTCTCAAGGCTCAGCGCGCCGTTCTCGACCCACGAATTCAGCAGGTCCTGACCCTGGTTCGCCAATGCAGCAACTTCTTCACCGGCCTGATTGGCCAGATCCGTGGCCGCTTGACCGGCCTGCTCGGCCGCATCATTGGCCTGTTCCGCGATGGAGGAGGCGCCTTCGGTTGCTTGATCCGCGACCGAGCTTGCGGCCTCGCTGACAGCATCGGTTGCATCCTGGGCTGCCTCGCTGACCGCGTCGCCAGCGTCTTGTGCCGCCGATTGCAATTGCTCGGCTGGTGTGGGTTCAGGTTGAGTAAAGTAATAATACGCGCCAGCGCCGATGGCGGCGATGGCTACAGCTAATAGGATAGTGCGCGACATGTGTCTCTCCTTTGGAAAATGTGTCGCCGAGATGGGTTAAATCTAACCGGATGCAAAGGGGAAATCCCGGAAGTTCTTTTCAAATCCGTGGATTGAGCCATGCTATGCCTATCCGTTGAACCGCAATGGCAATAACATGCCACAACACTTTGTCCGAGCACGGGCTGCTTGTGATTGTTGGAAATGTACTATCGGTTCCGTTGCCACTTTGGTGATCGGAAGCGCCGTTCTTCTCGAAGATCGCGCAAACTTCTTGCGCTCTTGGACGTCAGCCGATCTCAGAACGGCGTTCGAAGTGAGTGTTCCTGCCTCGAACAAGCAGCTTTGGCTTGATGCCTTTCGTACGAGCGTATTGCGCATAGTATGGATAGCCTGTTTTGACCGAGTAAACTCAGAATCTATTCCTGACTCAGCCCGCATACTTCCTCGATTTCGAAGCCAGTTCACTAAGCGCGATCAGTTAGCCAATTGAGATTGGCATTGCACGCGTAGTCAAAAGCAAAGTGATCACCGGATCGCGTCTCATCAAACCCCATCCTGATTGGGACGCGGCGGGCTGGTCGGACGCCAGTGTACGAATCCACGGATTAAGCCGCGCTTATCTTGAAGCAGAGGGCGACGATCCCCAGAGGGTTGCGCAATGGTTCAAGGCAAAAAGCACCGGAATTGCTGTAACGGACAATCCAGAGTTTGAGCGGCGGTGGCTCATACGGCTGCTGGAACCGGATACCCTTCTCTGCATCTGTTGCCTTGCGGTTCCTGTCGGGCCTGATGCTTATGGGCGCCGCGCGCCGAACGGCGGGAAACACAAGCCATGATCAAGATGACGGTGCGACCCTACAGATCATCGGTCTGTTCATAATCGCCCTGATCTATCAGCTGTCCTTCCGTTGGTTTGGCTACTTGCCGCCCACGGCCGTGGTTGCACCGATCATCCTTTACTTCTTCGGTGTACGCAGCTGGATAGGGCTGGGTTTGTCTGTTGTTCATTGCCCGCCGGTCTTCCACTTCATCTTTTTCGTCTTGCTTGGCGTCTTCCCGCCCTACGGCAAGGTTTTTGACCTGCCCACCTGGATTCAGGGGTAAAACACCATGGAAATCTTTCCTGCACTTCTTTCGGTGATTACCAATCCCACGCTGCTCTTTGCCATCGTCCTCGCCGCAGTTGTGGGCAAGATCGTCGGCGCCACGCCCGGCCTGACTGCTTCGGCGGCTCGATCGCAGCCATTCTGTTCAATACGCCCGGGACTGCGGCCAGCGCCGCAACGCAGATCGACGGTTGCCGGTTTGCGCGTGCCGGTAAGGCTGGCAAGGCAATGAAGGTCGCCACGATCTCGTCGATCATCGGTGACCTGATGGGGGATATTCTGCTGGTCATTGACGTCGGTTTCATCGCGGCCATCGCCCTGAAGTTGGGTCCTCCCGAGACCTTTGCAATCTACTTTGCCGCCTTCGTCGTCATCGGCTCTGTCATCGGGAATTTCATCGTCAAGGGTCTGGCATCGGCGCTGATGGGTATCCTGATCGCCATGGTCGGGATTGATCCCATCTCGGGTGAAGAGCGCTATACGTTTGGGCCGTTCGAGCTGTCCAACGGCATTGGCCTTGTGCCACTGATGATCGGCGTGTTCGTTCCGGGCGAAGTCTTTGTCCAGTTGGAAACGCGCCGCAAATCTACAGGCGAGACCGAAGAGAATGAAAGCACCGAAGACGGTAACACACCGACCTGGGAAGAATATCGGCTCTGCCTGCCGCATGCTAATCGTGGCGCCTTCATCGGTGCTGGCATCGGTGTATTGCCCGACCTGGGCTCGGCCATCGCAGCATTCATCTCTTACGGTGAAGGCAGGCGGCGCGCAAAAAATCCCGAGATGTGGGGCAGGGGTGCACTGGAAGGTGTCGCCGCGCCCGAGGCCGCCAACAACGCGGTTTCCGGTCCTTCGATGGCGCTGCTGCTGTCGCTGGGCATTCCGGGCTCGACCATCGGGGCGATCCTGCTGGGTGTTTTCCTGATCCATGGTGTTCAAGTTGGCCCGACCCTGTTTTTGACCGACAAGGAACTGGTCTACAAACTGTCCGCCTGCGGTATGCTGGGAATCCTGGCCTACGGTCTGATCGGCTATTTCGGCGCTACTCAGGTCGCGCGTCTGATCCTAAGGATACCGACCAATGTTTTATATCCACTGATCTTCCTGACAGCCTTTGTCGCGGCGTATTCGGCGCGCGGATCCAAGTTCGACTTGACGGTCATGACAATTGTGGGATTTGCCTGCTGGTTGATGCGATAATACGACTTCAACATCGCGGCTTTCGTGATCTCGTTCGTGCTGCCAAAGGGCCGAGGAGACCTTCCGCCAGTCGCTGCTGATGTCCGAGGGCGGCGCAATGATCTTTGTTAAGCGCCCGATTGCCTTGGCCTTCCTGATTGTCGGGCTTGCCGCCATGGCGTTCCGAATCCGTGGGATCCTCAAGGAACGGCAGATCGCACAAGGAGGACTGGAAGATGCTTGAGTATGGTATCTATCGGGACTGTTTTTCCAGTGCCTACACGCGCGCCATCTGGTCGGAACACGCCACGATGTCTGCCTGGCTCAAAATCGAACAGGTTCTTGCCTCGCATCAGGCCTCATCCGGGCTGATCCCGAATGAAGCTGCTAAGGCGATCGAAGCGGTTTCAATCTGTGAGCTAAACCAGGCCGAGTTGCAGGCAGAGATGAAGCTTGTCGGTCGCCTAATCGTTGGGCTGATCCAGCAGTTGCGCAAATTGCTGCCGAATTATGCGGCTCATGTACATTTTCGCGCGACAACGCAGGACATTTTGGACACCGCGATGGTCCTGCAGATGAAACTTGGGCTTGAGCCAGTCCAAAGCAGTCTTTCCAACGTTGTGGCGTTGATCGACGATCACATCTCAGCCGGGGCGCACCAACGGTAAGCACGCTGTTCCAATCTATTTGGCGACGAAGCTCAAGGTTTGGCGATCCGAACTGGAACGCCGATCTCAGGCGTTGGATGCAACGGCGGAACGTAGCTTGAATGTTCAGATCGGTGGCCCCGTGGGTGACCTGCGCGGGTACGAAAACGGCACTGGCCCGCAAGTCAAACAGGGTGTTGCGGCCTCACTGGGGTTGAACGTGATCGAGCCACATTGGCAGAACGCGCGAGACGGGGTGGCTGACATCATCAAGGCTATGGGGGGGGCTGTGCGGGACTCTTTGCAAAATCGCTCATAACGTCAATCAGCTTTCATCGTCCGACATTGGTGAGTTTACCGAAGTGTGTGAGCCGGGCAAAGGTGCATCCTCTGCGATGACACACAAAAAAACCATCGGGCTTCGGAATTCGGCGAAGCGGTTGCCCGTCTGGGACGCCAACGTGCTGAACAGATTGGCGACCAGACCCTGCAAGAACATGAGCGGTCTGGCGGCGTCTGGATCGGAGAGCGGGTCGTCGTACCTGAGACGTTTCTTTTGACTTCGGGCGCATTGCAGTGGTCCGAACGGATGTTGAAGTCGCTGGTTGTCGACCCCGTCGCGATGCAGAGGTTGGTAGCAGGTAAACCTCGCTTGAAAACCTCCAATGCATAGTTTCGGCTTAGCTTAGCAGGACTTTTCTGTTCCTAGGACGGTTTCGCCTTAGTAGCTGGTTCAAGAAGTTTATTGTCACCATTGACAAAGTAGCATTGATCGTTATTTGTCAATGGTGACAGTTTATGAGGCCGAAATGCCAAGACCTTCGCTGAAAGACCAAAGATCACAAGAGATTCTGGACGCTTACCTCACATGTGTAGCGCGGTTCGGGCTCGATGGTGCGACTCAGGAACGGATTGCAGAGGAAGCTGGCGTCAAGCGTCCTCTTTTGCGTCATTACCTTGGAAACAAGGATGAAATGATAACCGCACTGGCCGACCACACCATCGCCGGCTTTGCCGCTTCGCTGGAAGGGCTACGTCAGGCACTGCCAAACAATGCAACGCCTTCAGATCTTGTGGACGCTCTGTTTTCAGAAGGGGTTGGAACCGATCCCCGATTGATGCTGGCCTATCAGGCGTTGGTAACGGTGGTTCCTGACCGGCCGGATCTTCGCCACGGCCTGATGGACAGCCTCACGGATTTCTTTGATTTGGTCGAAGCAATCCTTGCGCGGGCAGCCCCTACGGTGCCTGACACACGTATCCGCGCGGTCACTCAGGGAATATCGGCGATCTTTGTGAGTATGGATGCTCTGACCCCACTGAATCCGCCTGAAGAATGGCGCTCTGAATTGAGACAAGCCGCCACGCTTCTGGCTTCGGTTCTGGAGGCCAAGCAATGAGTCTCGCGAGAACCACTAACTACATTGCCTTGCCCATCCTGTTGGTGGCCGCAGCGCTTGGTCTCTACTGGGTATGGGGGTTGCTTTTCCTTTGGTGGGTCGCCCCGTCACTAATGAGCGGACGGGCTTTTTTGATGTTTGAGATTAACCGGGACGACGACCCGTTTCTCTACTGGGCCATTGTCTGCCTTTGGGCTTTGTCGGGGGTGATGATGATCGCCGCAAGCCTGTTTCCCAAATACGCCTATCTGCTTACCTGAGGGACTGAGATGACCAAAATGTACCACCACCTACCGGTCGAGGCCTACACCTCGCAGGATTGGTTCGAGAGGGAACAAAACCTAATCTTCTCGCGAACCTGGCGGTTTGCCGGTCTTGTCGAGGATATTGAGGGGCCGGGGAACTACCTGTCGGTTCAGGCAGGCCTGAACAACCTTTTCATCGTAATGGGACGCGACCACCGCCTGCGCGCCTTTCACAATATCTGCCGCCACCGGGGCACCCAGTTGATCCGGGCGGTTGGCAAAACGCAAAAGGTGCTGACATGTCCGTATCACGACTGGACTTACGATCTGGAAGGCAACCTGATTTCGGTTCCCGATGAGCCATCCGAGTTTCCAAACGGTATCGATAAATCCTGCCTTGGCCTCAAACCGGCCAGCGTTGATGTCTGGCGCGGAATGTTGTTCGTTCACCCCGACCCGGATGCGCCGACTTTGGCGGAATGGTTCGGGGAAATTGACCCGAATCTCGGGCCTCACAAGCCGGAAGAACTGGTCGAATTTGCCGAAGGGCGAAATACCTACGAGATCAAGGCCAACTGGAAAATTGTCGTCGAGAATTACATCGACATCTACCACCTGAGCCATCTGCATTCGAATACGCTGCACATGTATGACCATGCCAAGGCCGAATACGGGTGGAAGGGGCCGCACTATCATTTCTGGGAGCCCCCATCGGCCGCTTATGCGAAGGGACACGAAGCCAACCTGCCGATGCCGCGCACGATCCCCGAACCTCATGTCGGTGCTTGGGTTCCGATGCTTTTTCCGGGCATTGGCATCGGTGCAAGTGAGGAAAGCTGGAACCTGTTCATCATCACACCGCTTGCTCCCGATCTGACACGTGTCGAGAACCGCACAAAGCTGGCCAACGTATCGGATTGGGCTTTTCAGAAGCAACAGTGGAAGAGCTTGGGCTTCTGGAAGGATTTTGGCGGTGCGAAATACCAAGAGGACGATGCCACCGGTGCAGACGACCCTATGGCTTCCGGTGACTTCACAGCTGAGGATATCTACGCCTGCGAACAGCAGCAGAAGTCTCTGAAAAGCCCTTACTTTGAGGTCGGTCCTGCCGGGATTGGCGAAGGCCCGGTTACTCAGCACCAGAAAACGGTGCTGAGTTTCATGCAGGAAAACCAGAGCCGCGGAGAGTGATCATGAAGCCTGTTCAAGCCACTCTGATTGGCGTTTTACTCGCGTCCTCTCTGGTTCTGACAGCCCAAGCGGACGCGCCCAAAGATGTTGTCGCGCGTATCCTGCAGGCAAAGGACGAACAAAGCCTGCTGGCCACGTGGGACGACTGGCACCCCGAGGCCACGCATCAAATCATCCTCAAATACGGAATGCGGCAACCGGATGACGTCTTTTCGTACAGGGTCACAGAGAAGAGCGATCTGGATGACCCCGAGACCGCAAAGGCATTGGAAGGGTATACGGAAACCGCACGATCGGCGCCCGAGATTTCATCGCGGCTCGAAGATGGCGTGTCCCATGTCACCGCCGTGACCCATGTCGATTATGACTGGCAGAGCTATTCGGGCAAAATGCGTCAGACGGACGAGTTCGTTTTTGCATCCTATCTTGGCGGGGCCGTGATCCGGTCATTGACCACGACCTACGATTACCGGTGATTGGAAACCTTCATGCAACGTGACTTTTATCCACTGATGGTATCCGAAATCCGCAAAGAGATCGGCGGCGCGGCCACCACTGTCATCTTCGACATTCCATCCTCTCTGACGGGCTTGTTCCAATGGACGGCCGGGCAACACCTGACCGTCAGGTTTCTGATCAAAGGAGAGGAGCACAGGCGCAGCTACACTATCTCGAACCTGCCGGGGGCCGCGTTGCGTATCACTGTCAAACGCGTCAAAGGGGGAGTCGTCTCGAACCACATCGGCGACACTCTTAAGGCAGGGGATAGAGTCGAGGTGATGCCCCCCTTCGGAAAGTTCACGCTGTCGCCCGGTGCCCTGAAACGGCGTACCCATTACTTTTTTGGGGCCGGCAGTGGAGTTACTCCGCTCTACGCGATGATCAAGGCAGTTTTGGCAGATGAGCCGCATTCTGCAGCGCACCTGGTCCTTGGCAACTCGGACGCGAACAGCATTATTTTCCGGGAGGAGCTGGAGCAACTGCAAGCGCAATACCCGCAGCGGTTCACCCTCCGCCACGTTCTGTCCCGGCCTTCCATGTTCAGTTGGTTCACCCCTTGGCGCACGGGGCGGTTGGAGGCAAACGCCATTGAGGCCGCTATTGCCGAAGCACCCCCGGTTGCACAAGACGCCCAGTACTGGATCTGCGGTCCCGGTAGCATGAACACCGATATTCGGAGGGCGTTACAAAATCTGGACGTTCCCGATGGTCGCATTCATATAGAGAGCTTCGGTGGAGATACCGAAAGCGACCTAAGCGTGTCGGGGATCGCCGCAACGGCCCGGATAAAACTAAACGGTGCTTGGCAAGACGTTCCGGTTGCTGCCGGTCAAACCATACTAGAAGCCGCCCGATCAGGCGGACTAAACCCGCCATTCAGTTGCCAGTCTGGCGTCTGTGGCGCCTGCATGGCCCGTCTGACCGATGGAACCGTCCATATGCGGAGCCGTATTGCACTTGAAGACAATGACATCGCCAAGGGTTTCATACTGTGCTGCCAAAGTGTTGCCACGCAAAAGAACATCGAACTGGTTTTTGAGGGCCAAGTTTAGACAAACGAAAATAATAGTCCGTCACGTGCTGAACCTATGTGGTGATTGGAACGGCTTTCAGCATTGAGGAACGTTGGTAGCCTCAGTAACTCCAAGCCTCATACAAAAACACTATGAGGTTCTGAAGCTTAGTGGCGGAGAGACAGGGATTCGAACCCTGGGTGGGCTTGCACCCACAACGGTTTTCGAGACCGCCCCGTTCGACCACTCCGGCACCTCTCCGCGGGGGTCTGTGAGGGGGGGATTTAGTGAGGAACGCACGGGGGTGCAAGCAGAAAATTCCGGAAATTCACCAACAAGGGATTTTCCATTGCCAGATGGCATAAAACACCTAGGCTTCTGAGTATGACATATCACCTTCGCCGCTTCGCATTGACCTTTTTTCCGTTGCTATTCACGCTTGCCACGCTACCTGCGCAAACTTTTGCTGCCGAACGCGACCGGGTAGAGGCCTTTCTGACCACCACCGGCTTTGACGTGGCACTGGAAAGCATAGCGCTTGCGTCAGCCTCGGCCCCTCGGATGCTGGGAATCGATCCCGAAGGGTTCGGCTCGGACTGGGCACGCCTGACCGAAGAGGTGTTTGATACCCACGACATGCACGAAACCGCCGTTACCATCCTGGAACAGACGCTGAGTGACGCCGCGCTGAACCATGCGGTCGAATTCTATGCCTCGGAACTGGGACAGCGGCTGGTCGTGGCAGAAAATGAGTCTCACATGGCCGAAGACGACGACGCCAAACTGCAGCAGGGGCAGGAAATCGTGGCCGGTCTGATCAAGGACGGGTCTAGGCGGGTCGAGAGCCTTAAGCGCATGAACGCTGCCATTGATTCCAGCGGCACGGCGTTGAGGGCATTGCAGGAAGTCCAATTGCGCTTTCTGCTGGCTGCCAGCGCATCCGGAGTGATCGACCTGCAACTGGGCGCGGATGAGCTGCGACAAATGATGAAGCAGAACGAAACCAGTATGCGGCAAGCGCTGCAACTATCCGCGCTTGCAGGGGCCGCATACACCTATCAGGATTTCTCGGACGCCGATGTCATCACCTATGCTGAGGCGTTGGAGCAGCCGCTCATGCAGGAGGTCTATGAGCTACTCAACGCAGTTCAATACGAAATCATGGCCATGAAGTTCGAAGTTCTGGCCTCACGAATGGCCGAACTGCACCCGGCACAGGATATTTAATGCGACTGATTTTGGTGTCTGCTGCACTGTTTTTGTGGTCCGTGCCACTGCAGGCCGAAGAAAAGGTCGAACGCCTGCTGCAAGCCCTGCAACTGGATGAGATCATCGAGATTCTGCGGAATGAAGGTGGCATGATGGGCAAAACCCTTCAGGAAACCTTTCTGAACAACAATGGCGGGCAGGTTTTTCAGAAACAGGTCGACCGGATTTACGACGCTGACAGGATGCGCAATCAGGTTGTGGAGGTCTTCGATCAGACCCTGACCGAAAGAGAACTGGACCGCGCCATCCTGTTTTATGAAAGCGATCTGGGCCAGGCCATCGTGTCGCTTGAAATTACTGCCCGCATCGCACTTGCTGATGAAACCATCGAAGAAATGGCGCAGGACACTTATGCGAACGGTGACCGAGAGTCAGTGTTTTACCGCCTGGTTGATGAGTACATTCGGGTCAACAACCTGATTGAAGAAAACGTTCAGAACTCCATCAGCGCCGATTACAACTTTTTCCGCGGGATGGACTTGGGTGGTGATGTGGATG
This sequence comes from Ruegeria sp. BF7, assembly GCF_056538605.1. NCBI lineage: Bacteria > Pseudomonadati > Pseudomonadota > Alphaproteobacteria > Rhodobacterales > Roseobacteraceae > Ruegeria > Ruegeria sp. BF7. Next base: position 599,228 of record NZ_JBQFTM010000001.1, on the reverse strand, counting down.
ATGCCGAGCTTTTAGCCCAGCTACTGACGCAAAAGGACAGCATGAGTGAAGAGACCCAGACCTGGCTGTATTCCTTCTTTCTGCTGGCCTATCAACCGCTGAGCGAGGCCCAGATACGCGAGAATATCGCGTTTTCCCGAACCGAGGCGGGCAGGGCGATCAATGATGCCCTGTTCGAAAGCTTTGACCAGATGTTCGACAATATCTATTTTCAACTCGGCCAGGCCGTCGCGCAGGTGCTGCAAGGGTCCGATCTTTAAACCAGTATTAGATGTTGACTTTCCCCTGCAATCTATGGATAAGCGCGCATCCCGGCCGGTTTTCCGCGCCGGGTCTCGTTATTGTTGACCCATAGGGCGTGTCCCAAGGGTCGTCACACAGCCCGAAAAGGGCGCGCTGTTCGAGGTGGCTGAGGCCGGCAACACCCAAACGGGGACCACAGAACGCGGGTTAGAAAAGGAAAGACGCATGTTTGCGGTCCTAAAGACTGGCGGCAAGCAGTACAAGGTTCAGGCGGGCGATGTGCTCCGCGTTGAAAAGCTGGCTGCCGACGCAGGTGAAAAAGTTCAATTCAACGATGTTCTGATGCTGGGCGGTGACGCTCCGGTTGTCGGCGCACCTTTCGTTGAAGGCGCAGGTGTACAGGCCGAAGTGATCGAACAGGTCAAAGGTGACAAGGTCATCAAGTTCGTCAAGCGCCGTCGTAAGCACAGCTCGAAGCGTACCGTTGGCCACCGTCAGAAGCTGACCCTGGTCAAGATCACCGACATCCTTTCGTCGGGCGCCGACAAGTCGGGCATCAAAGCTGCAACCGGTTCGGCACCGGCTGGCGAAGCTGCTCCGGCGGCGAAAAAGCCTGCCAAGAAAGCTGAAGCCAAAGCAGAGGCACCCGCCGCTGCTGCTGCCGCGGACGATCTGACCAAGCTGAACGGTGTCGGCCCTGCCGCCGCCAAAAAGCTGGTTGAGGCCGGTATCGAGAGCTTTGCCGCTCTGGCTGCCTTGTCGGACGAGCAGATTGCTGCTATCGACACCATCAAAGTGAAGCCCGAGTGGGTTGAGCAAGCCAAAGAGCTGGCTCAAGGCTAAGGAGAGAGAGAATGGCACATAAAAAAGCTGGCGGTTCCTCCCGTAACGGTCGCGACTCAGCTGGTCGCCGCCTTGGCGTTAAACTGTATGGCGGCCAGGCTGCCATCGCAGGCAACATCATCGTGCGTCAGCGCGGTACCAAGTTCTGGCCGGGCGAAGGCGTGGGCATGGGCAAAGATCACACCATCTTTGCAACTGTTGATGGCGCCGTGAAGTTCCACAAGGGCCTCAAGAACCGCACCTTTATTTCGGTCCTGCCAGTGGCGGAGGCCGCAGAGTAAGCCGAAACCCATAAGGTTTGAAACATTCCTGGGGGACCGGCAGAAAATGCCGGTCCCCTTTCTCGTTTTAACGCAATTTTGAACAATGGCTCCAATGACAAACTCAGCAAGCATAATCCCGTTCCTGATTCAGGGCAGGATCGCCCCTGCGGTTGAAGATCGGATGGGCCAGAAATATCTGATGTGGACGTTAATTGGTTTCACCGTTGCGTCCGCGATTTACGTGTTGTTCGGAGGAGGAACGAACTCATGAAACTTGAGACGATAATAAACCAGCCGGTCATAGAAACCGAGCGGTTCGACCTGCGCCCCCTGCGTCGGTCGGATATGGGTCTCATCGAATATTACGCAGGCGACGAGCGTGTGGCGCGCATGACAACCAGCATCGCGCATCCGTTGCCGCCCGGCTCGACCGAGGCTTTCGTGACCCGGTCCATGTCCGAGGAACGCGACGAGGACGTCTGGGTCATGGATGCCACCAAGGATGGGGGCCCTGAACTGATCGGTCTGATCACGCTGACACGACTGGATCGCAACCAGTCCGAGGTCGGCTATTGGGTCGCACCAGTGTATTGGAACACCGGTATCGCATCGATGGCCGTAGAGGCGCTGGTCAATGCAAACCCGCTGGAGAACGCCACCATGTTTGCCAGCGTTTTTCAGGACAATCCGGCCTCGGCCCGGGTTCTGACCCATTGCGGGTTCCAGTACCTTGGTGATGCCGAAAACTACTCGGTAGCGCGTGATGCAAACGTGCCCACCTGGACATACAGTAAAAAACTCTGACTTGTGGCCGATGGGGCCTTTGCAGTAGGGGACAGTCATGAAATTTCTCGATCTTGCAAAGGTCTACATCCGGTCTGGGGCCGGAGGTGGCGGCTGCGTCAGCTTCCGGCGCGAAAAGTATATCGAATACGGCGGTCCCGACGGCGGCGACGGCGGCAAAGGTGGGTCCGTCTGGGCCGAGGTCGTGGACGGGCTGAACACTCTGATCGATTTCCGCTACCAGCAGCATTTCTTTGCCAAGAACGGCCAACCCGGACGGGGGCAGCAACGTACAGGCAAGGATGGCGACGATATCGTCCTGCGCGTACCCGTTGGCACCGAAATTCTGGATGAAGACGAGGAAACGGTAATCTGCGATCTGACCGAGGTCGGCCAGCGGGTCTTGCTGGCCAAGGGCGGCAATGGCGGCTTCGGTAACCTGCATTTCAAATCGGCCACCAACCAGGCCCCGCGACGCGCCAACCCGGGGCAGGCGGGGATCGATCGCACTATCTGGCTGCGGCTGAAACTGATCGCGGATGTGGGCCTGTTGGGTATGCCCAACGCGGGCAAGTCGACCTTTCTGGCGGCAACGTCCAACGCGCGCCCGAAGATCGCCGATTATCCGTTTACGACGCTGCACCCCAATCTGGGCGTTGTTGGCGTCGATAACGTGGAATTCGTCGTGGCTGATATCCCCGGTCTGATCGAAGGCGCGCATGAAGGCCGCGGAATCGGCGACCGGTTTTTGGGTCACGTAGAACGCTGCGCCGTTCTGTTGCATCTGGTTGATGGAACTTCTGAGACCGTTGCCGACGATTATCGAACCATCATCCATGAGCTTGAAGCCTATGGTGGTGAACTGGCTGAAAAGCCCCGCATCACGGTCCTGAACAAGGTCGATGCGCTGGACGATGAAGAGCGCGATCTGGCCAAGGCCGAGTTGGAAGAAGCCGTTGGCGGCCCCGTCATGACCATGTCTGGCGTGGCACATCTGGGCGTAACCGAGGTGCTGCGGGCGCTGCGCGCTCAGATCGACGAAAACCGCCTGCGGCAGAAGCCCGCTGAGGAGGCGAAGTCGTGGCAACCCTGACCTCGGCCAAACGTTTGGTGGTCAAGATCGGGTCCGCATTGCTGGTGGATCGGAATACGGGGTTGTTGCGGTCGGAATGGCTGCACTCGCTGGCGCAGGATGTGGCGTGGCTCAAGGGGCAGGGGACGGATGTCATTCTGGTTTCATCCGGGTCAATCGCCCTGGGGCGCGGGGTGTTGAACCTGCCGATGGAGGCATTGGCGCTCGAGAAATCTCAGGCAGCCGCCGCCGTGGGTCAAATTCGGCTCGCGCGAGCCTATGAAGAAGCATTGACCCCGCACACGATCACCACAGCACAGGTGTTGGTGACGCTGGAAGACAGCACCGATCGGCGCCGCTATCTAAACTCACGTGCGACGCTCGAGACATTGCTGAGCCTCGGTGTGGTGCCCATTGTCAACGAAAACGATACAGTTGCGACAGATGAAATCCGTTACGGCGACAATGACCGTTTGGCTGCGCAGATCGCAGTCACCGTTGGAGCGGACCAGCTGATCCTGCTTTCGGACGTGGATGGGTTCTATACCGGCAACCCGAACGAAGACGCCTCAGCCACGCGTTTTGACGTGATCGTCGACATCACGCCTGAGATCGAAGAGATGGCAGGCGATGCCGGATCGGGCCTTTCCAAGGGCGGCATGAAGACAAAGCTGCTGGCCGCCAAAATGGCCACGGCGGCAGGCTGCGACATGGCGATCACCGAAGGATCGCCCTTGAACCCGTTGAAAACCCTTGCGAACGGCGCGAACTGCACCTGGTTTACGGCCACGCTGGACCCACATGCAGCACGCAAGCGCTGGATTTCGGCGATGAAGCCGCGGGGAGAGATCGTGGTGGATGCAGGCGCCGCCCGGGCACTCGGTAATGGTAAAAGCCTGTTGCCCGCTGGCATCGTCGAAGTGACCGGAGATTTTGGTCGCGGTGATCCCGTGGCCATCCTTGACCCAAACTCGCGCCGACTGGCGCAAGGCCTCAGCCGCTATACCGCGCAAGAGGCGGATGCGATCAAAGGTCGGAAGTCCTCGGAAATCGAGGCAACTTTGGGCTATCCGGGCCGGGCCGTTTTGATCCACCGGGACGATTTGGCGCTGTAGGCGCGCGATGTTAGAACACCAAAAGACCGATCGAAAGGCACATGAGATGAAGGATTTCGACAGCATTCCCACCTTGATGGCCGATCTTGGAAAGCGCGCCAAGGCGGCCTCGGCCGATCTGGCCTTTGCCAGCGCCGAACGTAAACACGCCGCGCTGATAGCGGCAGCGGACGCAGTTTGGGCAAACCGGTCCAACATCATCGAGGCTAACAAGAAAGACCTGGAGTTCGGCAACGAAAAGGGCCTTAGCCCGGCGATGATGGACCGCCTGATGCTGGACGAGGCGCGTATTCAGGGCATGGTTGACGGTTTGCGTACCGTGGCAGATCAGGCCGACCCGGTTGGTGAGGTGCTGACCGAATGGGACATGCCCTCGGGCCTGAACATCCAACGCGTGCGCACACCTTTGGGCGTGATCGGCGTGATCTACGAAAGCCGTCCGAACGTGACAGCGGATGCAGGAGCACTGTGCCTGAAATCCGGCAATGCCGTGATACTGCGCGGCGGCTCGGAAAGCTTTCATTCCTCTGGCGCGATCCATGCTTGCCTGGTCGAGGGCCTGAAGGCCGCAAACCTGCCCGAGGACGCCATCCAACTGGTGCCGACGCGCGACCGAGCAGCGGTTCAGGAACTCCTGACCCTGACAGACTATGTGGACGTCATCGTACCGCGCGGGGGTAAAGGTCTGGTCGGTCTGGTGCAGCGCGAAGCCCGCGTGCCGGTCTTTGCACATCTTGAAGGCATCGTGCATATCTATATCGACAAGTATGCCGACCCGCAGAAAACGCTGGATGTGGTGCTGAACGCCAAGACCCGCCGGACCGGAATCTGCGGTGCCGCTGAATGCCTGCTGATCCATCAGGACGTGGCCGAAACGCTGGGTCGGGACGTGGTTGCGGCTCTGCTGGCTGCAGGCGTCGAGGTTCACGCCGAAGGGGCGCTGGCCACGGAAAGCACGGTCGCCGCCACGGATGACGACTGGGGCAAGGAATTCCTCGACAGTATCATCGCCGCCAAAACGGTCGCGGATATCGACGCGGCCATCGAGCATATCCGTCAGTATGGCTCGAACCACACCGATTGTATCATGACCGAAGATGCGGACGCTGTCGCGCGGTTCTTTGAGCGGCTCGACAGCGCAATCCTAATGCACAACGCCTCGACCCAGTTTGCCGATGGGGGAGAGTTTGGCATGGGTGCCGAGATCGGTATCGCCACCGGGAAGATGCACGCACGCGGCCCCGTGGGTGCCGCGCAGTTGACCAGCTTCAAGTATCTTGTACGTGGGAACGGAACGACCCGGTCCTAGAACCGGATCACAATGCGGGTTGAGGTGGTTTCAGCCGCAACCCGCCGCCCCATCGACGCGGCGGTCTCGGGCAACAGGGCAAACTGCACCTGCGCAGGGGTGACTTTATTGGCAAACCGACCCAGAGGCAGGTTCTTCCACAGATCATTGTCCAGATTCAGTTTGTCGGCCGATCCGATAACCGTCCAGCCATCCCCAGTATTCGCGATCGTGACCTCACCGCCGAAAGGCATCGCGCTTTCGCAGCACATTAATGCCAGAAACGCCAATTTCACCTGATTGCGTGGCACAGCTTCGGTCAGGTGCCAGTTGACCCGCACTCGACCCGCGCGTTCAACATCCTTCAGCAGGTCCGACACCTCGGTCCGCCCCAAGGGCTGATCGCTGGCCGAGCCGAATGCGACGCGGAAAAACCGTATCCGCGCCCTGGCACTGCCGACACTGCCCGAAATCAGCTCCATCTCGGGGCCCTGAGTGCCCCCAACCATCTCAAGCAGCTCCAGACCGTTGGTGATCGCGCCGATGGGGCTGATCAGATCGTGACAGATCCGAGCACCGATCAACTCGGCCAGGTTGACTGTGGTGTCGCTCATGCGTACCTCCTGCTGCATCTGCCGCCGGACCGGAGCCCAGACATGTCAGACCTCAATGCCATTCTTGCACCGGGCATGTATGTCCACCACCCCGATTTCCCCGACTGGGGCGTTGGACAGGTTCAGTCCAACATCCGGGGCAAGATCACCGTCAACTTTCGCGAGCAGGGGAAAGTGGTGATTGACGGAACACGCATCGCCCTAGTGCCGGTCTTTGATCCGTGAAACTGGTTTAGGAATGGTTAACATCCCGGAAAATCCGCTCTTGTTGCCATCCCCCCGGAAACTGCGGTATCAGCGCAAAAACAAGAACGGAAACACCGATGCCGGATGCAGGCCCTTCCTTTACCGTCAAACTCGCCGAATCCGAGGACGAGCTGCACGCTGCCCAACGGCTGCGTTATGACGTGTTCGTTCGCGAATTGGGTGGTGGCGGAGAGATGGTCGATCACGAGACCGGGTTGGAGCGCGACAAGTTCGATCCGTATTTCGACCACATGCTGGCGATTGATGACCTGACCGGGGAAACTGTTGGCGTTTACAGGCTGTTACCGGGCGAACGTGCAGCAGAACTTGGGCAGTTCTATTCCGAGGACGAATATGATCTGACCGTTCTGAAACAAAGCGGCCGCAAGTTGTTGGAATTGGGTCGATCCTGCCTGCATCCCGATTATCGCGGCGGCACGGCCATGTATCACCTGTGGAACGGGTTGGCGGCTTATGTCTCCGAACGAGAGATCGAGGTTCTGTTCGGTGTTGCCAGCTTTCACGGCACGAACGTTCAGGATCTGGCGCAGCCTTTGTCGATGCTGCATCACAACCATCTGGCGCCGCCGGACCTGCGGGTGAGGGCACAACCAGACGCGTTTCAATCCATGGACCTTGTGGCACCGGACAACCTCGATCGTCGCGCTGCGATGGTGCAGGTTCCGGCGTTGATCAAAGCCTATCTGCGGCTGGGTGGTTTCGTGGGCGAGGGGGCCTTCATCGACCACGCCTTCAACACGACTGACATTTGCCTGATCCTCGACATCGCCCGGATGAACGAGCGGCAGAAACGCATTTATGGCGGAGCGTAGCCCGGTGAACGACGCGCTGTGGAACAGTGAGGATGCGCCGGACCCAATCGATCTGGGTCTGGTGGGTTGGATTTTGGTCGTCCTGAGGGGTGTGCCCCTCGCCCTTCTGGTGTTCGGTGGTCTGATCATCCTTTTGACCATTCGTCTGATCGAACTTCCGTTTTTTGGCGTGCGCCGTCCGATTACACCATTCATCAGTCAGTTTGTGTGCCGCAATGCGTTTCGTATCCTCGGGATGGGCTTTCGAACCTCGGGAGAACTGATGTGGCAGCGAGGGGCGGTTGTTGCGAACCATACGTCCTGGCTGGACATTTTTGCATTGAACGCGCGAAAGCGTGTGTACTTTGTGTCCAAGGCCGAAGTTGCGAAATGGCCTGGCATCGGATGGTTGGCCCGCGCAACCGGCACTGTGTTCATCGAGCGGGACCGCAAGAAAGCCAAAGAACAGACGAAAGTGTTCGAGACCCGCCTGAAAGCCGGTCACAAATTACTGTTTTTTCCCGAAGGGACGTCGACGGACGGATTGCGTGTTTTACCTTTTAAAACTGCACTCTTTGCTGCGTTCTTCGTGGAGGAACTGCGTGACTTTATGTATGTCCAACCGGTCTCGGTGATCTTTCATGCACCCGACGGTCAGCCTGACAGGTTCTATGGCTGGTGGGGCGACATGGAGTTCGGGCCGCATCTACTCAAAACACTTGGCGCGCGCAGACAGGGTTCCGTGGAACTGATCTATCACACACCGGCCAAGGTCAGCGACTTTGCGAACCGCAAGGCGCTCGCCGCGCATTGCGAACGGGCGATACGGAATTCACATGCTGCTGTTCGAGCCCGAGTTTGAGAGCGATATCCAGTTCTGAGAAAAACACTGAATCAGGCTACTGGTTCTCAATTTGATCTTCTTCGACTTGCGAGGAGACCGTATTTGTCTCCGGTCGTTTTCGGATCACCAAAACACCCGGGGTGAAACGATTTGGATCACCCCAGAACTCCACTTCGTCCCCTTTGCGGATTGCAACCGCTGCATTATCAAAGGCTGCCACCGTTACCGCCCATAACTCGCAGCTCAGAGAAGGTGGTAGAGGGCCCCACTTACATTTTCTGGGGTCTCCCGGCTCCTTGTCGTAGAACGCGTCAGAACTGAGTAAGGTGCCGATATCGTAAAGCGTTGAGTTTCCACTTGTTCTGACAAAATTTACCCATCCATTCCAGTCGTATAGCATCACGATCCGGCTCGTGCTTTTGTCGCTGGCGACACTGTTTATGCTATAGGCCAATCTACCAGGAGCGTTTTCTGCTGGTTCGTAATCACGAGGCTGTAGAATCCTCGGTCCAACCTGTACGGCATCGGGGCATGCGTCCAGGCGTGACTTATAGTAATCAATCTGTTCGGCGCTACTTTTCGTTTCTTTCCCGGACAAATTAATTGGCGCCAAGTCTCCCAAATAGTTGAAAGTGAATTTTTGGTTTGGAAAATTAATGCCCACTATCAGAGGCACTTGAAAAGGATATCTATTCTTACGGGGGTCGCCGACGTCATCCAAGCAAAGAATAGTGTCTAAATTGCTGGCGCTGAACAGTCCCCTGAACAGCTTACCGTCTATTTTCCGGTAACCAACGATGCGTGGTTCACCCGCAGTTCTGGCGAAACCCATTGGTACCAGCGCCACGACGGACTTGTCCTCCTGAAAAGCTTCCCAAGCTTGCAGTACGCTGGCTTGAATCGCCCTGTATTGGCCCGTGCTCTTGTCAAATACAAAGCCATCTTTAGTTTTTTCCGGGAATGCAGTGTCGAGTAACCTCTCAAGATCCAATAACTCATAGGAGTAACGGGATCGATCAAACCTCAACGCGGAATACTGAAACTGCCTTTTGGCATTATCCTTCGGAATAAAACGAGCACCTTCTTTTGTCCAAAATGCGCTATCTTCATTCGTCTCTGTCCACTTTCCTGTTTCAGCACTAACAGCGCTCGAAAAAAAGAAAAGCAGTGCAAAAACGGCCAATATTAGCTGCATATCTTCCGCCCTTTTTTCGCCGCGACAATTACTGTGATGTCAAATCCGCCTTTGGGAATGGGTGCGCGCGTTACTCCGTCTTGCTCGGCAACACCGGCCTCCAATCGGACAAATCCCGACGGAGATGTCAGAATTTTGCGAACCTCGCATGTAATATCCCTTGCTGATAAAGCGCCATTGCGAATTATTCTGGGACGCTCGCTGCCCAATTTCAAAAACAGCGCCCGATTGTGTTGTTCAACCACCTCGTCAAAGTGATCAAAGGCGTTGACATCGACTTCCAGCGAGTAAATCTGATTTCTGCTGGCATAAAATCGATCTACAGTGTTTGCATCCGGGTTCTCTTGCTCGTTTTCTCCATATTTGAAGTACATCCTTCTGACGTGAACATCATCTACTTGCTGCACGACTGTTTGCGAAAGATCGGAAACTTGGCTTTGTAACCAGCTTTCAACTAAGTCTTTATTGGCATGTTCATTCAGTACCTCATTCACTTTTTCTTCTTGTCTGTTTAGCAACGCCATCAAAATTTCTCTTAGAAATTGCTGCCGGAACTCGGGAGAAGAAAAAAGAACAGTCATGTCTTCTGAAGTCGGAGATCGATCCAGGCGCTCGATAATTGGACCAGAGTGATTCATCCACTTTTGCACCACGTCGTCATCATAGTTGGACAGCGTCATTAGAACAAATTCTGTGGTCAGCTCATCGTAGGCTTTTTCTTCGTCTTTATCCCGAAGTTCCTCGAATAGCTCGGAAGCCAGCCACGGCCGGACAACCCCTGTCCACGTTAACGCCAGAATGAAAATAGCTGGGGTTGCAACAACAGCAAGAATGATCCCTGCGTCCTTAAGGAAACCGGCAAGGCTGGCCATTCGTGAACGCCAAACTGATCCTGTTCGGTTTTCGTCGTTCGCTTTCTTTCTCGTAATTCGGCGACCCATCTATTGTTCTCCGAGAAAAATGTAACGGTATGAAATTCAGGCAATTGATTTACTCGTAATAATAATGCCCCCAAAAGCCTTTGCTCGTCGGGGATGAGTTTCAATGTAGCACATCGGGTAAAATTCTCCAAAATCCTGGAGAATTTGAAACTTCGCTTGCACTGCCTCAAAACCTGCCGTATACGCGCGCCATTCAAACCCGCAGGCGGGGTTTGGGCTTTGTAGGGGAGACATCCCTATCTGGCCCGCCGGTTGGAGCATCCGCTTCTTTCACCCCCGCCGAGGCGTAAACCGGAAAAGGAAAGTAAAGCATGGCTCTTCCCGAGTTCACCATGCGTCAGCTGCTGGAAGCTGGCGTTCACTTTGGTCACCAGACACAGCGTTGGAATCCCCGCATGGGTCCGTTCATCTACGGCTCGCGCAATGGCATCCACATCATGGACCTGACCCAGACCGTTCCGATGCTGGACCAGGCGCTGCAGGCTGTTCGTGATACCGTCGCTAAAGGTGGCCGCGTTCTGTTCGTTGGTACCAAGCGTCAGGCCGCTGGCCCGATTGCAGAAGCTGCTGAAAAGTCGGCTCAGTACTACATGAACCACCGCTGGCTGGGCGGCACCTTGACCAACTGGAAAACCGTTTCCCAGTCGATCAACCGCCTGAACCAGATCGACGAAGCCATGGAATCGGGTGCCGAAGGCCTGACCAAGAAAGAGCGTCTGGGCATGGAACGTGACCAGGGCAAACTGCAGGCATCGCTGGGCGGTATCCGCGAAATGGGCGGCGTTCCGGATCTGCTGTTCGTCATCGACGTCAAGAAAGAAGCACTGGCCATCGCCGAAGCCAACAAACTGGGTATCCCGGTTGTGGCTGTTGTCGACACCAACTGCTCGCCCGATGGCGTAGACTACATCATCCCCGGCAACGACGACGCAGCGCGCGCAATTTCGCTTTACTGCGACCTGGCCGCGCGTGCCGCTCTGGACGGTATGACCGCACAGATGGGTGCAGCAGGCGTTGACCTGGGTGCGTTCGAAGAAGCACCGGTCGAAGAAGTCGTTGCGGAAGAGCCCGTCGCAGAAGAAGCCGCGCCGGAAGCCAAAGCCGAAGCGTAAGCTGCCCGTCACGTAAATGACATATGGGGCAGGGTAGACCTGCCCCAATTCCGTTTGAATTGAGGAGAGCCTAAAGATGGCAATCACAGCAGCAATGGTTAAAGAACTGCGCGATCAGACCGGCGCAGGCATGATGGACGCGAAAAAAGCGCTGACCGAAACCGGCGGCAACATGGACGAAGCCGTTGACTGGCTGCGCACCAAAGGCCTTGCCAAAGCGGCCAAGAAATCGGGCCGTACCGCAGCCGAAGGTCTGGTTGCAGTTCACGTCAACGGTGGCAATGGTGTTGCTGTCGAAGTGAACTCGGAAACCGACTTTGTTGCGAAAAACGCCGATTTCCAGGAAATGGTCGGCAAGATCGCCTACGCTGCAGAAGGCGTCGACAATGTCGAAGCGCTGCTGGCTGCCGATCTGGGCGGCAAGAACGTTGCCGACACCCTGACCGACAAGATCGCCACCATCGGCGAGAATATGTCGGTTCGCCGCATGGCCAAACTGTCGGGCGACACGGTTGTGTCCTACGTCCACAATGCGGCCACCAACGGTATGGGCAAAATTGGTGTTCTGGTTGCTCTGACCGGTGGTGACGAAGCGATCGGCAAGCAGGTTGCGATGCACATCGCGGCTGTTAACCCGGCGGCTCTGTCCGAAGCGGACATGGATCCGGCCGTTGTCGAGAAAGAAAAGCAGGTTCAGATGGACATCGCCCGCGAATCCGGCAAACCGGAGCAGGTGATCGAAAAGATGATCGAGGGCCGCATGAAGAAATTCGTGGCTGAATCGACCCTGTTGAACCAGCAGTTCGTTGTGAATCCTGACCTGACCGTGGAAGCAGCGGCCAAAGAAGCAGGCGCAACCATCACCGGCTTCATCCGCCTAGAAGTTGGCGAAGGCATCGTGGTCGAAAAAGAAGACTTTGCAGCCGAAGTTGCCAAGGCCGCTCAGGGCTAAGCAATACCTCCGGACCTCGCAAGAGGTCCGGACATGAAAATGTCGGAACCGGTTGCGCAAGACGTAGCCGGTTTTTTATGTGTAGAAACAAAAAAAGACGCCGAAGCGTCTTGGCATTCGTAGATTGGATTGAGGGGCCCCGCATGATGGGGATGGTCGAGGCCCCCCAAAATTCCGGCAATTAGACGCGGACAAATTGGCGCCTTATTGTCAGAGCGGCTGGAGAGCTCTGGAATTGCAAAGATCCAACCAAATGTTCCCTGGCTAAAGCCACCACTCACGGAACTATCTCACTTTGCAACCCCGCCTCTGGAATGGAAAGTCATGTTTTCCTTACCTAGGGTAAATTGACGCAATTTGGCGTCAGATTCCGGGGCGCTAGGCCTCCATTACGAACATCTGATTCTGCAAAGACGCCTTCAGGACGGCCTGCGCCGTGGTCTCGACGGAAAGGGCCTCACGTGCGAGGCGCAGGTGCTTTTCAACCGTTGCCGATGTCAGCCCCATCAGTAGCGCAATGTCCTGCGTGGTTTTGCCGTCTCCGACCCATTGCAACGCTTCGCGCTGGCGTTTGGTCAGGGCCCGGTTGGGGGCGTTGTAGGGCAGGGTGAGGATTTTCAGATGCGCAACGTTGTTCATCAGCAGGATGTCGTCACCGTGTTCAGCCCACGTCGCGTCCACTTCGGCCTGACTGGCCGCGTCCCCGGCCGACAGGGAAATCGCCCCTTTAGACCGCATCGAGACCGAGGTGAAGCTGACCGTGTACCCGAAGGTCACGCCCTGCGATCGGTTGAACTCGAGCACGTCTAGTTCTTTTGCAGTCAGCTTTCCGTTCGCCACCATCTCCTGCGCGATACTCCAACTGGCCGCGCCTTCATTGTGCAGCGCCCATTTCAGCATCGGAGCGTGGAAGTACATCCCGTCCCGCAGAAACCCATCCAGGTAAGCTTTTTCGTGATTGGTCAGGATCACGAAATCTTCGGGGTCACCAAGTGAGGTTTCAGTACGGTACTGAGTGTGACCATAGATCAGGCGATCAAATCCGAAACTCGCCATCTGGCGACAATGGGCATCCCAAAGCTCTTCCAGAGTTTTGGTGTAGCTGAGAAAGTGCAGGTATTCACTCAGCTTCATTCAGATGACCCGCTTTTCAGATGTGCGGCTAATGCATCCAGAGCCAGAACATATCCCTGCGCACCAAAGCCACAAATCTGGCCGACAGCCACCTTTGAGATATAGGACACGTGCCGGAATGTCTCGCGCGCGTGGATGTTGGACAGGTGCACCTCGATCACCGGAAGCTCGACCGACGCAATGGCGTCCATCAGTGCAATCGAGGTGTGCGTATAAGCCCCGGCGTTCAGAACGATCCCGTCCTGATCCCCTTTGGCTTCATGGATGGCATCGATCAACGCACCTTCGTGGTTGGACTGAAAGCACGACACTTGAACCCCGATGGAAGACCCATGGCTCAGGCACAAGTCCTCAACCATTTCCAAAGTGGTGCCGCCGTAGACCTCGGGCTGTCTTGTACCCAGGAGGTTCAGGTTCGGACCGTTCAAAATCAGAGCTTTGTGCATTATTTCACTGTTCCCATTGGAAATTCATAGACGCTAACTGGTGTCAATGTCCACCGGCCAGCGCGCGCATAGGGCGAGTTGGGGAAGCTACGTCACTCACCTTCGGCGTGAACCGGCATTGTCACCACGGTCTTACCCAGAGCGGAACGGCTTGTCATATGCGCCAAGGCCTCGGACGCACGGTCCAGCGGGTATCGCGCATGGATCTTTGGTTTAATCTTCGCTTCGCCGTATAACCTGAACAAATCCCTCACGTTTTCCGAATGCCCAACGGGATCGCGCATCACCGAAGCACCCCAAAACACGCCCATAATCTGACACCCCTTGAGGAGCGGAAGGTTCAGCGGGATTTTGGGGATGCCAGCCGGGAAGCCAACCACCAGATAGCGCCCATTCCAGGCCATGCTGCGCAACGCGGGTTCGGCATAGTCTCCACCAACTGCGTCATAGACAACATTCACCCCCAATGGCGCGGACAGGTCCTTGATTTCTGTAGTGAATTTCTTCTGAGAGTCCTTGTCCATGTCATGCGCGTACAGAACTGTTTCGTCCGCCCCTAGGCTCCGGCAGAAATCCGCCTTGTCCCGCGAGGATACGGCCGCAATTACCCGCGCGCCCATAGCCTTGCCCAACTCGACCGCAGCGGACCCGACACCACCCGCGGCGCCAAGCACTAACAGCGTCTCGTCGGGCTGCAGATCGGCCCGATCCTTCAGGGCGTGATAAGAGGTGCCGTAGGTGAAAATAAAACAGGCCGCGTCTTCAAACGGTATGGTGTCGGGGAACTTGATTGCGGTAGCTGACGGGACGTTCAGATGCGTAGCGAACCCACCATGCCCGGTCAGTGCCAGAACGCGGTCACCGACTTCGAAGCCGCTTACACCTTCACCGATGGCCAGTACTTCCCCCGCAATTTCACCGCCCGGAGCAAAGGGGCGCGGCGGCCTGATCTGATATAGGTCCTGTATGATCAGTGTGTCCGGAAAATTGACGCCCGCCGCCCTGATTCCAATCAGTAATTCACCGCGTCCCGGAGTAGGATCGGGTAGGGTGGTCAGTTCCAGTGTTTCCGGTCCACCCGGCGCGACGCTGAGTAAAGCTTGCATATCAGACCCGTTATCCTTGTTATTCGGTTAGTACGAGCTTTGGTGCAGCAATTGGTCTTGTCAAGAAACCACCGGTTTCGACGACGCACCAATTCCCGAAAAGGGTATGCGCCCGCCACAAATAAACAGGAGCAGACAATGACCCCCGAAACGCTTTTCTCATTGCATGGCAAGACTGCGCTTGTCACCGGTGGGGCGACCGGGATCGGTCGCATGGCTGCCGAAGCGCTGGTGTTGGCCGGGGCGCGAGTTCTGATCGCGTCGCGCAAGACCGAGGCCTGCGAAGCCGTCGCGGCGGAACTGAATGCGTTGGACGCCTCGGGTCAGGCCGTTGGATTCGGCGGCGATGTCGCGACCAAAGAAGGTGTCGAAGCACTTGCATCCGAGGTCAGGGATCGCACGGATCGGCTTGATATCCTGATGAATAATGCAGGCGTCAGTTGGGGTGCGCCGATGGGTCAATTCCCTCATGAAGCGTGGGACAAAGTCATGTCGGTCAATGTCGCGGGCCTGTTCGACCTGACCCAAAAACTGTTGCCAGTGTTGATGAATTCTGGCTCGGCTGACGATCCGGCTCGGGTTATCAATGTAGGCTCGGTCATGGGGGAGGTTCCCATGGGTGACGGCGCCTACAGCTATTCGGCGTCGAAAGCGGCTGTTCTGCACCTGACGAAGATCATGGCCAAGGAGTTTTCACCTTACCACATTACGGTCAACGCGCTGGCGCCTGGGCCTTTTGTCTCGCGCATGACTGCCTTTGCCACAGGCGACAAAGAAACACGGGAAAAAGTTGGTAAATCCGTTCCCTTGGGCCGGGTTGGTCGCGAAGACGATATCGCCGGCTGCATGTTGTTTCTGTGCGGTCGCGGCGGCAGTTATGTGACCGGCGCGGTTATTCCGGTGTCGGGCGGCATCAATGTGGTGACGGCCGGGAACATCTTTGCCGAAGCTTTATAAGCAGAGACACGGAGGCGCAGGATGAGCAGCACGCAATTGGACATCGCAGCCGTTGACACCTATCTCAGCACCCATCTTACGGGGTATCGAGGCCCGCTGGAGGCAAACAAGTTCTCGGTCGGCCAGTCCAACCCGACCTTTCTGCTGCAAACCCCTGAAAAAGCGTATGTTTTGCGTCGAAAACCCCAGGGAGTGCTGCTGAAGTCCGCACATGCGGTGGACCGCGAATATCGTGTACAGACAGCTTTGGCCGACAGTGCTGTACCGGTCCCGCGGATGCATCTGTTGTGTCAGGATGACAGCGTGATCGGCTCGGACTTTTATGTCATGGAGCACCTTGACGGACGCATCTTTCTGGAACCCACCATGAAAGGCGAAAGCAACGAGACACGCACCGCCGTTCTGGATGAAATGAACCGGGTTCTGGCCGCGCTGCATATGGTCGATATCGAGGCTTCCGGGCTTTCGGATTATGGCCCGCCCGGAAACTATTTTGAACGTCAGATTGCACGATGGACCAAACAGTACCGCGCCTCTGAAACTTCGGAAATCCCCGAGATGAACGCGCTGATTGGCGCGCTAGAGCATGCAGTGCCAGAGGATGACGGGCAAAGGACGCTCGTGCATGGCGACTATCGCATCGACAATCTGATGTTCGAGAAACACGGAACCCGGTGCATCGGTGTACTGGATTGGGAGCTTTCGACCATCGGACACCCTTATGCGGATCTGGCTGCCGTGATCATGCAATGGAGAATGCCGCCCGGTACTGAAGGTCGCGGTCTGGCGGGCATTGATCGGGACAGCGTGGGCCTGCCGACAGATCAGGCTTTCATCGATCAGTATTGCCAGCGTCGCGGCCTTTCCGGCATCGACAATTTCGGATTTTATCTGGCCTTCAACTTCTTCCGAATGGCGGGAATTCTGCAGGGTGTCTTCAAACGTGCGCAGGATGGCAACGCCTCGGACCCGAAGCGCGCCTTGGTTCTTGGTTCCTATGTCCCGATATTCGCGCAACATGGTCTGGCCGCGCTAAAAGCCTAGGATTCCTTTGAAAGCTCCAGTTCCAGATTTCCCAGACTGTTCTTGCCAAAGAACATCTCGGCACCCACGAACATGCTGGGAACACCAAACACGCCACGTTTTACGGCGGCCTTGGTCTGATCCTTGAGCTGCTGCTTGACTTCAACGCTGGTCATCGCTTCGCGGAGCTTGCGTACCGGCAACTTATTCTCCTGCATGATTTCGGTAAGAACACCAACCTCATCGACCTTTTGGCCATGCACCCAGATGGCATCAAATATGGAATCTATGTACTTGGATTCCCAAGATTTGCCAGACGCATACACGGCCCCGCGCATGGCGAATCTGGTATTGACCGGAAAGTGCGGGCTCATGTGAAAACTCAGGCCACGGGTCCGCGCAAACCTGTGCAGGTCATGGGTCAGGTATGCCGTTTTCTGGCGGTTTTCCGAGAACGCCTGAAACGGGCTCTGGTTGTTAGTAGCCTTGAAAACCGTAGCCAGCAGAACTGGAATAAGCGTGACCTTGGCGCGATGCTTGGCAGCAAGTGCGGGCAGGACCTTATAGGCGAGAAAGGCATTCGGACTACAGAAATCATACAATAATTCAATACGTTGCGTCATATTTATCCTCCGGGAAGGTTGGGTGGCGAAATGTCTCCAACTCGTAACCAGCGAATCCGCTACCCACTCAGTGTATCAGCCGATGGGCCGGGCGTACCGCTACGGTCGAATTCCCTGTCAATTCAGCGCTTAACATCGCAAGATCTGGACTATAATGCAGAGGGCAAATCAAAGATGGCTGCGTTCGACCTCAATCGCCTGAACCGTATCACCGACTGGATGCAACGCTACGTCGATGAGCGGAAATATGCGGGCAGTTCCTTACTGGTAAAACACGAAGGGACCGAGTTGTTTTTCCACGCCTGCGGTCAAAGAAACGTCGAAAACGATCTACCGTTTCAGCGCGATACGATCGCACGCATCTACTCAATGACTAAGCCGGTGACCACGGTAGCACTTATGATGTTGGCCGAGCGCGGGTTGCTTCACCTCGACGCACAACTATCGGATTTCCTTCCGGAATTTCGGAACATGCAGGCTCTGCTTCCAGGGGCGGAACGATTGGACCAGACCGAGGATGCTCCGACACCGACGCTGCATCAGTTGCTGACCCATACGAGCGGTCTCAGCTATCCGTTCAATCCCGGAGTTCTGCCCAGGGCGATGGATGAGCAGAACCTGATGTTTAAACCAAATCAGGGCCTTCTTGCTGACCGTGTGGTCGATCTGGCGGACCTTCCGCTGGCATTTCAACCCGGTGCTCGCTGGGAATACTCCGTCGGCATAGATGTTCTGGGCCACGTGATCGAGGTGGTCACGGGTCAGTCGCTGGATAAGTTCTTCGCGCAGGAAATTTTCGAACCGCTGGGGATGCAGGAAACCGGATTCCGGGTGCCACCGGGGGCAGGGGATCGATTTGCCTCGCTCTACACGCCATTGGCCGGGGACGCGATGGCGCTGAACTCTGCCGAAGCCGGCAGCGAAACCCTGCGGCTTGTTGATCAGGCCGGAGAATCGCCGTTTGAACACACCACCACATTCTCGGGCGGTGGTGGTCTGGTCGGGACAATCGACGACTATTCCCTGTTTGCCGAAATGTTGCGGAACCGAGGGCTGGGTAACGGACAATACCTGCTGGGCCCAAAAACCGTGGACTATATGCTGCGCAACCACTTACCGGGCGATATTGCCTCGATGGGACCGCAGAGCTTTGCTGAACAACCCATGGAAGGCACCGGGTTCGGGCTGGGTGGCTCGGTGGTGCTGAACCCAGGTCGAACCCGGGTGCCGGGCTCTGTTGGCGATTTCAGCTGGGGCGGCATGGCCTCGACCTTTTTCTGGATTGATCGGGTGAATGATTTGACAACGGTCTTCTTCACGCAGCTGTCGCCGTCCAGTTCATACCCGTCGCGGGCTGAGTTGAAAGCGGTTGTCCTTGGGGCAATGATTGAATGATCATTCCGGCGCTGATACCCAAGCCCGATACGACCAACCGGAGACCCCAGTATGACCGAAGCAGAACGCATCCTTCTGGACCTTTTGAACATCGAAAGGCTTGAGGTCGACCTGTTTCGCGGCACGGGATCAGGCGGCGAGACTCCAACCCGCATTTTCGGTGGTCAGGTTATTGCCCAAGCTCTGGCGGCCGCTTATCAAACCGTAGAAGATCGGTTGTGCCATTCTCTGCACGCCTATTTCATTCGCGCCGGCGACCCATCCATTCCCGTTATATATCAAGTTGATAGAGCACGGGATGGGGGCTCCATGACAACACGGCGCGTGGTCGCGATCCAACACGGCAAGCAAATCCTAAACATGTCGGCCTCATTTCATGTTCAGGACGAAGGGTGGAACCACCAACATGACATGCCGCAGACCGAGGCCCCGGAGAACTACCTAGAACGATCAGAATTGCGGCAGCGTTACGTGGATCTGGTTCCTGAAAAACTGCGCGGAGAGCTGTTGCGTGAACGGCCAATCCAGGTGCGTGAAGTGAACCATCTGAATCCCTTCAGCCCCGAAAAATCTGACGATCACAATCAGATCTGGTTCCGCATGGGCGCTGCCGCAGGTGCCGACCCGGTGACCCAGCATCTTCTTTTGGCTTACGCGTCAGACATGTACCTGATGACGTCAGGATTGCGGCCGCATGGGCTGAGTTTGTTCAGTAGTGAGGTCAATTTTGCCAGCCTAGATCATGCGTTGTGGTTCCACGCGCCGGTTCACTTTGAAAACTGGCATCTTTATGCGATGGAATCGCCCTGGAGCGGGCAGGGACGCAACTTCAACCGCGGCTCGATTTTCGCACAGGACGGCACCCTGGTCGCGTCGGTCGCACAGGAAGGTCTGATGCGGAAAGCGCGCAAGTAGCCTTAGCTGTCTTCGGTAAATTGCTGATTTAGCTTACGCATCCCGCCAAGCCAACGGTCATAGTCTCCGGTTTTGTGGCGGATGTAGTCCAAAACCTGAGGATGTGGCAGCACCAGAAACTGCTCGGACCTGATGGCCTCGACGCAGGCTTGCGCCACGTCTTCAGGTTCCAACATGCCATCAATCGACGCGACCGAAACCTCGTGTCCACGCGTCATGTCGGACCGTACGGCCTGCGGACACAGGACCGACACGCGCAAACCTTTGTGCCCGTAGGTCAAGGACAACCACTCGGCAAACCCGACCGCTGCATGCTTCGTCACGCCGTATGGCGCTGCGCCGGGCTGGTTCAGTAATCCCGCAGCAGAAGCCGTGATCATGATGTAACCTTTGCCACGCGCAATCATACGCGGCACGAGGTGCCGCGCGGTCCAGACGTGGGACATGACATTGATCTTCCAGGTCCGGTCCCAATCGTCGTCAGGAACTTCCGGGCCACCAAGCGTCAGAATGCCAGCATTGGCACAGAACAAATCAATCGGGCCAATGGTATCCTCAACAGTCTCGATCATCATCCTGATGTCAGCTTCTTGCGAAACATCGCAAACCAATGCGTGGCCGCCAATTTCCTCAGCCACACGCTGAACGCCATCGGCGTCGATATCAGAACAAACGACAACGGCACCGTCGCGGGCAAAACGTTCAGCCAGTCCTTTGCCGATACCCTGAGCGGCTCCGGTGACAATCACAGTTTTTCCACTCAGTTCCATATCACAACCCCAAACGTTGGTTCGGGTTCACACCGTAACTTGTTAGACTTGTTGTGCAATCGGGTATTTGGGCTTTATCGTTTTTAACCATAATACCAATTACACGTTGTCTTCAACAGAATGCCTGTAACCCAGTCTGCGCCCGCCCCAAGATCAGCGCGTGAACGTCATGCGTGCCTTCATAGGTGTTCACGGTCTCAAGATTGACCATGTGTCGAATGACGTGGAACTCCAACGAGATGCCGTTGCCCCCGTGCATGTCGCGCGCCATCCGCGCAATATCCAGCGCCTTGCCGCAGTTGTTGCGTTTGACGATCGAGATCATCTCGGGCGCGGCTTCGGCCTGATCCATCAGGCGACCGACACGCAAGCTCGCTTGCAGCGCCAAGGCGATTTCGGTCTGCATGTCCGCCAGCTTTCGTTGAAACAGCTGTGTCTGTGCCAATGGTCGATTGAACTGCTTCCGATCCAAGCCGTATTGCCGTGCGGCGTGCCAACAGCTTTCGGCAGCCCCCATGACACCCCAACTGATACCGTAACGCGCGCGGTTCAGACAGCCGAACGGTCCCTTCAGGCCCTGAACATTCGGCAGCAACGCGCTTTCATCGACCTCAACACGATCCAGGACGATTTCGCCGGTGATCGAGGCGCGCAGGCTCAATTTGTTCTGAATTTTCGGGGCACTCAGACCTTTTAGCCCCTTATCAAGAACAAAGCCGCGGATCTTGCCGTCATGAGCATCGGACTTGGCCCAGACAACAAACACATCCGCAATCGGCGCGTTGGAAATCCACATCTTGCTGCCGGTTAGACGATAGCCACCGTCAATCTTCTCGGCCTTAGTCTTCATGCCGGCCGGGTCCGAGCCTGCATCAGCCTCGGTCAGACCGAAACAGCCGATCCATTCACCACTGGCCAGTTTCGGCAGGTATTTCCGGCGCTGTTCTTCACTGCCATAGGCATAGATCGGGTACATCACCAGAGAGCTTTGCACTGACATCATCGAGCGGTATCCGGAATCCACACGCTCGACCTCGCGCGCAACCAGACCGTAGGAGACGTACCCTGCCCCAAGGCCACCGTATTCCTCAGGAATCGTGGTGCCCAACAGGCCCATTTCGCCCATCTCGCGGAATATCTCGGGGTCGGTTTCCTCGTTTTGAAACGCCTCAGTCACCCGTGGCTGCAGCTTTTCCTGCGCGTAAGCCTGCGCACTGGCCGCAATCATCCGTTCGTCTTCGTTCAGTTGATCGGACAGACGAAACGGATCATCCCACGCGAACTTGCCCATGTCGGGCGCATCTTTAGCACGCAATGCGGGCTTGGTGTCTGGGGCGTTCATAGTGCTTCTCCGCTCAGTCAGCTTCGACGCAACCTAACCCGGCCCCTCGTCAAAAGACAGTAAGAGTTTCGCATCCGACCATGAGCAAAACTCATACCCCTGCCCCGGTTTCTACCCCAGTGCATATCCTGCGCCGCGCACCGTACGCACCGGGTCTTCGCCGCCATGTTGAGTCAGTGCTTTGCGCAGACGTCCGATATGAACGTCAACCGTGCGCGTATCTACATAGATATCACGGCCCCAGACCCGATCCAGCAATTGCTCACGGCTCCAGACACGGCCCGGCTTTTCCATGAAAGTGCTCAGCAGGCGGAACTCGGTCGGACCCAGTTTCAAAGGTTTGCTGTCGCGGCTGACCTTGTGCGTTTCGGAATCCAAAACGATGTCGTCGAACTCCAACCGCAAACCAACGGTTGCCGGGCGCACGCGGCGCAGCTGAGTACGCACCCGCGCCATCAGTTCAACCACCGAATACGGCTTGATCACATAGTCATCTGCACCGGTTTCCAGACCACGCACCTTGTCGACCTCTTCGGTGCGGGCCGACAGCATGATGATCGGGATCGACCGCGTTTCTGGGCGGGATTTCAGGCGGCGGCAAACCTCGATCCCGCTGAGGTTGGGCATCATCCAGTCCAGCACGATGATGTCCGGGTGCTCCTCGTCGACCAACAGCATGGCTTCGTCGCCGCTGGCGGCCTTGGACACGCGAAAACCTTCGGCTTCGAGGTTATAGGCCAGCACTTCACGCTGCGCCGGTTCATCTTCAACGACCAGAACGGTGGGCTGATCCGCAGACATTTGTCAGATCTCCTGAGGGGTATGCGAAGTTACATCAGCTTTCGGGCGCGCCTCGGTCGGGCGTTCCCCGGTCACGAGATAGACAACCTGTTCGGCAATTGCGGTCACGTGGTCACCCATGCGTTCGATGTTTTTGGCAATGAAATGCAGGTGCATACAGGACGAGATGTTGCGCGGGTCCTCAGCCATGAAGGTCAGGAATTCGCGGAACAGGCCATTGTACATCTGATCCACTTCTTCGTCGCGGTTGATGACATCAGTCGCCAATTCGGCATCGCGTTGAATGTAGGCGTCCAGCGCATCGCGTAGCATCCGTTCAACCTCACGCGCCATGCGACGCAGGGCGGCGGCGCTGCCGTTGATTTCGCCCGCATTGACCAAAACCGTAGTCCGCTTGGCGATGTTCTTGGCGTAATCGCCGATCCGTTCGAGGTTGCCGGACACTTTCAGGACAGACAAAACCAGGCGCAGATCACTGGCGGTCGGTGCGCGCAATGCGATCAGACGAGCGGTTTCTTCGTCGATCAGCTCTTCCAGCGCGTCGATGGCCTTGTCACCCTGACGGACCTGCTGTGCCAGTTCCTCGTCGCGGGATTCCAGTGAACGTGCGGCGCTCATGATGGCGGCTTCGACCAGCCCGCCCATCTTCATGATATGGGCCTGAATGGCTTCGAGATCGCGGTCGAAAGCGGATGCTATATGTTGTTCGCTCATGATTCAGTACCTGTTGTCAGCCGATCCGGCCGGTGATGTAGCTTTCGGTGCGGGGGTCTTCGGGGTTGGTGAAGATCTGACCCGTCTCGCCAAATTCGACGAGATTCCCAAGGTGGAAGAATGCCGTCTTCTGGCTGACCCGCGCGGCCTGCTGCATCGAGTGTGTCACTATCACCACCGAATAGCGCGAGCGCAGTTCGTCGATCAGCTCTTCGACCTGAGCGGTCGCAATCGGGTCCAGCGCCGAGCATGGTTCGTCCATCAACAGAACTTCGGGTTCAGTCGCAACTGCACGGGCGATGCACAGGCGTTGTTGCTGACCACCAGACAGGCCGGTGCCGGGTGCATCCAGACGGTCTTTGACCTCATCCCAGATCGCGCCGCGACGCAGGGATTTCTCAACGATGTCATCAAGTTCCGCCTTGTTTTTGGCAAGGCCGTGGATGCGTGGGCCGTAGGCCACGTTGTCATAGATCGACTTTGGGAAAGGGTTCGGTTTCTGGAACACCATGCCCACCTTGGCGCGCAGTTGCACCGGATCGACGCGCTTGTCATATATATCTTCGCCGTCCAGCAGGATGTCACCTTCAACACGGCAGATATCGATCGTGTCGTTCATCCGGTTCAGGCAGCGCAGAAAGGTGGACTTGCCGCAACCTGACGGGCCGATGAATGCTGTAACAGTCTTGTCTTCGATCTGAACATCAACGTCTTTGATGGCGTGGGTGTCACCGTAATAGACCTGAACCTTGTTCGCGGCGATCTTGATTGCTTTGGAGTCCACGGTTCTCTCCACTCGTGTCATGTCGTTCATATTAAGCCCCTTTACCAGCGGCGTTCAAAGCGGCGGCGCAGGATGACCGCGATGGTGTTCATTGTCACGAGGAAGATCAACAGGATGATGATGCCCCCCCATGCGCGTTCGTAGAAGGCCGGATCGGCGCGTTTGGACCATTCGTAAATCTGCGCCGGCATGGCCGAGTTCGGAGACAGGAAACCCGCAACAACGCCATCCGGCGGGTTCGAGGCAATAAAGCCTACCATGCCGATCAATAGCAGCGGCGCTGTTTCCCCCAGCGCCTGCGCCAGACCGATGATAGTGCCGGTCAGGATACCGGGCGCGGCCAGTGGCAGAACGTGGTGGAACACCGCCTGCATTTTCGAGGCCCCTACCCCAAGTGCCGCGTCACGGATCGACGGCGGTACCGCCTTCAGCGACGCTCGGGTCGAAATGATGATCGTCGGCAAGGTCATCAGTGTGAGCACCAGACCACCTACCAGCGGCGCCGAGGTCGGCAAGTGCATATAGTTGATGAACACGGCCAGACCCAGGATACCGAACACGATCGACGGAACAGCAGCCAGGTTCGAGATGTTGACTTCGATAATATCTGTAAGGCGGTTTTGCGGCGCGAATTCCTCAAGATAGATCGAGGCCGCAACGCCAATGGGTAGAGCCAGCGCCAGTACTACGAACATCATGAAAAGCGAGCCCAGCATCGAGACACCGATCCCAGCTGCCTCGGGCCGTTGGTCAGAGGCATCCGCGCCAAAGATGAAGTCCGGGTTGAAGGCCTTGTACAGGACACCGGCGTCTCGCAATTGATCCACGAAATCCAGCTGCTCGACTGAGATGCTCTTGTCATTGGCAATCGACTCGCGGGTGACGCGACCCTTCATGTAGCCATCTACACGGCTGTTGACCAAAAAGCGGAAGCTGACCGTTTTGCCGATCTCGTCGGGGTTGGCGATCACATAGTTCCGCAACTCGGCCTGAGCGGCTTTGGAAAGGATCTTGCCCATTGCCTTGGGTTTCAGGTCGGTCTGAATGCCCAACTCCTGGACTTCGCTTTCCAGAGCCGAGGCAATGAGTGGCGCATAACCGAAGGTCGAGACCTTCTTGATGTCTTCGATATTACGGTTGCCCTTCTTGTCCAGCTTTTCTTCTTTCAGTTCGACGTTCAGTTCAAGAAAGCTCTGTTGGAACGCACCTGTACCGGCGGTGACGATGTTGGTCACCAGAACGACCAGCATCAGCAGACCGATACCGATAGCGGCGATGCCGTACAGTTTGAACCTGCCTTCGGCTGCGTTGCGGCGTTTGGTGCGCAAGTCCTTTTCGAACAGCGACCCGCCCTTCGGCTTCGCAGCAGGAGCAGCGCCAGGGTTTTGGGAAATATCGGTCATTCGTACTGCTCCCGGTATTTGCGTACGATGTAGAGGGCAAAGATGTTCAGCCCCAGCGTAATGATGAACAGGGTCAGACCCAGGGCAAAGGCCACCAGCGTTTCAGGGCTGGCGAAATCGGTGTCGCCGGTCAGCTGACTGACGATCCGGGTGGTGATGGTGGTCATCGCCTCGAACGGGTTACCCGAGAATTTGGCAATGGCACCGGCGGCCATCACCACGATCATGGTTTCACCGATGGCGCGGCTTGCTGCCAGCAGGATCGCCCCCACGATGCCCGGCAGCGCGGCAGGCAGAACCACCTGTCGCACCGTTTCGGATTTGGTTGCGCCCAGCCCAAGCGAGCCATCGCGCATCGACTGCGGCACAGCGTTAATGATGTCGTCCGATAGCGACGATACAAACGGGATCAGCATGATACCCATAACCAGACCGGCCGTCAGAACCGCATTGGAACTGGCCATCCAGCCAACGCCCAGCATACCGCCCTCACCAAACATCGACACCAGTGCCGGACCCACGGTCAGCAGCGCGAACAGACCATAAACAATGGTCGGAATACCTGCTAGAATTTCCAGCAATGGCTTGGCAATGGATCGGGTCGCGCCTGTCGCATACTCAGACAGGTAAATCGCAGCGAACAGGCCAATCGGCACGGCCACAAGCAGTGCGATCAGCGAAATATACAGTGTCCCCCACAGCAGAGGCAGGATTGAAAGCTCGCTGCCTCCGCGAAAGTTCGGAGCCCAGGTGCTGCCGAAGAAGAAGTCCTTCCACGAGTGCAGCTGGAAGAAGTTCATCGTCTCGAACAGCATCGACAGCACGATGCCGACTGTGGTCAGGATGGCGATTGACGCTGCCAGCAGCAAAAGCGCCAGAACGCCCTGCTCGACCACGTTTCGCGCGCGGAACTCCTTGTGCGTCCGCACATAGGCAAAAGCTGCGCCCAACAGGGCCAACGCCAATACGACTACCTGCATCGCAACCGACCCGGTCCCGGTCATGCTGCGGTATTTCTGAGCCGCAACCAGAATGGGTTGGGTGATATCCTGCGTCAGAACCTGACCCGCGTCCTTCAGAGCCGACGTCAGCGCGTCAATATCCGCGTTCGCATCCTGTGCCTGGGTCTCGGTCAATGCTCCGGTGGCCACGGCGCCGTTCAAGCCATTAGAAACGCGGCGCACTTCGCTCATGATCAGGCCGCGATCCGATCCTTCGGGAACCGCCTGATCGGGAATGAGACCGGATACGGTACTGTTCACGATCATCGGCTGCACCAGAAGCCAGACAATCAGTACGCCCAACGCCGGAACCAAGGCCGTCATGGCGACGTTATAGCCATAGTAGGACGGTAGAGAGTGCAATTCGCGGGCATCACCTCCCGCGCTTGCCAGGGCACGGGACCGACCCGTGAAATATCCGATCACTGCCAGCGCAAGCAGGATAAGCAAAAGCCAGGATAACGCCATGATAACTCCGTGGGGATGGCAGAGATGGAGTCAAAAAGAACCGGGGCGCGCATAAAACGCCCCGGTTCCGTTCACAAGGGTGGTTAGGAACCGCCGCCCAGAACGGCTTCGTTGGCAACAGCGTCCTGAACCTTTGCCAATTCCGGATCGGAGACCAGACCGTATTCGGCCAGCGGGCCGTCAGGACCTGCGATCTCGTCAGCGACGAAGAACTCAGCATATTCTTTCAGGCCGGGGATCACGCCGATATGGGCTTTCTTGACGTAGAAGAACAGCGGGCGCGAAACCGGGTATTCGCCGGTCGCGATCGACTCGGTCGAGGGTACAACGCCGGACATGGTCGCAACCTGCAGCTTGTCGGTGTTGTTTTCGTAGAACGCCAGACCGAAGACGCCGATGCCGTCCTTGTTGCTGTCGATGCGGGCCAGAGTCTCTGTGTAATCGCCGTCGATGTCGACCGAAACGCCGTCAGTACGCAGAGCGATACAGGCTTTCTCAGCCGCTTTCTTGTCGTCGCCGTTGGCAGCCTTGTAGACATCGAAGTCACCCAGATGCTCACAGCCGGCCAGTATCACCTTGTCTTCGAACACTTCGCGGGTGCCGTGCTTGGTCCCCGGGATGAACGCCGCGATCGGCTGCGCCGGGAAGTTCGGGTTCACGTCGGCCCAGGTTTTGTTCGGGTTGTCGACCAGCTGGCCGTCAACAACGATCTGCGCGGACAGGGCTTTGTACCAGTCTTCCGGCGTGAACTCGAACGAGTTGCCGTTGATGTCTGATGCAAAAACGATGCCGTCATAACCGATCTGAACTTCGATGATATCGGTGACGCCGTTGTCGGCACAGGCTTTAATCTCTTTTTCACGGATCTGGCGCGATGCGTTGGCAACGTCGATGGTGTTTTCACCAACCCCTTCACAGAAACGCTTCAGGCCTGCCGAGGAACCACCCGATTCAACAACCGGCGTCGGGAAGTCAAAGTTCTCACCGAAGGCTTCTGCAACGATCGAGGCGTAGGGTAGGACGGTCGAGGAACCGGCAACCTGAACCTGATCACGAGCAGCGGCCGCAGTGGCCGAGACAGCAGCGATAGCAAGAGCCGAAGCCGACAGTTTTACAAAGGACATCTCAGTCTCCTTGAGAAAGTAGTTTGTGATCACCCCCATGATGATCTTGCAGGCACCTCTAAGGTCTGCGCGTAAGCCTTTTGTGACAGGTTTGTAACAGCTATATGACAGTCCGCAGAATTTCTTACCGAAACGACGCAATGCAGACATGCAGCTTTCACATAGGTAAACGAAGCCGCTCTGACGGCTTTGAAACTTCGAGGTCACCGTGGAAGAATTACGGTGAACGTCGCCCCTTTGCCCAGTTCGCTTTCAACCCGCAGTCGCCCGCGATGGCGGTTGATAATGTGTTTCACGATGGCAAGGCCCAGCCCCGTCCCTCCCAGTTGCCGCGATCTGTGACTGTCGGCGCGATAGAATCGTTCAGTAAGACGCGGCAGATGAACCGCATCAATGCCCGGCCCCTTGTCGATCACCTGAACCCGGACCGCGGGGCCCCGCATTGCGGAATCGCGCTCGGATGGAAGCACGCGTATTTCCACACTCCCGCCGCTGCCGCCGTATTTGATGCCGTTTTCGATCAGGTTTGTGAACACCTGACGCAGTTGGTCGTTGTCCCCTATCAGCGAGACGGGTTCGTCTGGCGCCATCAGCGTCAACTGCACGTCCGCATCCTCGGCCAGTGGACGCAGCGAGTTCAGCGTGGATTGCAACAGGCCCGTCAGTTCAAGCTGCTCTTTCGGTCGTACTCTCTCTTCGCTTTCGACGCGATTCAGGGACAGCAAATCCCCAACCAGCCGGTTCATCCGGTTGGCCTCATCGGCCATGATCTGCAGGAAACGATCGCGGGCTGCGGCATCGTCATGAGCCGGACCGCGCAGCGTTTCGATGAATCCCATCAAAGCGGTCAGAGGTGTGCGCAACTCATGGCTGACATTGGCGACAAAATCCCGGCGCATCTGGCTGGCCTGATCGACATGCGTGACATCCTGAAAAATTGCCAGCAAAGCCCCGCCGGACACCGCGCCAACACCGGTCATATAGCGGCATTCGACCTCGAAGGTGGTGTCCTGCGCGCCATCATTGGACAAGTGGCGCGTCTTGGTGGGACCTTTAGTGCGAAGGCCCTGCTCTATCGCCTCAATAACCTGAGGTTGCCGCAGGATCGTCGCGAAATGCCGACCGACGATATTCTGTGTTAGCAGGGTCTTAGCATCGGCATTCGCGGCAATAATTCGCTCGGTCTGGTCGACCATCAAGGCAGGCATCGGAATGGCTGCGACAAATTCGGCGAGCAGGTCGTGAGACATATCCTCGATCTTTCCGGGCGTTTCAGGACACGGGCTTCATCTCATCACGGAACCGGCGCATGTTCTGCTGATAATGCAGTGCACTGAGGGTGATTTTCTGCGCCGCTGCCTCATCCAGTTGTCGCACGACCTTGCCGGGCGTACCCATGACAAGCGAATTGTCGGGGATTTCCTTGCCCTCGGTGATTAAGGCCCCTGCCCCGATCAGGCAGTTCTTTCCAATCCTGGCCCCGTTCAGAACAATGGCCCCCATCCCGATCAGAGTGTTTTCCCCGATCGTACAGCCATGCAACATCACCTTGTGCCCAATAGTGCAGTTCTTGCCGATGGTCAGCGGAAACCCGGCGTCGATATGCATGATGCAGTCTTCCTGCACATTGCTGCCTGCGCCGACGCGAATCTCTTCGTGATCGGCGCGGATGGTGCAGCCGAACCAGACCGAGGCGCCCTGCTCCAGCACGACCTTGCCGATCAGGTTGGCGTCGGGTGCAACCCAGGTGTCCTCGTGGATTTGCGGTGTGTGTTCACCCAAAGCGTAGATGGTCATGACAACCCCTCGAATTCATTTTGCAGGGTGCGCACGTGGTTTTGCAGTTTCGGTTGCTGAATGCGGCGCATCCGTTCGGCGCTGACGATGGTTTTCAGCTTTTCTTCGGTCGCATCCAGATCGTCATTAACCAGAACATAGTCGTAATAGCCCCAGTGGCTGATCTCGTCCCAGCTCTTCAGCATCCGCTTGGCGATTACGTCCTCGCTGTCCTGCCCGCGCGTTTCCAGCCGGCGGCGCAACTCGGGGATCGAGGGCGGCAGGATAAAGATCGACAGCGCGTGCTTACCCAGATCCGAGTTTCGAATTTGCACCTCGCCCTGCCAGTCGACGTCAAACAGTACATCCCGGCCGGAATTGATCGATTCCCGAACTGGACCGGCAGGAGAACCATAGAAGTTACCGAAAACGTGCGCGTGTTCCAGCATCTGCCCATCGGCAACCTGCTGTTTGAACTCATCCTCGGACAGGAAGTAGTACTCGCGCCCGTGCTCCTCGCCTGGACGAGGCGCACGCGTTGTGGCCGAGACCGAAAACTCCAGACCTTCGTCCCAAGCCATCAACCGACGAGCCAGCGTGGATTTTCCTGCGCCCGAAGGCGAAGACAGGATGATAAGTAGGCCGCGGCGATCTGCCATTTCAGTCGTTCCCATAGTCATTCAACATTCTGCACTTGTTCGCGCATCTGGTCTATTATCGCCTTCAACTCAAGCCCTACCGAGGTCAGATCGGCGCTTTGCGCTTTCGAACACAAAGTGTTGGCCTCGCGGTTGAACTCCTGCATCAGGAAATCCAGCTTGCGCCCGACGGCTGCGTCCTGTGATAACAAGTTCCGCGCGGCCACGACGTGCGCTTTCAGGCGGTCGATCTCCTCGGTGATATCCGATTTCACTGCAAGCAGCGCCAATTCCTGCGCCACCCGGTCCGGGTCGGCGCCCTGCGCATTAGCCAACACGCGCGCCAGGTTTTCCCGCAGCGCCTCGGCTGTTTTGTCCTTGCGCTGCTCGGCGAGTTCCGCCGCCTGCTCGGTCAGGTGAGAAACCTGCGACAACTGCCCGTCAACTATGTCGGCCAGCGCCTTGCCCTCCGTCTGGCGCATGTCGACAAAGGCAGCCAAAAGCGCGGAAAATTCCTTGGTCAGGTGCTCGACCAGCGGCGCGGGGTCATCGATCTCACTGCCTGCCTCCAACATGCCCTTGATGCCGATCAGGTCAGCTGCCGTCGACGGCGCCAGCGTGACACCGCTGGCGGCTGCCATCTCCTGCGTGCGGGCCAGTGCGGTCAACACGGCGACCATGGCCGTTTCGTTCAGGGCAAGATCGGGCGCAGTTTCTTCGCGGCTCAGCTTCAGCGACAGGGTGACGTTGCCCCGGCTCAACGCTTGCGAGATTTGCGCGCGCAGGGCGGATTCGAGCCCGATCAGCCAATCGGGTACGCGCAGGCGCATATCCAGCCCCTTGCCGTTCACACTGCGCAGTTCCCACGTCCAGCTATGGGGGCCAAAAGCCCCCTTGCCCGAGGCGAAACCGGTCATTGATCTGATCATGCCTGCCCTTTCCGTCGCTGCTCTTTTTTGCTTGCTTGCCGCACCTAAAGCCATCGGCAGGCACAGAGCAAGAGTTTGCTCACTGTAAGCCGTTCTCCAGAAGTTAACCATTCGTTAAAGAATTCCTCCAAAATTGACTTAACCCGTGTCAATCTGACCTGAGCTGGAGGCTGGTCGGGCAAAAATAGTCCCGGTATCTGGCATTTTAGGAAAATGACGGTCAATCGACGCTAGGGTGATGAAAATGAAAACCTTTTTCGGAAACGGCTCCGGGTCAAGTTTTGGAAAGATCGTCGCAATGGATCGTTTTGACAGCGGGCGCAGCCTCTCGCCCATCCGACAGGTCGAAGCGTATTGGACCGCGTTGCTGACAGGTGACGGCGTGCCCCGGCGTTCGCAGATCGATCCGCGTGGTCTTGAGAACGTTCTGGAATACACGTTCATTCTTGAACGCATCGCGCCTGGGCTTGCCCGGTTTCGTCTGGCCGGTAGCCATCTGAACAAACTGGCGGGCATGGAAGTCCGCGGCATGCCCCTAACTGCGTTTTTCGAACCCAACGCCCGCGACCAGATCTCTGACGTTCTGGAACAGGTCTTCGCCCGGCCCGCGATTGCCGAGCTTGGTCTTGTGTCCGCTGGCAGGCTGGGGCGGACTCAATTGCAGGCCCGAATGATCCTGTTGCCGCTGAAAAGCGATCTCGGTGATGTCAGCCGCGTGCTGGGTGTGTTGGTCAGCGACGGCACAATCGGCGCAACGCCGCGCCGGTTCACCACTCCGGACACCCGCGTTCGGGCGGTATCCGACGTGCAGGCGCCGCTGCGACAGGTGGAACGCGAACTTGCCGGATTCGCCGAAAATCAGGATGCGTTCAAACGCCCCGGGTCACATCTGCGACTGGTCTCGTCCCGCGACGACTGATCCCAACGAAAAAGGCGGACCGAATGGCCCGCCTTTCTTGTTTCATAAGGCCCGAACCTTAGCTGGCCGCGCGTTTGTTGCCATTGCGGCGCAGATTGGTCAGCTCCTCGGCGACAAGGAAGGCCAGTTCTAGCGATTGCGACGCGTTCAGACGCGGATCGCAAGCGGTGTGGTAACGGTCCGAGAGGTCCTCTTCGGTCACAGCCCGCACGCCGCCGGTGCATTCGGTGACGTCCAGACCGGTCATCTCGAAATGCACGCCGCCGGGGATGGTGCCCTCGGCCTGGTGCACGCCAAAGAAGTCGCGCACCTCGCGCAGCACGGAATCGAACGGACGGGTTTTATAGCCGGTCGCCGACTTGATCGTGTTGCCATGCATCGGGTCACAGACCCAGGTCACCTTGGCGCCTTCTTCCTTGACGGCCTGAATCAGACGCGGCAGGTGCTCACCCGCTTTGCCCGCACCAAAGCGCGCAATCAGGGTCAGGCGACCTTCTTCGTTCTCAGGGTTCAGTTTGGACATCAGAACCTTGAGGTCTTCGGCTGTGGTCGTCGGACCACATTTCAAACCAATCGGGTTCAGCACGCCGCGGCAGAACTCAACATGTGCACCGTCCGGCTGACGTGTGCGGTCGCCGATCCAGATCATGTGACCAGAACCAGCCAGCCAGTTGCCCGACGTCGAATCAAGACGGGTCAACGCCTCTTCATATTCCAACAGCAGGCTTTCGTGGCTGGTATAGAACTCAACGGTCGAAAATTCATGCGTGGTGTCCGCCGTGATCCCGGCAGCGTTCATGAAATCGATCGTGTCCTGAATACGGTCAGCGATTTCCGAGTATTTGCTGACATCCTGTTCGTCGGTGAAACCCAACGTCCAAGAATGCACCATGCTCATATCCGCGAAACCACCGGTCGAGAACGCGCGCAGCAGATTCAGCGTTGCGGCGGCCTGTGTGTAGGCCTGAAGCATTTTGCCGGGATTCGGAATGCGCGCCTCGGGCGTAAAGGCCAGTTCGTTGATGATGTCACCGCGATAGCTGGGCAGTTCCACACCTCCAACAACCTCAGTCGGCGCACTGCGCGGCTTTGCAAACTGCCCCGCCATACGACCAACTTTTACAACCGGCACTTTGGCGCCGTAGGTCAACACCATTGCCATCTGCAGCATCACCTTGAAGGTGTCACGGATAGCGTCCGCACTGAACTGTTCAAAGCTTTCAGCACAATCCCCGCCCTGCAACAGGAAAGCCTCGCCGCGACCGGCGGCACCCAGATGTTGCTTGAGACGCCGTGCTTCGCCAGCAAAGACCAGCGGGGGATACTGTGAAAGCTGGGCCTCGACCTTGGCCAAAGCGGCCTCGTCGGTATAGTCTGGCATCTGAACCCGGGGCTTATTGCGCCAGTTCGTTTTTTGCCATTCGGTCATAGCTTTGATCTCCGCTGAAGTAGTCAGGTCGTCTCTATACAAAATGCATTGAAGACTGACCATATCCGATTTGGGCCTCTTGACGCGGGAAACAAGCTTTGATCATGGTGGCTGCCAAATCTGTCGCCGGACGTAACGTCATAAAGCGCCGAATCAAGGACACCTCGCCATGCAAGAGCAACGCCAAGTTGTCACGGTGGAAGACACTGCGGCTAACCCCCGCAATTTCGTATTTGTCCTGCTGGACAAATTCTCGCTGCTGTCATTCGCTTCGGCGTTGGACAGCTTGCGGATTGCCAACCGTATGGCGGACAAGACGCTGTATACATGGACCCTGATGGGCGAAGGTGGCGAAACGATCAATTGTTCGGCTGGTACGACATTCGAGTTAGACGCGGACCTGATCGAACTACAGCGCGATGATGTCGTGTTGATCTGCGGCGGCGTTGACGTTCAGGCGGCGACCACCAAAAGGGTGTTGAACTGGGTGCGACGCGAGGCACGCCGGGGCCTGCGCATAGGTGGCCTGTGCACTGCAGCTTACACGCTGGCCAAGGCCGGGCTTCTGGACGGCAAGCGCGCCACGATCCACTGGGAAAACGCCGACAGTTTCGTTGAGGAGTTTGACGAGGTCGAACTGACCAAGTCTGTCTTTATCCTCGATGCGAACCGGATGACCACAGCGGGTGGCACCTCGTCCATTGACCTGATGTTGAAGATAATCGCCGACGATTATAGCGAAGATCTTGCCAATGCCGTGGCGGATCAGATGATTTACTCCTCGATCCGCACCGATCAGGACACGCAGCGCCTGTCGACTCCGACGCGCATTGGGGTGCGTCACCCAAAGCTGAGCCAAGTCATCCTGATGATGGAAAAAAACATCGAAGAGCCGATTTCGCCTTCGATTCTGGCGAAGGATGTCGGCATGTCGACCCGGCAACTTGAGCGCCTGTTCCGTCGCTACCTAAGCCGCTCGCCCAAGCGCTATTACATGGAATTGCGCCTGCACAAGGCCCGCAACCTGCTGATGCAGACCGACATGAGTGTGATCAACGTGGCGCTGGCCTGCGGATTCGCCAGCCCGTCGCATTTCTCGAAATGCTACCGGGCGCATTACAACACGACGCCCTATCGCGAGCGTGGCGCGCAGGGTGATCGCTTGTCTGTTTAGATTTTTAGAACATGCCGAATATGACTTCGGAATTAGTGTTAATTGCAAAATGAAGAACAGCCAGGCCGTCTTCTCTCTCGTGTAAAAAAGCGTAAACGTATATGTTGCTGCCTTTGCCATTCCAGTAAGCGCGCATTTCTTGCCAATATCCGTTTTCAAGTTCTACGCGCTTAACGACATCAGCATTTGTCAAATAATACGGAATCACTTCACGGAGTTGATTGTTAACAGTTCTTACCTCTTGGGGTACGATCTGGGCCTCGCTGCCTAACCGGTTAACAAATTCGGAAAAATCTCGGTTTTTCATCTTTGCGTCAACAAACGACGCATAATCTTCGTAAGAAGCGAACAGGTCGCCCGCAATCACCGGAGCCGCGCATACGCTCAGAAACGCTGAAAGGAAAATTCGGAACATTTTACACCTTAGAATTGATGCCTTCTACGCTCCTTAGAACTAAGGTGTCATCCTGTAAACCGCCCCCTGCCCGACAGAAACAAACCAGATCGCCCCATCCGAAGCTTCTACGATATCCCGTACACGTTCGGTCTCCGAGCCCTTGATCTGCTCGACCTCGCGCAGCGGTGAACCCGCCAGCCGCGCGATATAGTCGAATTTCAGCGAACCGACAAAGATGTCTCCCTTCCACTCCGGCCAGAGTTTGCCCGAATAAACCAGCAGCCCCGAGGGCGCGATGGAAGGGTCCCAATAATGCGCGGGCTGCTCCATGCCCGGTTTCTCAGTGCCCTCTCCGATTTTTTCACCGGAATAGTGCACACCGTACGAGATCACCGGCCAGCCATAATTGAGGCCGGGCCGGACCAGATTGACCTCATCCCCGCCCCTTGCCCCATGTTCGGAAACCCATAGCTGCCCACGTGAGTCAAGACCGGCCCCCTGCGGATTGCGGTGGCCAAAGGACCAGACCTCAGGCCGCGCACCATCTTCCTGAACAAAGGGGTTGTCTGCAGGCACCGATCCGTCGCGGTTCACGCGGATGACGGTACCATTGAAGTTGGACCTATCCTGCGCCTTGGGCCGCTCACCCCGGTCACCGATCGTGACAAACAGGGTTCCGTCCTCGGCCTCGACTACGCGCGAGCCATAGTGCCGACCGGACGATCCTCCCGGTACAGCCTCGAAGATCACGCGCAGGTTGGTCAGTTGGTCGCCTGCATCTGACAAACGGGCCACCGCAAGAGCGGTTCCAGCGCCGCCCCGTTGTGGCTTCGAAAACGTCAGGAAAATCTCTCGGGTTTGATTGAAATCACGGGCGACGGTCACGTCCAGTAACCCACCCTGCCCTTTGGCCAGTACTTTGGGCACACCGGAAACGCGCTGAATATTGCCGTCCTTGACGTGTAACAGTTCTCCGTCCCGTTCGGTCACCAGAAACCCGCCATCCGGCAAAAGCCCAACTGCCCATGGCGTGTCCAAACCGCCCACCATTTCAGTAACTTCGACAGCGCCTTGTGAAGTTTGCAGCCTGTCGGCCCATGCGAAGCTGGTCCACGCCAGCATCAAGATTGCGGTTGTCCGGATCATCCTGGTCCTCCGTCGTTTCCTGCGCCAGCAGCGCCCTTTCACCCATCAGATCAAATAGGGTTCCCAGCCGCAAAGACACTTTTTCGTTAGGACTTTTCTTTTCCGAACAGCTTGCCTAGGGTCGTGCTCAGAATGAAGACCACTTCAGGGAGTAACCTCATGAAAAAGCTGCTTACTGCAACTGCAGCAACCGCTCTGCTGGCCGGCACCGCCATGGCCGAAGACGTCAAACTGGGCATTATGTTCGGTTTCACCGGCCCGATTGAATCGCTGTCGCCTGCAATGGCGTCAGGCGCCGAGTTGGCAATGAAAGAAGTTTCGGAATCGGGCAAACTGCTGGACGGATCGACCGTAACCCCGGTGCGCGCCGACACAGGCTGCGCCGACAACGCACTGGCCACTGCCAACGCCGAACGTCTGGTTGCCGAAGGCATCAATGGTCTGGTCGGCGGTGACTGCTCGGGCGTGACCGGCGCGATCCTGCAAAACGTCGCTTTGCCGAACGGCATGGTGATGATCTCGCCGTCGGCTACCTCGCCCGGCCTGTCGGTGATGGAGGACAATGATCTGTTCTTCCGTACCTCGCCGTCGGACGCGCGCGAAGGTGAAATCATGGCAGACATCCTGAAAGAGCGTGGTGTAAACTCGATCGCTCTGACCTACACCAACAACGACTATGGCAAGGGTCTGTCCGAGGCGATCAAATCCTCGTTCGAAGCGCTGGGCGGTGAAGTGACCATCGTTGCCGCGCACGAAGACGGCAAGGCCGACTACTCGGCCGAAGTTGGCGCGCTGGCGTCGGCAGGCGGTGACATTCTGGTTGTGGCTGGTTACCTGGACCAGGGCGGTCTGGGCATCATTCAGTCGTCGCTGGACAGCGGCGCGTTTGACACGTTCGGCCTGCCGGGCGGGATGATCGGTGACTCGCTGCCCGAAAACGTTGGTCCGGATCTGAATGGGTCGTACGGCCAGGCGCCGGGTTCGAAAAGCGAGGCCGCGGATTCGTTCTTTGCGATGGCCGAAGGCGAAGGTTTTGACGGTTCGTCAATCTTTGTTCCTGAATCCTATGACGCCGCTGCCCTGTTCCTGCTGGCCATGCAGGCTGCAGGTTCCAGCAATCCCGCGGATTACGGCAGCAAGATCATGGATGTCGCCAACGAACCGGGTGAGAAAATCTATCCGGGCGAACTGGCCAAAGGTCTGGAACTGCTCGCTGCCGGTCAGGAGATCGACTATGTCGGTGCATCAGGCGTTGAACTGATCGGCCCCGGTGAAAGCGCCGGTGCGTATCGTGAGATCGAAGTTATCGACGGTGAGATGAAGACGGTCAACTACCGTTAATCCACCATCTGACAAGAAATAATCAGAACAGCCCGGGCCTTGTGTCCGGGCTTTTTCAGTGACAAAAGTCTGCACCTCTGTTTTCGGGGATAAGACAAGGGAAAACCATGATCGTCGTTGAGGACGTGCACAAGCATTTTAGCGGTTTCCACGCCGTAGACGGAGCATCGCTTGAGATCGAAAAGGGCTCGATTACTGGCCTGATCGGACCGAACGGAGCAGGAAAGACTACCCTGTTCAACGTGATTGCGGGCGTTCTGCCTCCGACCAGCGGGAAAGTCATCATGGACGGAGAGGACATCACCGGCCTGCCCCCGCATGAGCTGTTTCACAAGGGCCTGCTGCGCACGTTCCAGATCGCACACGAGTTTTCCTCGATGACCTGCCGCGAGAACCTGATGATGGTGCCGGGTGCACAATCGGGTGAATCGCTTTGGAACACATGGTTTGGCCGCAAGCGCATCGCCGACGAGGAACGCGCCCTGCGCGCCAAGGCTGACGAGGTTCTTGAGTTCCTGACCATCGAACACCTGGCCGACCACAAGGCGGGTCAGGTGTCGGGCGGGCAGAAGAAGCTGCTGGAACTGGGCCGCACCATGATGGTCGACGCCAAGATCGTGTTTCTGGACGAGGTCGGCGCGGGCGTGAATCGTACCCTGCTGATGACCATTGCCGACACGATCCTACGCCTGAACAAGGAACGCGGCTATACCTTCGTGGTCATCGAACATGACATGGATTTCATCGGCAAGATCTGTGACCCGGTCATCTGCATGGCCGAGGGCAAGGTTCTGGCCGAGGGAACTTTGGACGAGATCAAGGCCAATGAGCACGTGATCGAGGCCTATCTGGGCACCGGGCTAAAGAACAAAGACAAGCTGGAGGCCCAAACATGACCGCTGGCATGAGCGACAATCCCTATCAGGATGACAAAGGCAACAAAGACGCCTCGATCACCAATACCCGTGGTGTCGGCACCATGACGCCTGCCCATCGAACAAGTGGTGCAACACACAAGGTCGAAGGCGGCCCTTTTCTGATCGGCGACACTATGACCGGCGGCTATGGCAAAGGGCCTGACATCCTGCACGACTGCACCATCGCCGTGGACAAGGGCGAGATCGCGGTCATCGTCGGCCCCAACGGCGCCGGTAAATCCACCGCAATGAAGGCCGTGTTCGGAATGCTGGACGTCCGCGCCGGTTCCGTGCGGCTGGATGGAGAGGATATCACCAAACTCTCGCCGCAGGATCGTGTGATCAAGGGCATGGGTTTCGTGCCGCAGACCTCAAACATCTTTACGTCCATGACGGTCGAGGAAAACCTCGAAATGGGGGCCTTCATCCGCCGCGATGATTTTTCCGGAACGATGGAGCAAGTCTATGACCTCTTCCCCATCCTGCGGGACAAGCGTAACCAACCAGCCGGAGAGCTGTCTGGCGGTCAACGCCAACAGGTCGCCGTCGGCCGCGCCCTGATGACCCAGCCGAAGGTATTGATGCTGGATGAACCGACCGCCGGTGTTTCGCCGATCGTGATGGACGAACTGTTCGACCGGATCATCGAAGTCTCTCGCACCGGGTTGCCGATCCTGATGGTCGAACAGAACGCCCGTCAGGCGCTTGAGATCGCGGACAAGGGTTATGTGCTGGTTCAGGGGCGGAATGCGTATTCCGGCACGGGTAAGGAGCTGCTGGCAGACCCTGAAGTGCGCAAGAGCTTCTTAGGGGGGTAGCGTGAGGATACCTAAAATATTGATCTTGGCCTTAATTTGCAGTGCTGCTGAAGCCGAAACATGTTTTCTAAGTGAAGTCTGTGAAACCAAAGGGGAATGCGTGGACTCAACGCTGAACATCGAGTTTATCGGCAATCCACCCAACCAGATTCGAAGTAATTTCGGGGGATTCATCATTGATGGCACCGCCACGGCTGGTGAAGCCACTTCCGAGGTACGCCTTTCGAACGGGACAGAGTACGTGGTCACATCTGAAAACTCGTTGATGATTGCATCTCAAGAAAATGAAATTAGCCGCTCGATCATATTCTTGGCACGAACACCACCATCAAAGCTGACGGCTACGCTCGCTGTCGTTCCGCGGCGATATGTCGAATATTCAGATACCTTCAACGCACGTCGCGTATTTGAAGGCGATTGTGAGCAGGAGTTTTAATGGACTTCCCCAACGCCCTTGTAACGCTCTCCAACTTCGTGCTTGTTCCCGCAATCATCTAACGTCGACCGTTCTTCAGGATTGAGGCCAAACTGTGATTGCGTTTGGTGAGCGTCAAAATCTGAATAACTTAAATTGTTCAATTACAATGCCCTAAAAGCCCTTATTCGACCTCCTGAAACCTCTCTCGACGGCTAAATTTTCGCCACGATCCGCACGTACTCACAGCGTGCGAACAACGGGAATCAACCAGTTGATTCTTAACCCATTCGGGCAGACATCCCATTCAGGAGACACATTATGAAATATCTGGCAGCGCTCGCCGCTATTGTCCTGCCTGCGACCGCGCAGGCCGTATCGCAAAACCCGGTCGAAGGTGAAGTTGTATACGAGTGCCAGATCACCGAAAGCTGCAAGTCCAGCGGTTGCGCACCACTGGGTTCCGCCGGTCATGTGACGTTGAAGAAATTTGAAGGCCAATCCAAAGGGCTCCTAGTCGCTGAAGGTCAAGAGCACGAAGTTCTCGTGTACCCAAGTCTTGGAGCGCTGGAATTTCTTCAGGTTCTGGCCGGTGGAAGCGTCGGATACACCGTGAAATCTGACACCGGCCAACTTGAGGTCCGTGCGTCTGGTGGCCAGCAACGAAACGACCGCGGGACCTGCAAGATCGCAACCTGAGATCGCGTTCACTGGCTTTCAAATTGCAGGTTTCAACTTTCTTTGCGCCGGGTAGATTTCCAGTGATCCGGCGCATCCCGTTCCGAGGCGCAAAAGGTTACACTTTTTCCGTATTATCTCTGGATTTCGGCATCTCAACACAGCTGAATTATTGTGTCTTTCCTCACTGATATGCCATAAGGCCGCACCCGACGGAATGAGAAGGTGAGATGGACATACTGAACGCGTTAGTCGCGCTTGCGAATTTTGTGTTGGTGCCGGCAATTGCCTATGGCAGCCAGCTGGCACTGGGGGCGTTGGGGGTCACTCTGATCTACGGCATCCTGCGGTTTTCGAACTTCGCCCATGGCGACACGATGGCCTTTGGTGCGATGATTGCCGTGCTTGTCACATGGGGCATGCAAGCCGCCGGGGTCAGTTTCGGGCCGCTGCCAACCGCTCTGCTGGCCCTGCCCTTTGCCATTCTCGGCTGTATCGTACTTGTGCTGATCACCGACCGGCTGGTCTATCGGTTCTATCGCGAGCAAAAGGCCAAGCCGGTTATTCTGGTCATCGTGTCGATGGGCGTGATGTTCATCATGAACGGCCTTGTGCGTTTCATCATCGGGCCGGATGATCAGAGGTTTTCGGACGGGGCGCGGTTCATAGTCTCTGCGAGGGATTTCAAGGCGATGACCGGGTTGCGTGAAGGGCTGGCGATCAAGACCTCTCAGGGCATTACCGTCATCGTGGCCGTTGTCGCAGTGGCGCTGTTGTTCTGGTTCCTCAACAAGACACGCACCGGTAAATCGATGCGCGCCTATTCCGACAATGAGGACTTGGCGCTGCTGTCTGGTATCAACCCCGAACGCGTGGTGATGATCACATGGATCATCGTCGCCGCGCTGGCGACCACTGCCGGAGTGCTCTACGGGCTGGACAAAAGCTTCAAGCCTTTCGTCTATTTCCAACTGCTGCTACCTATCTTTGCCTCGGCTATCGTGGGCGGTCTCGGCAGCCCTCTGGGTGCCATCGCGGGCGGGTTTATCATCGCATTTTCCGAGGTGACGATCACCTATGCCTGGAAGAAAGTGCTGACCTATCTGGCACCCGAAAGCCTGGAGCCGTCAGGATTGGTGCAGTTCCTTTCCACCGATTACAAATTCGCCGTCAGCTTCGTCATCCTGCTGATCGTGCTTCTGTTCAAACCTACGGGCCTGTTTAAGGGGAAAGCGGTATGATCTTCGGAGTTATTGCAACTATTGCAATTCCACTGCTTGCAGGCTTGGTACTTGGCCCTGTTGGCCTCATTGCCGGGGTCGGCGAAGTTGCTTGTGGTTGGGTCTATTGGCACGCCTTACGCACTCAAAATGAAAGCCTTAAGAACTCGTCTTTGTTCGCCGCAGTCGCGATCCTCGTCTTGAGCACCGGGTTCTTACAAGGTTGGAACGCGGCGATCCTGATCCTGAATATGGGGCTGATCTCGGCCATCATGGCGCTGGGTGTGAACCTGCAATGGGGCTTTGCCGGGCTGTTCAACGTCGGCGTCATGGGTTTTGTTGCGCTGGGAGGGCTTGCGGTTGTGCTGGTCTCGACCCCGACCACACCCGGAGCGTGGTCCGCGGGCGGGTACGGCATTGTTCTGGCTATGCTGCTGGGGGCCGCAACCGTTGTGGCCACCGTACTGGTGGCGCAGAAGATGCCGAAAGGCCGAGTGCGAACCCTGTCGATCATCGCCATTCTGGTCGTGGGATTTTTTGTGTACCGAGCCGTTCTCGATCCCAACACCGCGGCTGTTGAGGCGATTGAGCCGGCGGTCGCGGGCAACCTTGGCGGACTGAATCTGCCTGTGTTGCTGGCATGGCCCGCAGGTGGCCTGCTGGCTGCGGGTGCCGCATGGCTGATCGGTAAAACGGCGCTGGGTCTGCGGTCTGATTATCTGGCGATTGCAACGCTTGGTATCGCCGAGATCATCATCGCTATCATGAAAAACGAGGACTGGTTGGCGCGTGGCGTCAAGAATGTCTACGGCATTCCGCGCCCTGCCCCTGTGGTCGGCTATGAGGTCGATCTGCAGAGCGATCCCGGCTTTGTAGCACGCGCCGATTGGTTGGGGCTGGACCCGGTCACGGCCTCGACCCTTTCGGTCAAGCTGGGCTATTCGCTGCTGTTCCTGATCGTGCTGCTGCTTCTGCTGTGGATGGCGCAGAAGGCGCTGCAAAGCCCATGGGGCCGCATGATGCGTGCCATTCGAGACAACGAAGTCGCGGCCGAGGCGATGGGCAAGGATGTTACCCGCCGCCACCTGCAGATTTTTGTTCTGGGCTCGGCCATCTGCGGCATTGCCGGTGCAATGATGACCACTCTGGACGGTCAATTGACCCCAAGCGCCTATCAGCCGCTGCGGTTTACCTTCCTAGTCTGGGTGATGGTGATCGTTGGCGGGTCGGGCAATAATTTCGGCGCGGTGCTGGGGGCGTTTGTCATTTGGTTCCTCTGGGTGCAGGTCGAACCCATCGGCTTGTGGCTGATGAGCCTGATCACATCAGGGTTGCCCGATGGCAGTGCGCTCAAGGCGCATCTGATCGAAAGCGCCGC
Source organism: Ruegeria sp. BF7 (assembly GCF_056538605.1). Taxonomy (NCBI): domain Bacteria; kingdom Pseudomonadati; phylum Pseudomonadota; class Alphaproteobacteria; order Rhodobacterales; family Roseobacteraceae; genus Ruegeria; species Ruegeria sp. BF7. Next base: position 555,724 of record NZ_JBQFTM010000001.1, on the reverse strand, counting down.
GCATATGCGCCTGCTGACCATGGGCCTGATCTTGCTGATTGTTCTCAGATTCAGCCCAAGGGGGCTGATCCCCGAGAAATAGATCGTATCAGGGGGAATTTTGAAAACCGCGCCGCATAACCGGCGCGGTTTCTTGATTCATGAACCGAACCTGAATAGACCAAGTTACCGGTGGGCGCGTTCCGGACCTGCGCCAGATCGCCTTCACGCTTAATTAGTCAATCAAGGCTGAAACTACTGGCCACCTCTCGAGAGTAAGAAGACGACACATGAAAAACTCCTTCATCCCCAAGATCCTCATGCTACCGATGGTTGCCAGTCTGGCCGCATGTATCCCGTCACCCGAAGATCTGGAGACCACACCGGTCAAGGTCCAGACGCCAAAGGGAGTGGTGACCTGCCAATTGTACCGGCATGACCGAGTGACCTGGGATCGCGCCATTGATTTCCCGGCCACAAAAATGTCGGTGCCCGAGGCGGACGCCTATTGCAGACAAGAAGGCCAGCGCCGCCTTAAGTAACAGGATCAACGTCGGACGGCAGACAGGCCGCGCGGCGCCATACACCTATCGGCCCCGAAACAACCCGCCCAGAATACCGCGAACTATGCGGCGGCCGGTAGTGCCTTTGAGTTCTTTGATGACGGCCTCGCTCATGGCGGTGGCAAAGGTATCCTTCTTCCGCGTTAACCGGGAAGAAGACCGCCCGACGCGACCACCGGAATACCGACGGGCCGTCGCAAATTCACGTTCAGCCACTGTCTGCGTCTCTTCCTGCTCCTCCGCTTTGGCGGCGGCCTGAGCCGCTTCATCCGCACGGCCCTGAAGGATTTCAAACGCTGACCTGCGATCATTCAGCGTGCCGTATTTCGCCTGCATAGGAGAAGCTTCCAGAACCGCCTGACGTTCGGCCTCGGTGATGGGCCCAAGCTGCGAACCGGGCGGGCGGATCAGTGTGCGTTCAACGATCCCCGGCACCCCCTTTTTCTGCAGCATCGAGGTCACCGCCTCACCCACGCCGACCTCACGTATTGCGGCTTCGGTGTCGAAGGCAGGGTTCTCGCGATAGGTTTCGGCGGCCAGACGAAGATTCTTGCGATCCCGGGCGGTGAACGCGCGCAGGGCGTGCTGAACCCGGTTGCCGAGCTGCCCCAGAATGTCCTCGGGGATGTCCGCCGGGTTTTGCGAAATGAAGTAGACCCCGACCCCCTTGGACCGGATCAGCCGCGCGACCTGTTCAACCTTGTCGACCAAAACCTTCGGCGCGTCTTCGAACAGCAGATGTGCCTCATCAAAGAAGAAGACCAGCTTGGGTTTGTCCGGATCACCAACCTCGGGCAGTTCCTCGAACAGCTCGCTCAGCAGCCACAACAGGAAGGTCGCATAAAGACGCGGAGCCCCCATCAGCCTGTCCGAGGCCAGAATGTTCACCATCCCCTGCCCGTTCGCATCCGCGCGCATCAGATCGGCCAGCTCCAGCGCGGGTTCGCCAAACAGGTTGGTCCCGCCCTGGTTTTCCAACACCAGCAAGCGCCGCTGGATCGCCCCGATCGAAGCAGTCGAGACATTGCCATAACGCAGGGATAACTGCGCCCGATTCTCGCCGATCCAGACCAGCAGGGCCTGCAAGTCCTTAAGGTCCAGCAGCGGCGTTCCTTCTTCGTCCGCCACCCGGAAAGCGATGTTCAGGATGCCCTCCTGCGCCTCGCTCAGGTCCATGAGGCGCGACAGCAGCAACGGACCCATCTCGGTCACGGTTGTGCGCACCGGATGGCCTTGCCGCCCGAACAGGTCCCAGAACGTCACCGGGCACGCGGCATAGGCATAATTCTGAAACCCGATGCGCTTTGCGCGGTCCTGAAACGCTTGATGCAGCTTATGGGTGTCGCTCCCCGCCTTGGCCAGACCGGACAAATCCCCTTTGACATCTGACAGAAACACAGGAACGCCTGCGGCCGAAAAGCCTTCAGCCAAAATTTGAAGCGTTACGGTTTTGCCGGTCCCCGTCGCACCGGCAATCAACCCGTGCCGATTGGCATATTTCAACGTCAGGGATTGGGGTTGGCTATAGTCGTCACCCGCGCCACCCAGAAAGATGTTATTTTCCATGTATGTAAGGCCTTAATTTCCACCGATCTGCCCCCAGCATACAAAGTTAACCTTTGACTGCGATAGTCAATTCGCCGCCTTTGTTGCGAACGGAACAAGGCGGCAAACTTCCTCCCTGTCGACTGACCGCGCCTTCGGGCGCGGTTTTTTTAACAGAAAGCTGGATCTGCCATTAATTTTTTAGGTTTGCAGTTGACCGCTGCGCCCGCCTTTCGTAACGTCTGCGCATAACTAAGTCGGCCAGTCCGACGGGGAGAACATATTTGAAGGGAGCCGCTCCACCGGCTCCCTTTTTCATTGGTCGGGAACACCCAAAAACGGCAGAAAACTGATCACATCCGGCCGTTTGCGCAGCTTAGTGCCTGACACCGTGTTCGAACGGTGGTAAGACCCACAAAAAAGATCAATCAATCTGCCGAGGCATTCATGATCAAGAAACTTCTACCCGTTAACATTCTGGTGGCTGCGCTTTGGTGCGGAGCCGCATACGCACAGGAAGCAACACAGGATACGCAGGCGCAGGAAACCCCATCCGCTCAGGCGGATAGCGGGCTGGATCTTGGCACTTCCGGCCCAAGAACCGGTGAGCAATTCGTCAAGGAAAAGACCGGCGACTGGGAAGTGTCCTGTATCAAAGCAGAAGCTGGTGAAGACCCCTGCGCAATGGTCCAGATCCTGAACGGTCAAGAAGGTGAACCGCTGGCTGAGGTTAGCATTGGCAAGCTACCGGCCGGTGGCGCTGCTGTCGCCTGGGCCAATGTAATCGTTCCGCTGGAAACACTACTGCAAGCGCAGCTTGCTCTTTCAATCGACGGCGCACCGCGAAAGCTTTACAACTATCACCATTGCGTCCGCGTTGGATGCGTAGCGCAGCTTGGCCTCAGTCAAGCAGAGATCGATGCGATGAAGTCTGGGTCAAAAGCCGTATTTTCTCTGGTTCCGGCCCGGTTTCCCGACCAGGTGATCAATATGGAAATGTCTCTGACAGGATTTACAGCAGGTTTCGACGGCTTGAACGTCAACCAGAACTGATCCCATGAAACCCAAAAACGCTGCCAGTCCCGACAGGCAGCGTTTTTTTTGCATTCGTTAGTTGAAACTTCAAACCCGTTTCAGCGCAAGCACCGCGTTTAGCCCGCCGAAGGCAAACGCGTTGCTTAGCGCCACCTCGACCTTTGATTCACGGGCGTCGTTGGGCACCACGTCCAGCGCACATTCCGGGTCGGGTTCTTCGTAGCCGATGGTCGGAGCGATAACACCATCGCGCAGTGCCATGATACAGGCCAGCAGTTCAACAGCGCCGGTTCCACCGATCAGATGTCCGTGCATGGACTTCGTGGATGAGATCATCAGATCATCCGCGTGCGGACCGAACACATCCGCAACAGCCGCGCATTCGGTTTTGTCATTCGCAGCCGTGCCGGTTCCGTGCGCATTGATATAACTGACCTGATCCGCATTCAGACGCGCATCCGCCAAGGCACCCGCCATGGCCCGTGCCGCGCCTTGTTTGCTGGGCATCACAATGTCCGATGCGTCCGAGGTCATGGCAAATCCCACAACCTCGCACAGGATATCGGCGCCACGGGCGCGCGCGTGTTCATATTCTTCGAAAACGAAGATACCAGCACCTTCACCCTGAACCATTCCGTTACGGTTGGCGCTGAACGGGCGGCAGGCGTCGCGGGACATGACGCGCAGCCCTTCCCAGGCCTTCACGCCACCAAAACACAGCATCGATTCCGACCCGCCGGTGATCATCGTAGGCGCCGCCCCGCTACGTACCATCTGGAACGCCAGCGCCATCGCATGGTTGGACGACGCGCAGGCAGTCGAGACGGTAAAGCTCGGGCCTTTGAGGTTGTGCTCCATCGACACGTGGCTGGCCGCAGCGTTGTTCATTAGCTTGGGCACAACGAATGGGTGAACCCGGTTCTTGCCGTCTTCGTAAACCGAACGGTAGTTGTCGTCCCAGGTCGAAACGCCACCGCCAGCGGTGCCCAGAACGACACCGGACCGGGCGGCAAGATCACCATGAAACTCGATCCCGGATTGATCGATCGCTTCTTTCGCGGCCGTCAGGGTGAACTGGGTAAACCGGTCGTAAAGGCTCATCTGTTGGCGGTTGAAGCGCCCTTCAGCCTCGAACCCCCGGACCTGACCACCGATCTTGATGGAAAGACGCTCAACATCGCGGAATTCAAGCTCGGAGATGCCGCAACGCCCTTCGCGCATGGCTTCAAGCGTATCGGCGACCGAATGACCCAGCGAGTTGATCGTGCCGGCCCCGGTAATAACAACGCGTTTCATTGGCTCAGGTCAGACCTTTTCCGACACAAGCTTTTCGATACCGGCAATGATGGCGGCGACATTCGAAATATCGAAATCGCTGGCCTCGGGTTCGTTGGCGTTGAACGGCACCGAGATGTCGAATTCTTCCTCGATGGCAAAAATGCTTTCGACCAGACCCAAACTGTCGATTCCCAGATCCTCAAGCGTGCTTTCGGGAGTGACGTCCGAAGGCTCCAGCACGGCCTGCTCAGCAATGATTGCGATGACGCGGTCGGTGATGCTCATGTCGGTCCTCTGATTATCCCGTTGAGGATGATTTAATCACTCGGAGGCTGTTTGAAAACAGCCTTTTTCAGCGCCTCGACGTCACGTGCAATTCGGGGCAGACGACGCTGCGCCTTGTAGATTTCTGTATGGGTCTCCATCTTGACGCCCGGATAGCCCATGATCACGCGGCCCGCAGGAACATTGGACAGAATCTTGGTGCCGCCCCCCGCGATCACACCGTCGCCGATAAAGATGTTGTCGACCACTCCGGTTTGGCCGCCCAGCACCACGTTATTTCCGATCTCGACCGACCCGGACACGCCGGTTTGACCGCATAGAAGGCAATCCTGCCCAACACGGGTATTGTGACCGACATGCACGAGGTTATCCAGTTTGGAGCCATTACCGATGCGCGTATTGCGGATCGTACCGTTATCAACCGTGCAATTGGCACCAACCTCGACATCGTCGCCGATCTCAACCGCGCCCAGAGAATGGATACGCAGCCAGCTTTGCGCCCGCGCTTCCCCCTGATCGCCCATCGTCTTGCGCGCGTTTTCGGCACCGGACACTTCGGGAGTGACGAAACTGAACCCGTCGCCACCGATCCGCGCACCGGGTTGGGCAATGAAGCGATCACCGATTTGCGCCCGCGCACCGATACTGACCATCTCGCGCAGCATCGCTTGATCGCCCATAACGGCATCCATCCCGATCACGCAATGCGGGCCAATCACCGCGCCCTTGCCGATCCGCACACGCGCGCCGATGACGGTCAGCGGCCCGATCGAAGCGCCTTCACCGATTTCAGCCGCCGGGTCGATCACGGCCGAGGGGTGAATCCCCGGCTCAACCCCCTGCCCGCGATCCAGCATCGCGGTTACCCCCGCCATCGCCATACGCGGCCGGGGTACGAAAATTGCCGCTTGCAGACCCAACGCCTGCCAATCGGCACCTTCCCACAAGACGGCGGCCCTTGCAGACCCACCGCTCAGCGCCTCGGCATATTTCGGAGACATCGCCATCGCCAGATCAAACGATCCGGCATCCGCCGGCTCAGCGACGCGTTGGATAATCAGGCTGGTGTCGCCTTGGCTTTCTGCCGCAAGGGCGTCGGCGATTTGCTGGATGGTGTAGTGCATATCGGGCTTCCCGGTTTAAGGACCTGCCCCGCTGATTACCCCTGAACGTCCGGCAGGGCTACCCCTGCCTTCTGTAGAGCCTCCCAGATTTTCTGATCCCGCTCATAGACATCCCGACGATACTGAACCTTGCCCTTGGGTCCAATAAAGGCTGTTCGGTAGATGATATGGACCGGAACGTGCTGATCCAGTTGCACCGTTGTTTCTTTGCCCGTGTTCAGGACCCGGTGGAAAAACGCCTTTGGGTTTTCTTCTTGTTTGGCCAACAGCGCATAGGCGAACTCAAACGGTTGCGCCAGGCGTATACAGCCGTGCGAAAACGCCCGCACCTCACGCGCGAACAGACTTTTCTGAGGCGTATCATGTAGATAAATGTTGTACTTGTTGGGGAACATAAACTTCACTAACCCCAAAGCGTTGCTGGTACCGGGCGCCTGACGCATCGCAAACGGAAAGTTGCGCGCGTTGAACTGGGTGAAATCCACGGCACCGCGATTGACCTGACGACCGCGGCGATCGGTGATCTGGATATGACCAACCGCGTGCGGGTTGGACTTCAGCTTGGGCAGGTATTCCTTGGTGATGATCGAGCGCGGAACATACCAGCTGGGGTTGATGACCATATGCTCCATCTCGTCCGAGAATTCGGGGCTGCGGCGGTCATGCGTGTTCTTGCCGATCACGGCGCGGGTTTCGAAGGTGATCAAACCGTCATCTATGATTTTGGCGGAAAAATCGGTCTGATTGACCAGAATGTGCCGTGCGCCCCGTTCGCGCGGCAACCAGCGCTCGCGCTCAAGCGCAACATATACGGCCTTGAGCCGATCCGAGGCACTGCGGTTGAGTTCGGTGATTGTGCCCGGCCCGGCGACCCCATCGGCTGCAAGGCCGTGGTCTGTCTGAAACGCCTGAATCGCACCCAACAAGGCATCATCGAAATCCGGGTTGGCCGTCGGTCGCAGATAACCCATGGAAACCAATCGGTTACGCAGCTTGATTACATCTGGTCCCGTATCACCATATTCCAGCTTGGACACCGGAACAGTCGGCCCCCAGCCACCTTGGTTGACAAGGGTTTGCAGAACCAGTTTCTGCTTCATCAACGCCCGGTATTGCGTTGATTGCGGAGCAAGCTGATCGAAATAGCTTCCGTTTTCCGCAGCGATCAGCCCTTGAAGATGATCCTTGGCCGAGGTGCGTTCGACTTTTCGAACTAGACCGTCGTCAATTTCAGATGGCCGCAACGCGCCGGATTGGAGGTTCCGGGCATATTCCACAAAAGCACGACTTAACCGGATCTCGACAGCGCCGAGATCACGCGTCGTGCGTGCGCTCTGCATTTGATCCAAAAGCGCTTGAACGCTGTAGGAGCCTTGCGGCAAACCGTGCAATTCGGTGCCTGACAATGCCCGGATCAACTGTGCTCGCCGCGCCATGTGCGCGGGCGTTTCCCCTACCCAAACCGGCGCAAACCCGTTTTCCCGGTAGAATTCCGCAATTCCGGACCCCGGCGGGGCAAATTCAGCGACCGCCATCTGATAAGCCGTTGCCGGCCGGGCTCCTGCGCTTGAGACAGATGCCGAAGCCAGAAAACATGCCGTTAAAAAGAAACCAGTACGCGTCTGAAAACCTGAGAACATGGGATGGCCTTGATTATTCTTAATTTTACGCCGCTCGCGAGCGTGCCGATCAACTATGATTGCGTCCCGGGCAGCTTGTCTATTCACAAATGTATCAACGCGGCGCATCTATCGGAGCGTGATGCGTGTTTGCATCGCCCGGCGGAATGGCGCCACCAAATGCTTCTGAATTATACATAAACGCATCAACTGCGCAAAAAACTGCCGAAAATTCCCCCTTGAAAAGGTGATTTTGAAAGACTTCTTGGCTGTTTTTCGCGACTGTGTCATAAATCCCGCATCTGGGATGGAAAAAAATTAAGAACGCGCGCGTAACATCGTGTGCAGGCAGGAACAGTACGGGACGAAACTAAAATGACGATGAGCAGTACCTCGGGCTTGACCCGGCGTGCCCTTCTGGGCGCATTTGCGGCTACGGCAGTTGTGGCGGCACCGACCTATTCCAATGCAGCAGGATTCCTTCGGGGCGGCGGCGATATTCGACGGATTCGCATGTATTCCGGTCGCACCGGCGAACGCATCGACATGATCTATTGGGTTGATGGCAAGTACATCAAGGACGCCGTGAAAGAGGTCAACCATTTCATGCGCGACTGGCGGACCGATCAGGTCAAGGGCATGGACCTGCGCACCATTGATATCATGGCGGCCTCGCACAACCTTCTGGATGTGAACGAACCGTACATGCTGCTTTCGGGATATCGATCACCGCAGACCAACGCCATGCTGCGGTCGCGTTCGCGTCGGGTTGCCAAGAACTCACTGCATATGAAAGGTCAGGCCGCCGACCTGCGCCTGTCATCGCGTTCGGTCTCGCAGATGGCCAAGGCGGCCATGTCCTGCCGCGCGGGTGGCGTCGGCAAATACTCCCGCTCGAATTTCGTCCATATGGATTGCGGTGAAGTCCGCAGCTGGGGCGGTTAACTCCCCGCAATAAACTTCAAAACGACGAGCGCCCTCGGGCGCTCTTTGTTTTTTTGTGCACAAAAAGCGATACCTTTTGAATCTGAAATACAGCCTGCGGACCAACAGGCTAGGAGAATGGCTAGATGCTTCCTTCGACGTATAGGTTTTGGCATCTGATCAATTTTCGCCTTGCATTTTGTGATGCCTCCAAAAGGAAACAATTAGCCCATGCACTCTGATTGATTAGGCTCTCACACCGTGTCAAATTGACCGGTAAGCATAGTCTTCTCTCAGCGTTAAACAGTAAAAGCCATGTAGCCCTGGCAATCACGAAGCACATGGGTCAGTGCTACCAAAGCACCCAACTTACTTTTTTTGTTCTTTGGAAATCACAGCCGTAACCGTGCGTGTCGTTCGACTTCTAGTGATTGCAATAGCACTCAGAACTAAAACGCAGGCCATGGCTTGTGGCACCGTAATCGCTTCGCCAAAAGCAAAAAAACCAACTGCAAACATCGTGGGCAGTTCTATGCTCCCGACGACTGCAGTTTGAGAAGCGCCGATCAACGGTGAACAGATAGTGTATATGAGCTGTGGGACAAGCGCTGTAATTAAGCCTATCCCGACTATCAAAACCCAGTCAGATTGCCCTTCGGGGAGAAGCTTTGCGAGATCGGCACTCATCATCAGAGGTAAGAGTCCAAGAACAGATCCCAGGGATACTGACGCAATGCGGGCAAGAGGCGCGATGCGGGACAGCCTATGGACCAAGACACATATACCGAAGCCAAAACCAAAAGGAGCCGCAAGCGAAATCAAGAGTGTTGGGATGTGCTCTAGGGGCACAGACGCGGATGTGCCGGCCGCTATGATTGCCGCCAATGTGATAAGCCCCGAGGCAACCAAGGCACGCCTCGTTGGTGAATCGGCGAACAAGACCCAGGCGAAAATCAACGTGAAAACCGGATAGGTCATATAGAGCACACCTACTGTCGAAGCGGGCAATGTCTCTAGCGCGGTCACATATCCAATCCACCCAAGCCCCATCACTACGCCGACAGCAAGCCCCCAGCAAATCTCGCGCCATGATTTACGATGTATGAAGAGAACAGGTAGCAGCAGAACTGCGGCAACGATGTAGCGATAGAATGCGACGGCGTATGGAGCAACACCCTGCTCGGTCAACCCCCGGCTGAAGTATGGAACCAGCCCGAAACAAACTGAGGCGAAAAGCACACCACCAACCGCTAGCGCATAGGGAACAGCCGGTCTGGGTTGTGCTGATGGTGTTTCCATAAAACAAGAGCTAACACAGGACTGCCAACACTAAAGCAGAAATTCATCGCGCACGCGTGCTACACTTGTTGATAGTTCGGGCTTAGCGCCACGAACAACAGACGCATAATGGAGGCATAATGTGGGATCAAATTGAACCCGAATGGCTTCAAACTAAGACCACATAAGTCTTTCTGCTTCAACATTTTTAGAAAATATGGCGCACCTGAGAGGATTCGAACCTCTGGCCTCTGCCTTCGGAGGGCAGCGCTCTATCCAGCTGAGCTACAGGTGCCTTGGCCGTTAGCTAACCTTGTTCCGATCTGGGTGCAACTGCAAATCTACCCGGATCAGTCAGCTTTCACGCGAACAGATCGTGCGCCAGTTCCAGCGCGTCGATCAGCGTGTCGACCTCTCCTTTGGTGTTATACAGGCCAAAACTGGCGCGGCAGGTCGCGGTCACACCATAGAAATCCATCAACGGGCCTGCGCAATGGTGGCCCGCGCGCACGGCGACGCCTTTCTTGTCGAGAATCGTCGACACATCATGCGCATGCCCTGCCCCGTCCAGCGTAAAGCTGAAGATGGCCGCCTTGTCCGCACGAGTTCCCTGCACCTGAACCCAGTTCAAGCCGGTCAGGCGTTGCATCGCATAGTCGCGAATCCCGGCTTCATGGGCGGCGATGTTCTCCATCCCCAAATCCATCATGTAATCCAGCGCCACGCCCAAGCCGATGGTCTGAACGATACCGGGGGTTCCGGCCTCGAACTTCATTGGCGGGTCGTTATAGATCACCTGGTCCTTGCTGACCTCTTTGATCATGTCGCCGCCCCCGATAAAGGGGCGCATCTCCGCCATACGTTCAGACTTGATGTAGATCGCACCCGAGCCAGACGGGCCGTATAGCTTGTGTCCGGTGATCGCATAGAAATCGCAGCCGATATCCTGCACATTGACCGGCATATGAACGGCACCCTGGCTGCCGTCGACCAGTACGGGAACACCTTTGGCATGAGCACCTGCTGTGATGGCCTTTACATCAACCACGGTGCCCAGAACGTTCGAGCACTGGGTCACGGCGACCAGTTTGGTCTTGGGTCCAATCGCGTCGATCACGGCCTGCGGATCCAGGCCGCCCTCGGCATCTACGTCCACCCATTTCAGGACGACCCCCTGACGTTCGCGCAGGAAATGCCAGGGGACTATGTTGGCGTGGTGCTCCATGACGCTGAGGACGATCTCATCGCCCGCCTGCAGCCGTGGCATCGCCCAGCCGTAAGCGACCAGATTGATCCCCTCGGTCGTGCCCGAGTTCAGGACGATCTCATTCTCATCCGCCGCGCCCAGAAAACGAGCGATGGTGCCGCGGACGGCCTCATACTTCTCGGTCGCCAGATTCGACAGGAAATGCAGACCGCGGTGAACGTTCGAGTATTCCTCGGCATAGGCCCGCGTCACCGCATCGATCACGACCTGAGGCTTTTGCGCCGAGGCCCCGTTGTCCAGATAGGTCAGCGGCTTGCCATTCACCTCGCGCGACAGAATTGGAAAGTCTGCCCGGATTTTTTCTACGTCATACATGGTCTTCTTATCCCTATACCGGGCCGCTAGGCGTTAACGCGAGGACAAAGGGCACTGCCACAAGGGCAGACAGCAATATGACCCCGAAGGATTTCCAGAGCGATCCGAACTTATGCGCTTCATTCAGGAAATGGAGCGTGACGTAAAGGCTCAACACAGCTGTCGCGAGAGTGATTACGACGATCAACAGCGGCAGCACGAGCAACGATACCAGCGACAAAACCAACCCGGCGATCTGCAGGTATTGCAGCCAGACTGTCAGAAGAAAAACGTCGTCGAAGGTGCCGACACCGCCAAACAAACGCCCGAACATCAAAAACGCCAAGATACTCAGCATAATGGCACCGGCTGAACGGGCAAGGATCAGCAACACCGGCTCGGTCGCGGGAACGGGTTGGTCTGGAGGGATCGGTAGCAGTTGCGCAACCCCTACCTGAAGCAGGCAACTTAAAACCACGGCCAGAAAAAACCCCAGCCACAAAACCTCGCGCCCGGGGCGCTTGGCCAGCAACAGGCGTGCGGTCTGGGCCGGGTTGGTCACCGTCAGAACCGCAAGGTTGGCAAGGGACGTAGAATTCATTCCAACCGCCTTTGCGCTTGTCTGAGACCGGCCAGCCAGAACCACACAAAGATCCCGAGCCAGATCAATCCAACCAAGGTCAATGCCGGGCCGGGTCCAACGAACCCGGCGACCAAGCCGTTCAACAGCACCAGAGGCGTTGATGCCAACAGCGCCCAGAAAAGTGAAAGCCGGGCTCCGTAGGCTGTTCCGCGCCCTCCAGCCAACCGGGCAGCGCCATAGGACATAAAGGCCAGAAAGTAGAAAAACAGCGGCAAGATGATAACCGTGCCCAACAAGGCCCCACCCATCAGCATGTTCAGCTCAAGCCCTTCCAGATGCGCCCGCCGGGCAAGGCTGGGAAGCTGCGCGATAAAAGCTACCACGCAGAATCCCATTACAAAGATCAGCGCTCTGTCTTCCCGTTCACCCGAGTCCAGAAGCCGACGCACTACGCGCCCCGGCCCCCGGTACGTGGCCACGATATCCGATGTGACAGGCATCAGCTGCGCCGCGCCAGCCAGCCTTCCAAACGGGTCACGATCGCATCGGCCAGTTCGTTGTCTTCGATCTCGTCCACCGCCTCGGCCAGAAAGGCCAGCGTCAGCATATTGGTGGCATCCTTGACCGGAACCCCGCGCGAGCGCAGGTAAAACAGGGCCGTCTCGTCGATCGCACCCGAAGTGGAACCGTGTGAACACGCGACGTCATCGGCATAGATCTCAAGCTCGGGCTTGGCCAGAAACTGGCTGTCATCATCCAACAGCAGCGACTGGCTGATCTGATAGCCATCGGTTTTCTGCGCTCCTTCCTTTACAAGGATCTTGCCCTGGAAAACACCGGTGGCGCCGTTGCGCAGAACCTTCTTGAACACCTGACGGCTTTCGCAGTTCACCGCGTCATGGGTGATGAAGACGGTATCGTCGTGATGGAAATCCCCATCGCCAACGCAGGCACCGGCCACATGGGCCACCGCATCGTCACCGGTCAGTTCGACGACCTGCTCGTTACGAGTCAGAACGCCATTTGCGGTCAGGGTGAACGACTTATAGGTCGATTCCCTGCCCAAACGGGTGAACATATGAGTCATCGCCCGACGCTCGTGATCGCGACCCTGCGCGCGCACGTGATGCAGCGTGCCGTTGTCGGCAATGTCGATCTCCATGCATTTGTTGAAACGCGACGCTGCCGGGCCATTTTCCAGGATCGTCACTTCGGAACCGCTTTCGACGCGGACAATATGGTGCAGCATGGCATCCGACGTTTCTGACGCATGACGATAGATCAGGCTGATCGGCTTGGACGGTTTGCCGGTGACGTGAATCGCTACGCCATCTTCTGCAAAGGCCGTGTTCAGCGCTGCCAAAGGCCGTTGCACCGGAGACTGCCCACGCGCCTCAAGAACGCCGTACAGTTCCTTGGCCCAGTGAATATCCTTGCAGCAGATATCCTCGATCCGATCAATGTTGACGCCTTCCAGCTCCAGTTCATCCGATTCCTCGGCGCTGAACACACCGTCGACGAAGACGATTTTCAATCGGTCTATATCGCCGAACAATGTCTCCTCATCCGTGTGAAACAGCGCGGCATGCGGAGCTTCCGGCGAAATCAAAGTGTCTGGGCGCGTGTATTTCCAGTACTCGTCGCGCCGTCCGGGCAGTCCCATCTCCAACACGCGCGCCAGAGCATCTTCACGCGCGGCACGCGTGCATCCGGCATCGGGCATGGTCAACGCGGCCAACCGTTCCTCGGTCGCGGTCTGTTTTGCTTGCGGCAAAGCCATTAGTTCACCTCGGCCAGAATGTCGGCGTAACCGTTATGTTCAACTTCCAGTGCCAGTTCAGGGCCGCCAGATTTCACGATACGACCATCCGCCATGATATGAACGACATCAGGTTTGATGTGGTCCAGCAGACGCTGATAGTGGGTGATGACCAGGAACCCGCGTCCCTCATCACGCAGAGCGTTCACACCTTCCGACACCAGCTTCATCGCGTCCACATCAAGGCCCGAGTCGGTCTCGTCCAGGATGCACATTTTGGGTTCCAGCATCGCCATCTGCAGGATTTCGTTTCGCTTTTTCTCACCGCCCGAGAAGCCGACGTTCACCGGACGCTTGAGCATATCCGCGTCGATTTTCAGCGATTTGGCCTTAGCACGCACTTCTTTCAGGAATTCGGCAGCGGACAGTTCTTTTTGTCCACGTGCCTTGCGCTGCGCGTTCACGGCGGTCCGCAAGAAGGTCATGTTGCCTACGCCCGGAATTTCAACCGGGTACTGGAACGCAAGGAAGACACCTGCGGCGGCGCGCTCTTCCGGTTCCATCTCCAGCAGATCCTCACCGTCCAGCGTGGCCGAACCTTCGGTAACATCATAACCATCACGCCCCGATAGCACATAGCTGAGCGTCGACTTCCCCGAGCCGTTCGGCCCCATGATCGCGTGTACCTTGCCAGCCTCAACCGTCAGGTCCACACCTTTCAGGATCTGCTTGTCTTCTTCTTCAAGTTGCACGTGCAGATTTTTTATTTCAAGCATGGTGGAGTTCCGTTTCCTGGATGTTCATTGAAAAGCGCTCCAAAAGGTTCGACTGGCTTTTTTCAATACCGTTCTGGTAGGCCAGCGAAGCCGGAGGCTCGTTCTTTGCTTGTTTCGCTATGTCTCCAACCTCAAGAGGCGGAGCCAAAGCGCGTTCAATTCCGGTTGCGTAGTCATAAAATTTCAGACCCGGTTTGCGGTGTATTTCGTTCAGCGCGAACCAGTGGTTGGTTACCCCGTAACTGTCCGCAACGATCAGCCCGTGCAGGCTTGATGAAAAGACCTGCGCGCAGGCCGCGATTTCGGCACAGACAACCCGGGCAGGACGCCTTGTATCAATCAGCCGGAACCTGGGGTCCGATGCGATCAGGGCTGCAACGGCCGGATCGTCAACCTCGCTGTGATGCGGGATAATGCCTACGACATCCTGTCGGTCCGCGACCGTGCCGTAGACATCCCTGGCCAAAATACCCGGGTCACCAAAAGCGACATTCTTCAGTTCCAAAAGGGATGCCGTAATCGGGCCACGTACAACTTTCGGAGGTTCAACCGCCTCGAGAAACTTGGTATTCAACGGCGCCATGCAGCCACTGCCCCAGATCACGGGCTTCACGGGAGACCCCCGTCCCAGCGCACCACGGCTGACAAAAGCCATGATTGAACCGATCCCAAACAGGTCGGCTTTCACTGGTTTCGCCCAGACAACATCACGGCCCGACACATGGGCCACGACGTCCCGCGACAAGTCATCGCCGAAATTTGCGGCTTGGTTCCACCAATACAGCTTGATTGGCGCTGCCTCAGGCTGTGGCGTCGAGTGTTCCATACCTATCCCAGAACTTTCCTAAGCAGACGCGCAGCAACCCAACCAAGGACTGCCCCGATGCCCACCGCCCAGACCGGGTTGATGAAGTTCATGTAGAAGATGTTGACGTAGGCCACCCCGAGCAGGCCGCCCAAAACCGGCAATGCATATCCAAGCCAGGTCAGCACATCATCCCTTTGGATGCTTTTCCGGGGTGTCCGCGCCATCAACCGACAGAGCCTTCCAGCGAAATTGCCACCAGTTGCTGCGCTTCCATGGCAAACTCCATCGGCAGCGCCTGCAGTACGTCCTTGCAGAACCCGTTAACGACCAGTGCCACGGCCTCTTCCTCGTCCATGCCGCGCTGGCGGCAGTAGAACAACTGGTCATCATCCACCTTGGATGTCGTTGCCTCGTGTTCCACGCGCGAAGAGTTGTTTTTGACCTCGATATACGGAACCGTGTGCGCCCCGCATTTATCGCCGATCAGCAAGCTGTCACACTGCGTGTAATTCCGGCTGTCCTTGGCCTTGGGGTGCATCGAGACCAGACCACGATAGGTGTTCTGCGCCTTACCCGCGCTGATACCCTTGGACACGATGCGCGATTTTGTGTTCTTGCCCAGGTGAACCATCTTGGTGCCGGTGTCGGCCTGCTGATAGTTGTTGGTGATAGCGATCGAGTAGAACTCACCTTGGCTGTCATCGCCGCGCAGGATGCAGGACGGGTATTTCCAGGTCACGGCCGAGCCGGTTTCCACCTGTGTCCACATCACTTTGGATCGGTCGCCACGGCAATCGGCGCGTTTTGTCACAAAGTTGTAGATACCGCCCTTCCCGTTTTCATCCCCGGGGAACCAGTTCTGAACGGTCGAGTACTTAACTTCAGCGTCTTCCTCGACGATGATTTCAACCACGGCCGCGTGCAGCTGCGCAGTGTCGCGCTGGGGTGCGGTGCAGCCTTCCAGATAGGACACGTACGAGCCCTTGTCGGCGATGATCAGGGTGCGTTCAAACTGACCGGTGTTCTCCGCGTTGATGCGGAAATAGGTGCTCAACTCCATCGGGCAGCGGACGCCCGGCGGGATGTAAACGAAGGACCCGTCCGAGAACACGGCCGAGTTCAGCGTGGCGTAGAAGTTGTCCGACACCGGAACCACGGTGCCCAGATACTTCTTAACCAGTTCAGGATGATCCTTGATCGCCTCGGAGATGGAGCAGAAGATCACGCCGTGCTTTGCCAGCTCGTCCTTGAAGGTCGTACCCACGGAGACCGAGTCGAACACCGCGTCCACCGCGACCTTGCGGCCTTCTGCGGGCATGTCTTCGGCGCCTTCAACGCCCGCGAGAATCATCTGTTCTTTCAGAGGGATACCGAGCTTTTCGTAAGTGGCCAGCAGTTTGGGATCGACCTCATCCAGCGATTTCGGCTTTTCCTCCATCGATTTCGGACGGGCATAGTAATACTGGTCCTGAAAGTCGATCGGCGGGTAATGCACCATCGCCCATTTCGGTTCTTCCATCTTGGTCCAGCGTTCAAAAGCCGACAGACGCCATTCGGTCATCCACTCGGGCTCTTCGTTTTTCTCAGAGATCAGGCGGACGATATCCGGGTTCACGCCCTTGGGCGCATATTCCATCTCGATATCGGTATCCCAGCCGTATTTGTAGGTGCCAACCTCGCGCACAGCATCCACGGTTTCCTGATCGACACCTTCTTTTACCTGGGTCTGGTCCAAAGCGGCCATATCCTTCACTCCGTCAAATCACGCGGCACGCGCGCGATGCTTTTTCTCTTTTTCAAGCCACGCTTCGGCGAAGCGCAGCACATCTTCCTGCGTAGTCAAAGGGCCAAGCGACACGCGTATCGCGCTGGCTGCCGAGACCTCGTCATATCCCATTGCCGTAAGAACCGCGCTGGCGCGCACCTTGCCGCTGGAACAGGCCGAACCCGCGCTGACCGCAAAGCCCGCCAAGTCCATCTGCATCACTTGCGTTTCTCCCTTCCAGCCGGGGGTTGCGAAACACAAGGTATTGGGCAGGCGATCCTGATCTTTCCCGACAAAAATAGTAGATTTAGAACCAGCCTCAAGGGCCTTTTCTAGAATATTTCTAAATTCTTGAACCTGCTCCCAAACGCCATTGGCCAAATCCCGGGCCGCGGCCTCAGCCGCAGCCCCGAACCCCGCGATTCCAATGACATTTTCCGTACCCGAACGACGGCCCATTTCCTGACCTCCCCCCTTGATCTGGGCAGGCAGGTCCGTGCCGCGTTTCATCACGACAGCGCCGATCCCCTTTGGGCCACCCAGCTTATGGGCCGAGATCAACGCCATCTGGGTATCCAGCCAGTTGAACGCAACGGGCAGTTTGCCAAACGCCTGCGTCGCATCGGTTACGGCTACCCCCTTGGGAAGCTTCTGAACAATCCCGGTCTCCGAATTGACCAGTTGCAGGGTCGAGTTTTCCGGCTCTGACACCTGCACCTGACCGGACATCGCTACGGGTAGATCCTCGGAGATCCAAGCCCTTACAGCGTCATGCTCAATAGACGATCCATGCAGGTTCCGCCCCCCAAGCGCCAGCGCTGCCCCTTCGGTTGAGCCCGAGGTGAACACGATATCCGCCCCATCCGCCCCAAAAGCGGATGCGATTTGCGCCCGCGCGCGTTCAACCACCGCCTTGGCCGCGCGCCCTTCGGCATGAACCGAGGACGGATTTCCGCAGAGTTCCATCGCCGCAATCATCGCCTCACGCGCTTCGGGTCGCAGTGGGGTTGTCGCGTTGTGATCCAGGTAAATGCGAGTCACGGATTCACCTTTTTCCAAATGCGAATAACCGCGTTGCCGGATTTCTGACGCATCACATCACTCATCCACAACGGCGAACAGACTGGGCACCGCAGGGCACGGAGCAAGATCGTTTTTAATCACATCCGACAACCGCGTCTGGTGCAGGAATACATAGACATGCGCACTCAGGCTTTCCCACAGACGGTTGGTCAGCGATTGCGCCCTGCTTCCTGATGATGCGCCGGACGCCCCTGCACCTTTTTGCAGCGCATCAACCGTTTCATCTACGGCCGCCAGAACCTCGACCACGCGAATTTCCGATGCGGGGCGCGCCAAGCGATAGCCTCCACCCGGCCCCCGAACCGAGGACACCAGATCAGCGCGACGCAGCTTGACGAAAAGCTGCTCCAGATACGGCAGAGAGATATCCTGCCGCTCCGAGATTTCCCCCAGTGTCACCAGGGTATCCTGAGGCTGAGTCGCAATATCGGCCAGTGCAACCATTGCGTAACGACCCTTGGTCGAAAGCTTCATTGTCTTTTCCTCTTGGCAGGTACCGCGCGAAAACATTGACGCCGCCGCCGCCAGTGCGTATCTCCGACAGGCAGCAACTTGCGTAAAGCAATACAATTAGAACCGTTCTAAGGTGCCTGACGATAACCGTCAAGTATATCCCGGCGCCAAGAAGAAAAAGACAGGACCAAAGCACACATGCCCGAGGTGATTTTTCCCGGACCCGAAGGCCGCCTGGAAGGCCGTTACCACCCGCAAAAGGAAAAAGACGCACCGATCGCCATCGTGCTTCACCCGCATCCACAATTTGGCGGGACCATGAACAACAAGGTCGTCTACAACCTGCATTATGCGTTTTACAACATGGGCTTCACCGTGTTGCGCTTTAACTTCCGCGGCGTCGGCCGCAGTCAGGGCGAATACGATCAGGGCGTGGGTGAGCTGAGCGATGCGGCTTCGGCGCTCGATTACCTGCAGTCGATGAACAACAACTCGAAACACTGTTGGGTCGCGGGGTTCTCCTTCGGCGCGTGGATCGGGATGCAATTGCTGATGCGCCGCCCGGAAATCACCGGATTTATCAGCGTATCGCCGCCTGCCAACATGTACGATTTTTCGTTCCTGGCACCCTGCCCCTCGTCCGGTCTGATCATAAACGGATCTTCCGACCGGGTAGCCCCCCCGGCTGACACCACCTCGCTGGTGAACAAACTTCACGAACAAAAGGGCATCACCATCACTCATAACGAGGTTGAGGGCGCCGATCACTTCTTCCAGGATCGCCACATGGACACGCTGATTACCGACGTCAGCGACTATGTGAAACGCCGCCTGACCGAGAACACGCGCTGATGTCTGACACCATCACCACCCTCGCCTCGAAACTGGCCGAGGACACAATGAAAGTGATGGACGAAACCGGGGACGACCGTTTCTTTGTCGAAGTGGGCGACCTTTTGGGGGCGTCCTCTCAGACCTTGGAAGAAGCTTTCCTGACCGAAATCCGCGTCCGGCTGGCCGAACGCAAGGCCCGTAAATTCGTGATCCAGAAACTGACGGATCACCGCGCCAAGACTAAAGCGATCGAGAAACAATGACTGAAAGACTGTCTGCGCAGATCGAATTCCTGAAACGCGCGGACAGCCTGAAATCGGTTGATCGCGCCAACTTTCTGCTGGATCAGTCCCGCCCGGAGAATGCTGCTGAGCATAGCTGGCAACTGGCGCTTTGGGCGCTGGTGATGCAGCCTTTGGCCAGTGTTGACGTCAGCGTCGACCGGGTCATCCGAATGCTGTTGCTGCATGATCTGGTCGAAATCATCGTTGGTGACCATCCTATCCATCTGCAAACCGACTGGCAGGCCGTCGAGCGGCTTGAGAATACCGCTGCAGCCGAGTTGTTCGGCCTGTTACCTGCGGATCAGGCTGCGGATTGTCTTGCCCTGTGGCAAGAGTTCGAAGCCGACCAGAGCCCGGACGCAAAATTCGCCAAATATCTGGATCGGTGCCAACCGATGTTTCAGGTTCTGTGTGCGCCCGACCCACTGCCCGAACACAGGGCAATCGTGCGGGACAATCTGAACGGTGGGCGAGCGGCCTATCTGAAGACCGAATTTCCCGAGGCCCACGCCGCCGCCCGGAGCTTGCTGGATGGCGACCAACCGACGGAAACCACATTCTCGACCCGCCTCGCCTTTCTGGCAGAAACCGACCAGTTGAAGTCGGTATACCGCGCCTCACGCCTGCTCAGCGGTGAGCGGTTCGAAAACTCGGCCGAGCATTCCTGGCATATCATGCTGTTCGCGTGGATTCTGGCGGAACACGCGGCCCCCGGCGTTTCGATCGACCGTGCGCTGAAAATGCTATTACTACATGACATTGTGGAGATCGATGCCGGAGATCACCCTATCCACGGTCAGGTTGACCACACCGTGCAAGCGGCCGAGGAACAGGCCGCCGCCGAACGTCTGTTCGGGTTGCTTCCGGATGATCAGAAAACGGGCTTTATGTCCTTGTGGTCCGAGTTCGAAGCGGCCGAAAGCCCGGATGCCCGGTTCGCCAAAGCCATAGATCGCTTTCAGGCCCCGGTCGGCAATCTTGCCACGGGCGGTGGTTCATGGGTGGACTACAATGTCACATTCGCCCAAATCGAACAGCGGGTCGGCACCCCGATACAGCGCGGCGCACCGGGCCTTTGGACATGGCTTCAGCCGCAGCTTGATGCCTTTTTCGCCGCCACTACCGATACGTAGAAAAAAGAAAAAGAGGCCCAAGGACCTCTTTTTCCTGTGTTTCAGCAGACGCTCAAACCTGATCACTATCTAACCGTTC
The DNA here is from genome assembly GCF_056538605.1 of Ruegeria sp. BF7. Taxonomy (NCBI): domain Bacteria; kingdom Pseudomonadati; phylum Pseudomonadota; class Alphaproteobacteria; order Rhodobacterales; family Roseobacteraceae; genus Ruegeria; species Ruegeria sp. BF7. The sequence continues at coordinate 534,976 of NZ_JBQFTM010000001.1, read as the reverse complement.
AACAAAACTGGCCGCGTTTTTGTCGACGGACCCCCCGCCAGCAAGCCACCCAAGCGCCACAATCAACGCCGAAACAAAGACGATATACTTTGCAAATTTCGTCATGAAAAACACTCACATACAAAAACCTTTAAAAACAAAGGCTTTTTATCACAGAGCATTCTCAAAAAATAGTCAGGTTATCCTGACCTTACGAAAGGCCAGCACTAATGACGTAGCGTCTTCACACAGGCGGCGGCATCGAAATTTCACTTGCCCGTTTGACTGATTTCGTGCTCAACCTCGCAAAACTTCTGTCGAGAAATGCACCGTGCCCCACGCTTATCTGATCCTTTTTCTGGCGGTCATTGCTGAGACCATCGGCACTACCGCGCTGCAAGCCAGCCAACAATTCAGCCGCCTCTGGCCCTCCGTTCTGGTCGTTATCAGCTATGGCGTCGCCTTCTACCTGCTAGGTCTGACACTAAAATTCATGCCAGTCGGCATCGTCTATGCGATCTGGTCCGGTCTTGGCATCGTTTTCATCGCGATCATCGGCTTTATCGTCTTTGGACAGAGGTTGGATTGGCCAGCAGTCATTGGCCTTATGATGATTCTGACCGGAATTCTGATCATTCACCTTTTTTCCAAGACCGCTGGCCACTGATCTCCGGTTAGGGCTGGCCTATTTGATAAAACCGCGCTATGCGCGCGGCAACTTCCCGTTCAAAGGCTGACCTCTCATGGACCTGCGCAATATCGCAATCATCGCTCACGTGGACCACGGCAAGACGACCCTGGTAGATGAGCTGCTCAAACAATCCGGCGCGTTCCGGGAAAATCAGGCCGTCGCTGAACGTGCGATGGACAGCAATGACCTCGAGCGCGAGCGCGGGATCACTATCCTCGCCAAGGCCACCAGCGTCGAGTGGAAGGGCACACGTATTAACATCGTCGATACCCCCGGCCACGCCGATTTCGGCGGTGAGGTCGAGCGCATTCTCAGCATGGTCGACGGCGTGGTCCTCCTTGTCGATGCTGCCGAAGGCCCGATGCCTCAGACCAAGTTTGTGACCTCCAAGGCGCTGGCACTTGGCCTGCGTCCCATTGTGGTTCTGAACAAGGTCGACAAGCCCGACGCTGAACCCGACCGCGCGCTGGACGAATGTTTCGACTTGTTCGCAAACCTCGGTGCCGACGATGATCAACTGGACTTTCCGGCCATGTACGCATCGGGCCGTTCGGGCTGGGCTGACATGGAGCTGGACGGCCCCCGCAAGGACCTGAACGCCCTATTCGACCTGATCGTCGATCACGTCCCTGCGCCCAAACAAGCCGACAAAAAAGGCGAACCCTTCCGGATGCTGGCCACCACGCTGGGCAGTGACCCGTTCATCGGGCGCATCCTGACCGGACGCGTGGAAAGCGGCACGCTGAAAGCCGGTGACAGCCTCAAGGCGCTCAGCCGTGACGGAACGCTGATCGAAAACTTCCGCGCCTCGAAAATCCTGGCTTTCCGTGGCCTGGCGCAACAGCCCATCGACGTGGCCGAAGCCGGTGACATCGTCACCATCGCAGGCATGAGCAAGGCCACAGTAGCCGACTCGCTAGTGTCGCCGCAGGTTGAAGAGGCCCTGCCCGCCCAACCCATCGATCCGCCGACCATCACCGTGACCTTTGGCATCAACGATTCGCCTCTTGCCGGTCGTGATGGCAAGAAAGTGCAGTCGCGTGTCATCCGAGATCGCCTGATGAAAGAGGCCGAATCGAACGTGGCAATCCGCATCACCGACACCCCCGGCGGTGAGGCATTTGAGGTTGCCGGTCGCGGCGAATTGCAGATGGGCGTTCTGATCGAGAATATGCGGCGTGAAGGCTTTGAACTCAGCATCTCGCGCCCGCAGGTTCTGTTTCGCGACGAAGACGGCCAGCGCATGGAGCCTATCGAAGAAGTTACCATCGACGTGGACGACGAGTTTTCAGGCGCGGTGATCGAAAAGGTTACTGGTGCGCGCAAAGGCGAATTGGTTGAGATGCGCCCCGCCGGTGCTGGCAAGACCCGGATCATCGCACATGTACCGTCACGCGGCCTTATCGGTTACCACGGCGAGTTTCTGACTGACACCCGCGGCACCGGTGTGTTGAACCGCGTGTTCCACGGCTGGGCGGCCCATAAAGGACCGATCCCGGGCCGTCGTGCAGGTGTCCTGATCTCGATGGAGAAAGGTCAGGCCGTGGCTTATGCCCTGTGGAACCTCGAAGAGCGCGGCCGCATGTTTGTTGGCCCCCAGACCGATGTCTATCAGGGCATGGTAATCGGCGAGCATTCACGCGACAACGACCTTGAGGTGAACCCGCTCAAAGGCAAAAAACTTACTAATGTGCGCGCCAGCGGGTCTGACGACGCGGTCCGGCTGACACCTCATGTTCAGTTTTCGCTGGAAGAAGCTATCGCATATATCGACGATGACGAACTGGTCGAGGTTACACCGAACGCGGTACGCCTGCGTAAACGCTTTCTGGATCCGCACGAACGCAAACGCATGGCTAAGTCTGCCTAAGGTTGACAATGGCGTCGTTCACAAATGTGAAACAATACTACAACAGTGGCAGATTTACATCCAAAGTATGCCACTGATACACGGTACAGCCCGCCGGATTGGCGGGCTTACTTTTTGTTTCTTGGCTCATTTCTACCTTAAGTTGCATTTTTCAAGCCCACTCTACCATTACTCCTCTTGAAATTGTGTCCAAAAACGGATGTAATAAAGGAATAAATGTGGCACGATAGTATTACCATTTAATGTGTCTCCGCAATTTGTGCGGCAAAGTGTGTAACGAGTTTTGAAGGAGTGGCGCCATGCGCGTGAAGTCTCGACTATTGTCTATTGTATTTGTTTCAGCGACATTCCCACTGATCACAGCCAGTGCGGCGCTAGCAGAAAGATGTAACATCAAAACGGCGCGGCAGTCGGTGTCGACAGACACTCTATGTGCCTGCACGATCGTCGATACCCGAATGTTGAAGTACATTCAGCGGCGGTCTGATTTCGACGATATCCTGGCACGAACGCTGGAAAGCTGTCCGGCTTTTGCTACAGTGCTGACCGACCTGCCAACAGCCACTTCCGCAGCATCTGCGCGCGATGGTGAGGGTACTGACTCTAATTCAGGCAGTTCCAGCGGCGACAATGGTAGCCCATCTTCCACAGGCAATGACGGTGGCGACAACGGCAATGACGGTGGCGACAACGGCAATGATGGCGGCGACAACGGCAATGACGGCGGCGGTGGCAACAATGGCGGCGGCGGTAACTCCGGCAACGGAAATGGCGGCAACAACGGCGGCGGCGGTAATTCCGGAAACGGCAACGGCGGCAACAACGGTGGTGGCGGTAACGACGGCAACGGCAACGGCGGCAACAACGGTGATGGCGGCAACTCCGGCAACGGAAATGGCGGCAACAACGGCAGCGGCGGTAACGACGGCAACGGCAACGGCGGCAACAACGGTGATGGCGGCAACTCCGGCAACGGAAATGGCGGCAACAATGGCAGCGGCGGCAACGACGGCAACGGCAACGGCGGCAACAATGGCGGTAGCGGCAACACCGGTGACGGCAACGGCGGCAACAATGACAGCGGTAGTGGCGGCAATTCCGGTGGCGCTGGTACTGGCGGCGGCGACGGCGGCGGCAATTCAGGTGGTGCTGGCAGCGGCGGTGTTTTCTAATTGGAACGCGGCGGTCTTGCGTCACAAAAAGATGTGCGGCGCAGCCGTATCAAACTGAAAACACCCTGATTACGGATAGGGCGACCCTCGTGTCGCCCTTTTCGTTGCCTTAACAACCCGGGTATTCAGCAGGAGTGTATTAGCTACGGCTGTAAACCCCAACCCAACCACTGGGTTTCCGCGGGTTCTGCATCCGAAGAAACAAATACCGCGTTGCCGACCATGGCTTGATTTTATCGGTCAGATTGTCCAACACCAGATCACCTGCAGCCGAGCGGTACACAAGAACAGCATGAGAATTGCGCTGCCTATCCAAAACAGTCGCGATAAGCAATTTGCTCGGATCGACACCGGCACGAATAAGATCTCTTTTCTTCAATAGGGCGAAGTCTTCGCAATCTCCGCCCCGGGACGTCGGCAACGCCCACCTTTCAGCTGTTCGATATTGCGACTGATCCGTCACCGAACGCGTTGTCGCGTTGACCTGGCGATTGACCCGCTGGATTATCTGCATTTCCTGCTGGCTGGACATGGATGCGGCGGCCTTACCGGAACAGGCCCAGCTGTACTGACGACATAATTGACGCGCACCCGAAGGCGGCGGCGATGCGGAAACGATCTTCAGAAAGTTGCCTTCGCTTGCATCTGCAGCGGTGCCCGCGACCAAAGTGCCTACCGCCAGCGCGGCGACTGCGATCAGTCGACCCACAGATGAGGTCAACCGCGCAACAACGGCTCTGAACTCAGTGCTTAACGGTTTCATGCCTGTTCCTCGATCCATATTCATCCACGCGACTGCGGATAAACGGGACCGTAGCTTGTTTTGCTAACTATCAGTGCACGGTGCCGTTTGCGCAATCTGCAGCGAGGTTGCAAGTGAAAAGAGGCGGAAATTCGTCCCGCATTTAGACCATTTCAGGCAAGAATTGAGAGATGTTGGCCACAATCTAAGGGTGACCTAACGTAAACTTTTCACCCGACATCCGCGATAAACGGTTGAAAAGCTTGACTGCAGTCCGAAATGAAAAAGATCAGGCAGCTATCCAAGCTGCCTTCTCCATTCATTGGCTGAATTCCGCTCAACCAGCCGGAATCTGGCATAAATTAGCCAAAGTGATTCTAGTCGGCGATCTCGACAACGACCAATTCACGCTCGCTGGCGCCACGGGCGTGGTCCAGTGCCCGCTGATATTCGGGGGATTCGTAGCACTCAACCGCGGCTTCGACCGAGGGAAAACGGGCAACCACGTTGCGGGGCCGTTCTTTTCCTTCAAGCTGCACGTAACGCGCCGCGCGGGCGATGAACTCGCCCCCGTGATTGGCAATCGCCGGGCCAGCCAACTCGACATATTTTCCATAGGCCTCGGCGTCGGTCACGGTGACATGGGCTATCCAGAGTGCAGGCATGTTATCCTCCCAATACTTGCTCAGCAGCTTTGATCGCTGCGTCCGAATTCGAGGCATCACGACCACCGCCCTGCGCCATATCGGGGCGTCCGCCGCCGCCTTTGCCGCCCAGTTCGACTACCGCGGCACGGACCAGATCAACGGCCGATACCTTATCTGTCAGGTCCGAAGTCACACCGGCCGCAACCGCAGCCTTGCCGCCGGCATCGGCAATCAGCAAAACCGCGCCCGAGCCCAACCGGCTTTTGTGTTCGTCGATCAATGCGGGCAGGTCTTTGCCAGACACGCCGCTCAGGGCCTGTGCCAGGAATGGCACTCCGTTCACGTCGCGAGCTTCGGCACCGCCCTGCCCGGAACCGCCTGCCATCGCCAGATCGCGGCGCAGCTGAGCGACTTCATTTTGCAGAGCTTTGCGCTCATCCAGCAAGGACTTGACCCGGCTCACCACATCGTCCGGCTGTGCCTTCAGCTCGTTCGCAATTTGGCCAAGCCGTTGATCTTGCGCCGAAAGATGTCGAAAAGCCACATCTCCGGTCAGTGCTTCAATCCGGCGAACACCGGCACTGCTGGCGCTGTCACCCAGAACAACAAACGTGCCAATATCGCCAGTCTGACGCACATGAGTCCCGCCGCATAGTTCGATCGACCAGGTTTTGCCGTCATGTCCCTTGCCCGTCGGGGCCTTACCCATAGAGACCACGCGAACTTCGTCGCCGTATTTCTCACCAAACAGCGCCTGAGCCCCCAATCCCCGTGCATCGTCCGGCGTCATGATCCGGGTCTCGACGGTCGAGTTCTGGCGGATGAACTCATTCACCTCGCGTTCGACTTTCTGGATCTCCTCGGGGCTCAGCGCCTTGGAATGACTGAAGTCGAACCGCAGCCGGTCCGACGCGTTCAGCGACCCGCGCTGAGCAACATGATCACCCAGCGTTTCGCGCAGCGCCTCGTGCAGCAAGTGCGTGGCCGAGTGGTTGGCCCGGATCGCGGTGCGGCGCGCGTGATCGACCGCTAGCTCGACCGCGTCGCCTTTCAACAACGTACCCTGGCTGACCGTCACCCGATGCGCATAGACCTTGCCTTCGGCGAACTTGCGCGTGTCTTCAACCTGCGCCACATCCTGCATGTTCTCGAGACGCCGGATTTCACCGGTATCGCCAACTTGACCACCGGCTTCGCCATAGAAAGGCGTCTGATTGACGACAACCCAGCCGGTGCCACCCTGATCGATCTTGTCGACCTGTGCACCGTCAACAACCAGCGCGGCCACCTGCCCTTCGGCTTTCTCGGTATCGTAGCCAAGGAAGTCCGTAGCCCCGGCACCGTCTATCACGTCAAACCATACGGCCTGATCGGCCGCTTCGCCCGACCCGGCCCAGGCGGCACGCGCCTTGGCTTTTTGTTCGGCCATAGCAGCATCGAAACCGTCCGTATCTACAGTCAGGCCTTTTTCGCGCAGCGCATCCTGCGTCAAGTCCAGCGGGAAACCGTAGGTGTCATACAGCTTGAACGCCGCATCACCAGACAGAGCCGCACCTTCGGACAGGCCCGCAACCTCGTCATCCAGCAGCTTCAGGCCGCGATCCAGTGTTTGCTTGAAACGTGTTTCTTCCAGCAAAAGTGTCTCTTCGATCAGCGGCTGGGCCTGGCCCAGTTCGGAATACTGCGCGCCCATCAGTTGCACCAGCGTCGGAACCAGACGATGCATGACTGGATCTTTCGCCCCTAACAGATGCGCGTGTCGCATAGCCCGGCGCATGATCCGGCGCAGCACGTAACCGCGCCCGTCATTGCTGGGCATCACCCCATCCGCAATCAGGAACGAGGTCGAACGCAGGTGGTCCGCGATGACGCGGTGATGGACGTTCTGGTCGCCGTAGGGATCAACCCCGGTCGCATCCGCCGACGCCTCGATCAGCGTCTTGAACAGATCGGTGTCATAGTTGTCATGGCTGCCTTGCAAAAGCGCGCCGATCCGCTCCAGCCCCATGCCGGTGTCGATCGACTGCATGTCGAGTTCGACCATCGAGCCGTCCTCGAACTGTTCGTTCTGCATGAAAACGATATTCCAGATTTCGATGAACCTGTCGCCGTCTTCCTCGGCCGAACCCGGAGGACCACCCCAGATGTGATCGCCATGGTCATAGAATATCTCGGTGCACGGGCCGCAAGGACCGGTCGGACCCATCTGCCAGAAATTGTCATTGGTAGCGATGCGGATGATCCGATCTTCGGGTACACCGACTTTTTTCCAGATCTCGAACGCCTCGTCATCGGTGTGATAAACCGTCGTCAGCAGGCGGTTCTTGTCGATGCCGAACTCCTTGGTGATCAGTTCCCACGCAAAGGGGATTGCGTCGCTCTTAAAGTAATCGCCGAATGAGAAATTCCCCAACATCTCAAAGAACGTATGGTGCCGTGCGGTGTAACCCACATTGTCCAGATCGTTGTGCTTGCCGCCCGCGCGCACACATTTCTGGGCCGTGGTCGCGCGCTGATATTCCCGCGTTTCCAGACCGGTAAACAGGTTCTTGAATTGCACCATGCCCGAGTTCACGAACATCAGCGTCGGGTCATTGCGCGGGACCAGAGGGCTGGATGCCACCACCTCATGCCCCTGTTTGGCAAAGTAGTTCAGAAAGGTCGATCGGATGTCGTTCAGCGTGGGCATAAGCTTCTCTCAGCGCGCAATCATATTGTGTTGAAACGGGTTTATCCCCGTCCCTGCGGATAGTCCACAGCATTGGAGGCGCCGAACGAAACAAGGCGGCCCAGGGGACCACCTTGTAATCAGAATTCTCAGAGCGCTTTAGGCTTCGAGTATATCGTCATCTTCGGCCGCGCCGGGCGGCATGTCGAATTCTAGTCCATGGGCCGCGCGAATCTTGTCTTCGATTTCAAGCGCGACGCGGCTGTTGTCACGCAAGTATTGTTTGGCGTTCTCACGACCCTGCCCGATCCGCTCGTCGCCATAGCTGAACCACGATCCCGACTTTTCGACCACACCGGCCTTGACGCCCAGATCCAGCAGCTCGCCCATTTTGCTGATGCCTTCGCCATACATGATGTCGAATTCCACCTGCTTGAAGGGCGGTGCCACCTTGTTCTTCACGACCTTGACGCGGGTCTGGTTGCCGACAACTTCGTCCCGGTCCTTGATCGCGCCGATGCGCCGAATATCCAGACGGACCGAGCTGTAGAATTTCAGCGCATTACCACCGGTCGTGGTTTCCGGGCTGCCAAACATCACGCCAATCTTCATCCGAATCTGGTTGATGAAGATTACCATGCAGTTCGAGCGGCTGATCGAGCCAGTCAGCTTGCGCATCGCCTGGCTCATCAGGCGGGCCTGAACACCTACGCTGCTGTCGCCCATATCGCCCTCAAGTTCCGATTTCGGCGTTAGCGCCGCCACCGAGTCGACCACGACCATATTCACCGCACCCGAACGAACCAGCGTGTCGGTAATTTCGAGCGCCTGTTCGCCGGTGTCGGGCTGGGAAATCAGCAACTCATCAAGATCTACACCCAGCTTGCGCGCATATTGCGGGTCAAGCGCGTGTTCCGCGTCAACGAACGCACAGACACCGCCACGTTTCTGCTGTTCGGCAATGCAATGCAGCGTCAGCGTCGTCTTGCCCGAACTCTCCGGGCCGTAAATTTCAACAATCCGACCCATCGGCAGACCGCCAATCCCCAGCGCGATGTCCAGACCCAGTGAACCGGTCGAGCTTGCATCGATATCTTGCTTGGCGTCCTCGCCCAGCTTCATGATCGATCCCTTGCCGAACTGCCGTTCGATCTGCGCCAGCGCGCTGTCGAGCGCCTTTTGCTTGTCTGCGTTTTTCTTGTCGCTCATCGTCAGAAGATCCGCCATTGTCCTGTCGCCTTCCCTTTTGTCACACCCTTGAACGGGCGGCAATCGCTGCTTTGTTCGCCTCTTGTTCCTTATGAGATCAAAAAGAGAACATTTCAACTAAAACTTACAATACTTACTGTTCATCAATTGTGTTAAAGAGTCGTTTACGCCAATCTACGACAATAACAAAGACTGATGAGGGGCGACTAAATGCTTGTTTTCTATAAGGAACGCCTTGCGTTTCTGGCTGTCCCCAAAACAGGCAGCACGGCATATCACACCGCCCTGCGCGACCGCGCCGACTTTGTCGTAACCGACCCTCCAGAGCTGAAACACGCCCCCGTGCGGCGCTTTGACCGCTTTTTTCAGAACATCTTTCGGAAAATGTACGACACCGAAATGGAAATCATGGCGGTCGTGCGCGAACCAATCGATTGGCTGGGCAGTTGGTACAGATTTCGCAGCCGGGATGATCGGATCGGACATCCGCATTCCACGCGCGACCTCAGCTTTGATGACTTTGTGCAAGCCTATATGCAAACCCCGCGCCCCGAGTTTGCCGATGTGGGCAGCCAGAGCCAATTTTTTCGCACCCGGAGCAACGGATTTGGTGCCAGCCACGTCTTTAAATATGAAAACCAGGACAAGATCGTGGGTTTCCTGCAACATCGGCTGAACACGCAGATCGATCTGAAACAGGAAAATGTCTCACCCCATCGCGAGCTGTTGCTGACGCCCGAGACGGAGCGCAAGTTTCGCAATCGACACAAGGCCGAATTCGCTTGCCACGAGGCGGCGCTTTAGTTGATCTGTTGAAACACCGCCTCGGTCAGTTGGTTCAGCGAGAACGGCTTGGGCAGGAAGGCGGAGTTTGCGATCTCGGGTCCGGAATCGCCAAAGGCTCCCTCGGTATAGCCGGACATGAAGATCACCCTTGTTTCCGGTCGTTTCTCCATCGCCTTACGCACCCAGGTCGGCCCATCCATCCCGGGCATAACCACATCGGTGACAAAGACATCGACATTTAGCGCGCCGTCCTCCAGCAGACGCAGCGCCTCTTCCGCCGACTCGGCCTCAAGCACCGTATACCCTTTCAACCGCAGCGCACGTGTTGCAAAAGCCCGCACCGGCGCTTCGTCTTCGACCAGCAGAACAACCCCTTCGCCCTGTCGGGCGGATTGCGTGTCAGCGACGGGCATCGAATCCGGCTGGGCTTCTGTTGAGGCGACGGAGACAGGGAGGTAGACGATGAATTCCGTTCCATGCCCCTGAAGGCTGTCGACAAAAATGAAGCCTCCGGTTTGCTTGACGATCCCATATACTGTCGACAATCCCAGACCGGTGCCTTCCCCTGTGCGTTTGGTGGTATAAAACGGTTCGAACACCTTTTGCAGCTTGTCCGCGGGGATACCGACGCCACTGTCGATCACCCTGACAGTGACATATTCGCCAGGCTGAACCGTGGCACGGTCGCGCGTGACTGGGTCGGTCAGCACCACAACCTCGGTCTCGATCCGCACTTCGCCGCCATCGGGCATGGCATCTCGTGCATTCACGACGAGGTTCATCAGCACCTGTTCCAGTTGCCGTTTGTCTGCCCGCACGGGTTTCAAAACCGGATCGTGGCTGAGGATCAGGCGGACTTTCTCGCCCACCAGCCGGTTCAGCAGGTGAATCAGATCCGAGATCGTATCCCGCAGATCCAGCACTTCGGGCTGAAGCGTCTGTTTCCGCGAAAACGCCAGCAACTGACTGACCAGAGCCGCAGCCCGGTTGGCGTTCTGGTTGATTTGTACGAGGTCCCCATAGTTCGGGTCGTTTTGGTCATGGCGCAGCAACAGCAGATCGCAATGACCCGATATGGCCGTCAACAAGTTGTTGAAATCATGGGCTACGCCTCCGGCCAATTGCCCGACCGCCTGCATCTTTTGTCCCTGCACGAACTGCGCCTCAAGCGTCTTGAGCTCGGTTGCATCGTTTAACACTGCAATCAGCTGGACCTGTCCGTCATTCACCACCCGGTTCAGTGTGACCTGTACGAACACCTCCTTGTCCTGACGGGTCAAGCGAAGGAACTCGGACCGCACCGCCGGTTCCTGAGCAGCTGTGCGCGCCAGCCAATCCAACACTGGATAGCCAAGTCCATGCATGATCTGGTCGGCATTGGTTTCGCCAGGCTCAACTTCTCCGATCAGTTTCACAGCCAGCCGGTTGGCCTCGAGAATCCGGCCGTCGGGCGCAAAGCGTACGATCGGAACCGGCAAATCGGCAAAAGAGGCCCCGCTGCCGGCATGGCCTGCGGCCTCTGTCGGCAGCACAAGCAGGTCGCGCACAGTGCCGGACCGGTTGAGCTCGCATACGGCGGCAGAAACCGATCCATTTGCCGTTTGAACCTGCATGATATCACCTTGTGGTCCGGGGTCGCTTGAAAGGACCTGTTGCAACGTATCCGGCCTGTGCCCAAGCAAATGGGCCGCCGCGACGTTGACCCTCAGCAGCATGCCATTGCGACCTTCGGTCAAGACTGGAACAACGACCTCATCCCACTGCCCTGGGGTATCCAGATGAAAACGCCAGCAATACTGACCGTTGCCAACGTCGAAAACCGAAACCGGGACGGTCGATCCGACGGTCACGATGTCTTCCCGCGCTTTGCCGTGGATCTCAGCCTTCGACTGAAGCCGCAACAGAACCGCCGCAGGATTTGCAAACATGGACTTCAGGCAGCCCTCCAACCGCGCACCCGGAACAGCCTGAAACCGGTTTCGTGCCTCGGGGTTGGCAGCGAGAATGTCACCCTGAGCGTTTGCGATGATGCAGGGAAACAAATCCTGTTCAGCAAAAACCGCCATCGTTTTTATCGCCTGCTGCGTCAGATGGTCCACGATCTTTCCCCGCAGCACCACCAGAAAACTTGCCGCCAGCAAAGATACGCCAGCCACAACGAAACCAGTGTGCCACAACTGAGGCACTAGCCCCACAACAGGCGAAAGGCTCAGCAGCGCGCCGACCACGACCAAAGGGGCAAGTCGCAAACCGGACGGGGCATTTTGAAACGACGGATCCGAGAAAACTTCCGTGGTATTAGTCATAAACAACTCAGGTCAGTGGGCTTTCACGCAGTCAGCCCAAATAAGGTTAATGCCCGCTTAAAAGAAACCGGGAACTCTCCTTTAAGTTGCTATGATCTGATGCTCTATCGCGTCAAGTGTGACGTGAAGAAACCGTCCGTACCGTGGGAGACAAGCCACGTTTTTCGAAAAACGTCGGACCATTCCGGGTGTTTGCGCAGGAAATCGTCGACAATATCACCGTTTTCGGCGTCCAGCATCGAACAGGTCGCATAGGCCAGAACACCACTGGGCGCGATCATAGGCGACAGCTTGTCCAGAATGGAGGATTGAATTCCAGTCAGCTCTTGCAAGCGGCTTTCGGTCAAAGCCCATTTCCCCGCCGGAGCCCGCCGCCACGAACCGCTACCGGAGCACGGCGCATCCGCGAGAACGACGTCGAATGGAGCGTGTTGCGCGAGTTTCTCTGGTGTTAGGATCTCGACCTGAGCACCGGCCCGCTCCGACCGTGCCGGAAGGTCGCGCATACGAGCAGCGTTCACGTCATGGGCAAAAACCGAGACCCCATTTTGCGCGGCCAGGGCCAGAGACTTACCGCCGCCGCCGGCGCAATAGTCCAGCACACGCATCCCGGGTTGTAGGTCCAGGGCCGCGACAACGGCTTGACTGGCTGCGTCCTGAAGCTCGACCAGCCCGTCTGAATAAGCCCGGCTTTGCGCAACCTTGCGCGTGCCCTCGGTGACTTCTAGCGCTGTGTCGCAGGCGGAATGTGCGGTGGCGACAATCCCATCGGCGGCCAGCGCAGCGATGGCCGCGGGGACGTCCGATTTGATAAGATTGACCCGCAGATGCACCGGCGCCCGGCGTTGCAGGGCTTGCGCAACCGAAACCGCCTGATCCCCCAGCGAAGACTGAAATCTGGGCCAGAGCCAATCGGGGATGTCATACTGCTCGGCCTCTGAAACGAAATCGCGTCCGGCCTCATTATCGGCCAGAATCTCGGGTGCATGTCGAGCACCAGAAAACAGATCGTCCGGTTGATCACCGGACGCGCGCACGAATCCGATCATCAGGCCGCGTCCTGTCTCGGCCCCTCCCAGCGCCGCAAAGGATCGTTTGCACCGCAACGCAGCAAACACATGGTCCCGAACCGCGGCCCGATCCATGGACCCGGCGAACCGGCTACGGCGGGCCCAGTTGGTCAGGGATTTCTCGACAGGCGCACCAGAGAGAATCTCATCAAGGATTTCTATCGAAGCCTGAATACGCGCGGCCGGTGTCATGATATCTTCCGATGCTGTTAACGTGGCTGCTGCCAAAGCCACAAATGCGAAACGGCGCCCTGCTCCGGACGCCGTTCACCTTGAAACCCAAAGTTACATCACCCGGTAGTTCGGGCTTTCGCGGGTGATCTGCACGTCATGTACATGGCTTTCCTTCAGTCCCGCGCCGGTGATTTTAACGAAACTGCAGTTTTTGCGCATCTCTTCAACAGTTGCACAGCCGGTATAACCCATAGCTGCACGCAGACCGCCGACCAACTGATGCACTACGGCGCTGGCAGACCCCTTGTAGGGCACCTGCCCTTCGATCCCTTCCGGCACCAACTTGTCGTTGGCCGCGTCCTTCTGGAAGTAACGATCCGCCGAGCCGCGCGCCATGGCGCCAAGGCTGCCCATACCGCGATAGGATTTGAACGAACGGCCCTGATACAGGATCACCTCGCCCGGGCTTTCATCGGTGCCCGCAATCATCGAGCCGACCATCGCACAGGACGCGCCCGCAGCAATTGCCTTGGCGAAATCACCCGAGAACTTGATGCCACCATCGGCAATCACAGGAACATCTCCGGCTGCCGTGGCACAATCCATGATCGCCGTCAGCTGTGGCACGCCGACCCCGGCAACCATGCGCGTGGTACAGATCGATCCCGGCCCGATGCCGACCTTGATGGCATCCGCCCCGGCATCGATCAGCGCCTTGGTGGCATCGCCAGTTGCTACGTTCCCGGCGATGATCTGAACCTCGTTCGACAGGGATTTCACGCGCTTCACTGCATCCAGAACACCCTGAGAGTGACCATGTGCTGTGTCGACGACGATGATATCGACGCCAGAATCCACCAGTTGCTCGGACCGCTCAAACCCGGCATCCCCGACCGAGGTCGCCGCTGCCACTCGCAAACGACCCAGCGAGTCCTTGCAGGCGGTGGGGTTCAGCACGGCCTGTTCCGTATCTTTCAGGGTCAGTAGACCGGTCAGCTTGCCTGTGCCATCGACGACCAGAAGCTTTTCAATGCGGCGGGCTTTCATCAGGCTCTTGGCCTCTTCCAGATCGGCCGGTTCCTGCAGCATGGCCAGATTGTCAGTGGTCATCATCGCCCGGATCGGCTGGTCATCCGAGGTTGCAAAACGCATGTCCCGGTTGGTCACGATGCCGACCACGCGACCCTCTTCATCAACCACGGGGAAACCGGTGAAGTTGTAGCGCTCAACCAGGGCCTTGGCATCCGCCAGCGTCTGATCCGCGCGCAGCGTGACCGGGTTGTAGACGATACCGGATTCAAACCGCTTGACCCGGCGAACCTCGCGCGACTGCTCTTCAACCGACAGGTTCTTGTGGATGACGCCGAGGCCTCCGGCCTGGGCCATTGCGATGGCCATGCGCGCCTCGGTCACCGTATCCATGGCCGAGCTAAGCAGCGGGATGTTCATGGTGATCGCCCGCGTCACGCGCGTGCTTGTATTCGCCGTTGCCGGCAGTACCGACGAGGACGCCGGAACCAAAAGAACATCGTCAAAGGTAAGTGCCTCACGAATCTGCATCTGCTAACCCCATGCAAAAGCCCGTTTGGCGGTGACCCTATTACATGGATTTAACCCAAGGAAAAGCCCCTGACCTAAACTAGTTTTCCTTTGCGGGCCGGTGCAGCACCAAAAAAAGACGCAACCCATACAAAACGTGCCGCTGAATGCCCTTTCCCTTTGCGCGCAAACCCATATCTTGCCCGGCATACGCGCGAATACCAAAGGCAGGCCAGATATGACCACCGACCCCCTTGTAGTCTTTACTCCTTCAGGCAAACGCGGACATTTCCCCGTTGGCACCCCGGTTCTGACCGCCGCCCGGCAGTTGGGCGTCGACCTGGATTCGGTTTGCGGCGGGCGTGGGATTTGCTCGAAATGTCAGATTACGCCCAGCTATGGCGAGTTTCCCAAGCACGGCGTGACCGTTTCCGAAGGCGCGCTGAGCGAATGGAACGCGGTTGAGCAGCGTTATGACGACAAGCGCGGGTTGAAACCAGGCCGCCGTCTGGGCTGTCAGGCCACCGTTCAGGGGAACATCGTGATCGACGTACCGCCCGAAAGCCAGGTCCACCGTCAGGTAGTCCGCAAGGCCGCCGCTGCGCGCGCCATCACCATGGACCCGGCAACGCGCCTGTATTTCGTTGTCGTGGAAGAGCCCGACATGCACTCGCCCACCGGCGATCTGGAACGTCTGGAACGCGCCCTCCGCCAACAGTGGAACATCGAGACCGTCACCGCCGATCTGTCGCTGATGTCCAAGCTGCAACCTGTGCTGCGTAAGGGCAAATGGGAGGTCACCGTGGCCGTTCACAAAGGCCATAAGGATGAAGTTGCTCGGATCGTCGAAATCTGGCCCGGCTTGCATGAACACGGGCTGTACGGTCTGGCGATCGACCTCGGCTCGACCACCGTCGCTGCGCACCTGACCGATCTGGAAACTGGTCAGGTCAAGGCGTCCTCGGGCCTGATGAACCCGCAAATCCGCTTCGGCGAAGACCTCATGAGCCGCGTCTCATACGCGATGATGAACCCCGGCGGTGATCAGGAAATGACCCGGGCCGTGCGCGAAGCGATCAACGACCTGACTGTTTCTATCGCCGAGGAAGCCGGGATCGACGCTGCGCTGATCGTTGAGACCGTTTTCGTCTGTAACCCGGTCATGCACCACCTGCTGCTGGGTTTGGACCCGGTCGAACTGGGCCAGGCACCGTTTGCACTGGCAACCTCGGAAAGCATCTCTCTGCCCGCGCGTGAGATGGACCTGAACAAAATGAACCCGCGCGCGCAGATCTATATCCTGCCTTGTATTGCGGGTCACGTTGGGGCCGACTGCGCCGCCGTTGCGTTGTCGGAAGAGCCGGGCAAATCCGAAGACCTCGTGCTGATCGTGGACGTGGGTACCAACGCCGAAATCCTGCTGGGCAACAAGAGCCGGGTTCTGGCCTGCTCCTCGCCTACTGGTCCGGCATTCGAAGGCGCCCAGATCAGTTCCGGTCAGCGTGCCGCACCTGGTGCGATTGAGCGGATCGAGATCGACCCTGTGACCAAGGAACCCCGCTTCCGTGTGATCGGGTCCGACAAGTGGTCCGACGAGGAAGGCTTCGATCAGGACGTTGCCACCACTGGCATCACCGGCATTTGCGGTTCCGGCATTATCGAGGCCGTGGCCGAGATGCGCATCGCCGGGCTGTTGGACGAAAGTGGCCTGATCGGCTCGGCCGCGCAAACCGGTACCGTGCGCTGCGTTCCCGAAGGCCGAACCCACGCCTATCTGATCCACGATGCCAGCGCCGAGGGTGGCCCGCGCATTACCGTGACCCAAGGCGACATCCGCGCCATCCAACTGGCCAAATCCGCGCTATACGCCGGTGCACGGCTGCTGATGGACGTTATGGAGGTCGATAAAGTCGATCGCGTTGTCCTAGCCGGTGCTTTCGGGGCCCATATCTCAACCAAACATGCGATGGTTCTGGGTATGATCCCCGATGCGCCACTGGACAAGGTGTCCAGTGCGGGTAACGCTGCTGGCACCGGTGCGCGGATCGCTCTGTGCAACATCGGAGCCCGGACCGAGATTGAACGCGTCGTGCGCGAGATCACCAAGGTCGAAACCGCCATCGAGCCCAAGTTCCAGGATCATTTCGTCGCCGCAAACGCGATTCCGCACAAAACCGACCCCTTCCCGGAACTGGCGCAGGTGGTCACCCTGCCCGCGCCCTCGTTCAACACCGGCGGAGATGAGGAAAAGTCTGGCCGCCGTCGCCGCAGGAGGTCATAGTCGCCCCAACCACGGGGGCAATAATGACGTCAGCAAACGAAGAACAGGCCGAGTATTGGGGCCGGTCTGATAACGGCACCAAATGGCTGACCTATGAAGATCAGTTAGACCATGCCTTTGCGCCTGTTCTGGATCTGGTTCTGAACAAGGCTGATCTGTCTGCCGGAATGAAGGTTCTGGATATCGGTTGCGGCACGGGTGTCAGCACCCTTGCCGCAGCCCGGCAGGTCGGGCCGGACGGGCGTGTACTGGCTGTCGATATCTCTCAACCCTTTCTGGATCGCGCTGCAACACGCGCTGCCGAAGACGGGCTGGACAACATTCAGTTCCAGTATGCAGACGCGCAGACACATAGCTTCGACCCCGATCAGATGGATGCGGCGATCTCGCGGTTCGGTGTCATGTTCTTCAGCGATTCCGTGGCCGCATTCTCCAATATCGCCAAGGCGCTAAAACCCGGTGCTCAAATGACTTTCGCGGCATGGGGCCCTCTGGCCGAGAACCCATGGTTCCGCGTGCCTCATATCGCAGCCGTCAAACGATTGGGTCAGCCTCCGCGCGTGGACCGCTATGCACCTGGTCCCCTTGCATTCCACGACCTTGACCATGTCAAGGGAATGATGGTTCAGGCCGGATTGTCTGATGTGAAGGCCGAGGGCATCCCTTTGAAACTGCAGGGCGTCAACGGCGTTGAAGGCACTGCAATATTGTGTACACGCGTCGGGCCGGCCGCTCGGGTCATCGCGCATTTCGATGGGGATGAGCAGGACGTTCAGGCCATCCAGAAAGACGTTGTCGCAGAGTTCAATCGCCTGCAAATCGGAACGGAAACCTGCATCCCGGCAGTCATAAACCTGTTTCAGGCACGCCGATCCGAGTGATTGGAGCGGGTAGCGGGAATCGAACCCGCGCGTTCAGCTTGGGAAGCTGACAGGCTACCATTACATCATACCCGCGGCGTAGGGCTGGATAACACTGCCCACCGAGCGACTTCAAGCGCGTTTCAGCAGCGGTCCGAAATTACTCGGTCCGGGCGCGCAGGCTGTCGATCAGGGACTGGTCAACATCCAAGGCTTCGCAGGCTGCGTCCAGAGTTTTTTTGTCCAGATGCTGGGGACTGAGATCAATGCCTCTGGAAAAGGCCTCAACAATTGCCTTCATTGCACTGATTCTAGCGTATTTTTTGTTGTTTGCCGGCACAACATGCCATGGCGCAATTTCGGTCGAAGTCCGTGCCAGCATCTCATCCACCGCTACTTCAGCCTCTGCCCACCTCTCTCGGTTGCGAAAATCTTCATAGGTGAGTTTCCACCGCTTCACCGGGTTGCGCAAACGCTCGGTGAAACGCGCCATCTGCTCGTCCGGAGAGATGTGGAAAAACAGCTTTACGATCCGGGTGCCGTCGTCCGCCAGCATCCGCTCGAAGTCGTTGATCTCACGATAGGCGGCCCGCCAACGCTCTTCCGGTGTGAACTTTTCAAGCCGCTCGACCAGCACCCGGCCGTACCAACTGCGGTCAAAGGCCGAGATGGCGCCTTCGGGGGGCAGTCTTTCCCAGAACCGCAGCAGGTAGTGTCGGTTCAGGTAATAGTTGCGCGGCGCACCAATAGGCCAGACCTTGAAACTGCGCGGGTCCAGCGCCTGGCTGATCCGGCGGATCGTACCGCCCTTGCCTGCGGCATCCCAACCCTCAAAAACAAGCACGCCCTTCACGCCGTGAAACAGAAACGCCTGCTGAATCAGCGCCAGCTGCGCCTGAAGATCGACAAGTTTTTCGAAATAGTCATGCTTGCTCAGACGTTTGCTCAGGTCTACATCCGCCAATTTCGGGGGGTAATGTTTGCTCATGAAAACACCTGGTTTTTGCTGCTGGGGTCGTGCCATTGTCGCAAGCCCGACAATACCCGGCATTGATCAGGGTCAAAATGAAAAAGGCCGGGCAAATGGCCCGGCCTTTGATCACATTGATGTTGAGATCAAGCGCGACGGCGACGGCCACCTCCGCGACGACCGCCTGCGGCACCGGCCTCTTCAGGCGATTTGTTGAACTTGATCCACTCACCGCCATGCGGATCGTTGTTGGTCAGCAAGTTGGCGGCGCGGATGGCCTCCATTTCCTTACCAGCGCGGGGCAATGTCGAGCCCAGACCGAACATCTGAACGAATGCCTCGTCGTCCATGCCGTCGGGCAGGATGATACCAGCAGCAGCCACGGCCTCTTTCTTCTCGGCAATCTTCTTCTGCGTCACCGGCAGAGCCACCGGGTTCATGATCGCCGAAGTCATGCCAGCACCCATAGCCATCGGCAGAAAGGCGTTGTTGATGCCGTGGCGGTTCGGCAGACCGAACGAGACGTTGGACGCGCCGCAGGTGGTGTTCACGCCCAGTTCCTCGCGCAGACGGCGGACCAGAGCAAACACCTGCTGGCCTGCAGTTGCCATTGCACCGATCGGCATCACCAGCGGGTCGACTACGATATCATGCGCGGGGATGCCGAAATCGGCGGCACGTTCAACGATCTTGCGGGCTACTTCGAAACGAACATCTGGGTCTTCCGAGATGCCGGTGTCGTCGTTCGAGATCGCAACAACAGGAACGTTGTATTTCTTGACCAGCGGCAGAACCAGTTCCAGACGATCTTCTTCGCCTGTGACCGAGTTCAGAAGCGGGCGGCCTTCGGCGGCCTCAAGACCGGCTTCCAGCGCACCCGGAACCGACGAGTCGATGCACAGCGGGACTTCAACCAGACCCTGAACCAGCTCGACGATCTTGGTCATCAGCGGCGGCTCGGTCTCGTTCGGGTTGGGGTTCGAGTTGTAGACAACGCCCGCGTTGATATCCAGAACGGTTGCGCCAGCCGCGACCTGAGCAATGGCGTCTTTCTCGACGGTCGAGAAATCGCCTGCTTCCAGTTCAGCGGCCAGCTTCTTGCGACCGGTGGGGTTGATCCGCTCACCGATCACGCAGAACGGTTCGTCAAAGCCCAGAACGGCGGTTTTTGTTTTTGATTCTACGA
The DNA here is from genome assembly GCF_056538605.1 of Ruegeria sp. BF7. Taxonomy (NCBI): domain Bacteria; kingdom Pseudomonadati; phylum Pseudomonadota; class Alphaproteobacteria; order Rhodobacterales; family Roseobacteraceae; genus Ruegeria; species Ruegeria sp. BF7. The sequence continues at coordinate 514,826 of NZ_JBQFTM010000001.1, read as the reverse complement.
CTGTACGGGTCATGTCCGTTCCTTAGGAGTTTACAGGCTTTGCCGAGGCGCCGCCGTTTTCGATTGCCCAGTTGGCGTTGGTCTTGATACCGCCAAGCGGGAAGAAATGCACGTTGGTGATGTTGAAATCCGGATTGGCCGCCTTGTGGTTGGCCAGTTCGGTGACAACATCCATCGGCTCGTAGGGCAGCAGCAGCTTGGACACGTCCATGGCGCGCTTCTGCAGAACCTTCAGCGACGGGCCAACACCGCAAGCGACGGCGAACTTGATCAGGGTCTGTAGCTTGGCCGGGCCCGCGATACCGATATGGATCGGCAGATCGATTCCCGCCTCTTTCAGACCGTCCGCCCACGCAATGATCGGCTTGGCGTCAAATGCGAACTGAGTCGCCAGCGCCATTTCCGCATCGGTGGTTTCCGAGAACTTCTGTTTCCAGCGCAGCGCGTCGTCAACGTTCTTGGTCGAACCATCCGGATCGATGTCCTTGTTGCCCTCGGGGTGACCAGCAACGTGCAGGCGCTTGAAGCCCGCCTTGTCGAACAGGCCGGTCTCCAGCAGTTGCATCGAGCTGTCGAACGCGCCGTGCGGCTTGGCGACACCTCCAGCCAGCAGCAGCGCTTGGTCGACGCCCGCTTCGCCCTGATACATCGAGATCCAGTTCTCCAGGGTTGCCGCGTCCTTGATGATCCGTGACGGGAAGTGCGGCATGACCGGATAGCCTTCGGCCGCGATCCGCTTGGCGGTCTTGACCATGTCCTCGATCGGGGTGCCCTCGATATGGGCGATGTAGACGCGGGTGCCTTCGGGCAGCAACGCGCGGAAGTCATCGACTTTCTCGGCGGTACGTGGCATCACCTCAACCGAATAGCCCTGCAGAAAGGCTTCGACGGTGGGGTTAACCGGGGCCTTTTCGACCGCATCACGTTTCTTGAAGTTCAGCAAAGCCATAGCGGCCTCCCATTTAGATCTGGGGCTTAAGCCCAACCGTCATTGGCGATCAGGGCCTTAATGCGATCCTGATCGTATTCCGTTTCCAGACGCACGGCTTCGGCCTCGGCAATCTCGGACGGGTCGCCCTCAGCTGCAAAAGGTTCGGCTTTGCGCCACTCGGCCAGATAGGCATCGCTGTCCTTGGCGTTCACCTTCATGGCCGCGCGGTCGATGGCTTGCTCGAACCGTTCCTCCAATTGCCGCTTTGCGCCACGACGGCCTTTGCCGACGATGACCTGAGCGGGAATATCGCGCCAGTATACAATGGTGACGTCAGGCATTGCTTTTGATTCCTCCTAACCAGATGGACCGGTTCTAAACGTCTATGTGGGGGCAAGTCGGTCGGTTTTCGACACTAGGCGTATTTCAAGCGACGTTTTCGCCCACGATGGGATACGGCGCTTGTACTGGATTCCGACGCAAACGCGCACATCAAAATACTCATCACTTTAATGAGCGTCTTGCACGAAACAATCGCCCGACCTATGGTCGGGGTAACTCGAAAATCGGAGGGCGTTTAAGATGGCGCCCAAGCGTCCCAAAGGTGCGGGCGCGTTCCCGAAGGCGGTCGAAAGCCCCGCGCCGGCAAGACCCGATCCAGATGCTTTATATGCGGCTCTGGATCTGGGAACTAATAGCTGCCGCATGTTGATAGCCCAGCCAAAGGGCAGCGGGTTTCATGTGGTGGATAGCTTCTCCAAATCCGTGCAGTTGGGCGCGGGCTTGGAACGGACCGGGCGGCTGTCCCGGGCCTCAATGGCGCGTACCGTTCAGGCACTGCGCATCTGCCAGCAAAAGCTGAAACGCAACAAGGTCAAACGGATGCGGTTGATCGCAACCGAGGCCTGTCGGCGCGCGAAAAACTCGCGTGATTTCATCCGGCAGGTGAAGCGCGAGACCGGCCTGACACTGGAGATCATCCAGCCCGAGGAAGAGGCGCGTTTGGCCGTGATCTCCTGCGCGCCACTGGTGTCGACCAAAACGGAACAGTTGCTGGTCGTGGATATTGGCGGCGGCTCGACCGAACTGGTGTGGATCGACATCTCATCGGTGCCGCGCCGCGACCGCCCTGCCGCGATCATGCGCCTGCACAATGGGTTTCACACCGCTGACAGCCCCTTTCCAGCGGCCAAGGTGGTGGACTGGATCAGCGTGCCGCTGGGTGTCGCGACGCTGCGCGACCAGTTCCACGATGTCGAAGACGATTCGGCACGCTTTGCACTGATGAGCTGGTTTTTCGAAGAAAACTTGGCCGACTTCGCCCCCTACAAGGATGAGCAAGCCCGCGAAGGGTTCCAGATCGTCGGAACCAGCGGCACCGTGACTACCGTGGCGGCCTCTCATCTGGGACTAAAGCGTTATGACCGAACCAAGGTGGATGGTTTGCGTATGACCAGCGATCAGATCGACAAAGTCATACGAGGATACTTGGAACTCGGCCCACTGGGACGGCGGCGTGATCCGCGGATCGGCGATGACCGGCAAGCCCTAATCATGTCCGGCTCAGCCATTTTGCAGGCATTGCTCCGCTGCTGGCCCACCGACCGCCTTTCCGTGGCGGACCGGGGACTTCGCGAAGGTCTGCTTTATGCGCAGATGAGCGCGGACGGCGTATTGGAAGACGGACCATTCTGATTTCGGACACAGGTGTATGAGCATCTCAACGATTGCGATTGCCTATCGTTATGCCACGGCTGCAACCACAATATGTACATTGGAAGCTGCGGGATTTGATGTTTTCTGCCCCAGCTTTCATACTGCGACCATGCTCCCCCACTACTCTTTGGCCATTGGTGGCATTCAAATTGCTGTGCCCGATGACCAGGTGGTGGATGCACATGAATTGCTGCGAGGCTTTGTACAAGAGGACGCGCGAGGTGCACCGTGGACTGTCAAAGCTGTAGATGCCTTGGGCTGGTACATCTTTGGAGTTTCGTCCCCCTGGCCAGATCTGGCTCTTCGACAGCCCGCAACGACAGCGTCTTGATACACATTGGCCAAGCCGGTATTGAACGGGAACCTTTCAGGAGAACCAGCGCATGGCAAAAACGCCGAGCGGAAAAAACAACTCAGGCCGTGGGCAACGCGACCTGAAGGTCAAAGTAAAGACGGCGCGCGGGCGCAAGCTCAGCTCGACCCGCTGGCTTGAGCGACAGTTGAACGACCCGTATGTGAAACGCGCGCAAGCCGAGGGCTATCGCGGGCGCGCGGCGTTTAAGATTTTGGAACTGGACGATAAATTCCGCTTTCTCGTCCCAGGCGCACGCGTCGTCGATCTGGGCTGCGCGCCCGGCGGCTGGTGTCAGGTGGCCGTCAAACGTGTCAACGCGCTGGGTGAACGGTCGGGTAAACGGGTCGGCACCGTGCTGGGCATTGACTTGCAAGAGATCGAGCCCGTCGCCGGTGCGGACACCCATGTTCTGGATTTCATGGAGGACGACGCCGACCAGAAGGTCAAAGACTGGCTGGGCGGTAAGGCTGATGTGGTGATGTCCGATATGGCCGCGGCCTCATCCGGGCATAAACAGACCGATCACTTGCGCATAATGGCCCTGTGCGAAACCGCGGCCTATTTCGCTTTTGACGTTCTGGATGAAGGCGGCACATTCGTTGCCAAGGTTCTGGCCGGAGGCGCCGAGGGCGATCTGCAGAAGTTGTTGAAACAGAAGTTCGAGAAGGTGGCAAACGTAAAACCGCCTGCGTCGCGCTCTGACAGTTCCGAGAAATTCGTGGTCGCCACGGGGTTCCGGGGCTGACCTCAGTCGTCAAGCCAGATACGGTCGCCGGTCAGAAACTGCTCGCGCAGTGACGCGGCGGCGGTTTGTTGCAGCAACAACGCCTGACCATGGTTGATATATTCCGGCTTTCTGGCCTGCAGATCGGCTATCCTTTGATCCGGGGACAAAGGGTTTTGCAACTGCGATGTGTGGACCGGTTTTTCCGGCATGGGTCACCTGTGGGCGTGGCTGGGTTTCTGCCTTTCTCACGGTTAACGCCCAATTTTGCCGGGATCGTGACCTAAACCGGGCCAAGCCGTGCCGTTTCACGGGGCTAATTGCGCCTTGAGTTGTTGCAGCTCCGGATCGTTCGGCAAAACAGCCAGTCCCTCTTGTAGCACGTCCCGCGCGGCATCCGGACCGCGGTTGATCTGTGCCAGTTGGACCAGCATGGGCCAAGCTTCGGCCCGTTGCGGGTCCAGCGTGACGACCTCTCGAAAGGCGCGTTCGGCGGCCGGGGCGTTGCGGAAGGTCAGAGCCATACCGCCCAGTACAAGGTGTGTTTCGGGAAAGTCCAGCCGGTTAGCAATAGTGCCCTGCCATTCTTCCATACCCTTGGCCACCCGAGCCTGCTGTTCCGGGGTCAGGGCTTGGCCGGGGATGTTCAAGAACTCTTTGGCGGCTGAGATACGGACATTGCGCAATGGATCAGACAGCAAGGGTTCGAGACGCTGAACCCGATCCGGCAAGGCGGCCTGACGTTGCAATACCACCGCATTTGCACGCACCAGCGGATCCGTGTCGGACAACAATGCCGCCGCTTCGTCCGCAACACCTGGCGAGCCGAAGGTTTGCAGCAGATAGGCCGCCGTGGCGCGGGCAATGCCCGGCTGAGACGAATCCATCGCAATCGCAATTAAAGCACCCGGCCCTTCCGCGCGACCGTCCAGGGCTGACTGAAACACCGTTCCATAGTGTGGCGCACGATGAGCGGACACCGGAAACCACTCCTCTATCCGCTGCGCGGCCCAATCCTGATCCTCGGTCTGATGACAATCAGTGCAGGCATCTTCACCAAGCCCGAGATCCGGGCGCGGAATGCGAAAGCTGTGATCGCGCCGCCCGTCGACACCCATGTATGTGCGCTCGATCATGTGGCAGGATTTGCACTGCGCGCCTGCGCTGTCTTCCGGGTGGTGATGATGCGCGGGCGTGTCGTAGTCCTTGGCGGTCAGGGATGGAAAGTCAGGATTGCCCGCTGGTGAGTGGCATTGCGTGCAAACTCCGTTGCCCTCCGCCTTCAACCCAGCACTATGTGGATCGTGGCAGTTCATGCACCCGACGCCCTGCGCATACATCTTGGATTGCAGGAACGAGCCATAAACATAGACCTCATCCAGAATCTGGCCATCGGGGTGATAAAGACCCGGACGCAGCACCGCTAGGTTATAAGCGTCGTGATAGGGCGTTCCGGGAATCGGGTTGCCGTCGCCATGCGCCTCGCGTCGGGAATGGCATCCGGCGCATTGTTGAATTTCGGCCTCAGTCCGGCCCCTGCCCCAATTCATGGTGAAACCAAACTCGCTCAGATCAGCGGCGAGTGTCTGGCCTTGCGTCCAGTCGATATGCGCCGATCCGGGACCGTGGCATGCCTCGCACCCGACCCCAATTTCGGACTGCGTTGAGGCGTAGCTGCGGGACTGCGCGTCATAGTCCTTTTCAAACCCGGTGGCGTGGCATTCGGCGCAGCGAGCATTCCAGTTCTTGTAGGGACCGGTCCAGTGCAACCCGTCATCCGGCGGCAAGTCCTGATCGGGATAGAGGTGGTACCAGTTCTGAGCCTCGGTATCCCAGACGACATCGAAACTCTGCAACCGGCCGGGCTCGGTTTCGAACAGGTATTGCTGCAGGGGCTCGACACCCACGACCGAATGCACACCATATTCAGTTGCGACGCCGTCCTTCTCGGTCACCTTGGCCCGCAGGCCATCGTTGTTCACGCTGAACTCGACCGCCATGCCGTCGTGATCAAACCGGGCTTCGTCAAAATCCGCCGCCACATGCCCGGCCGCGACCTCGGTCCAAGCCAGCGCGTGATGGGATGCCGCCCACGCTTCGGCCTCGGAGGTGTGGCATTCGATGCATTGATCCGAGCCCACATAGTTCGGCCCTTGCGCAAAAGCGACAGCTGGCAGAAACATCCAGATAAGAAACGCGGCTCTCACGTTTCAAGTCCGTCGGCATCGTTCTGCAGGTCCATCAAGGCTCCGTTATATTCTGCCCCAAGGATCAGGATGGCAGCGCAAAGATAGAGAAAGATCAGTGCCGCCATGGCTCCGGCCAAGCCCGCGTAGGTGGCGCTGTATGAGGCAAACTGCGCAATATAGACCGAAAAGCCCCATCCTCCTGCTGCCCACAAGGCCAGCGTCAACAACACGCCCGGCAGGATCTGACGCAATCTATGACGCCCGGTCGGAAGGACCAGATGCGCCAGCACCACCACGCCCACCGGAACACCCACCGTGAAGGTCCAGCGCAGGCGATCGACCGACAACCACTCGGATACGTTCACATCGGTCTTTTCCGAAACCAGTTGCGTGTAGACCGGCAGGATGACCTCGACCGCAGCAATGATCATGATGGTGAGGCCGCCACCGATCACCAACCCAAAACAAAGCAGCCGGGTTTTCCAGAACGGCCAGCTGTCAAAATCATGATAGGCCTGGTTCATCGCCTTGCGCACTGCCATCACCCCGTTCGAGGCAAAGAACACCGCCAGCAGACCGCCCAGCGTAATCACACCAGATCCTGACTCGGAAAGAACCGAGCGCAGTTCGGCCACGATCGGCCCTGCCACATCCTTGGGCCATGCGCCGAAAATCAAATCGATCAATTCGTTGGTGACATAGTCCTGCGACAGTGAACCTGCCAACGCAACAGTGAATAGGGCAAAGGGAAACAGCGCCAACATCAGCGACATGGCCACGTGGCTGCTCATGACAAAGCCGTTCTTGGCGTCGAAACGAGTTACAGCCACCCAAAGCGCCTGAATGGGCCGACCAAAGTAAGGAATCACGCGTGCATTCATTCCCGAAGCCTAACCCGCTTGCCCCAGCCACTGAACCGGCAAATCTGTCCGCTGCGCAAATATTCTCTGACAAACATCTGGGCGCATTGCATAATCCGGCCCTGCTGTGCAGGATCATACACAAGTGCAATTCTCAGGATGAGCTACCGCATGACACCGGACAAAGACGAAACCGCTACGCCGACGAAGCTCAAGCTGTCGGTTGTTCGGGATGTGTCGATTGTGACGACACTCGTAGTGCTGGGGTTATACGCCGGCGCCGCATTCCTGATCCCGCTGACGATGGCCCTGCTGATCAATGTCCTGATCATCGCGCTCAGCGACCGGATAATCGCCCTGACCCGCATGCCTGTCTGGCTGGCCAACGTCGCAGGCGTCACTGTGGTTTTAGCCGGTTTGTTCGTGATCATGTATATTCTGGGCAGTCAGGCCACTCAGTTTGCCCGCACGATTGGCACCTATGAAAACCAATTCGACGATGCGGTAAACCGCGTCACTGGGTTGGTGGGCAATGATGTAACCAAGTTTATCCGCGACAACCTGATCAATATAGACATGTCCTATGTTGCGCGCATTCTGCTGGGCAGCGCGACTTCCCTGCTGAACCAGTTCTTTCTGATCAGCCTTTACGTCGCCTTCCTTATGGCCGAGCGGCTGGCCTTCCGCAAAAAAATCCAATTGGCCGCAGGTGATCCGAAAACAGGTATCGAGTTCGCCTCGATACTGGATGCCATCACGTTCAGCCTGCAACGTTATGTCGGGGTGAAAACCATGATCAGCCTGATCACGGCTGGCATCAGCTATTCGGTGTTCAAGGTGCTGGGGCTCGAGTTTGCCGAGACCTGGGCCGTGCTGACTTTCGCGCTGAATTTTATTCCCTCTATCGGATCGATCATTGCAGTCATTTTCCCGTCGATGATTTCGCTGGTTCAGTTCGACAGCGTCGGCCCGTTCCTGATCATCGTTCTGGGCTGCGGAACGATACAGTTCCTGATCGGCAATTTTCTCGACCCCGCCTTGCTGGGCCGGTCTCTGAACATGTCCACTTTTCTGGTCATTCTGGCGCTGATGTTCTGGACCACGATCTGGGGGCTGATCGGAGCCTTCCTGAGCGTCCCCCTGACCGTCTGCATCCTGATCGTCTTCAGCCATATTCCCGCGCTGCGCCCGGTTGCGATCCTGATGTCACTTGATGGCAGGCTGGGGGAAGAGAGCGCCGCGCAAAATGCAAGTTAGACGATGAAACGCCCCCTGTTCATCGGTTCAGAAATCTATCGCAGCTCGACCTATGGTTCGAAACACCCTCTGGCCATTCCGCGTGTCTCGACCGTCATCGACCTGTGCCGGGCCCAGGGTTGGTTGTCATCCGCGAACTATCGCGTCAGCCCCTGCGCGAAACCCTCGGCACTAATGGCATTTCACACGCCGGACTATATCGCAGCCCTGCAACAGGCCGAACAGGACCAGGCGGTGTCCGACAATACACGGGAGAAATACGCGCTGGGCACCCTGTCAAACCCTGTATTCCCCGAGATGTATCGCCGCCCAGCCACCGCTGCCGGAGGATCAATGCTGGGGGCCGAACTGATCCGGGATTGCGGCATTGTCTTTAGCCCGGCAGGTGGTACGCATCATGGACTTGCGAACCGGGCAAACGGGTTCTGCTATCTGAACGATCCGGTGCTGGCGATCCTGACTCTGTTGAACGCCGGGCTTGATCGTATTGTCTATGTCGATATCGACGCGCATCACTGTGACGGAGTTGAAGCGGCTTTTCGCGGATCAACAAAGGTGCGAATGATCTCGGTGCATGAAGGCGCCCGGTGGCCCTTCAGCGGAACATTGGACGACGATGCAGGCGGGGCAGCATTTAACCTGCCCGTCGCGCGCAACCTCAATGATGATGAGTTCAACACAATCCTCGACCAGTTGATCCTGCCCGCGACGGCATCTTTTCACCCCGAGGCAATTGTGTTGCAATGCGGCGCCGATGCGGTGGCCGAGGACCCGTTATCCCGGCTGACCCTGTCCAACAACGCCCATTGGCGCGCCGTTGCCTCTCTGCGCGACATGGCCCCTCGCCTTCTGGTTCTGGGCGGCGGAGGCTACAACCCCTGGTCCGTTGCGCGGCTTTGGACCGGAGTTTGGGCGACCCTGAACGGGATCGTCATGCCCAACTTTCTCAACACCGAGGCGCAATCCGTGCTTGGTCAACTGACGTGGAACCGTGCAGCCGGAAAGCAAACGCCGCGTCATTGGGTCGAAACGCTGCGCGACGACCCGAACCATGGGGAAATTCGCCCCGAGCTGCGCGCCGATCTGGAACATATCGCGGAACGGATTTGATGGTGGATCGGACACGGTAAGACTGGTAACCTCCGATCATTACTGCACATTCCAGATCATCCCGCCCCGGCGTATCCTGCCATGTCCTTCCGGACTTCCGGCCACGATTGGACCAAATTAATGAATGCACTTAATCAGATACATGATCTTAAAACCCGCATGGGGCAGGCGATTATCGGCCAGACCGAGGTGATAGACCGGCTGCTCATCGGCCTGCTGGCAAACGGCAACCTTTTGATCGAGGGCCTGCCCGGTCTGGCAAAAACCCGCGCCGTCAAAGCCATGGCGCGCAATCTGGACGCCGACTTCAGCCGGATACAGTTTACGCCCGACCTGCTACCCTCAGACGTGACCGGAACCGAAGTATACCAGCAAACCGATGACGGCGGCACGTTCCGGTTCGACCCCGGCCCGATCTTTGCCAACCTCGTTTTGGCGGATGAGATCAACCGTGCCCCGGCCAAGGTGCAGGCGGCTTTGCTGGAAGCGATGGAGGAAAGGCAGGTCACCGTCTCGGGCACCACCCATAAAATGGAGCCGTTGTTCATCGTGATGGCAACGCAAAACCCGATCGAGCAGGAGGGCACCTATCCCTTACCAGAGGCACAAATGGACCGGTTTCTGATGCACGTGCAGATTACCTATCCTCCAGTAGAGGACGAAGTCGAAGTGATCCGTCTGGTGCGGGGTGAAGACATCGCCGCAGGGTCCGATGCGACGGGCGAGATGCCGACGCCAATCCCGCAGGACGCCGTATTTCAGGCGCGGTCAGAGATCGGGCAGATCCACGTATCCGACGCCATGGATCGATATATGGCCGACCTCGTGCAAGCAACCCGAACGCCCGGGAAGTACAGCGAAGAGCTTGACAACTGGATCGAAATCGGTGCCAGCCCGCGTGCATCGCTGGCATTGGACAAATGCGGGCGTGCCCACGCGTGGATGAACCAGCGTGACTACGTGGACCCCGCCGATATTCGTGCCATCGCGCATGACGTCTTTCGCCACCGCATCACGCTCAGCTTTGAGGCCCAGGGCAACGCAAAATCGGCAGACGACGTGATTGCAGAAATCCTGCGCCTCGTCGCGCTGCCCTGAGTGTTCGGAAAGAGAGCCCCGTGGCCCAAACCGCCACATATCCCGACGACCCACGCATCCATGTAGATGCGGACCATCTGCTGCGCCTGGGTGCCAGATCGCGCGCTATCAGCCTGTTGCCGCGACAACCGGCGCGCTCAATCCTCAATGGCCGCCACGCTTCGCGCCTGCGCGGGCGCGGATTGAACTTTGAAGAACTCCGCACCTATCTGCCCGGCGATGACATCCGGACAATCGACTGGAAAGTGACCGCCCGCACCGGAAAACCCCATGTTAGGGTCTATACGGAAGAACGGGATCGCCCTGCCCTCTTGTTAGTCGATCAGCGTATTTCGATGTTTTTCGGCACCGAGGTTTACATGAAATCCGTCGTTGCTGCCGAGGCTGCTGCTATCGCCGCCCATCGCGTTCTGGGCCAAGGCGACCGCGTCGGCGGGATTGTCTTTGGCGACACGGATCTGGCCGAGCACCGCCCTCAGCGTCGTCCCGCCGCGTTGAAGCGGTTCCTGTCGTCGGTCGCAGGGCTGAATTGCAGCCTGAACGCAACGCTGAGCCCAGAACCGACCGTTTCGCTGAACGACGTCCTGAAACAAGCCGCCCGGATCGCGCATACCAATGCCCTGATATGCGTGTTTTCGGATTTTGACGGTCTGAATGAAGACTCGGAAAGCTTGCTAAGACGGCTTGCTCTGTCAAACGACCTGATTTTGTTCAATATTTACGATCCAAGTTCGCATGAGCTAATCCCAGGGCTACGCATGACCGTCTCGGACGGAGACGCACAAATTGAACTCGACAGCTCGGAACCGGATTTGTCGAAACGCATCAGGGCGGCGTTGGAAAACAGGTTGGCACACCTCCGCCAGTGGTCGCGCCGCTATGGCTTTCCAATTGTCCCGCTGACCACCGCAGAACCGGCCCTGGATCAATTGCTGCGGCAGTTCGGTCATCACGGGGGGCAAAAATGAGCGTCGATACCGAAGGTAAATCACTTGTTGAGTTGTTGGACTTGCTGAAACCCGCTCCAGCGCCCGCGCCAATGCCGATGACACCGCAGACTTGGGGCTGGGCAGTCCTGGCATTGCTGCTGGCGACGACGGTCGCTTGCGGTTTTTACATCTACCGGCGGCATCGTATGACCAATGCCTACCGTCGATCCGCGCTTGCCGATCTGCACGCTGCCGACAATGACGTCGCCAAGATCGCAGAAATCCTGCGACGCACCGCGCTCGCTGCCTTTCCGCGCGATCAGGTCGCAAGTCTCCATGGCTCTGAGTGGATCACCTTTCTCAAACAATCCTCTAATAATATTACGATTTCTTCAAATGAATCCAAAGCCCTCCTTGAGGCGCCCTACAGATCCAGCCCTCCCAATCCAAAGGTCGCCACGTTCGCGCGGGTCTGGATCCGGACCCACAAAGCGCAGAGGAGGCATGGATGATCTCTTTTGCCGCCCCTTGGGCATTTTTGTTTTTACCTTTGCCACTTCTGGTCTACTGGTTAACGCCGCCGCACCGGGAAAAGGCCAATTCAATCCGCATCCCGTTTTTCCGCCATGTCGCCAAGGCGGCTGGGGTTGAGCCCAAGTCCGGATCAGTCATCGCACAACGACCGATGCTTCAGACTACTGTCGTTATTCTGATTTGGCTGATGCTGGTGACGACCCTGGCCCGCCCGGAAAAACTGGCCGATCCGATCATCATCGAAAAATCCGCCCGAGATGTGGTGCTGGCACTCGATATTTCGGGTTCGATGAACCAACGCGATTTCCAGTCTACCGACGGAACGCCCAAACAACGGCTGGCGGCGGTCAAAGATGTAATGCGCACGTTCATTGCCGAACGTCAGGGTGACAGGATGGCGCTGATCATCTTTGGCACCCGTGCTTTTGTTCAGGCACCATTTACAGAAGACCTGAATAGTTTGAATGGGTTCCTGGACCAAACTCAAGTTGGAATGGCGGGACCGAACACCGCTTTGGGCGACGCAATCGGCCTTGGTATCCGCACATTTGACTCCAGCGATGTCGATCAGCGCCTGATGATCGTTCTTAGCGACGGGGCGGATACGTCCAGCCGGATGACACCTACCAATGCCTCCGCCGTAGCAGCGGACAAGGGCGTCGTTATCTACACCATCGGCGTCGGTGATCCCGATGCGTCTGGCGAGGACCGCGTAGATCTGGAAGCCCTGAAAGCCATCGCGGACCGAACTGGTGGGCAGTATTTCTTTGCAAATGATGAGGCTGCGCTTGCCGGGACCTACCAGCGCATTGACGAGCAAAACCCCAGAATCGTAGAAACTCAAAGCTACCGTCCGCGGGAAAGCCTCGCTCACTATCCATTGTTGGCGGTACTGTTGCTGATGCTGGGAAGTTGCGCTGGTCTGCACATCACGAAGCGCCGAAGGAGTCTCTCATGATCGACGCCTTCGCGGAATTTCATTTTCTGAGAGCAGCTTATCTGCTTTTTCTGATACCAGTTGCAGGTCTTTGGTGGGTAACTCGACCGAAACGTTCGCGACAGTCCGAACTGCCATCCGGTGTGGCTCCGCATCTTGCAACTGCTCTGCTTCTGGGGGCTGAAGACAAGCGGCGAATCTATCCCATTGATGTTGCCATGATCGCCACTGCATTGGTTGCCATAGCCGCCGCAGGCCCAACATGGTCACGGGCTCAGAACCCGCTTGTGGCGGACACGGCCCCTTTGGTTATCGCCTTGAAGGTCACCGAGAGCATGGAGAATGCCGACCTGTCCCCGTCGCGGCTGGAGCGTGCAAAGTACAAGATCACCGACCTCATAAGCACACGCGCAGGCGCGCGAACGGCGCTGATCGCATATGCTGGTACACCACACCGCGTGGCACCCCTGACCGAAGACGCAAGTATCCTGCGCCCGCTGCTTGAAGGGTTGACCCCTGCTGTGATGCCCAAACAAGGAGATGCCGCGGCTGATGCGTTGACACTGGCGCAAAGCATATTGGACGAAAGCGACACTCCTGGAGCCGTCCTGATTGTGTTGGACGATCTCGATCCATCTCAGCTTGTCGAATTTCAGAGCGCGACAACGCAGGTTTTCTTTCTGACCATGCTCCCGAACGGAGACGAGATTGTTCAGTTGAGAAATCTGGGGAACACCGTTGTGGTCACGTTTTCCAATGATGACAGGGATATCACGCGGCTGCAGCGGCAGATCCAAACCGCCTATGTGGATGCGCTGGATGACGATGATCGTCTGGACTGGCAGGATCGGGGGTGGATGCTGGCATGGCCTGCGGCGTTGTTGTCGCTGCTCTGGTTCCGTCGCGGCTGGGTGATCCGATGGGCGGTGTTGGGACTGTTCCTGATACAGCCCGCGAGCCCCGCGCGCGCAGAAGGTTGGCGGGACTGGTTCCTGGCACCGGATCAGCAAGGCCAAATCGCAATGAACCAAAAACGCTATGCAGATGCTGCTGACCTGTTTGAGGACCCGTACCATGAAGGCTACGCGCGGTTGAAAGCAGGCCAATACCCGGAAGCCGCGGCCATCTTCGCTGAACTGAACACCCCCGAAGCCGCCTTTGCCGAAGGTATGGCTCGCATACGCAACCGGGAGTACCGACCCGCCATTTCTGCTTTTGAAGAGGCGTTAGAACGCCGCCCTAACTGGCCGGAAGCACAGCATAATCTCGAGGTTGCCACCGCCATTCTCAACTATGTAGAAACCACGCGGGAACAATCCGACACTGGTGAAGAAGCCGGGATCGGAGCAGATGACACTGTGTTCGACAATGACTCTGGTCGCGGGGAAAACACGACCATTCAGGCCCAGACCGAAGGTGCAAAACCCTTGTCGGCAGACCAATGGATCAGTGCGATTGATACGGACATGCAGGATTTCTTGCGCAACCGGTTCCGTCTGGAAAATCAGGAGCAAGAACGATGAGATTATTGCTCCTCCTCCTGTTTGCTTTTTTGTCGTGCGGGGCTTTCGCGCAAAACTCGACCGCGCCGCAACCACAAGTCGCAGTCGAGGCGCCAAGTGAGGATGTGATTGTCGGACAACCGGCCATCTTGCGCGTAAAGGTTTTGGTGCCGACCTTCATGCCGTCCCCTCCGATCTTTCCTGCGCTGGAACAAGAAAACCTGCTGGTCCGCCTGCCCGAGCGTGCCTCGGGACCTGTCAGCGAGTCGGTAAACGGCGAAACATGGTCCGGCGTTCAGCGGAGCTATCGCATCTATCCGCTGGTGTCAGGGGCGATAGACTTTGGCGCTCAGGACATGACGGTCACCTTTGCGGACCCGGAAACAAACAATCCGATTCAGGCGTCCATCCCGCTGCCACCGATCGAAATCAACGCAGTGGTCCCGGATGGGGCGCGTGATCTGAATCCGCTGATTATCGCTACGGGTATTGAACTGACGCAGGAAATCGAAGGCCCAACTGAAATGCAGGCTGGCGATGCGGTCACCCGACGGCTGACAGCGCGCATCTCGGGCACGAGTCCGATCCTGATACCACAATTAATACAAGATAATCAGGGCCCTCTGTTGCGATCTTATCCCAAAGAACCACGCTTCACCGAGACCGAGGATCGGGGTATCCTGTCAGGCCAACGTGTTGATGAAACCGTTTACCTTGCGCAGGATGGAGGTGAAACTCAGCTGCCTGCGGTTGCACTGAAGTGGTTCAACCTGACGACGAATGCCGTTGAAACCGTGGACGTCGACGCAGTTGGACTGAAACTGGCCGCGCCGAAGTCTGGGCCTCCGTCAACAGGTACATTGATGAGATATCTGTTTTGGGCTGCTGCTGTCTTGATAGTCACTTTGGTCGTTTTGTGGTGGTCGATGCCGCGATATCGAAACTGGAAAGAAGCACGTGAAAAGGCATACCGCGCATCACCGGAATCTGCCCTCGCGCAGCTGCGCCAAGCGCTGCATGATCATGACCTCAACGCCGCCTATTCTACGCTTGAAACCTGGAAGCAACGCTGTGAAAGCCCGCAAGGGCACAACGGGCTTGAAGCACGTTTGGAACAGATTGGCTCTACGTATTACGCCACTGATAAAGACGACAGAACACCGGATTGGAGAGGGGCAATTTCCGCGCTGGACGCTCTTACATCCGCCCCCCAAAAACAGGCAGAGCTTCTTCCGCCACTGAATCCTTGATCAGGTCTGACAACTGGCAATCAGAGCCTTCCGGTCTTTCAGCCGAACGCGCCCATAGCCGAGTTCGATCAGGTCCAAATCCGCAAGTCGGTGCAGGCTGCGGTGCAGCGTTGGCTGCGACACGGCAATCATCTCGGCCAGTTCGTCCTGAGACACCACGATCCAACCGTCGGTTTTTGACCTGCCCTCATCCAGATGAAGCAGCCGCAGTACCAACCGTTTTTCACTGCCGGTCACGGCAAGGTTGGCCATTATCCGAAGTGCCGTCTGCATGTTTTCCTGCGTCAGCGCGTAAAAATCGCGGACATAATTCGGATTGGCCTGAACCAGTTTAGCAATACGGGAATGCGGAAAAAACAAGGCTTGCGTCTCTTGTGTGGTGACGACGCTGATCAACCGCGGTGTGTCCGCGAATAAAGCCAGATCCCCGATCCAGAAACCGGCACCTTCGCGATGTATCACGAACTCCTGCCCATCATCCGCCGGTGCGGTAACCTGAACACCGCCACTGAGGATGGCAAATATCCCGTTTGCTGCGTCGCCATGGTGGTATAGCGCTTCGTGAGGCTCGAAAGTTCTTGCGGATGCGCAATCCAACAGGTCACGGCGAAATACGTCCGAGCGTTTGCTGAACCACCCGACCTTCTGCAAGAGCTTAATATTATTCGTTTTGTCAAACATTAGAATTTTCCAATATCATCATATGATGAGTTTTCAATTTGGCAAATCGCCTAGTGTAAACGCGTTCGATTCCCGGAATGGTGAAGGTTTGCCGTTCAGAATGCGACCGATTATTACAATCCGTTTTGGCCGAAATTGCCGGTCGAAAAACACTTTCACACCTCTGGGGCCTACAAACTCTTACAGATCAGGAGCATATCATGTCACCACCACGTTCGATTGCATACAGGTGGCGCACCGAGTTGCGTCGTATTGCTGTGGCTACCGTCGCCGTTGCGTTGGCACTTCCCGCCTGGGCACAGGACCAGAAACCCAACATCCTGGTCATTTGGGGTGACGACATCGGGCAGTCCAATATCTCGGCCTATACGATGGGTCTGATGGGGTATCAGACGCCGAACATCGACCGCGTCGCCAAGGAAGGCATGATTTTCACCGACTATTATGGTGAGCAATCCTGTACTGCTGGCCGCTCGTCCTACATCATGGGGCAATCGGTGTACCGGACCGGCCTGTCCAAAGTTGGTTTGCCCGGTGCTGATCTGGGGATGCAGGTCGAAGATCCGACTATTGCTGGCCTGTTGAAGGACCACGGCTATGTCACTGGTCAATTTGGCAAGAACCATCTCGGAGACAAGGATGAGCATCTTCCGTCAAACCATGGATTTGATGAGTTTTTCGGCAATCTATACCACCTGAACGCCGAGGAAGAGCCTGAAAACGAGGACTATCCCGGCGATGCGGTTCTGGCTGATGGCCGCACCTTCCGCGAAGCCTATGGGCCGCGCGGCGTTATTAAGTCCAAGGCCGACGGCACCATCGAGGACACCGGCCCCCTGACCCGCAAGCGGATGGAGACAGTGGACGAAGAGACCGTTGCGGCTGCCATCGACTTCATCAAGCGTGCCCACGAACAAGGCCAACCTTTCTATGTTTGGTGGAATGGCACTCGGATGCACTTCCGTACCCACGTGAAGGATGAGATGCGCGCGCAAGCCAACGATATCGCAGGCCGCGTGGCCGATGAATACACCGCAGGCATGATCGAACATGACATGCATGTAGGCCAGCTGCTGGACTTGCTGGATGAGCTTGGCATCACCGACAACACCATCGTTCACTATTCCACCGACAATGGGCCGCACATGAACACGTGGCCGGATGGCGCTTCGACGCCATTCTGGGGTGAGAAGAACACCAACTGGGAAGGCGGATGGCGCGTTCCGTCGATGGTACGCTGGCCCGGCAAGATTGAGGCCGGATCGGTCACCAACGAAATCGTGCACCACATGGATTGGCTGCCGACTTACCTTGCTATTGCCGGTGATCCGGACATCAAGGAAAAGCTGAAGGCAGGTTACAACTCCTCAGGTATGGGCCGCGACTACAAGGTTCATCTGGATGGCTACAACATCCTGCCCCTGCTGACCGGTGAAACCTCGGAAAGCCCGCGTCGCGAGATCTTCTATTTCTCGGATGACGGTGATCTGACCGCATTGCGCTTTGACGATTGGAAGCTGATCTTCCTTGAGCAGAAGGCGTGGGGCACCCTGCGCGCATGGATCGAACCCTGGACCGAGCTGCGCATTCCTCTGATCGTGAACCTGCGTCGCGATCCCTATGAGCGCGCTTACCGGACGTCCAACACCTACTACGACTGGCTGCTGGATCGGGCCTATTTCCTGGTGCCTGCTCAGCAATATGTCGGCGGTTTCCTGGAGACCTTCCAAGAATACCCGCCACGCCAAAAGGCTGCCAGCTTCAACCTGGATCAGGTGATGGAGAAGCTGTCCTCGCCGACCAACAATTAACCCATCAAAATACGAAGGGCCGCCCGTACATTGGTGGCCCTTTACCAATTGAAGCAAGGAAATTTCTCATGAGGAATGCAGTTCTTTCAGCCGCTCTTGTCATGGCTCCGCTGACCTTGTCTGCCGACCCTCTGCCTAGTTGGGGCACGTCCGCGTCCAAGGATAGGATCATCGAATTCGTCGAGGCAGTTACTGACCCGAACGGCGCCGTCTATGTCACACCGGCCGAGCGGGTTGCGGTGTTCGACAATGACGGCACTCTGTGGGCCGAACAGCCGGTCTATTTTCAGCTCACCTTCGCCATGGATCGCCTTGCCGATCTGGCCGAGGCGGACCCCTCGATCCTAACCAGCCCAACGCTGGAAGCTGCGGCAAATGGCGATCTGCAAGCTGTCGCAGAGGGCGGTCACGATGCCTTGATCGAAGTATTGAACGCCTCGCATTCCGGTGTGAGTGTCAAGGAATTCCAGGCATCCGTCGCCGAATGGCTGGACACGGCGCGTCACCCGGATACTGGTTTGCCCTACGATCAGATGACCTATCAACCGATGGTGGAACTGCTGCGCTATCTCAGGGATGAAGGATTCCGCACCTATATTGTCTCGGGCGGCGGTCTGCACTTCATGCGCGTGTTTGCCGAAGATGCCTATGGCATCCCGCCCGAACAGGTTCTGGGCACGTATGCCGACACAACTTATGAAACAGATGATGGCGCTCCGGTCATAACCAAGGCCCCCGGCATCGCCTTTGTCGATGACAAAGAGGGCAAGCCCATCAACATCGAACGCACGATTGGCAGACGCCCCATTCTGGCTGGCGGCAACTCGGACGGGGATTTCGCCATGCTGGAATGGACCACTGCAGGCGACGGTCCGCGACTGGGGGTTCTGATTCACCACACCGATGCCGAGCGTGAATGGGCTTATGACCGCGAAAGCCCGATCGGGAAACTGGTCGACGGGCTGGACAAGGGGCCCGACATGGGCTGGGTCATTGTTGATATGGCGCAAGACTGGGATCGCATCTACACTGGTTCCGAATAAGGCACTCAGAGACCGATAACCCCATGTGGACACTGCTTGTTTCCGCGTTCGTCTTCTTTCTGTATGTGACGGCCGCGGTGTTTTCGATACGGGCGGCCCAGACCGCTCGCACGCCCCAGGGGGCCGTCGGGTGGGTGGTCCTTTTGATCTCGGCCCCGTTTGTCGGTGTGCCGCTATATCTGTTTCTGGGGCACCACCGGTTCCGCGGTTATCGGATCGCTCGCAAGCACAGCGAAAGGGTCGTCGAAGGCATCAAAACATTTGCGGATTTCTCGAAACCAGATCCGGCCTCGATGACGATCAACCCCCGCCCTTTCGAGGCGTTGGCACATCTGCCGGTCTCGCGCGGAAACGGGGCCGAATTGCTGATTGACGGGCAAGCGACGTTCGACGCCATATTCAAGGAAATCGATGCTGCGCTGAATTATATCCTGATCCAGTTCTACATCGTCCGTGATGACGCACTGGGTAAACAGCTCAAAGACAAGCTGATCGCCGCCACCAAACGCGGCGTGTCAGTTCGGTTCATGACGGATGCTGTGGGCAGCTATGGCTTACCAACCGCCTATCTGGACGAGCTGCGCGCAGCCGGAATCGAGATCGCCAATCCGCGAGACCGTCGAGGGCCGCAATACCGTTTTCAACTGAATTACCGCAATCATCGCAAAACCGTGATCATCGATGGTGAGACCGGCTTTACCGGCGGTCACAATGTGGGTGTGGAATATCTGGGCCAAAACGCGCATTTCGGTCATTGGCGCGACACGCATATCAGGATGACCGGCCATATCGTCCGGCAGCTGCAGTTGATTTTCACTGAAGACTGGCACTGGGCCCATGAAGAAGATCTGATCGAACAACTGGACTGGGCCGGATCAGAATCCGATCAGGACATGAATGCCCTGATCGTCGCTACCGGCCCCGGCGACGAAACGGAAACCGGCGCGATGATGTTCTTTGCCGCCATCACCGAAGCGAAAGAAAGACTGTGGATCGCCTCTCCTTATTTCGTGCCCGATATTGACATCATAACTGCCCTTCAACACGCCGCCCTGCGCGGTGTGGATGTGCGCATTCTGGTGCCTGACGTCATCGACCACCGCCTGCCCTGGCTGGCCGCCTTCGCCTATTTTGACGAGGTCAGGGAGTGCGGCGCGCGCGTGTTCCGCTACACCGACGGTTTCATGCACCAGAAGGTCTTTGTGGTCGACGACACGCTGGCGGCCGTAGGAACCACCAATCTGGACAACCGCTCTTTCCGCCTGAATTTCGAAGCGATGGCCCTGTTCTTTGATCCACGAGCGGCGCAGGCTGTGGACAAGATGCTGCAGGCTGATTTCGAAAGAAGCTATGAACTGACCAAGAAACTTCCCGAACAACCGGCCTATATCCGGTTTGGGTCGCCTCTCGCCCGGCTGTTCGCGCCGATCCTCTAGGACATCAGTTCCTCTTTGAAGACTTGCGTCATCAGCGCCACCATAAAGGCAGTAGACAACCCGAACGCCAGCAGACCGGTCACCGACGCGAACGCTCCAAATATGCGCAACGGCTCCCCAAGAACGATGTCGCCGTAGCCCAGCGTAGTGAACGTCACCAATGAGAAGTACAAGGCCGAGTTCCAGTCAGGCAGAACATCCCCCAGCATCCAGACGATTGCCCAAAGCCAGACCTGAAACGTGTGAATGGCAACGATAAAGACGAGGGCTATGCAGATAGGCGCCGCGATAGAAAAGAACTTCTTACTGTTTTCCAACCTTAGCGACATGACGCGAACCACCTGTGTGCACCACGTAAGAAGGATGATCTCGATCAGAAAACAGATGCCCAGATATATGCTGCCCCAAAGGATTTGCTGCGTTAACGTCATCAATTCGCTTATCATGTTCCGGCCCGAAGAAGTTCCACCACAATGGCGACTTAACCGGAAAAGGACAAGGCTGCGGCGAATGGAAACGAATGCGGCTGGACGCTGGACTCTGCCGGTCAGCGGCGCACATTGTTGCGTGCACAGTCCGAGGTTTTTGCATGCTGCTGACGATCGACAAGGTCCAGAAATCCTATCCGGGTGGACGCCCCGTTTTGCGGGACGTGTCGCTGACCCTCGACCAGGGGCAGACGCTGGCCTTGACCGGAGAAAGCGGTAGCGGCAAAAGCACGCTGCTCAACCTCGCGGCAGCTCTGGACAGCTTCGACGGCGGAGAGATCACGCTGGACGGAACCGCCCTGTCACCACTTGATGACGCCGGACGCGCCGCGCTGCGTCGGCAAAGCGTTTCGCTGGTGTTTCAGCAGTTCAACCTGATACCCTCGCTGACGGTTGCGCAGAACCTGTCATTCCACGCCAGGCTGGCGGATCGCGAGGATAACGCCTGGACCACGCAGCTGGCCGAGCGGTTAGGCCTGTCCGACTTGCTGACGCGTTTTCCCGAGAGCTTGTCCGGCGGGCAGCAACAGCGCGTCGCCATCGGCCGCGCCATGGCCGCGCGACCAAAACTCCTGTTGGCGGACGAGCCCACGGGAAATCTGGACGAAACCGCCAGCGCCACTGTGCTGGACCTGATGTTGTCGCTGGTCGCCGATACCGGCGCTGCCCTGCTGTTGGTCACTCATTCGCAGGATATCGCCGGACGGCTGGACAGGCACGCGCATCTGGCCGGTGGCAACATCACATGACCGGCGCGGTGATACAGGCCCTGCTGTCGCATTGGCGGCGCCACAAGCTGCAAATGGCCACCTTGCTGATCGGAATTGCGCTGGCCACGGGGCTGTGGTCCGCCGTTCAGGCGATCAACGCCGAGGCGCGCGCCAGCTATCAGCGCGCTAACGACCAGCTTGCGCTGGGCCTGTATGACGAGTTGCGCGACCCCTCCGGTCTGATCCCGATTGCGCGCTATGTCGCGCTACGCCGCGCCGGGTGGCAGGTCGCAGCGGTTCTGGAAGGGCCATTGCGTCTGAATGGACGCACGGTACAGGTGATGGGTGTCGACATGGTGGCCTATCCAGCCCTGCCCGCTGTGACGCAGATCGAACAGTCGGCAACGCCCCCGGAACCGGCCGACATTCTGACCGCACCTGGCCGATTACTGGCATCCCCCGAACTGGCCGATGTGCTGAGTACGCATGACAATCTTCCGTCGATCCTGCAAACGGATGCAGTCCCGCCCGACCTGATCCTCACCGATATTGGCGTGGCCGAGAAGCTGCTGGAGAAACCCGGCCAGATTTCCCGGCTTCTGGTGTTGCCCGATCAGCCGCGCGACACGCCTCCGCTGTCGGACATCGCACCCGAACTGGAACGCATTGAGGCCTCGGCCCGGCTGGACGCAGCCCAGTTGACGGACAGTTTTCACCTGAACCTGACGGCTTTCGGCCTGTTGTCCTTTGCTGTCGGGTTATTCATCGTCCACGGCACCGTCGGTCTGGCCTTTGCCCAGCGGCGAGCGATGATCCGAACCTTGCGGGCACTGGGTGTTTCGATGCGGCGGCTGGTCTGGATGATCATGGCGGAACTGGCCCTCTTGGCCCTGATTGGCGGCCTGTTGGGATTGATCCTTGGCTTCTTTCTGGCCGGCGCCTTGCTGCCCGACGTCGCTGCCACCTTGCGCGGGCTGTACGGAGCGCCCGTTGACGGGCAAATGACCCTGCAGCCGCAATGGGTTCTGGTCGGTCTGGCGATGGCCTTGGCGGGCACGCTACTGGCCAGTGGTCAGGCCCTGTTTCGACTGTCACGTATGCCCTTACTGACCGGGGCTGGCCTGCAGGCATGGCGAGGATCAACAAGCGGGCACCGCACTACCGGGCTGCTCGGGTTGATCCTGATCGGCGGTGGCTTTGCCATCGGATATACGATCGACGGATTGATCGCAGGGTTTGCCATGGTGGGTGGTATCCTGACTGGCGCCGCACTGATCCTGCCATCCCTGCTGTCACTTGCCCTGTCGGTATTCCAACGCAACGCCCTAGGTCCTGTTGCACAATGGGTTTGGGCCGACATGCGTGCGCAATTGCCGGGACTTTCGCTGGCCCTGATGGCGCTGCTGCTGGCCTTGGCGGCGAATGTCGGCGTTGGCACCATGGTATCCAGCTTTCGGTTGACCTTCACCGGTTGGCTGGATCAGCGCCTGACCTCCGAACTTTACATTACCGCCACCGACAATCAGCAAGGCCAACAGATCGCACAGTGGCTAGAACCGCAGGTGGACGCCGTACTTCCAATCCGCAGCATTGAGCTGACGCATGAAACGGGACCGCTTTTCCTGTACGGGATTGTGGACCACCAGACCTACCGCGAGCATTGGCCGATCATCGCATCCTCGGACGGCGTGTGGGATCGCCTTCATGCGGGTGATGCCGTCGTGGTCAACGAACAACTCGCCCGGCGTGCGAACCTGTGGCCCGGAGACGCGCTGACCCTCCGACAGGGTCATACCCTGCCCATTGCGGGCGTTTATTCGGATTACGGAAACCCGACCGGACAGGCCATCGTGTCAATGTCTCAGCTGGACCGGATCGCGCCGGGGGCTGACACACGCCGGTTCGGTATCCGTATTGCACCAGAGCGCGCCACAGAGATGGCACAAGCCCTGAGAGATCAGTTCGACCTACCACGCCAAGCCGTCGTGCAGCAGGCGGCGATGAAAGCGCAATCGCTGACGATCTTTGACAAGACCTTTGTCGTGACATCGGCGTTGAACGTTCTGACTCTAGGCGTTGCCGGGTTTGCTATCCTGACCAGCCTGCTGACCTTGTGGACCCAACGCCTGCCGCAAGTTGCGCCGGTCTGGGCGCTGGGTCTGACACGGTTGCAATTGGCGCGGCTAGAGTTGTTGCGCAGCGCGCTGCTGTCTGCTCTGACAGCGGTTCTGGCCCTGCCGCTGGGTCTGGTACTGGCTTGGGCCCTGTTGGCGGTGATCAACGTACAAGCATTTGGCTGGCGGCTGCCGATGTATCTTTTCCCGGCTGACTGGGCCTATCTATTCGCTCTGACCCTGCTGGCCGCCTTTGTCGCGGCCGCCTTACCCGCGCTGCGTTTGCTTCGCCTGCCGCCTGCCGATTTGTTGAGGGTTTTTGCCAATGAACGTTAAAGCCTGGCTCTTTGTTCTGTTCCTGTTGCCCCCTGCTGCTTTACGCGCGCAAGGCTATGCCGGGTTGGGTGGTTCGGCCGAAGGGTTCGACATACCGCAACCCGGCTATCAATTCGAATTCCCCCACGATCACGGCCCGCATCCCAGCTTTCGGATCGAATGGTGGTACCTGACCGCAAACCTGACCGGCGAGGACGGGCGCGACTACGGTATTCAATGGACCCTGTTCCGATCAGCCCTGAAACCGTTTGAGGCGGATGGGTGGCAGAGCCCGCAACTGTGGATGGGCCACGCCGCCGTCACGACGCCTGAAACGCACTATTTCGCCGAACGCTTGTCGCGCGGGGGGATTGGTCAGGCCGGGGTGACCTCTGACCCGTTCGAGGCCTGGATCGACGAATGGCGTATGCGCGGAGCAAACCCCAGCGCGGTGACCCTTTCGGCCAGCGGCGCCGAGTTTGCCTATGACCTGTCGCTGAACGCCCACGGCCCGTTTGTGTTTCACGGAGACGCCGGATACTCGATCAAGTCCGCCGATGGGCAAGCCAGCTACTATTACTCGCAACCCTTTTATTCGGTCGAGGGCGTGCTGCACCTGCCCGAGGGTGATGTGGCGGTCACCGGTCAGGGCTGGCTGGACCGCGAGTGGTCCTCACAACCACTGGCCGCGGATCAGAGCGGCTGGGACTGGTTTTCGCTCAGCTTTGACGACGGAGACAAGCTGATGGCCTTCCGCCTGCGCGGCGGACGCGGCGATTTCACGGCGGCTACATGGATCGCGCCGGACGGAACCACCATGCCCCTTCCGGACGGGTCCGTGTCCTTCACCCCAATGGACACCGCCCGAGTGGCGGGACGGGGCGTGCCCGTTCAATGGCGCGTAACCCTGCCGAACCGCGACTTGGACGTCGAGGTTTCCGCCATCACCCCCGATTCCTGGATGGGTACAAGCTTCGAGTACTGGGAAGGTCCCGTCACGGTATCCGGCAGCCACCAAGGCCGCGGATACCTTGAGATGACGGGGTACTGACCCTAGCGCACGACGTAGACCGAAACAGTCGAGTGGCGTACAACCCGCGCCGCGTTCGGCCCCAACAGGTAGTCTTTGAGATCCGGTTTGTGTGCACCAATAACGATCAGATCGCTGCCAGCGCTTTCGGCGGTTTTCAGAATCTCCTGATAGGCCGTGCCGGTGGCGACGACATGGCGGATCTTGGCGTTCCGCTCATCCCCAAGGGCTGAAATGCACAACTCAGACAGTTTAGCCTGCGCCTCTTCCAACGCCTTTTCGTGAAAGTCGGCCTGAAAGAAACCGGAAACCCAGCTTTCGCCGAAATCGGGCAGAACGGTCACCACATCCAGTTGTGCGTTGTGCTGATCGGCCAATACTGCCGCTGTCTTCAGCACATTCACGTCAAGGTCGCCGTTGCTGATATCGACGGCGCAGAGAACAGAGTTTGTCATGCGGGCACCTCTTGTCTGACGGCACGGCCACGTTGCAGGAAGGCGATGAGACCCAGCAGGATCAGCGCAGGGATATACATCAGTTGCTTCGGAGGTTGGCTGGACGGCAGACTGATCGAAGTCAGACGCACCGCTTCATCGCCGTAATAGTCGAACATGTCCAACTCATCCGCTACGGGCGTGCCGAACATCGGTTCCTCCAGCTTGATCAGACCGTCCTCTTCCAACAGTATCAGCCCCATGGCATCGACCCGGGATTCACCGCCTTCTTCGTTGCCGACCGAAACAACGACTGTCGTGTCTGTCATCTCAAGCGTGTCGAAATCCGGGCCGCTGACCACCATTCGCACCTCGGTCCCCGGGGGGGTTTGTCCGATGGTTTCCACAAAGGCGGCTGGCTCGACCGACGTATAAGGCGGCGCGATGCGGTCCATGAAATAGTCGGGTCTGAACAAGGCGAAAGCCACGGCGATCAGTGCGATGCTTTCATAGATACGGCTGTGGGTGAGGAAGTACCCCATTGTCCCCGCCGTGAAGACAAGGATCGCTATTGTTGCAAATATCGCAACTATGATCCCTTCAACCCAGGTCACATCAATCAACAATAGGTCCGTGTTGAAGATGAACACAAACGGCAGTGCAACGGTGCGAAGGCTGTAGAAGAACGCGGTGAATCCGGTCTTGATCGCGTCGCCCCCCGACACAGCGGCGGCTGCAAAACTAGCCAAACCTACTGGGGGCGTCACGTCTGCCATAATCCCGAAATAGAACACGAACAGGTGCACGGCGATCAGAGGAACGATCAGACCGCTCTGCGCGCCCAGTTCGACAACCACACCGGCCATAAGCGAGCTAACCACGATATAGTTCGCAGTGGTCGGCAGGCCCATGCCAAGGATCAGGCTGAGCAAGCCAACCATGACCAACATCAGGATCAGGTTACCGCCTGAAAGGAACTCGACCAAATCGGCCATCACCTGCCCGACCCCGGTCAGGGTCACGGTACCCACGATGACACCAGCCGTGGCCGTGGCCAGAGCGATCCCGATCATGTTGCGCGCACCATCGATCAGGCCCTGCCACAGATCAGCGACACCATCGATGAAGTTGTCTTTTAGATTGCTTTGTCCACGGAACAGCGCCTTGAGCGGCTTTTGCGTCAGCAGGATCACGAACAGCAGCGCTGTCGCCCAGAATGCCGACAGCCCCGGCGATTTCTGTTCGATCATCAGGAAGTAGACCAGAACGATGATCGGCAGCAGATAGTGAAGACCTGCTTTGTAGATCTCTGCGATTACCGGTAGTTCCACCTCTTTGGCATTCGGATCGTCGGGCTCCAGATCTGGCACCTGCGCGGCCAGATACAGCAACACGACGTAGACCGCACAGACGATCAGGCTCAGGATCAGACCTGCAGAGGATGGGGCCCAACTGGTAACCGCTTCGACCGGGAACTGCGAGCCATAGCAGAGGCCAGCGAACACGAGGAAGAAGGACAGCATCCCAACGACCGTGCGCGCCAGATGCACCTCGCGATTGCCCAGCGTGGGCATGTTCCGCTTCACCGCCTCAAGGTGCACGATGTAGACCAGCGCGATGTAGGAAATCGCGGCGGGCAGGAAGGCGTGAGTGATCACCTCAACGTAAGAGATGCCCACATATTCGACCATCAGGAAGGCCGCAGCGCCCATCACCGGCGGCATGATTTGACCATTCACGGATGAGGCAACCTCGACCGAACCCGCTTGCTCGCTTGAGAAGCCCACACGTTTCATCAAAGGGATGGTGAATGTGCCGGTGGTCACGACGTTGGCAATCGACGAGCCCGAGATCAGACCAGTCGCAGCCGAACCAACAACAGCCGCCTTGGCCGGACCACCGCGCAGGTGGCCAAGCGCACCAAAGGCCATCTTGATAAAGTAGTTCCCTGCCCCGGCCTTATCCAGCAAAGCGCCGAACAGCACGAACAGGAACACGAATTTTGTAGAAACACCAAGCGCGATACCGAATACGCCCTCGGACGTGATCCACATATGACTCATCGCCTTCTTCAGGCTCGCGCCTTTCCAGCGGATTACTTCGGGCACCCATTCGGAAGAGCCAAAGAACACATAAGCCAGAAAAATCGTTGCGATAATGGCCATTGCCGGGCCTAGCGCGCGGCGCGCGGCCTCAAACAGTAGCAGCAGACCTACCAGAGCCACCCATTTATCCGTATCGTCGGCAAGTCCCCCTGCGTCGACGATCTTTTCGTAGAAGAAGTATCCGTACAGAGCCAGAAACGCGCCGACGATCCCCATGATCCAGTCCTGGACCGGGATGTAGTCACGTGGGCTGGATTTCAGCGCCGGATAGGCCGCAAAGGCCAGAAACATCGCAAAGGCCAGGTGGAACTGCCGCGCATTGTTCACCACACTGCCCGGCAACACATAGTTGGCGATAGGTGAGGCCAAAAGCACCTGAAAGATCGACCAGATCGCGGCCACAATGGCCAGAAAAACCCCGACGTTACCGACTGGATTTCGCCCACCCGCATCGGACGAGGCTACAAGTTCCTGCAGCTCTTCTTCGGATAGCGGGCGATTGGATTGTGTGTCGGAACTCATGGAAATGTCTCCCCGTCGCGGCCATTTTTGGCCTTCTGAACCACCCGATTTGTTCGGGTTTGGGTCGCAGGGCGCCGTTTGGCACCCTGCTTCAAGCCTGGCTTACTGAATCCAGCCTTTTTCTTTGTAGTACTTCTCAGCACCCGGATGCAGCGGAGCCGACAGGCCGTCTGCGATCATTTCTTCGGGCTTGAGGTTGGCAAATGCCGGGTGCAGCTTTTTGAAGTCGTCGAAGTTTTCGAAGACCGAACTGACAACCGCATAAACCGCGTCTTCCGACACGTCAGCCGAGGTCACGAAGGTCGCGCCGACACCAAAGGTTGCGGTATCACCATCCGAACCGCGGTACATGCCGCCGGGGATGGTCGCAGTACGGTAGAACGAGTTGTCGTCGACCAGCTTGTTCACCGCATCACCGCTCACGTTCACCAGAACCGAGTCACACGCTGTGGTGGCTTCCTGGATCGAACCCGAGGGGTGACCGACGGTGTAGACCATCGCGTCAATCTGGTTGTCGCACAGCGCCGCGGACTGTTCAGCCGCTTTCAGCTCGGTCGCCAGCTCGAAATCGTCGGTGGTCCAACCCAGTTCGCCTAGCAAAACCTCCATAGTGCCGCGCTGACCTGAACCGGGGTTACCGATGTTGACGCGCTTGCCCTTCAGGTCTTCAAAGTTGGCGATACCGGAATCCGCACGGGCGACAACGGTGAACGGCTCAGGGTGTACCGAGAACACGGCGCGCAGACCTTCGAACGGGCCAGCCTCTTCGAATTTCGAGCTGCCGTTATAGGCGTGGTACTGCCAGTCGGACTGCGCCACACCGAATTCTAGTTCGCCTTCGCGAATGGTGTTGATGTTGTAGACCGAACCACCGGTTGACTCGACCGAGCAACGTACGCCGTGTTCCTTGCGGCCCTTATTGACCAGACGGCAGATCGCGCCACCGGTCGGGTAATACACACCGGTCACGCCGCCGGTGCCGATGGTGATGAATTCTTCCGCATATGCTGCCGGAGCCATAAGGGCCGCAGTGACGACCGCGCCGAGGCTGAGCTTGCTGCTGTTTTTCATTTTTGAGAACTCCCAATTCTTATGGTGTATGGGAGATCGCCCGGCGATCCCCCCTCCAGGGACCCCGCCGGTTAAGGCAAGCGCCAGCATGTTGCAACAGGTGCAAGCGCCTGAATTTTCAAAATCTCCCAACATCTTCGACGTTTCATTCAGACACTCAACTTGTCAACCCCCGCGCGTGGCCCAACCGCCCCAAGCTGCATATCTGAGGGGTTTTTCCAAAGTTTCCCCCCACCAACCGGCTTGAAGGCGTGAAAAGTCCTCCCACAGGCGCAACCACCGCCAGATATTATTCTTTTGAATGTCGCGAACCGTGCCTCTAGTCTTCGTGCAGCCTTGGTACATCTCTGTAACCGCACGGCAATAAAGGAATTTGTTCCGAAACCGAAAGAAGGACCGCGGATGAAGCGCCCCTCGCCCAGCCCCTTGCTTGTCATCGCCCTTGTCATCAGCGCGGCTATTGCGGTCTGGGGTATCGCCGACCCACAAGGATTGGGACGTCTCGCATCAGAAGCGGTGGCAACACAGTTCAACAGCCGTGGCTGGTTCATCATGCTTGAGGTTAGCGGCCTGCTCTTTGTGGCGCTGTATCTGGCCCTGTCGCGGTTCGGCGACATTCGCCTTGGCCCGGACGGTACCGAGCCTGAATTCTCGACCCCAGCCTGGATCGCCATGCTGTTTGCGGCCGGAATGGGGGTCGGGCTTCTGTTCTACGGCGCGGCTGAACCACTGACCCATTTCGAAGTTCTGCGACAGTACAACCCCGACCCCGAAGCCGCAAGTTATGCGCTGTTCGTGACCTATCTGAACTGGGGCTTTCACGCTTGGGCGATCTACGCGATCGTCGGGCTGGTCATTGCCTACTTCGCCTATCGTCGACACCGCACCTTGCTGCTGAGCGCGCCCCTGACCGATGCACTGGGTGAGGCGCGCTGGATCAAGGCGATGGGGTGGATGTTCGATCTGCTGTCGATTGTCGCGATTGCCGTCGGTTTGGCGGGATCGATGGCGATGGGCGTGTTTCAGATACAGACCGGATTGGCGGGTCTGATCGGCGTCGAAACACCCGGAAGGCTGACACTCCCTGTTTTTGCCGCGCTCTGTGTCGCGTTCATCATCCCCTTGCGGCGGGACCTTGGTGAGGGGATGTCCCTGCTGTCCAATGCCGCCATGCTGATTGCCGTCGGGATGATGGTTTATCTGCTGGTCCTCGGCCCGACTTCATTTCTGATGAACGATATCGTTGCCGGGTTCGGGCGTTACGTGTTCAAGGTCCTGCCTGCGGGATTTTCAACAGCAGAGTTCTTTGACGACACCATCGTCGACTGGTTTCACGGCTGGACCCTGAACTACATGATCTGGTGGCTGGCCTGGTCCCCCTTTGTGGGCATCTTCATCGCGCGCATTTCACGTGGGCGCACCATCCGAGAGTTCCTGATCGGCGTCATTGTCGCCCCCACCCTGTTCTCGATTCTGTGGTTCGGCATCTTTGGCGGGTTGGGTTTTTTCGATGCGTTGCGGCAGGACGGTGCCTTATCCGCCGTCAATGCCGAAAATCTGGACGCGACAACCTTTGCCCTTCTTGCCAAGTTCCCATTCAGCGGCCTGACGCAGACAGCAACAATCCTGGCGGCCTTCCTGTTCGTAGTCACCAGCGTCGTCAGCGCCGGGTTCACTCTGGCGATGATTGGCACCGGCGGCGACGACAATCCATCGCCGGGCGTCCGTACGGTCTGGGGGTTGATTCTGGGCGCATTGGGGCTTGCCATGATATTGGTGGGGGATATTTCCCTGGTCCGGTCGATCATCGCACTGTCGGCCATGGCCTTCGTGTTTATCGTTCCGATCCTTGTGATCTGCCTCTTCAAAAGCCTGACGCGTGAGGAACGAAGATGACTGGTCAATTCATCGACACACTACTGAACCTAACAGTTTTCGCCTATATCGGGTTTCTGATCTGGCTGAGTTTGCGACGCGATCCGTGAACACACCGCGTGTTCTCGTCATTAATCTGAGGTGGTGCCCAAGGAGAGACTCGAACTCTCACGCCCGTGAAGGCGGGGGATTTTGAATCCCCTGCGTCTACCATTCCGCCACTTGGGCCTCGAACACTGGATTAGCGCCCATGACCGGGAAGGTCCAGAGGCAAAAACCAACCCAAATCCAGTTTGTTTTCGCTGCAACGGTTGACGCCTCACCGGACGCATGGTTTGGCTTGCGCAACGTTAGAACAGGAATTTAGCACCATATGTTGCGCTCGCTTTATGACTGGACCATTCGTCTGGCCGAACATCCGCACGCCCTGTGGGCGCTGGCCTTTGTCGCCTTTATCGAAAGTTCGGTCTTTCCGATCCCGCCGGATGTGCTGATGATTCCAATGATCCTGGCCCGCCCGTCGCGCGCGTGGTTGATTGCGACGGTCGCCCTAGTCGCCTCGGTCCTGGGGGGCCTGTTGGGCTATGCCATCGGTGCCTTCTTTTACGAAAGCATCGGTCAGCCGATTCTGGAATCAATGGGCAAGGCCCACGCCATGGAAGAGTTCAACACCCGCTTCAACGATTTCGGCTTCTGGGCCGTTCTGGGTGCCGGTGTGACGCCCTTCCCCTATAAGGTCATCACCATCATGTCGGGCTGGACCGGGATGCCTTTGGGCACCTTTATCGCCACTTCGATCCTTGCCCGCGCGCTGCGCTTTTTCGTGGTCGCTGGCCTGCTTTGGGGCTTCGGCGAGCCGATCCGGGCCTTCATTGAAAAGCGCCTTGGCCTTATGTTCACCTTGTTCGTTGTGCTTCTGTTCGGCGGGTTCCTTGTAGTGAGATACCTATGACACGCAAAAACATTCTGGTCCTGATCGCGACCTGCGGTTCCGTGGCACTTCTACTTGGGGCATGGGGTTTTCAGCATCTCGGCGGGCTGGCACCGTGCAAAATGTGCATCTGGCAGCGGTATCCGCACGGTGCGGCCATTTTGATCGGAGCAGTGGCGCTGGCGCTACCCCGTATAAATCTGCTGCCCCTGCTGGGCGCACTCGCCGCACTGTCAACCGCAGCCATCGGCGTGTTCCACGCCGGGGTCGAGCAAAAATGGTGGGAGGGTCCCACAAGCTGCACCTCCGGTGATATCGGCGGCTTGTCGACTCAGGAGTTGATGGATCAGATCATGTCCGCCCCACTGGTGCGTTGTGATGACATCCCGTGGCAATTGATGGGTATTTCGATGGCCGGGTGGAACGCCATCCTGTCGGGCGTTCTGATGCTGGTCTGGATCGCCGCGTGGCGGGTGGGCCGCTAAAGCTCGTCCAACTCCGCATCCCAATAAAGAAAATCGATCCAACTGTCATGCAGGTGGTTCGGCGGGAACTTTCGCCCGACGTTCCGCAAGGCTTCTGCATCCGGCTGGCGCGGAGGCTTGCGCAATGTCATCCCTGCCTGCCGAAGCGACTTCGACCCTTTTTTCAGGTTACAGGGGCTGCAGGCCGCAACCACGTTTTGCCAGCTTGTCACGCCACCTGCGGCCCGAGGTACCACATGGTCAAAGGTCAGATCGCCACGGCTGCCGCAGTACTGACAACAGAATTCGTCCCGTAGGAATAAATTAAAGCGCGTGAAGGCCACGCGCTTTCTGGGTTTCACATAATCTTTCAGGACAACGACCGACGGTATTCGTATCTCGGTACTCGGGCTTCGGACGACCTCGTCGTACTCGGCCACAATATCCACCCTGTCCAGCCAGGCCGCCTTTATCGCCTCTTGCCACGGCCACAGGGATAACGGGTAATAGGACAAGGGGCGATAGTCGGCGTTCAAAACCAATGCCGGATGATGCTTGAGCGCACCGGGTTCCCTGACAAATTCGGTTCTGAAATCTCCATCCATATCAGAATCGCTCCTCGCTCTGCTCTGCCCGTTTTTGACATCAGAGCGGGGAACCCCCGCCCCGGCCTTAACTTAACTATATATCGTGTTAAAACTCTGACAAGCCCTGAGTTTCCACAATATCTCGGGTACTGGGTATGTCGTAATCGTAACAAAGACGTGACAGTTATCCACAGGTTGCGCCAACGTGGCCTGCGGGCTATGGCGAGGAGCATGAGCTGGTTCATTCGATTCAACAAACCCTTCGACGTGCTGCCGCAGTTTACCGACCGCGCGAATGCAGAATCGCCGCGCAGCACCCTGTCTGACTATATCGACCTGCCCGGGGTCTACCCGGCCGGACGTCTGGACCGGGATAGCGAAGGGCTGATGCTGCTGACCGACAACGGGCGGCTGCAAGCTCAGATATCTGACCCCAAGCACAAGATGGCCAAAACCTACTGGGTTCAGGTTGAGGGTCTGCCGGATGCTGCGACCCTCAAAGCCCTGCGTGACGGTGTCGAACTGAAAGACGGCCTGACTCGCCCCGCCAAAGCGCGCCTCATCGACGAACCTGAAGGGCTTTGGCCGCGCACCCCACCGATCCGGGTACGTCAGACAGTTCCGGATTGCTGGATCGAACTGACCCTGCGCGAGGGGAAAAACAGGCAGGTCCGGCGGATGACAGCGACCGTGGGACACCCGACTTTACGTCTGATCCGCGCCCGAATTGGCGACTGGTCGTTAGAGGGGTTGGAACCCGGTCAATGGGACAGTTTGCCTACTCCCGCGTTGAACTCAGCACCACAGCGGAAACGGGACCGGCGCCTGCGGCGGTGACAAAAACCGCGTATTGTGACATACTTACGGAATGAAAGTCACACCGGACATACCCGCGCCCACCGGAGTTCTCGAGGCCGCGCTTTACGTCGATGACCTGGATGCGGCAGAGCGGTTCTATGGCGAGATCCTGGCGTTGCGGAAAATTCAACGCGTGGCAGACCGGCACGTGTTCTTCCGTGTTGGCGGCTCGGTCCTGTTGTTGTTCAATGCGGATGAAACCGAGAAGCCACCCACAAACCCCGACCTGCCCGTCCCGCCCCATGGCGCGCGCGGTCCCGGTCATGTCTGCCTGATCCTGACACGCGATGAGATTGACGTGATGCGCAAACATCTTCTGGACTGGAACGTCCCGGTGGATGCCGAATTCGACTGGCCCGGCGGCGCGCGTTCGCTTTACGTGCGCGACCCGTCCGGGAATTCCGTCGAATTTGCCGAAGGCCATCTGTGGGATTGACGCGTTAACGCAGAGGTTGCTTTTCTCCACCGACAACGCGGTAGATGTCGCTTGAGACGACACCGACCTCAGCCAAAACAGCCTGAAACACCGCCATGTGCGGCGCGGCAAAATGAGCCTCCAAAGCGGCTTGATCCTGCCATTCCTCATAAACGCGAAACTGTGTGGGTTGCCCCAGAATCCGGCTGAACTCGTAAACCAGACAGCCGGGCTCCTTCACTGTCTCGGCCACCATCGCTTGCGCCGCTTTGTCTGCTTTTTCAACGCCTTCGGGCGAGATTTCCACTGTTCCGGTCACGATCAACACAGCATGTCCTTTCTCAGATCAAACCGTTTGGTGATTCTGTCGACGGGTCGCCCGTCCCGCAACGGCACCCCATAGGCGACCGAGTAGTCACGGAACCCCATCTTGTCGTAATATCCCAACCCCATTCCATTATCGGCGCGAATGGTTGCGCTGATTGCGTTCAGTCCAACCCCGGCGGCGTATTTGGCGGTTTCCGCGAACAGTGCACGCCCGGCGCCTTTCAGCACCGGCGCGCGGCGGGTGAAAGTTGCGATATCGGCGCAATCCTCGGGCAGCGCATCATGCGCCCCCAACCATTGGAATCCTGCCACCTCACCCTGATCGTCCAAGGCGACGTGGCAGCAAATCACATCCGCTCCACCCAGGTAACTCTGCGCAAACAGGGCTTCGGAGAACGGGATTTCAAACGCGGTCGAGCCTCCGATCTCGATGATATCGTTGAGGATGCGGCAAGCCGCGCTTAAATCCTCGGGCATCATGGGGCGGACCGCGATCATGGCTACAGGCTCAGCTTGTCGCGCATGAAAGCCAGCGCGACGCTCAGGCCGTCAGGCGCGATTCCGTGGCCAGTGCCCTTCATCACATGCGCGTAGATTTCCTTGAAATCCGCCGCTTGCAGGGCTTCGGCGGCTTCGGGCAGCGATTGCGGCGGCACAACGTCGTCGGAATCCCCGTGCACCAGCAGGATCGGCATCCGGCTGACCGTTTCATCGGGCAGCAGATCGGGTTCCAACAACCGGCCCGAGAAGGCAACGATTCCTGCAACCGGATCCTCGCGGCGCGGGGCGACATGCAAACTCATCATCGTGCCTTGCGAGAACCCGAACAGAACAACCTGTTCAGGCAGCACGTCTTCGTCCACCATCAGCGCATCGAGGAAGGCGTTGAAATCGTCGGCGGCCATTTCCATGCCGCGCCGCGATTCCTCCTCGGACGAGCCGTCGATCCACGGGATCGGGAACCACTGGAACCCGTTGGGCATTCCGGGGATCTGTTCCGGCGCATCGGGGGCGACGAACAGCGTGTCCGGCAGATGTTCACCGAGCGGATCGGCCAGCCCAAGCAAATCGGCGCCATTGGCCCCATACCCGTGCACGAACACCACGACCGAGCGTGTATCGCCCGAAACCGGCTCTTTTCGGAGCGCATTCAAAACCCGTGTCATCTGATACCTTCTCGTTCTTTTGCCACCCGGTAATAGGCCCACAGCACCCGTGCCGCAACCGACCGCCACGGCGACCAAGCCACAGCCATCTTTCGCAGTTCCTTATCCGTCGGACGTTTGGGCAAATCGTAGAGGATGCGCGCGGCCTCTTGCAGCGCCAGATCACCCGGAGCTATCACGTCGGCGCGGCCCAGCGAGAACATCGCGTAGATCTCGGCGGTCCAAACGCCAATGCCCGGCACTTCGGTCAATGTGGCGACAACATCCGCATCAGGCACATCGCGCAATGCCCTGTAATCTATACGTGCTTCGGCCAGCGCGCGGGCGTATCTGATTTTCTGTCGGCTCAGCCCCACGGCCCGTAAATCATCATCGGTGGCCCACATGATCTTGCGCGGTCCGGTCAGTTTCGCATCCTGCAATCTCTTCCAGATCGCATTGGCCGAGGCAACGCTAACTTGCTGGCTGACAATCGCACTGAGAAGCTGGACAAACCCGTCCGGGCGTCGGCGCAAGGGCAAAGACCCGGTTTGCTCCATCGCCCAAGCCATACGCGGGCAGGCTTCGGCCAGCCATGTGGCACCCTCAGCAACACAGTCGGGAGTCTCGATGATGCGTCCGACGGACATGGGTGCTCCGGGGTGGTTCGCGTTGCGCTCACGTTAGGTTGCTTTGTCGCAGATGCAACCCGCTTGTATGACCTCCGTTTCAGAGATACGCATGGCCCATGACACTGACCGCCGCCAACCCGGACAACAGCCAGGCCAAACGCAACGTCGCCGTATTGGTGGCGGCGCAAGCTGTGCTGGGGTCGCAGATGCCGATGATCTTCATTGTCGGCGGTCTAGCGGGGCAGTCGCTGGCGACCAATCCCTGTCTGGCCACCCTGCCCATTTCGCTTATCGTTCTGGGCTCGATGCTGGCGGCCACGCCGGTTTCGGCTATCATGCAGCGTTGGGGTCGACGTGCCGGGTTTCTGGTGGGTGCTACCGCGGGTGCCTGCGGCGGGTTCGTTGGTGCGTATGGGCTGTATCTGGGCTCATTCCCGATCTTCCTGCTGGGCAGCCTTCTGACCGGCATCTACATGAGCGCCCACGGGTTCTATCGGTTTGCTGCCGCCGACACCGCATCGGACGCGTTCCGCCCCAAGGCAATCTCTTATGTCATGGCAGGTGGTCTGGCGGCGGCTATCATTGGGCCTCAGATCGTCAAGCTGACCTCGACTGCCTATGTGATCCCGTTCCTCGGCACCTATATGGCAGTTATTGCGCTGAATGTCTTTGGATCGGTGCTGTTCTTTTTTCTCGATATCCCGACGCCCGAGAAACCAACGGAAAACGCACCCCAAGGGCGGACCCGACTGGAAATGCTCAGGACCCCGCGCATCGCCGTGGCCATCATCTGCGCGATGGTGTCTTACGCGCTGATGAACCTTGTAATGACCTCGACCCCGCTGGCGGTCGTGGGCTGCGGGTTCAGCGCGAATGACGCAGCTGACGTCGTCACCAGCCACGTATTGGCAATGTATGTGCCCAGCTTTTTCACCGGCCAGCTCATCGCCCGCTTCGGTGTGGAAAAGATCGTAGCTCTAGGCCTGGCCATTCTGGCAGGAGCGGGTGTCGTAGCCCTGCAAGGCGTTGAACTTGAAAATTTTTTCGTCGCCCTGATCCTGCTGGGGGTCGGCTGGAACTTTGGCTTTATCGGTGCGACCACCATGCTGGCCTCCTCGCATGATGTGAACGAACGCGGTCGGATGCAGGGGCTGAACGACCTGTTGGTGTTTGGCGGTGTCACACTTGCGTCGCTGGCCTCGGGCGGGTTGATGAACTGCTCGGGCGGTTCGGCAGCCGAGGGCTGGACGGCGGTGAACCTCGCCATGATCCCGCTTCTGACATTGGCGGGCGGCGCGCTGCTTTGGCTGGTGCTGAAACCGTCCGAAGCGGAAACCATCTAAACCCTACCAGCGCCCGCTGGCCACGGTCCACATCAGTGACAATCTGCGCCGTATTTCACCTTGCGATAGATCCCCCGCGGCCACCCGATCCGGGCGGGCAACGGCCTGACGCAAAACCCACTCTGCCTGCCACCCGGCGTAAAGCGCGGGCCGGGCATCTGCAGAAACAGCGGAGGCATTGGATCGCGCCCGCCGAAGCCTGTCCACCGCCTTCTGCGCAATTACCCGGACACCTTCCGGTGTGCCGTCCAGCAAGGGAATACGCCCCCGTGCCTCAAGATCGGGAATGGCACGCAACCAGTTCGCCACGCCGACGCCATAGCCAAAGTCGCGCAGCACGGCCTCGTCCGCAGCGCCCAATACCTGCGCCGACGCAACCATCAGAGTTCCCGCAGAATGGTTTATATAAGCGTCGAAATGCGCCTCATCCTCAAATGGATCGCGGTAAATGTCCCAACGCCTGACGGTCACATACTCATCCAGCATGGCGGCCAGATGCGGCGACAGAACCTGTTTCAACGGCGTCACGACCTCGTGCCTGCGCACAGGCTTGCCTTCGGCGATCTCCTGTAGCGCATCACGCCACCATTGCAGCCGCATCTCGGCAATCATCGCCTCTTGCGTAACCCACGGCGCGCGAGCGACCTCGACATTCAGCGCATAAAGCGGAAACAACATCGGTCGCACCGAGACCGGCGCTGCCATGGCTGCCATGAACCGGTCAGGATCGGCGCGATGCACCAGTTCCGCGCAAGCCTTAACGTCGTCGTCGAATTCCACGGTCACTCAGCCACCGCCGTCCGCGATCCGCAATCGCGCACCAACTTCCACTGGATCGCGTCCAGCAGCGCCTCGAACGATGCATCGACTATGTTCGCACTGACGCCCACGGTCGACCATCGCCGACCCTGCCCGTCCTCGCTGTCGATGATCACGCGAGTCACCGCCTCGGTCCCGCCCTGCGTTATGCGGACCTTGAAGTCGACCAGCTTCATATCGGCCAGAACCTGAGAATATTGCCCCAAATCCTTGGCCAGCGCCTTGGCCAGTGCGTTCACAGGCCCCCGGTCGCTGCCGTTTTCATCCATGGACTCACTGACCGAAAGTTTCTTTTCCCCATCCACCTTCACAACAACCACGGCTTCGGACAGGCTGACCATCTTGTTGTATTTGTTCTTGCGACGCTCGACTGTGACCTTGTAACGTTTGACCTCGAAAAACTCGGGCAACTGTCTCAGCTCATCCCGCGCCAGCAGCTCGAAACTGGCCTGGGCGGTGTCATAGGAATACCCCTCGGCCTCACGCTGTTTGATCCGATCCAGAATGCGCCCCAGTGCCGGGTCGTTTTTTTCTACGACCAGACCGGCCTCGGTCAGGCGTTTGCGCAGGTTCGACTGCCCCGCCTGGTTCGACATCGGAATGATCCGCGCATTCCCGACCGAGGCCGGGTCAACATGCTCATAAGTCGACGGGTCCTTGACGATCGCACTGGCATGTAGCCCCGCCTTATGCGCAAAGGCCGAAGCGCCGACATAGGCCGATTGCTTGCTGGGCACACGGTTCAGGATGTCGTCCAGCATCCGGCTGATGCGCGTCAGTCCACCCAAAGCCTGCAAGCTGACACCTGTCTCAAAGCCCGAAGCATAGGGTTCTTTCATCAACAGCGTCGGAATCAGCGCCGTCAGGTTGGCGTTACCACAGCGCTCACCCAATCCGTTCAACGTGCCCTGAATCTGCCGCGCCCCCGCATCGACAGCAGCCAATGAGCAAGCCACCGCATTCTCGGTATCATTGTGGGTGTGGATGCCCAGGCGGTCACCCGGTAATCCGGCTGCTATCACCTCGGACACGATCTTCGTCACCTCGGCGGGCAGCGCTCCGCCATTGGTATCGCACAGCACAACCCAGCGCGCCCCGGCGTCCAACGCCGCCCGGCATACGTCGACCGCATAGTCAGGGTTGTCCTTATAGCCATCAAAAAAGTGCTCGGCATCGAACAACGCCTCACGCCCCTGTGCCACGATATGAGCGACCGAAGCGCGGACGTTCTCGACATTCTCCTCCAGCGAAATCCCAAGCGCGTGGGTGACGTGGTAATCATGCGACTTGCCGACCAGACACACCGCTTGCGTGCCCGCGTTCATCACTGCGGCCAATACGTCGTCATTGTCAGCCGACCGGCCCGACCGCTTGGTCATCCCAAAGGCGGTCAATCGCGCCGCGGTTTTCGGCGCAACCTCGAAAAACGCGCTGTCCGTTGGGTTCGCCCCGGGCCACCCACCTTCGATATAGTCCACGCCCAACTCATCCAAAGCCTGCGCGATTTGCACTTTCTCGGCGGTCGAGAACTGGACACCCTGCGTCTGCTGCCCGTCGCGTAAGGTGGTGTCGTAGAGGTAGAGGCGTTCTTTTGACATTACACCTCCTCCAGCTTGGCGGCGTCGAACCCGGCACCTGGCACCAGTTCGACCCCTTCCTTGCTCATGCGCACTTCCAGCCCTGCTGCAACATAGGCCGCTTTCAGGCGATCAACCTCCGAGAAGTCCTTGTTCTGCATTGCGCTCGCGCGGGCATCGGCCAACCGATCTGCGTGAGACGACAGGTCCACCGACGCTGTGTCAGCCCATGCTCCCATTTCCAATGACAATAGGCCCAGCACCTGCGCGCTCGCCAACAATCCCGCCGCATCACCATCTGCAGCCAAACGGTGCAACTCTGTCAGGGCGCCCGCTGTGTTCAGGTCATCGCTTAGCGCAGTGACGACGGCGGGGGCCGCGCTGGCGGCGGGCTCGATGCCCGCTGTCAGCGCCCGCCACTTGCGCAGCGTTGCCTCAGCCTCGCGGGCCTTTTTCTCGGTCCAGTCCATCGGCTTGCGATAATGCGTCTGCAGGAAGACAAAGCGGATCACCTCACCGGGCACGCCCTGCTCCAACAAGTCATGCACCGTGAAGAAGTTGCCCAGTGACTTGGACATCTTCTTGCCTTCCACTTGCAACATCTCGTTATGCAGCCAATACCGCGCGAACTCGCCATGCGGATGGGCGCACTTGCTTTGCGCGATCTCGTTTTCATGATGCGGGAACATCAGGTCGTTGCCGCCGCCGTGAATGTCAAAACTGTCGCCCAGCAGCTCATAACTCATGGCCGAGCATTCGATGTGCCAGCCCGGACGGCCACGACCCCATGGGCTGTCCCATCCCGGCAGTTCATCGGTCGAGGGTTTCCACAGCACGAAATCCATCGGGTTTTTCTTATAGGGCGCGACTTCGACCCGCGCGCCTGCGATCATGTCATCGACGGATCGGCCGGACAATTCGCCGTAATGCTCTTTCCAACTGTCTACGGCGAACAGAACGTGTCCTTCGGCCGCGTAAGCATGGCCCTTGGCGATCAGATCCTCAATCATCGCAATCATCTGCGCAATGTATTGCGTGGCGCGCGGCATTTCATTGGGCTCCAGCGCCCCAAGGGCACCCATGTCGTGCAGATACCAGCCGATAGTCTCGTCCGAGCGTTCCTGCACCAACTGCTCCAGCGTGCCCTTAGCTCCAGCCTGTTGCCGCGCCAGCGCGGTTGCGTTGATCTTGTCGTCCACGTCGGTGAAGTTGCGCACATAGGTCACGTGATCCGCGCCGAAGGTATGCCGCAGCAAGCGATAAAGCACGTCAAACACCACTACAGGCCGCGCATTGCCCAGATGAGCGCGATCATAAACCGTAGGCCCACAGACATACATCCGCACATTGTCGGCGCTGATCGGTACGAAATCCTCTTTCGTCCGCGTCCGTGTGTTGTGCAGTTTGATCGTCGTCATCGGTCGGCTCCTAAAGACAGCGTGGCTTCTCGCGTTGGCGCGGGCTTAGCAACTTGTCTCAGGGATGAAAACGAAAGAAACCGGCCCGCTTGATAAATCAGCAGGTAATGCAGCAGATAATGATGCAGGTCATCCGGTTCATACTGTCCCAGTAGCACGCAGATCGGCCTGCGCCAAGCCCCGAGTTCCGCGCCTCGGCGTTGCTGATTGACAATCCCGAACGCCTCTGTCCCAGTCTGCGCAAGACACCAGACGGAGACGGGCCATGAAATTGTCGCAACGCATCACGCAATTGGTCGAGGGCAGCGGTGACGGCTGGGATGTATTCTATCGCGCCCGCCAGATGATCGGCGACGGCTATGCGGTGACTGAGTTGACCATCGGCGAACACGACATCCGCACCGACGCGTCGATCCTTGAGGCGATGGACCTGTCCGCCCGGCAGGGTCACACTGGCTATGCCATGGTTCCCGGCACCGATCTCCTGCGCGACAAGGTGGCCGCTAGGCTGCAGGCACGCACCGGAGTGCCCACCACGCGCAACAACGTGTTGATTACGCCCGGCGGTCAATCAGCGTTGTTTGCAGCCCATGTCGCAGTTTGTGATCCCGGTGATGTGGGGCTGTATCTCGACCCCTATTATGCCACCTACCCCGGTACGATCCGCGGCGCTGGAGCCGTGGCCCGATCAGTTCAAACCACAGCCGAAGACGCATTCCAGCCGCGCGCCGAGCAGATCAACGCGGCTTTAGATGGAGCGGTGTCCTTGCTGGTCAACACGCCGAACAACCCCACCGGTGTTGTGTATTCCCGCCAGACGCTCGACGGGATTGCCGAGGTGTGCCGCAAGCATGACCTCTGGCTGATTTCGGACGAGGTCTATGACACGCAGGTCTGGGAAGGGAAACATATCTCACCACGTACCCTGCCAGATATGGCTGAGCGTACGCTGGTTGTCGGCTCGATGTCGAAATCCCACGCGATGACCGGGTCGCGTTGCGGATGGATCGTTGGACCCGAACAGGTGGTGTCTCACCTGATCAACCTCGCCACGCACACAACCTACGGTGTCCCCGGTTTTATCCAGGACGCCGCCAGTTTCGCGCTGAATGCGGGCAGTGACTTGGAAGAGCAGATCGCCGAACCCTTCCGCAGGCGACGCGCGCTTGCGATTGGTATTCTCGAGGCGCAGAACACCATCGGGCTGGTTCCGGCGCAGGGAGCGATGTATCTGATGCTGGATATCCGCGCCACCGGGCTCAGCGGTAACGGATTCGCCAACGCCCTTCTGGATACGCATGCAATTGCGGTTATGCCGGGTGAGAGCTTCGGGACCGCAGCCGCAGGTCATATCCGCGTGGCGATGACGATTGACGACGACAGTTTCACAACCGCCCTTTCGACGATTTGCACATTTGCATCGGAATTGTCGGAACGTCACGCCACCGTCGGCTGAGGTGTGTCAGAATCGAAAGGACGTGCGCAGG
The DNA here is from genome assembly GCF_056538605.1 of Ruegeria sp. BF7. Lineage (NCBI taxonomy): Bacteria > Pseudomonadati > Pseudomonadota > Alphaproteobacteria > Rhodobacterales > Roseobacteraceae > Ruegeria > Ruegeria sp. BF7. The sequence continues at coordinate 471,796 of NZ_JBQFTM010000001.1, read as the reverse complement.
TTGAACACACTCGAATCCAAACCGCCATCGGTCCGGGTGACATCGTCAAAATCCTGCCGCAAGGCCTCTCCACTGATCACAAAGCGGTCGTTGATGGGATAAGCTACACCGATCCCATAGACGGCGGCCGTATCGTTATCGACCGAAGCATCCAACCGGGCCGCGCCAACCACCACGTACCCCAAGGCGCCGCCGAAATCATAGCCGCCACGCAATTTCAGGCGCGTCATGCTGTCCAGACTCCCCTCTCCGTCGCCCAGACTCAGGGACAGGCGATTGTATTCCAACTCGCCACCCAGAACAAAATTGCCGAAATCCTGATCATAGCCGATATGAGGGCCAAAGACCGTGTCGTTGCCGCTTGATCCGTTCGGACCGTCGGCGTCTGCATATCCAAAGCTGAATCCGGCATAAGCCCCGGTCCAATCCTCAGCCATTGCGGGGGCTGCGATGCTCGCCACCAAAATGAGACAGAGGGCCTTAAGGGCTTTCATTAAACTCTCCTAAAGAACCTGTCGTCGGAACTTTGGTCTTTTGGGTCAACGTAACTTAGAAACCTGGTTTGCAATCATTAATATTCAATTGAGATCACGAACCACTCTTAAATAAGTGAAGGAACTATAACAGATTTCTGCCTTAACGGCGAAAATTCTTTCAAAACCAAGCAATCGCCGTGACACATGCGTCACAGCTTCGCTTTTGAACTCTCAGGTCGCAAACAGGACAGAAAGCACCGGTCCACATCGGAATACTGATCGCCAATATGTGAGGATCCAAATGCATAACGAAGTTTGGAAGATTCGGCTGATCAGCCGCACCATTGGAGCCGACCGTGGGCGCGCGGCGCGCGGGCGACCTTCAAAGGCGTAATACCCCCCCCTTTCCTGACGCCTTCACTATTGGAAACAGACCCATGAACGATCAAACCCGTAACTCCTCCCGTAGCGGCGGACGCGCCGCGCGCCGTGCGGCCCGTGCGTCCGCACTGCCCGAACATCTGCGCCCTATCCGCCCCGGTATGGAGGGCGGCGTTCTCAACGTGCTGACCCAGGCACAGATCGAACGCATCCACGAGGCCGCGCTAACTGCATTGGAAACAATTGGCCTGGCCGACGCGCCCCAAAGCGGTATCGATTACCTGGTCGGCGCCGGTTGTACATTGGGCGATGATGGCCGAATCCGCTTCCCCCGCGCCCTGGTCGAGGACACCATCGCTAAAGCAAATCGCTCGGTCACATTGTATAGCCGCGATGGCAAAACCGATCTGGATCTGTCCGGCACCAAGGTTCACTACGGCACGGCGGGCGCGGCCGTCAGCGTGGTTGATGTTCACGGCAATGCATATCGGGATTCAACGGTGCAGGACCTTCATGACGCTTCCCGCATCTGTGAACAGCTTGACAACATTCACTTTGTTCAGCGGCCGATGGTCTGCCGCGACATTCCCGACAACCTGGAAATGGATCTGAACACGATCTATGCCAGCTGCTCGGGCACATTCAAACATATAGGTACATCCTTCACGGAACCCAGCCACGTCCCCCCGGCACTAGAGATGGTCTACATGATCGCCGGTGGTGAGGATAAGTACCGAGAGCGTCCGTTCGTTTCGAATTCGAACTGCTTTGTCGTGCCACCGATGAAATTCGCTACGGAAAGCTGCGAAGTTATGGAGCTTTGCATAAAGGGTGGAATGCCCGTGTTGCTGCTTTCGGCCGGGATGGCGGGCGCAACCGCCCCTTCAACAATCGCCGGTGCGATCACTCAGGCCACGGCGGAATGTCTGGCCGGTCTGGTTTACGTAAACGCTGTAAGTCCCGGTGCCCCAGCAATTTTTGGCACTTGGCCTTTTGGTCTGGACCTGCGCACCGGTGCCATGTCGATCGGGTCCGGTGAACAGGCTTTGCTGACTGCAGGCTGCGCCCAGATGCACCGATTCTACGATCTGCCCGGCGGTGCTGCCGCTGGAGCCTCCGACTCGAAGATGCCTGACATGCAGGCCGGATGGGAGCAAATGTGCTCGAACGTCATGGCCGGACTGTCGGGCGTGAACATGGTTTACGAAGCGGCAGGTATGCACGCCTCGTTGCTGGGATTCTGCTTGGAAAGCCTTATCCTCAGCGACGACCTGATCGGTCAGGCGCAGCGTTGTGTGCGTGGGATCGAGGTCACCGATGAAACTTTGGCTTTGGACCAGATCGCCGAGGTCTGCATGGGCGGGCCCGGACACTATCTAGGTACCGACGCAACGCTCAGCCGAATGCAGGCGGACTATGTCTACCCGACTTTCGGAGACCGGACCTCGCCCAAAGAATGGGCGGAACTTGGCAAACCGGATCTGATCGAGAAAGCGGTCAAGCGGAAAGAAGAAATTCTGTCATCCCCGTCTCCAGCCCGGTTCGATCCGCTGCTGGATGCCGAGATTCGCGCGAAGTTCAACATTTACCTCGCCTGATAAGGTTTTGTAAAAGCGGCCAGAGTATCTCTGGCCGCTTTCTATTTCGGGGTTAGCCGTCAGTCGCCGGCAGCAACCCGGCTTCCTGAGCCACGGCGATCTCGGCCTCATCCAGTGCGCCGTCACCGTTTGCGTCCATCGCCGAAAAACCGTCTGCGTCAACGTCAGGCAGTACGGCCTGCACTTCTTCGATTGTCAGCACACCATCGCCGTTGGCGTCAGCCGAGGATTGTGCGGCAGCCAGAGTCGGCAGTCCAAGTGCGAGAACAGAGATAGCGGTCAGAATTTGCGGTTTCATTGTGATGCCTCCTGATAGAGTTTTTGCGTTTTTTGTCCGGACAGCATCAGAAACACCGTAACGGGATACCGTGTCACCTGCATTGAAGTTTGTTTCGTTTTTCGCGCCAATCTCCGCGTGTTTGACAGAGTCGCGTCTGCGGTCAACCGCCGGAGAAAACTAGTCAATCCGCTTTCGGCGGGTCTTGCCCGACGAGGCATGCACAATCCGGCAAAGCTCTGCTCAAATTCCCGACGACGCCGTTGCAAAAAAGAAAGGGGGCCGAAGCCCCCTGTCAGTTTCGCCTTCCAGGCTCATTTCGTTGACCGCCCGGTGTTTTTTTGCCTGCGGCCTGGACTGCGCATGGGGCGAGCGCACCCGCCCCGTGAAAGAGTGGGAAAGAGCATATATTCCGCCCCACCCTGTTCCCGGCCAACACGGGCATGTCGGCCGAGTGGACCAAGGCATCGATGGTAAGTCTCAGCGCCTTGCTCCGTATTCGTCGGGGCCGGTTACTTGGGCAGCGTTCCGACCCCTGCGCCCCGGGGTGCCGGGGCGGTTGGCTTAGCTACACCCGCTGGTCGCGCCGCAGGTGTTGCATTTCATGCAGGTGCCGTTGCGCACCAGCGTGTAGTTTCCGCATTCGCCACAAGGATCGCCCTCGTATCCCTGCATCTTGGCCTTGGTCCGTGCGTCCATGCTGGTCGCGACAGCGGTTTCAGCTGCAGGCGCTTCAAAGGCGGACGCGGTTTCGGCCATGCCGTTCACCTCAGCCTGACCGCCATTGAAGACCACCAGATCTTGCGGCAGACGCTTGCGAAGATACCCAGTCGAGCTGATTTGTTTCAACACTTCCAATGACTTGGAGGCCGCGCTGTCACTGATTTCCGAGACATTGGACAAACCGTCCTCTTCGCCGCGACCCAGATCGTCGAAGGTTGCGCCTTCGGGCTTTACATGGGCCAGATCGGTGCGGTCCAGATAGGACACAGCCAGCTCGCGGAAGATGTAATCCAGGATCGACGTCGCGTTCTTGATCGAGTCGTTGCCCTGCACCATCCCCGCAGGTTCGAACTTGGTGAAGGTGAAGGCGTCTACGAACTCCTCCAGTGGCACGCCGTATTGAAGACCAACCGATACGGCGATGGCAAAGTTGTTCATCATCGCCCGGAAGCCAGCGCCTTCCTTGTGCATGTCGATGAAAATCTCGCCCAGTTTGCCGTCTTCGAACTCACCAGTCCGCAAGTACACCTTGTGGCCACCAACGATCGCCTTCTGGGTGTATCCCTTGCGGCGATGCGGTAGTTTTTCGCGGTGGCTGCGGATGATTTCCTTGACAACAACCTTCTCGATCACCTTCTCGGCCAGAACGACGGCTTTTTCCTGCGCCGAACCGCTTTCCAGCACTTCTGCCGCCTCATCATCATCTTCGACAAGAGCTGCCGCCAAAGGCTGCGACAGTTTCGAGCCATCACGATAGAGCGCGTTGGCCTTCACCCCCAGCGACCAGCTGAGTTCATAGGCCTTCTGGCAATCCTCAATGGTCGCGTCGTTGGGCATGTTGATCGTCTTCGAGATCGCACCCGAGATAAAGCTTTGCGCCGCGGCCATCATGGTGATGTGGCTGTCAACCCCAAGGAAACGCTTGCCTTTCTTGCCGCACGGGTTGGCGCAGTCGAAGATTGAATAGTGCTCTTCCTTCAGATGCGGTGCCCCTTCCAGCGTCATCGTCCCGCAGACATGGTCGTTGGCCGCGTCGATATCCGCGCGGGTGAAACCCAGATGGCGCAGCAGATCAAAGGTCGGGTCATTCAGCTTGGTCGCCGGGATGCCCAGAACACCGGTGCAGAAATCCTCGCCCAGCGTCCACTGGTTGAATACGAACCGGATGTCGAAGGCGCTTTCCAGCGCGGCGTCCACCTTGGCGAGTTCGTTCGGACCAAAGCCATGGCCCGTTAGCGAGGTGTGGTTGATCCCCGGCGCGTTGCCGATTGTGCCGTGACCGACGGCGTAGCCCACGATCTCTTCGATCTGCGAGGAGGAATAACCCAGCTTTTCCAGCGCCGAAGGCACCGAGCGGTTAATGATCTTGAAGTAACCGCCACCGGCCAGCTTTTTGAACTTCACCAGCGCAAAGTCCGGTTCGATCCCCGTTGTGTCGCAATCCATCACCAGACCAATGGTGCCGGTGGGCGCGATCACGGTGGCCTGCGCGTTGCGGTAGCCGTTCTTCTCACCAAGGCTCAGCGCCTCGTCCCAAGCCGACATAGCCAGATCAACCAAACGCTTGTCCGGGCAGTTGCCGTGGTCAAGAGGCACCGGCTTGACCGCCAGTTTCTCGTACCCCTCGGTCACACCCTGCGACGCGCGGCGGTGATTGCGGATGACGCGCAGCATGTGGTCGGCGTTGCGCTCGTAACCCTTGAACGGGCCAAGCTCTCCGGCGATCTCTGCCGAGGTTGCATAGGCCACACCGGTCATGATTGCAGTCAGTGCGCCACAGATCGCCCGGCCCTCGTCCGAATCATAGCTGTAGCCCATGTTCATCAGCAGGCCGCCGATATTGGCATAGCCCAGACCCAAGGTGCGGAACTCATAGGACAGTTGCGCGATTTCCTTCGACGGGAACTGCGCCATCGTCACCGAGATTTCCAGCGTCAGGGTCCACAGACGCGAGGCGTGCATATAATCCGCCGCCTGGAACTCGCCATCCTTGAGGAAGGTCAGCAGGTTCATCGACGCCAGGTTACAGGCCGTATCATCGAGGAACATATATTCCGAGCATGGGTTCGAACCGCGGATCGCACCATCTTCGGGGCATGTGTGCCATTCGTTGACGGTATCGTGGAACTGAATGCCCGGATCGGCACAGGCCCAAGCGGCATGACCAACCTTTTCCCACAGGTCGCGCGCCTTGACGGTCTTGGAGACCTTGCCATCAGTGCGGTTGATCAGTTCCCAATCGGCGTCTTTCTCGACAGCAGTCAGGAACGCGTTGGTCACGCGAATAGAGTTGTTCGAGTTCTGGCCCGAAACCGAGCTATAGGCTTCCGAATCCCAGTCCGTATCGTAGGTTGGGAATTCGATACTGTCGTGACCCTGCTTAGCGTAATCCAGAACGCGCTTGATGTAAGTTTCTGGGATCGCGACCTTTTTGGCTTCACGAACCGCTTTCTTCAAGCTGTCATTCTTGTTGGGATCATACGCATCGTCTTGCGCACCGTCCCAGCTGCGGATGGCCTCGAAAATGCCGTTCAGCATCTTCTCGTGCATCTTCGATCCGGCAACGATCGAGGCCACCTTCTGCTCTTCGATCACCTTCCATTCGATGAATTTTTCGATGTCAGGGTGATCAGCATCGACGATTACCATCTTTGCTGCTCGACGGGTTGTACCGCCTGATTTGATCGCGCCTGCGGCGCGGTCGCCGATCTTGAGAAAGCCCATGAGGCCCGAGGACTTGCCGCCACCTGACAGCGCCTCGCCTTCTGCACGCAGATGGCTGAAGTTGGTCCCGGTACCCGAGCCGTATTTGAACAGGCGCGCCTCGCGCACCCACAAGTCCATGATACCGCCTTCGTTGACCAGATCATCATCGACGGACTGAATGAAGCACGCATGCGGCTGCGGATGTTCGTATGCGGATTTCGATTTGGTCAACTTACCGGTTTTGTAATCGACATAGTGGTGACCCTGTGCCGGGCCATCGATTCCGTAAGCCCAGTGCAAACCGGTGTTGAACCACTGCGGGCTATTAGGCGCAGCACGCTGGGTCGCCAGCATATAGCGCATCTCGTCAAAGTAGGCGCGCGCGTCTTCTTCGGTCGAGAAATAGCCGCCCTTCCAGCCCCAGTAAGCCCATGCACCTGCCAGTCGGTCAAAGACCTGCTTCGAAGAGGTTTCTCCGCTGAATTCAGCGCCTTCAGCCGGAACCGAGCGCCACAGAAATTCGGGAACGTCCTTTTCCTTGACCTTTTTCAGGGCCGAAGGAACACCGGCTTTGCGGAAGTACTTTTGCGCAATGACGTCGCTAGCCACCTGGCTCCACTTTGCGGGAACTTCGATTTCGTCGAGGCGAAACACAATGGTGCCGTCCGGGTTCCGGATTTCCGATGTCGCAGAGACAAAGTCCAGATCTGCGTATGCGTCCTGTCCCGATTTGGTGAATTTTCTGTCAATCTTCATGTCCGCAGCCCTAGATTCAATCAACTTGTCCGTTGGCGTCAGGAGCCTTTCAGCAATCCGTCAGCCGTGCCAGAAACTTTGGACGCAAACGACCGGGCGCTGTTTTCGACAGCGCGAAACCGTTCGTACGGTTGCACGTTTAATAGATGTGCTTTCCGACCGTCGTCCTATGCCCTTTTCCGGTTATCCTACCAGATTTAGTGGCATCCGTTTCGGCCCATACAACTTGGCGTATTCGGCCATAGATCGTCAATGTCATTTTTCGGTCATTTTCGAAATCTTTTTTATTGACCCAATAGTTTCGGGGCTCTGTCTGCTGACTGATTGCGATTCCTCCACAGGTTCATCCACCGGTCGCCCGGTGTAGCCTGAAACTCACACAGCGGAATTAACTGTTTTTCTCGGCACAGTTACCGGCATTTGATAAACCGGTAGTAAGGTAGTTAGGTTGAACAAGAATCAGAACGCCACCCGTCGGTGGAGTGGACAAAGTGCATTTAGTTTAAAACGGTTGATCGAGGGAGGTCAGGTTCGATGTTGGTGTATCGCTTGCTTCCCGTATTGGCGTTGACCGTGGCCTGCGCACCACAAGATGTGCCACCTCCAACGCGCAGCGCGCAGTTCGACACATATCCCAAACGGCTTTTCGATACGTTCGAAACGCAATGTGCCGGACCCGGTGAGCGGTTCCAGAAGATCGGGAATCGGGTCTACGAATGCACCGAGTTGCTGCCGCCCGACACAACCGCATATCTGATTCTCAACTATGATGGATACCCGCAGAACCTTCCCAAAAGCGTCATGCGTATGACATCAACCAAGAACGCCTCGGGTTACCGCGTAGATGCAGAGCTGTTTTTTAATGTGCCTCAGAAGACTGGACCTGCGGTCAATGTTCCGGTGGAAAGCAAAACACTGGATCAGGCGCTTGGCGCGCTGTTCCAGGTGATGGGTGGATCACCCACGTAAAGGAAAGAAGTGGTCGGGGCGGCAGGATTCGAACCTACGACCCCCTGTACCCAAAACAGGTGCGCTACCAGACTGCGCCACGCCCCGGACCGTGCGCCTTCCTAAACGTGCCGTTCTGATTTGAAAAGCCCTAACAGGGCCAAATTGCAGGGCCCTGCAAAAAAATTTCGTGCTGCATCTGGGTTCCCGGCGTAATCAGGTAGCGGGCCGCCAGCCCGGCATTGATTTCCAGAACTGCAAAGACCGAATCGCCGCCTTCAATCTGAGTCTCATCGCCGGGAATCGCATTTTCGTGTACGCGGGTCACGGTTCCGGTGCGGTCCAGAAAAATGAGGTCCAGGGGAATCAGAGTGTTCTTCATCCAGAACGCGACCCTCTGCGGCGGGTCGAACACGAACAACATCCCGGACCGCTGCGGCAGCGACTCGCGAAACATCAGTCCGCGCGCCCTGTCTTGCGGGCTCATCGCCAGTTCAACATTGAAAGTAATTTGTGTCTTATCGTTGCGCAGACCGACACGGTCTTCCCGGCACGCCGCCAGCCCCTCTCCGGTCCACAGCATTGTTATACTTGCAAGAACCGCGATTAGTCTGGTCATGAACAATCAGTCGTCCAATGCGGCTTCCCAGGCCAGGACCTGAGCCGCCATACGTCCGCGTTTGCCATCGATGACGCGCATCGCCAGCGCCTCGCCCGGTTGCAGGTCGGCAAGACCGGACCGGCGCAACACTTCGATATGCAGGAATACATCTTCGTTTCGACCAAAAACATTGGCGAAACCGAACCCCTTGCCCTTATCGAACCATTTCACCCGTGCAGCCTCGAGCGGCGCTTCGGCGATCACAACGGGATCAAGCTCGGCAAAATCCGCCAGCATCATCGAGTCGGTCCGTGCGGGTGGATCGACACTGATAACCTCGACCGCCTGAACGCCGCGGTCGGTGCGGTGGGTCATGATCTCGATTCCGGCGCCATCGGCGACAGAACTTTGCCCGAAATTACGTAACACATTTACATGCAACAGAATATCCGGACCGCCTTCGTCGGACACAACGAACCCGTACCCCTTGGCAGGGTCGAACCATTTTACGTGTCCACGGACGCGGTACATGTTGTTCAGATCTTCTGGCACGGTTTTCCCATCGCGAATTTTAACAGTTCGTTAAGGGTCCGATGTGTATGGGAATGACGCGCAAATTCAAGCTGAAAAAACCCTTTGTTTCCTGCTCGTTGCATTTCACGATACGCGAACGTCATGGATTCAACCTCTGTACTTCCCACACCGAGCCCACTTGATCCCGACGCCACTGGAACCTGTCATGCAGCCGGAAGGCACCATCGGCCCAAAATTCGATCTCGGTCGGTACCAGCCTGTATCCGCCCCAGAACGGTGGCCGCGGAGGGTTCGGCCCCAGTTTCGCGGTCACCTTGGCAACCTCTGCCATTAGGGCAGACCGGCTGCTTAGGGGCTGGGATTGCTTTGAGGCCCATGCCCCAAGTCGACTCTTCAGTGAGCGGGACGCATAATACTCATCAGCTTGCGGCCCGTTTTCCCTTGTGACTGTACCACGAACCCGGATTTGCCGCCGCAATGATTTCCAATGCATGACAAATGCCGCTTTGCCTGCTGATTCAAGCTCAGTGGCTTTGGCGCTTTCGTAATTGGTGTAAAACACGAAGGCATCGGATTCGATCTCTTTTAATAGCACCATGCGCACGTTGGGCATGCCATCCGGGTCCACGGTTGCCAACGCTATGGCGTTGGGATCATTCAATTCGCTTTCTTTGGCCTCTGACAGCCACCGATCCGAAATTTGAAACGGATCAGCGCCGGCAAAAATGCCACCACGCTCGGTCATTTCCATCCCCCGGAAACTTTTATTAACCACCCTAGGGCGAGAACCCGCTGTGGGCAAGAGTTCGTGGCCTTGAAGCAGCGCATCCAATGGCATAAACCAACTCAACATGACGCGAAGACAGGCGGAGAACCGAACATGTCAAATCAGTTGATGGCCGGAAAACGCGGCCTCATCATGGGACTGGCCAATGATAAATCGATCGCATGGGGAATTGCCCGCGCTTTATCCGAAGCCGGAGCCGAACTTGCCTTTTCCTATCAGGGAGATGCGCTAAAAAAACGAGTCGATCCGCTGGCGGCGCAACTGGGCAGCGAGATCGTCCTGCCCTGCGATGTGAGCGATGAGGCTTCAATTGATGCGCTGTTCTCGTCACTGGAAGAAAAATGGGGCAAGCTGGATTTCATCGTTCACGCGATTGGCTTTTCAGACAAGAACGAGTTGCGCGGCCGTTACGTCGATACCAGCCGGGCGAATTTCAAGCTGACCATGGATGTATCAGTTTATTCGTTCACGGCTGTAATGCAGCGGGCTGAGAAGATGATGTCCGAAGGCAGCAGCGCCGTTACCCTGACCTACTACGGTGCCGAACAGGTAATGCCCCATTATAACGTAATGGGTGTGGCCAAGGCGGCGCTGGAAGCGTCCGTCAAATACTTGGCCGAGGACCTGGGCAAGGATGGCATCCGCGTCAACTCGATCTCGGCCGGTCCGATCAAGACACTGGCCGCCAGCGGCATTGGCGACTTCCGCTATATCATGAAGTGGAACGAATATAACTCGCCCCTGCGCCGCAACGTGACCATCGACGATGTAGGCAAGTCGGCACTGTATTTGCTGTCCGATCTCAGCAGCGGCGTTACCGGTGAGAATCTGCACGTAGACTCGGGCTATCACATTGTCGGCATGAAGGCCGTGGACGCCCCGGACGTTGAAAAAGGTTAAGAAAAATGAGCGCCAAAGACCGCCTGCCCCACGAAAAAGGCTTTCACATCAGCTGGGACCAGATTCACCGCGACTCGCGCGCTTTGGCGTGGCGGCTGGACGGTCAAGGCCCGGATGACGGCGCATGGCGTGCCGTTGTCGCCATCACACGCGGCGGCATGGCGCCCGCGATGATCGTCAGCCGTGAATTGGATATACGTACCGTCGACACGGTCAGCGTCCGCTCCTACCACCATCAGGCGCAAGGTGAAGCCGAGGTGCTGAAGGCCCCCGACGCTGACCTGATGGGCGATGGTGAGGGTATTCTGATAATCGACGATCTGGTCGACAGCGGTAAAACCCTGGAACTGGTCCGCGCGATGTACCCCAAGGCACATTTCGCAACGGTCTATGCCAAACCCAAAGGGCGCCCGATGGTGGACACGTTCATCACTGAGGTCAGCCAGGACACGTGGATCTTTTTCCCGTGGGATATGGCCCTGCAATATGTCGAGCCTTATCGCGGCACCGACTGATCTTTTGCTGAACATCCAGGACCACGCATGAACCGGACACGTACCGCCGCCACTTTCGCCCCTCCGGTGATGGAGGCGCGACGTTGGCTGGAGGGCGTGGTCTTTCTCGAGAATCGGCCTCTGATCAACGTCAGCCAGGCCGCACCGGTCGATCCGCCGCCTTTGGCGCTGCGTCAAGCCATGGCCGAGTTTGCAGTGACCGAGGACAGAGCGCATTTGTATGGGCCGGTTCTGGGAAATCCCGAACTGCGTGCCGAACTCGCGACACAGATCAGCCAGCATTACAACGCAGAGGTCGCGGCGGATCAGGTTGCCATCACTTCGGGCTGCAATCAGGCTTTTGCGGCGGCGATCTCGGCCATTACCGATGAAGGGGACGAGGTCATCCTGCCAACCCCTTGGTATTTCAATCATAAAATGTGGTTGGATATGGCAGGCGTGCACGCTATCGACCTGAAGACCGGTGATGATCTGCTGCCCGATCCCGATGTGGCCCGCGCCTTGATCACCGACAACACGCGCGCCATTGTATTGGTCACCCCGAACAATCCCGGCGGCGTGGAGTACCCCTCGGATTTGTTGCGCGCCTTTTATGATCTGGCGCGCGAGACCGGTATTCGCCTGTTGGTAGACGAAACGTATCGCGACTTCGACAGCCGCATCGGTCCGCCGCATGATCTGTTCAGCCAGCCGGGCTGGCAGGAGACGCTGGTCCATCTCTATTCGTTTTCCAAAGCCTATCGCCTGACCGGTCACCGCGTTGGCGCGATTGCAACCGGCGCGGACCTTCTGGCGGAAATCGAGAAGTTTCTGGACACGGTAGCAATCTGCCCCAGCCAGATCGGCCAGTTCGCAGCGCTCTGGGGGATGAAGAATCTGTCGCAATGGGTAGCCGGAGAACGCGCAGAAATCCTCGACCGTCGTGCCGCGATTCAGGAAGAGCTGCCCCGTCTGGCCGGCAAGGGTTGGCGCCTGTTGGGGCTGGGGGCCTATTTCGCCTATTTCGAGCACCCGTTTGATATATCCTCAGACGAACTGGCGCGTCGTCTGGTACCCGAGGCCGGTATCCTGCTGCTCCCCGGTACGATGTTCATGCCCGCAAATAACCCAGAGGGAAAACGTCAGGTCCGAATCGCCTTTGCCAATCTCGACCGTTCCGGAATCGCTCAATTGTTTGACCGGCTGCAGGCCTTGTCCTTCTGAGCTTGCCCCCCGGCGACGTGCATCGTATTCAGGGCCGCAACCGACAGGGCAGTAACTTGCCACAGAATAAGAGGGCACCATGGCCGCAGGCATGAAAAACCTATCGAAGACCTTTGTCTGGATTCTCATGGGCCTATTGATGCTGGGCCTTGCGGGCTTTGGCGCAACCAGCCTGACCGGCACCGTGCGCACTGTTGCGCAGGTGGGGAACGAAGAGGTTTCGATCAACCAGTATGTCCGTGAGCTGCAGCGTGAAATCCGCGCGGTCGAGAGCCAGACTGGCCAGCCGCTGCAAATGTCGCAGGCGCATGAGTTCGGGCTGGACCAATTGGCCTTGTCGCGCCTGACCGCTCTGGCCGCGTTGGACAACGAAGTTAGCGAGTTGGGAATTTCGATTGGAGACGAGAACCTGCAAAAGGAAATCGTTGCCATTCCGGCCTTTCAAGGTGTCGATGGTACGTTTGACCGTGACGCCTATCAGTTTCAGTTGGAACAGGTCGGGATGACGGATACCGAGTTCGAATCGGATCTGCGCAAGGAATCCTCGCGTACCATCGTGCAGAACGCGGTGGTCAGCGGCGTTGAAATGCCGTCGGTCCTGACGCAAGTCCTGACCGATTATGTCGGTGCCCGCCGCAGCTTTACCGTGGCCACAGTCGGGCCTGACGCCCTGACCACACCTGTCGCCGCGCCCACGGATGAGCAGGTTCAGGCCTACTATGATGAGAACACGGATCAGTTCACCCTGCCTCGTACCAAGCAACTGACCTATGCCATCCTGTCGCCCGAAATGCTGCTGGACAGTGTCGAGGTTGACGAGGACTCGGTGCGCCGCCTTTACGATCAGCGCGCGTCTGAGTTCCACCAGCCTGAACGTCGTCTGGTTGAACGCCTGACCTATCCCAGCGAGGAGGCCGCGAAAACGGCGATGGCCCAGCTTGAGGTCGGCGGCACTACGTTTGAACAATTGGTACGCGATCGCCAGTTGGAACTCAGCGATATCGACCTTGGCGACGTGACCCGCGAGGATCTGGGCGAAGCGGCCGATACCGTCTTTGCCGCCGATGTGGACACTGTGGTAGGCCCACTGCCCTCGACCTTTGGCCCCGCGTTGTTCCGCATCAATGGTTCGCTCGCTGAAAGCAAAACCTTGTTCGAAGACGCAGCCCCCGCCCTGCGCGAGGAACTGGCCGCCGATCGCGCCCGCCGCCAGATCGAAGCACAGGCCGAAGGAATCAACGACATGCTGGCCGGAGGCGCCACTCTGGAAGAGTTAACCTCAGAGACCGAGATGGAACTGGGCCAGATCGACTGGACCCGTCAAAGCGACGATGGCGTTGCTGCCTATGACGGATTCCGCATTGCCGCCGAAGCGGTGAACGAAGGCGACTTCCCCGAAGTCGCGTTCCTTGAAGACGGTTCGATCTTTGCCCTGCGCCTGAACGAGGTTCTGCCCCAACGCCCCGAACCGCTGGACAGCGCCCGTGACCGCGTGGTGGCTGCATGGACGCAGGCTGAGACAAACAAGGCACTGGAGGAACAGGCCAATGCGGTCCTGAAGCAATTGGAAGAGGATGGCGACTTCACCACCACCGGCTTGCCGTTCCGCGTAGAAAACGCCCTGACCCGCACCGCGTTTCTGGATGATGTGTCAGCAGATTTCATGGTGCAGGTGTTCGAAATGGAACCTGGCGAGTTGCGGACCGTTGCCGGTGATAGTTCGGCGTTCATCGTCCGTCTGGAAGAGTTGCTGCCGCCGGCCGAAACCGACGAGCTGCGTCAGGCCCAGGCCGCGCTTGAGGCTCAGTTGAACCAGGCGCTGGCCCAGAACGTCTTTGACGCCTATGTGCGCGACGCGCAGGCCCGCGCCCGCCCGGTGATCGATCAGCGCGCGCTGAACGCCGTGCAGTCGAGCTATTAGAAGAGACCGAATATGGCCCTGACCCCCGAGTTTGACAGCTTCGCCCGCGCCTATGAGGCTGGCGAAAACCAGGTCGTTTATACCCGCCTGGCGGCTGATCTGGACACGCCCGTGTCGCTGATGCTCAAGCTGACCGGTGCGCAAAAAGACGCGTTCATGCTGGAATCCGTGACCGGTGGAGAGATCCGCGGGCGGTATTCGATCATTGGCATGAAGCCGGACCTGATCTGGCGGTGTCGCGGGGAAACGTCGGAACTGAACCGCTCGGCCCGCTTCGATGCCGAGGCGTTCGACCCGCAAGACGGCAACCCGATGGACAACCTGCGTGCGTTGCTGGCCGAAAGCCGCATCGCATTGCCCGACGACCTGCCACAGGCTGCGGCGGGTCTGTTTGGCTATCTGGGCTATGACATGGTGCGGTTGGTCGAATACCTGCCGGACGTGAACCCCGACCCGCTGGGCCTGCCCGATGCAATCATGCTGCGCCCATCGGTTATTGCCGTTCTGGACGGTGTCAAAGGCGAGGTCACGGTCGTCTCCCCCGCCTGGGTGGCCGAAGGGCAAACGGCCAAGGCCGCCTATGCGCAGGCCGCCGAGCGTGTGATGGACGCGGTGCGCGATCTGGAACGCGCCATGCCCGCTGAAACCCGCGATCTGGGGGATGCGTCCGAGATTGCGCCGCCGGTGTCGAACTTTACCAAGTCCGGCTATATGGAAGCGGTTGAAAAGGCCAAGGAATACATCCGCGCAGGCGACATCTTTCAGGTTGTCCCGGCGCAGCGCTGGACGCAGGACTTCCCGCTGCCGCCTTTTGCGCTTTATCGGTCTCTTCGGCGCACCAACCCGTCGCCTTTCATGTTCTATTTCAACTTCGGCGGCTTTCAGGTCGTCGGTGCCAGCCCCGAGATTCTGGTGCGAGTCTTTGGCGATGAGGTCACGATCCGCCCGATCGCCGGCACCCGCCCTCGTGGCGCGACGCCCGAAGAAGACAAGGCCAACGAGGCCGACCTGCTGGCCGACAAGAAAGAGCTGGCCGAGCATCTGATGTTGCTGGATCTGGGCCGCAATGACACGGGCCGCGTGGCCAAAATTGGTACCGTGCGCCCGACCGAAGAGTTCATCATCGAACGCTACAGCCATGTGATGCACATCGTCTCGAACGTGGTTGGAGAACTGGCCGAAGACAAGGACGCGCTGGATGCGTTTTTTGCAGGAATGCCAGCGGGTACCGTCTCAGGCGCGCCGAAAGTTCGCGCGATGGAGATCATCGACGAGTTAGAGCCCGAAAAGCGCGGCGTCTATGGCGGCGGTGTGGGGTATTTCAGCGCCGGTGGCGACATGGATATGTGTATCGCCCTGCGGACAGCCATCGTGAAGGATCACAAATTGTATATTCAGGCCGGTGGCGGTGTCGTTTATGACAGCGACCCCGAATACGAATATATGGAGACCGTTCACAAATCGAACGCCATTCGCCGCGCGGCAGCCGATGCCGCCCGGTTTACCGGTTCCGGCAACAGCTAAAAGTACGGCTGGCCGAAGCGGTCAGCCGAATTAGCGGTTGGCGATTACTGAACCTCTTTCATCATCACCGCGGAAATCGGGGCCATTGCGACGCGGTTGCCCCGGTCTTCGAGTCCCCATAGCAAGAGGGCTGAGATAGTGTCCGGGCGCAGGCGGCCGAGCATGACAACAGTCCCCTCCTGCCCGGCTCGGAACGCGGCCTGATCCAGGAAACGGCGCATGATCTTGGGATCCTGACGTGCGCCGTCTATATCGCGGAAGATCACGCCCGACGGCACGCCATTCCGCGCCGCCAGCTTTTGCACGGTGTTCAGCCCGTTATCCTGCGTGATCAAACCCCGCCCAGTACCGGCGGCAATCGCAGCCACCTGATCGGCCAGTTTTCGATTGCCCTGAATGCCAGAGTCCACACCCTCGAGGATACCCACCGTCTCTGGCAGCGTATCGAGCCAAACGGCCAGAGAGACCTCGGCGTCTTGCGCGCTGGCGGCTTCGGGTAGATCGGCCAGCGCCAGAACTTCGAAACCGGCATCGCGATGCTTGTTCATCTTTTCGGCGGCTTCGGGATCAGAGGGGCTGACGGCAAAGGTCAGCGGGTACGGGAAGTCCTGCAACGCTTCAGCGCCGAAAGCACCCTCGTCGTCGATCAGGATGATTGACATCAAAGGCTTGGCTTCGGGGTTCTCAAAATCGGCAGCGTAGGCCTCAATCGGCTTGCCCGGAACAACCACATCAGTGCCCGTATCGGCAACCTGTTCTACATCATCACGTTCGGTCAGGGGCAAAACACGTCTGCCAACGCTGGGAGCTGCGGCGACTTCACCTTCACCTCCGATCTGGGGAACGGATGCTATCCGGGGCAAATCGCGCGGTGATGCATCTTCGTCTCCTTCGACCGCAATCGGGCTATTCTCGAAGGGGTTTGTTTCTGCTTCTGGAGCAGTGGTATCGGCCACCTCGGGTTCGGCATCCGGCGCAATATCGGTAACGGCGGATTCGGTTTCCGGCGCAACTTCGGGTACGGGTTGAGATTCAACGTTAACAGTTTCGGGGTCCGGCTGGGGTTCAACCTCGACGACCGGTTCAGGCTGAGCTTCGGGCGCATCCAGCGACACCTCGGGCAAAGCCTCGGCGTCGGGCGATCCCTGCACCAAAGGCGGTGCCTGCGGCGCAACAGGTGCCTCTGTCGACACGGAAACTGGTGTTGAACGGGCCGCGACGGGCTCATCGGCCTGCGCAGCGTGTTCATTCACCTGGGGCTGGGCCTCAGGCTCGATCTCGACATCCGTCAATTCAGCCAGTGTGTCGGTTTGGTCAAAGATGGATTCGGGTTCGGTTGGCGGCAGGTCCAACACATCTGAATCGCCAACGGTGTCGGTCGCCTCAGCGGTGGTTTCGGGAACCTCTGCCGCAGCGGGTTCCGGAGCGGACACCGCCACTTCTGGTTTTTTCGTCAGAGGCGTGTTCAGAGACAACACTGCCCCCAATACAAGAACAACGACCGTTCCCACGATCATTCCACCGACAAATCCGCCCATCACAATTGCCTCTCGTCCTGGTCCTGCTTCGATCGCATGTTCGCCGTCTGCTGCGGCATTTGCTTGCCGAGGCGCCAGGAACCGGATGTCCCCTTGACGCTGCCGTGCAAGCCTGAGCATGTATGTCCCGACATTATACCGTGGCCCGGGGCTGTATCGCCAGCCCCAAATGCCCAAGCCGAGACAAGTGCCCAAATGCTGCTGCTGATCGACAACTACGACTCGTTTACTTACAACCTCGTACACTATTTAGGCGAACTTGGCGCCGAAATGGTTATTCGGCGGAATGATGCTTTGGATGTTCAGGAAGCCATGGCCATGAACCCGGCGGGCATCCTGCTGAGCCCCGGTCCGTGTGACCCGGATCAGGCTGGCATATGCCTGGCCCTGACCGAGGCAGCGGCTGAAACGAAAACGCCGCTTATGGGCGTTTGCCTCGGGCATCAGACCATCGGGCAGGCTTTTGGGGGAGACGTGATCCGCTGCCACGAAATCGTACACGGCAAAATGGGTACGATGCACCATACCGGCAAAGGTGTCTTCGCCGGGCTGCCCTCGCCCTTTGAGGCGACCCGCTATCATTCTTTGGTGGTTGATCCTAATACGCTGCCCGACTGCCTTGAGGTCACGGCCGAGCTGGAAGACGGCACCATCATGGGCCTGCAGCACAAAGAGCTGCCCATCCACGGCGTTCAGTTCCACCCGGAATCTATCGCCTCCGAGCACGGCCACGCCCTGCTCAAGAATTTCCTGTCCGAGATGAAAGTTCCCGCATGAGCGACGCTCTGAAACCGCTGATCGGAGCCGCCGCCGACCGGTCTCTGACCCGCGACGAGGCCGAACAAGCCTTCGCAATTCTGTTTGAAGGTGAAGCCACCCCCAGCCAGATTGGCGGATTATTGATGGCAATGCGCACCCGAGGTGAAACGGTCGAGGAATACGCCGCTGCCGCCGCTGTGATGCGCGCGAAGTGCAACGCCGTCAGCGCGCCCACCGGTGCGATGGATATTGTCGGCACCGGGGGGGACGGCAAGGGAACGCTGAACATCTCGACCGCTACGGCCTTTGTAGTGGCAGGTGCCGGTGTCACCGTGGCAAAGCACGGCAATCGCAATCTCAGCTCGAAATCCGGCGCTGCGGACGCCTTGGGGCAGTTGGGAATCAACGTGATGGTTGGCCCGGAAACTGTTGAAAAGGCTTTGGAAGAAGTCGGCATCGGCTTCATGATGGCACCGATGCACCATCCGGCTATTGCCCATGTCATGCCCTCTCGGCAAGAGCTCGGCACCCGCACTATTTTCAACATCCTCGGCCCGCTCACCAACCCGGCCGGTGTTAAACGCCAACTGACCGGAGCCTTCAGCCGCGATCTGATCCGCCCGATGGCAGAAACACTTGGCCTTTTGGGTTCAGACCACGCCTGGCTGGTACATGGGTCCGATGGCACCGATGAACTGACCATCACCGGCATCAGCTGGGTCGCGTCACTTGAGGACGGCGTTGTCAAAGAGGTCGAGCTTCACCCCGAGGACGCAGGCCTTCCAGTGCACCCATTTGAGGATATCCTCGGCGGCACGCCGGAAGAAAACGCCGTTGCCTTCCGTGCCCTGCTGGATGGGCAGCCCTCGGCCTATCGTGATGCGGTGCTGCTGAACTCAGCCGCCGCATTGGTCGTCGCAGACGCTGCCGCCGACCTGAAGGACGGAGTAGCCAAAGCCGTCGAAAGTATCGACAGCGGAAAAGCCAAAGAAAAAATCGCCGCACTGGCCCGCATGACTCAGGAGGCCGCATGACAGAGACGGTACTGGACAAGATCAAAGCCTACAAACTGGAGGAGGTTGCCGCGGACAAGGCTGAGAAACCTCTGGACGTTCTGGAAAGTGAAGCAAGGTTCGCCCCTGAGGTTCGTGGCTTTGCTGCTGCCCTGCGGACGGCCACGCGCAAAGGCTATGGTCTGATCGCCGAGGTCAAAAAAGCCAGCCCTTCCAAAGGGTTGATTCGCCCGGATTTTGACCCGCCCGTGCTGGCCAAAGCCTATGAGGAAGGCGGTGCGGCCTGCTTGTCGGTGCTGACCGACACACCCAGCTTTCAGGGCGCCAAAGAGTATCTGACCCAAGCCCGCGCGGCCACGTCGCTGCCTGCCTTGCGTAAGGACTTCATGTACGACCCCTACCAGGTTATCGAGGCGCGCGCATTAGGTGCGGACTGCATTCTGATCATCATGGCCTCGGTCGAGGACAGTCAGGCGGCTGAACTGGAACAGACAGCGTTCGATTGGGGCATGGACGTCCTGATCGAGGTCCATGACGAGGCCGAACTGGGACGCGCGACACAGTTGAAAAGCCCTCTGATCGGGATAAACAACCGCAACCTCAAGACCTTCGAGACCTCGCTTGATACCACGCGCCGGTTGTCGAAACTGGTGCCGGGCGACCGGACCATCGTATGCGAAAGCGGCCTGAGCACGCCCGAAGACCTGGCCGACATCGCCCGCTATGGCGCGCGCTGTTTCCTGATCGGTGAAAGCCTGATGCGTCAAGACGATGTCACCGCTGCAACGCGTCAATTGCTGGCAAACCCGCTGATCCCCGGAGTGATGTGATGCCACTGACCCACTTTGATGCCCGGGGCCAGGCGCACATGGTCGATGTATCCGACAAGGCAGTAACTGACAGGGTGGCAGTTGCAGCCGGCCACATCAAAATGGCGAAGGAAACCTTTGATCTGATTTCCGAGGGCCGCGCCAGGAAAGGTGACGTTCTGGGCGTTGCACGGTTGGCCGGCATCATGGGTGCAAAAAAAACACCCGAACTGATCCCGCTGTGCCACCCTCTGCCGGTCACCAAAGTGGCCGTTGAACTGACGCTGGACCCTGATTTGCCCGGTGTTCAGATCGAGGCAACCGTCAAAACCTCGGGCCAGACCGGGGTCGAGATGGAGGCCCTGACCGCGGCCTCAACCGCCGCGCTGACCGTCTATGACATGACCAAGGCTGTCGATAAGGCGATGGAAATCGGCGGCATTCGGGTTCTGCTGAAAGACGGTGGTAAATCAGGACGTTACGAGGCGAAATGATTACGGTTGAAGACGCCCGGGCGCTGCTGTTTGATCTTGTTTCCCCGCTTAATGCCGAAACGGTTTCGCTCGCCGACGCCTCCGGACGCGTTCTGGCGCAAGACGTCAGTGCCACCCGCGATCAGCCGCCATTTTCCGCATCTTCAATGGATGGCTATGCACTGAAGGCGACCGAGGTCGAACTGCACGCGATGTTCAAAGTCATCGGTGAGTCCGCCGCCGGTCGTCGTTTCGAAGGCACCGTCGGGCCAGGTCAGGCCGTGCGCATCTTCACCGGCGCTCCGATACCAAATGGCGCAGATTTTGTTGTTATTCAAGAAGATACCGACCGTCGCGGCGACCTGCTGACGATCACGGACGAGCCCGGCACCAAGTCCAACATCCGCCCGGCCGGAATCGATTTTCAAAGCGGCACGCAGATCTCGACGCCGCGCGTTCTGCGCCCCGAGGACATTGCGTTGATGGCGGCCATGAACATTCCGGCGGTGCCAGTCACGCGCAAACCCGTCGTTGCATTGATCTCAACCGGGGACGAACTGGTCATGCCGGGCGAAACCCCCGGGCCCGATCAGATCATCGCCTCGAATACCTTTGGCCTGAAAGCCCTGCTGGAAAACGCAGGCGCGCAGGTGCGTATCCTGCCGATTGCTCGCGACACCGTCGCCTCGCTTGAAACCGCCTTTGGGCTGGCAGAGGGTGCCGATCTGGTCGTTACTATCGGCGGCGCGTCGGTCGGTGAATACGATCTTGTCGCCGATGTCTCGCAATCGCTGGGGATGGAACGGTCCTTCTACAAAATCCGAATGCGGCCGGGTAAACCTCTGATGGCTGGTCGGCTGGGCAATGCCGCGATGGTCGGCCTGCCGGGAAATCCTGTGAGCGCAATGGTTTGCGGCTATCTCTTCCTGGTCCCGATGGTGCGTCGCATGTTGGGCATTGAACAGATTCTAACGCCATTTCGGCGAGCCCGTCTGGCCGAACCGATCACCGAAAACGGCCCGCGTGAACACTATATGCGCGCGATATTGGACGACACTGGCATTCGCGCCTGCACCGATCAGGACAGTTCTCTGCTAAGCGTTCTGGCGCAGGCAAACGCCTTGTTGGTACGCGAACCGCATGATCCCGCGCGCGCCGCCGGGGATAAGGTGCTGTACCTGCCGATTTAGGAGGCGTGCAAATCCGTTGACACAAAACGTGAACATGCGTAGAACAAAAGAAAACGCATGACCGACGAGGTGTGAGCAATGCTGACCAAGAAACAGTTGGATTTGTTGGAATTCATCCACAAACGCGTTCAGGCGGACGGCGTTCCGCCCAGTTTCGACGAAATGAAGGCTGCATTGGATCTGAGGTCGAAATCCGGCATCCATCGCCTGATTACGGCACTGGAAGAACGCGGCTTCATCCGCCGCCTCGCCCACCGCGCCCGGGCGATTGAGATTGTCAAGTTGCCGGAAAGCCTGGGCGGTGAACCTACTGTCGCCTTCAAACCGCGCGTCATTGAAGGCGACAAGCCCGAGGGGCCACGCCCGGCGAATTTCGAACCGGTCACTGTGGACGCCATGGAACTGCCGGTTATGGGTCGCATCGCTGCAGGTGTTCCGATTGAAGCGATCAGTCACGTGTCGCACCGCGTTGCGGTTCCGGGCAGCATGGTTTCGGGCAAAGGTGATCATTATGCGTTGGAAGTCCGCGGGGATTCGATGATCGACGCGGGCATCAATGATGGTGACGTTGTGGTCATCCGCGAAACCAGAGTGGCAGATAACGGCGACATCGTGGTTGCTCTGGTCGAAGATCAGGAAGCTACGCTGAAACGGTTTTTCCGCCGCGGCAACGCTATTGCCCTTGAGGCCGCGAACCCCGCCTATGAAACCCGCGTTCTGCCTGAGGACAAGGTTAAGGTACAGGGACGGCTGGTCGGGCTGATCCGCAGCTACTGAGCCTTTTTTGAGTAAACGTCCCCGGTCAACTCCGGGGACCACAAACGATGGCCGATGACCGCTCGACTGGTTGTAATGCGACCGTTGGATAAAGCGAGACTTCCGGTCTCTTTCAGACGGTCCGGGTCGAAGAGGCCGCAATCCCCAGCGATATCCAAGGGAACGGCAGAAACAACAATCTGATTTTCCCGGCATTCCCCGAAGCCCTGAGCGGCGCGCTTTCCTGTAACGTGGACCAGTTCCTTGCCCTGCCAGACATAACGTTGGATCGCGCCGGACGTATCGGGCCAGCGGCGGGCGGCGTTGGTCTGGTCCGCACCATCGCCGTCGTTTTCAAGCCAAACGGTCGCAATAAACCCACTGCCCTTTTCCTTGCTGAGTGCCCGGCCCTTTTCGGTCATGACGCCCACCAATCCGCCGGAATCCGCTATCAGAACTTCGGGCCGTTGCCCTTGCCCCCAAAGCAAAAACGCCACTGCTACCGGCGCTACTCCGATCCACTTCGCCCGCCCGCGCCACAGCGCCAGCCACAAGGCGCCGAGGGCAAACATCGGCAAAACATAATGCGGCGGGCTAACGACAAACCCTTGAGCGCCCTCCAGGCCGGAGACCCTGTCCGAGACAATCAGAATCCACTGTAACCCCAACCCCATGACGTGTAGCGCCAGTGCCTCCAACCCGAACGGGGCCAACAGCGCCGCAACAAAGGCCGCTGGCACCACAACCGTCCCCATCACCGGCACCGAGAGCAAATTAGCCAACAGCCCGTAATGCGACATCGTGTTGAAGTGGGCCGCTCCGATTGGAGCTGTCGCCAGACCGGCAATGGCTGACGACAGTACCAGCCCCGCAACAGGTTTCGTCCATTTCGGCCCCGGCAATGGACCATAATCCCGCAATTGTCCGAACACTGCCACAAGCGCGGTCGTCGCTGCAAAAGACATCTGAAAGCCTGGGCTCAGCAGAGATTCTGGGCGCAACACTAAGACAATCAAAGCGGCCACTGCAACGACCCGAAGAGAGATCGCGCGACGGTCGATCAGTATTGCCCCAAGCATGACGCTTGCCATGACAAAGGCCCGCTCGGTGGCGACGTTGCCACCGGACAGCATCAGATAGATGACAGCTGCGACAAGTGCGCAGAGTGCCGCCAGCTTACGCACAGGCAGACGCAAGGCCACGGCGGGAACAGCGGACAGGGCCAGTCGGCAGACCAGAAACACGAACCCCGTCAGCAGCCCCATGTGCAGGCCGGATATCGCCAGCAAATGCGCAAGGTTTGATGCGCGCAAAGATTTCAGCGTCTCCTGCCCCATCCCACTGCGGTCACCTGTGGTAACCGCAGCAGCGAACCCACCGATCTCACCGGGCAGGATCGAACGGACCCGTTCAGAGATGGCCATCCTCATCGCCGTGACGCGCACCCCTTCGGTCGCCCCTCCGGGCGGCGCAATTGTCATCACTGGAACGCGGGTGTATCCAACCGCGCCGAGACGCTGAAACCAGGCATGTCGGCGGAAATCGAACCCTCCGGGCTCGACCGGGCCTTGCGGTGGTGAAAGGTGGCCCGTGGTCATAATCCTTTGGCCCGGTGCCAGCGATGCCGGTTCGCCATGTAATGAAAGCCGGACGCGCTGCGGGCGGCGGTCCTCGTGCACGTCCCCTATGCGCACCTGGTCCAGCGTCACCCGCAACGCGTCCGAGGCAGAGCGATCCATGGCCACGACCCTCCCCTCGATCGGACCGTAATAACGCCAAGACAGAACCGGCTCTGCGACCGTGTGGGCCCGCGCGCCGGCCAGTACAAAGCCAGCCGCGATCAGCGCGCCCCCCGTTACCAACGCAGCCCAACCGGTTCGCATCTTGCGACCGGCCCAGACCAGGCCCAACATCAGCGCCAACAGGCATGAATAAACCAGCCAACCCGGTTCGAACCGGAGACTGAAGTACAGACCAATGCCGACGGCCAGACATACCGGAGACCACTGAAACAAATACCCGGTCTGGTTCAGCAATGCGGCCTCGACCCGTGCCAGAACACGCATGGTTGCCCCCGTCCTTCGGGCTCGTTAGACAGACGCCAAACTATGCCAGACACGGTTACCAAAAGGTTAATCCACACAATGTCCGATCAGGTCGTCACCCGTTTTGCCCCTTCGCCCACCGGTTTTCTGCATATTGGCGGAGCCCGTACAGCGCTTTTCAATTGGCTTTATGCCCGTGGGCGCGGCGGCAAGTTCCTGCTGCGGATCGAAGACACCGACCGTGAACGCTCGACCCCCGAGGCAACTGCGGCGATCTTGCAGGGAATGGAATGGCTGGGACTGGACCATGATGGCGACGTGATCAGCCAGTTCGAGGGTGCAGCGCGTCACGCCGAAGTGGCCCATCAGCTGCTGGACGAGGGCAAGGCATACAAGTGCTTTTCGACTCAGGACGAAATCGCCAAATTCCGCGAACAGGCCCGGGTCGACGGCAAATCAACACTGTTCCGCAGCCCTTGGCGTGATGCCGACCCGGCGACCCACCCGGACGCGCCTTTCGTGATCCGCATCAAGGCTCCTCAAGACGGCACAACCGTGATCCGAGATCAGGTGCAGGGCGACGTGACCATCCGCAACGATCAGCTGGACGACATGATCTTGCTGCGCTCAGACGGGACACCGGTCTATATGCTGGCTGTTGTGGTCGATGATCACGATATGGGCGTGACCCATGTGATCCGTGGTGACGATCACCTGAACAATGCCGCGCGCCAAATGATGATCTATGAGGCGATGGGCTGGGATGTTCCAGTCTGGGCACATATCCCGCTGATTCACGGACCGGACGGCAAGAAACTGTCGAAACGTCACGGCGCCTTGGGCGCCCAGGAATACCAGGCGATGGGCTACCCTGCGGCAGGTATGCGCAACTATCTGGCCCGTCTCGGCTGGAGCCACGGCGACGACGAGTTTTTCACCGACGAACAGGCGAAGGAGTGGTTCGATCTTGACGGAATTGGTAAAAGTCCGGCCCGCTTCGACTTGAAAAAGCTCGAAAATCTCTGCGGGCGACATATTGCTGTTTCGGATGACGCTGCACTGCGGCAAGAAATCGAAGCCTATCTGGACGCAGCGGAACTTCCCCGTCTGAGTGCGAAGCAATCAAGCGATCTTGAACGTGCGATGTATTGTCTTAAGGATCGTGCGCGTACATTCCCGGAACTGCTTGAAAAAGCTCACTTTGCACTGATTTCCCGCCCCATTAACCCGGATGAAAAAGCAGCCAAGGCACTGCAATCTGTATCCGACGGTATACTGAAAGAATTGACGCCGCACCTGCAAAATGCTAGCTGGTCGCGAAACGAACTGGAGGAGGCCCTCAACGCCTTTGCAGAGGCACAGGGGATCAAGTTTGGCAAACTGGCCGGCCCTCTTAGGGCGATACTGGCGGGTCGCGCTGTAACACCTTCGGTTTTTGACATGATGCTTGTGCTGGGGCGCGATGAGACTCTGGCGCGGCTTTCCGACGCAGCAAACTAATCCTGGGTTCATATTCAGGTAACGCTGCTCCGCTACGACCCGGTCAGCGCATCCGTGCGTGACCGCCGACCGCACAGCCGATCACTCTTTCGGCACGCGCATGAACGAGGAAGGGACAAAAATGACCGACAACAAAACAGCCACTCTAAAAGTCCATGGTCAAACTTACGAGTTGCCGGTTCATTCGCCAACCGCAGGACCTGACGTAATCGATATCCGTAAGCTCTATGGCCAGGCTGGCGTATTCACCTATGATCCTGGCTTTACGTCGACGGCCAGCTGCGACAGCACCATCACCTATATCGACGGTGAAAAGGGCGAGCTTCTACACCGCGGTTACCCGATCGACCAACTGGCCGAGAAATCCCACTTCCTCGAGGTTTGCTACCTGCTGCTGTACGGAGAGCTGCCAGCCGCCAAGGATCTGGAAAAGTTCGAAACCACCATCACCCGTCACACCATGCTGCACGAGCAGATGCAGTATTTCTACCGCGGTTTCCGCCGTGACGCGCATCCGATGGCGATCATGGTTGGCGTAGTTGGCGCAATGTCGGCCTTCTACCACGACTCGACCGACATTTCGGACCCGCATCAGCGCGAGGTCGCCTCACATCGTCTGATCGCCAAGATGCCGACCATTGCGGCCTGGGCGTTTAAATACCACATCGGTCAGCCCTTCGTGTATCCGCGCAACGATCTGGACTATGCGTCGAACTTCCTGAGCATGTGCTTTGCCGTTCCGGCTGAAGATTATGAGGTCAACCCGATCCTAAGCCGCGCGATGGACCGGATTCTGACTCTGCACGCGGATCACGAACAGAACGCATCGACATCGACCGTGCGTCTGGCCTCGTCTTCGGGCGCGAACCCGTTCGCCTGTATCGCTGCCGGCGTTGCCTGCCTTTGGGGCCCTGCCCATGGCGGCGCAAACCAGGCCTGTCTGGAGATGCTGGAAGAAATCGGCTCGGTCGATCGAATCCCCGAATATATCGCCCGCGCCAAGGACAAGAACGATCCGTTCCGCCTGATGGGATTTGGCCACCGCGTCTACAAGAACTTCGACCCGCGCGCCAAGGTGATGAAGCAGTCTGCAGACGAAGTGCTGGATCTGCTGGGCATCGAAAACAACCCGAAATTGCAGGTTGCAAAGGCGCTTGAAAAACAGGCGCTGGAAGATCCGTATTTCTCCGAGAAGAAACTGTTCCCGAACGTGGATTTCTATTCGGGCATCATCCTCGAGGCGATGGGCTTCCCGACCTCGATGTTCACTCCGATCTTTGCGCTGTCGCGCACCGTTGGCTGGGTCAGCCAATGGAAAGAGATGATTGCCGATCCGCAGAACAAGATCGGTCGTCCGCGCCAGTTGTATCTGGGCGAAACCAAACGCGATTACGTGGACATCGAGAACCGCTGATCGCCGCGATTGAATGCCAAAGCCCCGGACCTGCATCCGGGGCTTTTTTCTATAGCAGGGTCAATTGATCACCAATCTGAGCCGGGCGGGCAAACAAATCGTATCGCAAAGGTGCTGTGCGCGTCGCCAGCCCCAGACGTTTGACCGCCAGCGCGAACCGCTTGGCAATCAGCCCTGCGTATTCCCCTTCACCGCGCATCCGGTGACCCCAGCGTGGGTCATAGTCCCTGCCCCCATGCATTTCACGCAGCTTTGACATGATCTTTTCAGCGCGTGCTGGCTCGTGATCCTTCAGCCAACCCTGCCAAAGTTCCGAAACTTCGCGCGGCAGGCGCAACATTATCCAGCTGGCGGCATCCGCGCCCGCATCCCTGCCCGCCTCAAGCAAGTATTCCAGTTCGTGATCCGTTAGCCCCGGAATCACTGGAGATGTCATGACCCGCACCGGTACACCCGCCTCGGTCAGTCGGCGAATGATGGCCAGCCGCCGCCGTGGTGACGGTGCGCGCGGCTCCATCCGGCGGGACAAATCTGCGTCCAGTGTGGTCAGCGAAATCCCGACCCGAACCAACCCCTTCGTCGCCATCTGTGCCAGAATATCCAAATCCCGCTCAATCAATGCCCCTTTGGTGACAATGCCGACAGGATGGTTGAACTCCTGAAGAACCGAGAGGCAATCTCTCGTTATTTTGCGGTTTTTCTCTATCGGCTGATACGGGTCCGTATTTGTTCCCAATGCGATGGTCGCCACTTTGTAGCTCTTGGCAGATAGCTCTTTGCGTAGGGTATCCGCCGAATTCGGGCGGGCAATCAGGCGGGTTTCAAAATCCAGACCCGGAGACATTCCCAGATAGGCGTGAGTCGGGCGGGCAAAGCAATAAACGCAGCCATGTTCGCACCCGCGGTAAGGGTTGATCGAGCGGTCAAAAGGCAGGTCTGGCGAGCGGTTATACGTAATCAGGCTGCGCGCGACCTCATCTCTGACAACTGTCCGTAAAGGCGGGATATCCTCTTCAATCTCCCAGCCGTCGTCACAGGGCACCGTGTCGAACTGCTCGAACCGACCAGCTGTGTTTGAGGCGGCTCCCCGGCCTCGGATATGCGGTGCAGCCATATTTGTTCCCGTTATGTTCACCTCTTGGTTATATAGGTTTTCATGGAACCCGACAAGCAGGCTGCACAGTTTCGAGGATTTTTCAGCCACTTGATCCCGACGAGACCAGAAAGCAGGAAATTGAACAGAATGCAGGATCATCTTGCAGAAAATTCTGTCGAGCCGAGCAAGAATCTGACGTATAGGTCGGTCTCGAAACTACTGAGGTCGCAATCGTCACAGTCAAACTGCGGCGTTTTGGCCAAAACGGCAAAAATGCCACCACGGGCCGATGGTCCGCACAGCTCAGGGAAGCGCCCCATGTCCGACGAAGAAGACATCGTCCTGTCCGAACTCAACGACGAAGAACTTGTCGAACAGATGTTCGACGATCTTTACGACGGTCTGAAAGAAGAAATCGAAGAAGGTGTAAACATCCTGCTGGAACGCGGATGGACTCCTTATAACATTCTGACCAAGGCTCTGGTCGGTGGTATGACCGTTGTTGGCCACGACTTCCGCGACGGCATCCTGTTCGTCCCCGAAGTTCTGCTGGCTGCCAACGCGATGAAAGGCGGCATGGCCATCCTCAAGCCGCTGCTGGCCGAAACCGGCGCACCGCGCGTCGGCAAGATGGTCATCGGCACCGTGAAGGGCGACATCCACGACATCGGCAAGAACCTGGTTTCGATGATGATGGAAGGTGCAGGTTTCGAGGTTGTCGATATCGGCATCAACAATCCGGTCGAAAACTATCTGGAAGCGCTGGAAAGCGAACAGCCCGACATTCTGGGCATGTCGGCCCTGCTGACCACGACCATGCCTTATATGAAGGTTGTGATCGACACGCTGGTCGAACAAGGCCTACGCGAAGAATATATCGTTCTGGTTGGAGGCGCACCGCTGAACGAAGAGTTCGGCAAAGCGATCGGTGCAGACGGTTACTGCCGTGACGCGGCTGTGGCCGTGGAAATGGCCAAGGATTTCGTCTCGCGCAAGCACAACCAACTGGCCGGCTGATCGGACAATTTATGTGTTCAAGGGTCGTCCGGTTTTCGGGCGGCCCTTTTTTGTTTCCGCAAGCTGCACTATCTGTCGCATAGATTTCCGAGGGGTGCCCGATGCAACAGGACAAATTGCCGGAAGATGCCAGCCTGACAACCAAGGGCTACGCCGCTGACACGCAGGGGCAAATTCTGCTGTTGGCCTGCGGCGCACTTGCGCGCGAGATTCTGGATTTAAAACGCCGAAACGGCTGGGACCACATGGCGCTGACCTGTCTGCCCGCGATTCTGCATATCCACCCGGAAAAGATCACTCAGGCGGTTCAGGAGGCGGTGGCAAAGCATCGCGATCACTATGATCAGATCTTTGTTGTCTATGCTGACTGCGGCACTGGCGGCTTGCTGGAGAAAGCGTGCAAGGAATTGGGCGTTGAGATGGTAAAAGGCCCCCACTGCTATTCTTTCTTCGAAGGAAATCAAGCATTTGAGGCTCGGGGCGAGGATGAAACCACCGCCTTTTACCTGACCGACTTTCTGGCGCGCCAGTTCGATGCCTTTGTCTGGAAACCTCTCGGCCTCGACCGGCACCCGGAACTGCGCGACATGTATTTCGGCAATTACACCAAGCTGGTCTATCAGGCGCAGATCGAAGATCCTGACCTGACCGCCCGCGCCCGTGAATGCGCCGCGCGGATGGGTTTGGAGTTCGAACGTCGCTTTACCGGCTATGGCGATCTCGAATCCACGCTGACTGATTGGGCAAACCGCAAACCGGCTGATTGAACCGCGTCAGGCGTTTTCCTGCGCGACGTCACGGATGCGTTCGATCATCGCACGCAGCCCGTTTGAACGCTGCGCCGACAGGTGATCGTTCAGACCCAGACGCGCCAGTTCACCGCCTGCGTCCACCTTGGGCACCTCGTTGACCGGCAGCCCGTTATACAGCGACCGCAATACCGCGATCAGCCCCCGCACAATCAGCGCGTCACTGTCACC
This sequence comes from Ruegeria sp. BF7, assembly GCF_056538605.1. Taxonomy (NCBI): domain Bacteria; kingdom Pseudomonadati; phylum Pseudomonadota; class Alphaproteobacteria; order Rhodobacterales; family Roseobacteraceae; genus Ruegeria; species Ruegeria sp. BF7. Next base: position 441,356 of record NZ_JBQFTM010000001.1, on the reverse strand, counting down.
GTCAAAGCGAAAGACACCACCTTCGATAATGGGGTGCAGCCAAACTTGACTTGCGCAGCCGTTAACTTTTGTGGCTGGCACCTTGAGCGCGTCGTCGAGCGGCTCCATCGCTTTGCCCTGATCAATGACATGGCGGTACCGGTCTTCCCAGTCCTCCAGAAATTCGAAATCCTCGACAATTTCCTCAAAGGCAGGCGTGGCCATTTTGCGGCGGTCCTTTTGTTGCGATCACAATTGTGACCTATGCCGCCGACCTGCGCCTGTCCACCCCCAAGCGTGGCTTTTCAAACCGTGGAATTTGCGATAACCCATTGCTGGAATTACTGCTCTGGACGCCTGCACCATGCAAAAAACGTTTACTGTTCTTCTGGTCGCCGCCCTGACCGTCTCTGGCTGCAGCAGCTGGAGGGACTCGCGAGCCAACCCGTCCAACTGGTTCGGGTCAGGCACACCGGTTGAACCGGCAGAAGATGACGCCAACGTTCTGGTTCCGGAACAAAAGGAAGGCGGCGGGCTGTTCTCTCGCCCCGAGGTCGAGGACACCAGCGTTCCGATTGCCAGAATTGACGAATTGCGGATCGACCCAACCGCGGGCGGCGCAATTGTCTATGTAGCTGGAACCGCAGCCCGCCAGGGAGCATACAACGCTCAGCTTGTTCGCACGGTGAGTGACGAGAACCAGAAGAACGGCATTCTGGAATTCACGTTCCGCGTGAATTACCCAACCAAGGCGACCAATCAGGGTACCGAGCGGTCACGCATGGTGTCGGACGCCATCAACATCAGCAGGAAAGACCTGGAGAGCACGCGTTTGGTACGGGTCGTAGGACAGCAGAACGCATTGGAATCCCGTCGCCGGTAACCGGCGTTACAGCGATACAACCTCGACGTTCTGGCCCTTTGCAGCCAGCGCGATCTTGCCTTCGCAGAGTTTCAGGGCGTCTTCGCCAAACACCTCGAATCGCCAGCCAGACATGGAGGGCAACTCCCGCTCGCCCGCTGCAATCTGGTCCAGTTCCGAACTGGTGGCGATCAGCTTGGCAGCCACGCCCGAACTTTCGGTTTTAGACTTCAACAGCACCCGCAGCAAATCCGCCAACGCCGGGTTCACCTTTAATTTGTCACGGCTGTTGTCGACGCGCGGCAATCGGTCCGAGGGACAGTTCACCCCTTCTTTGACGGCCGTTAATATACCCTCGGCAATTGCACCTTTTCGCGCCTCGCGCAGCAGCAGGCGCGAGCCGCCCAGATCGGACGGAGACTTGGGTTTGGTCGAGGCCAGCTCGATCAATGCATCATCCTTGAACACCCGGCTGCGCGGGACGTTGTTTTCCTGCGCATAAGCCTCGCGGAACTGTGCCAGCGCGCGCACCACGGCTAGAAACTTGGCCGAGTTCGTCCGTGTCTTTACCCGTTTCCACGCATCTTCGGGGCGAACATCATAAGTCGTGGGCAAGGTCAGTGTCCGCAACTCCTCGGCCACCCAATGACTGCGCTTCGATTTTTCCAGCTGGGTTGCAAGGTGTTCGTAGATCTGACGCAGATGGGTCACGTCGGCCAACGCATAGGTCTTTTGCGCCTCGGACAATGGCCGCCGGGACCAGTCGGTAAAGCGCGACGTCTTGTCCACCCCCTGCTTGCAGATCTTGCGTACCAGGGTTTCATAGCCCACCTGCTCGCCAAAGCCACAGACCATCGCGGCAACCTGGGTGTCGAACAAGGGCGTGGGAAAGACACCCGCCTCTACCCAGAAAATCTCAAGGTCCTGACGAGCAGCGTGGAAGACCTTGACCACGTTCTCGTTTCCAAACAGTTCATACAGCGGGTCCAGCGACAACCCGTCCGCCAGCGGATCGACTAGAACCGCGCTGTCTTCGCCCTCGGACGGAACTGCCAGCTGAATCAGGCAGAGTTTCGAATAGTAGGTCCGCTCGCGCAGAAACTCGGTATCTACGGTGACATAGTCATATTCCGCCGCGGCCTTGCAGAAATCGGCCAGCTCTTGCGTCGTTGTCAGGGTTTTCATGCGCGATGCTATTCTTGCTCTTGTTTTCTTCGGCTGATCATCTTGTCCGTACCCGGCCGTAGTGCAGACCATAGGCTGATTATGACACATGTGTAAATCACCCCGAGACGTTCAGGGCAGCAACACCGGAGTCCGATCTCCACTGGCGTAACGGCGCAACACTGCGGGATAAAGCTTGTGCTCCCACACCAGCACGCGGGCGGCCAGGTCTTCAGGCGTGTCGCCAGGTTCGATGTTCACCCGTGCCTGCCCTAGGATCGGGCCATCATCCAGCGCCGCCGTAACTTCATGCACCGAACATCCATGTTCGGCATCCCCGGCCTCAATTGCGCGGGCATGGGTATTGAGCCCTTTGTATTTCGGCAGCAGCGAAGGGTGGATGTTCAGCATCCGCCCCTGAAAGCGTGAAACGAAATCGCCGGTCAGAACCCGCATGAACCCGGCAAGGCAAACAATATCGGGTTGCACCTGTTCCAATGGTTTCAACAATTCGGCCTCAAACGCGGCCCGGTCGCCCTTGAAGGGGCGATGGTCTACCGACGCCGTCGGGATGCCGCGCGCGGCCGCTTTTTTCAGCCCGCCTGCCTCGGCGTCATTCGACAGAACCAGACAGGGCCGCGCCGGATGGTCTCCGACCATGCTGTCGATCAGCGACACCATGTTGGAACCACCCCCGGAAATAAGGATGGCGACGCGTTTTTCACTCACAGCAGCTTGCCCGAATAGGTCATGCCGGGGGTGCCGGTGACGGTGCCAAGACGTGAAACCGTCTCACCCGCCTCGGCCAGAAGCGCAGTCAGCCCGTCGGCGCGATCTTCGGCGCAGACTACGATCATACCGACACCGCAGTTGAAGGTCTTCAGCATCTCGGTCTCGGCGATACCGCCAGTTTCGGCCATCCAGCGGAAGACGGGCGGCAGGTCCCAGGCGTTCAGGTCGATCTCGGCGCCCAGCCCCTCGGGCAGAACGCGCGGCAGGTTCTCGGTCAGACCGCCGCCGGTGATATGGGCCAGCGCGTGCACGCCCCCTGCCCGGATCGCCTGCAGCGCTGGTTTCACATACAGCCGCGTGGGCGTCAGCAGTACCTCGCCCAGCGAGCCGTCCCCAAAGGGCGACGCGACATCCCAGCCCAGACCCGACATTTCAACCAGCTTGCGCACCAGCGAATAGCCGTTCGAGTGGACCCCGTTCGAGGCCAGACCCAGCAGAACATCACCCTGCTGAACGTCTGCGGGCAGATGCGCTCCACGCTCCATCGCACCGACCGAGAACCCGGCCAGATCGAAATCACCGTCGGGGTACATGCCGGGCATCTCAGCCGTCTCACCACCGATCAGCGCGCAACCAGACTGCACACAGCCCTCGGCAATGCCTTCGATGATCCGCGCGGCGGTGTCGGTATCCAGCTTGCCGGTGGCGAAATAGTCGAGGAAGAACAGCGGCTCGGCACCCTGGCAGATCAGGTCGTTGACGCACATTGCCACCAGATCGATGCCCACGCCATCGACTACACCAGTATCAATGGCGATCCGCAGCTTGGTGCCAACGCCGTCGGTCGCACCCACCAGAATCGGATCCTGATACCCGGCATCCTTCAGATCGAACAAGGCACCAAACCCGCCCAGCCCGCTCATCACGCCCGAGCGGTTGGTCCGCTTGGCCGCGGGCTTGATCCGGTCGACCAGAGCGTTCCCTGCATCAATATCAACGCCTGCATCGGCATAGGTGATTCCGTTCTTGCCCGTCGTCATGGCCAGCCCCTCATGAATGGTTCCCGCGCGGGTTATTCGATTGTGCGTCCTGTTGCAACGGTCAGGCTTGACGCGGGCGTTCACCGTGATAGGCAAAGCGCTCAGGCGGGCCTGTAGCTCAATTGGTTAGAGCAGAGCGCTCATAACGCTTTGGTTGGGGGTTCGAGTCCCTCCGGGCCTACCAGAAAATCCGCCAACTTATTGTTTTTATTAAGCTTAACTACTTCACGGGGTAAGACTTCCACCCTCAATGGAATCAAACACTTAGGTTGTCGACTACCCCACGAAATTCAAAACCTAACCGAATCCACCTCTGGCCGCCCGGTAGCTTTTCCGGCGCCGGCACGTCGTGGCGTTCCTACCAATCCGTGATCGCTGCCCAATGATCCTGCGTCTTGGTGGTGCACCTGCCGGAATGCAGATCGGTCACGGCATTCTCAAGCTATCGCCACCACTGGATCTTGAGATTCACTCCGTGCAATTTTACCCAGTCGCGCTATGCGGACTGCCAGTCACCGATCGGGCGGTCTTCAAGTTCTTTATCGCCCTCATCGCCACCAATGCTGTTGTCCAGATCAATGTCGGCTCGGGTCCATTTGTTGCCATTGGCGTCCGTAGCCGTGTAGGTGGTCGAGGAGTTCTTCGTTCCGATGGCAGCATATTCTGCCTGTGTCAGGCTCTTGGCGTTGGCCGTCTGATCTGCGCCGGCTACGCCTGTAGGATCGCTGTCGATTGTGTTTGCCTCGGTCCCATCAGCTACGTTCAGATCTGAGCGAACCTCAACCTCAGAATGACCTTCGACCGTGTCGACATCGGTAAATCGGGCAATGTCATTGGCCGCAGGAGTTTCAGAGGTATCAACCGGCGCGGTCGCGTCCGATAAACGCGCCTCAAGCAGATCCTTTGCCAAGCAGATCCTTTACTTTGACGTCTACAGATGATCTGCCATCCAGTCCGAGAAGGTCGGTATATGACCGATCTCTCCGTAAACCTCCACCTGAGACAGTGGAAGCCAACCGCCTCTTCGAAACGACTTATAGCGCTTATAGGCCGAGAACCTCAGGGTTCGAAAAATACAAAAACAAAAGGACCATTAGCGCAATGAATGCCAATGTAAGAATAACCCGCCAAAAAAAGCTGGTAACAACTCCTATTAATGCAGATTGAAACAACAACTCTCCCGGATCGCTACTGTAGTCGAAGAATGACGGAAGAAACACAAAGGCAATTCCTGCGGCGGCAGCACCTACTAGTACTCGCCCCATGTAAGGCCATAGAGCATTTGCAACGAGACCAATGGCGGCAGCCATCGCTATGGGGTACCAAGTTTCGGAAAAATCATAGTTTTCAGTTAGCACGGCGAAGGACAACAACCCAACGCCGGCTCCAAAAACGATACTTGCGGGAGTGTACTCACTCTTATTTACCTGATTGCGTGCTCCTGGCTTTGCCGTCACAGGAGTTTTCTTTTTGGGAGGGGGTGCTGGCTTCGGACTTTCAGGGAGTAAGCCTCTTCCCGCGCAGTTCCAACACGTAACCCAGTTTTCGTGCGTCGATTGACCACTACCCCCACAAGCCGAACATCTGGCCGAAGTATTGGATGCGACGTACCCGTTTCCACCACACCTAATACAAGATTTGTATCCGTCTAAAATCGAACCGGATCCGCTACATGTCGGACAACTCGCCATAACAATTCACCAAATCAAAAAATTGCGTAACAATGTACCAGAAGAGAAAATCTTTAGCTACTCTGGCAGAAATACGGTTCCAACGTTCTCGATCTTAATTTCCCATCTTCCGCATTTTTTTGATGTACCGCTCCAGTATATTGATCGCCGCGCCCCATGTATTGGGACCTTGATTGCTGTTGATGCTCTCGCCGATGTCCTGCGGTGATATTCCCTGCTCACGACATCAGCAGCAGTGTTAAGGGCTTCATCGAACGCCGATATGGAGTGATCATCCTCTAAGATTTTTGGATCTGGCTTCCGGTCCTGCCGCGGGCGCTGTCGGCGCGGTAACCTGGCTGGGTATCGATCGCTTCCACCGAATTTCCATGCTCGTTTCGACGCAGAGCTTTCCCGGGAGGATGTCGCTTCTGGTTTAACCGTTCTAGCCGCCTATCTCACTTTCACGACGCTGATCCGTCGGGCGTCTATTCCGACCTCCTGAAATGCTTCTACTATGGTTTACAACGCGTCGACCAAGGTTGCTTTCAGCTTCCGGGATTTCTGTGTAGGTATGAACCTTGATCTGGTGTCGCTGCGCTGCGACCACCAACCGAGCCGTATGGCAACTACGATTATCTCGTACCCGTAGATACGGTTCGTATCGACCAGATCGCGGACAGGAGTATCGTTGCGCGCACCCACCTTGAATTTCTTACCATTGGCGTGATGGCGGATGATGGGAAAGTCCTTCATACAGCGTTGCCCGACGTCCGCGATATGGCGGGCCTCAATCATCGCCGGATTAACGCCGCCCCCCCTGACCCGTGCTTGCCACCGTCGACGGTTTCCTGTGCGAAAGTGTTGCCGTAGCCCATTTGAGCGAATTCAACGTTACCAACATGGTAGTTTCCAGCCGCCCGGAGTGCCTCAGATCAGCACTTGCGGGACTGGTCAGAGAATTTGAGTAACGGAAGGTTTCTGGCTCATCCGAACCATTGAGGAGTGAAGATGAGACGGAAAGCTGGAACTGCAACATATCTGTCATCTGCCTTAGGGGAAGGCGTCCAGCCTCCAATTCACGTTCCAGTTACCGTCGGAGCTTCAGGGACAGGTGGGCGCAAGCCCAACGCGTGATGTGGCCTAATCTTAGTGTTTTGCCTGAGCCATGTATTGATGACGGCTCGAGCGCGTTGTTGGCGAGAGGACGAAGAACCTTCGCCAACGGCAGCCGCATCTGATAACGTTCGATCCCCAGTAATGCTGCTATTTCCGCCTGAATCCCCGGAGGTATGGTTTTGAGACGGCTGCTTTTTCTCCTTCTCGCGACTGTCGTGACAGTCGTGTCTGCCAATGCTGAGACGGATGTGGAACTGGAACTGGTGTTGCTGGCCGACGCATCATCGAGCATTCGTGGAGATGAATTCGATCTACAGATCGGAGGATATGCACGGGCCTTCCGCGATCCGCAGGTGGTGCGGGCGATAGAGGATCTTGGCGGCAATGGCATTGCCATTACGTTTGTCCAGTGGAGCGCAACATTCCAGCAATTCGATATTGTACCCTGGCGAAGAGTTCATGACGCGGAAAGTGCAGAAGCTTTTGCCGAGGCGATTGAACACCAAGCGCGTCAGGTTGTCAGCTTTGGCACAGCTACGGGCAGTGCCCTTGCCTACGGCGAAAAACTATTTGGTCGTAACGCGTTCCGAAGCAAACGCAAGGTGATCGACATTACGTCGGATGAACACTCTAACCAGGGTCGGCATCCCCGGAACGTGCGCGACGCTATTGTGGAACAGGGCATCACGATCAACGGTCTGGCGATCCTCGATGACAGTTTTAAACTGGAAGCCTATTTCAGAGACGCTGTGATTGGTGGGCATGGCAGTTTCGTTATCGTTGTCGACACATATGCGGATTTCGCTTGGGCAATTCGCCTGAAGCTGTTGCATGAAATTAGTGGTGAGCCAATTTCGTAACGAAAGTCATTGGTAGAAACCGATCTGACGGACGTCCGGAAGCCACTTTGTTGGAACTCTCGAATATCCGCTCTGAACCCCAACAGGTCATTTCGGAGAGGCTGGTTTGCCGCATTCACATTGGCCCGCGCTCCAGTTCCTGGTGGACATTCGCGACCAGATATTGCAATTCCCAAAAGCGCTAAAAAGGCGAGCTTTCAATGTCCCTTCAAGGCGTTGCTATATTGCAGTCGTTCTTCGAATTGACCTGACTTAGCGGTTGAGACGACCGAACAGCCCGACAACGCGCTATTTCATAGATGTTGCTAGAACTTGATCCGCAATCCAATCGAACACAAGCCTGGGACCCCGGCCCGAACTGGTATGGCTCCGTGACATTACATAACCAGCGTCGCTAGTGACCAAATCGTCCGTAACGGTCACCAGAGAGCCTTTGCTGAGCAAATCATCAATCAATCCAATCCAGCCCAAAGCGACGCCATCGCCTGACAAAGCAGCCTGAGTGACCATGTCGTAATTGTTGAAACTGATGTAATTTTTCTTCCTTTCGCCAGTTATGCCAAAGCTATCAAACCACCCTTGCCAGGTTTGCCAGGCTGCGGTTGCAGGTTTTGAAAGGCTCAGAAGTTGAACATCCAGCAAGTCCGCGGGATATTGGATTGGTCCAATCTTCTCTAATAGCTGAGGGCTGCAAACAGCGGCGACGACTTCTTCCAAGAGTAGTATTTCATCAGGTTTGATCCGGTCTTTGGGCGCAACATGGATATGAATGTCGCAATCGGTATCATCCAGACCGGGCGGCACAGTTGAGGCCAAAATCTGAATTTCGATTTCATCCCCAATTTCCTCTCGGAGGTAACCAAGACGCGGTAGCAACCAGAAAGTTGAGAACGCAAAATCGGCTGAGATTCGAACCCTGGGTTTGGTTTTTCGTTCAAGCAAAGAATTTACCGCATAGTTCATCTGCGTCATTGCGGGTCTGACAACATTCAATAGCCGCAACCCCTCGTATGTCAGTGAAACGCCACGGTGTTCTCTCTTGAAGAGGACGACGCCCAGATCAACCTCCAAACCTTTTATCCGTTGCGAGATCGAGGACTGGGTCAGCCCGAGAGCGTCTCCGGCACTTGTAAAGTTCCCGTGTTTCGCAACCATTTCGAACGCATAAAGCGCCACAAGGTTGCGACTTAGGTTGGTATTAACTCTGCTAATGTCATCCATAACTACTCAGCTACTGCAAAAGAGAGAAAATATATACCAAAAACTGTGCTAATGGGCGCGAACGCAGCCCTGTGAGAGAAACACGGGAGCCAATGATAACCAAACAAAGCCGCGGCCATAAGCGCGGACAGACATCCGATTAACGAGATTCACGTGCATACGTTGGCTCTAAGAAGCTGAGAATTTCGGCAAATCTTAACTCCCGGACCCAATGAGATTGGCGAAGCAACTTGTTTGCATCGTTGGTCTCATTGGTTTCCCGGGAATATGGGCGGTCGGGTCAAAACAGACAGACTGCTCGGCCTGAAAACAATAAAAACAGGGAGAAGTTGATTATGGCAATAAAGCCACCTCTTTCAGAGCTTCCGATTAAGACCGCTGATAACGGTTTTTATCGGGGGTTCAGCGTCAACGTCACGGTGATCAGTAAGATCATCATCAGTTTGCTGGTAGTCTGGTGCATCGTGTGGCCAACCCAGGCAGGCAGGATCCTCGGCGACTGGAACGCAGCCATTCTGGCTCAGTTTGCTGCATGGTACATCTGGGTCGTAACCGGGTTTGTTATCGTCTGTATTGGTTTGGCCATCTGGCCAGCCGCAGGACGTTTGAACCTGGGTGTTGACGGTGAAAAGCCGGAATTCTCAAATTTCTCATGGTTTTCGATGATGTTCGGTGCAGGTATCGGTGTTGGAATGTTGACCTGGGCCGTTGCGGAACCTGTCGCGCATTTCAAGAACAACCCATCGGTTATTCAGGGAGTCACCACAGCCTTAGATGCAGACAACGTGCGTACCGCTTACGTCTGGTCCTACTTGCATTGGGGCTTGGGCGCCTGGGCGTGCTACGCGATTGCAGGTCTGGCACTGGCGTTCTTCAGCTATCGCCGTGGGCTACCGCTGACGATCCGCTCATCCCTGACACCGCTTTTTGGCAAGGCACTTTCGGGAAATCTTGGGCACCTGATCGATATCGTTGCCGTTGTTGCCACGATCCTCGGTGTGGCGCAGACACTTGGCTTCGGTGTCGAGCAATTTGTGGCGGGTCTGACACGTATCGGCATTGGCGGTCTGGCAAATACGGACGGTTCAGCCACAACTCTAGGCATCGTAGTCGCCCTACTGGTCATTATGGGGGCTTCGACGATGTCGGCTTTGTCCGGTGTGGGTAAGGGCATCAAGTGGCTTTCGAACATCAACATGGCATTGTCGATCTTCCTTTTGAGTTTCTTCATCCTGTTCGGGGCGACATTCTTTGGTGCCAAGGCCTTTTTTGTCGGCATCTGGGATTACCTGATTGCTTTGCCCTGGCTCAGCTTCAACGTCTATGCATCAGATGGCGTCGAAGGGTCCGAATCTTTCCTGCTGGCACAATGGCAGGGCTGGTGGCCAGTGTTTTACTGGGCGTGGTGGATTGCGTTTGCTCCGTTCGTGGGGCTGTTCCTGGCGCGTATCTCGCGCGGTCGTTCCATCCGTGAGTTTGTTCTGGGCGCAATGATCGTGCCCTCGCTGATGTGCTTTGTCTGGTTCGCATGGGCTGGAGGCACCGCCATCGACCTTGAGCTGAACGGAAACGCGAATGGTGTGATCCTTGATGCAGCCAATGGTGACAAGATCTTTGCCATGACCACGTACATGCTCGCGCCGATAGCGGAGTTCCTTGCATGGGCAATGGCGGTAGTGATCGTGATCCTGTTGATGACGTTCCTTGTCACCTCGGCTGACTCGGCTGTGCTAATCGTGAATACGATCAATGCGGCTGGTGACGAAGGTCCCAAGGCTCGTCCGCATATCATGTTCTGGGGTGCTGCTCTGGCATTGGTGGTTGGTGGCTTGCTGATCTCAGGCGGAACAGGAGCAATCCAAACTGCGATGGTCATCGGGGCGCTGCCATTCTCAATTGTCATGGCGCTAATGTGCATCGCGTTGATCAAAGCGATCTGGAACGATGGGCGCCGCGAAGCCGCCGGCGTCGCATCAACTATTGATCCAGAAACATCGACGATGCCAGCCGAATAATTTTCGTGTATCCAACTGTGACCCCAGGTCAAAACTGGGGTCACGAATAGGATAAAGACATTTGCAGAAATTTACCGAAAATACGAGTTCAAGCGCGGCATACTGACGGCTAAATTATAGTCGAAAACGTTCCGCGGACCGAAGTTTGCAAAGCCTGCTTTGTGCAAAGCTGCAATCGATGATGGTAGATGCTGCAAACGCAGCGAATGGCGGCGTGACGGCCAGTCGCTAAATGCACCCGTTTCAAGGGGAGCGACTCTGGCAACCTTCCCGACCGCGTCACTCATTCTTGCAAGTTATTCTCTGGCAAATTTGGCCGGCTTTTCCGAGGATGCATCGGAAATACTGCCAACCTCGGTGTCCCAATGACATCGAAAGTTGTCTATTTCTTTTCTTCTCAACATCTCTTCAATGAAAAACTTTTTATATTTTGTCTTGCAATGGGTGTTTCTTCCATGAGTCTTTCCCCCTGTGACACTGAAGGAGACGAACGAATGAAACCTCCCGATAACAGCCTCGGACAGCTACTGCCCATCAGCAGGATTGAGTTCTGTGAATGGGCAGCTCGGCAGGACGTCGACCATTGTGTCGAGTGGCCGTTCGCAACCTTTCTCAATGGCTACGGACACATCAAAAACATAGGTGAGGGAACCACGGCTCATAGAGTGGTTCTGATCATGACATCAGGAAACTCACTATCGCCCGATCACATCACAGCACACGAGCCAGTAGTTTTTCACTACAGGTTGCGCGTGAACCCGAAACACCTGCGTTGGGCGACCACAAAAGAAAACTCAGATGACCGGCTGTTAGACGCAACTGTAATTTGAGGCAAAGACGTACTGACTGGTGTATCCGAGACTCCGAGCGAACAGTGCCGCACGTATGTCTATCAGTACAACAAAGGACGTCAAAAGCAGGTCCATCTCGGAGTATTCGAAACCGCTGATAAGGCAGCCGAAGTTGTAACAGCAGCCACGCGTGAAGATTCGTTAGCAAAGGAGCCAATCGTGCTGACAGTTAATGACAGCGACAAAATTTGCTCAGAATGCGGCGGTTCGAACAATGCTACGGCGGCTCGTTGGTGCCAGAAAGAACGAACGAGCCAGCACCTTACCAAGGAAGCAAGACGCGATCTCGTTGAGCTTCTCGCCGGGGATCCCGCTGGTACTGGTCCCGATCATTCCCGCGCGGTTCTGATCGACCTGATCGGCGCGGCAATCGTCAACAACAACGACATCGACGCCACGCCTGAGAGGCAGGCTGATGGTTCGATGAGGCAAAGGTGCAAGGTTAGCTCCGCGGCGTAAGAAAGGGCCCATCGTCCATCCTGCCTCACTTGGGTGCACCCAGCTATGAAATCGACGTGTTGCAGGGCCAAGAGTTGGGCAACGACGAAACCAAGCTCTACATAGAGGAAGCGGAGCGGAGAGCCATCGCATCAAGCCTTGGCAAGTGCATGTCGAGGCTCAAATGGTGAAAACAATTACCCCATGCCGAAAGTTCTAGTTACCTAATGCTCGCCAAAACCCCTTGTTTTTATATTTCTTTTTGACCTGCTCGCAGTCCCTACGGGCGTACCAAAACCGCAATGATCTAAATAAAAAATGCGCACAATCTTCTCAGAACCCCGCTGTGATTTCCAATGGAGTTGAAGATAAATGCTCCGAGAATCCGATTGTTTTTACCCGATTCCGGTTCAAGCTGCCCCGGCGGTGGAAATGGCACCGGCAGTTCTTGGTGCTCAGACCATTCCGCGCAAACAGCCCCCTTTTTAGTTTTGGCTACGGAATCTGACCTTTCCTCAGGTTGCGGCCTCACGCTTCTGGATAGAAGAAAGCCAAGCGGCACGCGCTGCCGCCTAGGGCACGTCAAACCAAAATCAGGATGAGGTACGCAGATAAAGCTGCGAGCAATGCCAGCAGTCCTGCCGTCGTTGGACTTGAATCGGACCGCTTCTGCTCATGAAGAACGCCAGCGATGAAGGAGAGGAACGTCGATGCGCCGATTAAACCAAGCGCGACTATTTTCAACAAAACCGCAAAAGCAACACTCATCTTACTCCCCCCTACCGCAATAAATCTCACGTTGATCCTTTGATAGCTAGCAATATGTTAAAAATATGTTTTTTCTTCCCGGCACCTACTTGGCCTTACGTTATTACAAGGTTCACACGTTGCCTGCATTTTCTGGCGCTTCAGCCCCGGCCCGTCACCTACAAGAGCTTAGCCACTTGGTCTGATAGTCATCTCACCAGCCGACCTGTTCCGAACAATGTCGATCCGTTGCTTTCGGCCAGTCCATCCAAACACCTACTTCTCATCTTGCTTCGTTTCCGGATTCGTTTTCTTCTGCATCCCCGAGGCTGATTGTGAGGTCACATCGACATGGTAGGAAAAAACCAGCCCGCGACCCGTCTTGTTGTCTTCGTCGCCGCCAGCTTCAATATGTCGGCCACAATGGGATTTATTGATCCGTTCCGCGCCGCCAATTACCTGGACGGTCGCTCTTATTTCAGATGGGAATTCGTATCGGAAACCGGAGGGATTTGTGTTTCCAGCAATGGGGCTGGGATTGATACGCAAGCGCTGCGCGATCTCGACCCTGCCGCACCCGACATTGCCATTATCTCGACCAGTTGGAACCCTGAAAAGCATCTGACTGACAAACTCGGTAGCGTTTTGCGCCAATGGGCGCGGTCTGGCACCACGTTGGGCGCGTTAGACACGGGGGCCTTTGTTCTGGCGCAGGCTGGGTTACTGAACGGGCGACGCGCGACGGTCCATTACGAACATATCGACGCCTTTCAGGAGCTTTACCCAGACATTGAAGTGGTCGAAAACCTCTATGCGCTGGATGGCAACCGGATTACCTGCTGTGGTGGTGGAGCTTCGGTGGATTTCGCGCTGCAGATTGTTCAGGGAATCCATGGCAGCGCGCAGGCCAATGCCGCCGCGCGGTATATCTTCCATGACCGCCTCCGAGGCCCAGCCGCCATGCAGCAGCCCGAAGGCAGCGAGCCGCTGGGGGCGCAGGTTCCAGCCACCCTGAAGACCGCCATTCAGGTGATGGAGTCGCATCTGGAAGACCCCCTGCCGATACCCGAAATTTGCGAAAAATCCGGTGTCTCGCATCGCCAACTCGATCGGCTGTTCGCCACCTATATCAAGAAGACACCGGCCCTGTATTACCGCGACATCCGGCTGGACCGGGCGCGTGGGTTGGTGACGCAGACCGAGTTGCCGATTGCTCAGGTCGCTATGGCGTCAGGCTTTGCCAGCCAGGTCCATTTCAGCCGCTCTTACAAGGATCGCTTCGGTCTATCGCCCAGTCAGGACCGGACCGAAGGTCGTATTCCGTTCGAATACCGCGCTTGGCCAATGCACCGGAAGCCCAAAACCTGAACCAACCGTGTGGCGTAAATAGTTAACTAGATGGCGTAAAAAGTTAAGCTTACCTGCGCGGTTTGGAGGAACATAGCTTTAGCAAGCCAACCCTCCGGGCCAAACCCGGACGCGTTACGTGGAGCACAAAAATGAGCGCGCTGCCGTCCAAAGAGCAATTCGACCGGATATCCGACGGGTTCAGCCCCGACCCGTTCAACACCCAATCCCTGAAGGCCGAGGCCTATGTAGACCCAGCCTGGCATCAGGTGGACCTGAACGAAATCCTGGCCAAGACATGGCAATGGGTTTGCCATGTCGAAAAGCTGCGCGCGCCGGGGTCCTATGTGACGACTGAAATCGCAAACCGCCCCGTTGCCGTGGTGCGCGACCGCGAAGGCACGCTGCGCGCCTTCTACAACGTCTGCAAACACCGCGCCCATCATCTGTTGTCTGGTGAGGGTGAAACAACCCGCATAATGTGCCCCTACCACGCGTGGGTTTACAAGCTGGACGGTCAGTTGGTGCGCGCGCCCGAAACCGAGAGCCTGACCAACTTCAAAACCAAGGACATCTGCCTGGATCAGGTACAGGTCGAGGAATTTGCGGGCTTCATCTATGTCAACCTCGACCCCACCGCGCGGCCGTTGCGCGAGGTCTCGGGCAATTTGGAAACCGAAATCCGGCACTGGGCCCCGGATATCGAGAACCTGACCTTCGGCCACCGACTGACCTATGACATCAAGTCGAACTGGAAGAACGTCGTCGATAACTTCCTTGAATGCTATCACTGTCCGACCGCGCATAAGGACTTCTGCGATCTGGTCGACATGGACACCTACAAGGTGACCACCTACGGCATCTACTCCAGCCATATGGCCGAGGCAGGCAAAGGCGCAAACACAGCCTATGACGTTTCGAACGCGACCGTGCGTACCCATGCAGTCTGGTGGTTGTGGCCCACAACATGCCTGATGCGCTATCCGGGACGGTCGTCGATGATCGTGCTGAACATCATCCCGATTGGACCTGATCGTACACTGGAAACCTACGACTTTTTTCTTGAAACCCCGGAACCCGATGAGATGGAGCTGGAGGCTGTCCGCTACCTCGACGAGGTTCTGCAACGCGAGGATATCGACATCGTCGAAAGCGTACAGCGCGGCATGAGCACACCTGCATTTACACAAGGCCGCATTGTGCATGACCCGAACGGATCGGGAAAATCAGAGCACGCGGTGCATCACTTTCACGGGCTGGTACTGGACGCCTACGCGCAGGCTGCACCGTGACACAACCGAATATCGTTGTGGTCATGGCCGACCAACTGGCACCGCATTTCTGCGGTGCTTACGGTCATCCGACGGTGAAAACGCCCCACATGGATGCACTGGCCGCGCGCGGGATGCGGTTCGACGCCGCCTATTGCAATTCTCCGCTCTGTGCACCGTCGCGCTTTGCCTTCATGTCGGGACAATTGATCAGCCGGATCGCGGCCTATGACAATGCCTGCGAGTTCCGCGCCTCGGTCCCCACCTTCGCGCATTACCTTCAGGCCCTGGGCTATCGCACCTGCTTGTCAGGCAAGATGCATTTCATCGGCCCGGATCAGAAACACGGGTTTCAGGACCGGGTGACCACCGACATCTACCCCTCGGATTTTGCCTGGACTCCGGATTGGGAAGCCCCGGACGAGCGTATCGACAAGTGGTATCACAACATGCAAACGGTCAAGGAAAGCGGTGAGGCCATCGCCACCTTCCAGACCGATTACGATGATGAGGTCGAATTTGCCGCCCGCCGCTGGTTGATCGATCGCGGGCGCGACCGGGCCGTCGGAGATGAATCGCCATTCTGTCTGGTCGCCAGTTTCATCCACCCGCATGATCCATACGTGGCCAAACCGGAATGGTGGAACTTCTATTCAGACGACGACGTACCGTTGCCGGAATTCACCCTGACGCCCGAAGAACAGGACCCGTTTTCGCGCCGGGTAATGGACGGGATCGAAGCAAGTTATGTCCCTCTGACCGAAGAGGAAATCCGCCGCGCCCGTCGCGCCTATCTGGCCAATGTCAGCTATTTCGACAGCAAGCTGGGCGCGATGGTGAAGACGCTGAGCGATATCGGAGAGCTGGACAACACCATCGTCATCGTCACTGCCGACCACGGCGACATGCTGGGCGAGCGCGGGCTGTGGTACAAGATGAACTTTTTCGAACACTCTGCCCGCGTGCCGCTGATCATGGCCGGTCCGGGTGTCGCGCAGGGCACCGCATCGAACGCCTGTTCTCTGATCGACATGCTGCCGACCTTCGTGGAAATCGCCGGAGGCAGCGACGCTGCGTTCGGCGAGCCCGTGGACGGTCGCTCCCTGATGCCGTTGGCGCGCGGAGAGGCTGACTCAATCGATGAAGCCATTGGCGAGTACTGCGCCGAGATGACCCCCTACCCGGTATTCATGATCCGCAGCGGGTCATTGAAATATATCCATTGCGATCCTGACCCTCCGCAACTCTATGATCTGGCCATTGATCCGCTGGAAAAAGTGAACCGGGCGCGAGACCCGGATTACGCCGACCAAGTGGCGCAGTTTGCGGCGCGCGTCTCACAGCGTTGGGATAGCGAGAAGCTGCGGGCGGATGTGATTGCCACACAAAAATCCCGCCGCGCCCTGCATGCGGCTATGGAAGCCAACCCGGTTGAGAGCTGGGACTACAACCCGCCACGCGACGCCTCGCAAGATTACGTACGCAACCACATGGACTGGACGGTTGCGGCGACACGCTATCGCTACCCGCCTTTGAAGGAGGCCAAGGAATGATGCTGAAAGGCAAAACCGCTCTGGTCACCGGCGGGCGCGGTGGAATCGGCCGCGCTATCGTCGCCCGGTTTCTGCGCGAAGGGGCACGGGTCTATGCCGCCGACCTGAAGCCTGAAGGGTCTCTGGCCGCGCATGACGACGACGGCAGCATCTTTGTCAAACTTGATGTGACACTGGAAGCGGATGCTATTGCGGCTATGGAGCAGGTCGCACAGGACGCGGGCCAATTGGACATTCTGGTCAACGCAGCAGGGATCGAGATTGAGAAGACGATCGAGGAAACAACACTAGAAGAATGGAACCTGTCCTTTGCGGTCAATGTCACCGGCACGTTTCTGACTTCGAAACACGCGCTGCCGTTGATGCGGAAGGCGGCTAAGGGCGGCACGGCCTCGATCATCAATTTCGGCAGCTATGACGGCTTTATCGCGGACCCCGGCCTTGCCGCCTATTGCGCGACCAAGGGGGCGGTTCATGCGTTGACCAAAGCGATGGCCTGCGATCACGGCCCCGAAGGTATTCGCGTGAACGCCATCTGCCCCGGCTATGTCGATACCCCAATGTTGCAGAGCTTTTTTACCGGCGACGGTTCGGGTGGCGGTGGCAAAACCATCGATCAATTGCAGCAAGCCGTGCGCGATGTGCATCCAATGCGCACGTATGGAACGCCGGAAGACATAGCGAACTTAGTCAACTGGTTGGCCTCTGACGAAGCCCGTTACGCCAGCGGCCAGCTATGGGTTTTGGACGGCGGGCTGAGCGCGCAGGTTCAGCAGATGAAGCTATGAGAAATCTGGGCCGATGGGGGAAGACATGCGGACAAAAATGCTGATCAACGGAGAGATGGTCACCGGCAATGGCGACCCCTTCCCGGTTTTGGATCCGACGACCGGAGAAACCGTCGCGCAGGTGCCCGAAGCCACGCCGGAACAGGTTGAGGCTGCAACACGTGCGGCGCACGAGGCATTTGAAACCTATCGCCTAAGCACTCCCTCTGAACGGGCCGGGTATCTCAACGCGATTGCTGATGTGATTAAAGAGAACATCGAGGAACTGGCCGAGCTGGAAACGCTGGATGTCGGCAAGCCCTGGCCGATGGCCCGGGACGAGGAAATGCCGCTGACCATCGACACGTTTCGGTTCATGGCCGGTGCCGCGCGCACCATGACCGGATCGGTGGCCGGGGAATATGCGGCGGGCCATACCTCAATGATCCGCAAGGATCCGATTGGTCCTGTCGCCTCAATCGCGCCGTGGAACTATCCGCTGATGATGGCCGCGTGGAAAATCGCGGCCCCACTGGCCGCGGGCTGCACCATCGTCATGAAGCCCTCCGAGATTACCCCTCTGGCAACGTTTCGGCTGGCCGAACTGCTGGCCGATGTGCTGCCCAAAGGTGTGCTGAATGTTGTGCATGGCCGGGGGTCGTCGGTCGGGGACAAGCTGATCAACGATCCGCAGATCGAGGGCATTTCGATCACCGGCTCACCTGCCACCGGGATGGCGGCGATGCGGGCGGCCTCGAACCAGATCCGCCATGTGCATCTGGAGCTTGGAGGCAAAGCCCCGGTCATCGTGTTCGACGATGCCGATATCGACGCGGTGGCGGAAACGATCCGTTATGGCTCGTTCTTCAATGCGGGTCAGGACTGTGCCCAACCCTGCCGTGTGATGGTGCAGGACAGGGTTTACGACAAGCTTGTCGCCGCCGTCTCGGATCAGGTCAGCCAGATCAGGATCGACGCCCCCAAGGCCGACGGCACCGAAATGGGCCCCATCGTATCGTCCGCCCAAAGGGACCGCGTTGCGGGGTTCGTTGACCGCGCCCGCTGCAATTGCGAGATAGCGGTCGGTGGACAGGCCGCAGACGGCCCCGGATATTTCTACCAGCCGACCGTTGTCGCCAATGTCGACAATGACGCCGAGATCGCGTGCAGCGAAGTCTTTGGCCCCGTCGTCACTCTGTCGCGCTTCTCCGAAGCAGAAGACGCCCTGCGGATCGCCAATGCCGGGCGCTATGGTCTGGCCTCGTCGGTCTGGACCAAGAATGTGTCGACAGCGATGAAAATGACCGCCCAGCTGCGCTATGGCATGACCTGGGTGAACACGCACGGGATGCCAGCGGCGGAAATGCCTTGGGCCGCGATGAAGGGCTCGGGAACCGGATGCGACATGTCGGTTTATGCGCTGGATGCCTATACATCCGTGCGGCATGTGATGGTGGCGCACTGATGCGGCTGGCTGGGAAAAGAGCACTGGTGACCGGTGGCCGCCAGGGCATTGGGCGCGGGATTGTCGAAGCCTTCCTGCGCGAAGGTGCGGCCGTCACGACCTGCGGACGTGGCCCAAGGCCCGATGGGTTGACGGACAGCGTGATCTGGTATCCGTTGGACGTCACCGACGCAGCCGCTGTCGAAGAACTGGCCAACACGACAGACGGTACAGAGATCCTAGTCAACAACGCAGGCGTTCAGATTGAAAAGTCCGTCACCGACAGCACGGACGCCGATTGGGATGTGGTGATCGGCACCAATTGCCGGGGCGTGTTCAACATGTGCCGCGCCTACATCCCCCGAATGCCCGAAGGTGCGTCGATCATAAATATCGGCTCAATTTCAGGGCAGGTCGCCGACCCGTCGATGGCGCTGTACAACGCGTCCAAGGCGTTTGTGCATGGGCTGACCCGTTCGATTGCCGTGGACCACGGCCCCAGGATACGCTGCAACGCGATCTGCCCCGGATGGATCGAAACGGGAATGCTGGATGCTGGTTTTGATCAGGCGACCCATCCCGAGGCCGCGCGACAGGATGCTTTGGCCCGCCACGCCACGCGCCGCTTCGGCAAGCCCGAGGACATCGCCAGCATGGCGGTCTGGCTGGCCTCGGACGAAGCCGGATTTGCCACCGGCCAATTGTTCACAGTGGACGGGGGCCTGACGGCCGCCTCTCCCCTCAACCCGGGACTGTTCTGATGGAGTTCTCACACACGGCTTGTTTGGGTGGCGGCACCATCGGTGCCAGTTGGGCATCGCTGTTTCTTGCCTCGGGGCGCTCAGTAGCGATGTATGACACGGACCCGGACGTCGAACGGAAAGTGCGGACCTATATCGAAACCGCCTGGCCCACAATGACTCAGCTTGGGTTGGCTACCCAAGGCACGCCCGACGCCATCACGTTTCACACCAGCGCGGCCCAAGCGGTCGAAGGTGCGGCCTTCGTGCAGGAAAACGTCCCCGAACGCCTACCGATCAAACACGCCACCTTTGCCGACATTGAACCTGCTCTGGCCCCCGATGCCATTGTCGCCAGCTCTGCCTCGGGGCTGACACTCAGCCAGATGCAGCCGGGGTGGAAGGACCCTGCGCGATTCGTTCTGGGTCACCCGTTCAACCCACCGCATCTAATCCCTCTGGTCGAGGTTTTGGGCAACGAGCATACCGCCGATGGTGTAGTTGATGCGGCTGAGCGCTTCTATCAGGCGGTCGGCAAAACCACGATCCGTCTGCACAAAGAGGTGCCCGGCCATGTCGCCAACCGTCTTCAGGCCGCGATCTGGCGCGAGGCGATCAGCCTCGTGGTGTCTGGCGTCGCCTCGGTCGAGGACGTGGACAAGGCCGTCTGGGCCGGACCGGGTCTGCGATGGGCGGCCATGGGACCGACCATGCTGTTCAACCTCGGGGCGGGAGAAGGTGGGTTACAGGCCTTCTGCGACCATTTCACGGATACCTTCAACGGCTGGTGGGATGATTTGGGCCAAATCTATCTGACCGATGAGGTCACCCGCATTCTGACACAGGGTGTCGAGGCCGAAGCGGCGGGCAAGTCCCCGTCCGAACTGTCCAGGACAAGGGACGCCCTGATCGTTGCCATGCAAAAATCGGTTGCCGGATTGCGGTGACCGCCATGCCGTCAACGTCCGATGATGATATCCGCACAGAGGCCACCCAGCCGTTCGCTTTTGCTCAGGCGCAGCACGCCGCCATGGGCGCGCGCGATATCCGACACGATGGCAAGGCCCAGCCCGACACCGGTACCCTGATTCTGATTGCGCGCCGGATCAAGGCGCGAAAAGGGTTTCACCGCCTCGGATCGCTGGCTTGGAGGAATGCCCGGCCCGTCATCCTCGACCCGAATACGTATGGATTTCGGAGAAATCGACAGGCTGACATCGGCACGCTTGCCGTATCGCACAGCGTTCCCGATAAGGTTCTCAACCGCGCGCCGAATGGCGGTAGGGCGCAACATGGCCGTTCCTTCCCCGTCGACCGAGATCAGATCAGCTGCATACCCCGCCCGCCCCGCATCTTTGACGATCTGTCGCAACAGGGCTTCGGGATCAACGGATTCGGGCGATCCTTCTGCCGCCCCACGCGAAAACTCGAGGAAAGCGTCCAGCAGCAGCTGCATCTCATCGACATCCTGTTGCAAGGGCGCGGCCTCATCCTCGGGCAGCATCGACAGGCCCAGTTTCAGACGGGTCAGCGGGGTTCTGAGATCGTGACTCACCCCTGACAGCATCATGGTGCGTTGCTCCATCTGGCGTTCGATACGGGCGCGCATATCCAGAAAGGCACTGCCCGCTGCGCGCACTTCGATGGCGCCGCCCGGTGAATAAGGCACCACCCGACCCCGGCCAAAGGCCTGCGCGGCCTCGGCCAGACGGGTGATCGGACGCAATTGATTGCGCATGTAGAGGAACGAAATTGAGGTCATGATGATCGCAAAAAACAGCATCGTAACGATCAACTGATGTGGTGCCACCGGGGAAAGGCGGCGGCGATCAAAGGTCAACTGCAACTGGCCAAGGTCGGTTTGCATATAGACGCGCGCCTCTTGCCCGCTGGGCAAAGCAACCGCAGCAAGGTCCGGCAACAAGGCGCGCAGATCCGCTTCGACCTGCGGTGCGATGAAATCGTACCAGCGGCGTCGCCCAACTGTCGGCTCTTCGTTGATGTCCAGAAAGCGCGCCTTCATATCCAGCGCCTGCAGATCGGGTCGGACAGCCGCCAACGCTTGTTGCTGCGTTTCGGTTGCATTCACCTCATCAACCACCAGCATCACCTCGCGCGAGGCCGCCCGGGTCATTTGCGCAGTGACATCTTCAAGATGCTTTTGCAGGAACGCGACACCTACCACCAAAAGCAGGACGACCACTGGCAGAACCAGTATCAGCGCAGCACGGGCATACAGGCTGCGCGGCATATAGGGTTTGAGCCATTGCGCGGACATGCGCTAAATCTAACGGGCTGTTACGACAAGAGAAAGAGCACAGAATGCAGGCCCCAGACGATTTCGACCCACCCGCCGGCCCAGCCGTTGAACTGCAACCGGGTTTGCGCCGCATTCTGGCCCCGAATCCGTCTCCTATGACCTATCGCGGGACCAATACCTATCTATTGGGAACCGGCGATCTGGCGGTGATAGACCCCGGGCCGCTCAATAATGCGCATCTGGAGGCGATTCTGGATGCCGTGCAGCCCGGCCGGCGCATCAGTCATATCATCGTCACCCACAGCCATCTGGACCACTCTCCGCTGGCGCGCCCACTGGCAGAGCGCACCGGCGCGCCTGTTCTGGCCTTTGGAGGCCCCGAGGCCGGTCGCAGCGCGGTAATGACCAAATTGGCCCAAGGCGGGTTGGCGGGCGGCGGCGAAGGTATCGACACCGCTTTCCGCCCGAATGTCGAGCTGCCCGACGGCGCGCAGATCACCGGCGACGGCTGGCAGCTTGAGGTGATTCACACCCCCGGGCACCTGGGCAACCACATCGCTTTGGGCTGGGGCAACGTCTGTTTCACCGGCGATCACGTCATGGGTTGGTCCAGCTCACTGGTCTCACCCCCGGACGGAGACCTGACGGATTTCATGGCCGCCTGCCATCGCCTGCGCGCGCGCGACTGGTCGGTGTTTCACTCCGGTCACGGCGCCCCGATTCCCGACCCCGCCGCTCGGCTGGACTGGCTGATCAATCACCGCCTGACGCGCGAGGCACAGATTCTGTCGGCACTTGATGACCAACCCGGCACCGCACGTGATCTGGCCAAGCGCATCTATGTGGAAACTCCGGCCGCGCTGTTGCCAGCTGCTGAAAGAAACGTTTTCGCGCATCTGATTGATCTGCTTGGAAAATCAATGGTCGCCACGAATGGAGCGTTATCCGCCGCGACCCGTTTTCACAGACAATCCTGAGGGCGCGGAACTTTTTTGGGAAAACGTCACATTCCCCTCTGGACGGCGAAAAACCGGGTTGTTATATGCGCCTCAGTTCCGGCGTAGCTCAGCGGTAGAGCAGTTGACTGTTAATCAATTGGTCGTAGGTTCGATCCCTACCGCCGGAGCCAATATCCCCAATTGATGACTCGGTTTTTTGCGCAGAACACTAATGTGTTGCGCAGGGTTTGTTGGAGAAACAACCCGTAAACCGACCTTCTCTGATTCACGCATTTTGAGTATGAGTTCACTCTAATCAACTGGCGACACTCATGTGCGTTTCACGATAGCCTGTTTACTGGAAATACCTATTCAAATTCGGAAAAAAAGCATGAGTTGAAAAACCTAAGGCATTGATAATAAGCGAATAATATGGATCAACTTTTCAGCCGGAACCTGAAGAGGTTCTACTGTGAATATCGCCATACGACCTACAAGTTCGGGTTTATTCAGGAATTCCTCAGCAACTTGCATTCGCGGACGATCTCCGTAGTCGTCAAACAAAAGCGTTACGGGGCGTTTAATATTGAATGCTGTAGCCAAGGCGCAACCGACTCGGAAACGACCATCGACCAGAACTACATCAGGGTGCTTGAACCCTTCGCTTTGCCAAATTGACAAAGGGTACCTTGGATACAGATCCGCCCTATCACGGTTTGCGGGAAAACCCCATTTTTTGGTTTGGCCGATATTTACCCACGAAATACTGACCTCAGTTCCTGAGTTAGGTGGGTTTTCCTGGAACCAACGTCGCATTTTGCGGGCCCATCTCCGGTCGCTTTCGACACTAAAAACAGTTTTTGCCTCCATCTCTCCGGCCACCACGGTTGAGCCGCCCGACCCGTATTCGAGGATGACAGAAGCCCCCTCGTAATGTTCGCGAAGGGCTTGTTGGGCCTCTTCAGGCATGGTCAAAACAGGTTTTTCAAGTTCGGCTGTTTTCAAGTTGTTCTCCAGTATTTCTTGGCAATTCACACCTGACGCCGGAATGCTAAGCGAATGGCAAGCCTTTAGTGTATTTATATTGCAAGTCCTCCCACCACAATGAACGCAACTGGAGTGTTTTTCAGGCCTATGCAGAGTGTCTTGGGCCAAGGCGGTTGCTGGCCTGACAGGAAGCGGTCAAAGCCTTCTGGGGTGTTGAGTTATTCCAATACTCTAATCAACGTTTTCTTCGAATATGATCTCGAACGTGGCTGCAAGGTCGCAGATTTTCGACTAGGTGATTTTTCCAAAAAAATCTTGAGGACCTCTCTGGACGCCGCATAAACAGGTTGCTATACGGCGCGAACCGTTCCGGCGTAGCTCAGCGGTAGAGCAGTTGACTGTTAATCAATTGGTCGTAGGTTCGATCCCTACCGCCGGAGCCAAATCCCCATGTTTTTAAGATCAGCCCGTCAAGGCGCCCTCGAAATCCGCACGTAGATTTCGTTTCAGAACCTTCCCCGTGGCGTTCAAGGGCAACGCATCGACAAACACCACCTTGTCCGGCACCTGCCAATTGGCGATCTTGCCGTCGTAGAACGCCAGAATCTCTTCTTCGGTCGGCTCTTCCCCTTCGGCTTTGACCGCGACCAACAGGGGGCGTTCGTCCCATTTCGGATGCGGTACACCTACCACGGCGGCCGTCGCCAGTTTGGGATGTGCGACGGCGATGTTTTCCAACTCAACCGAACTGATCCACTCACCCCCGGATTTGATGATGTCTTTCGAGCGGTCGCGGATGGACATGTACCCGTCGGGGTCCAGCGTGGCCACATCTCCGGTGGCGAACCAACCGTCCTGCAACAGCTCCTGATCCTGCATGTGGAAATAGCTGTCCAGCACCCAATACCCGCGCACCAGAAGATCGCCCTGAGTTTCGCCGTCATGCGGCAGGTCATTGCCACCGTCATCCACGATCTTCAACTCGACGCCGTAACATGGCCGCCCCTGGCTTTCCCTGAGCCTGTGTTGCTCATCCAGCGGCAGGTTTCGATGTTTGGCCAAGGGGTGGTTTGCGGTACCCAGCGGGCTCATCTCGCTCATGCCCCAGGCGTGGACGGTGTCTACGCCATAGGTTTCGCGGAAGGTTTCGATCATCGACGGCGGGCACGCGGCCCCGCCGATAACCGTGCGCTCAAGACTGGCAAGCGTAGTACTGGATTGCGCGGCATAGGCCAGCAATCCCTGCCAGATTGTCGGCACTCCCAAGGCCAGGGTGACACCATATTTGTCGATCAGCTTCACCAAAGCCTCACCATGCAAATCCGGCCCCGGCAGCACCATGCGCGAACCCGACATCGCGCAGGCATAGGGCGACCCCCAGGCATTCACATGGAACATCGGGACCACGGGCATCACCACGTCCATCGCCGAGAACCCGATCACGTCGCGGGTGTTCGACCCAAAGCTGTGCAGCACGGTCGAACGATGCGAATACAGCACTCCCTTGGGGTTCCCTGTCGTGCCTGAGGTGTAGCACAGGCTGGACGCGGTGTTTTCATCGAAGCTGGGCCATTCAAAGCCCGCATCGCCAGTTTCGATCAGGTCGTCATAGAATTGGATGCCGGGGATCTGGGCGACCGCGTCGTCATTCCGCGGCCCCATCAGGACGTAGTGTTGAACTTCGGTCAGATTCTCGTGCAATGCAGCAACAAGCGGAATGAAGGTCGCGTCAAAGAACAGCACCCGATCCTGCGCGTGGTTGATGATATAGGTCAGTTGCTCGGGAAACAGGCGCGGATTTACCGTATGGCAAACGAAACCTGCGCCCGATGTGGCAAAATAGATCTCCAGGTGCCGTCGGTTGTTCCAGGCCAGGGTTCCGATCCGGGCCTGTGGCTCTAACCCCAATGCGGTCAGCGCCGACGCCAGTTTTCGCGCGTTGTTCGCAACTTCTGTCCAGTTTGTCTCGGTCACCGTACCGTCGGTTTCAACCGAATAGATCTCGGTCTGACCATGGTATTTGTCGGCATGATTGATCAGCGACGAGATCAGCAAAGGCTGCGTCATCATCTGTCCCAGCATGGGCGTCCTCCCTTTGGTGGCCCCGCTTCTGTGTGGCGGAACCATTTATTGCCTGCGCCGGAGCTTACGAATGCCCGGGCGTCATGGCTCTTGCTTGGGAGGGAATCCTGCCGACTATTTATTTTTCTGACAACAAAAGAATGCAGCCCGCCGCAGCAACAGCCTGCGAGGTTACGCTTACTTAATCCCTGTGGCGCATCGCATAGGCGACCAGCGCGGCGGTCGAACCGTCCTTGCCGTCCGCGCTTGCCTCACAATCCACAATCGGCCCAAGCGAGGTCGCCAGCTCCTTACCCAACTCCACCCCCCACTGGTCAAACGAGTTGATCCCCAGCAGCACCCCTTCGACAAAGACGCGGTGTTCGTAAAGTGCAATGATCTGGCCCAGCACAAAAGGCGTCAGCTTCGGATAGATCAGGGTCGTGGACGGCCGATTGCCCGGGAACACGCGGTGACGGGCCTGACGCTCCAACTCGTCGCCTTGCAATCCCTTGTCGGCCATGCGCTGCCGCGCCTCATCCAGCGACCGGCCGCGCATCAGCGCTTCGGACTGGGCCAGGCAATTGGCCAAAAGCAACCGGTGGTGGTGGGCCAGTTCGGGCTCATGCCCCTCGGCGGCGACCATGAACTCGCAGGGGATTACGTCGGTTCCCTGATGGATCAGTTGATAAAACGCGTGCTGGCCGTTGGTGCCGGGCTCGCCCCAGACTACCGGGCCAGAGGGCAAGGTAAGCGAGCTGCCATCCATGGCAACGGACTTGCCGTTTGATTCCATCTCGAGCTGCTGGAAGTAGGCCGGCAGGCGCAGCAAGCGCTGATCATAAGGCAAAACCGCTCGACTGGTGTGGCCCAGAACCTGCCGGTGCCAGATGCCGACAAGCGCCAGCATCACCGGCATGTTCTCCACCCAGTTCGCGGCCCGGAAATGCGCGTCCATCGCTTGCCCTCCGCGCAGGAAAGCGTCAAAGGCTTTAGAGCCAACAGCGATCATCACTGGCAGGCCCACCGGACCCCAGACCGAGTAACGCCCGCCGACCCAATCGGCAAAGCCGAACACGCGATCTACGGGGATGCCGAAGGCTTCGGTCTTATCCACGGCGCTGGACACAGCGGCAAACTGCTTGGACGGATCGCCCCCACCGTCCACCATCCAAGCCCGCGCGGTGCGGGCGTTGGTCATGGTCTCGATAGTGGTAAAGGTTTTGGACGCCACGATCACCAGCGTCCGCGTCGGATCAAGCTGTCGCAGCGTATCGGCGATGTGGGCACCATCCACATTGGACACATAGTGCAACCTTGGACCGTCGTGATACGGTGACAGCGCATGTGTCGCCATCACCGGACCCAGATCGGAACCGCCAATGCCGATATTCACCACATCGGTGAAACTGCCCCCTGCCCCGGTGATTGCACCACCGCGCACCTGTTCGGCAAAGACCCGCATTCGCTGTAGCGTGTCCAGCACGTCTGGCATCACATCCAGACCGTCAACCTCGACCGGACCACCGTCCAGGTTACGCAATGCCGTGTGCAACACCGCGCGCCCTTCGGTTTCGTTGATCTTTGCCCCCGAGAACATCGCCTCGCGCCGCTCGGCCAGCCCGGCCGCGTCGCATAACTGGATCAGCGCATTCCGGATCTCTGCATCGATTTGGGTTTTCGAGTAATCGAACAACAGATCACCGGTCGAGGCCGAAAACACCCCGGCCCGGTTTGCATCCTTGCCGAACTGATCGAGGATGGTCTGGTCTTTCCGTTCGTTGGCCAAGGCGGTGAGTCTATCCAGTTGCATCGCGTTTACTCCGCCCAATGAACTGTCATGCCGCCCAGGACCGCCGCAATGGGCGCCTCTTCCGGCGGCAGGGACATGGCCTGTTCCAGCGCGTCTCGCTTGGCCGCGCCAAAGATAATCAAGTGTTTGGACAAGGCGCCGTCCAGAACCGGAGCGGTCAGCGTGATCCGGGGCTCAGGCTGCACATCGGTTCGCGCAACCGCCAGCGGGGGCGCGTGACTGTCAAGCGCGGCCTCAAGCCCATCCATGCCCGGGAACAGAGACGCAGTATGCATGTCCTGTCCCATGCCCAGAACCAACACCGACAAGGGACGGATCGGCGCTATCAGGCTTTCGAGTTCCGGCAGCACGTCCTCGGGCTCTTCGCCGGGCACGTAAAGGGGGATGTATTGCGCCGACGAGGCGCGGTTGGTCAGCAGCCGCTCGCGGATCAGGCGTTCGTTCGAACGCTCATGGTCGCCGGGTACACAGCGTTCATCAGTGGGCAGAACTCGCACCCGGTCCCACTCTAAGTCTGCAGCGCACAAAACGTCGAAAACCGGGCCGGGCGTGGTGCCCCCCGGAACCGCCATCGAGACCACGTCATGATGCAGCAAGGCAGATTCCAGTTCGCCCGCCAACACATTTGCAACGTCGATGGCCAGCATATCCCTGTCGGCGTATTCCTGTAGTTTCATGGGTTTATCCCTTGCCAGCGGCGACCGTCTCGTTTCATCAGCAGCTCGGCGTCGCCCGGGCCAGTGCTGCCACTTTCATAGGGTTTGGGGACATCTCCACGCGCCTGCCAGCCCGCGA
Source organism: Ruegeria sp. BF7 (assembly GCF_056538605.1). Lineage (NCBI taxonomy): Bacteria > Pseudomonadati > Pseudomonadota > Alphaproteobacteria > Rhodobacterales > Roseobacteraceae > Ruegeria > Ruegeria sp. BF7. Next base: position 412,682 of record NZ_JBQFTM010000001.1, on the reverse strand, counting down.
CGATCGGGTCGGTCCAAGCCCACGCAGCCTCGACCTCGTCGCCGCGCATGAACAGGGTCTGGTTGCCGCGGATCACGTCCATCACCAGCCGCTCATAAGCATCCGGCGGGTCCTGGTTTTCCGGTCCCAGCGCCTCGGCAAAACTCATGTCCAGCGGCACGTCGACCAGACGCATCCCCCCCGGACCCGGCTCTTTGATGGTCACCTTCAGCGTGATGCCTTCGTTCGGCTGCAGCCGGATCGACAACACGTTAGCGTGCCGCCCGGCATCCGCACCAAAGATCGAATGCGGCGCGTCCTTGAACATCACATTGATAACCGAGGACCGCGCCACCAGTCGCTTGCCCGTCCGCAAGTAGAACGGAGTCCCCGCCCACCGCCAATTGCTGACATGCGCCTTCAGCGCTACATAGCTTTCCGTAGTCGAGCGCGGATTGCCCACGACCTCACGATAGCTCGGGCCGTCGCCTTCGAACTGGCCGCGCACGATGTGATGCGGCTCTACCGGGTCCAGCGCGCGAATCACTTTCAGCTTTTCGTCCCGCACCGCATTCGGGTCAAACTTAGCCGGAGGCTCCATCGCGATCAGACAGAGCAGCTGCATCAGGTGGTTCTGCATCATGTCGCGCATGGCACCCGCGCGATCATAGTATTCCTCGCGCCCGTCGATGCCAACGGATTCGGCCACCGTGATCTGGATGTGATCGACATACTGGCTGTTCCAAAGCGGCTCGAACAGCATATTGCCAAACCGTACGGCCATCAGGTTCTGAACAGTTTCCTTGCCCAGATAGTGATCGATCCGGTAAATCTGTCCTTCGGAAAAGTGTCTGGCCAACGTCGCATTCAAGGTTCGGGCACTCTCCAGATCGTGACCGAACGGTTTTTCCACAACAATCCGCGTTTGCTCCGTCGCCAGCTTGTGTGATTTGATGCTTTCCGCCAACGGACCAAACAAGCGCGGCCCGACCGAGAAATAAAAGGCTCGCACCCGTTCGACGGTCAGTTTTGCCGCCAGCAGGTCCCACCCCTCATCCGACAGTGCATCCAGCGGCACATAGTCGACACGTTGCAGAAAAGAATTCAGCGCATCGACATCCTGACATTGCCGGGGCGCATGACTGCGCAACGATTCGGCGACGATGTCCCTGAACGCATCCCGGTCATAGACGGCACGAGCGGCACCGATGATCTGCACGTTATCCGGCCATTGCCCCGCACAAAACCTCCGGAACAGAGCCGGAAGGATCTTGCGCTGTGCAAGATCGCCGGTACTGCCGAAAATGACCAGATCGAACGGGTCAACGGGTATGACACGAGAAACCATGTGTTTTCCCTACCTTACCCCTGCGGACATGTCTAATGTTAGCGCAATCATTTTTGGTATTTTTTTGCTCATCAAAACTCTGTCAGGTGCGGCGCGATGCCCTTAACTAACCGGTACTGAAAGGCTAAGTCACTTCTTAGACAGCACAGAACCGGATACCGGAATGAAAGACAACGCCCCTCAGAGCGCCAATATCGGCAAGTTTCAGGACAAATTAGTGACAGCTGACGGGCAAACGCGGGCCTCCGTTGCGCTCAGCAATCCGGAAACGCTTTGGTTCAACACCGGTACCTTGTGCAACATCGAATGCCTCAACTGCTATATCGAAAGCAGCCCGACCAATGATGCGCTGGTCTATATCACCGCCGATGAGGTGCGGGATTACCTGGACCAGATCGAAGCCCGCAACTGGCCGGTTCGCGAGATCGGGTTCACCGGGGGTGAGCCTTTCATGAATCCCGAAATGATTGCCATGACCCAAGCCGCGCTGGATCGGGGCTACGAAGTGTTGATCCTGACAAACGCAATGCAGCCGATGATGCGCCGCAAGATGCGCGAGGGTCTGCTCAACCTGAAACGTGACTTTGGCGACAAGCTGACGCTGCGGATTTCGGTCGATCATTACCGTCCCGAATTGCATGACGAAGAACGCGGCAAAGGCAGCTTCGCCAAAACCCTGGTTGGAATGGAATGGCTGCGTGACAATGGCTTCAACATGACCGTCGCCGGGCGCACCGTCTGGGGCGACACCGATGCCGAAAGCCGTGCCGGGTATGAGGCGTTCTTCAAGGAACACAGCTTGGACATCGACGCGCAAAACCCCGGTCAAACCGTTCTGTTCCCCGAGATGGACGAGGCTGTCGAGGTTCCTGAAATCACCACCGCCTGCTGGGGCATTTTGAACAAGTCACCCGATGCCGTGATGTGCGCCAGCGCCCGAATGGTCGTGAAACGCAGGGGCGCAAACCGTCCGGCGGTTCTGGCTTGCACCCTGCTGCCTTACGCGCCTGAGTTCGAGATGGGTCATACTCTGGCCGAGGCCGAAGCAGACGTGCACCTGAACCACCCGCATTGCGCCAAATTCTGCGTTCTGGGCGGAGCCAGCTGCTCGGGTTGATCAATTCAGTTCGGGGGATTTCCAGAATTTCGTGCCGGACGCTCCGGCCGAGACCCGCCAGCCTTTCTTGCCCAACACAAAGAACGAGCGGCCATCGGTGAACCGCACGGTCTCTCCGCTGCGGTCTTCGCCGTACATAGCCCCGGTTTCCGCGGTCGCGTCGTAGCCGTGTTCAATGAATTTTTCCAGATCAGCCGGGGTTTCGAACAGGATCACGAATTTGGTCTCGAACCCGCCGATGCCCACAGCCGCGCCAACGCCGCCCGTCCCCATGTTCATATAGGTGTGTTGGCCTGTGTCTTTTGATACCGCCACCCCACGTCCATACCCGGCCGAGACCGGGAACACTGTAACCTTGCGCGAGTCGAACACCGCATAGCCTGCGCTGATGCCGAACAACTCGTCCGCCTCGGGGTTTTCCGCCAGTAGCTGGGTCAGAACCTCGCTGGCCATCAGGTCCAACTTGGCGCGGGTCTCTTCCGGCGTGGCCTCGTTCGTCACCAGATCGGCGGTCGAGTTGACAGTCTCGCTGACGACTTCAGCGCCTTTTTCCACGGTGTCACCCACCGCTTCGGCCCCGTGCCCGATGGCATCGGCCGCGTTTTCCGCACCTTTTTTGATTTTGTCCAGAACGCCCTCGGAGGCGGCAGGTCCACCGATCAACAAAGCGGCAGCAAAAAACAATACTCGGGACATAAAGCGAATCCGTATGTGACCAACAATTTGGTCGACACCATAACCCAAGCACTTAAAAAAAAACGCGTCTCAATCGTTACTGGCCAAAAAACATGGCCTGATACTCAATTTACCCTGAATTCACCCACCATATTGCGCCATTCTCCGGGCGCGATCATCTTGCGGTGCGTGAACCGGACCGAGTGCAGCGGGCCTTCAATCTCGCGCTGCCAGAACTCGACAAATTCGAAGAGCTTCGGATGGTCCGGTGCCAGATCGTAATCCTGCCAGATGAACGTGTTCAGAACGTGGATATAGTCAGGCATGTGGTAGAAGAATTCTGCGGTCGTCAGCCCGTACCCCTTGAGCATCAATTCGGTTTCGCTTTGCTCCATGCAGACCTCCAATTTTGTTGCAAGGTCTCTTCATAGTAGCACAAAAACCTCCTAATCCTTAGTTAACAATATGTTACTCTGGTGTTACCGGTGTTTTTCGTGCTTAAAAGGGTTGCTTGCTTGCACCTTATGTGCCGGGTCTGATAAGGTACATCCACAAGATATAGACCCAGAACAATACACGGGCAGTTTACGTGAGCGATACGCCAGATATTCCTGAAAACATGGATGAAACCCCGCCCGAGCGCCCCGTTTACGACGGCCCGACGGTGTCCATCGAATCCGAGATGCGCACGTCTTATCTGGACTATGCGATGTCGGTCATTGTCTCGCGCGCGATCCCCGATCTGCGCGATGGCTTGAAACCGGTGCACCGGCGCATCCTCTATGCGATGCACGAGACCGGGAACACCCATGATAAAGCGTACCGCAAGTCGGCCCGCCCTGTCGGCGACGTCATGGGTAAGTACCACCCGCATGGTGACAGCGCGATTTACGACGCGCTGGTGCGGATGGCGCAGGATTTCTCCATGTCGCTTCCGTTGCTGGATGGTCAGGGCAACTTTGGTTCGATGGACGGCGATAACCCGGCGGCCATGCGCTATACCGAAGTGCGGATGGACAAACCTGCCGCGTCTCTGTTGGCCGATATCGAAAAAGAGACGGTCGATTTTCAGGACAACTATGACGGCAAGGATCGGGAACCGACCGTCCTCCCTGCCCGTTTCCCAAACATGCTGGTCAATGGTGCCGGTGGTATCGCCGTGGGGATGGCGACGAATATCCCGCCGCATAACTTGGGCGAAGTGGTCGACGCCACTTTGGCGCTGATCGACGATCCGGACCTGACCTCGGAACAGCTGATCGAATATGTCCCCGGCCCGGACTTTCCGACCGGCGGTGTGATGCTGGGCCGATCCGGTGCGCGCAAGGCATATCTTGAAGGTCGTGGCAGCGTTATCATCCGCGCCAAGACCCGCGTGGAAGAAATCCGCAGGGACCGTTACGCAATTGTCGTGGATGAGATCCCCTATCAGGTGAACAAGGCCGCGATGATCGAAAAGATCGCCGAGGCCGTGCGTGAAAAACGCATCGAAGGCGTCAGCCACGTACAGGACGAATCCGACCGCAATGGTGTGCGTGTCGTGGTCGAACTGAAACGCGATGCAACGCCCGAAGTGGTGCTGAATCAGCTCTACCGCTTCTCGCCGATGCAGACCTCATTTGGTTGCAACATGCTGGCGTTGAACGGTGGTCGACCCGAACAGTTGACCCTGCGCCGCTTCCTAACCTCGTTCATCGACTTCCGCGAAGATGTTGTTGCCCGCCGCACAGCCTATGACTTGCGCAAGGCGCGTGAGCGCAGTCACATCCTGTGTGGTCTGGCCGTGGCCGTTTCGAATGTTGACGAAGTGGTTGCCACGATCCGCTCGTCGGCAGACGCTGCTGAAGCGCGCGAGAAACTGATGACCCGCCGCTGGCCTGCATCCGAGATCGAAGGCTATCTACGCCTGATCGACGATCCGCTGTCCAAGATGAATGACGACGGCACCTATAACCTGACCGAGGTACAGGCCCGCGCCATTCTCGAACTGCGGCTGCAGCGTCTGACCCAACTGGGTGTAAAGGAAGTCACGGACGAACTGGAAGAACTGGCCGACAAGATCAAGGAATACTTGGATATTCTGTCTTCGCGTGAGCGCATCATGGGCATCATCGCCGATGAGCTACGCAGCGTGCGCGAGCAGTTCGCTGTCGACCGCCGCACCGAGATCGTTGACTGGTCCGGTGATATGGAAGACGAAGACCTGATCGAACGCGAAGATATGGTCGTGACTGTCACCTCAGGCGGCTACATCAAACGCACCCCGCTGGCCGATTTCCGGGCGCAAAAGCGTGGCGGCAAAGGCCTGTCGGGTATGCAGACCAAGGAAGAGGATGTTGTCACCAATCTCTTCGTGGCGAACACGCATACGCAACTGCTGTTCTTCACCACCGAAGGCATGGTCTACAAGCTCAAGACCTGGCGTCTGCCGCAATCCAGCCGGACCGGTAAGGGCAAGGCGATCGTCAACATCCTGCCGATCCCGACCGGTGTTTCGATCGCGGCGATCATGCCCGTAGATGTGCCGGATGAAGAGTGGGAGAACCTGCAAATCGTCTTCGCCACCAGCGCGGGTGACGTGCGTCGCAATCGTCTGTCAGATTTCACTAACGTTCGTCGCAACGGCAAGATCGCGATGAAGCTGCCAGAGGATGTGGAACTGGTAAATGCCCGCATCTGTTCCGAGGACGAAGACGTGATGCTGGTCACCAATTCCGGCCGCGCGATCCGCTTCCGGACTACAGATGTGCGCGTCTTCAACTCGCGCGAATCCACCGGTGTGCGCGGCATCAGGCTAACCAATGGCGACCGTGTTGTGTCGATGTCGGTGATCCGCCACTTTGAGGCGGGGCCGGATGAACGTGCCGCCTACCTGAAGATGCGCCGCGCCGTGGCTGGCATCGCCGATGATGGCGAGACCGATGAGGATGAAGCAACCCCCGGCACCATCACGCAGGAGCGCTATGCCGAAATGTCGGCCGCCGAAAACCTGATCCTGACGATCACGACGGGCGGCTCGGGCAAGCTCAGCTCCAGCCACGATTATCCGGTTCGCGGACGCGGCGGTATGGGCGTCGCGGCGATGGACAAGGCAATGCGCGGCGGCGCGCTTGTGGCCTCGTTCCCGGTCGAGATTGACGACCAGATCATGCTGGCCACATCCAAGGGCCAGTCGATCCGGGTGCCGGTGGACGGCATTTCCTTCCGATCCCGCAGCGCAGGCGGCGTGAAGGTGTTCAACACCGGCAAGGGCGAAGAGGTCGTCAGCGTTGCCTGGATCGCCGATCAGGGGGACGATGAGGCAGACGCCTAATGTTAACAAAGATGAGCGGCACAAAAGCCGCTCATTTTCTTTTCGGAAAGCAAAATGAAGCACCTCCTTCTTCCCATCACTGCTGTTTCTGCCTTGGCCGCGCAACCTGTACACGCCGAAGAGTTGCTCGGGTCAGCATTAATAGAAGAAATCAGAGGTCAGCATTTTGACTGCATGATGGGAGAGACGCCTCTGGAATGGATCGTTTCAGACGTGACGCTGGACACCACGTCCATTCCTTATTCCGCTATCGTGCGGGGTAAGACAGTAGAGGCTGAATATAGCATAAGCGTCGAAGGTCGCCTCACCTCGGACGGATATGGCGATGAACGCCGGGTCGAAAAATTTGCCGATGGATCGCTGAGCGTTGCGCGTTCCGACGGACGTGTCATGAAATGCACAGCACGCTAAAGCGCCGGGCGCGTTCAGCCAGTACCGATTTTTCGGTCACCAAGCGGGGTAGCCGAGGCCACCCAAATCATTTCAGACCGTACAGCACCCCAAACTTCTCTTCCAAATAGCTGAGCAACGGTTCCGGCCCCGGCTCCATCCCGCCGGCACGACGGATGGTGTCGCGCGGGGCGTATAGGCCGCCGTGGCGCTGCAGGTTTTCGCGCAACCAGCCTGTTGCTCCGGATGTATCACCCGCGGCCAGTTGCTTATCCAGATCCGGTACCGCTACGCGCAAGGCCTGATAAAGGCAGCCAGCATAGACATTGCCCAGCGAATAAGTCGGGAAGTAACCAAACAGCCCGACCGACCAGTGCACATCCTGCAGGCACCCGTTTGAGGGCTTGTCGACCGCGTATCCGAAATCGGCCATGAACCGGTCGTTCCACGCGGCCTCCAGATCGCTGACCTGCAGGTCTCCGGCCATCAGGGCACGCTCCAGATCAAAGCGCAGCATGATGTGCAGGTTGTACTGAACCTCATCGGCCTCGGTGCGGATATAGCCGTTATGGACACCATTGACCGTGGCATAGAAGGCGTCGGCATCCGCGATCCCGAAATCGCCGAATGTCTCCACCATCTGATCGTAGAGCCAGCCGGTAAAGGCGCGTGAGCGGCCCAGCTGGTTTTCGTAAATCCGGCTTTGGCTTTCATGCACGCCCATCGATACGCCCTGCCCCAACGGCGTCAGAGCAAAAGCCGGGTTGATGCCCTGCTCATAGGCGGCGTGGCCGACCTCGTGAATGGTCGAGTAGAAGCAGTTGAACGGGTCGGTCGCGCTGGTGCGGGTGGTGATCCGCACGTCCAGCCCGCTACCCGAGCTGAACGGATGTACCGCCTTGTCTACGCGTCCAGTATTCAGGTCATAGCCGAAGGTCGTCGCCAGTTTCTGCGACAGGCGCATCTGTGCCAGCTCGTCGAACTTTCCGGTCAGAGCTTGCGGCGCAGGTTTGTCCAGAACGGCTGCGCGCAGGGTCACCAAACGCGGGCGCATCTGGTCGAAAATTTCGGCAATCTGTGCGCCTGTCGTGTAGGGTTCGTAATCCTCGACCATGGCGTCATAGACATCACCGCCTTGCGCCAGCGCCGCGCCCTCTTCGCGTTTCAACGCGACAACCTCTTGCAGGACGGGCAGGAACGCGGCTACGTCCTCATCCGCACGGGCCTGCGCCCAAGTTCCCTGCGCGGCAGAAGTTACACGCGCGATGGCTTTTGCCAGTTCAGCGGGCACCTTGACCGTGCGTTCATAGGACCGGCGGATGTCGCGCAGTTGCGCGCGGGCGACGTCGTCTTGTGGGTCGGCCTGCTCCAGCCACTCGGCCACGCGCGGGTTGGATCGGCGGGCGTGCAGCACCGCCTCGATCGCGGCCATCTCCTCGGCGCGTTGCGGGGCCGCGCCGCGGGGCATCACCGTTTCCTGATCCCAACCCAACCGACCGGCAATCTGCCCGAGGGCCGAGGTTTCGCGCTGAAAGGCCATCAGGTCGTCATAGGCGGTCATCGGGGTCAGGCTCCGCGGATTGAGGTGGCGATTGGGTACGCGGTCAGGAACCGCGCGCGCAGGATCAGGGTCCAGACGACAACGGCCATGAACTGGTGGAAGATGGCCAGCTGCCACGGGGCCGCATAGACCACGGTCAGGATACCGATCACAATCTGCAATGACAGCGCCGCAAAGGCCGCGTTGAAAGCGAACCGCGTCTGCGGGTGCGCGCTGGTGCCGCCACGCCGCCAGACGATGATGGCGAAGATGAACAGCAGGTATCCCGCACAGCGGTGGATGAACTGCACCAGACCGGGGCTTTCAAAGAAATTGCGCCACATCGGTTCCAGCATTGCAGCATCAGGCGGCAACAACTGCCCGCCGATCAGCGGCCAGTCGGTGTAAGACCGGCCGGCATCGATCCCGGCCACCAACGCACCAATCAGAATTTGTAGAAACGCAAAGTGCATCAGGCCGGTCGACAGCGAGAACAGTTTCGCCTCTTTCGCGCGGCGTGCCTGCATCAGATCGCGTTCTTCGCGGCCCAGTTCAAAGATGTACCAGGCAAGGAAGCCAAGGATCACGAAGGCCAGGCCCAGATGCACCGCCAGACGATAGCTGGCCACAGCAATCATGCCTTCGCCCTGTGTCACGCCCGACGCGACCATCCACCAGCCAACAACACCCTGAACACCGCCCAATACGCCGGGGATCAGCAGTTTTCCGGTCCATCCGGTTGGGATTTTCCGCGCCACGAGGAAACCAAGGAACCCAAGCGCCCAGACCAGACCGATTACGCGGCCCAACTGGCGGTGGCCCCATTCCCACCAATATATGGATTTGAAATCACTGAGCTCCATCCACTGGTTCTGGATGCGCCACTGGTCGATCTCTTTGTACTTGTCGAACTCGGCTTGCCAGTCGGCCTCGGTCATCGGCGGGATGGCCCCGGTGATCGGACGCCATTCGGTGATCGAAAGGCCACTGTCGGTCAAGCGCGTCAGGCCGCCGACCGCGATCATCACAACGACCAGCGCGAACAGGATCATCAGCCAGACGCGGATCGCACCGCGCGCGCCGCCCCGGCCCCGGTCAATCATGCCGGGCTGCACCGCCTGTTGTTTCTCGGTGTCCGAGACCTCTTCGAAGATGCTGCGCTTACCGCTCATGCCGTCCTCATGTCCTGATTTTCGTCGCAAGCTAGGGCCTGAGTGGAGATAGGTCCAGCCTCAGCCCTTTTCCTTCCAGCGGACCATCTGCCGCATGATCCCGTGCAGCATCTGTACATCCGCCCGCGTCATCCGCATCCGCGACCACAGATTGCGCAGGTTGGTCTTCATCCCTTCGGCCTTTTCCGGCGGATAAAAGAAGCCCGCCTCTTCCAGCCGGTCTTCGTAGTGTTCGACCAGCTTTTCAACCTCGATCCCAGTGGCCCAGTCGCCCTTGCCCAGATCGGTGGCCTCATGCACCACGTCTCCGGTCTGGCGCATCCATTCATAGGCAGTCAGCAGCACGCATTGGCCAAGGTTCAACGAGGCATATTCCGGGTTCACCGGCACCGAGATGATGGCGTTGGCCTTGGCGATATCTTCATTCTCAAGCCCTGCCCGTTCGGGGCCGAAGAGCACCGAGACCTTCTCGCCTGCCGCCACCTTTTCGGCCGCGATCTGCATGGCGCGCTCCGGGCTGAAAACCGGCTTGGTCAGGCCACGCTGCCGCGCCGTCGTGGCAAGGACAAAGGTACTGTCGGCCAAAGCACCACCCAGGTCATCGAACAGCTGTGCCTCATCCAGCAACCGCCCCGCGCCGCTGGACATCGCCACCGCCTTGGGATTCGGCCACCCGTCACGCGGCGCCACGATCCGCATCCGGTCCAGCCCGAAATTCCACATCGCCCGCGCGGCGGCACCGATGTTTTCGCCCATCTGCGGGCGCACAAGCACAAAGGAGGGCTGAGATTTGTCGCTGGGCATGGCTGTCTCCGGAAAACTTCGGGATGCTGTAATAGGCGTACCCCAACAGGGCAAGGCGCTGAGGTGGCAATTTACCCCCCGAATGCCATAAAAGTTTGCTTCCCCTGCGCAATCCGCTAAACCGCGCCAAAGACAAAAGACGAAGGACGCGCCATGGACACCCCTGAGCAGCCGCAGATTTACCTGATTACGCCTCCGGCCATTGCGCTCAGCACTTTCCCCGAGCAGTTGGGCCGCGTGCTGGACAGCACCGAAATCGCCTGTATCCGGCTGGCTTTGGCGGGCAATGACGAAGACACCATCGCCCGCGCCGCCGATGCCTGCCGCGAGGTGGCACATGCGCGCGACGTGGCAATCGTGATCTCGAACCACGTTCTGCTGGCGCAGCGTTTGGGGCTGGACGGGGTGCATCTGGACGACGGTGCACGCTCGGTTCGGGCCGCGCGCAAGGAATTGGGCGCGGATGCCATCGTCGGCAGCTTCTGCGGGGCGTCCAGCCATGATGGCATGACCGCCGGTGAAGCGGGCGCAGATTACGTGGCCTTCGGGCCGGTCGGCACGTCGACCCTAGGCGATGGAACCACCGCTGAAACGGACCTGTTCCAGTGGTGGTCCGAGATGATCGAAGTGCCGGTTGTCGCCGAAGGCGGCCTGACCGCTGACCTGATCCGCAAACTCTCGCCCCATACCGATTTCTTCGGCATCGGCGATGAAATCTGGTCGCAGGACGACCCCGTCGTCGCACTGAAGACCCTGACCGACGCGATGTGAGCGTTAACCCTTGCGCCCGCGTCGGGGCTGCGGCAAGAGTTTGGCATGACTCAGAACAGTGAAATCCTGTGTATCGGCTCGGTCCTGTGGGACGTGATCGGACGCTCGGCCAGCGCAATGCGGCAAGGTTCAGACGTGCCGGGGCGGATCACCCGCCTGCCCGGCGGCGTGGCCATGAACATTGCCATGACGTTGGTGCGCTTCGGCATGACCCCGACCCTGCTGACCGCCATTGGCCGCGACCCCGAAGGCGACGAGCTGGTCAACGCCTGCACCCGACTGGGAATGGTAACAGACCATGTCTACCGCTCTCAGGACTTGCCGACCGATCGCTATATGGCGGTCGAGGGCGCTAATGGCCTGATCGCCGCTATTGCCGACGCGCATTCCTTGGAGGCTGCGGGGGCCAAGATTCTGCGCCCTTTGATGCATGGTCCGTTAGGCAATGAGAATGCGCCGTTCGAAGGCCCCGTCGCTTTGGACGGCAACCTGACGCTGACCCTGCTGGAAGAAATCGCCCAAAGCCCGGCATTTACGCGGGCCGATCTGCGTGTGGCCCCGGCCTCACCTGGTAAGGCCGAACGCCTGTTGCCATTCCTGAAGCACGCCCGCGCGACGCTTTATTTGAACCTCGAAGAGGCAGGCATCCTGTGTCAGCGTGAATTCACGGATTCCGAGAGCGCCGCCAAAGGCTTGCTGGGCCGTGGTGCGTTGCGGGTGCTGGTCACGGATGGCGGCAACTCGGCCACCATTGGTAGCGCAGATGGAATCCTGACTCAAACACCACCGTCGGTTCTGGTCACCCGTGTGACCGGTGCAGGCGACACATTCATGGCTGCCCATATCGCATCAGAATCCGGCGGAGCATCTAACGAGGAGGCCCTGACCCGCGCTCTGAACGCCGCCGCAACATACGTATCCGGAGAAACCCCACTGTGATCGACATCCAATATTCCGCCGAGGTCCGGGCCGCAAAAGACTCAGGCCAACCCATCGTCGCGCTCGAAAGCACTATCATCACCCACGGGATGCCCTACCCGCAGAACATCGAGGTTGCGGCACAGGTTGAACAGGACATCCGCGACGCGGGCGCTGTTCCGGCCACGATTGCGGTGATTAACGGCAAACTGCACGTAGGCCTGGAAGCTGACGAGTTGAGTGCACTGGGTCAGGCCCAAGGTGTTGCCAAACTGTCTCGCGCCGACATGGCCGCCTGTATCGCCACCGGTGGCACCGGGGCCACCACGGTGGCCGCGACCATGATCGCGGCGCATTTTGCCGGGATCGAGGTCTTTGCCACTGGCGGCATTGGCGGCGTGCATCAGGGGGCCGAAACCACGTTCGACATCTCCGCAGACCTGCACGAGCTGGCGCAAACCCCGGTAACCGTTGTAGCGGCGGGCGCGAAAGCGATCCTTGATCTGGCGAAAACGCTGGAAGTTCTGGAAACGCTAGGCGTTCCGGTTATCGCCCATGGTCAGGACGAATTTCCTGCCTTTTGGTCTGCCCAATCGCCCTATGCCGCGCCCCTGCGCATGGACACGGCCGAGGACATCGCCAAAGCGCACGCCACCCGCCGCGCGCTTGGCCTGCCCGGAGGTCAGCTGATCGCCAACCCGATCCCCGCCGCCGACCAAATTCCAGCCGAGGAACTGGCCCCCATCATTGCGTCGGCCCAGGCCGACGCCGACACTCACCGGATCACCGGCAAAGGCGTCACGCCCTACCTTCTTCAGCGGATTTACGAACAAACCGAGGGCCGTTCGCTGACCGCCAATATCGCACTGGTGCGCAACAACGCGAAACTGGCCGCCGGGATCGCGCGGGCACTGAACGCAGACTGAGTGACATAAGCCTATTGTACCAAGGCCCCGGACTGCTTAACTAAATCCGCAAACCGCTCAGGATCGCAATGAACACACCGTTTGACGAAGAACCCCATCGCCGTCCGGGCCTGTTTTCCCGGCTGCGCGCGTCGTTCCTGACGGGCATCGTCGTCATTGCACCTGTGTGGCTGACTATCTGGCTGATCTGGTCGGTAGTCGGTTGGATCGACAGCGCAGTTCTACCGCTGGTGCCGCAACGGTTCCAACCACAGGAATATGTAGGTATCAACCTGCGTGGTGTCGGGGTGGTCATCTTCCTGATATTTACCGTCCTGGTGGGCTGGATCGCCAAAGGCATTCTGGGTCGGTCGCTGATCCATTTCGCTGAAAGCCTGGTAAACCGAATGCCCGTAGTCCGCTCGGTCTACTCCGGGATCAAGCAGATCTCGGAAACGGTGTTTGCCCAGACCGAACGGTCGTTCGAGAAAGCCTGCCTGATCCAGTACCCTCGCCGCGGCATCTGGGCGATTGGTTTCGTCTCGACCACCGCCAAGGGCGAGGTCAGCGAACGCGCTGAAACCGGTGGTGAGCTGCTGAGCATTTTTGTCCCGACCACGCCCAACCCGACCTCGGGCTTTCTGCTGTTCTTCCCCGAAGAGGACGTGATCCTGCTGGACATGTCGATCGAGGAGGCCGCGAAGCTGGTGATTTCCGCCGGGCTTGTCTATCCGAACGAAAAAGACCCGACGCAGCCGCCTGAGTGATCAGCCGAACATTTCGGGCAGGTTGACTGTGCTGCGCTCGCCAAGATCGGCCTTGTGATCATTGATAAACCGATGCGCCGCCGCGCGCCCTGCCTCTTTCAGCTTATGCAGGACCACCGGGTTCGGCACCGTCTTAGTCGCCACCGACAGATCGTTCATCAATTCGTCATCCGCAATCATGTGGATCAGAACGCGGCTCATTTCTCCGGCCTTCAGCTTCCCTTCGGCCAGCAGCCGCTGAACGAAACTGATCGCGCGCAACTCGCGGAAGAGGGAGGAGTTAAAGCTTATCTCGTTGATCCGGTTCTGGATTTGCTGCGGCGTTTTCGGCGCCTCGTCGCGCTCCAGCGGATTGATGTTCACGATCACCACGTCATCTGGCAGATCATTGTTAAACAGCGGGTACAGCGCCGGATTGCCGGTATAACCGCCATCCCAATAAGCCTCGGTCCGGCCCGATTTGGGATCGAAGATTTCAACCGCCTGAAACAGTGTTGGCAGGCACGCCGAGGCCAAAATCGCATCTGTCGAAATCTCATCTCCGGTGAACACCCGAATCTTGCCGCTGCGCACACAAGTCGCGCAGACATGCAAACGCGGGCCTTCGTCGGCGCATATCTCATCAAAGTTGAACCGGTCCACCACCGGCTCCAGCGGGTTGCGGTAGAACGGACCATAGGCATAGGGCGACACCAGCCGCGACCAGGCGTCTCCGACCGAAAACGGCAGAGAGTACTCCATCGCCTGTGCAATCTGCGCCGGCTCTATGGCCTGCATCCAGTTGGCAAGGCGCATGTCACCGACAGCACCCATCCGCTCCCACAGTCCATTCAGATTGGCGCGCGCACCGTCGCGCCCATCCCGGACCATGCCGGACTTGAAAGCCGCCCCATTGAGCGCCCCGGCTGAGGTTCCGGTGATCGCCGCAACCTCGATATCCTCCTCATCCAGTAGCCGGTCGAGAACACCCCAGGTGAACGCCCCATGCGCCCCGCCGCCTTGCAGAGCCAGATTGATCCGTTTCACTGTGGGTCTCTCTTTCGTTGAAGCCAAAGTAGGCGTTGCAGAAACGAAGCAGCCGCAATTCCAAAAACTATAAAACCCAGTAATCGATAGAGGGGAAAACTTTCAGCCGCATGAAGCCCGTCTGACAGTCCCAACCAAACATATGGATCAACCAAATAGGTCAAAAACGAAACTAAAAAGCCGAATGACACTAACGAAAACACCCATGCGATAAAACGCGCCGTCGCCACTTCTTCGCCTGATCCTCGTCCGAAATACTTAACCCAGCGCTTTTTTGCAGTGTTATCGTCGATACACCAAATTCTTCGACCCATGATGGCTGAAGCCAAAAATGCCGAAATCCCCGAAAAAGTCGCGGCACCCGGTGCATCTCCAACGCAAACTTGCCATCCTGCGAGAGCAGCACTGACAATTACCCATAGCCATGGCTTAAATATTGCCCCGAAACTCAACGCTTGCTCCCTTGTGGCGTAATGATCAAAGGGCCGTCCAGCCACCATCCACCGAAATCGTCGTCCCGGTGATCTGAGCCGCTGCGTCCGAGCACAGGAACACCGTGGTGCCGCCCAGCTGCTCAACGGTCGCGAACTCTTTCGAGGGCTGACGTTCCAACATGACGTTCTTGATCACGTCTTCGCGGCTCATGTCGTATTCTTTCATCGTATCAGGGATCTGCGCCTCGACCAGCGGCGTTAGGACATAACCCGGGCAAATCGCATTGCAGGTGATCGGCTCCTGCGCGGTTTCCAGCGCCACGGTCTTGGTCATCCCGACGACGCCATGTTTCGCCGCGATGTAGGCTGCCTTGAAGGGTGATGCCGTCAGCCCGTGCGCCGAGGCGATATTCACGATCCGTCCCCATCCTGCCGCGCGCATCATTGGCAGCGCCGCTGCCATGGTGTGGTAGGCCGAGTTCATGTTGATCGCGATGATCGCATCCCATTTCTCTACCGGGAACTGGTCGATTGGTGCGACGTGCTGAATGCCCGCGTTGTTCACCAAGATATCGCAAGCCCCTGCCTTTTCGATCAGCGCGCGGCATTCGCCGCCAACGGACATGTCCGCCTTGATATAGCGCGCCTTGGTGCCGGTCTCTTGCGCAATCTCAGCGGCCAGCGCGTGATCTTCCTCCCGGTCGGTGAACGAGTTCAGAACAACATCGGCCCCGGCCTTCGCCAGCTCGCGTGCGACGCCCAAACCGATCCCTGAATTCGACCCCGTGATGATCGCTGTTTTTCCCGAAAGGTTCATGGGCTCTCTCCCTCAAAATCTGCTTCCCACGCACAGTGCCATGCTGCATCTGCAAAGAAAACGGGGAAACAACCGGCTTCTATAGCCACACAATAAAATGCCAAAAAAAACGCCCGCACGAAGCGGGCGTTAAGTTATTGAGGCAGGTTTCATACAGGCAAGAAACCTATCGAGCAGTGCACCCTTTATACGCAATTCCCCGCCTTCGTCCAAGCTAAAAGTTTGAAAACAAGAAAAATCATCGGTACGGTGAATCCCAACAAAATAAGGCCAGAGCAGGATTGTTTCCAAAATGTGCCCCGATTTTCTACGACCCGTTCGCCCTGTGATTGCGGGAATCGCTTCTGTTTTTGCCGCCACAATTGCTTATGCAGAATCGGCCCATGGCATAGCTATGTACGGTGACCCTGCCCTACCACCGGATTTTGTGTCTCTGCCCTATGCCAACCCCGAGGCGCCGAAAGGCGGTAAAGTTGTTTTTGGCAATACCGGCGGCTTTAACAGTCTGAACCCCTTTGTACAAAAAGGCACCGTGCCCTGGCAGCTTCGTTTCTGGACGCACGAAAGCCTGATGGGCCGATCCTGGGACGAACCTTTCACTCTTTACGGGTTGTTAGCCGAATCAGTTGAGACCGCTCCTGACCGGTCCTGGGTCGAATTCACCCTGCGCGAAAACGCCCGGTTTTCGGATGGCACCCCGGTAACCGTGGACGACGTTATCTGGTCGTATCAGATACTGGGCACCGAAGGGCACCTTCGTTATCGCGGGCTGTGGGGCAAGATCGACAGTATCGAACAAACCGGCCCACGCTCGGTACGGATTACCTTCAACGAGCCGGATCGGGAACTGGCCCTGATCACCGGCCTCCGCCCGATTCTGCAGAAAGCGCAGTGGGAGGGGAAGAGTTTTGCCGACGCGGCGCTGCATGATGTCCCGGTCGGATCGGGGCCCTATGTGGTCGATGACTATGAGGCCGGTCGCTATGTGACCCTGCGCCGCGACCCCGACTATTGGGGGGCCGATATCCCCTTCCGGCGCGGCACCATGAACCTCGATGAGATGCGGATCGAATTCTACGGCGACGGCACAGTCCTGTTCGAGGCGTTCAAGGCTGGCGAACTGACGGCGGTACGGGAATTCAATGCTGACAAATGGGACACGCAGTACAACTTCCCCGCCGTGCAACGCGGCGATGTCATCAAGACCGAGATCCCGCACGGCAAGCCGTCGGGCATGACCGGGTTCGTCATGAACACCCGCAAAGCCCCCTTCGACGATTGGCGTGTGCGCGAGGCGCTGATGTTGGCGTTCAACTTCGAATACATCAACGATACGATCACCGGCGGCACACAACTGCGGATCACCTCATATTTTTCCGGTTCTGATCTGGGTATGCAGCCCGGTCCCGCCACCGGCCGCGTTGCCGAGTTGCTGCAGCCCTATGCCGACGACCTGCCACCCGGCGCACTTGAAGGGTATGCCCTGCCTGTGGGCGACGGCTCGGCCCGCAACCGCACCAATATCCGCAAGGCGAACCAGCTGTTGACCGAGGCGGGCTGGACCGTCCAGGACGGCGTGCTGCGCAATCAGAACGGCGAAGACTTCACCGTCACCGTCCTGCTGCAACAAGGTGATACCGAGGGCCAGACGGCCATCGAAATTTATACCCGTGCGCTTGAAAGGCTCGGGATTCAGGTCGCCGTCGAACAAGTGGACAGTGCCCAGTTTACCGGTCGTAATGCCGAACTTGATTTCGACATGACCTTCTTCCGCCGTGCCATGTCCCTGTCGCCGGGCAATGAACAGCGCCTGTATTGGGGCAGCGAAAACGCCGACACTCCGGGCACGCGCAACCTGATGGGTGTTGCTTCTCCGGCGGTGGACGGGTTGATCGACGCTATGCTGGCATCTGAAAGTCGCGAGGATTTCATGGCCGCCACCCGCGCCCTGGACCGGGTTCTGACCGCTGGGCGCTATGTCATCCCGATCTGGAATTTCGACGTCGGACGCATCGCTCATGCCAAAGAGCTGAAACAGCCCCAGACCGTGCCAATTTATGGTGATGGGCCGGAGTATATGCCACAGGTTTGGTGGTACGAAGAGTGACCAAATCGGCCGGATCGTTGGCGCGATCGGCCCCATAGCCTCCAACGCGCGGATTGCTCACATCTGCAGGTTAGTATCTTAAGTTGTGTCATGCCAAATGGTCGCACCTTTCGGCGGAATTTGGCACACGCACCAAATACACCCATATATCGTGCAGACATATCTGAAGCCGTCTACATATAGCGGAAACACCCATTTCCAGCTAATGCCCAAAAAATAACCACAAGGGGCTTTACGGATCGCCCCCCAACGATATAGCCTACCCGTGTTTTGGCGCACCGGTTGATCGGATTAATTGTGAAAAATTCGCTAGATAGCTGATCGTTGGACGCGTCAGACCCGAGTTTTGCGGACCGGCCTCCACTCACTCACACCTCAGGTCCGTAGGCCCGTCGCGCGATCAGTGTGGCGGGCCTCTTTAACCTTACGTAAGCCCAAATAAGGTGCGACATTTTGTCATGCACTTGGACCCCTATGCCCTCCGTACGCTTATATGGGGGCCGAGCAGCCGTGAAACCCGAGTTACGGAAGCTGACAAATGTTGAACTGGACTGACCTGACGCAAGACTGGGACGCTATGTACTCTCGTGCTAAACGGCGTTTTCCGAACCTGCGTGATCAGGACAAGGTGCGGCTGAGCAAAGACCGCAAAGGGTTCGAAGCGTATTTGGCCGAACGCCACCACCTGACCGTGAATGAAGCACACGAAGAGCTTGAGGATTTTCTGTTTACCGAAGGCTTGAACCGAGAGTTCAGCCGGTCTTTAAGCAAGTGATGTGACCCAGAGGATCGTTGCATCTTCGTCACTGACCGAAATCACGTTGTGTCCCATGCTACCGTCGTAATACGCGCTGTCTCCCCGACGCATTTCGACGGGTTCGTAGAACTCGGTGTAAAGCTGGACAACCCCTGTCAGCACATAAAGGAACTCTTCGCCATCGTGGCGCACCCAGCCATCAAACTCATCCATTGACCGCGCGCGCACGCGGGCGCGATACGGAAGCATCTGCTTTTTCGTCAGGTTCTCGGCCAGCAGCTCATGTTCATACGTCGTCGTGGGATGCGCGGCCCCTTCGCCCATCCGCGTCACGGACATACGCCCGATTACCTGATCCCGCTGCGGCGGCGTGAACAGTTGCGGCACCGAAATCTCCAACCCGATCGCCAGCTTTTTCAGCGCGTCGTACGTGGGTGACATCTGCCCGTTTTCGATCTTGCTGAGGGTCGAGCGCGCAAGCCCTGCCTGCGAGGCCGCCTGTTCCAGCGTCCAGTTCCGCGCCTTGCGCAATTGGCGCACGCGCGCACCCAGATCGAGCGGTTCAAGCTCGGCGTGGTTGCCCGAGTCCCGCGCAATGCGGATCAGGGAAGGTTGTTCATTGGTGCTCATGCGCAACTCTATAGGCCCAGCCCGTCCCGCTTGCAACGCGCCAAGCACCAAGGTAGCCAGTGGCCATGCTGTCTGTTTTTGATCAGGGGCCGCCCATGGCCTGCCCCGCGCCCTTCAACCTGGCCGCACATGTGCTGCGCCGAACGGATGATGATCCCGATAAGATCGCGCTGTCAGTTCTGCGGTCCGATGGCGCCGAGGACTGGAGCTATCGCGCGCTCAAGTCGGCCATTCTGGGCACCGCCACCGGGTTGCTGCGCGCGGGGTTAAAACCGGGTGACATTGCGCTGATTCGGTTGGGGAACACGGTCGATTTCCCCATTGCCTACCTCGGGGCGATTGCGGCGGGGATCGTGCCTGTCCCGACATCCTCGCAACTGACCGAGCCGGAAACGGCGCGCATGATCGCGGATCTTCAACCAGCCGCCATTTTGCGGGACCCGGCCGTTGCCTGCGCTCCACATCCACTGCAGATCACGATGTCCGAATTGACCGCGATGCGGCCCCTGCCCCCAACCGAGTTTCAAATGGGCGACCCCGAGCGGCTGGCTTATGTCGTCTATACCTCGGGCACGTCCGGCAAACCGCGCGCAGTGGCCCATGCGCACCGTGCGATTTGGGCACGCCAGATGATGGTGGATGGCTGGTACGGGCTGCGGGATACGGATCGCCTCTGTCATGCCGGTGCATTCAACTGGACCTATACGCTAGGCACCGGATTGATGGACCCCTGGACTATCGGCGCGACCGCTTTGATCCCAGAGCCGGGAACCGACCCGGACGCCCTGCCCGCCTTGCTGCGGCGACACCGCGCGACGATCTTTGCCGCCGCCCCTGGCGTGTATCGCAAGCTGCTGAAAACGCCAGAGGACCTACACCTGCCCACGCTCCGCCACGGCCTTTGTGCCGGCGAGAAACTGTCTCGACACCTGCACGCGCAATGGGTCGAGGCGACCGGGACGGAGCTTTACGAAGCCTACGGTATGTCCGAATGTTCCACCTTCATCTCGTCCAGCCCGGCCCACCCGGCGCGGGGCGAGTCGCTGGGACAACCACAACCGGGCCGACGGATTGCGATCCTTGGGCCGGATGGTCCGGTGCCGCAGGGACAGGAAGGCACCATCGCCATTCACCGCTCGGATCCCGGCCTGATGCTGACCTATCTGAACGCGCCGGACGAAGCCGAGGCTCGGATGCAGGGCGATTGGTTCCTGACCGGCGATCAGGGTGCCATGGCCGTCGACGGGCAGATCACCTATCTGGGCCGCGACGATGACATGATGAATGCGGGCGGCTATCGCGTTTCTCCGGTCGAGGTCGAGGCCACCTTGTCCAAATTCCCCGGGATCTCACAGGTTGGCGCGGCGGCTGTTGAGGTCAAAGAAGACACATTTGTGATAGCAGCCTTCTATACCGGGCCGGAAAAGCTGGACGACGTTGCCCTGCAAACCTATGTGGAGGCAAATCTGGCGCGGTATAAACAGCCGCGCGCGTTCATTCACCTGCCCGAGCTTCCGACCGGTGGTAATGGCAAACTCCTGCGCCGGGCTCTGCCGGCCTATTTCAAGGCGACCACACCATGACCCAGACCGTCAAACTCGACATTATGTCCGATCCGATCTGCCCATGGTGCTATATCGGCAAAACCCATCTGGACAAAGCACTGGCCGCGATTCCGGATCACCCTATGGTGATCGAGTGGCATCCGTTCCAGCTGAACCCCGACATGCCGGATGAAGGCATGGATCGGCGTGAGTATCTGGAGCGAAAATTCGGCGGCAAAGACGGCGCCGTGCGCGCTTATGCTCCGGTGGTTGAGCACGCCGAGAAGGCCGGGCTCAGCATCGACTTCGAAGGCATGAAACGCACCCCCAATACCCTGGACGCCCATCGCCTGATCCACTGGGCCGGGATCGAGGGAAAGCAGAATGATGCCGTGGATGCCCTGTTCGATGCCTATTTCGTGCAGGCCCGCGACATCGGCGACCACGAAGTGCTGGCCGATATCGCTGACAGCATCGGCATGGACGCCGCCGTGGTGCAGAAACTGCTGAAGTCCGATGCCGACCGCGAGGACATCCGCAACCGCGATACCCATTCCCGCCAGATGGGCATCCAATCTGTTCCGACCTTCGTCGTGGCCAATCAACACGCAGTTCCGGGCGCGCAACCGCCGGAAATGTGGGAAAAAGTGATTGGCGAGATCATGTCTCAGCTTGAGGGTTCTCCTGCAAATTAGCACAGAGGTCTGTGCGCTTTGATCCCTAGCGCCACCTGATCTGTCGTGATAGCGCGATCAGGTCAGGAGGACGCAATGACCAATCGCATGTCAAAAGGAGAGTTCATCGCTCTTGTCGCAATGATGTTTGCGACGATTGCGTTTTCCATCGACTCGATGCTGCCTGCCCTGCCCGAGATTGGCGCGCAGCTCAGCCCCGAGGACATTAACCGGGCACAGCTGATCCTGACCTCATTCGTGCTGGGCATGGGGATCGGCACGTTCTTCATGGGTCCGCTGTCGGACGCGTTTGGTCGCAAGCCGGTGATTTATGCCGGCTCAGTTTTGTACATCGTTTCAGCTGCCGTCGCTTGGGCCAGTTCTTCGCTGGAACTACTTTTGATTGCCCGGGTCGCGCAAGGGGTCGGCTGTGCCGCGCCACGCGTGGTCGCCATGGCGATAATCCGGGATTTGTACTCGGGTCGTGAAATGGCGCGGATCGTGTCAATCGCCATGATGATCTTCACGCTGGTTCCTGCTGTGGCGCCGATGCTGGGGGCCGGCATGATCGCCCTCACAGGCTGGCGCGGGATATTCGTCTCGTTCATCCTGTTCTCAGCGATCACCGTGGTCTGGATGGGCCTGCGCCTACCGGAACCTCTGAAGCCTCAGAACCGCAGGCCGCTGCGCCTGCCCCTGATGGTCTCTTCCGCGCGCGAGATGTTCGTGCACCCCACCGTCCGGGTTTCGATTTTCGTGCAAACCCTTTGTCTGGGCATGTTGTTCACCACGCTGACCATGGTGCAACCGGTCTATGACGTGATCCATGACAGCGCTGACAGTTTTCCCTTCTGGTTTGGTTTCGTGGCCCTGATCTCGGGGTCTGCCAGCCTGCTGAACGCGGCCCTGGTGATCCGCGTGGGGATGCGGCGACTGGTAACCTGGGCTTTGGGTGCGCAGATCGTCATCACCATGGGCGTCATTGTTTTGAACTCGGTGCATCTGTCGCCGAACCTGTCCTTTGCGGTGTTCGTCTTCTGGCAGACCTCTATCTTTTTCATGGCAGGCATGACGATGGGCAACCTGAACGCCATCGCCATGGAGCCGATGGGTCATATCGCCGGTATGGCGGCCTCAGTCATCGGTGCGGTCTCGACCGTTCTGGCCGCGGCCATCGCAGCCCCCATAGGGTTGTTGTTCGACGGCTCGTTGACCCCGCTCACCACCGGCATTCTATCAATGAGCGTGATCGGCTTTGGACTGATGCTGCATATGGGCCGGATTGAAAACAGACTACCCGCCTGACCTGTGCAGATTACGCGAATCCCGCTAACCTTCCCTTGATCCGAGAGGAGGTTTCAATGCGTTACGATTACGATCTGGGTTCTCATTCCTGTCCGGTCACCACATCCTCGCCCGAGGCGCAGCTATGGTTTGATCGGGGATTGGTCTGGACCTACGGCTATAACCATGAAGAAGCCGTGGTCTGTTTCCAACGCGCGGCTGAACATGATCCAAACTGCGCCATGGCCCATTGGGGGATCGCCTATTCGGCCGGTCCAAACTACAACCTGCCTTGGGATTTGCTCGATGAAAGCGGGCAGCAAAAGGCGCTTGCGCAGGCCTTTGATGCGGCGCAACAGGCGCTGGCTTTGCTGGACAGCTGCACCCCGGTCGAGCAGGCCCTGATCCGCGCCCTGCCCGCCCGCTACCCGCAGCGTGACCCGGTTGAGGATATGCACAGCTGGGACCACGATTTCGCTGACGCGATGCGCACGGCCTTTGCCGAACAGCCCGATCATCTGGACCTGCGCACCATCTATGTCGAGGCGTTGCTGAATCTGACACCCTGGCAGATGTGGGACCTCAAAACCGGCCAACCTGCCCAAGGCGCCGCCACGCGCGAGGCGCAGAAGGCCTTGGAAGACGCGATGGCCTACGACCCCGCTGCGATGTCTCATCCCGGCCTGCTGCACCTCTATGTGCATCTGATGGAGATGTCGCCAACCCCGGAAAAGGCGCTCAAGGCCGGGGATGTGCTGCGCACGCTGGTTCCCGATGCGGGTCACTTGGTGCATATGCCCACCCATATTGACGTGCTGTGCGGGCATTACCACAACGTTGTTTACTGGAACGAAAAGGCCATCGAGGCCGATCTGAAGTATTACGAGCGCGAAGGCGCCTTCAACATCTATACCGGCTACCGCCAGCACGATTATCACTTCGTCATCTACGGCGCATTGTTCCTTGGGCAGATGGAACCGGCCCTGCGCGCAAATCAGGGCATGTGGGACACCACACCCGAAGACATGCTGCGCGTCGAAAGCCCTCCGATGGCGGATTACTTCGAAAGCTACATGTCGATGGGCCCGCATATCCTGATCCGCTTTGGCCAGTGGGAAGAGGCCAAGGCGTTGGAGATACCATCGGACCCCGACCTCTATCGCACGCTGACGGCGACCATTCACTATGCCCGAGCCATCGCCCATGCCGCCACCGATCAGGTCGTCGAGGCAGAGGCCGAGGAACAGCTGTTCCTTTCCGCAAAGGAATGCGTCCCCGAGACACGCTTGCTGCACAATAATCGTGTTGTTGATCTGCTGGAGATCGCCCGCGAAATGCTGCGCGGAGAGATCGAGTATCGCAAAGGCAACTATGAGATCGCCTATGCCCACCTGCGCCGCTCGGTCGAGTTGGATGACACGTTGCCCTACGACGAACCGTGGGGGTGGATGCAGCCCACCCGCCACGCGCTGGGGGCACTGCTGTATGAACAGGGTCATGTGGCCGAGGCCGAAGCGGTCTATCGTGAGGATCTGGGGTTGGGTGGTATGCTCAGCCGTGCCTCGATCCATCCGGACAATGTCTGGAGCCTCAAGGGCCTGCATGACTGTTTGAAAACGCGTGGTGACACCGTTGAGATTGTGCAGGTAAAACAACGGCTCGATCTGGCACTGGCCCGGGCAGATCGCGCGGTGGGTGCGTCGTGCTTCTGCGCCCAAGCGGCGATGAGGGCCGCCGAATGAGAAACGCCTTTTTGTTGACGGCCCTGCTCTGCGGCCCCGCCCTTGCGGATCGTCAATCCTTTCCTCCGGTCGATCAGGCCGCGCGAGATTCCTCGCTGGTGGCCTTCCGCGATGCGCTGCTGGCCGAGGTGGCCGCAAGGGATACCGATGCCGTGGTCGCGGCGGCCTGTCCCGACATCTACCTGAGCCACGGAGGAAATGGTGGTCCAGAAGAGTTGCGCGCCAATCTGATCCTGGATCCGGAAACCCTGTCGGAAGAGAACCGAAAAGACGCGGATGCCTTACGCGAAGCCTATTGGTTGGATCTGGAAAACACCCTCTCCCAGCCCGGCTATTTCGATGACGAGGGCGAGTTCTGGATGCCGCATCAGTGGCAAATCACCCTGCCCGTTTCACTGGACCCGTTCATGGCCTATTTCGTCACTGGATCAGATGTGGCCTTGCGGCAGTCGGCTGATCGCGACGCACCGACCTTGGGCCTCATCAGCCACGAGGTCGCGATCATCCGCGATTTTCAGGACGGCTCGGACTATCAACGGGTGCTGCTGACCGATGGGACCCAAGGCTACATGCACCGTGACTACTTGTGGCCGATGACAGGCCACCGCGCCGCGTTCGTGAAATCGGACGCGGGCGCATGGCAGTTGTGCACCTTTGTCAGCGGAGACTAGGCTTAGGCCTTTTTCTTCTCGGCCATCAGCTTTTCAGCCAGATCCCGAGCGATTGCGAAGGCCCCTTTGATCTTGTCGCTGTCCTTCTTCCAGTCACGGCGCACGACGATCTTGTTGTCCTTTACCTTGGCCAGTCCGCGCTGGTTCTGGATAAACTCGACCAGCCCCTGAGGCGATGCGAACTTGTCATTGTGGAACTGGATCGTTGCACCTTTCGGCCCACCGTCCAGCTTGGCAATGCCCGCCCGCTTGCACATGGCCTTGATGCGGACGACCAGCATCAGGGTATTCACCTCTTTCGGCAGGGTACCGAAGCGGTCGATCAGTTCGGCCGCAAAGCCTTCCAGCTCAACTTTGGTCGAAAGCGACGACAGGCGGCGATAGAGACCCAGACGCACGTCCAGATCGGGCACGTAGTCCTCGGGGATCAGAACCGGCACACCCAGATTGATCTGCGGTGCCCATTGGTCATCCGCGTCGGAAAGCCCTTCCATCTCACCGGCTTTGATCTTGGCAATCGCCTCTTCCAGCATCGACTGGTAGAGTTCATAGCCCACGTCGCGCATCTGGCCCGACTGTTCCTCGCCCAGCAGGTTGCCTGCTCCGCGAATATCCAGATCCTGCGATGCCAGCGTGAACCCGGCCCCAAGCGTATCCAATGAGCCCAGAACCCGCAGCCGTTTCTCAGCTGTGGCGGTCAGCTTTTGGCGCGGCTTGGTGGTCAAATAGGCATAAGCGCGGGTTTTCGACCGCCCCACCCGGCCACGTATCTGGTAGAGTTGCGCCAGACCGAACATATCCGCCCGGTGCACAACCATCGTGTTGGCGGTCGGGATGTCCAGCCCGCTTTCCACAATCGTCGTTGCCAGCAGCACGTCATACTTGCCGTCGTAGAAAGCATTCATTCGGTCGTCGAGTTCCCCCGCCGCCATCTGCCCATGCGCGACCATATAGGTGAGTTCCGGCAGTTGGTCCTTCAGGAATTCCTCGATTTCGGGCAGATCCGAGATGCGCGGCACCACATAGAAACTTTGTCCGCCGCGATAATGCTCGCGCAGCAGAGCCTCGCGAATGGTGACTGCGTCGAACTCGCTGACATAAGTCCGAATGGCAAGGCGGTCGATGGGCGGTGTGCCGATAATCGACAGGTCTCGCACACCAGTCAGGGACAATTGCAGCGTCCGCGGTATCGGCGTGGCGGTCAGGGTCAGGACGTGAACATCCGAACGCAGCTGCTTCAGACGTTCCTTGTGACCGACGCCGAAATGCTGTTCCTCGTCGATTATCAGCAGGCCCAGATTGTTGAACCGTATCCCCTTAGCCAACAGCGCATGGGTGCCGATCACGATATCGACCGTGCCGCGCGCCAGCCCGTCGCGGGTTTGCTGCGCCACTTTGGCAGAGACAAATCTCGACAGCTGGCGCACTTCCAGCGGGAAACCCCGAAACCGTTCCTTGAATGATGCCGCGTGCTGTCGAGCCAACAGCGTGGTCGGCGCTACAACCGCGACCTGAACGCCGGACATGGCGGCGACAAAGGCCGCACGCATAGCAACCTCGGTTTTGCCAAAGCCCACATCACCGCAGATCAGACGATCCATCGGCGCGCCAGAGTGCATGTCCTCTATCACCTCTGCGATAGCGCGCAGCTGGTCGTCGGTTTCCTGATACGGGAAGCGTGCGCTGAACTCTTCCCACGCGTGCGGAGGCGGGTCCATGACCGGAGCCTTGCGCAAAGCACGCTCAGCTGCGATGCGGATCAGCTTGTCCGCCATCTCGCGGATGCGCTCTTTCAGCTTCGCCTTCTTGGCCTGCCATGCACCGCCGCCCAAGCGGTCCAGCAGACCTTCGTCATGGCCGTATTTCGACAGCAGTTCTATGTTTTCAACCGGCAGGTACAGTTTGGCCTGCTCGGCATATTCCAGCAGCAGGCATTCGTGCGCAGCACCTGCGGCGGTGACGACCTCCATTCCCATATAGCGCCCGATGCCGTGATCTACATGCACCACCAGATCACCGGGGCTGAGCGATTGGGTTTCGGTCAGGAAATTCTCGGCCTTGCGGCGTTTCTTGGGCTGGCGGATCAGGCGGTCGCCCAGCACATCCTGCTCGGCGATGACCGTCAAGTCAGGCGTTTCGAACCCATGCTCCAGCGCCCAGACGGCCAGATGCAGCCCGCGTTTGCCGATGCGGGTGCCGTCCGAAACCGGGATTGCCTCGGCCAGACCTTCATCCTCGATCAGACCGGTCAAACGTTCGCGCGCGCCCTCAGAGTAGGACGCGATCAACACCGGTCCCTTGCCCATCTTGTCGGTAATATGGCTTGCCAGCGCACCAAACAGGCTGATGCTTTCCTGTTGCCGCTCGGGCGCAAAGTTTCGTCCGATCCTGCCACCCGCATCGATCACTCCAGGACCGCTGGCCTGTGGCAGAGGGCTGAACTGCAGCACCCGCCGGTCACCCACTGCCTGCTCCCACGCGGCGTCGTCCAGATACAGCAATCCGGGCGGTGTCGGCTTATACACAGTATCCATGCGCGACCGGTTTTCCAGTGCCAGCCGCCGGGTTTCATACTGATCGGCAATCGTATCCCAGCGCACAAGCCGAGCGGGCGTGACCTGATCGTCAACGGTAATCGTGGCATCCGGCAGGTAATCGAACAGGGTTTCAAGTTTCTCATGAAAGAACGGCAGCCAGTGCTCGATGCCCTGATGCTTGCGGCCCGCGCTGACGGCCTCGTATAGCGGATCATCCGTGCCCGCAGCACCAAATTCGATGCGGTAATTCTGTCGGAAACGGGTGATGGCTGCCTCATCCAGAATAACCTCAGAGACCGGAGCCAGTTCCACCACGTCCAGTTTCTCGGTCGTGCGCTGCGAAACAGGATCGAACCGACGCGCGCCGTCCAGAACATCACCGAACAGATCCAGGCGCACGGGACCAGATTCGCCCGGCGGGAAGATGTCGATAATCCCACCCCGAATGGCATAATCACCGGGTTCCATCACCGTCGGGCTTTGCGTGAAACCCATCCGCACCAGAAAGCTCCGCAGCGCGGTTTCATCAACGCGGTGGTCCACGCGCGCGGTAAACGCAGCCTCTCGCAGCACATCACGCGCGGGCACTCGTTGGGTGGCTGCGTTCAGCGTGGTCAACAGCACGAACCGGTCCGGCATCTGATGCACCAGCGCCGCCAGCGTCGCTACGCGGGCTGCTGCGATATCCGCATTGGGCGACACCCGATCATAAGGCAAACAATCCCAGCCCGGGAACACAAAGACAGGCATGTCCGGCGCAAAGAAGGCCAGCGCGGCCCGCATAGCCTCCATCCGCTTGTCATCACGCGCGACATGGGCCACGGGCCCGCCGGAACGCGCGATCTCGTTCAGGACAAGCTGCGCGTCAAACCCCTCGGGGGCGCCGCCAACAGTTACGTGGTTCGGAGCCGTCATCGCCTAGCCTTTCCGAATTTCCTATCCCAGAACCCCAATCGAGAAGTTCTGATACATACCCCAAAGCGACGTGATCAAAATCGAGATCATACCGATGACCTGCGTATAAATCCGGCAGCGGGTCAAAACCTTGCCGACAAACTCAAGCGATCCGTCACTGCGCCGCAATTTATGTGCGGCCCTGATGTTTATGAGCGTCACCAGGCACATGGGAAACAACAGTAAGAATACAGCCTGGGCGAACTCGACCCCATAGTAAAAGCCAAGCATCGCCAGCCCGGTAAAGAAAAAACAACTCAGCCCCAGAATGATCAATCCGGATTTATCAACGATAAACAGAATGCGGTTGCCGTTGATCCGGACGATATCCAGCAAGTCCTGCTCGGTCTGACCTCCGACACGCCGGGCGCGCACCAGCAGGTCGAACGGGACGCCCATAGCCCAGTGGCTTACCGATGACCAAAGCACGGCCAGCACGATCCAATACCACAGATTCGAAAAACTGCGCATATCGATGATTTCGAAAAGCGAAGAGTATAAGTCCAAGCGTCAGCCCTTTGTTCACTGTCCTTAGGGGCCTTCTTTACGCAGGCGCGACCATCGTTACCCTTGAGACCTCGTGGAATTCATGCCACCCAATGCGAAAATATTCAAGGAGAGCGCGACATGAAGCCGACCATCGCCCCCTACCCCCTGACCCGCTTTCGCCGGGCGCGCCAATCCCAGTCCGTGCGCGGCCTGGTTCGGGAAAATACGCTGACCACCGACGACCTGATCTGGCCGGTTTTCGTACGCGAAGGCGAGGGTGTGGAAGAACCTGTGCCGTCGATGCCCGGCGTGGTGCGCCGCTCGGTCGACCTGATCGCAAAGGCCGCGGTTGAAGCGCAGGCCTTGGGTATCCCGGCGATTTGCATCTTTCCCTACACCGACGCCAACCTGAAAACCGAGGATTGCGCCGAGGCCTGGAACCCTGACAATCTGTCCAACCACGCCATCCGCGCCATCAAGGCCGCGGCCCCGGATATCGCAGTGATGACCGACGTGGCGTTGGACCCCTACAACATCAACGGGCATGACGGCTACGTCGTCGATGGCGAAATTGTGAACGATCAGACGGTCGAAGCTCTGGTCAAAATGACGCTCGCGCAGGCCGAAGCTGGGGCCGACATCATCGGCCCGTCCGACATGATGGATGGCCGCATCGGCGAAATGCGGCGGGCGCTGGAATCTGCGGGGCATCAGAACGTGATGATCCTCAGCTATGCCGCGAAATACGCCAGCGCCTTTTACGGCCCGTTCCGCGATGCTGTGGGCGCCTCGGGCGCGCTGACCGGGGACAAGAAAACCTATCAGATGGATCCGGCCAATTCGAACGAAGCCCTGCGCCTGATCGAGCGCGACCTGACCGAGGGCGCCGATATGGTGATGATCAAGCCGGGGATGCCCTATCTGGATATCTGCCGTAGGGTTAAGGACACCTTTGGCGCGCCAACCTATGCCTATCAGGTGTCGGGCGAATACGCGATGATCCAGGCCGCGGCGCAGAACGGCTGGATCGATGGTGAGAAGGTGATGCTGGAAAGCCTGCTGGCCTTCAAGCGTGCGGGCTGCGACGGCATCCTTACTTACTTTGCGCCCGAGGTTGCCCGCATCCTGCAGGGCTAAAACCCCAAATTGTCGCAATTTTTCGCCGATTGTGATCGGCCGCTGGTCAGCTTTCCCGTGACACGCAGCCGCAATCGGCGTACTCTTGCACACAAGATCGGGATCACCCGACATATCAGGCACTTATACAGAGAAAAAACATGAGCAGTTCCAACGCACCCCGACTAAGCCGTCGTGGCTTTGCCTTTGGCATGGCCGGTTTGACGGTAACCGCAGCTTGCGGCAATGGCGTCGGCAATTCCAACGCCGCCACCATCGACGCCCGTGTCGATGCCACGCTGACCGAAATGTACGCGCGCTATCCCAACACGGTTGAGATCGCCAACAAGGCCAACGGTATGCTTGTCATGCCGCTGATCACCGAGGCCGGATTTATCTTTGGCGGCGCGTATGGCCAGGGCGCCTTGCGCATCCAGGGCGCGACGGTTGACTATTATTCCGCAGTGTCCGGCAGTGCTGGCCTGCAGATCGGCGCGCAGCAATACGCGCACGTGCTGTTCTTCATGACCCAGGACGCGCTGAACGATTTCCGCCGCTCCAATGGTTGGACCGCCGGGGCCGATATCGGCTACGTCGTCGATGCAACAGGTGACTCACTCTCGACCGATACCACCACACTGCGCTCTCCGGTTCTGGCGGCGGTCTTTGGTCAGGCTGGCCTGAAATTCGGCGCCACGGTCGAAGGCACCAAATACACGCGGATCATTCCTTAACTCCGGGCTACCACGCGCCCCTCGAACGGTCCCCGCCAACAGCCCACTGTGGCGGGGTTTTTCTTTGTATAGTTCTGTAAACACAAATATTCCCGGACTGTTCCTCTTTCGGTCAGCCCGGCCATCCACTAGTCTTGCCAAAATCGGAAATGGATCGGGATTAAAGGCCACAAATGGGTTTCGTTTTTCGCTGGCTGTTGCGTATTACAACGGGTCTGGTCCTGCTGGCTCTGGCCGCTGTGGCGCTGGTGTATTTCCTGGCCAACCAGTCCCTGCCGGACTACAATCAGACGGTTGAAGTCACCGGTCCAACCGCCCCGGTCGAGATCATCCGCGACACTGCCAACGTCCCCCATATTCTGGCCGAAAACGATCCGGATGTGTTCTTTGGCCTTGGTTTTGCCCATGCTCAAGACCGTCTGTGGCAGATGACCGTTATGCGCCGCACCGCTCAGGGTCGCCTGTCCGAAGTGTTCGGCACCCGCACCGTTCATATCGACAAGCTGCTTCGCCGGCTGGACCTGTACGGGCTGGCCCACCGCTCGGTCGAGGTACAGGACGATTACACCAAAGCTGCGTTGCGGGCGTATGCCGCCGGAGTAAACGCGCGGCTGGATGAGATCAACGAGGCCGCCCTTGGTCGGGGCGCGCCCGAGATGTTCCTGTTCAACGCGCCCGTTTCCCCGTGGCAGCCCGGCGACAGTATCGCGGTGATCAAACTAATGAGCCTGCAACTATCCGGCCATCTTGAGGACGAAGTGCTGCGGGCCCGCACTTCGCTGATGCTGAACGACCCCGCACGGCTGGCCGACATACTGCCGAACGTTCCAGGTGCGGGCATCGCGGCCCTGCCCGAATACGCCGCGCTGTTTCCAGGCCTGCCCCGCTATGCCCGCGGCACACCGATGCCCGACAGCCCGCTGTCGCCTTTCCCAAAACGCGGGTTGGCCGGCGCGTCAAACGCCTGGACTGCCGCGCCTTCGCGTTCGGCCAGCGGAGGCACGTTGCTGGCCAATGACCCCCATCTGGGCTTCACCGCGCCGGGCGTCTGGTATCTGGCCCGGCTGGAACTGGCCAAGGGCGGTGTGATCGGCGCGACAATCCCCGGCATTCCCGCCATTATGACCGGGCGCAGCGATCGGCTGGGCTGGGGTCTGACGTCCTCGTATCTGGATGATCAGGATGTGCATATCGAGCAGCTGAACCCGGAAAACTCCGAGGAATACCTGACGCCGGACGGCTACAAAACATTCCGCACCCGCCCGTCGATCATCGAGATCAAGGACGAGGCCCCGATTACCCTGACCCTGCGCTGGACAGATAACGGCCCCGTTCTGCCCGGCAGCCACTATGATCTGGAGACGATCACACCACCCGGTCACGTCGCCTCTTTGTCTTGGACGGCGCTAAGCCCGCGCGATACGTCGATGACGGCGTCAATGGCGTTGATGAACGCGGACAGCGTCCGGCAGGGCATCGATGCAGCCGAGTTGTTCATTGCACCCTCGCAAAACCTGTCGCTGGTGGACAAGGACACGATCGGCCTCAAGCTGATCGGAGCGATGCCGAAACGCGACCTGCAAAATCAAAGCCGGGGCCGCATCCCGACACCCGGCTGGCTGGCCGAGAACCTCTGGCAGGGCCGCCTGCCCTATGCCGACAACCCGGAATTCGTAGCCCCAGTGGGGGGCATCCTGGGAAATACCAACAACAAGATCATCGACCGCCCGTTCCCCGAGCATGTGTCCTATGAATGGGGCGACACCCAGCGCGTGCACCGCTGGGAACGCCTGATGCAATCGCGTGAGGTCCACACCCGCGACAGCTTTATCGAAGCACAGTTGGATACCGTCAGCTTCACCGCCCGGTCCTTGCTGCCGCTGATCGGCGCAGACCTGTGGTTCACCGGCGCCTCAGCCCCCGAGGGCACGCCCGAACGCCAGCGCCAGATCGCGCTGTCCCTGCTGGCAGAGTGGAATGGCGAGATGAACGAGCATCTGCCCGAGCCATTGATCTATGCGGCATGGTTGCGGGCGTTGCAGATCCGGCTGATCTCGGATGACCTCGGCCCGCTGGCTGCCGAATATAAGCATGTCGAGCCACTGTTCATCGAACGCGTCTACCGTGATATCGATGGTGCGTCGGTCTGGTGTAACGTACGCCAGAGCGCCCCGACCGAAACCTGCACCGACATGGCACGGCTTGCGCTGGACGACGCGCTGATCTGGATTTCCGAGAATTTTGGCAGCGCTCTGAAATCCTTGCGCTGGGGTGACGCTCATCAGGCCACCCATGACCACCCGGTTCTGGGCACGGTTCCTGTGTTGCGGTTCTTTGTCAACATCCGCCAATCCACCAGTGGCGGCGATAATACACTGCTGCGCGGGCGCACTTCGGGCGAAGGCAGGAATCCGTTCCAGAACGTCCACGGTGCGGGTTATCGCGGGGTCTACGATTTTGCCGACCCGGATAGTTCGGTCTTTATCACCGCCACCGGCCAGTCCGGCCATTTCCTGTCTCGCTACTACGACGATCAGGCGCAGCTGTGGCGGCGCGGAGAGTATATCCCCATGTCGCTGGACCTCAATCTGGCCCGTGCCGCGGCCGTGGGTGTGACGAACCTGATCCCGCGCTGATTTCGCCTGTTTCGGCAGGACCTTGCCCCTTTTTCCGGGTGCCGTGGACGCCGACCTGTCTTTTCGCCTACGATCTGGAGGCCAACACGTTGGGACCGGGGGGCACAAATGGCAAGTATACGGGATAGGCTGAACAATCTCGCGCGCGACTACGCAATCGCCTGGAGTTCGGGTGACCCGAACGCGGTGGCCGAATTCTTTGCGCCTGAAGGGCAGATTTCGATCAACAAGGGTGAGCCCATGATCGGTCGCGGGGCAGTAGCCGACGTGGCCCGCGAGTTCTTTGCCGACTTTCCCGATCTGGAACTCAGATGCGATATGCTGCGATGGGCCGGTTCACACGCGATCTTTGTCTGGACATTGGAAGGCCATCACACAGAAACCGGCAACCTTGTGGTCACCCGCGGCTGGGCTGAATGGGAACTGACCCAGGACCACAAAATCCAGTCCTCATCGGACTGGTTTGACGCGGACGACCATCAACGACAGATTGGCAGGACCTAATCTCTAAAGCGCCGCGAACCGAGCCGCCTGTTTGTCGGTCCACAGCACGGTGATCTCAAAACCGTCCTCGGTCTGCTTTTCGGATCGCACAACATCCTGCCTGAACAGCCAGGCGCGCTTGTTGCCTTGGGCGAAACCCAGCATCAGGGTCTCTTCGTGGCGCGCGCCTTGCAATTTGGTTGCGATCTCGGCCAGAAGAGGGTCAACACCCTCTCCCGTCACCGCCGAGATAGCAAAGATCGATGGATCGCGATTCGCGCGTTTGAAGGTGGCTTCGCGTTCGTCTTCATTCAGCAGATCGATCTTGTTCCAGACCTCAAGCCGGGGCCGTTCGTCATCGACGCCCAAAGAGGTCAGGATCGCCTCGACATCCTGCGCCTGCGCGTCGGTTTCCTCATGGCTGATGTCACGGACATGGATGACGATATCGGCACCCAGAACCTCTTCCAGCGTTGCCCGGAAGGCCGCAACCAGTTCCGTCGGCAGGTTTGAGATGAACCCTACTGTGTCCGACAGGATAACCTCGGGTCCATCGGGCAGTTCAACCCGTCTCATGGTTGGGTCCAACGTGGCGAACAGCATATCCTTGACCATCACCTCGGCCCCGGTCAGGCGGTTGAACAATGTGGATTTTCCGGCGTTGGTATACCCCACTAAGGCCACAATCGGATACGGCACCTTGGCCCGCGCGGCGCGGTGCAGCGTGCGGGTCTTCACCACTTTCTGCAACTGACGCCGCAGACGGACCAATTGTTCATCGATCGCTCGGCGGTCAGCCTCGATCTGAGTTTCACCAGGACCACCGACAAACCCCAGTCCACCCCTTTGCCGTTCAAGGTGAGTCCAGGCCCGGACCAGACGCGTGCGTTGATAGCTAAGCGCGGCCATCTCGACCTGCAGCACACCTTCACGGGTACGGGCGCGGTCGCTGAAAATCTCAAGGATCAAACCGGTCCGGTCGAGGATCTTGACCTTCCACGCTTTCTCAAGGTTGCGCTGCTGAACTGGGGAAACCGGGCCGTCGATCAACACCAGTTCAATCTCGTTTTCGTGCAGACGCTGGGCCAGTTCCTCGATCTTGCCGCTGCCGAAAAGCAACCCCGGCTGGGCGCGTTGCAGGCGCACGATCTCGGACCCGATCACATCCAGATCGGGCAAAGCGGCGGCCAGTGCCACCGCCTCTTCCAGCGCCGGTTCGGGGACACGGCGCTGTTCATCTGATTTGATTTCCGGATGCAGCACCCAGGCCCGGGTGCGCGTCCTTTCATGTTCCATCAAGAGGCGTCTTCGCCCTCATACAGGCTGATCGGCTGCGACGGCATGATGGTCGAGATCGCGTGCTTGTAGACCAGCTGCGACTGTCCGTCGCGGCGCAACAATACGCAGAAATTGTCGAACCAAGTGATCACGCCCTGCAATTTCACACCGTTGATCAGGAAAATTGTGACCGGTACCTTTGCTTTCCGTACATTGTTCAGGAACGCGTCCTGAAGATTCTGTCTGTCCGAAGCCATTTTTTATTATCTCGCCATTGTTCTTGCTACGCGCTGCGGACCAACGCGCTCCCTCTGGCTGAGTATGGAGTGGAGTTAACCGAGTTTCCAGATCAAAAATCAGTCATAGCAAATCTGTTGAAAGTTAATCCCGCCAGAGACTTGGCGTAATCAGCGCAATGATCGCCAGCGTTTCCAGCCGTCCGATCACCATCGCCGCGCACATGGTCAGCTTGGCCCCGGCAGACAGGTCCACAATCCGGATCGGGAAATCCGTGGCCAACTCAATCAACGGACCCGTGGTGCTGAGCGAAGCGACAGTCAGTACCATGGCCTGTTCGAACCCCGCTCCCATCAACCCCAACAGAAGGTTGAACAACGCCGCCGTCAGCGCGAACATCATCAAGAAGATCCACGCGATGAAGGCACCGTCGCTCTGAATGCGCCGGTTACCGCCGCCCTCGCCGCTGACCGACGAGGGATAGATCAGCCGGTCAATCTCGCGCGCGCCGTTCAGATATAGGGCGAAAACCCGCAGCAGTTTGACCCCACCTGCGGTGGTGGCGACGCCACCACCGATCAGGGCCAGCCCCATCAGGATCAACCCGGGCGTACCCAACCCCGAAAGCTGCTGCGCGTCATTCCAATTGGCGCTCTCGAACCCGGCAGTGGTCAGGAAGGACAGCACCGTGAATACCATGCCCCAGAACACCTTCACGGCTTCTATTGGGTGCAGCGTGCCGCCGATTTCGTTGACGCCGGCCCATACGCGGAAGAACAGCAGTGTGGCAACGACGATCACGATCACCAAACCGATCCGGAATTCAGGGTCCTTGTCCAGCCGCGAATACCCCGTTGTGGCGGTATCGGTGGAGAAGGTCAGCCGCGACAGAGCAAAAAACAGAAACAGGAACAGGATCGCTTCGCCGGTAATACCGGCCTGCGCGCCTTCCAGCCCGCCCACAGGCGAAATTCCGGACGTGGCCATGGTGGACATGGCATGGCAGACGGCGGTCAACCCTTGCTCACCCACGATCAGCAACAGCAGCCAGATCACCGCCGTCAGCCCCGCATACACCGGCGTCAGCGTCAGTGTCACCCGTATCAGACGCCCGCGAGGGTCGACCTTTTCGCTTTGCGCCACGCCCGAGACCGGACGGCCGGGCTGCCCCCGCGCGGTCACCTCGAACCCGCCCAGCGACAGTGGTGCCAGGATCGCCGCCGCCGAAATCCACATCAGCAAACCACCCATCCAGCCCACTAGCGCCCGCCACAGATGCAGAGGCGCTGTCAGTCGGTCGGGATCGGGGAAAACGTCGGCGCCCGTGGTCGTCAGTGCGCTGACCATATCGAAATAGGCGTTCAGGAAAGTCGTGTTTCCCAACGCATCATGCAGCGGGATGGCAAGGAACACCGGCAGGACTGTAAAACAGCCTAACAGCACCGCCAACTGCCCCAGCGTTCCGCGGCGCGGCACCCGGCTGGACGCTGCCATCGCAATCGTTGCCACGACAAACAGCCCCAACAAACCCGAATAAAAAAACGAACGCGAAGTGTCGTGGTTGTCCAACGCCAGCGCATGAATCGCGGGTATCCACATGGACAGCGAGAAAACACCCCAGATCAGCAGAAACAGCGGCAAGCGCCGCACCAGCCCGATCCGTTGTGTCCTCGCGCGTATCATCAGAAGAAATCGATCGAAACCTGCATCAGTCGCTCGACCTCGGGGACATCCTTGGCCATGGCAAAGATCGCCACCACATCTTTTTCCTCGATCCGCAGACTGCCGGTGGGGCGCAACAACTCATCACCTTTGAGGACCGCCCCCACCAGAACACCCTCGGGGAAGTCGATGTCGCGCAATCTTTGCCCGGCCATGGGAGAGGTTGACAGTACCTCGGCCTCGATCACTTCGGCCTCGGCATCGCCGATG
Source organism: Ruegeria sp. BF7 (assembly GCF_056538605.1). Classification (NCBI taxonomy): domain Bacteria; kingdom Pseudomonadati; phylum Pseudomonadota; class Alphaproteobacteria; order Rhodobacterales; family Roseobacteraceae; genus Ruegeria; species Ruegeria sp. BF7. Next base: position 374,901 of record NZ_JBQFTM010000001.1, on the reverse strand, counting down.
GAATAGACCTGCCGTACACGCCCGTGGCGGATGTGGCGCAGAATCGAACTGACCGTGGTCGCGCGTGGGTTGATATAGGCGTCGATCCCGAGCGGGCCCATCAGCGCCACCATGCTAGGATCGTTGATCAGCGCAATTGCCAACGCGCAGCCTTCTGCCTTGGCCCGCACGGCGGCCAGCATGTTTGCGCGGTCGTCATCGGTGACCGCCAGCATCGCGTCCGCGCGTTCAATACCAGCCTCGCGCAGCAAGGCAGCATCCAGCCCGTCACCGTTCAGAACAATAGTGCGCTCCAGCGCTTCGGCAGCCAGCTCAGCACAGTGACGGTCACGCTCAATAATCTTGGCGCGCACCCGGCTTTCACGCTCCTCCAGCGTTCGCGCGACTTCCAGTCCGACGTTGCCGCCCCCCACGATCACCACGCGATCCTGTTTCTTTTGGGTTTTACCGAAAACCTCCATCGTGCGGTCAACGTCTTTTACGTTAGTAAAGACATAGCATTCGTCACCGACAAACAGTTGATCCTCGGATTCCGGAGCGAACAGGCTGCCGTCGCGCCGAACCCCAACGACAATCGAGCTGAGCGTCGAAAAGAGATCCGTCAACTGTCGCAGCGGCGTGTTTATGATCGGGCAGTCTTCGTCGATGCGGATGCCCAGCAGCTGCGCCTTGCTGTCCATGAACATCTCGGTGTCAAAGGCCGATGGCGCGGAGAGGCGGCGCATCGCGGCGGCGGCCACTTCACGCTCGGGGCTGATCACCACGTCAATGGGCAGGTGGTCGCGGCGGTACAGATCCGAGTGGATTGCCTCGAGGTAGGATTTCGACCGCAGGCGTGCGATCTTGCGCTGGATCGAGAACACCGAATGCGCCATCTGACAGGTGACCATATTCACCTCGTCCGAATGGGTCGCGGCGATGATCATATCGGCGTCGCGGGCTCCTGCTCGCTCCAGCACATCCGGGTAACTGGCGAACCCGGCGATCCCCTGCACATCCAGAGTCTCGGTCGCGCGGCGCACCAGATCGGAGTTGTTGTCCACCACCGTTACGTCGTTGAGTTCGCCCGACAGGTGCCGTGCAATCTGCCAGCCAACCTGACCGGCACCGCAAATTATGACCTTCATGTTTTTGGCCCTTCTGCCTGAAATCTTTGAATGACAGATGCCCCCATAGCGGTCAATTGAATTGTCATACCTGCGCAGCTAAGGCAAGATAAGCCTATGAAAACAGTGCTTCGTCTGCTTGTTCCAATGATTGCCTTGTCCGCATGTAGCGGTCCGCTTTCGCTGTATTACCGCGAAGGCGAAAGCGTATCGCGTGTGCAGTCCGAAACCACGCAATGTCAGGTTCTGGCACTTGAGGACGTGCCGGTGGCTAATCAGGTGCGGCAAAACCCGCCTACCTACTGGCCCGGCCGCACCTATTGCGATGGCCGGGGGCGCTGCTACCGCTCGGCCGGCTGGTGGCAACCAGGGAGCGTGTACACCGTCGACGTCAACCAGGGGCTGCGCAACCTGGTCGAGACGCAGTGCATGGCCAAGAAGGGATTTCGCCCGGTTAGCCTACCGCCCTGCAAGCAGAACGTAAAATCACAGACCGCCGCGGTGCCTACAACAAAACTGCCGCCATTGAGCACCCAGTCCTGTTACGTGAAATTCGACAACGGGTCGTTCCAGATCATAACGCCCGGTCAGGCCGGGTAAGGACCCGGCGAATTATTCCGCCGGTTCCGGTTCGTCCAGTTGCGCCACCCGTGCGCCGGATTTGTTCGAGGTCACCACACCCAGCGATTTCAGTTTGCGGTGCAGCGCGCTGCGCTCCATCCCAACAAAGCTGGCGGTTCGGCTGATATTGCCGCCAAAGCGATTGATCTGGGTCAACAGGTATTCTCGTTCGAACGCCTCGCGCGCTTCGCGCAGCGGCAAGGTCGCAAGGGCCCCCGAAAGAACCACGCGGCCCGAATCGTCGGTCTTTTCCTCTTCTGCCGGCAGTTCCTTGGCCTCAATCGGCCCTGATTCATCACCAAGGATCAACACACGTTCGATCAGGTTCTTGAGCTGACGTACGTTGCCGGGCCAGGTCATGGTCTGCAGCAACGCCACGGCCTCTTCCGAGATTTCGCGCAGGGCCAGCCCCTGAGATTCGTTGCACATTTCAATGAAATGCTGTGCCAGAACCGGGATATCCTCGCGCCGCTCTTCCAGCGACGGCACCGCTATCGGCACCACGTTCAGGCGGTGGTAAAGTTCCTCGCGGAAGCGGTCAGCGCTGATCTCATGCTCCAGATCGCGGTTGGTGGAAGAGATCACCCGCAGATCAACCCGCACCTTGTCCGATCCGCCCACACGTTGAAACTGCTGGTCAACCAGCACGCGCAGGATCTTGGACTGGGTGCCCAGTGGCATATCCGCAACCTCGTCGAAGTAAACCACACCGCCATGGGCCTCCTCCAACAGACCGGATTCGATGCCGCGCTCCGAGGATTCGCGGCCGAACAGCACCTCTTCCACGCGCTCAGGTTCAATCCCGGCGCAGTTCACGGTCACGAAGGGCGCGTTGGCGCGGTTGGAATGAGCGTGAATATACCGCGCCGCGATTTCCTTGCCTGACCCGGCCGGACCGCTCAGCATCACACGGCCATTGGATTTAGTCACCTTGTCCAACTGGCTCTGCATCGCGCGGAAAGCGGCAGATTTGCCAATCATGTCGGAACTGGTGACCTCTTTGCGCTTGAGCGACGCATTCTCGCGACGCAGGCGAGAGGTTTCCATCGCCCGGCGGATCACCACCATCAGTTGGTCGATATTGAAGGGCTTCTCGATAAAGTCGTAAGCGCCCTGTTTGATTGCCGCTACCGCAATTTCGATGTTGCCGTGGCCGGAAATGATAACCACCGGCACATCCGGGTTATCGCGTTTCACCGCTTTTAGAATGTCGATCCCGTCCATGCGGCTGTCCTTCAGCCAGATATCCAGAATCAACAGCCCCGGCGGTTCGGAATTGATCTCGGCCATGCACTCGTCCGAGTTGCCAGCCAGCCGGGTTGAATAGCCTTCGTCCTCCAGAATGTCGGACACCAGTTCGCGAATATCGCGTTCGTCATCTACGATCAGAATGTCGCTCATCTTTGGCCTGCTTTCAGTTTGTTTGTATGAATTGCCTGCTTCTGTGGCGCTGCGGTCGGAGAGAGATTACCCCCCGGCAAACGGATCACGGCCATCGCACCGAAATGGTCCTGTCCGTCAAAGACGGGCGCATCTTCCAGGGTGAGCGCTCCGCCATGTTCTTCGATGATCTTCTTGACGATGGGCAGGCCCAGCCCGGTGCCCTCGTCCCGTGTGGTCACATACGGCTCGAACAGGCGCGCCCGGTCTTCGGGCAGGCCAATGCCGTTGTCTGCAATGGTGATGACCGTCCCCGCATCGTCGCCGGTAACGTCCACTTTGATCTGTGGTTTCAGATTGTCTGGTGGGTCTTTTTTCTTTAAAGTCTCAATGGCCTCACCTGCGTTCTTGATCAGGTTGGTCAGCGCCTGATTCAGCATCGTCGCATCCAGATCCGCCAGGATCGGGTAATCCGGCAGAGTAGCGTCGATCTGAACATCCGGCTGCCCGGCTTGTTGCAACAACACCGCTTCGCGCACCAGTCCGACGACGTCTTCTTCGCGCCGGTCCGGCTCCGGCATCCGTGCGAACTTCGAGAACTCATCCACGATCCGCCGCAGGTCATTGGTCTGCCGCACGATCACGTCGGTCATGGATTCGAGGCTGTCGCAATCCTCTTCATTCAGTTTGCGTGAGAATTTGCGTTTGATCCGCTCGGCGCTCAGCTGGATCGGGGTCAGCGGGTTCTTGATCTCGTGCGCGATGCGCCGCGCCACATCCCCCCACGCGGCCATACGCTGCGCGCTGACCAGATCGGTCACATCGTCGAACGCCACCACATACCCTTCAAGCCCGCCATCCTCACCGCGTCGCGTCGCCATCCGAACCAGCAGGTTTTCCAACCGCCCTTTGCGTGTAACTTTAACCTCGCCCTGAACTGCTTCCTGCCCGCTATCCTTGAGGCTTTCAAACAGCGGAAGAAACTCTGGCACTGCGATACCAATCGAGAGCTTCTCGTCCACATGCGCCCAGTCCAGCAGACGTTCGGCCGAGCGGTTCACGAAGGTCACGCAGCCATCCGGATCAACCCCAACCACGCCAGACGTCACCGAGCTGAGTACCGAATCGAACAGGCGTCGACGGCGTTCGATCTGGCGGGTGTTTTCCAGCAGTGTGTCGCGTTGGCCTTTAAGTTGCCGGGTCATCTGGTTGAAATAACGGCCCAACATGGCGATCTCATCGTCACTGGCTTCTTCGATCACCTGCACACTCAGGTCACCGGCGCCAACGCGCTGCGCCGCCGTGGTCAGCCGCCCAACCGGGCGCGACAGGCGCTCGGCGAACCACATGCCCAGCGACATCGCCGCCAGAATCAGGATCACCGCAAAACTCAGGTACAACAGACCGAACTCGAACAGCACCCGGCCCCGTTCACTTTCAAGCTGCTGATAAAACTGCACCGTCTCCTTGGTGTCGTCCAGCAGCGTCAGCAACTGGCCATCCACCTCGCGGCTAACATAGAGATACCGGTCGAGATAGGCCTGCAATGGTACCAGCGCGCGAAACTCGCTGTTTTGCCAGTCTGCAATTATCAGCAAGCCATTATCCGTGGATTCGACCATCTGTTCGGGTGTGGGCGCCTCGTAATTGAACAGATAGGAACGATCACCACGTGATCGGATTTCCCCACTGCTGTCAATGACATAGGCTTCACGCAGCCCCCGCTGGATTTGCGCCTGCCCCTGAGCCAGAACCTCTCGCAGTTCGGCATCCGAAATATAGTAGTCCCGCGCACGGGCTGCATCCAGGAAACGTGCCAGTACAACCGCGTCCTGCGTCAAACCCTCACGGTGTTCCTGCTCATAGGCCTCGGCTGCTGTCAGGGATGAACCCACAACCTCTCGTACGCGGTCCGAGAACCATCCCTCGAGACCGATATTCACCGTCAGGCCTGCAAAGATCGCAACAGTGACGGTCGGCACCAGGGCTAACAGCGTGAATGCGCCGATCAGCCGAAGGTGCAGACGGGAACCAGCCGATTTCGCTCGGCGGGCAGCGATCAGACTGCCGACCTGCCCCAGAACCAGCGCAGCGACGACAAGCACATAAACAAGGTCTGCAAGAAGGATCAGGCGCAGCGTGGGGGCCGTTGCCCCCAGATCAAACGGACCGATGACAAGATAGGTGGCAAGCGCCAACGCAGGGCCTAGAAGAACCAGCCCCAAGGTGCCGAAATTGCGCAGTTTTCGGGATTTCCGCCACCGATTGATCGCCGGAATCGGCCCGCTCTGTGCCCGGGTTGCCACCGTCTGCCCTCATCCTGATGTGTCGCATGCGCGACGTACCGCCATATGTCGTGGTCCTTGCCGGGGGAGAACCCGGATGCCACGGTTTGTGTGGCGATATTACATCAGTTTGCGTCGACGTGTCACCTGAATATCGAGATCTGTAATTTTTTTCCGCAGGGTATTTCGATTGATCCCAAGCAAATCCGCACATTTCGCCTGATTTCCGCCGGTTGCGTCCAGCGCCAGTTCGATCAACGGCGCCTCCACCTCACGCAGGATACGTTGATACAGACCCGGAGGCGGCAGCAAATTGCCGTGCAGGTCGAAATACCGACGCAAATGGCGCGCCACCGAGGCTGACAGTTTCTCGCGTTCGCCATCGCCCAGAACCGGTTCGGCCTCGGGCTGGCTACCCAGCACCATCTCGACCTCGGCCTTGGAGATTTCATCGGCGCGGCTGGTCAGGCTCAGACGGCGGATCGCGTTTTCCAACTGCCGCACATTGCCCGGCCAGGAATAGCGCCGCACCAGTTCCACCGCATCCGGGCTGAGCCAGCGTTTGGCGCCGTGCTCACGTTCTTCGCGCGCCAGAAAATGATCCGCCAGCAGGGTGATATCGTCGACCCTCTCCCGCAGGGCTGGCACATGCACGGTCGCGCCGCACAAGCGGTAGTAAAGGTCTTGCCGCACCCGACCGCTCTCCATCGCTTCGGTCAGGTCCGACTGGCTGGTGGCCATGAAACGCGGTACGTGATCGCCGGGTGTGTCCATCATTCGGACGATACGAGCCTGCAACTCGTCCTCAATATCCGCGATCTCATCGATCAGCAGCGTGCCGCCACGTACCCGTGCCATCACCCGCGCAGGGCCTTCCAGATCACGCAGATCACCAGCGGTGGCCGTAACAAACGGCAATGTGCGTCGGTCCGAGAAATCGTGAATAGCACGTGCGATCAAAGACTTACCGGTGCCACTTTCACCGGATATCATCACCGACAGATCGGTATTCATCACCCTTGCGACAAGCCGATACAGGGCCTGCATCACCGGAGTCCGCCCAACCAGAGGCAGTTCTTCCGGCCCGTCATCAGTAGTTTCCAACACTTCGGTCTGTACGCGCTGTTTCTGCTCCAGCGCCCGCGCGGTGCGTTTCATAAGATCGGGCAGATCGAACGGCTTGGGCAAATAGTCGTATGCATCGGCCTCCGCCGCCTGAATCGCCGTCATGATCGTGTTTTGGGCCGAGATCACGATGACCGGCAAGCCGGGCCGGTCCTGCGCAATCTTGGGCAGCATCTCTAACCCGTTGCCATCCGGCATGACCACGTCCGAGATCACCACGTCGCCCTTACCTTCCCCGACCCAGCGCATCAGCGTAGTCAACGAGGATGTGGCGTGAACCTTGCACCCGGCCCGCGTCAGGGCCTGAGTCAGAACGGTGCGGATCGTGCGATCGTCATCTGCGACCAGTACTGTGCCATCCATCGGGTGCTCTCCTTATATCGCTGCTCTTGTCGGCTGTTTCAGGTTGCGTCTTTCGGTGCTCGCCTCAGCGAGATGCGGAACACCGTGCGGCCCGGCACCGAGTCGGTGGAAATCCAGCCGTCATGGTCCGAGATGATCTTGCTCACCAGCGCCAACCCAAGGCCGGTGCCGTTTTCCTTGCCCGACACGAACGGGTCGAAGATATCGCTGCGAATCTTCTCGGGCAGGCCCGGGCCGTCATCGATGATCTCGATCTGCAGCGGCAGCGAATGGCCGGAACCGTCACTGCGGCGCAGTCGAAAGGAGTGTTCGAAATAAGTACGCAAGCGAATGGTGCCACCTTTGGAATCAGCGGCTTCCGAGGCGTTCTTGAGCAGGTTCAGCACCACCTGCAAGAACTGATCCGGGTCGCCATAGGCCAACGGTAGCGAAGGGTCGTAATCCTCGATGATCTTCATGTGCGCGCCAAACCCCAGCAGCGCCGAGCGTCGGGCACGATCCAGAACGTCGTGTATGTTGACTGGCTTGAAATCGGGCTGAGAAAGGTTACCAAACTGCTCGACCTGTTCCAACAGCTTCACGATACGGCGACTTTCGGCGACGATAAGATCAGTGAGTTCAAGGTCTTGCTGAGGGATATTCATGCTCAGTAACTGCGCCGCCCCGGTGATCCCGGCCAATGGATTCTTGATCTCATGCGCCAGCATCTCGGCCATGCCAATAGCGGATTGAGCGGCGGACTTGACCGTATTGCCTCGCGTCATCCGCCCCGCCAGTTCGCGCGGAGATATGATCATGATCATCGAGCCCGGATGCCCGACCAAAGGCGCGATCTGCAACGCGCATTGCAGCGGCGCACGGTTGCCCGACCCAGCATCCACGTCGTTGACGAACAGTGGCGTACTCTGCGCCCGCGCGCGCAAGAAGGCTTCTTCCAACGGCGCGTCCACGGCGATCTGGTCCCAGACCGGGTGCCCGATCACTGACTTGCGCGAGGCGTTCAGAAACCCCTCACCAGCCGAGTTTACGTCGGCAATCCGGTCCTCGGCGTCGATGATGAAGGCCGGAACCGGCAGCGAGGTCCAGATGCTTTGATCCGAAATCATGCCGCCACCTCAGTATCAGCGCTCAACGCGTCGCCTAGCAAGCGCAACACTTCATCCGTATCGCGCGAGGTCAGAACGGCGCGGCGCAGCGCGGGGGGCGTTCCGGCCTCCTCCATGTACCAGCCGAGATGCTTGCGCGCGACGCGCAGACCCAGATCATAACCGTAGAATTCGAGCATCGCCTGATAATGCGCGCGAACCATATCGATTAGTTCTTCGCCCGTGGGAATGTCAGGAGCCTCGGCGCCGTACAGGTCGTGGCAGATTTGCGCCAGCAGCCAGGGTTTGCCCTGCGCCCCGCGTCCGACCATGACCCCATCGGCCCCCGACTGATCCAAAGCCCTGCGCGCAGAGCCCGTATCCACAATGTCCCCGTTGGCGATGACCGGGATCGAGACCGCCTCTTTCACCGCCCGAATTGCGCGCCAGTCTGCGTGCCCTTTGTAAAACTGGCAGCGGGTGCGGCCATGGATTGTGACCATGCGGATACCGGCCTCCTGCGCTCGTCGCGCCACGTCAGGCGCGTTCAGCAGGGTGTCGTCCCAGCCCAAACGGGTCTTCAGCGTGACCGGCACATCGACGGCCTTAACCACCGCTTCGATCAGGGTTAGCGCGTGATCCGGCGTCTTCAACAGGGCAGATCCGGAATAGCCATTGGTCACCTTCTTGGCCGGGCAGCCCATGTTGATATCAATCACCCGCGCGCCGCGATCCGCCACCTGACGCGCGGCCTCGGCCATCCAATGCGCCTCGCGCCCCGCCAATTGTACAGCAGTGTTTTCCACATCCGCCGACAGTTCGGCCCGTTCGCGCACGCCGGGCTTGGCCTGCACCATCTCCTGACAGGCGACCATCTCGCTGACAACCAAGCCCGCGCCAAAGCGCATCACCAGATCACGGAACGGCCGGTCGGTGATTCCGGCCATCGGAGCCAGCAGCACCGGCGGGTTCAGGTCTTTTTCGGCGAGTTGAAGAGTCAACGTGCTTAATCCTTGGGCAGTTGTGGCTTTGATATCGAATTCAGCGCATATGAACAACAAAACGGCGGTCATCAAGCCCGCAAAATCATCACATGCCTAATTTTTAGGCAGGTTAGCGCGGGTGATTGCCTCTGCATTCACCGCACCCTAAACATTGCCCTCGAAACACCGGAGTAAATGCCCTCATGACCACCGCCGCCATCATTGTTGCCGCAGGACGCGGGCTGCGCGCCGGAGGGGGAATTCCCAAACAATGGCGCCAGCTGGCCGGGCGGCGCGTCGCAGACTGGACCATTGATCGGTTTCGAGGCCAAGTGGACCACATCGTGCTGGTCCTGTCGGAAGATGACAGCCCCGCGTGGGTTGAATTCGAAAACACCGACCTGATTCTGGCCAGTGGCGGCAGCGACAGGGCGGGGTCGGTCCGCAACGGCCTTGCTGCGCTTGCAGAGCTTGCGGTCGATCATGTCCTTATACATGACGTCGCCCGCCCCTGTGTCGGATTGCAAACCATTCAACACGTTCTGGTCACACTGAAAACTCATTCCGCGGCGGCACCGGGATCGCCGGTGACGGATGCGCTCTGGACCGGGGACGGCGCTGTAGTAACAGGTACGCAGGATCGCTCGGGCCTGTTCGCCGCGCAGACACCGCAAGGCTTTCACTATGATGCAATCGTTGCGGCACATAATGCTCATCCCGGAGGGGCTGCCGATGACGTCGAGGTCGCCCGCGCTGCCGGTCTGGACGTGGCCATAGTGCCGGGCGATGCGGATAACATCAAAATCACACGGCCCGAGGATTTTGCCCGGGCGGAACGCTTATTGGGAACGGATATGGATGTAAGGCTGGGAAACGGGTACGACGTGCATCGGTTTGGCGACGGAGATCACGTGATCCTTTGCGGCGTGACAGTGCCGCATGATCGCGGCCTGCAAGGGCATTCGGATGCCGACGTGGGGATGCACGCGGTGACAGACGCGATCTATGGCGCATTGGCACAGGGCGATATCGGTCAACACTTCCCGCCTTCAGATCCGCAATGGAAAGGCGCGGCCAGCGAGGTTTTCCTGCGTCACGCGGTCGAACTGGCCGAGGAGATGGGCTACCAGATTTCGAATGTCGATTGCACGCTGGTCTGTGAATACCCCAAGATCGGCCCCCACGCGCCTGCCATGCGGGAGGAGATGGCGCGGATCATGGGGCTGCGTGCCGATCAGGTCTCGGTCAAGGCGACCACGTCGGAACGTCTGGGCTTTACCGGCCGCAGTGAGGGAATTGCCTCGCTGGCCACAGCCTGTCTGGTGAAATCATGAATGCCGCGCGTTTGATCGGAACCGTCTTTGGCGTTGGATATCTGCGTCCGGCACCGGGCACATGGGGGTCTTTGGTCGCCCTGCCCTTGGCCTGGGTCTTGCATGTATTGGGTGGCTTCCCGTTACTGGTGATCGCGACCTTGGCCGTGTTTTTCGGCGGCCTCTGGGCAACCCGTGTGATGACCGCGAGCCAGGACAACCACGACCCGTCCGAGATCGTCATAGACGAGGTCGCCGGGCAATTCACCGCTCTGTGGGCGATATCCTATCCTTCCTGGGCGCATGGGATCGAGATCACGGCGCTCTGGCCCGGCTGGATCGCCGGATTCTTGCTGTTCCGCCTGTTCGACATCACCAAACCCGGCCCGGTCGGCTGGGCTGACCGTCGCAACGATGCGTTGGGCGTGATGCTCGATGATGTGATCGCAGGCGTCTTTGCCGGGGTTGGCGTGCTGATCCTTGCCGGTATCGCACACGGAGTACTGGGCCTGTGACCGTCGCCGCGCTTCTTGACCGCGCCAAGGCGCAAGGCGTGATGATAGCGACCGCCGAAAGTTGCACCGGCGGCATGGTCGCCGCGGCGCTGACCGACATCCCCGGCAGTTCCGCCGTGGTCGAGCGGGGCTTTGTCACCTACACCAACACAGCCAAACAGCAGATGTTGGGTGTACGAACCAAGACGCTGGCGGAGCATGGCGCGGTGTCTGAACAGGTCGCAGGCGAAATGGCCGAGGGCGCGCTGCGTAACTCGGATGCGCAACTCACCGTTTCGGTCACAGGTATTGCTGGCCCCGGCGGGTCCGAGTTCAAACCCGAGGGCCGGGTCTGCTTTGGACTGGCCGTTGACGGTGTACCGACCCACACCGAAACGGTGGAGTTTGGCGCGCTCGGTCGCGACAACGTTCGTCGTGCGGCGCGGGATCACGCGCTGGAACTGCTTTCAAAAGGGCTTTTCACTATCGCCCAAAAATAAGGCATCATACACATTATGGCGCGCATTTAATCACCAGTTAACAAAAAGCCGCCAAAACAGGCGCAAACAATCGCGTCTGCCTCTTTTTTCCCCGACCTCTCTCCGCTTCATGGCACCACGCAAGCTGAAGAGGAGACCGGCCGATGAATGGAGCCGATACCGCCTGGATCATAGTGGCAACCGCCCTGGTCCTGTTCATGACACTGCCGGGACTGGCCCTGTTTTATGGTGGCCTCGTGCGGGCCCGCAACGTGCTGAGCGTCTTTATGCACTGCTTTAGCATCGCCTGCCTTATGAGCATCCTGTGGCTGGTCGCAGGATATTCCATCGCATTCGGCGACGGCGGGTCGGGCCTGTGGGGCGGTCTGGGTAAGGCCTTCCTGAACGGTGTCGATGCTGACAGCCTGTCCGGCACCCTGCCCGAGGTTCTGTTCTTTGCCTTCCAGATGACCTTTGCCATCATCACCCCGGCCCTGATCGTCGGTGCCTATGTGGAACGCGTGGGCTATGGCTTTGTCCTGATGTTCTCGGCTCTTTGGATGCTTTTGTGCTACGCGCCCGTCGTTCACTGGATCTGGGGCGGCGGCATCCTGACCGATGGCGGTATCCTGGGTGAGGTCGGTGTCCGCGACTTTGCAGGCGGCATCGTGGTGCACGAAACCGCCGGTCTCGCCGCGTTGATCATCGCCGTCATCCTCGGGCCGCGCCGCAACCGCACCACCCCTCCACACAACCCCGGTTTTGTTATGATCGGCGCCGCGATGCTGTGGGTTGGCTGGTTCGGCTTCAATGGCGGATCGCAACTGGCGGCCGATGGCGGCGCTGCGATGGCGATGACCGTGACACATATCTCGGCCGCGACCGCCTCTCTGAGCTGGGCGCTGTATGAACGCATCAAATATGGCAAAGCCTCGATGGTGGGTCTGGTGACCGGTACAATCGCGGGTCTGGCCTCGATCACCCCGGCCTCGGGCTATGTCGATCCGGTGCAGGCATTGATTATCGGTGCTGTGGCTGGCGTCCTATGTCAGGAAGCCGTGAACGTTATCCGCAACATGCTGAACATCGACGATACGCTGGACGTGTTCGCGGTACACGGTGTGGGTGGCATCTTCGGTACCATCATGATCGCCGTCTTTGGTCTGGGCGCTTGGACCGCGCAGCTCGGCGGGCTGGTGATCGTAGGTGCCTTTACGTCAGTTGTCACATTTGTGTTGATCAAGGTGGTTGCGCTGATCACGCCGCTTCGCGTAGACGCAGAGACTGAAACAAACGGGCTCGATCTGTCGGCACATGGCGAGCGGGCCTACGATATGAGCAGCTGAGCCCACCTTGGCTGCCACCTGCCCGCGAGGGCCAAAGCGGACCTCTTGAAGGGGTCCGCTTTTCTTTTGCGCGCAAGCCTCTCGACTCTGGGTCGAGGGTCAGGCTATCAGCCCGCAACGTCATATTGTCCCGAGGTTGCACCATGATCCCCAGTTCCTTCCCCGATAGCACCGAAATCGCCCGGCTGACCGCGCGGATGCTGCTGGAGATCAAGGCCGTTCACTTCAATTCGCGCGAGCCGTTCACGTTGGCCAGTGGCCTGCCCAGCCCGACCTATATCGACTGTCGCAAGCTGATATCGTACCCGCGTATCCGCTCTACCCTGATGGACTTCCTGACCGTGACTGTGATGCGCGACGCGGGTTTTGAGGCGTTTGATAACATCGCAGGCGGTGAGACGGCCGGCATCCCCTTTGCCGCTATGGTCGCCGAGCGCATGGCCCTGCCGATGACCTATGTGCGCAAAAAGCCCAAGGGCTACGGCCGCAACGCCCGCATCGAAGGCGCGATGAGCGAAGGCGAGCGTGTCCTGTTGGTCGAAGACCTGACCACCGATGGCGGCTCGAAACTGTCTTTTGTGGATGCGATCCGCGAGACCGGCGCGACCTGCGGGCATACAGCGGTGATTTTCTACTACGGCATCTTCCCCGAGACCGAAAAAACCCTCGGCGATCATGGTGTAAAACTGCATCACCTGTGCACATGGTGGGATGTTCTGGCCGAGGCCAAGGCGCAGAAAGCCTTTGACCAAGAGACACTTGATGGCGTCGAGGCCTTCCTGAACGACCCGCGCGGATGGCAGGAAGCCAACAAAAGCTGACGTGACGGCACCTGTTGAGCAGTGTCAAGCACCGTCCGACAGGTCAGTGAAAACCACACAATATGTTGACGGCGGTCCCATTCATGTTTCAACATGATGGGGTCCGGAGATATGCACAGTCTATCCCCAGAAACATACAATTTGCCCCGACTCACGGGGCTCGGTTATGGACAGTGCCCAACAGGCATAGAGAGCAGCAATGAACGAGATCAGCAGCATCGAGCAGGCAGCGGCGCAGATTCAAAATGCCGAAACCATGCCGCATTCTATTGAAGCCGAGCAGCAGCTTCTGGGTGCGATCCTGACCAATAACGACCTCTATGACCGGGTGGCGTCGATCATCGGGTCCGAGCATTTTTATGATCCGGTTCACGCCCGCATCTACGAGGTTGCGGCCAATCGCATCGCCAAGAATGCGCTGGCCTCACCTGTGACGCTGAAATCCTTCATGGCTGAAGACGAGGGCCTGAAGGAGCTGGGTGGCCCGGCCTATCTGGTGAAACTGGCCGGTGCATCGATCAGCGCGTTCGCGGTGCATGACTATGCCCAGATGATATATGACCTTGCCATCCGGCGCGAGTTGATCCGGTTGGGTCGGGACATCTCGGACAAGGCGGCGCGAGTGGATGTATCCAGCGAGCCCAAAGAACAGATCGTCGAAGCCGAACAGCAGCTTTATCAGTTATCCGAGCAGGGCCAGACCGAACAGGGTTTCCAATCTTTCCTCAAGGCGGTCACAGAAGCCGTCAACGTCACCAATGAAGCGTACCAGCGCGGCGGTGGCATGGCGGGGATCTCTACCGGTCTGGCCGACTTGGACAAACAGTTGGGTGGCCTGCACCCGTCTGATCTGATCATCCTGGCGGGTCGCCCATCGATGGGGAAAACCTCACTTGCAACCAACGTGGCCTTCAACGTGGCCAAGGCGTACAAGCGCGGCACCAAGCCCGACGGCAGCGAAGGCGCGATTGACGGCGGCGTAGTCGGGTTCTTTTCGTTGGAAATGAGCGCCGAACAGTTGGCAGGCCGGGTCCTGGCCGAGGCTTCCGAGATCTCCTCGCACAAAATCCGGCAGGGCGACATGACCGAGGCCGAGTTCCGCCGTTTTGTGGACGCCGCCAAGGAATTGGAAGCCTGCCCTCTGTTCATCGACGACACCCCTGCTCTGCCGATCTCGCAGCTTGCCGCCCGCGCACGGCGGTTGAAGCGAACCCACGGGCTGGACTTGCTGGTGATCGACTACCTGCAGCTCTGCCGTGGCATGGCCGATAATCGGGTCAACGAAATCGCCGAGATTTCGATGGGCATGAAGGCCATCGCCAAGGAACTGAACATCCCGGTCATCGCGCTGTCCCAGCTGTCGCGTCAGGTCGAAAACCGCGATGACAAGCGCCCGCAACTATCAGACCTGCGGGAATCCGGCTCGATCGAACAGGATGCCGACGTGGTGATGTTCGTATTCCGCGAAGAGTACTACAAGGAACGCGAAAAACCCGGTGATCACGAACTGGAAAAGATGGAAGAATGGAAGCAGGCCATGGAACGCCTGCATGGCAAGGCCGAAGTCATCGTCGGCAAACAGCGTCACGGTCCCATCGGCACGGTCGAGCTGTCCTTCGAGGCGCAGTTCACCCGCTTCGGCAATCTGGTCAAACCCTGGCAGCAGGACGGCCAGATCGAGAGCTACTGATCTACCACAACTCGGGCCTGTTGAACGCGCTGACACAGCGCGAAGGGCCTTCAATTGGCGTCTCATTACCCCGCAAAGATTGCCCGATCCATCCATGTGGCATACTCAGCGGCATGGGCGGTTGAGCGTCCGCTTCGGTCATCGGCTGAAACCCGGTTTTGCAGTAGAAGGCCGGGTCGCCGTAAGTCACGACAAAATCCACACCATGCAGGCGCAACTGCTCTAGCCCGAAACCGATCAGCTTTTGACCGACCCCTGATTTCTGCCGATCAGTCCGCACCGCCACCGGAGACATCAGGAACACCTGTCGCGGGTCCTGATCATAGTGAAGCCGAGAAAACAGGATACACCCGGCCAGCACGTCGCGGTCCACGGCCAGAACGCCCAGCAGATCCTCCCCGGGGGTCGCGTTCAAAAGATCTGCCGCCAAAGCTCCGACCACGCGCCCTTCGTCCTCTCCCTCGGACGCGGTAAAGACATCCCGAAACAGTCCCGGCAACTCAGCGGCTCTGGCCTTGTAGTCAGCGGTCAGGTTCAACATATTCCGCTCCAATTCAGCAACATCGACAGTCCCCTTCAATGCCCGCAGTTGATCACAGCGCGAACACAATGGCGATACTCAGTGCAAGGCCATAAAGGCCTTTTTTCGCCAAGGCCTTGCGACACTGGCCAAAAGCTGCGCGGTATCGCAACGATATGCACAAGAATTGCCGTATTCCCCCTTGACCTGCCGCGCTCCAATGTCATGAACAGCACCATGAGTACCGCACGTTTGACGATCAATCTTCAGGCGCTGGCCAGCAACTGGCGGGCGCTCAACGCAAAAACGGATGTCGAGACCGGCGCCGTGGTCAAAGCCGATGCCTATGGCCTGGGGGCTGGGCCGGTGTCCGCGACCCTTGCCGAGGAAGGCGTCCGCAAGTTTTTTGTTGCCGTTGCGGAAGAAGGTGTCGCCGTGCGCAAGGCCATTGGCGCCGGCCCCATGATCGGCGTGTTCTCGGGTCATATGGAGGGTGACACCGACCTGCTGCGCGCTCATGACCTGACGCCGCTGATCAATTCACCCGAACAATTTCTGCGCCACCAACAAGCACTGCCGGATCGCCCCTTTGGCATTCAGCTGGACAGCGGTATGAACCGACTGGGTCTGGAACCGGCAGAATGGGCCGAACTGCGCCCCAAGGCCGAGCCGTTGAACCCGGCGGTGGTCATGTCGCACCTGGCCTGTTCGGATGAACCCGACCACCCGATGAACCGCCAGCAACTGAAAACCTTCCACGAGATGACGGACGGCGTCACCGCCCCCCGGTCTCTGGCGGCCACAGGCGGCACGTTGTTGGGACCCGAATTCCATTTCGACTTCTGCCGCCCCGGTGTCGGCCTTTACGGAGGCATGCCCTTTGCCGACGCCAAGCCCGTGGTGACAGTCGATCTGCCCGTCATTCAGGTACGCGCAGTCGAGGTCGGAGAAACCGTCGGCTACGGCAACAGCTGGATTGCCCGTCGCCCATCGCGCATCGCGACCGTGGCAGCAGGTTATGCCGACGGTCTGCACCGTGCCATAGGCGGCGGTATTGACACATTCGCTAGCGGTAAGCCCTGCCCAGTGGTTGGCCGGATCTCGATGGATCTGATCACCGTCGACGTTACCGACCTGCCCGAAGACCCTGAACGCCTGCGCATTCTGAACGGTCACCAAACTGTCGATGATCTGGCCGAGGCCGCGGGCACAATCGGGTATGAAATCCTCACCTCGCTTGGCGCGCGCTTTTCTAGGGGTTACGTGGAATGAACCCGCTCAACCTGCTGGGCGGTCTGGGCCGGGCGGTCCTGGCGCTGTTCGCCACCTTTGGCAAAGTCGCGCTGTTTTCGGTGGATGCGATCTCGCACATCTTCCGCCCGCCTTACTACCCGCGAGAGTTTGTCGTTGCGCTGATGAATATCGGCTGGCTGTCGCTGCCGGTTGTTGGCATGACCGCCATCTTCACCGGTGGCGCGCTGGCCCTGCAAATCTACGCTGGTGGCGCCCGTTTCAACGCCGAGGCCGTGGTACCACAAATCGTCGCCATCGGAATGGTACGCGAACTGGGGCCCGTTCTGGTCGGCCTGATGATCGCGGCACGCGTGACCTCTTCCATCGCGGCCGAGATCGCCACCATGAAAGTGACCGAGCAGATTGACGCGCTGGTCACCCTGTCCACCCACCCGATGAAATACCTGACCGCCCCGCGCGTTCTGGCCGCGCTGATCACCGTTCCGCTGCTGGTCGGGATCGGAGACATCATCGGCATCGCAGGCGGCTATGCGGTCGCGACACAGAATTTGGGTTTCAATCCGGCAAACTACCTGTCGAACACGGTCAATTTCCTTGAAGCCCGTGACATCGTCTCATCGCTGGTCAAAGGGGCCGCTTTCGGCCTGATCGCAGCGATCATGGGCTGCTATTACGGTATGGATTCGGGCCGCGGCGCGCAGGGTGTGGGCCGCGCCACAAAGTCCTCGGTCGAATCCGCCGCCATCATGATTCTGGCCGCCAACTTCATTCTGACAGGGGTGTTCTTCTCGCTATGATCCGGATGGAGAATGTACATAAGACATTTGGCGATAACCAGGTTCTGCAAGGCATGAACCTTGAGATCCCCAAAGGCACTTCGATGGTCATCATCGGCGGTTCTGGCACCGGTAAATCTGTGGCGCTGAAATGTATCCTGGGCCTGATCAAGCCCGACAGTGGAATGATCTACGTGAACGGCAAGGACGCGACCAAGGGCGACCGCGATAAATTTCTGGCCCGGTTCGGCATGCTGTTCCAGGGCGCGGCCCTGTTTGACTCGCTGCCCGTCTGGCAGAATGTCAGCTTCCGACTGCTGCGTGGCCCGCTGAAGCGCCCGCCGGAATACGCCCGCGAGATTGCCATCGAGAAACTGCGCCGCGTGGGTCTGAAATCCGACGTGGCTGACCGCTTTCCCTCAGAACTGTCGGGTGGCATGCAGAAACGCGTGGGCCTCGCCCGCGCCATCGCCGCCGAGCCCGAAATCATTTTCTTCGATGAGCCCACCACCGGCCTTGACCCCATCATGTCCGGCGTCATCAACGACCTGATCCGCGAGATCGTGACCGAGATGGGCGCCACCGCGATGACCATCACCCACGACATGAGTTCCGTCCGAGCCATTGCCGACAACGTCGCCATGCTGCACGGGGGCGTCATCCAATGGACCGGCCCGGTCAGCCAGATGGATGCCTCGGGTGATCCCTATGTGGAGCAGTTCATCAGCGGAAGCGCTGAGGGGCCTATTGAGGCGGTGCGGTGACGAACTTAGTTTCGGACTATTTATTGGGCCTCGGGCTGCTGTTTTGCTGGGCTTTCGCTGCTTACTTTGCGTTGGTGGGGTTTACACGGTTTCGAGTACTGTCCGTGTTGATACTTGCAACCTTTGCCTATGGGGTCCTATACGCTCTTCAACCAAGCTTCGCCCTACCCCAAACACCCTTTCTGATAGGTAACGCCCTGTGTTATGCCGCAATTTCAGTCGTTCTTTTGTGGCCTGGGCGTTTTTTTGATCTAAAGCCTTTTACAAGGCTAGTGGGCCTGGTTTTTATCGTCGCAGGTCCCGCAACAGTGTGGGCAGTTTTTCAGGGTTTAAAAACTGCCGTACCACCCATTGGCTAAGATCATAGCAAATTCTCAGAACACTAATTACGTATCAGTGATGCCAATGACCCTCCGCCTCGCCACACTCTCTCTCCTGATCCTCTACCCCATCGCGTGGTTCGCCCCACTGATGCGCGCTGGCCTGTTGCCGATCTTCGGCCTGTCGGAAATCAGCGTCATCACCGGCCTGCAATCCCTATGGAAATCGGACGTCTTTCTGGCGCTGATCGTCACCATCTTCGCTCTCTTCGCACCCTATATCAAAACCATCGGCACCGCTCTGATCCAATGGGACTTGCTGGACGCACGCGTCCAACCCGCGCTCAACATCCTCGGGAAACTGGCCATGGCCGACATCTTTCTGATCGCGCTCTACATCACGCTGGCCAAAGGAATCTCTTACGCAACTATTGAAACCGCATGGGGCCTCTACCTGTTCACGGCCTGTATTCTGGCCTCAATCGCATTGGGCCACATTACCGAAATGACACGCAGATCACGAAATTCTCAGAGCTAATTGATTGAAAACATTTATCTGAGTATCATTATTATATTTCGAGCAGCAAAAATTTGTAGTTTACGGGTCCGCAGCGGATCATTCTGTGTGTTTTAGGTGTCTCCGCTTGGGCTTGGTGTTAACCGGTTCCAGAAGGAGTTCGTCAATCATGACCGCCCTCCACACTATCACATTGCAATTTCAGAATATCTTTTTAAAACTGACTTTTTTCCTGATATGCTCAACCGCTTTGCTATCCGTCTCAGCCACACTTCTGTCCGCTTTGGGAGTTTTACCTTGGCTCTCGATTCAAGCCGGGTTCGGTGACGGCACGGTAACCGATGCCGGGATGTACGTTCAGATCGGCCTGACCGCGCTGATTCTGATGCTGGCGTTCTACCTGCCAGCCAATGCGCGGATGATGGCGTTGGAAAACAACCATCGAAAGTTCGCGCTGAACATGCATGACATCTCGTCGGCTTATCAGATGGCCCATGCGACCGATCGCGAAGGACTGTTCATGATGTCGTCCGAATTCGACGCGGTCAAAGAGCGGATGGCCTTCTTGCGCCAGCACCCTGACCTTCAATCGCTTGAGCCTGAGATACTGGAGCTTGCAGCTCAGATGAGCCAGATCAGTCACGAACTGGCCGAGACCTATGGCGACGTCCGGGTCAACCGCGCGCGAACCTTCCTGCAGCAACGCCAGGAAGAGATCGAGCTTTTCCAGAAGCGGCTCGAAGAGGCCCGGGTAATCCAGAGCGAACTGCGCCAATGGACGCGGGATGTCGAGTTGGAAGAATCCATCGCCAAATCGCAGCTATCCCGTTTGCGTGATGAACTGTTTGAACTGCTGCCCGAGTTGTCGGCCCAGTTGCAGACCCCTCCGAAGGACAAGACCTCCAAAGCGTCCAGCGTTGTTGCCATGTCGCGACCGCCCCGCGCCGCGGAATAGGTGCGACAGCACCCGCTGCGGACGATGGTCCCGTTTAGGGGCCTGAGGACGCGGCCCCTCACCGGCCGAGATGAAAGCCCGTCAGGGCTTGAAGAAACGCTTGTCCTCGGGCACCAAGGCCCCATGGCAAAGACGACTTTCTCCTGCTCGGCCTGTGGCGCGACACATTCGCGCTGGTCCGGGCGTTGCGACGGATGCGGTGAATGGAACACCATATCGCAGGACGTCCCCCTTTCCGCTGGCCCGGCCAAGAAATCTTTGGGCGGCAAACGCGGTCAATCCATCGCTCTCACCGACCTGTCGACCGAAGAAACGCCCCCGCCGCGTACCCTTTGCGGGGTCGAGGAACTGGATCGCGTGTTGGGCGGCGGACTCGTCCCCGCCTCTGCCCTGTTGGTGGGCGGAGACCCCGGGATCGGCAAGTCCACTCTGCTTTTACAGGCCGCTGCTCGGTTTTCCCGCGCGGGCGTTAAAACCATCTATGTTTCGGGCGAGGAAGCCAGTGCGCAGGTTCGCATGCGCGCGCGCCGTCTTGGTCTTGAGGATGCGCCGGTCCAACTGGCCGCCGAGACAAACCTGCGCAACATCCTGACGACGCTCGAAGCGGAAAAGCCCGGCCTGGCCATCATCGACTCGATTCAAACCATGTGGGCGGACAATGTGGACAGCGCCCCCGGCTCGGTGTCACAAGTCCGGGCCGCAGCGCATGAATTGACCACGTTTGCGAAACGACACGGTGTTTCGATCATCATGGTTGGTCACGTCACCAAGGAAGGCCAGATCGCAGGCCCTCGCGTGGTCGAGCATATGGTCGATACTGTGCTTTACTTCGAGGGCGAGCGCGGCCATCAGTTCCGCATCCTGCGCGCGGTCAAGAACCGCTTTGGCCCCGCAGATGAGATCGGCGTGTTCGAAATGACCGGCAAAGGGTTGGCCCAGGTGACCAACCCCTCGGCCCTGTTCCTGTCGGAACGCGGCACACCCAGCCCCGGATCGGCCGTGTTCGCAGGTATCGAAGGAACACGCCCTGTTTTGGTAGAATTACAAGCACTTGTGGCACCATCCCCTCATTCCCAACCCCGCCGTACCGTGGTCGGATGGGACAGTGGGCGGCTGGCCATGATCCTGGCCGTTCTTGAAGCCCGCTGCGGTATCCCTTTCGCAGGTCTTGATGTCTATCTGAACGTGGCCGGAGGGCTGAAAGTCAGCGAGCCCGCCGCCGACCTCGCCGTCGCTGCTGCCCTGCTAAGTGCCCGTGAAGACACAGCCCTGCCCGCAGATACTGTCGTTTTCGGAGAAATCTCGTTATCTGGGGCACTTAGACCGGCCCCACAGACAGAAAACAGGTTGAAAGAAGCCCAAAAACTTGGTTTCACATCGGCGATCGCTCCGGCGGGCGGCAAAACCGGCACTGTGGCAGGTCTGACACTCACCCGACCCTCTGATTTGGTGGGGTTTGTTGGCGAAACCTTCGGAGCAGGTTAAAGTAACGCCTTGAGGGGCAGAAAAAAATACAGGCGAGGGCCATGGAAGGTTTTACAATAATCGACGGGGTGGTTGCCCTGATCATCGTCGTGTCGGGCCTGCTGGCCTATTCGCGCGGGTTTTTACGTGAGGTATTGGCCATCGCGGGCTGGGTCGCGGCGGCTGTTCTGGCCTTCATTTTTGCACCCCAAGCCGTGCCGCTGGTGAAAGAGATCCCGGTTGTCGGAGATTTCCTGCGCGACAGCTGCGAATTGTCGGTGATCACCGGCTTTGCCGCAGTGTTTGCCATCGCGCTGATCGTGGTCAGCATCTTTACACCGCTGTTTTCGTCGATCGTTCAGCGTTCGGCCATTGGCGGGCTGGATCAGGCACTTGGCTTCTTCTTCGGCATCGCACGCGGCATCCTGTTGGTGGCCATCGCCTTCTTTGTCTATGACACCGTTATGACCGGTCAGTCTTATACGATCGTCGACGAAAGCCGCTCGGCCAAAGTTTTCGAACAATTCAGCGACCGGATCGAAGAACAAAACCCGGAACAGGCTCTGGGCTGGGTCACTCGGCAATATGAGGAGCTTGTGGCAAGCTGCAACGGTGGCACCGAGACTACGGAACAACCGGCGGCACCGGCCACCACCGAATAAGAAATATCGCCCGGCATTGTCCGGGCGTTGTTTTTTGCTGCTGCGCGGCAGGGTTTAGCTGACAAAACCCTCGCCCGAGCAGACTGTACATCTGATGGTTTTAAGACCGAAGCAGCCTTCGCAGCGACCCATTATAGGTTTGCCGTGTATATCGCGGCTCTTGAGGACCTCTCCCGCTCCATTGCAAATTGGGCAAGGCGCGCGTCCCATACCGCGGCATCGATGGCACCGGCGCTTTACAGGCTCTTCCTTTTTTTTTCCTTGCTTGTGTTGCCACATGGCGCTGCCCCAGTCGAACCGAGTTTTATGAAACTACTCATGACTTTCGTCATGACAGCACAAGCCTGCGCCCATGTCACCTTTTGAAGCCGTGACAGGCAAAATACACCCGCAGGAAACAACAATTGTGATCCTTTGATGACACAGGCCCCGTAAGGCATTATGTGGATGCCGAACTGACATGGAATCGGAGCCACCGATCTTGCTGACCCTGTTTACTTTCGCGCTCGCCCTCGTGACGATGACGCGTCTGCACCAACAGCCGGGATGGCGGCAAGGCGAACAGTTACACCCATGCAGATGTTCAGATCATCATCGCTAGTCAAAACGTCGTAGAAGTTGGAGCCCGTACATGTGTGGGATTTTGGGGATCGCAAGCAGGACGCATGATGTCTTTGCGGAAATCTATGACGGGCTGCTGATGCTGCAGCACCGGGGTCAGGACGCCTCGGGCATCGTCACTTATAACGGTGAGTTCTTCCGTGAGAAGAAAGCCAACGGCCTGGTCAAGGACGTGTTCAACGCGCAGGACGCCGAGACCCTGCTGGGCAAGATCGGGATGGGCCATGTGCGCTACCCCACCGCGGGATCGCTCAGCGCAGCCGAAGCGCAGCCATTTTTTGTGAACGCGCCTTACGGCATCTATCTGGTCCACAACGGCAACATCACCAACACCGCCGAACAGCGCGAGAAAGTGACCGCCAAATACAGCCGCCACCTACGCACGACATCGGATTCCGAGATCCTGCTGAACGTGCTGGCCGACAAAGTGGCCGATGCGATCAAGGTGAATGGCAATGCCGAGCCCATCCGCAATCTCTTTGCCGGCGTGAAGATGACGATGGAACGGGTTCAGGGTGCCTATTCGGTGATCTGTCTGGTTGCCGGTGTCGGCATGTTGGCCTTCCGCGACCCCTATGGCATTCGGCCGCTGTCCGTCGCCAAGCGCAACGTGGATGGCAAAGGTGACGACTATGCCTTTGCCTCGGAGGACGTGGCATTCGGTATCAACGGTTTTAAAAAATTGCGAGACGTCAAACCCGGTGAGGCGATCCTGATAGATCTGCAAGGGAACATGCACACGTTCCAGGCGGTCCAAGGGAAACTGACACCTTGTATCTTTGAGTATGTCTATCTGGCACGGCCTGACTCGCTGTTGGACGGTGTTTCGGTCTACAAGACCCAGATGCGCATGGGCCAGACACTGGCCCGGCAGATCGAGGACGCCGGGCTAGATATCGATCGTATCATTCCTGTGCCCGACAGCGCCCGTCCGGTCGCGCTGGAAGTCGCCAAGGCAATCGGCATCCCCTACCGCGAAGGTCTGGTCAAGAACCGCTATGTCGGACGGACCTTCATCATGCCCGGTCAGGAAGAGCGTCAGAAATCAGTGCGTCGCAAGCTGAACGCCGTGCCGCTGGAGTTCAAGGATCACAACGTGCTGCTGATCGACGACTCGATCGTGCGCGGCAACACGATCAAGAAGATCGTGCAGATGTGCCGCGAAGCCGGGGCGAAAAAAGTCTATATCGCCAGCGCCTCGCCGCCGGTGAAATTCCCCAATGTCTATGGCATCGACATGCCCACCAAGCATGAACTGGTCGCTCATGGCAAAGACATTGAAGAAATCAGACAAGAGCTGGGGGCGGATGCCCTGTTCTACCAGAACCTCGAAGACCTGATCTGGGCCGCCAAGGAAGGCAACCCCGAGATCGAGGCTTTCGACTGCTCCTGTTTTGATGGCAACTACATCACCGGCAGTGTCAGCGACGACTACCTGGACAGTCTGGAGAACAGCAGCCGCGTCAGCAAAAAGCGCGAGGACATGCTGGTGCCCGGTGGGTCGTGGAACGGAGCGAAACTGGCTTCGGGATAAGTTCTAAAACCGAATCAATACAGCTTTCGGCCCGCCTCGCTGACGTGACGCGGGCCAATTTGTGCCCGGAATTCAGGTCCATGAGTGGGTTTTCGCGCACAACCCTTCGGTGAAGAAATTGCAATCGCAAGGGTTTCGGCGGGGTTGTGACGCCAGCCGCTTTCTCGTCCTTCGGTCAGGCTTTTAGTCGTGGCTCCGGTTTGCTAGGCCTCCGGCAACCAACCACTCATAACAAGGGGTCGGGCCACCGCGGTCAGGCCGGAATTAATGTCAAACGCAACCGTCACAAGTGCAGCCACGCAAAAGGGTGCGCTGAACAAAAGCTCTGTGTCCGTTCTGGGGGTCTTCGGGTCGAAATCGGATATGCGCGCGCTGGTGCGCATGTCTTCGGGGCGCGTGAAAGAGGTCAAACCGGGCAGCCGGGTCTCAACGGGCACAGTGGTCGCCATTGATGACAAAGGTGTGATGCTGCGACAAAGCGGCCAGACCAAGCGGATCGTTATACCCGGCAGCTAATCCGGCTTGACGCCCTTCGCGCAGGGGTTCAAACCGCTGTCATGACCGATCAGAGTAAAATTGCCCTCGTCACCGGGGCCTCTCGCGGGCTGGGCGCTGCCCTGGCCGAGGCACTGGCACCCGAATATCACATCGTCGCCGTTGCCCGCACCACCGGCGGGCTGGAAGAGCTGGATGATCGCATCCGCGCCAAAGGCGGTGCGGCGACGCTTGCGCCCATGGACATCGCTGATCCGAATGCCATGGCGACCCTGTGCCGGGGCATTCACGACCGTTGGGGCAAGGTGGACCTGTGGCTGCATACCGCAGTTCACACATCCGCCCTGACACCCACGCACTTCATCGACCCGAAGGAATGGACCAAAGCCGTCAACACCAACGCCACGGCCACGTCGGTCCTGATCCCCTATATCTCTCCCCTGTTGGGTGAGGCGGGCCACGCGGTGTTTTTCGACGATCCCAAAGCGGGTGAAAAATTCTATGGCATCTATGGTGCGACCAAGGCCGCTCAGTTGGCGCTTGCGCGCAGCTGGGCGCTGGAAACCGAACGGACCGGTCCACGCGTGACAATTGTCGAGCCCAAGCCGATGCCAACAGCTGTGCGCGCCCGGTTCCATCCCGGCGAGGATCGGGATGCGTTGACCAGCACGGCGGATGAGGCTGCGCGAATTCTGGCGTTACTGTAAGGAATGGCCCATTGGGCCATGCCTCCGGCGAAGGTTTTTTTGACCAGATGAAGCGGGCGGGTTACGCGATGTGAACGCCGTTGCGCCCGGCGAGATCGACAAAAAACTGCCAAGCCACGCGGCCCGAGCGTGCGCCGCGTGTGGCCTGCCATTCTATGGCTTCGGCGCGCAATGTCTCGGGGGCGACGGACACTCCGTAGGCCGCGCAGTAGCGGTCGATCATGGCCAGATACTCGTCCTGATCGCAGGGATGGAAGCCCAGCCACAGGCCGAAGCGATCAGACAGTGAAACCTTTTCCTCGACCGCCTCGGACGGGTTGATGGCGCTTGAACGCTCGTTCTCGATCATGTCCCGCGGCATCAGGTGGCGGCGGTTCGATGTGGCGTAAAAGACGACGTTTTCGGGGCGGCCTTCGATGCCGCCATCCAACACAGCCTTGAGTGATTTGTAGTGTTGATCATCGTGGCTGAACGACAGGTCATCGCAAAACAGTATAAATCGGTGTGGCGCGGCGCGCAGATGGTTCAGCAGGCGCGCGACCGAGCCCATGTCCTCGCGCTGCAGTTCGACCAGCTTCAAGTTCGGATGCTCGGCCTGTAGGGAGCCATGCACTGCTTTGACAAGGCTGGATTTCCCCATCCCGCGCGCGCCCCAGAGCAACGCATTGTTGGCCTTGAAACCAGCGGCGAAGCGGCGCGTGTTGTCCAGCAACGTATCGCGGGATCGGTTGATACCGACCAGCAGATCCAGATCGACACGGTTGACCTGCGTAACAGGCTCCAGCCGATCGGGCTCCACATGCCAGACAAAGGCCGGAGCTGCCGCAAAGTCCGGCGCAGCCAGAGGGGCTGGCGCCATACGTTCCAGCGCGTCGGCGATGCGGTTCAGGGCTTGATCGTCCATTGGGGCCTCCGGTCTTGTCTTGCGGGGTTCAAACCATGTTCCGCCCGGCACAACAAGAGCGCGGCACGAAAAAGGCGCGCCCCGAAGGACGCGCCTGATTTTTAGCAACCGACAGGATTACTTGCCGTCTTCTTCCAGAATGATCTCTTCGTCGGCCTCTTCTTCTTCGTCGTCATAGTAGCCATCTGCGCGCAGTTGCTCTTCGCGCTTTTTCTCGACCCGAGCGACGAGGAAGATCGACACCTCATAGAGCCCGTAAACCACCACAAACAGGATGATCTGTGTGATCACGTCCGGCGGGGTCACCAGCGCGGCCAGCACCAGAATGGCGACCACAGCGTATTTGCGTACCGAGCCCAACCCTTCGGCGGTTACCAGTCCCGCCTTGCCCATCAGGGTCAGCAGAACCGGCAGCTGGAAACACAGGCCAAAGGCCACAATGAACTTAATCGTCAGGTTGAGGTATTCCTGCGCCGAGCCCTGGAATACCACGCTCAACGGCGCCGCGGTTGCGCCCTCGGTCACGGCCTCACCTTCGGCTCCGAATTGCTGGAAGCCAAGGAAGAAGTCATAGGCCAGTGGCGTGACCACATAGAACGCAAAGCTCGCCCCCAGCAGGAACATGAAGGGTGAGGCCAGCATGAACGGCAGAAACGCGTTCTTCTCCGATTTGTACAAGCCCGGCGCCACAAACCGCCACATCTGCATTCCGATATACGGAAAGGCCAGAATGAAACCGCCCAGCAATGAGACCTTGATGGCAACGAAAAACCCTTCCTGCGGCGAGATGAAGATCAACCCGCAGTCCTGTCCTCGTTCGGCCAGAACACTGCACAGGGGGTTGGTCAGGAAATTAAACAGCGGCGTGGCGACCGTAAAACAGATGATCATCCCGACCAGAAACGCCACGACGCAGTGGATCAACCGCGTGCGCAGTTCCGCCAGGTGCTCGATCAGTGGGGCCGAGCTGTCCTCGATCTCGTCGGTTTTGGTCATGTCTTGCTTTCGGTTTTCAGCGCGGCTTCGGCCTCTTCAGCCTTGGCCAGCGCGTCAGCAGCTTCCTTGGCCTTGCGTTCGGCGGCGGCCCGCGCGGTCGAGGCCTGGATCTTCTTGGCCTGCTCGGCCCGTTCAGCGGCCAGCTTGCCGGTCTCGCTGTCAGGGTCAAACTTGGTCGGGTCGATGCTTTTCGCCAGATCCTGCGCGGCCTCTTTTACGCCATCCATTGCAGTTCCGACAGGGTTGGTGGCCGCGTTGAGACCTTTCTTGATCTCATTCACGCCCGCCTGATCGGCGGCCTCGTTCATGGCGCTGGAGAACTCGCGCGCCATGCCACGCGCCTTGCCGACAAATCGCCCGACATTGCGGAACAGCACCGGCAGGTCCTTTGGCCCCACAACGATCAGGGCAACAACGCCGATGACCAAAAGCTCGGTCCAGCCCAGATCAAACATCTGGACTTAGGCCTTGTCTTTGTCGGTCTCAGGAGTGACGTCCTTGGCCACTTCGGCTGCGTCCTGCTCCAGCTCGTCTGCGCCTTCCTTCACGCCGCGCTTGAACGAGGTGATGCCCTTGCCCACTTCGCCCATCAACGAGCTGATTTTGCCGCGGCCAAACAGCACCAGCACCACTACGGCGATCAGCAGAAGACCGGGAAGGCCGATATTGTTGAGCATGTCTCTTCTCCTTGTACGTCGGCGCCTCGCGCCGGGAATGTTGTCTGGCCCCGTGTCTACGCCCACAAGCCCGCGCGCAAAAGTGACGCAAATCAATTCCGCGCCGAATTGTGAACGGATCGTACGTTTTTTACGGGCTGGCCTTCCTCAACTGACAGGTTTATGTCAGTTGCAGGTGGCTAGGAAGAGGGCATCGAAACCTGGTCAACGGAGATTAAAATGACCCATGTTGCAGAAATCGTCACTTTCACCCTCGCCAATGGCACAACGACGGAGGAGTTTGTGAGACTTAGTCAGGCGTCCGAGGCGTTCGTCCGTTCAGCCCCCGGATTTGCCCACCGTCAGCTGAGCCAGGGGGAAGATGGTCGCTGGACTGACTACGTCATCTGGACGGATATGAAGGCCGCGCATGACGCAGCAGCGCAATTCCCGCGGCAGGATTTTGCCCCGGCCCTTATGGCCGCGATCCAGCCAGACAGCGTACAGATGCGCCATGAGAATGTGCTATGGAACATGACCGCCTAAACGCGGTTGGGACGGCGTGTCATGCGCCGTACTGACCGCCTTTTTGATATCATTCAGATCCTGCGCGACGGCAAACTGCACCGCGCGCAGGACATCGCGGACCGGCTCGAGGTGTCGGTCCGCACGATCTATCGCGACATGGATACGCTGGTCGCGTCCGGCGTCCCGGTCGAAGGCGAACGCGGTGTTGGCTATTTGGTGCGCGAGCAGATCACCCTGCCCCCGCTGAACCTGACCCCGGCGGAGTTGGAAGCTCTGAACCTCGGCATGGCAATCGTCGCCGAAGCTGCCGACCCGGACCTCAAAGCAGCAGCCGAGTCACTGGCCGACAAGATCGATGCGGTGCTGCCCACTCAGGTCGTGGCAGAGGCCGATACGTGGAAATTCGCCGTCTACCCTTTTGCCGACGCCGCGCGGGGGCTGGCGCATATGGCCCCGATCCGGGCCGCCATCAAATCACGCCAGAAACTGCGTTTGTCCTACCGCCGTATCGACGGTGTCCTGACGGAACGCACTATACGACCCCTACACATGGAATACTGGGGCCGTGTCTGGACCCTGACCGCCTGGTGCGAGTTGCGCGAGGGATTCCGAGTATTCCGAATCGACCTGATCGAAGCGGTCGAGCCCTTGCCGGAAATTTTCGCCGACGAACCCGGCAAACGTCTGGACGACTTCGATCCACACACCTGACCCGTTCTTCATCTGGCCAATGATATACCCGCCCGCGACATGGCCCGGAGCGGGTCCTTTCCGTCACTTCAAGTAAGGCTCAGGATCAACTGACTCGAATCCCTTGCGCACTTCAAAATGAACATAGGAGTTATCCCCACCGCGCAGGGACGCGATCTGCTGCCCACGGCGCACGCGGTCGCCTTTCTTGACTGTTGCTTTATCGACATTCGCATAAACCGTCAGAAGATCGCTGTTGTGCTTGATCACGATGATCGGCACCTGATCGGCATCCGCGGTGATGGCTGCAACCGTTCCGGCCTCGGCCGCCTTTACGGCAGAACCCGGTGAACCTGCGATATCGATCCCCTCGTTCTTGCCCTTTGCATAAGTCCGAATGATCGTCCCTGTGACCGGCAGGCCAAGGGCCGAGTTGCTCTGACTGGTCGGCGCTTCTGCGGTCACGTCAGGCGCAGGCACGGCCGGGGATATCTGCTCGTCCGGTAGAGGTTGCGTCGCGCTTGGCGGTGTCGGCGTGGGCGATCCCTGCCCCGGCTGCGTGACATTGGTGGCCGGCACAGCGGCCTGTTGCGGCGCTGGTTGGTTCTTGATCGGGATCAGCAGGAATTGATCTTCCCGCACTGTAAAGTCCGGTCCCAACCCGTTCCATTCTGCCAGTGAATCAATCGGCACATCATAGAGCCGCGCAATGGTGTAGGCCGTCTCGCCCCGTTTGACCTTGTGGCGAACCGGCTCTGGCCCCGAGGCGACAGGCGGTGTCGGCGCCGGTGCCGCGACGGGTCGCGCAGGTTCCAGCGTCGATGTCCGAACCGAACCATCCGCCGGAGCCTCGTCAATCGCTGTTCCGGCAATAGTGGCGATATCCACCGTGCTGGCCGCATTGACGGTGCGCGGCAGAGCAATCACTTCGCCGTCACGCAATTGGTCTGCGGGTTGCAACCCGTTAAATCTGGCCAACTCGCCCGCTGGCAGACCGATACGCGCGGCGACATCACTGACCGTGTCGCCCCGGCGCGCGACGGCCACCTGGTAGTTAGGATAGGTAATCACTCCGCGCGCGTCGGGCGTTGGGCGATTAGCGGTCACGCCTCTCGCTGCGTCAGCGGTAGAAAATCCACCGACCTCCCCGCGCAGATCATAGTCGAACGGGCCCTCGCATCCGGCAAGGAACGCCACAACCGCAACCCCTCTCGCGCAGCGAAGCATCGCTGATTTGGAAACTGCTCTCATCTTACTGTCCTCAACGCCTGCCCCTGTTCTCCGGGGTTCCGGCGCTTTTGCAGAATATTTACTTACGCCCCGTCCCTGCCAAGCCCCTCTAACAGGGGCACGAAACGAACGGGCAACAATTCGTCATAGTCCAGACCGGTTTCGGTACGCCGGACCCGGATCAGGGTCTGAACCGCATCCGATTGTCCCACCGGCAACACCATGATACCGCCGATTTTGAGCTGCGCCAAGAGTGGCCCGGGCGGGTCTTCCGCCGCAGCGGTCACAATGATTCGATCAAACGGTGCCTGCTCGGACAAACCGAAAGAGCCGTCCGACAGCATCGCGGTGACATTGGTCAGCCCCAAATCGCGAAACAACTGCCCGGTTTCGCGCACCAGACGCTTGTGACGCTCCACCGTATAGACCCGTCGTGCCAGCTTGGACAGGATCGCAGCCTGATAGCCCGAGCCGGTTCCAACCTCTAGCACCGTATCCCGCGGGCTGACCTCGAGCGCCTGCGTCATCAACCCCACTACCGAGGGCTGGCTGATCGTCTGCCCACAGGCAATCGGCAACGGCGTGTCCTCATAGGCGCGTTCGGCAAACAGACCTTTGACGAACCGGCCCCGATCAATCTGCTCCATCGCCGCCAGCACGCGCGCATCCGTCACACCCCGCGACCGCAAGGCGAACAGGAACTGCATTTTCGTTTCGGGATCCAGTCCGGTCATTCGATTGTCTTCAGTGCCTCAAGCGCATCATGCGCCGTCAGATCGGCCCGCATCGGCGTGACCGAGATATAGCCCGCCAGATTGACTGCCGCATCCGTACCTGGCGCGGTCGGGTTGTGCTGATAGCCGCCCTTGATCCACAGGAACCGCCGCCCTGAAGGCGAGCTGTGCGGTTCGACCGAGAAATGGGTATCGCGGCGATAGCCTTGCGGGGCCACACGCGTGCCCAACACTTCATCCGCAGGCACGGGAGGGAAATTTACGTTATAAAACAGCCGATAGTCGCCCTGCTCTGTCGGAGTCGCATGCAGGATTTTCCGCACCAGATCGGCACCAAATCGGGTCGCAGCCTCGAACGGGTCATCCAATCCCAGGTTGCGCGGGCCGAAGTACTGCGAAAGCGCGATGGCCGGGATGCCCTGCAAGGCGGCCTCCATCGCGCCACCGACGGTACCGGAATAGAGCGTGTTTTCCGCCGAGTTGTTGCCCCGGTTCACCCCTGACAACACCAGATCAGGCCGTGCGTCCTTCATCACGTCATGCAGCCCGGCCAACACGCAATCGGCAGGCGAGCCTTCGGCGGCAAAGCGACGCTCGCCCAGCTTGGCAACCATCATCGGGTGGGTATAGCTGATGCAATGGCCGACACCCGATTGCTCGAAAGCAGGTGCGACCACCCACACCTCTCCATCCGGCCCGGCCAGATCGGCTGCAACCGCCTCCAATGCGATCAGGCCCGGAGCGTTGATGCCGTCATCATTGGTCAAAAGAATACGCATATGCCCCATCCACCGCTGCTTTTTGACCTTGATAGACCCGCCCTAGCGTGGCGGCAAGCAATGCGAACCCGCAATCTGCGGCTTTCGCGCACCACTTGGGCTCAAACTGTGATTTCAGACCCTAATCCGGGAAAACAAAGCACCGATCCCGGCGAACGGTCAACCACATGACCCGCCCCGGATTGGGCACAAAGACATTCGGCACGGTGGCCCGCAGGATCGAGCCATCATGATCCATCCGAAACTCCACCAGGCTTTCATTGCCCAGAAACCGCGCCCGCTCGACCACGCCGCGGGCGGCGACGCCGTCGGTCACCGTAGGCAAAGGTCCCTTGCCGTTGCGATCGAAATCCAGCCGGACGTGCTGAGGCCGAAAAACAATCTCGACATCCGTGCCGTCTGGTACGCCCGGCGCCAGGAACTGACCGAATGGAGTTTTTGTCAGGGCGCCTTCAACTCGACCACGTACCACGTTGACATCACTGAAAAATGCCACCGCAGCCTTGTCGACAGGACGGGTGTAAACGTTGTAAGGCGCACCTTGCTGCACGATCTTACCGCGCCGCATCAGGGCAATCTCATCAGCCATGCGCATCGCCTCTTCGGGCTCGTGCGTCACCAGTACAACAGCGGCGTCCTCTTCCTTGAGGATCGCCAAAGTCTCATCGCGGATACCGTCGCGCAAACGGTTATCGAGACCCGAGAACGGCTCGTCCATCAGCATGATACGCGGGCGCGGTGCCAGCGCGCGCGCCAATGCCACCCGTTGCTGTTCACCGCCGGAAAGGTGGTGCGGGAACTTGTCAATGAAATGGATCAGGTCGACCTTGCGCAGTAGTTCCTCGACACGAGCGCGCTTTTCCTCTTTGCGCCCCGTCAGGCCAAAGGCCACGTTGTCGGCCACGTTCAGATGTGGGAACAGCGCAAAATCCTGAAACATCAGCCCGATCTCGCGGCGCTCGGGCGGTACGCGAAAGACTGTGTCGCAGATCAGCTTGCCGTCCACATAGATTTCACCCGACTCCTGCATCTCGACCCCCGCGATCATGCGCAGAGTGGTCGACTTGCCGCAGCCCGACGGCCCCAGCAAACAGGTTACCTTCCCCGCCTCAACGGTCAGAGAGACGTCGTCCACAACGACCCGCCCCTCGTACCGGGCGATCAGATTGCGGATTTCCAGACGAGGAGGAGTTGCGTCAACTGTCACCGATGGACCCCATTGCCTTTTCCCGATCAAATTCATCGGGCTTCAGGCGGGGATAGCAACCCCGCCCGTTAGGTGCAAGGGATCAGCAACACCCACCCGAGGGTGCCTCACCGGTAGCTTCGAACGGGCTTTCACCACCACAACCTTCGAAGATGCCATAGTGGGTCGAGAAATCACCGATGAAGTCGAAATGCCGGGCAAAACGCGTGTTTTTCAGCATCATCCAGGTGTTGCCACAGACCGGAAACACCTTGCCAGCCTCAATCGCGTGGTGGTCGTCCAATTCGAACAGATGCAGCGCGTTGGGGATGGTGCCTTTGTAGATCACCGCCTGACCATAGTCCTCACATGCTGGTTCCAGTTCAGGCAGCTTGAACAGCCGATACGTGGCAGAGAGGAATTTCAGCGGCGCAACGCGCTGTTCCAGCACTGGGTTTTCGATGGTCAACGGGCGGTGCGTGACGCGGCGCGGATCGCCGAAACCTGCCCTGCGCGAGAGCGTCAGGAAATCGTTCCAATACAGTGCGCCAGACAAGCACTCGCCATACAGCACCTCATCCTCGGCCATTGCGGTCGGGATGCGGCGATCGGCATAGACGTCCGAGAAATACATCTCGCCGCCCTCTTTCAACAGGCGGTGCGCGCCCCGCAGGACAGCCTCTTTATCGGTGGCCAGATTGATCACGCAATTCGAAACGATGATATCAAAGGATCCGGGTTCCAGGTCCAATTCGTCCAGCTTTTCGATATAGCCGTGGTGGAATTCCACATTGCTGGTCGCGTGACCAAAGGCCTGCGCGTGATAATCCTGATGCGTGCGGGCAACGTCCAATTGCTCGGGCGTCATATCGACACCGACGACACGGCCGTTTTCACCCACCATCGCCGACAGGGCATAGACGTCACGGCCCGCACCGCAACCCAGATCGAGGATGCTCATACCTTCCAGATCCAGAGGCGCGATCAGGCCGCAGCCGTAGTAACGGGTCAGCACATCGTCATGGATTTGCGAGAGGATCTTTTTCACATGATCCGGCATGTCGTCGGGCGTGCAGCACGCATTGGTTTGCAGATCTGCGCTGCCTTGCAGCACCTCGCCATAGTAGTTCTGCACCGATTCATGCTTCATCGCGGCTATCCCTTTCCTTACTGGCTGCACCGCAGCTAATACAGCGTTGGCCCGCGTGCAATCCGCACCCATAGAATCTGACGAAAGCGTGAGACGACCGAGCTACTCCAGCAGGTCGAAATCGACACCTGTACGCACCTTCCCGTTCACCTGAATCTCAAGCCGGTGCGTACCCGGGACGAGCTTGAACGTGGTCGCGTTGCCCTTCAGCTTGTGCTTCTTGCTCAGTTTCAGCGTGCCATCCCGCAACGCAGCCTGCTTCAGCTTATGCACTTTCGCTGAGGTTTTACCTCCAGGCCTTTGGAAGTGAACGATATAATCCACTAAAACCGGAGGATTCCCGGCTCCGCTTAATGTCACTTCGAATTCCAGCGCCTCACCGATCCGGGCGTCACCGGTCACCTGTACGTCCGCCGTGACTTTGACATCCGGATCATAGCCCAACATTTTCATGGCGCCCGGGTGGCCAGATTTCACCAACCCCCGCAGAGTATGAGAGGTCATCCAGCGCAATTCATCCTTGCACTGTTGCTTTGCCGAGGCCCAGCTCTGCAATCGGGCCAGCACCAGATCAGGGTCTTTCTTGGAGATGTCGTTCAGGTGGTTCGCCACCGACCGCGTGACAAAGCGCGTCGGGTCCCCATGCAACCTGTCCAGCAAAGGCAGCGGGTCGGTCATGTTCAACCCAACCGCCTGCCCCCATGGCAGTCGCGGTCGTGTGCCTTCACTGACCAATCGGCGCACGTGATAGCTGTCATGGGCACACCATATCTCCATCCGCGCCAGCACCTGATCCGGGTAACGGTTGAGGAAGGGGCGGATGGCCCATTCCATCGAGAACCGCTGCGTCAGTTCTTCAAGTACATCCAGTGCCAGATCGGGATGATCCAACCCAACACTGACCACCCAATCTCCCAAAGGTGCAAAGATGAAATCGCCGAAATCATCATCAGTCTTGGTTGGGTCCAGCGGTGGTGGCAGCGCGCGCAGCAGGGTCAGCGCGATGTCAGGCAAGTCACCGGGCACGGCCTGTTGCAGGCATACAGCGATCCAGGACATGCGTTCTTTCAGTTCAAGCTCCAGCAGGCGGGACATGACGCGCGCCTGGAATGCCTCAACATCAAAGGACGGAACAGCCCCGGCAAAGAGCCCTGCCAGATAGCGGGTCTTTTCGGCATTGAATAACTGATCTTTTAGCGAAAAGTTCTCGGCCATCGTCACATCGTCAAGTTGGTCGCCCCGCCGTCCAACAGGATGTTCTGGCCTACGATGAAGCCAGCATGCTGCGAACACAGGAACGCACAGGTTGCACCAAATTCCTGCCGCGACCCATATCGCCGGACCGGAACCGTCGCCGCGCGGTTCGCGCGGGCTTCGTCAATTGAAATGCCCTGCTGCGCCGCGACACCGCCATCCAGCGAATCCGCGCGATCAGTGGCGTGAATACCCGGCAGCAGGTTGTTGATTGTCACACCATACGGCGCCACCTGTCGTGATGTCCCGGCCACATAACCGGTCAGCCCGGTGCGTGCCGCATTCGACAGGCCCAGCACCGCAATCGGCGCACGGACGGATTGCGAAGTGATGTTCACCACCCGGCCCCAGCCCTTGTCGGTCATCCCAGGCAACAGTGCCTTCATGAAGGCAATCGGCGTCAGCATGTTGGCGTCCAGCGCTTTGATGAAATCGTCACGCTCCCAGTCCGACCACTGGCCCGGCGGTGGGCCACCTGCATTTGTCACAAGAATATCAACGTCCCGAGCTGCATCGATCACCTGCGCCTGCCCCTCAGCCGAGGTCACATCACAAGCCACCGTCTGCACATCCACACCGTGTTCGGACCGCAAGCGTGCTGCTTCGGCCTCCAGCACTTCGGCCCCACGCGCATTCATCACCAGATTAACGCCCGCCTGCGCCAAAGCCTCGGCGCAGCCCAGACCCAGACCTTTGCTGCTGGCACAGACTAGGGCGCGTTTTCCCTGTATTCCCAGATCCATTCAGTCCTCCGCAATTTTTCTGCAAGCACGGAGTGCCTCCAAAGCCATCCGCATTTACCTGTCATATTCTTGATGTTGGCGCAAAAGCTCGCGCATTTCCGCCACTGCCATTAAGGTTGCTTGTGCAAGTCCTATCCACGAGCAGTCGCTGTCGCAACCAACAGGCAATGCCCAATTAAGTCGGTGGTTGGCTCTAAAAGCGTCAACAATTAACACTGCGAAATCTTCGCTCGGCCTCAGAACTCAAGCGATCAACCCTACACCCCTCGATCGGGAATCCCCGCTCTGACACCATCCCAAGGTGTTGCTTGGCAATATGAACGTCGTCCGGGGCAACAAACTGACCATCCGATACTAAATCCGACCCAATAAATGCAATGAGCGCTATAGCACGGTCTCGCGGTTCTGCATGGTTTGGAGAATGCACCAGAAAGACTACTTCGGTCTGCTTAGCCAGTTCCAGAAACTCAGGATCCTGAATGCCCCCCATAAGCGGAATCGGGCGCACACCGCCCGAAGGCGTCATACTTGCATTCTGTTCATCCGCGTTCTGTGCCGTCACTAGCGCACTGGAAAAAGCAAAAAAATCGCAAAAACAGATACATACGACTTCAATCTGATCCTCTCCATCTGTTGTTACCCGCATGCCCGGAAACGGCCAGAGGGAGACGACTAGATTTCAACGCCGATCAGTAAAAGAACTCCTCACGTACGATCTTGCCATTGGTAACGTGATAGACACCAACCTCTTTCATATCGAAGCTCTCACCTGTTTCCTTCACCTTGCCCTGAACCTCGAAGATCACGGCAAAGCGGTCATCGCCGTGCAGGTACGGGTCGCTAACCGTCGCTCCTGCGACTTCGTGGGCGCCTTCCCACCATTCGTGCTTGCCACGGATACCGTCGACACCGTGGGTCTCGCGCCCCATCCCGTCCATGTCCTGGGCTTCGACTGAAACGGCATCCGCCGCGTAGAGTTTCGGCAAGTTCTCTTTGGCGCGGTCCTCGCGACAACCGGCGACCAATTCGGCTGCGATTTCTTTCAAATTCATTGATATTCTCCATGTTTTGTTCACTATATGTTCTTATTGCCACAGCCATACGATTCGAACCAGCCCCTTTGTCTTGCCTCGGCAGGATTCCCCGCCTATACGCGCGAATATGCTTGATACTTCGAACCAACCCACCCTGCCGCCCGAGATCGCCCGGCGCCGGACATTCGCCATCATCTCGCACCCGGATGCGGGCAAGACGACTTTGACGGAAAAGTTCCTCTTGTACGGGGGCGCGATCCAGATGGCTGGTCAGGTGCGCGCCAAGGGTGAGGCGCGGCGGACGCGATCCGACTTCATGCAGATGGAGAAAGATCGGGGCATCTCGGTTTCCGCCTCGGCGATGTCGTTTGATTACGGCGATTTCCGGTTCAATCTGGTGGACACACCCGGTCACAGCGATTTCTCGGAAGATACTTATCGGACACTGACCGCCGTGGACGCCGCCGTCATGGTAATCGACGGTGCGAAAGGTGTGGAAAGCCAGACGCAAAAACTGTTCGAGGTCTGCCGCCTGCGTGATCTGCCGATCCTGACCTTCTGTAACAAGATGGACCGCGAAAGCCGCGATACGTTCGAGATCATCGACGAGATTCAGGAAATGCTGGCTATCGACGTCACGCCTGCCGCGTGGCCGATTGGCGTGGGCCGCGATTTCATTGGCTGCTACGACATGCTGCGCGACCGGCTGGAGCTGATGGACCGCGCCGACCGTAACAAGGTGGCCGAAAGCATCAAGATTGACGGTCTGGACGACCCAAAGCTTGCCGAGCACGTGCCCGAGCATCTGTTGGAAAAACTGCTGGAAGAGGTTGAAATGGCGCGCGAACTGCTGCCCAAACTCGATCCGCAAGCGGTACTTGAAGGGCACATGACCCCGATCTGGTTCGGGTCGGCAATCAACTCGTTCGGCGTAAAAGAGTTGATGGAAGGCATCGGAGCGTATGGTCCGCAGCCGCAGGTTCAGTCCGCTGAACCGCGTCAGATTTCACCGGATGAGAAAAAGGTCGCGGGTTTTGTCTTTAAGGTTCAAGCCAACATGGACCCCAAACACCGTGACCGGGTGGCCTTTGTCCGCATGGCTTCGGGGCACTTCAAGCGCGGCATGAAACTAACCCATGTGCGGTCGAAGAAGCCGATGGCGATTTCCAACCCGGTTCTGTTCCTGGCATCTGATCGCGAACTGGCCGAAGAGGCCTGGGCCGGCGACATCATCGGCATCCCCAACCACGGCCAGCTGCGCATCGGTGATACGCTGACCGAGGGTGAAGCGCTGCGCGTCACCGGCATTCCGTCATTCGCACCGGAACTGCTGCAAGGCGTCCGCGCGGGCGATCCGATGAAAGCCAAGCATCTTGAAAAGGCCCTGATGCAGTTCGCCGAGGAAGGTGCCGCCAAGGTGTTCAAACCCTCGATCGGCTCGGGTTTTGTCGTCGGCGTTGTCGGCGCGTTGCAATTCGAAGTGCTCGCCAGCCGGATTGAGATGGAATATGGCCTGCCTGTCCGGTTCGAGGCGTCTCAGTTCACCTCGGCCCGCTGGGTCAGCGGCGAAAAGGCTGAGGTCGAAAAATTCGTCAACGCCAACAAGCAACATATCGCCCACGACCACGACGGTGACATCGTTTACCTGACCCGCCTGCAATGGGATATCGACCGGATTGTGCGGGACTATCCGGCGCTGAACCTGACGGCGACGAAAGAGATGATGACTTAATGCAACTCTCTGATTGCGCGGGCAAGTTTAGCCATGCCATCTTGCGTGAATGAGCAGCGAAGAATTGACCTATCCGGGCGGTTTGCCCCAAATGCTGGACCGGTTCGAGGGGCGGCGAGCCCCCTTCGATTTCGGTCCCGAGGCCTTGCCTCCTCTGGATGTGAAACTCGATGTGCTTGCTCTGCAAGTCGTGCATCAGAATGCGACGCAGATCACGGCCGACAGTCCCAATACTTCCTGGGCGCGCAAACGCGCCCGGATCGGCACCGAATTCGTTGGGAATTCAGAGCTGGCCTTTCTCAACGCTCAGTTGGTATCGAACCTGCGTAAACGGTCGTACCCCCGACATGCCCCTTCGCTGTTTCAGCGCCTATGGTCCGAACAGTCCCGGCATCTATTGCAGGCTCTGGATTTGCGCTGGCAAGTCTCATCCATACAAACCTTCGCAGATCACGGCCAAACGGCCACCCAACGCGAGGTTGGTCAGGCATTGCGCATGCTTTTTGGCATGATGAAACTCTATGAATTCGAGCGCCTATTCTCAGGTTTCACACCAGAAACCCCGTTCCGGTTCAGACGCAAAGTTAATGCGCCTTTGCCTGTGGGCATGGAGTCATTTTCGCTCGAACATGGGGGGCTGGACATAAACCTGATCGCACCAATTTGGGAAAAGGCCCTGACAGATCCAACGATTGCTCCATTGGCCAATCATCTGTTGCAATCCCTTAACAATGATCCGGGCGGGGTTTTGCGCAGGTTGAAAACCATGCGGGACACCCGCGCAGCCAAGACGTCTCGGGCATGACAAGCTGGGGTATTGTTTCGACGGTTCGGGGCTCTGCATCGGACATTCTACGCTTCGTGGCCTATCACCTCGATCTTGAGGTCGACCGGATGTATATCTATCTGGACGAGCCCAATCCCAAGGCGTTCAACGCGCTGAACCGTCATCCAAAGGTCGAAGTCCGCAATTGCGACGACGGGTTTTGGGCCTATCGACAACGCGAACGTCCAGACAAACACCAGATCCGTCAGACCGCCAACGCGACCTTTACC
This sequence comes from Ruegeria sp. BF7, assembly GCF_056538605.1. NCBI lineage: Bacteria > Pseudomonadati > Pseudomonadota > Alphaproteobacteria > Rhodobacterales > Roseobacteraceae > Ruegeria > Ruegeria sp. BF7. The sequence continues at coordinate 334,549 of NZ_JBQFTM010000001.1, read as the reverse complement.
TATCGCAAGGCCGTTGAGGACTGGTTGGCTCACATAGATCTGGACGAGTTCTTCTGGCCGGACCGTCCGATTGCTCAGCTGTTGGCCAAGGTCCCGGATGACATCAACGTTGTTCGTGTCCGCCCCGACGAGGCTCTGGCCAGTGGCGAAGACCTGTACAAGGCCTACATCCCGTCCGGTCCGGACCGCGTGGACATCGTGCAAGCTCTGTATCCAAATTTCGGAGCCTTCGTGAAGGGCGGCTTTCTAAGCCACCTGCAAGGCAAAGTATTTGCTCGCACAGGACTGCCCCGGATCAACTTCCGCATCCACAGCCTGTTTCAGAATGGCGAGAGGATACCTTGCAGGACAGAATTGCCCGGTGTTGGTCTGTGTCACCGGCACGCCCCCGATTGGGACCATTGGCTGGCCCACTACCGGTTCAGGCTGGAACGCGGCTCGTACCAGAGGGGCATGTCGCCCAATGTCCCGCGCGAGCGTGGCGGCATGAACATGAATGAATTGCTCACTTGGATCGAGGCGGAAGAAGGCTGGGACGGACTGCGTGCTTTTTTCAATGAAATGAGCTGCGCGGACCCCGAAGGGCGGGCCCGACTGGAAGACCACGGCATGATCCTTCACCGGCCGCTGTATCTGGAAGATAAACTCAGGAAACACTTTCCCGGAAGTGTCTGAATTGTTGCGAGAAATCCGCACCGCTGGGCCTCAGAAAACCCTAAAGGGGTCTTCATTTGACCCCGATCAACGTTTTTGTTATGTCCCCCTCAAGCCGAAGTTCGCAATGACGCGTATGGCCATCCGGGCCCGGCAAACCTCTGACGCGCGGGCCAGGTAAGTGTCCGCAAAAACCGGACATACATGACAAAGTTTAACGAACTGAACCTGAACCCGAAGGTCCTCAAAGCCATTGAGGAAGCCGGATACGAAACCCCCACCCCGATCCAGGCCGGAGCAATTCCGCCTGCGCTTGAGGGCAAGGACGTTTTGGGGATCGCCCAGACCGGCACTGGCAAGACCGCCAGCTTTACCCTGCCGATGATCACACTGCTGGCACGTGGCCGCGCCCGTGCGAGGATGCCGCGCTCGTTGGTCTTGTGCCCGACGCGGGAATTGGCCGCGCAGGTGGCCGAGAATTTCGACACATATGCCAAAAATGTGAAACTGACTAAGGCGCTGTTGATCGGCGGTGTCAGCTTCAAGGAACAGGACGCCCTGATCGACCGTGGTGTTGACGTGCTGATCGCCACTCCGGGCCGTCTGCTGGACCATTTCGAACGCGGCAAGCTGCTGCTGACCGGCGTTCAGATCATGGTGGTGGATGAGGCCGACCGGATGCTGGATATGGGCTTCATCCCTGACATCGAACGCATCTTCTCACTGACGCCGTTCACCCGCCAGACGCTGTTCTTCTCGGCCACCATGGCGTCTGAGATTGAGCGGATCACCGACACGTTCCTGTCCGCCCCGGCCCGGATCGAGGTTGCCCGTCAAGCCACCGCATCCGAGACCATCGAACAGGGCGTGGTCATGTTCAAAGGTGGCCGCCGCGACCGCGAAGCCAGTGCCAAGCGCAAGGTTCTGCGCGCGCTGATCGATGGCGAAGGCGACAAATGCACCAACGCGATCATCTTCTGCAACCGTAAGACGGATGTGGATATCTGCGCCAAATCGTTAAAGAAATACGGCTACAATGCCGCCGCCATCCATGGTGATCTGGACCAATCGCAACGGATGAAAACGCTGGACGGATTCCGCGATGGCTCTCTGCGCCTGCTGGTTGCCTCGGATGTGGCCGCGCGCGGGCTGGACATTCCGTCGGTCAGCCACGTGTTCAACTTCGACGTGCCTGGCCATGCCGAAGATTACGTTCACCGCATCGGCCGTACTGGCCGTGCCGGGCGTGAGGGCAAGGCAATCACAATCTGCTCTGGCCGGGACGAAAAGGCCCTGGATGCGATCGAAAAACTGATCCAGAAAGATATCCCGCGACTTGATAATCCCGTCAAGGAAGAGCCGAAGGACGAAAAACCGAAGCCTGAGAAAAGATCCAGATCTTCGGACGAGAAAAAGAGCGACAGCAAGAAAGGCGACCGCAAGAAGGACAAAGAGTCCAAGGGTCGCGGTCGCCGCGATGACAACGGCCCCGCCATCGTGGGCATGGGGGATCACTTGCCCAGTTTTATAGCGCTGAGCTTTGATGAACGCCGCGCTGGCTAGCCGGGTTTGATTGCATTGAAACGGATTTCGCTGCCTCTCGCCTGTCGGCTTCAACGCAGAATTCCAGTGGTTCCGAGATCCTGAAATCAAACACGACCTAAATTGCCAGCACCAATGCCAGTATCGACGCGCCAAGTAACGTCATCCCGGCAATCTCTCGCCGGGTGATGGTTTCACGGAAAAACAGCAGCGAAGCGAACAGGCTGAGCAGCAGTTCGACCTGCCCCAGCGCTTTGACATAGGCCGCGTTCTGCAGCGTGAAAGCAAAGAACCAGCAGAACGAGCCGCAGAGGCTGGTCAGGCCAACAAATACGCTGGTTCGGCGGGTCTGCCACACTGCAATCAGTTCTGATCGGTCGCGCCATAACAACCAGATCCCCATGCTGAGAAACTGGAACGTCACTACGAAAGCCAGCGTAACCAGCGCGCGGAACCACGCGTCGATATCGCCAAGCTCCAGCGAAGCACCGCGATAACTGACCGATGAAAACGCGAACAGCACACCCGACCCCAGCCCCAGCCGCGACGCGCGGTTGGTCAGGTGCTTCCACCATGCTCCGTCACCTCCGGGTGATTTTGACAGCAGCAGCACCGCCATAAGACCCAGAATAATCGCCGCCAGCGCCCCGGCCGAGACCTGATCGCCGAGCACCAGAAAACCGACAATGGCGGTCTGGATCACCTCGGTTTTCTTAAAGGTAATCCCGACGGCAAAGTTGCGTTGTTTGAACAGGGCCACCACGCAGATGGTCGCCAGAATTTGCGCCGTTCCACCGATCACCGCAAACAGCCAGAACTTTGCCGTCAAAGTCGGCAGGCTGAGCCCGGTCAACTGCAGCGCCAGAAACAGCCCCAGCAGCGCCAGCGGCATCGAATAGGCAAACCGGGAAAAGGTCGCGCCAGCCGCAGTCAGTTTCACGGTGCTGAGCGACTTTTGCAGCATGAACCGCACGGTCTGGAATGCGGCGGCGGCGATTGTGACGGGAATCCATAAACTCATGGATTCCCTTGTGTCGTCAAATCAACCCTTTGGCCATAGAGGATGCGCTACTGGGTCTTTCGATCTCAGGAAGTATGACCGGAAAATCTGCGCGTATGAACGGTAAACATAGGCCTCATTCCGGGCCTGATACTGCTCTTTTTCAGCGCGGTACAGCGCGGGCAACCGATACCAAGGCGCGCCGGGTTTCATATGATGAACGACGTGCAGATTGTTGTTCAGAAACAGAAAAGCCAGCGGTCCACGATCTTCGATGATCACTGTACGGGCGCCGGAGTTTTCATGCGCGCGGTGCTCCAGAAAGGTGCGGATTTTCACCAGACCCAATCCGAAATAAGCGGATAGCACATAAGCCCAGATCGGCATTTGGGACTGCGCGACAATCCACAGGACCACAACGACTCCGGGCAGATGAAGTGCCCAAGCCTGCAGTACATCACGACCGCCACGCAACTCATTGCGTATGAAAACGGCCTGCCCGATGGCTGGACCCAACACGATCCGCCCCAGCAGAGTATTGTTCACACTCAGTAACCGCCTTTGCCAACCGGGCAAGGTGCTCCAGACCTGCGGGTCCAGATAGTTGGATTCGGGATCGTCATAGGGATCGGTCAGCGTTTCATCCCGGTGATGCGCCAGATGCAGGTCGCGGAATCTCTGATACGGGATGAACAGGGTCAATGGCAGCGCCATCAGCATCTCGTTCAGCCATTTTGTACGGAACGGGTGCCCATGCAACGCCTCATGCGTGAGTGAAGAGTGCAGCGCTGCCACCACTGCCATCATCGGAATCGCCAACCACAGCGGCAGCAGAAACACAACAGCCAGCCAGGCGCCATAACACGCCACGATCAGGGCCAACGTGCCCCACTCGGGGGTTGATGGCCTAAACATTGCGGCCCCACGAAATACCCGACCAGATACGTTCGTAAATCACGTACATGGTCAGACCGATAGCCGTATTCACAATCGCCAGCGTGCCGCCAATCGCCGCCGACCCGGTGGCCAACAAACCCACCAGCGTCATCACGATCAGGCCCATTACATTCCACAGCACCGCTTTCACGACTGATCTTCGTCGTGTTTCCATTCCGTCACCCATATTATTGTTATGTATTTAAAATTACGGGTTGCCGCGCCCGTTGAAAATTCTGAATATGATTAACAAAACTCATCATCTGTGATATTTTCCATCAAATGCAGGATAAAATCGACAAACGAGACCGCGCAGCGCAGTTCCGCCTGCGACTTGCCCGGGCCATGGAAGAGCGTCACGTCAGCCAAAGTGCGTTGGCGCGACATATCGGTGTGGATCGCTCGACCGTATCGCAGCTTTTGACTGATGAGGGCGCGCGCCTGCCGAATGCGCATGTGGTTGGTAGCTGCGCGTCGGCCCTTGGGGTGTCTGCAGACTGGCTGCTGAGCCTTTCAGATCGACCGGAAAGTGCGGCGGAATTGCTGGCCAGTTCCCTGACCATGACCGAGGCCCCACGCGCACTGGTGGACGAGCGTATTTTCGAATGGCACCAGGAGGCTGCGGGCTATAAAATCCGTTACGTTCCAGCGACTTTGCCAGATATGTTAAAAACTCGTGCCGTGCTGGAATGGGAATACGCGCCGCATCTTGGCCGGACTGCGGATCAGGCCATCGGTGCCTCGGCGGACCGGCTGACATGGATGCGCAGTGCCCAGTCGGATTATGAAATCGCCATGCCACTGTATGAGATTGACAGTTTCGCCTACGCCTCGGGCTATTACGAAAGTCTCTGCCCCAACATAAGGCTGGAACAGATTGACCACCTGCTGGAGATTTGCGAACAGCTCTACCCCCGTCTACGCATTTATCTTTTTGATGCAAAAAGGCTCTATTCGGCCCCGGTGACCATTTTCGGCCCACTTCTGTGTGTGTTCTACGCAGGCAGCCACTATATGGCCTTCCGCGACCGCGACCGGATCGAGATGTTTACACGTCATTTCGACCGCCTGGTACGCGAGGCCGACCTGACCGCGCGCGACTTTCCGGACCACCTCAGACAGCTGCGCGCGGCGATTTCCGGCCCACCCCAGAGTTGAGGATGCACCTGCGGCGTTCTTGTGCTATCGTCCTTCGGCGCGAACCTTCGGGTATTCCGATCATAGACGGGAGGACGACAGGAATGGACGCACTACAAACCGCTCAATACGCACGAGCCCTCTATACCGCTCATGGTGATCAGGCCGAGGCGGAAGCTGCAAAGAAAATGCGCGAATGCGAAGCCGCCGGGAATATGCAGCAAGCGCAGGACTGGCAGGCGGTCCGTCAGACCATCCGCCAGTTTCGTGGGCCAAATCAGGGCTAATTCGGTTTAGATTTTCGGGTCAGGGTTCACCGTATGACCATCTACGGCTATCACCTGGCCCGACACCAACCGCGCCGCGTCCGAGGCGAGGAACACGGCCATATTGGCAATATCCTGCCCTTCGACGAACCGGCCCATCGAGGTGCCGGCAGCATAGCCGTCATAGACCTGATCCCGGGTCATGCCCTTGGCGGTCGCTTCGCGGGCCAGCACGCCCTCCATCCGCGGGCCTTCAACCGCACCGGGGCAGATGACGTTGCACCGCACACCGTGTGACCCAAGCTCCATCGCCAGCGTCTTGCCCAATCCGATCACGCCCCATTTCGCCGCCGCATAGGGCGCGCGGTTGGGGTATCCGTATTGCCCGGCGGTGGATGACGTGATCAGTACCGCTCCGCCGCGTTGCCGTTTGAGGATCGGTGCCGCGTATTTCGCGCACAGGAACGCCCCCTCTAGGTTGACCGCTAGACAGAACCGCCACTCATCCAGCGCCACGTCCTCGACCAAAGCGGTTGGGCCAGCAACGCCTGCATTTGCACAAAGCGTATCCAACCCGCCCCACGTAGCTTCGATGTCTGCGAACAACGTGGAAACGGCAGTTTCGTCCGCCACGTCCACGTCCGAGCGCTGCCAATGCCCAGGACAACCGTCCAGCGCGGCCTTGTCCACATCCGCCACCCACACTTGCGCGCCAGCTGCATCGAAGGCTTTAGCCATGGCCCGACCAACGCCCGAAGCACCGGCGGTGATCAGAACGCGCCCGCTCATGCTGGTTTCCGGATCGCGGCACCGGCGCCTTCCGGATACGGCAAACCGGCCTGTGATTCGGCGATACGGGCCATTGCGGCCTCGATTTCGGCCGAAGGAGCGCTGGGGCGACGGGTTTCAAGGCTGACATGCAGCAGGAAGCTTTCTCCTGTAGCGATCAGCTTGTCGCCCTCATACATGCTGTGGAAGACATGCAGCTTCTTACCCTGCCCCAGCAGCATCTGCGTGCGAATCTCGATCTTTGCGCCCGCGTGAACCTCATCGATGTAGCGGATGTGGTTTTCGGCAGTGAAATAGCTGCCGCCCGAGGCGATATAGTCCGCGTCACAGCCGATGATCTCCATGAACCGGTCGGTCGCGTCCGCGAAGGCCTCAAGGTAGCGCGCCTCGTTCATGTGACCGTTATAGTCGGTCCAGTCCAAGGGCACCGCGCGGGAAACGGTCAGGATCGGCTGGCTCAGATCAGCCTGCTCCATCGTCGGCAACGCGCCGGGTTTCAGCGCCGCGTCATGCTGGTTCAGCACCGCGCCCGCACCCCAGTTCTGCGCCTTCAGGGCCCGCATCATGCCAACAAGGTTGTTGTCACGAATACGCTCCAATTCGCGGATCGAATGCATCCCCGATTGCGCATCCGACTGATCGGCAATCATGTCGACCAGCTCATCCGTGAACTCGGGCACGTCCATCAGCTTGGTCCATGGCCATTTTAACGCAGGCCCGAACTGTGCCATGAAATGCCGCATCCCGGCCTCGCCCCCCGCCACGCGGTAGGTTTCGAACAGGCCCATCTGCGCCCAGCGGATGCCAAAGCCCATGCGGATCGCTTCGTCGATTTCTTCCGTCGTGGCGATGCCGTCCTTGACCAGCCACAGTGCCTCGCGCCACACGGCCTCAAGGAAACGGTCGGCGATATGCGCGTCGATTTCCTTTTTGACATGCAGCGGGAAGAAACCGACCGATTTCAGTAGCTGCTGCGCGCGTTCAATCATTTCGGGTGCGTTTTTGTCCGTAGGCACCAATTCGATCAGCGGCAACAAGTAAACCGGGTTGAACGGATGCGTCACCACGATCTGTTCCGGGCGCAGAGCACCGTACTGCAATTCGGACGGTTTGAACCCGCTTGTCGAAGAGCCAATGATCGCGCTTGGATCACATGCCTCTTGCAGGCCCTTGTAGACCTTCAGTTTCAGGTCCAGCCGCTCGGGCACGCTTTCCTGAATCCACGCTGCATCCTGCACCGCCTCAGCCATGTCATCATGGAAAGTCAGCGCGCCTTCGGGCGGCAAAGGCACATTGCTCAGTCCGGGCAGCGACCGCCGGGCGTTGTCCAGAACCTCGCCAATCTTGCGCTCGGCCTCGGGGTCCGGGTCAAAGATCCGAACATTCCAACCGTTCAGAAGAAACCGCGCGGCCCATCCGCCGCCGATAACACCGCCGCCAATGATCGCTGCTGTATTTGTCATTTCGCTCTTTCATTCAGATAAATCCTCCGGTCAGGAACCAGAGAAACGTCAACATCCAACCGCCTAAAAAGGCGATCCCGGCAACTTGGCCTGCGTTGCGGAAGCGACGCAAAACAAGCGCTGAAACGCTTCCGATCCCAATGATGACAGCACACCACCAAGCGCCAACTACAAGAAAGGCGGCAGGTGATGTAAAGCCGGTCGCTTCGGTCAGCGGCACAAAATAAGCGGCCAAATAACCCAAAACGACCAGAAGAACAGCCCATGCGGGGCCGGTCCACCAACGGGCTTCAGATTGAAGATAAGCAGTCAAGCCAAGCATCGACGCGACGAGAAGAGAAAAGAAAAACAGTATAGTCATTCTTAACTCGCTACCGCCCTAGAAAACGTTTGTCACGCCGAGTTTTGCCGCTTTACGCACTGACCGGCGCTCGCTTCACCAGCCCCAGCTTGTCACGCACTTCCTGAGCACCGATCACCCGCGCGCCCATGTTTTCGATGATGGTTCCGGCACGCTCTACCAGTTGCCAGTTCTCCGCCAGCACGCCCTTGTCCAGCCACAGATTGTCTTCCAGACCTACGCGCACATTGCCTCCCGCAAGGACCGCGGCCGCCGCAAAGGCCATCTGGTTACGCCCCAATGAAAACGCGCTGAAGGTCCAGTCGTCCGGCACATTGTTCACCATGGCCATGAAGGTGTTCAGATCATCCGGCGCGCCCCACGGCACTCCCATACACAGCTGGACCAGAGCATTAGGTTCCAGAATCCCTTCTTTCACCAATTGCTTGGCAAACCACAGATGACCGGTGTCAAACGCTTCGATCTCGGGCTTCACGCCCATATCGGTCATCATCTGCCCCATCGCGCGTAACGCGCCGGGGGTGTTGGTCATGACATAATCGGCCTCGGCAAAGTTCATGGTGCCGCAGTCCAGAGTGCAGATCTCGGGCAGGCACTCGGCGATATGGGCGACTCGCTCCGAGGCCCCGATCATATCGGTCCCCGCCTCGTTGACCGGAAATGGGTTTTCGACGCCACCGAACACGATATCCCCGCCCATCCCGGCGGTCAGGTTCAGTACCACGTCCACTTCGGCATCGCGAATACGGTCCGTCACCTCACGATACAGGTCCAGACGGCGGCTGGGTGCACCGGTCTCGGGGTCCCGCACATGGCAATGCACCACGGCCGCCCCCGCCTTGGCCGCGGCAATAGCACTATCGGCAATTTGCTGCGGCGAGCGCGGCACGTGCGGGCTGCGATCCTGTGTTCCACCAGAGCCGGTAACGGCGCAGGTGATGAAGACTTCGCGGTTCATTTCCAGAGGCATGACGTTTTCCCCAAGTTATACCCGGTTTTACCGTGGGTTTTCCCCAGGCTTCTCCCCGGATTCCGAATTGCGTTACCCTCAACTCTGACGCAGCCTTGTAGAAACACTTGCCAGAATGCGAATCGAACTTGATGAAATCCGCAAAAAACATACTCCAACCCGAACATCGCGCCCTGAAAACGGCGGTGCTGGTGCTGGACGAATGCAATACGCTCAGCTTCGCCTCGGCTGTTGATCCGATGCGCGCTGCCAACCGGTTGGCTGACCGTCCGGCATTCGATTGGGACTATGTGACCGCAACAGCAGAACCAGCGATGCTGACAAGCGCGCTGAGCGTGCCGGGCATCCCCCTGGCAAGGTTGCAAAGTTGTGATCTGATGATCGTGGTGGCCGGATTCCAGCTGGCGCGCCACGCCACACCCAGCCTGCTGGCCGGCCTGCGCCGCATCGCGGGCACCGGCGCGACGATGGCCGGCATTGACGGGGGGCCCTGGCTGCTCGCCGAGGCCGGACTGCTCGACGGCCACACCGCCACGACCCATTGGGAAGACCTCGACAATTTTGCGGCCCGTTTCCCCCAAGTGGACGTGCGACCTGACCGGTTCACCGTGTCGGGTAACCGCCTAACGTCAGGTGGTGCGATTCCGGCAGTCGAAATGATGCTGCACATCATCGCCGCCCGCCACGGCGCAGGTTTTGCCGCGCGTGTGTCCGGCCTGTTCCTTTATGACGGTATGCCGGACCCCGCAAAACCGCAAAGCCGGACCGGAGCCCCTCATCGCCATACCGCCCTGACTTCCAAGGCGAATTCGCTGATGCAATCGTCCCTCGACGAGCCGCTTCCGCTGGCTGATATTGCCGAAACCCTGGGCACCAGCCCCCGCACCCTGCAACAGCAATTCCGCCTGCGCCTGAATACCACGCCGCAGGATCACTACCTGCAATTGCGCCTGGCCGAGGCCCGCCGTCTGGTCACCGACACCGACTTACCGCTGATGGACGTGGCGCTTGCTACGGGGTTCGCCTCTCAGTCCAGCTTCGCCCGCGCCTTCCGCACCGCCCACGGCCTGTCGGCCCGCGACCTGAGGCAAGAGCGCACGCAGCCTACCCATCACTGACGGAATCCTCTTACAAAGGCCAGAAATATACCCCCGGATTGCCTACAACGCAGCGGGGGCAATCCCCCTAATACGGCATCGGATACGCGCGGTGCGTCTGGCCAATCTCGGCCACGACCTCATCCGACAACCGTTGGTCTTTTCCAGCCAGAATATGCTCTAACTGAGCCACGGTGGTCGCTCCAAAAATAGCGGACATCATGAACGGTCGCGTCTGACACCAGGCCAGCGCCATGTGAACCGGGTCCAGCCCATGCCGATCGGCGATCTCAAGATAGGCTGCAACTGCATCAAAGACCCGATTTGATTTCCTCCCGCCCATCTCGGCTACCAACGACATTCGCGAACCTTCGGGAACTGCTCCACCCTGATATTTGCCGGTCAGAAAGCCCGCTCCCAGTGGAGAAAAAGCCATAAGCCCTACACCCTCGTGTACGCTGAGTTCCGCCATATCCGTATCGAAATGACGGCAAAGCAGTGAGTATTCGTTCTGCACTGAAGCCACCCGCGGCGCGCCCATCTGCTCGGCAATCCGCAACCATTGCGCGGTGCCCCAGGCGCTTTCGTTCGACAGGCCAAAAGCGCGAATGTTGCCCTTGTCGACCTGCGCCTGCAGCGCCGCGAGGCAGTCCTGCATGTTGTCCAGAACTTCGTTGGTGTTGTGTCCTGATGGCGAATAGTTCCAGTTCTGCCGGAACATGTAACTGCCCCGGTTCGGCCAGTGAAACTGGTAGAGGTCAATGCAATCCGTCTGCAAGCGCCGCAGTGAGCCTTCAATCGCATCGGGAATGGTTTCACCCGAAATCCACGCACCATCGCGGGCATGAGCGAACCCAGCGCCCGAATGCTTGGTCGCCAGAACATAGTCGCCCCGCCGCGACGGGTTGGCGCCGTTCCAATTGCCCAAGATCTCTTCGGTACGGCCCACGGTTTCTTTCGAGATTGGGTTGACCGGGTACATCTCTGCGGTGTCGACGAAATTGATTCCGGCTTCCAGCACCATGTCCATTTGCGTGTGGGCATCGGCCTCAGAGGTCTGCGTGCCAAAGGTCATCGTGCCAAGACAAAGGTCGGTCACCATAATGCCGGTGCGGCCCAACGGCTTCATTTCCATCTGTCGCTCTCCTGAGGTTCTTTTTTAGCCCGCGACTTATGCCTCGGCCTTTTTCTCCCACCGGCCCGATTCCTCGGACCAGTATTGCGCCGCGCAGCCCGCGCCGGTCAGGGCTTTCCATTGTCCCCGCGCTTGCTGAACGGCTTCGCCATCATTGCCGTCGAACAGGATACAGACCCGTTCCAACGCCGTCACTTCATCCGGGTCCACCGGTGCCCCGTCCACGGCCATGACACAGGCCGGTTCATTGGCGGCCACGGGTCCGGTTGTCAGCAAAATGGGCTGCGCCGCGTCATGCGCGCCACCTTCGCGGCCATGTGGCAGGAAACCTTCGTCAGGTCCCAGCCACAGCTTTTCATCCAGCCAGTCCATCCGTGCGGGATCGGTGCCCCGCACGGCGATCTTCCACCCGGACTGTCGCGCCTTATCCAACAGAACCGGCAAGGTGTGTTCCAGCGGTTGCCGGGTCAGGTGGTAGAAATATACGGCGCCCATAGGATTACTCAAAATTGTCCTGCACAAGACGGCTGAGTGCGCGAACGCCCCAGCCAGTGGCCCCTTTGGGCGCATAAGAGGTCTCGGACGACACTGACGCCACACCCGCGATATCGAGGTGAATCCACGGCGTCTCCTCTTTCACGAACCGCTGCAGGAACTGCGCGGCGGTGATCGAGCCCGCCGGGCGACCGCCCACGTTCTTCATGTCCGCGATGCGCGATTTCAGTTGCTTGTCATAGGCCTCGCCCAGCGGCATACGCCATGCACCCTCGTCCTCGACCTTGGCCGATTTCAGGAAGGCATCGCAGAACGTGTCGTTGTTCGAGAAAACACCCGCATTCTCATGCCCCAGACCGATGATGATCGCACCGGTAAGCGTTGCCAGATCAATCATGCCCACGGGCTGGAACCGCTCCTGCGCGTACCACATCACGTCGCACAGAACCAAACGGCCCTCGGCATCCGTGTTGATGATCTCGACCGTGTCGCCCTTCATCGATTTGACCACGTCACCCGGACGGGTCGCGTTGCCTGAGGGCATGTTCTCGACCAGACCCACCAGCCCGACCACATTGGCCTTGGCCTTGCGCTTGGCCAACGCGCGCATGGTGCCCGCGACGACACCCGCGCCACCCATGTCCATGGTCATGTCTTCCATACCGCCCGCGGGCTTGAGCGAGATACCACCGGTATCGAACACAACCCCCTTGCCGACCAAGGCCAGCGGTGCGTCGTCCTTATCGCCACCGTTCCACTGCATCACCACAACCTTCGAGGGGCTGACCGAGCCCTGCCCCACGCTCAGCAGCGTACGCATGCCAAGTTCGGCCAGTTTGTCCTCTTCCAGCACTTCGACTTCGAGCCCCAGCGCCTCCATCTCAGCAAGACGGTCGGCGAATTCGGTGGTGGTTAGAATATTGGCGGGTTCGTTGATCAGGTCGCGGGTCATACGCACACCGTCGGCCACAGCGTATTGCGGGGCAAAGGCGGCCTCGACCTCATCGGCCTTCTGGTGGCTGATTGTAACGGTTCCGACCTCGTCCGGTTCCTTGGTCTTGTGCGCATCGAAATCATAGCTGCGCAGGGCGATGCCCATGGCGATGTCCTCGGTGCGCACCTGATTGCCCGCCATCACCAGCAGGGCTTTACCTCCAGCCAGCTTGGCCAGCGCGGCACCGGCCCTGCGCGCCTCGGCCGTGTCGGGACGGCGCGGCAGAACCACGATGTCCAGCGCCTCGGCCGCCATACCGCCGGGCCACGCCAGCGAGATCACATCACCCGATTTGACCTTTTCGAAGCGGGCGCTTTCGATCAGCCGAGCAACCGCACCGCGGGTCAGACGATTGGCGCGACGCACCGCAGGGCTCATTTTGCCCTCGGGCGATACGATCACAACCACACGCCCTTCCGCCTGTGCCATTATGTCCACGTCAAAGGTTTGAAACCGGATCGGTACAAGACTGCTCATTGCAAACTCCTCAAAATCTGTTCCCCAAGACCTAGCCCGCGCCGGGCGGCTTGACCAGATAGCAGTTTTCCCCGCGTACCAATTGCATTACAGTCCCCGAAAAATTCCGGCAGGATCGGGGGAGAACGAGTTGGCGAGACAGGGCAGGCATAAGCCGGTGCGCATCCGCGCAGGCGACGGTGAATCCGGCCCGATGATCGCCCGTTTCCCCAAGAATGCCCGCTGGGCGGAGGCGCATTCGTGATCCTCGACCGCTATTTCGCCCGCCGGTTCATTCAAAGCTTTCTGGTCATCGGCGGCATTTTCCTGACCCTGCTGATTCTGATCGACCTGGTCGAACAGGCCCGCCGGTTCGACTCGGAAAACCTGTCCTTCGGCGCACTGTTGCACCTGACCTTGCTGAATACACCAGCGGCGATCAGCGAAATGCTTCCGCTGCTGGTGATCTTGTCTACCATCGCACTGTTTGTCGGGATGGCGCGCAGCTCGGAACTGGTGGTGACCCGCGCCATCGGGCGGTCGGGGATCCGGGCGCTGCTGGCGCCCGTGACACTGGCGCTGGTGATCGGTGCTCTTGCAGTCGCCTTGCTGAACCCGATTACCGCCGCCACGTCCGAGGAGTTTCGGCGCCTCTCCGACACCTATAAGAACAATGGCGACTCCGTCCTGTCCATCACCAGCGAAGGGCTTTGGCTGCGTCAGGGATCGGCAGATGGGCAATCAGTTATTCATGCCCGCGGCACCACGAATGCTGATACGCTGGAGCTGATCTGGGTAACAATCATCTCGTTTTCGCCGGATGGCAAACCGACGCAGCAGATCGTTGCCAATCGGGCGCGGCTGTCAAACGGTTCGTGGATTCTGTCCAACGCAAAAATCTGGTCTCTGGCCGATGACGTGAACCCCGAAGCCGTCGCCAAGGCGCACGCGCAGATCGAAATCCCGACCACCCTGACACGGCAACGCATTCTGGACACGCTGGGTCAGCAGGATTCGGTCTCGGTCTACGACCTGCCTCAACTGATCCGCGACCTCCGCGAAGCTGGGTTTTCCACCAAACAATATGAGGTCTGGCTGCAGGTACAGCTTGCGCGGCCCTTATTTCTGATGGCGATGGTGATGATCGGCGCGGCCTTCACCATGCGCCATGTGCGCTTTGGCGGCACTGGCATAGCGGTTCTGTCCGCCGTTCTACTGGGCTTTGCCATCTATTTCGTTCGCAACTTTGCCCAAATACTCGGGGAAAACGGTCAATTGCCAATCGTCGTCGCGGCCTGGGCTCCGCCCTTTGCAGCCATTCTTCTGTCCCTCGGCCTTCTGCTTCATGCGGAGGACGGCTGATGCGGATCATATCCCATCTTCTGCTGTCAGGCGCCGTTGCTCTGGCACTGCCAACCGGTGCCGTGGGCCAAACCCAACCTACTCCCGGTCCGGCGCAGGATGTCCAACAGGAAGACCAGCCCGCCCTGCTGGTCGCGGACGAGATTTTCATCACGCCCGAACGCGTGCTGGTGGCCGAAGGCAATGTCGAGGCCTTTCAGGGCGATGTCAAAATCACTGCCGACCGCATCACTTATGACCGCGAGACCGGTGCGCTGTCGCTGGAGGGTCCGATCCGGATCGATGAGGCAGGCGCGACGACGATCCTGGCAGATTCGGCGGAACTGGATGACAGTATTCAGAACGGTCTGCTGATCGGTGCCCGGATGGTGTTTGACCAGCAGGTTCAAATCGCCTCGGTTCAGGCCACCCGCGCGGCGGGCAGATACACGCAGTTCAGCAAGGTCTCTGCCACCTCGTGCCACGTCTGCGCCAATGGCAAACCACCGATCTGGCAGATTCGCGCGCGAAAAGTCACGCACGATCAACTGGAGCGTCAGCTCTATTTTGAAGGGGCGCAGCTGCGGGTGCTGGACGTGCCTGTGTTCTATTTCCCCTATTTGCGGCTGCCGGACCCGACCCTGGAACGCGCAACCGGATTTCTGGTGCCATCGATCCGGACAACATCACAACTGGGAACCGGAGTACAGGTGCCCTATTTCATCAAGTTGGGGGACCACAAGGACCTGACGCTGACCCCCTATGTCTCGTCCAAGACCAAAACGCTTGGACTGCGCTATCGGCAGGCGTTCAAGAACGGTCGCATCCAGCTTGAGGGCGCATATACCCGCGACGACCTGCAACAGGGCGAGGATCGGGGATACCTGTTTGCCAATGGCTGGTTCAACCTGAACGACGGATACCGATTCCTGTTCAACGTCAGAACCACGTCCGACGACGCCTATCTGGCTGACTACGGCCTGCCTGATCTTGACCGGCTGCGAAGCGAGATCGCCCTTGAGCGGATCAGGCGCGACACTGCCTTCCGCACCAGTTTTATCCACTACAAAACTCTGCGCGATAGCGAAAACCAGGATGAAATCCCGTCCCGGATCTTCGACCTGTACTATCAGAAACGCATGTTCCCCACGACTCTGGGCGGCGAGGTCCGGCTGAGCTTCATCACGCACGCGCATGAGCGTACCAGCGATGAAGACGTCCTCGGCCGCGATATCGCCCGCGCCACCTTTGATGCGGAATGGCTGCGCAACTGGACCTACGCGTCAGGTCTGCGGGCTGAGGCGCGTGTGGGTACGTCAGTTGATACGTTCAACATACGCCACGACAGCAATTTCCCAGATCAGGTGACCCGGGCCACGCCCCGTGCGGCGCTGACGCTGCGCTATCCGATGCGAAAACGGGAAACGTCCGGAGCGACCCAGATTCTTGAACCGATTGCGCAGGTTGGCTGGACCCATGTGACCGACGACGATGTCCCCAACGACGAAAGCACCTTTCAGGAATTCGATCAGGGTAACCTGTTGTCATTGTCCCGATTTCCGGCACCGGACCAGCGCGAAGACGGCTTGACCGGCGTCATTGGCGTCAACTGGTCGCGCTATTCCGCCGGCAACTGGCGGGCTTTGGCCACGATCGGCCAGGTGTTTCGCGCCGATGCGGATCCAAATTTCAACCTGACCTCCGGTTTGCAGGGCACGAGCTCGGATCTGTTGCTGGCCGGTCAGATTCAGACCCCAAATGGCTGGTCTCTGGCCGGACGCGGCCTTCTGAACGGGGATTTCAGCTTTGCCAAGGCCGAACTTCGTGCCGCATGGCAGCAATCAGAAATGGGCGTCACCGGCAGTTATGTCTGGCAAGAGCCCGATCCGGCGGAAAACGTGGATGACGAGATTTCCGAGGTCTGGTTGACCGGACGTTACCGTGTGGATCAGAACTGGAACACAACCGCCCTGGCACGCTATGACCTGAGCGAATCCGAACCGATCCGTTATGGGTTGGGGGTCACGTATCAGAATGAATGTGTGCAGGTTAACATGAACGTCAGCAGGCGCTATACCTCGTCATCAAGTATTGAGCCTTCGACAGAATTCGGCTTTACCGTAGCCCTGACGGGTTATTCCGTTAACAGTGGCGGCCAACAGTACAAGAGAAGATGCAGTTGATTTCAGGTTTCACCAGTTTCCTTCGCTCCGGTTGGCTAAAACCGGTCACCCCTTTGCTGGTCGGGGCAATGCTGGCTTTGACGTCGCCTCAGGCCGATGCGCAAAGCCTGTTTTCGCCGGCGATCAAGGTCAACCAGGATATCATCACGTGGTACGAGCTGGACCAGCGGCAACAGTTCCTGACCGCTCTGGGTGCACCCGGCGCGTCTGAGGACGCAGTGCGCAAGACTTTGATAGACGAGCGGCTGCGCAAACAGGTCATGCGCGACGCCGGAGTTCAGGCCGCGCCCGAAGACATTCAAGTCGGCATCGACGAATTTGCCGCGCGAGGACAGTTGTCGACCGATCAGTTCCTGCAATTGCTGGCCGATCAGGGCGTCGATCGTGAAACAGTTCGTGATTTCGTCGCCGATCAAATTACCTGGCGCGACTATGTCAGCGCGCGTTTCCTGTCGCAGGCGCGCCCGACCGATGACGAGATCAACCGCGCGCTGGGACAAACCGACAGCGGCGGCCTGCAGGTCCTGTTGTCAGAAATCATCATCCCGGTGAACCAGCAGACCGTGGCACAGGCCGAGTTGCTGGCCGAGGAGATTTCCCAGTTGGAAGGCTTTGATGCTTTTTCAGCTGCAGCGACTCAATATTCGGCCGCTGCCACGCGCGATAATGGCGGACGGTTGGACTGGCTGAACCTCTCGAGCCTGCCACCGGCGCTGCAACCGGTGATCATCGGGCTGAAAAACGGCGATATCACCCAACCACTGACCCTGCCCAATGCCATCGCTCTGTTCCAGATGCGCGGCCTGCGCGAGGTTGCGACAGGCACCACCCGCTATTCCGAAATTGATTATGCAGTCTACAACATGCCCGGTGGCCGCAGTGCCGACACCTTGGCCAAGGCGGCCCGGCTGAGGGAAGAGATCGACAATTGCGATGACCTCTACGGCATTGCCAAGGATCAGCCCGCCGAAGTGCTGCAGCGTATTCAGGCCAGCCCTGGCGAGATCCCCCGCGATGTGGCGCTGGAGCTTGCCAAGCTGGATCTGAACGAAGTCTCCACAACGCTGACCCGAAACAACGGCCAGACATTGATGTTCCTGATGCTCTGCACCCGTACCCGCGACCTGGGCGAAGAGACGACGCGCACAGACGTGGCAAACGCGCTTACCCAACAACGGCTCGAGGCCTTTGCGAACAGCCTGCTGGCGCAGCTTCGCGCCGAAGCAACCATAATCGAACAATGACAACCCCGATCGCGCTCAGCTGCGGAGACCCGGCCGGTATAGGTCCGGAAATCGCAGCCAAAGCCTGGTCGGAACTGCGCGACACCTGCCCGTTTTTCTATATCGGTGACGCCACCCATTTGCCGTCCGACACACCGGTTGCGCGCATCACGCACCCTTCCGAGGCGGCGAATATCTGCGCCAACGCCCTGCCGGCTCTGCATCTGGAGTTTCCTGCCCCCAACGTTCCGGGTCAGCCGGACCCGGCCAACGCGCCCTACGTCATCGACGCTATTGAACAGGGTGTCTCGCTGGTACGATCCGGTGCGGCCTCGGCGCTATGCACTGCGCCCATCCACAAGAAGGCCCTGATCGACGGGGCGGGGTTTGGCTATCCCGGCCATACAGAGTTTCTGGCCACCCTCGCGGATCGCAAACACGTGGTGATGATGTTGGCCAGCGACCAATTGCGCGTGGTGCCCGCAACCATTCATATCCCTCTTTCGCAAGTACCCTCGGCCCTGACACCGGATCTGCTGTGCGAAACCATCTCCATCACTGCCGACGGCCTGCGCCGCCAGTTCGGTATCTCACATCCCCGCATCGCCGTTGCGGGACTGAACCCTCATGCGGGCGAAGGCGGCAAGATGGGCCGGGAAGAGCTGGACTGGATCACCCCGCTGATTGAAACACTGACCACCGACGGCTACACGGTCACCGGCCCGCACCCCGCGGATACGATGTTCCACGCCGCCGCTCGCGCGACTTATGACGCGGCGATCGCGATGTATCACGATCAGGCGCTGATCCCGATCAAGACGCTGGATTTTGATCGCGGCGTGAACGTGACGCTGGGCCTGCCCTTCATTCGCACCTCACCCGACCACGGCACCGCGCTTGATATCGCGGGAAAAGGCGTCGCCACACCCACCAGCCTGATTGAGGCCCTGAAACTCGCGCAACGCATGGCACAAAGCTCTTGATCCTTCACTTGGCTCCAAATATCCCCGCCAGAGTCAAAAAATCTCTGGCGCATTACCCGAAACCCGCGCCACGGTAACCGGATCATGAGCGCAATAGACAACCTCCCCCCTCTGCGCGAGGTCATCGCAGCACACCAGCTCTCAGCCCGCAAGTCGCTGGGCCAGAACTTCCTGCTGGACCTGAACCTGACCGCCAAGATCGCGCGTCAGGCCGGAGACCTGACGAGTTGCGACGTGCTGGAAATCGGCCCCGGTCCCGGAGGTTTGACCCGCGGGCTGCTATCCGAAGGCGCGCGCAAAGTCGTGGCGGTCGAAAAAGACACCCGCTGCATCGCCGCCTTGAACGACATCGCCGCCGCCAATCCCGGTCGGCTCGAGGTGATCAATGGTGACGCATTGGAAATCGACCCGCTGGCGCACCTGACCCCGCCGATACGAATAGCGGCCAATCTGCCCTATAACGTTGGCACTGAGTTGCTGGTCCGCTGGTTGACCCCACCCGAATGGCCGCCCTTCTGGCAGAGCCTCACCCTGATGTTCCAGCGCGAGGTCGCCGAGCGTATCGTCGCCCAGCCTGGCAGCAAGGCCTATGGCCGCCTCGCCATCCTCGCCCAATGGCGGGCCGAGGCGCGTATCGCCATGTCCCTGCCCCCCGGTGCCTTCACCCCGCCGCCAAAAGTGTCGAGCGCGGTGGTGCACCTGACTGCTCTGCCCGAGCCCCGCTATCCTGCCGACGCCGCGACCCTGTCACGCGTCGTCGCGGCAGCCTTCAACCAGCGCCGTAAGATGCTGCGCGCCTCATTGAAAGGCGTCGCCTCGGATATTGAAGATCGTCTTTTGGCGGCTGGTATCCAGCCCACGGAACGGGCCGAGCAAGTACCGCTTGAGGCATTCTGCGCGCTGGCCCGTGAAGTGAAAAAAGGCTGAGTACAAATGAAAAAGCCCCGGAAATCCCGGGGCTTCTGCAATTTCCGTACCAGCGCTTACTCGGCTGCTTCCGGCGCGTCCCCATCCGTCTTGGGCGCATCCTCGGCAGGCGGTGCTTTGGGTTTACGAGCCCGGGGCTTACGAGCAGGTTTTTCCTTCTTCTCCGGTGCCGGGGCCGACTCGGACCCTTTGTTTTCCGGCGTCTCGACCAAACCGCTTTCGGGTGCGGCCTCGGGCGCGCCGAAATCCATCACGTCGGGCTGCGGCGCATCGGCCGGGTCGGCCTGGCGGGCCGCTTCGCGTTCCTGGCGTTCGGCGCGTTCGCGGTCACGCTCGGCCTGCCGCTCGCGATTCTGGCGCTCCTGCTCCTCGCGACGCGCTTCCATCTCGCGCTGCGCTTCACTCAGAAGGCGCAGGTAATGCTCGGCGTGCTGCTGAAAATTTTCGGCAGCCACACGGTCATTCGACAGCTGTGCATCGCGCGCCAACTGATTGTATTTATCAATGATTTGCTGGGGCGTACCGCGCACCTTGCCTTCAGGACCCGAGCTGTCAAAAACCCGGTTAACAACGTTGCCGCCAGAAGGACGATTGCGGTTATTCTTGGCCCGCGAGCGGGATTTGGAAGATCTCATCTTACTTTACGTCAGCCTTGTCATTCGGTGCCGATGAAGTCGCGTCCTGCACTGCTCAATGGCTTTAGCCGTCACGCGATGTCGACTTTTTTGGGCTTGGCGTCAGGGGCCCGCTGAAACAGCGTCAACCTCTCCGACTATCTCTGAGTAAGCATGTCCAGCGCGCGCAGACAAGAGGTTTGTCCAAAAATTTGCAGCTTTTTTACATTAATCGGCGTTTTTCAGCCTCACCTCACGCCGTATTTACGGCAATCTGGCAAGAACTACACGATCACGGCCATCCAGATCGGGAATGATACGCGTTTCGGCCAATCCCGCCGCCTGAAACAAGGATGCGACGCTTTGACCCTGTGTCGGGCCAATTTCTACCAGAATCCGCCCACCCGACATCAGGAAATCCGGCGCTGCGGCCGCAATATGGCGGTATGCGCCAAGCCCGTCGCCCTCATCCGTCAGGGCCATCCGGGGCTCATGCTCACGCACTTCGGGCGACAGGTCGTCCATTTCGGAAAGCGAAATATACGGTGGATTTGAAACAATCAGGTCGAATTCGCCTTCAATGTTCTCAAACCAGTCCGAGCGCAATATCTCAACGCGTCCCTGCACCTGATGCTGTACCGCGTTGGCGCTGGCTTGCAAACAGGCGGATTCGCTCAAATCCGCACCGATCCCACTGGCGCTGGTGCGCTCGGCCAGCAACGTGATCAGGATGCAGCCGGAGCCAGTGCCCAGGTCCAGCACATGCTCGAACGGTTCGCTTAGCGCCGCCTCGATCAGGGTCTCGGTTTCGGGCCGCGGGTCCAGCACGTCACGGCTGACACGAAACTGGCGACCATAGAATTCACGCTCACCCAACAGATGCGACACCGGCACCCGAATGGCCCGCAGCGAGATCAACTGGTCATAGCGTTCGGCAATTTCGGGCGAGAGTTCCTCGGGCGCGATCAGCGTGACACGGCTGGCCTCGATCCGTGCGGCATGGGCCAGCAATACCCGTGCGTCCCGCGCCGGATCGGCCACCCCTGCGGCACGCAGGCGCGCGGTGGCGACGACCATTGCCTGCGCTGCTGTCAAAGCTGCGATCATTGCGCCATCTCCGCCAGCAAACGCGCCTGATCGTCGGCGGTCAGCGCGTCGATTACCTCGTCCAGATCGCCCTGCATGACCTGATCCAGCTTATACAGCGTCAGATTAATGCGGTGATCTGTCATACGGCCCTGCGGGAAGTTATAGGTTCTGATCCGTTCGGACCGGTCGCCCGAACCCACCTGACTGGCACGATCCGCAGAGCGTTCGCCGTCGATGCGTTGCCGCTCCAGATCATACAGGCGCGTTTTCAGCACCTGCATCGCGATCTCGCGGTTGCGATGCTGAGACTTCTCGGAACTGGTCACCACCAGACCGGTCGGTAGGTGCGTGATCCGCACAGCCGAATCTGTGGTGTTCACGTGCTGCCCGCCCGCGCCGGAACTACGCATGGTGTCGATGCGAATGTCATTGGCATCAATCTGGATGTCCACATCCTCGGCCTCGGGTAGAACCGCGACGGTGGCGGCCGATGTATGGATGCGCCCGCCGCTTTCGGTTTCCGGGACACGCTGCACCCGGTGTACTCCGGATTCGTATTTCAACCGGGCAAAGACATTGTCGCCCTTTATATGGGCCACCACTTCTTTGATCCC
Organism: Ruegeria sp. BF7; assembly: GCF_056538605.1. Taxonomy (NCBI): domain Bacteria; kingdom Pseudomonadati; phylum Pseudomonadota; class Alphaproteobacteria; order Rhodobacterales; family Roseobacteraceae; genus Ruegeria; species Ruegeria sp. BF7. The sequence continues at coordinate 312,280 of NZ_JBQFTM010000001.1, read as the reverse complement.
GCCCAAGTCCGACGCCTGTTCCTCGATAATCTCGAACTGCCATCCGCGTGCTTCGGCATAGCGCTGATACATGCGCAGCAAGTCGCCTGCGAACAGGGCTGCCTCGTCCCCGCCGGTGCCCGGACGGATTTCCAGCATCGCGGGCCGGGCATCGGCCTTATCCCGGGGCAGCAGCGCCAGTTGCAAGGCGTGTTCCGCCTGGGGGATGCGGGCCTGAAGGTCGGGGATTTCCTCCTCGGCCAGTTCTTTCATGTCGGGGTCGGCCAGCATCACCTCGGCCTCGGCCAGATTGGCGACCAGCTGCCGCCAGGCCATGATCTGATCAACTACCGGCTTGAGGTCCGAGTATTCCTTGGCCAAAGCCGCAATATCGCCGCCCGAGGCGCCGTCTGCCATGGCCGCTTCGAGGTACTGGAATCGCTGGGTTATCTGTTCAAGGCGTTCTTCGGGGATCATTCGCGCGGTGTCTATCAATCCGAAGCTTTGGTCAAGTGCCGTCCCTGTGCTAAGCTGACGCGTATGACACGTTTGGCGCTTGTATTCCTGCTGTGCGCGACCCCTGCCATGGCCGATGTTGTCGGCCCCAAAGGCAAGGTACAAGACTGTTATTGCACCGATAAATCGGGATCGCGCATCGAGTTGGGCGAGATGATCTGCCTGCAGGTCGATGGACGCATGTTCACCGCCCAGTGCCAGATGTCGCTGAATGTACCGATGTGGCGCGAGGTGCAGGAGGGGTGTTTGTCTTCAAATTTACAAACTGACAGGCCTACCCCGGACGCGCCCAATAATCTTGCTAGCGCCCTATAGGTGTCAAAAGTCTTCCCAGTTGCTTAAATTCTGCCGCTTGCGCTGCCGAAGGATCGTGATTTCGGACAATCCCGTAAGAAAATAACCGAATGCAGCGGACATCAGAACGAACATCGCCAGCAAGCACATTGGAACATCGGTCACCAAGAACATTGCCAACCCCCAAACGCCACCAAGGATCAGTGGATCATAGGCAAATCGAGATACTGTCGTTCGGTAATACTGAGGTCGTGGCTCGAACCCGATTTTCCTGAGAATACGGGTAATCGGCGGCGTCACACCCCTTTCCTGTAGTCCCGCATTCTCCAGCTCCGCAGTTGCGCGTTGACACTTTCTTTCATAGTCACTCATACTACCCATATGGGAATAAATTACGTGAATTCAACCTATTGAAGAACCGCCAGCCACCCATCGACCCGGGTTTTGTTCACGCCAAAATCCTTCCGGCCGAACCTCAGGCGGGCGTGGATTCGAAGTGTATCCTCGTCCTGCTGAACGGTTGTGTAATCGGGAAAACCGATCACCTTGGTTCGGGTGACATAGGTGATCATCCCCTCATCCACCGATCCGGCCAGCACCGTGGTGCGTGGCGTCGCCTTTGCAATGGCGTCCAGCCGGGCCAGGCCGTCCGGCCCGGTTTCTATCACCCGAAGGGCGCCGCCTTGCATGTCGAGATCGGCCCCGCCCACAGGTGCCACATGCCATATCCCGGGGTCGGATGGGGCCAAACGAATATAGGCACCCACAAGCACCACCGAACCGACGATCAGCCAAAACACCTTCTTCTTCATCCCGAATCCGTTCTTTTCGAAAGCATTATTCGCAACGGCGCGCCGGACAAGGTAGCGATCCCCCTACCGTTGCGTCACGCCGGGCAGGATGCACAGCATCTCGAACAGCAGGTTCGCGGCCGTCAGCGCCGTGTTGCCCGAGGGGTCATAGGGCGGAGAAACCTCAACCAGATCGCAGCCCACCACGTTCATTCCGGCCAGTGCATGGATCAGTTGCAGCGCCTGCGGTGTCGTCAGGCCTCCGATCTCGGGTGTGCCGGTGCCGGGTGCAAAGGACGGGTCCAGGCTGTCGATGTCATAGGAAATATAGGTTGGGTGGTCCCCGACCGTTTTGCGGATTTGTGAACCGATCTCAGTCAGGTTCTGCTGCCACAACTCCCACGCCGGGAACTGGCGGAAGCCCCAGCCCTTGGCCTCGGTAAAATCGCTGGCAGCATAGCCCGAGCCGCGAATGCCGATCTGGAAGGTCTTGTCGGGGACGATCAGCCCTTCTTCGTAGGCGCGACGAAACACTGTACCGTGGGTTTCCTTTTCGCCGAACATCTCGTCATTCACATCCGCATGGGCGTCAACATGCACCAACGCCACCGGGCCGTGTTTGGCCGCGATTGCCCGCAGGATCGGCAGGGTGATCGAGTGGTCCCCTCCCATCGCAACGGGTGTCACACCCTGCGCCAGAATGGCGTCATAGCTTTCCTTGATGATCTTAAGGCTATCGGCCAACGAAAACGTATTGATCGCCAGATCGCCGATATCCGCAATTTGCAGACTGTCGAACGGCGCCGCGGAGTTGGCCATGTTATAGGGCCGGATCATCGCACTTTCACTGCGAATTTGCTTTGGCCCGAACCGCGTACCCGACCGCCACGAGGTACCGATATCCATCGGAATGCCCAGAACGGCCACATCCAGCCCGGCCAACGTATCCGCCTGCGGCAAGCGCATGAATGTATTCGGCCCAGAAAACCGCGCCAGATCATTGCCGCTGATGGGTTGGTTAAAGTCAGTCATTTTCTTCCTCGACAAGCCCCAGAGTGTTTGCTTTACGAACCCTTTCGAAGTTCGCGCAAATTTTCCGAAACATCATCATTATTTGGATAAGAAAAGCTTAACGACATCTGTGCGTCTTCATCAAAATCCCACCGCGCATAAACCACTATGCGGCGTCTTTTGTCGTCTCGAGGGTGGCTCTGCCAAACCATAAATGCCGGCCATGCCTCGATTAAGCCTTCAGGGTCGCGGACCAGATGTGAAAACACTCTTTCGACAAAAACCGAGACCCGCTCATCCATCTCCTTCGCAGATCGCGCATCTAACGCGCGCAGCGTGTCCGTTAAACTACATTCTCGTCGCGAATAGCGTAGCAGCATCACGGATTGAGGATCGGCCCAAGTATAACCTTCTACCGACCTTAACGGAACAAGTGCCTCATCTGGCTCAAGAAATCGTCCTTCTGCGAACGGTAAGCAATACGTTTCAAACAGATCAAGCGCGGATTGAACACGGTCCACGGGTTGGTGAAAATATTCACGTCCGAAATAGCCTATGGGCAGGCCAATCGTAACTATGCAGCACCAGATCAGCGCCTTTTGGATTTTCATACCAGCTTGTTCCACCCCAAAAGGCAAATGATCTGGGTCGCCACATGAGCCCCGGCAATCGCCGTTGCGCCGGATGTATCATAGGGTGGAGAGACCTCGACTACGTCGCCGCCCTTGATGTTGATCCCGGCGATGTCGCGCAGGATGATCTGCGCCTGAATGGAACTCAGCCCGCCCCAGACTGGTGTGCCGGTGCCGGGAGCAAAAGCCGGGTCCAGGCCGTCGATGTCAAAGCTCAGGTAAACAGGGCTGTCGCCGAGGATGCCCTTGATCTTTTGCGCCACGGCGGCGGGGCCGGACTCGTAAACCTCGCGTGCGTCGATGATATTGACACCCAACGTATCCTCGTTGGTGGTGCGGATGCCAACCTGAACCGAGCGTTTGGGGTCGACGATCCCCGACTTAACCGCCTTGTAGAACATGGTTCCGTGATCCACGCGGGTCATGTCGTCATCGGCCCAGGTATCCGTATGCGCATCGAATTGCAGCAGAGACATGGGGCCGTATTTCTCGGCATAGGCTTTCAGGATCGGGAAGCTGATATAGTGATCCCCACCCAGTGAAACCGAGGCCACGTCGGCCTCCAGAATGGTTCGGATGTGATCGGTCAGAGTATCCGGAAAAGCCGGGATATTGGCGTAGTCATAGGCCACATCCCCATAGTCCACGATAGCCAACTCGCTGAGCGCATCAAATGGCCAGCCATAGGGCGCATCCGGTGATTGCAGCGCGCTGGCCTCTCGGATGGCCCGGGGCCCCAGCCGGGTGCCGGGGCGGTTGGTCACCGCCTGGTCGAACGGCACACCGGTCACGGCAATATCGACACCCTTCAGATCCTTGGTGTAAAGCCGCCGCAGAAACGAGGTAGCGCCGCCAAAGGTGTTCTCGAATGACAACCCTTTGAGGTCCGGGTTGGTGAACGCCTCATCCACCTGATTTTTTGCGTCTTCCAGTGCCATGTCTTTCCCCTATCAACCCAGCGGCTGCGCCTTTTCCACGATCCGTGCAAAGAACGAAGCTCCCACCGGCGCGATCTCGTCGTTGAAATTGTATTTCGGATGGTGCAGACCAGCTCCCTCGCCCTGCCCAAGGAACAGATAGGCGCCCGGTCTAGCTTGCAGCATGTACGAGAAATCCTCGGCCCCCATCTCGCGACCCGCATTGGCAGTCACGCGGTCAGCGCCTGAGATTTCGCGGGCCACGCCAGCGGCGAAACCTGCCTTTTCAACGTCGTTGATCGTGGCTGGGTAATTCACCTCATAGTCAAACCGGGCCTCAACCCCGTAAGAGGCCGCCTGCCCCTGCACGATCTGCTCCATCCGTTCCATTACCATTTTCTGAACGGCCGGATCAAAGGTACGCACGGTACCGTTGATGTAGGCCGTATCCGGAATCACGTTATTAACTGTACCGGTGTGGATTTGCGTGACCGAGACGACCAGATCATCCAAAGCATAGTGGTTTCGGCTGACAATGGTCTGGATCGCCTGCGCGATACCACAGGCGGCCATCACAGGATCGCGTGTCTCATGCGGCATAGCCCCGTGCCCACCAACCCCCTGAATATAAACGTGAAACGTGTCCACCGCTGCCATAATTGGACCCGGTGTCGTGTGAAAATCTCCCACAGGAATCCCCGGCGCATTGTGCAGCGCATAGATCTCAGAAATGTCGAACCGGTCCATGATCCCCTCTTCGACCATTACACCGGCACCGCCGCCATCTTCTTCGGCAGGTTGAAAAATCAACGCGACGCGGCCCGCAAAGTTCCGTGTCTCAGCCAGATAACGTGCGGCCCCCAGCAACATCGCGGTGTGCCCGTCGTGGCCGCAGGCGTGCATCTTGCCGGGCTTCTTCGAGGCATATTCGACACCGGTCTCCTCGGGGATCGGCAACGCATCCATATCGGCACGCAAGCCGATGGTCGGGCCTTCGGTCTGCCCGTTGATGATTGCCACAATACCGGTTTTGGCGATCCCATCGTGCATTTCATCCACGCCAAATTCACGCAAGCGCTCTGCGACAAAGGCTGCCGTCTCATGACATTCAAACTCTAGTTCGGGGATGGAATGCAGGTGCTGCCGCCACGCGGCCATATCGGCAGAGAAATCGGCAATTCGGTTGACGACGGGCATCTGGGGTGGACTCCTGATCCTGACTGCGGAATGGATGCATCTGACACCGGAAAGAAAGGGTTCGCAATGGCCGAAAATCCTCTGATCCATGACAGCGATGCGGGTATCGAGCGTTTGCTGGAAATCATGCGCCGCCTGCGCGACCCAGAAAACGGCTGCCCGTGGGACATCGAACAGGACTTCTCGACCATCGCGCCCTACACGATCGAAGAGGCTTATGAGGTCGCGGACGCTATCGAACGAAACGCCTATGACGAGTTGAAGGGAGAGTTGGGCGATCTGCTGTTCCAATCCGTCTTCCACGCGCAAATGGCTGAAGAAGCAGGGCATTTCAGCTTTCAGGACGTGGTACGCACGATGTCGGACAAGATGGTTGCCCGCCACCCGCATGTCTTCGGCGACGAATCCCGTGACAAATCCGCCGAACAGCAGACCGTGGATTGGGAAACCATCAAAGCCGCCGAGCGCGCAGGCAAAGAGCAGAAAGGCGCACTGGACGGGGTGGCCGCAAACCTGCCCGCCCTTTTGCGCGCCCACAAACTGCAGAAACGTGCGGCCCGCGTCGGATTCGACTGGCCCGATGCCAGCCATGTGCTGGCCAAGATCACCGAAGAGGCCGCCGAATTGGAAGAGGCGCGCAACAGTATGGACCAGGACGCGCTCGAGGACGAGTTCGGTGATCTTCTCTTTGTGATGGTCAATTTGGGTAGGCATCTGGGGATCGAGCCCGAGGCCGCCCTGCGCCGCACCAACGCCAAGTTCACGCGACGGTTCGAACAGGTCGAGACACGTTTGGCTGCACGGGGAAAAACCCCGTCTCAAAGCGATTTAGCCGAGATGGACGCGCTCTGGGACGAGGTGAAAACCGAAGAGCATCGCGCCAACGGCAAACTCCCGCCTGTGGACGCCACGACCGGGGCTTGAAACCGCTGGACAAGCGCGGTGACACTTGCGAGTGTCCGCGCTTCAATACCCCGGAGGCAGAGCATGGCAGCCCGCAAAATCATCATCGACACCGACCCCGGACAGGACGACGCCGTCGCCATTCTGTTGGCGCTGGCCAGCCCGGATGAGATTGATGTTCTGGGCATCACGGCTGTGGCCGGAAACGTGCCGCTGGAGCTGACCGCAAAGAACGCGCGGATCGTCTGTGAACTTGCCGGGCGCACGGATATCCCTGTTTACGCCGGGTGTGATCGCCCTTTGAATCGGCCTTTGGTGACAGCCGAGCATGTGCACGGCAAGACCGGGCTGGACGGCCCTGTGCTGCCCGACCCCGAGATGCCACTGACCGATGGGCACGCGGTCGACTTTATCATCGACACCCTGCGCGCGCATGAACCCGGGACGATAACGCTCTGTCCGCTTGGGCCGCTGACCAACATTGCCACCGCTTTCCAGAAAGCGCCCGACATCATCGATCGCGTTCAGGAAATCGTGTTGATGGGTGGGGCGTATTTTCAGGTCGGCAATATCACTCCCACCGCCGAGTTCAACATTTACGTTGATCCGGAAGCTGCTGAAATTGTGTTTAAATCTGGCGTTCATATCGTGGTGATGCCGTTGGATGTCACGCATGATGCCCTGGTCACCAAACACCGCAACGAAGCCTTCCGCGCACTGGACTCAAAAGTCGGCCATGCGGTTGCCGAGATGACAGATTTCTTCGAACGGTTCGATAAGGAAAAATACGGCTCTGAGGGCGCGCCGTTGCACGATCCCTGCGTGACTGCCTATCTGATCCGACCCGAGCTCTTCTCGGGTCGCCACATCAACGTTCAGATCGAAACGCAATCCGACCTCACACTTGGGATGACCGTCGCGGATTGGTGGCGTGTCACGGATCATCCGCCCAACGCCATGTTCATGGGCGAAATCGACGCCGACGGATTCTTTGACCTGCTAACAGAAAGGCTGGCCCGCCTATGAGCGCCGCACTGAAACTCGCCCGCCCCGAAGATCTGGATCGCCTGATGGGGCTGGTCGCGGCCTTTCACACCGAGGCCGGAATTGAGCAGGACGCCGACCATCGCCGCGAGGCATTGGCCCCTCTGCTTGAGGGTATCCCCCACGGCTGCATCTACCTGATCGGACCCGGCCGCGCACCGCTGGGCTATATCGTCCTGACTTTCGGTTGGTCGGTTGAATTCGGCGGCATGGACGGGTTTGTCGACGAGATATACATCCGCCCCGCTGTTCGCGGACGCGGGATCGCGAGCGAAGTTCTGCTGGACCTGCCCAAAGCCTTAGCCGGAGCTGGCCTGACCGCGCTGCATCTGGAAGTCGACCGTACCAACGAAGCCACTCAGAACCTGTATCTGCGCACCGGCTTCAGACCGCGTGAGCGTTACATGCTGATGACCAGAAAGCTCTGACGAACGTCCCCATCACGATCGCAAATATCCATGATTGGCTCAATAGCGCCTAGCGGGACTCGCCGCGGAAGATATATGTGGGCGTGTCCATTTTCTGAACCGGATCATTTGCAGACACCGGATCGCCGGTAATCGGGTAAGTATCCGGCCCTGCGCAAGCCGCCAAGAATACAGTGCCGATCACTGAGGCAACGAGAAGGAATTTCGAACCAGTCATGGTGTTCTCCTTTCTGTACTGCCGGCAGAATATGTCAGCTCAATTTGATACAAATAGGAAAAAGTTCACACATAACCCGATTTATGTCGGCAAAAAGTCCGTTTTCTGAAAAAGTAACCGCCTTTTTAGGACGTTACGCAATCAAGTTTTTCTAGTTTTTTTGGGCGCGAGCCGCTCTTAACCAAGCCTGTCGGCCAGATCTGCAAAATCTTTGGCGACAATATCCCAATTCCCTTCGGCCTGCAGGTCATGGGATTGGGAGGGCCCGTGCTCGGTCGGGCGGGCCACAAAAGCGGTTTTCAAACCGGCCTGCCGGGCCGCGTACAGGTCATCGTTATGCGCGGCGACCATCATGACCTGATCGGGGCTCAGACGCAGCGTTGCACAACTCGCCTGATACACTTGTGGTTTGGGTTTGTAATCCCGCGCAATCTCGGCCCCAAGAATACAGTCCCAAGGCAGTCCGCCATACTTCGCAAGTCGGGTCATCAACGCAATAGAGCCATTGGAACAGGGTGCGACGATCCGATTGCGTTTCAGCGCTAGCAGACCGGCGACCACATCGGGCCAAGGGTCCAGTCTTTCCCATGCTGCCGTCAGATCGGCGGGGTTCGGGACGGTAACACCAAATCGGGTTGCGACGAGTTCCAGGTTTTCGCGGTGCAGGTCGTCCAGGGGCACATAGCCCCTGCCCCCTTCACGGATGGCTGCCATGGAGGGATCGTATTCCGCCCGCCACGCATCGGCGAATTCCAGAGCGTCCAGTTCCGGCAAAACCGTAGCCACTTCGCGCGCTATGGAACTACGCCAGTCAACGCAGGTGCCAAATACGTCAAAGATCAACGCTTCTACCATGACCTGGTCCCCGTCCTGACAAGCCCTGCCCGGATTCAGGCAGGGCTGTGTTCGCCGGATTACCGCTTAAGGATCGAGGCTCCGGCATATTCAGCAACCTCGCCCAGCGATTCCTCGATGCGGATCAGTTGGTTGTATTTCGCCAAGCGGTCCGACCGCGCCAGCGAGCCGGTTTTGATCTGACCGCAATTGGTCGCCACCGCCAGATCGGCAATGGTGGCATCCTCGGTCTCGCCCGAGCGGTGCGACATCACGTTGGTATAACGGGCACGGTGGGCCATATCGACGGCGCGCAGGGTCTCGGTCAGCGAACCGATCTGGTTCACCTTGACCAGCATCGAATTCGCGCAGCCACGCTCGATCCCCTCTGCCAGACGCTCGGGGTTGGTCACGAACAGATCGTCGCCCACCAACTGCACCTTGTCGCCGATCATATCGGTCAAGGCCTTCCAGCCGTCCCAGTCATCCTCGGACATGCCGTCTTCGATCGAGATGATCGGATAGTCGTTGACCAGCGCCGCCAGGTATGCCGCATTCTCTTCCGAGCTCAGAGAGATCCCCTCGCCCGCCAGCACGTACTTGCCGTCCTTGAAGTATTCGGTCGCGGCGCAATCCAGCGCCAGATGGACTTCCTCACCCGGCTTGTAGCCTGCCTTTTCGATGGACTTCAGAATGAAATCCAACGCTTCGCGGGTGCTGGCAATGTTCGGGGCAAAACCGCCTTCGTCACCGACGCCGGTGGCCAGACCAGCGGCCGAGAGTTCCTTTTTCAGGGTGTGGAAGACTTCCGAACCCATGCGCACCGCCTCGCGGATATTCGCGGCCGAGGTCGGCATGATCATGAATTCCTGAATGTCGATCGGGTTGTCCGCATGCTCGCCGCCATTGATGATGTTCATCATCGGCACAGGCAGAACGCGGGCCGAGGTGCCGCCGACATAGCGATACAAAGGCTGCGTGGTGAAATCCGCCGCCGCCTTGGCGGTTGCCAGCGAGACACCCAAAATGGCGTTGGCACCCAGCCGGCCCTTGTTCTCGGTCCCGTCCAGTTCGATCATCGCCTCGTCGATAGCAACCTGTTCGGTCGCGTCGAAGCCCACCAGTTCTTCGGCGATCTCGCCGTTCACGGCGGCGACAGCTTCCAGCACTCCCTTGCCCATGTAACGGGCCTTGTCACCGTCACGCTTTTCCACCGCCTCATAGGCACCGGTTGACGCGCCCGAGGGCACAGCGGCGCGGCCCATGGTGCCGTCTTCCAGGATCACGTCCACTTCGACCGTCGGATTACCCCTGCTATCCAGAATTTCGCGTGCGTGAATGTCGATGATGGTGCTCATGAGGCCCGTCCCTGTGGCTGCAATAAGTTGCATGCCTCATACCATCACCGGGTAAAAAGTAAACCGGTCATGTTATCGCTAACAGGTATATAATCGGAGCTTTAGGGCTAACAGGTTCCTGTTTGCGCCAACGTGCGACGATCCGTCAGGCCGCGACGGCCAGTTCACGGGCCAGCTTGCGCTCTCGGATAAAGGTGTACATGCCCGACCCCATGATCAACGCCGCCCCGGCGAAGGTCAGGAAATCAGGGCGCTCCCCGAACATCAGCATCCCTGCCATGATCGAAAAGATCAGCCGGGTATAGCGGAAAGGCATCAGGGCCGAAGCCTCGCCGATCCGCATGGCGGTGACGATGCCGTAATACCCAAGCACACCGAATCCGACGGCGCCCAGATAAGGGCCGAGTTGCGCCGATTGCAGCGGAATGACGGGCTGCGCCGAAAACACCATCAGCGCCACACCTGATACGGCCACTGCAAGATAAGCCTGCAAAGCCACCACCGAAGACGCGACCCGCGGATCAAGCTTGCGGGTGATCAGGTCCCGCGCGGCGATGGCGATTACGGTTGCCACCACGAACAGGGAGTCGGGTTGAAACCCTTCAAATCCCGGCCGAATGATCATCAGAACGCCGATGAAGCCCAGCCCGACGGCGCTCCAACGCCGCCAGCCGACTTTTTCCCCCAGAAACAGCGCCGCGCCCATGGTGACGGCCAGCGGCATCGCCTGAAACACGGCGGCCACGGTAGACAGATCAACCAGCGACAGCGCGGTGACAAAGGTCAGCGCCCCAACCATCTCGGTCGCAGCGCGGGCCAGCGGCAAGGGCTGCCAGGCCACGGGATCAAGGATGCGCTTGCGGGTGACCACAGCCAACAAACCGAACAGAATCCCACAGACAACGCCCAGAACAACCATGATCTGACCGGTCGGCACGGTGACCGACAGCAGCTTGATGAACATATCCTCAAGCGCAAAAGCCGCCATAGCGCCGACGACCAGCAAAATGCCGTTTACGTTGTTCATGGTCATTTCCGTAAATCTCTGCGGCCCTATTCGCCGCCCCTTATGTCACCCAAAACGCAAGACACTCATTCAAGCAAGCATTATCCCACGGGAAATCATGATTTCCCGTGGGCCTGCCGTTCGAGTTTGGTGATGGATCAGTCCTGGTCCAGCGGCACGCCGTACAGTTCCAGCCGGTGGCCCTTCAGCTTATAGCCCAGTTTGGCGGCTATTTTTTCCTGCAGCGCTTCGATCTCGGGGTCTACGAATTCGATCACCTCGCCCGATTGCATGTCGATCAGGTGATCGTGGTGGTCACGCTCGGCATCTTCATAGCGCGCGCGCCCGTCACCGAATTCCAGACGCTCAAGAATCCCGGCCTCTTCGAACAGTTTCACGGTGCGATAGACGGTAGCGATGGAAATCCCCGAATCCACCCTGGAGGCGCGGGAATAGAGTTCCTCGACATCCGGATGATCTTCGCTTTGTTGCAAAACCTGTGCGATCGTGCGGCGCTGGCCGGTCATGCGCAGGCCTTTGGCTTCGCATCGGGCGATGATCGTGTCGGACATATGTGATCCCCAGAGTAGTTCGGGTTTCTGTCTTAATACGTCTGGGCGGCTGGCGCTACCGGGGAATTGCGGTTTCCCGCGCCGCCCGCAAATCGGCCCAGATCGGCAGGTGGTCAGAGGCGATATGCGCTGGCCGCGCATCGTGGACGCCATGCACCACGGCCTCAAGCCCCACGCCCAGCGCGATCCGGTCCAGTGCCCCCAAGGGTTGCGCGGCCGGGAAGCTTGGAACGGGCGGTAAAAAGCGCATGTCAGGGGCTAGGTGATCCAGCACCGGTTGTCGCGACCATTCGTTGAAATCGCCGGCCCAGACGGTGGGCATATGGTCCAGATCATTGTCAAAACGACGGATATGGGTGATCTGCTGGCGCCGGGACGCAGGCAACAACCCCAAATGCATTCCCATCACCCGCAATGGCCCGATATGTGTGTCGAACTCTACCCGTACCGCGCCCCGGGGCTCCAACCCCGGCAGGTCGTGGTGACCGGCCTGCCGGACCCGGATCGCGTCCCCACGCCAAATCACGGCGTTACCGTGCCAGCCCAGACTGCCCGCGCCGCCCAGATCGACAATCTGCCACCCGGCCTCATCCAGCATGAAATGCGGCAAGGCGGCGGGACGCGGCGGCAGGCGTTTATCGGCTTCTTGCAGCACCACGATATCCGCCTTCATGCTTTCGATGACCTGCATGATGCGTTGCGGTTGCCGTCGAAAATCCAGACCAACGCATTTCTGGATGTTATAGCTGGCGATGCGCAGGGTTGAGGATTGGATCATGGATGTCCTGTGATTGGCATGTAACAGTGCGCGGCAACCGGTTTCTCTCAAAACTGCGTAACCATTAAATTGACGGGTTCGCCCCCTTCGGCGGATGAGGCATGACCCGTTCCGGTAATGTCCTCTGCCCAGAACAGATCACCGGCCGTAAAGTCGCGAACCTCACCCGACCCCGCCTGAACGCGAAACGTCCCCGACAGAACCGTCGCAAGCTGCCGCTTGGGAGAGCGGTGCTGTATTCCTTTCCACCCTGCAGGCAATGTGAGGAAGACAAAGCGCGAGGCGTCAAACTCGCCGGACACATGGAAAGGCGCGGCGGGCGGGGCAAAGGTCTTGAGTTCCAGATCAATGTCCCGGTCTTCAAAATACGAAAGGCCCTCTGCGTCTTCCAACAACAAGGAGTAGCGCATGATGTGCTCCTTAAATCAAATTAGAGTTTTCCCCCGAAACACCCATTATGCAGCATTCTTCTTTGAGGGTAAGTCGGAGGGCGGTTGGATCTGGTGTTTCTTTCAGTTTTCCCCCAGTTCACAAGGTACGACGGGGAACTCTCATTCCTTCCCACATTTCGGCTTCTCTGCCGTTGAGTATCAAAAGGAAGTCATCGTCGATCCGATAACTTGCGTTGCGACATCACCGCGCTGATTTCATCTCCGGGCATCGCATCACGGGCATAAGTGAAGGTTCCGTTGACCCTGACCTCATGCGCGGCACGCTGTAACGCCCCAAACGCAGCGCGGGTGAACGACCCTCCCACGCTGATCCGCCTCACTCCGGCGTCTGACAGTTGCGCCACGGTATACGACGGAGCCTGCAGCCCCATGACGACATTCACGGGCTTGTCCACAGCGCTGCATACCGTTCGAATAGCGTCGATATCCGGAAGACCGGGCGCGTATAAAATATCGGCCCCAGCATCCGAGAACGCCTGCAGGCGGTTGATTGTTTCTGACAGGTCTTTTTGTCCCCACAGAAAACCCTCGGCCCGGGCGGTCAACAGAAATGGTTTTCCCCTAACAGCATCCGCAGCTGCACGAATGCGGTCGACCGCAATGGGTAGCGCGTAGATCGGATCACTTTCATCACCCGTCGCATCCTCGATGGACCCACCGACCAAGCCGACCTCGATCGCCTGCCCGATCGTCTCTGCGCAGGTTTCGGGAGCAGCGCCAAACCCATCTTCCAAATCGGCAGTGATTGGCAAATCCGTCGCCCGAACGATTGCGGCCGCATTTAACAGAATTTCCTCTCGCCCAAGGCTGGCAAATGAATCCCGCTTACCATTGGAAAAGGCGTATCCGGCACTTGTTGTTGCCAATGCGTCGAACCCCATGCTGGCCAGCAACCGCGCAGAGCCCACATCCCAAGGGTTCGGAATAACAAACGCTTCGTCCTTGTCGTGAAGCGCTTTGAAGCGTTCGAATTTTGTATCCTGGTTCACTTTGCATCCTCTTGGCAGCGGGAAGTATATCTATCCGGAACAAGCAGAGAACCCTTTTCTCAGCCGCTTGAAGACCTACTCACGTCCCGCAGAATGTCGCGTGGACCACTTCCTTTTCGGTCGGAGGATAGGTCAGATCGACCGCCTCGGGCTGATCGCTGTAGGGTTGCGCCAGAACCTTAGTCATACGAAGAAACGGGGCATAATCCCCCTGAACGGCGGCCTGTATCATCTGTTCAACCCGGTGGTTGCGCGGGATGAAAGCCGGGTTGGCGTCGTTCATCACCGCCTGTGGGTCCTGTTCCCGTTCCAGTCGTGTTTGCCAGCCAACAGTCCATGCGTCATAGGCCTCGGGCTTCAGGAACTGATCGCGGGCCTTATCACCCCCCAGCGCCCGGAATGTGTTGGTGAAATCGGCGCGGCTCTCGGCCATACGGGTCAGCAGATCGGAGATCAGGGCTTCGTCGCTTTCCTCTTTGGTGGTCAGCCCGACCTTGGCGCGGAACCGCCCCAGCCATTCCTGATGGATCAGACCCGGCATGGCGTGCACGATCTCAGTGGCTTCTTCGACGGCGGCCTCGGGTTCATTGACCTGTTGGATCAGGGCGGTGGCCAGTTGCGCCAAATTCCACACCGCAATGTCCGGCTGGTTGGAATAGGCATAGCGCCCCATCTGGTCGATCGAACTGTAGACCGTATTCGGATGATAACTGTCCATGAAGGCGCAGGGCCCATAATCGATGGTTTCCCCGGCAATCGAGCAATTGTCGGTATTCATCACTCCATGGATGAACCCGACGCTCATCCACTGCGCGATCAAACGCGCTTGCGCATCCCGCACTCCGCGCAGCAGACCCATTGGTCCCTCGGCACCCGGATAGTGCCGGGCAATGGCGTAATCGGTCAGTTTCCGCAGGTTGTCGGTCTGCCCGCGTCCGGCGAACACCTGAAACGTCCCCACACGCAGATGGCTTTGCGCCACGCGGGTCAGCACCGCGCCGGGCATCGGGCCTTCGCGGAAAACGATCTCTCCGGACTCAACCGCCGCAAGGGCGCGGGTGGTCGGAATGCCCAGCGCGTGCATCGCCTCGGACACCACGTATTCGCGTAGCACTGGCCCCAGCCAGGCCCGGCCATCCCCCCTGCGGCTGAACGGCGTCGGGCCAGAGCCCTTCAGCTGGATGTCCCGCCGGATACCATCCGTTCCGACCGTCTCACCCAACAAAACCGCGCGCCCGTCGCCAAGCTGAGGGTTATAGCTGCCAAACTGATGCCCCGAGTAAAGCTGCGCAATCGGCTCGGCCCCCTCGGGCAGCGTGTTTCCAGCGAACGTTTCGGCCATCTCGTGCACGTCACCAGGGGTGACACGCAGAATACGCGCCAATTCCTCGTTGAACGCCACAAGACGCGGCGCGCGCACCGGTATTGGCGCTTGCCGCGCATAGAAGCTGTTGGGAAGCCGGGCGTAGCTGTTGTCAAACGGGATCGTCAGGGTCATGTCGCAAACATATTGCTGAACCACACGAATACCATAGCGGATCGCACCTGCGCGTGCATAATCACCGCATATGACAATGAGGCCCCAATGACCGCGCAAGAAATCATCGATCACCTGAACCTGTCCCGCCATCCCGAGGGGGGCTGGTTCCGCGAAACATGGCGCGCGGATAACGAAGGCCGCGCCACTGGCACATGCATTTATTTCCTGCTGCCAAAAGGTGAGCGCAGCCACTGGCACCGCGTAGATGCGACTGAGATCTGGCTGTACCACGCCGGTGCGCCGCTGACCCTGTCGCTCAGCCCAACGGATGACGGCCCCGCGACCGACCATCTGCTGACCCCGGACCTGACCAAGGGTGCACCGCAGGTCATCGTGCCCAAGAACCACTGGCAATCGGCGCAAACCACCGGAGACTTCACTCTGGTCAGTTGCACCGTCTCTCCAGGGTTCGAGTTCGACGGGTTTGTTCTGGCTGAGCCGGTTTTTGATATTCCCCGCAGCTAAAGCATGGATCACCGCGAACTCATATCGTCGATCCCGCCCGAGGCGAAAGACAACTTGCAGCGTCGCTCGAACACAGCCGGGCTACGGCATCTTGCGCTTTACATCGCTGTGCTGGCGGCTACGACGACCTGGATCGCGCTCAAGATTCCGTATTGGTCTGTGTTCTTGGTGCCCCAAGGGGTGCTGTTGGTCTTCCTCTTCACTCTCAGCCATGAATGCACCCACAAGACACCGTTTCGCAATGGATGGCTGAACGACATAATCGGGCATCTGGTCTCGATCCCCATTGCCCTGCCTTTCAAATGGTTTCGATATTTCCACCTGGCGCATCACAAATGGACCAACCACCCGGAAAAAGACCCCGAGCTTGCGGGTAAACCGCGGCCAGACAACTGGCCCGAATTGTTGATCTATCTCAGCGGTTGGCCCTATTGGACCGGAATGGCAAAGACTCTGCCGCAAAACGCCTTTGGCCAGATCGATGCGCCTTACCTGCCCGCCTCCCAACACCGTGCTATGCGGATCGAGGCACGGCTATTGTTGGCTCTCTACACCTTCTTAGGTCTCAGCCTGTTCTACACGCCGCTTTTTTTCTGGTTGTGGCTCTGTCCGGTCCTGATCGGGCAACCTTTTCTGCGCCTCTACCTGTTGGCCGAGCACGGGTTATGCCCCCCGGTCGCTAACATGCTGGAAAACTCGCGCACGACCTTCACCAACCGAATCGTCCGATTTCTGGCCTGGAACATGCCGTATCACGCGGAACACCATGCTTTTCCGAATGTGCCTTTCCACCAATTACCGGCCTTGCACGACTGGACACGAGCACACCTGAAATCAACCTCGGATGGGTACCCGAAATTCGCGGGTGAGTATGCAAAGTCTCTCAGATGATTTTTTACCTGGGATGCCTTCCCACAAAGATGGCATCATGAAACGGTCGGGCCCACAGTTACGCACGCAGGTTCCAAGCCGGTCTGGCTTCAGGTGACTTTAACAACGCATGCTCCTGTTCAACATAGTCCTTGCAAGCCCGCCACCTGAAAGAAACATATCCACCTTCGGAAAAGTTGGAATTTATCTTCGCGTTGGTTCGGCACTTTTGCAGTTGCCCGCCCTTAAACGGATGCCGTGGGGAAACCGTACCGTATTGGACGCTGAGGCGGTTGTGCAGGTTTTTTGCCCTGCCGATGTAAACAACCGCATCATTTGCCAATATCCAGTATACCCCCGAGGTTTTCGGTGCGTTGATCTTGAACGAGCAATAGGGCACATCATACTCTACCCCAATGGCATAACCTTTTGGGTTCGAGAAACGGTCCTGCGGTCTGAGGTTCAGGTCTGCGACAACGCTCTGTTCACTGTCGAAATTCATCTCTCAACCTCAAACCGCACTCAACACCCCGCCTCCGACCAGGGCCTTGACCCCCGTCGTACCCGGGCAAGAGGTCGGCAGCCCCCTAGCCACGCGCACGGCCAGATAGGCAAATGCCTGCGCCTCGAGCATGTCGCCGTCCAGACCCACGGCCTCAACCGGTTCAACCGGACACTCGAGCGACACCCGCAGCATTTCCATAAGCACCGGATTGTGGCGTCCGCCGCCGGTCACCAGCACGCGCGAAGGCGGTTTTGGGCAGTGCTCCATCCCCTGCACCACGCCGGCTGCACACATTCCCGTCAGGGTGGCCACGGCATCGGCGTCAGAAAGCTCCTGCACCAGTCCGATCATCTCGGCAAAATCGTTGCGGTCCAGCGACTTTGGCGGCATCCGGGTAAAGAACGGCTCGGCCAGAAACAGCTCCAGCGCCCCGGTTTCAACCGTCCCGCCCCGCGCGACTGCGCCGTCGCGGTCCATCGGCAGGCCAAGCCGGGCCTGCATCAGGTCGTCCACAGGCGCATTTGCGGGGCCAGTATCGAAGGCCAACAGCGCGCCCGGCTTTTCGGGCCCGTCAAAGCTGGGGTCTACATAGGTCAGGTTCCCGACCCCACCGAGGTTCAGAAAACAAAGCGGCTCGGCAGCGCCGATCCACTTGGCACAAGCAAAGTGGAAGAACGGCGCCAGCGGAGCGCCCTCGCCCCCCATCGCCACGTCATCGCTGCGGAAATCCCAGACCACTGGCACGCCCAGCGCTTGCGCCAGACCTTTGCCATCACCCACCTGCAACGTTCCCTGTCCGCTTGGTTCGTGCGCAAGGGTCTGGCCGTGGAAACCGATCAAGTCGACGTCTTCAAACTCCGACAGCGCCTCGGCATGGGCAATGGTCACCAACTCGGCCGCCCGGTCCACCGCCGGGCCGTGCCATTGGCCAAGGGCGGCGCGCAGATCGGCGCGCTCGGCATCGGAATAGGCGCGATAGCCGCTGGGGCCAAAGCCGATGATCCTGTTTCCGTCGGTTTCGACCACTGCCGTGTCCACACCGTCCAGCGAAGTTCCAGACATCGCACCCAGGGCCTTGATCGGCCCGCTTTTCCTGATGGCCCGGTTCACGCTCACCTCTTGTGTTTATTGGCGTCGTCTGCACGACGCGGCGCGCCAAACCTGCACGTTTCAGGCAGTCCAAGGCAAGCCAGAATGCACCTTTCGCGTGTATTTTTGACGCAACCTGCGCGCCTGCAACCACATCGCACCCATCGGGACAGTTGCACGAAGACACGGGCTGAGTAACCATTGAACCTAACTGTATCTCAAACGGACTGCCATGACGGACACACAGACACCCAAGCAACCCGCCGAGGGGCGCAATTACCAGTTGATCTTTTGGTCCGGATCATTGGCGACGATTGGCGGGCAGTTGGTGAATCCCAATCTGGTACTGCCGTTCCTGTATCTGGCCCTGGGCGCACCAACGTTTTTCGCCGGACTGCTGTTGCCTTTCGTGACCGGGTCGCGGCTGATCGCCGAGATTTTTATGTCTCCATTCATCAATCGGGTGACCCGCGCGAAATTGGCAGTTTACGTGCCCAACATCCTGACCGCTGGGATTCTGGCCATCGTGGCCCTGTTCGCGACCAATCTGCCCAATTTTATGATAGTGCTGCTGTTCCTCACGACCGCTTTGGTCATGGGTTTATGTCAAGGCATCACCAGTCTGGGCACCAGTCAGATTTACGGCATTTCCGTCCCCAATGAGAAACGCAACCGGATGGTATTCGCGCAGGCTACGATATCGGGCATTTTGGCCATCCTTGTTGTCTGGGTGACCCGGGACCTTCTGGCCTCGGACCTACCGATGCAGCGCCATATCGTCGTTTTGTGGTGTGGGGTCATTGCGATGTTCGCCGCCGGGGTCAGCTTTGCCGGTGTCCGCCTGCTGGAAGAGGAACAGGTCCACGCGCCTGCTCCGAAGGCAAAACCAAAACCGCTGGCCGAGCTAGTGACCGGGTTCAAAACCGGCATGGCCTACGGGTGGTATCGAAAGTTTCTGACGGCCCGGCTGATCTTTGTCTCGGTTGAACTGGCGATGCCCTTTTACACGATCCATGCGGCAACGTTCCATGTAGGGACCAAACACTCGCTGAGTTACTTCGTCATGGCGGCCAGTCTGGGGATGGTGCTCGGCTCGATCATCTGGGGCTGGCTCAGCGGACGGATCTCGGTCAAGCCGGTGATGTGGCTGGGATGCCTGATCTCGGCGGTTTCGGCCATCATGGCGCTGGCCTTCACCTTCATGGGCTATGCGCAGAATGTCTGGATCTATGCTCTGGTCATCCTGCTGCTGTCATTGGGCGGGAACGGCGTGATCTATGGGCGCTACCTCTACATCATCGAAATGACCTCGGAAAAGGAACGCCCGTACCTGGTTGCCCTCGGAGATGTCAGTGCCGGTCTGGTCGGGATGGTCTTTGCCGCAATCCTTGGTGCAGTGGCGCATCTACACGACCCAGTGACGCCGATCATTGCGCTGGCGGTACTGAATCTGATCGCAATGCTCTATGCCTTCCGCTTGCCACCAACCAAAAGCTGACACAGGCCCGCGTAATGTTGGAAAAGGTGCCTTTTCCTTACCCAACGCGCCGCCTATACAGTGCCCCGCAACTTCTACCCAAAGGGCACGCTATGACCTACCATCCCAAATCGGATTTCATCGCCACGATGATCGAGCGCGGCTTTCTTGCCGACTGCACCGATTATCAGGGCCTTGACGAAGCGCTGATGAGTGGATGCAAGCCGGCCTATATCGGCTTTGATGCAACGGCCAAGTCGTTGCATGTGGGCAGCCTAATCCAGATCATGATGCTGCGCTGGTTCCAGAAAACCGGCCACCAGCCGATCACCCTGATGGGCGGCGGCACCACCAAGGTGGGCGACCCGTCCTTCCGCGCGGATGAGCGTCCGCTGCTGGGTCCCGAACAGATCGACGAAAACATCGCGGGCATCAAAAAGGTGTTCTCGGCCTATATCGACTATGACAGCGACGCCGAGAACAAGGCGCTGATGCTGAACAATGCCGAATGGCTGGACGGTCTGAACTACCTCGATTTCCTGCGTGATATCGGGAGACATTTCTCGGTCAACCGCATGCTTTCGTTTGAGTCCGTGAAATCGCGGCTGGATCGTGAACAATCGCTGAGCTTTCTCGAGTTCAACTACATGATCCTGCAGGCCTATGACTTCCTTGAGCTGAACCGCCGCTATGGCTGCGTTCTGCAAATGGGTGGCTCGGATCAGTGGGGCAATATCGTCAACGGGATCGACCTGACCCGCCGCGTGTTGGACCACGAGATCTATGGCCTGACCTCGCCCCTGCTAACCACCAGCGACGGCAAGAAGATGGGCAAGTCTCAGGATGGAGCGGTGTGGCTGAACGCCGACATGCGCTCGCCCTATGAATTCTGGCAGTTCTGGCGCAACACCACCGATGCGGATGTTGGGCGGTTCCTGAAGCTCTATACCGAAATGCCGGTGGATGAGTGCGACCGTCTGGGCGCCCTGAAAGGGTCCGAAATCAATGAGGCCAAAATCCGCCTTGCCAACGAGGTAACCACTCTCGCCCACGGGGCCACAGCCGCCGCGACCGCCGAAGCGACCGCGCGCGAAGTGTTCGAAAAAGGCGGTGTTGGGGGCGATCTTCCCACCCTGACCCTCAGCCCTGCTGAGCTGGGCGACGGCATGTCCATCGTGCAGATTATCGTTAAGTCGGGTCTGGCGAAGTCGGGGAAAGAGGCTAAGCGCCTGATCGCCGAGAATGGTGCCAAGCTGGATGACGCTCCGCTGACTGATGCCGGGCTGATGATCGACGCAGGCGCGCTGTCGTCCCCGATCAAGCTCAGCGCGGGTAAGAAACGGCACGCGCTTGTGCAACTAGGCTAATCCCCGCGGAAACTCACAAAAAATCGGCCACCCAAAACGGGTGGCCGTTTTTATTTTAACCACTTCAGCTTGAAACATCCGCGGGTTTAGCGTTTGCCGCCTTTGCCGCCACCTTTTCCGTCGCCGCCTTTGCCGCCACCGTGGCCACCTTTGCCGCCACCTTTGCCATCGCCGTTGCTGCCACCGTTGCCGTGACCCCCGCCGCCTTGGCCAGAGCCATTGCCGTGACCGTTGTTGCCCCCACCGTTGCCGGTTCCGGGGCCGGATCCGCCGTTGTTTCCTCCGCCATTGCCAGAGTTTCCGTTGTTTCCGTTCCCGTTGCCGGGACCACCATTGTTGCCGCCGTTTCCGCCACCATTGTTGCCGCCGTTGCCACCACCGTTGTTGCCGCCGTTGCCGCCGCCGTTGTTGCCGCCGTTGCCGCCGCCGTTGTTGCCGCCGTTGCCGCCGCCGTTGTTGCCGCCGTTGCCGCCGCCATTTCCGGGATTGCCACCCCCATCACCGGGACCACCTCCGCCATCGCCAGGGTCACCGCCGCCATCACCGGGATCGCCACCACCGTTACCGGGGTTACCACCCCCACCTCCGCCGCCCGAACCCGAGTCATTTCCGTTGTCAGAGTCGAAGCCCGCAAACTGATCATTGCCCCGCGCCTCACCCCGGTTTTCCGACGCACTGATTGAGCCTGTCGGCTGGTCCGTCAGCAATGCTGCCAAACCCGGGCACTGCGCGGTTGTGTTGCGCAGTGTCACTGGGAAATCCTGCCGCGTTTGCAGACGTTTCAGAAAGCTGGGCGTCACCTGCTGGCAATCGCACATCGCCTGATAGTCCCCGCGATTTGCCGCGTCCCGCGCCGTTTTCCAGTTGCACACCTCGGGTGCTGCTGCGGCGCTGCCTGCCGCCATCATTGTCAGAAACGGTGCTGTCACCAGCACGGGAATTCCAACCTTCAAACTCTTAACCATAACGATTGTCTCCTTGCACGACGCCCTTTGGACGCGTCATTTCGCCTGATATCGATGTGAGACCCGCGCATTAAGCATGGTTAAAGGTCTTCTGAGAAAGGTTTGAGAAATGCCTGATTTCCCGGAAAATTGGCGTCAAAATGATGGACAAAATCTAAACCGTCGGATTAAATGAACATACGTTCATATCCTGAAAGGAAGGATCTTTCATGCAATTGTCGACCACAGCTGCGGTCATCACCGGCGGTGCCTCAGGCCTGGGTGAAGCCACCGCCCGCCATTTCGCGGATCAGGGCGCACAGGTCACCATCCTTGACCGTGACGCAGAACGCGGCACTCAGGTTGCCGCGGAAATCGGTGGGTATTTCGCGGAGACGGACGTTACTGATGAGACCTCAGTCGCGGCGGCGATTGCACAGGCGGCGGATCGGATGGGTCGGATCACGGCTACCGTAAACTGCGCCGGCATTGCCTATGGCATCAAGACGGTCGGTAAAGACGGCCCCCACCCACTGGACGCGTTCCAACGCACCATCGATATCAATCTGGTCGGAACCTTCAACGTCTCGCGCCTGGCAGCGGTCGAGATGGCCAAGAACGACCCCGAACCGGATGGCGCGCGCGGGGTGATCATCAATACCGCCTCGATCGCGGCGTTTGACGGGCAAAAGGGACAGTCGGCCTATGCGGCCTCGAAAGGGGGCGTAGTTGGAATGACCCTGCCTATGGCGCGTGATCTGGCCTCGACCGGAATTCGGGTGATGGCCATCGCGCCGGGCATCTTCATGACCCCTATGCTGGCCGGTCTTCCCGAAGAGGTGCAGCAGCAACTGGCCGCCGATGTCCCCAACCCGGCCCGTTTGGGTGACCCGCGTGAATACGGACGGCTGGCCGGGTTCATCGTCGAAATGGGTTACCTGAACGGAGAGGTCATCCGCATCGACGGTGCCCTGCGGATGCGGTAAGTCTGGTGCATGACCGAACGGGAAAAGATGCAGACCGGGCAGTGGTATTGCTGTCTGGACCCGGAACTGGACGCCCTGCGCGCGCAAGCCCGTCGCGTGGTTCATGCGCATAACACCTGTCCACCGGATAGCCGCGGTGCGATGGCACCGGACTTACGGGCGCTGCTGGCCAGCACCGGGCCGGATTGCTTTTTCGAGGCCCCGTTCCACTGCGCCTATGGGATCAACATTCACCTCGGCGCGCGGGTTTACTTCAATGCCGGTTGCGTGGTTCTGGACACCGCACCTGTGCGCATCGGTGACGACACGATGTTCGGCCCGCACGTCCAGATCTATTGCGCCCAGCACGCTCAAGACCCGGCCGAACGGGCGCAGGGTCTGGAAATTGGGTTGCCTGTGACCATTGGCCGGAATGTGTGGGTTGGCGGAGGTGCTATCCTGATGCCCGGCGTCACCATCGGCGACAACGCGACCATCGGCGCGGGCAGCATCGTAACCAAAGACATCGCTGCCGGAGAAACGGTGGTCGGCAACCCTGCCCGACCGCTGCCCCGAACCTAAGCGCCCTCGGCCTTTTCTTCCAGCGTCAACCACTCTTCCTCTGCCGCCGCCAGTTTTTCCTGCCGCTCGACCAATGCCTCGGTCGCCTTCTGGAACTTGACCGGCTCGCGGGTGAACAGCTCGGGGTCAGACATGAGTTCTTCCAGCTTGCCGATCTCGGCCTCAAGGCGTTCGATCTCGGCGGGCAGCTTGTCCAGCCGGTGCTTCTCCGAGAAGGACAGACCCGATTTCGATGGGTTCTCCTGCTTTATCTTAGACTTAGAGGTCTTTGTTTTTTCTTCCTTCTTCGGAAGAAGGTCGCCCCTCTGCGCGATATAGTCCGACCACCCGCCCGCATAGACCGTGGCGCGGCCATTGCCCTCCATCGCGATGGTAGTAGTGGCGACCCGATCCAGAAAGTCCCGGTCGTGGCTGACCAGCAGGACGGTACCGTCATAATCGTCCAACAGTTCCTGCAGCAGGTCCAGAGTTTCGACATCCAGATCGTTGGTCGGTTCGTCCAGCACCAGCAGGTTCGAGGACTTTGCCATCAGCTTGGCCAGTAATAACCGTGCTTTTTCGCCACCTGACAGAGACTTAACGGCCGCTCTTGCCTGCCGTTCGTCGAACAGAAATTCCTTGAGGTAGCCGACCACGTGTTTGGGTTGCCCTCCGACCATCACCTGATCGGCCTTACCCGACACTCGCATCTCGGGGTCGCCGGTCAGGCTGTCCCACAGGCTCATTTCGGGGTCCAGCTGCGCACGGGTCTGGTCGAAAACCGCGATTTCGAGATTGGTGCCCAGTGTCACCGAGCCTTCATCCGGTT
The DNA here is from genome assembly GCF_056538605.1 of Ruegeria sp. BF7. Lineage (NCBI taxonomy): Bacteria > Pseudomonadati > Pseudomonadota > Alphaproteobacteria > Rhodobacterales > Roseobacteraceae > Ruegeria > Ruegeria sp. BF7. The sequence goes on along the minus strand of NZ_JBQFTM010000001.1, from coordinate 287,750 downwards.
GCTCCTGCCCCAACAACATCTTCAACAGCGTCGTCTTACCCACACCGTTAGGGCCGACAAAGGCTACACGGTCGCCGCGCTGCACCAAAAGATCAAAGTTCCGAACAATCTGCTGCGCGTCAAAAGACTTGGCCAACCCTTTAGCCTCAATCACCTTTCGTCCGGATTTCGGCCCTGCCTCCAGTGTCATCGCCGCTGAACCCTGCCGCTTGATCTGCGCCGCCTTCTCGGCCCGCAACGCCTGCAGTGCCCGCACCCGGCCCTGATTGCGTTTGCGACGGGCGCTGATGCCCTCAACGGCCCATTTGGCCTCGGACTTGATCAGGCGGTTCAGCTTATGGCGCTGCTGGTCTTCTTCTTCCCAGACCTTATCGCGCCACGCCTCAAAGGCGCTGAACCCCTGCTCTTGCCGCCGCACCATGCCCCGGTCGATCCACAGCGTTGCGCGGGTCAAAGCGCGCAGAAACGCGCGGTCGTGCGAGATCAGCACATAGGCTGTCCGCGTTGCACCCAATTCACGTTCCAGCCAAGCGATGGCCTCGATATCCAGATGGTTGGTCGGCTCGTCCAGCAGCATCAAGTCGGACGCCTCGGCCATCAGCTTTGCCAGTGCCGCCCGCCGCCGCTCACCGCCCGAAGCGGTTTCGACCGGACGCGAAGGATCGAACTTTAGTCCTTCGCCGGCGCGTTCAACTTTGTACAGCTCGCCCGGCTCCAACCCGCTCGAGGCGTAGTCGCCCAGCGTGGTAAATCCCTCCATACCGGGGTCCTGCTCCATGTATCCGACGGATTTGCCCGGAGGCACCACGATATCGCCGCGATCAGGCTCAACCAGACCGGCCATCACTTTCATCAATGTGGATTTGCCGGACCCGTTCCGCCCGACCAGCGCCACGCGGTCGCCCGGTTGAACCACCAGATCAAGTTCGGAAAACACCGGATCGCCCCCGAAAGTCAGGGATATGCCGGACATCTGCAACAAAGGAATTCTCACCATGCCTGCCAGCTAAACCGGCAGGGCCGAAGCGTCAACTTGGATTACCTGGCCACTGCCCGCAGCAGACGTTTCCGGGCCGGCGGAATCGCGCCAATCTCGAGCCCGGTGAAGACATGCAGTGTGTTCATGTGGCGATCCACCACCGCATGATCACTGACCCAGCCGCCCATCATCAGATAAGTGCGCAGCAAGGGTGGCATCCGCAGCATTGCCATTTTCTCATCCGGGCGGCGGCGCAAACGGGCGGCAAAGCGAAACACATCCGGTGCCTTGACCCGCGGCAGCCAGCGTTTTGGCGCCAAATGCCTTTGTTTCAGCATGGCAAAGGCATCAAGATAATCCGCTGTTTCCGTCCCTGCAAAAGAGGAACAGCCAAACAGCATCTCGACGTTGTTCTGATCGACATAGGTCGTCATTGCCCCCCATGCGACGCGAAGAATGTCCGGGTCGGTCCAGTCGGGATGAATGCAGAAGCGTCCCATCTCGACCATCCGCCCTGTGAACCCTTGAAGGGCAGAAAGGTCATAAAACTGCGCCGAATAGCTGCGGGTGATCTCGGAGCCGTCTTCCATGGTCAGCATACGAAAACAGCAGACCAACTGCCTGCCTTCTCGCATATCTTCGACCAGGATATGGGCACAGATCGAATCGAATGCGTCCTGATCAGTCTGATCGGATCCGAAAGCCATCGTGCGCAACCGCTGGGCAGCCGTCACATCCTGCGGTGTCTGCGCCAATCGCGCGCGATATCGGCCTTTACCAAGCAATAGTGCCATGGTCGCATCCTCCGCGGTTGCTGACCCGTTACGTCTTGCTGTGTCACTATCACATCATGTGTGACTGCCATGTGACCATAGCAAGGTATGGCATTCGTTACTGCGACGCGCCGGGAATATTGGCTGGGTTGAAGTTGCCGATGTTGCCCAAGAGCTGACGAATAAAGCCCTGACCCTGAATTGTCGATTCGGTAATGCGGCGATCCAGCGGAACAACGATACCGTCCTCAAGCCCGAACCGCTCGATGTTCCGAACGACGCCACGGTCATCAAAGCTGATTGCCACCAGCTCACGCGAGACAACTTCGGGTTTTTTCGGGCCATAGTGACGAACGCGTGACCGGACGTAATAGAACCCGGAATCGCGCACCACTCCGGATGAGCTTGGCGCACCAACGGTTTCGAGAACACTGTCACGGGTGTCGACACCCACTTTGATCTCGGCAAGATCCTCAGGGGGCGGGATATACCCGTGATTCTTGAAGACCGGAGTACATGCACTGGCCGCCGCCAGACAGGCCGCAAAGACAAGCGTTCTGGACGCCGGTTTCAACCTGTTCACAACCTTCAACATTTACACCCTCTTGCCTTGGCCCTTTGCGGGCCCTATCCGCTTACATCAAACCGCAGCCCCGGTTCAACACAGGAAAGGGTCACGAATGAGCAACCAGACATCTCTGCGGGTGGCCGACCTGCCCCAAAACGCAGCCACGCCTTTTGACTTGCGCCCGGACAACAAGGCGTTGGAGGCGATAAGGGACGACTTGGGCTTGCTTGGCCTGCGCAAACTCAGCTTTGTGGGTGACGTAAGGGCACAGGGCAAACGCGACTGGGCGCTGAATGCAAAATTGGGCGCTACAGTAGTTCAGCCCTGCGTGGTGACTCTGGAACCGGTGACCACCCGCATCGACATCCCCGTAACCCGAGTATTCATTGCCGACTGGGTTGATCCCGAAGAGCCCGAGTTCGAAATCCCCGAAAATGACGAGACTGAACAATTGGGCGCTGAGATCGACCCGGCACTTGTGATGATCGAGGCGCTGTCGCTGGCCCTGCCCCAATACCCGCGCAAAGAAGGCGCCGAGCTGGGCCAGGCCGACTTTACCGAGCCGGGAAAACAGGCGATGACCGATGAAGACGTCAAGCCGTTTGCCGGGTTGGCAGGATTGCGCGATGCGTTGAAAAAAGACGAGTGACATAGGTCTGTTTTCCTGTCATAGCAGGCGCTCAGAAAAATCGCTTGAACATACCGAGAATCGCAGTATTTTCGCGCGCTCATCGGAATTTGGGTTGGACAACGTGGGGCTCGTACCCTAAACGCGCGTCAAACCACGAGAAAAACGAAGAATGAAACCCGGCCACAGCGAATCTGTCGGCCCTTAGTTAGACAAAGGTTGAGACCATGGCCGTCCAACAGAACAAAGTTTCCAAGTCGCGTCGCAACAACCGCCGCGCACACGACGCTCTGGTTGCTGCAAACCCGAACGAATGCCCGAACTGCGGCGAGCTGAAGCGCCCGCACCACGTGTGCGCGTCCTGCGGTCACTACGATGATCGTGAAGTCGTCGCACAAGCCGACGAAATCGATCTGGACGAAGACGCGGCCTAAGCCTTTTAAAAGCGAAGGCAAGGCATGACTGAACAGCCCACGCACGCCGGACGGATTACCATCTCGGTTGACGCTATGGGCGGAGATTCGGGGCCCGCAACCGTGGTTGCGGGCATCGCCAAATCGGCAAACATAAACCCCGACATCGCGTTCATCCTGCACGGGCCTGAGCAAAGGCTGCGCAAACTTGTCGCCAAACGGCGTGTCCTGCAGGGGCGCGTCGTTTTTCGTGATTGCCCCGACGTAGTCACGATGGAGGACAAGCCCAGCCAGGTTGTCCGCAACGGCAAACAGACCTCGATGTGGTCGACGCTGGATTCGGTGCGCAATGGCGAAGCCCATGGCGCCGTCTCCTGCGGCAATACCGGCGCGCTGATGGCATTGTCGATGATGCGGTTGCGTAAATTGCCGGGCGTGAACCGCCCGGCAATTGCGATTCTGTGGCCGTCGCGCAACCCGCAAGGGTTCAACGTGATGCTGGATGTGGGCGCGGATGTGCGGGCCGACGCCAAGGATCTGCTGCAATACGCGCTGATGGGCGCGTCTTATGCCCGTAACGGCATGGCGCTGGAACGTCCGCGCATAGGCCTGCTGAATGTGGGCACAGAAGAACACAAGGGCCGCGCCGAGCTGAAAGAAGCCCACGCAATGATCGCCGAGTTCGCAGAGCAGGCGAATTTCGAATTTGTCGGCTTCGTCGAAGGCAGCGACATTCCCGGTGACAAGGCAGATGTCATTGTAACCGATGGCTTTACCGGCAACGTCGCGATCAAGACCGGCGAAGGCACGGCCAGCCTGATTGGCGACCTGTTACGTCAGGCGTTCAAATACTCGCCCCTATCGCGCTTGGCCTCGGTTCTGGCGATCACATCGCTCAACCGTCTGAAAAAACGTATCGACCCGCGCCGTGTGAATGGCGGGGTATTCCTTGGCCTCAACGGAATCGTGGTCAAGTCGCATGGTGGCGCCGATGCCACCGGAGTCTCAGCGGCAGTCAAACTGGCCTTTACCCTCGCCCAGTCTGGCTTCGCCGAAAAATTGGCGGCACGGGTTGCATCAACAGCCGAGCTTGCACAAGATGCCGCCCACACGCCGCCAAAGGCCGGCGAATAACAAAAAAGGCAGTACCCAAGCATGGCAGGCCGTTCAGTTGTCGTAGGTGTCGGACATTATTTGCCAGAGCGCGTCGTTCCGAATTCCGAGTTTGAAAAGACGCTCGATACAACGGATGAGTGGATCAAGACCCGCTCGGGGATCGAACGCCGCCATTTTGCAGCCGATGATGAATCCACTTCGGATCTGGCCACCAAAGCCGCCGAGGCCGCGCTAGCCGATGCGGGTCTGACTGCGGAAGACATCGACGCGATCATTGTGGCAACCTCGACTGCCGATCTGACATTCCCGTCTGCTGCAACCATGGTTCAGGCGCGTCTGGGCATGACCAAGGGCTTTGCCTTTGACGTTCAGGCCGTCTGCGCTGGTTTCGTCTTTGCACTCAGCAACGCCAACGCTCTGATCCTGTCCGGTCAGGCCAAACGGGTTCTGGTCATCGGGGCCGAGACTTTCTCGCGAATCATGGATTGGACCGACCGATCGACCTGCGTGCTGTTCGGAGATGGTGCCGGTGCGCTGGTTCTTGAGCTGCAAGAAGGCACGGGCACATCCGATGATCGCGGCGTTTTGGCCACCGACCTGAACTCGGATGGCCGGTACAAGGACCTGCTGTATGTGGACGGCGGCGTGTCGACTCAGTCGACCGGCCATTTGCGGATGCAGGGCAATCAGGTTTTCCGCCATGCCGTTGAAAAACTAACAAAAACTGCGGAAACCGCCCTGGAGACCGCGGGCCTTGGCAATTCGGATGTCGACTGGATCGTGCCGCATCAGGCCAATATCCGCATCATACAGGGCACTGCCAAGAAAATGGGCCTGCCGATGGAAAACGTGGTCGTCACCGTACAGGACCACGGCAACACCTCAGCCGCGTCGATTCCTCTGGCGCTGTCGGTGGGCAAACAGCGTGGCCAGATCAAGCAAGGTGATCTGATCGTAACCGAGGCCATTGGTGGCGGTTTGGCCTGGGGTGCGGTTGTCCTGCGCTGGTAACCGGCGCAAAACGGCTTACACACAGGCCTGCAATTCATTGATATTGACAGTGAAATTGCCTCCACCATATTCTTTGGTATCAACAGGGGAAATGGTATGGGCGATAAAACACTGACCAGAATGGATCTGAGCGAGGCCGTCTTTCGCGAAGTTGGCCTGTCACGCAACGAGAGCGCGCAACTGGTCGAAAGCGTTCTGAACCACATGTCCGATGCGCTGGTGCGTGGCGAACAGGTAAAGATTTCATCCTTTGGTACTTTCAGCGTTCGGGACAAGACCGCTCGGATCGGCCGTAACCCCAAAACCGGCGAAGAGGTTCCGATTCAGCCCCGCCGGGTTCTGACTTTCCGCCCGTCGCACCTGATGAAGGATCGCGTCGCGGCAGGGAACCGCAAATAAGATCAGGACGGCAAGGTTATGAGCAAGTCCCCCGACGCGTTTCGCACGATCAGTGAAGTTGCGGATTGGCTGGGCGTTCAGGCTCATGTCCTGCGATTCTGGGAAAGCCGTTTCAATCAGGTCAAACCGGTGAAACGCGCCGGGGGTCGACGCTATTACCGGCCCAACGACATGCGCCTTCTGGGTGGCATCAAAAAACTGCTGCACGAGGATGGTATCACCATCAAGGGCGTTCAACGAATCCTGCGCGAACAGGGCGTGGCATATGTTGCGGCGCTTTCGCAGGGGCTGGACGAGGTGGCCGAGCCAGAAGCCCCGAAAAACGACAGCGTTGTCGTACCCTTCAACTCAAACTCTGCGCCGACCAGCGAACAGATCAATCTGGATTTGGGCGACTCATCTTCCGAACCTACGTCCCCGCAAACAGCAGAGACTCCGCCGCCCAGTCCCGCAGCACCGAAACAAACCACCCCGATGGCCGCGCCTGAATATCTGGATGAAAGCCCCCTGCTGGGAGGAATCGCAACGCAGGCGTGGAATCGAACCGAATTCGACGACCAGTTGCTGAAACAGATTGCACCGGTGGCTAAAGATCTGCGCGCCGTTCTGAACCGCATTGAAAACCGATCGGCGGGATAAGAAAAAAGGCGATGATTTCCTCTTGCCCCTGCCGGGAAAGTCTTTATGAACACCTCAACGTCGGGCTATGGCGCAGCCTGGTAGCGCGTCCGTCTGGGGGACGGAAGGTCGCAGGTTCGAGTCCTGCTAGCCCGACCAAATCACACCGACGTTTATGGCAGACAGGCCAGATCCCGCTCTGGCATCAGGGGGGATCGGAATGACTGGCGTATGCCCAAACCAACAGATCGAAGGCATGATTGAACGCGGTGAAATCACTTCCAGCCCTCAGATCATCCCTGCTCAGGTTCAACCGGCCAGCCTGGATTTACGCCTGGGAACAGTAGCTTACCGCGTCCGCGCGTCGTTTCTGGCAGGCGAAGGGCGCTCGGTCGCCGACCGCCTGGCCGAGTTCGAGATGCACCGCATAGACATTTCCGACGGTGCCGTGCTTGAGAAAGGCTGCGTTTACCTGGTGCCGCTTATGGAATCGCTGGCCTTGCCCGCCAGCGTGACCGCTGTTGCCAACGCCAAAAGCTCTACCGGGCGGCTTGACCTACTGACCCGCACCATCACCGATGGCGGCACGGAATTTGACCGAGTGCCGGCAGGTTATTCCGGACCGCTTTATGCCGAGATTTGCCCGCGCTCATTCTCGGTTCTGGTGCGTCCGGGAATGCGGTTGAATCAGATACGCTTCCGGCAGGGTCAGGCGGTGCTCAGCGATGCCGAGTTGATGGCGCTCCACAACGAGTCGCCGCTGGTCGATGGCCCGGCGGTAATTCAGGATGGGTTGGGTTTTTCCGTCGACCTGCAACTGCCCGACACCGATCTGGTGGGTTACCGCGCCAAGCCGCATACCGGCGTCATCGATCTGGACAGGATCGGCGAATACGACCCTCAGGAATACTGGGAAGAGGTACGCACCCGCGATGGCCGCATTATTCTGGACCCCGGTGCGTTCTACATTCTGGTCAGCCGCGAGGCCGTTCACATCCCACCGATGTACGCCGCCGAAATGGCCCCCTATCTGGCGATGGTCGGTGAGTTCCGGGTGCATTATGCCGGTTTCTTCGATCCCGGCTTCGGCCACGCCGAAGCCGGCGGTGCCGGGTCGCGCGGTGTACTGGAAGTACGCTGCCACGAGGCGCCCTTCGTGCTGGAGCACGGCCAGGTCGTCGGGCGGCTTGTCTATGAGAAGATGGCAGAAATGCCCACGCAGCTATACGGCGCGGGCATTGCGTCAAACTATCAGGGACAGGGGCTGAAACTGTCCAAACATTTCAAGGCTGTTGGCTAGAACTTCATGAACCGGCGCATTTGGCGGGTCATCCGCTGTGCCTGTCTCAGGTTCTGCGACGGGTGCGGGCCACTGCTGTTCGCGCGGTTGGGGTCGTCAGGCTGTTGATCCGACTTTCCACCCATACGGCTGGCCATGTCAAAGCCCTTGTCCACGCCCTTACTGACAAGGCGGCGCATGACCTGACGTACGATCATGTCGATGATCCGATTGGCGTTCATTGCTCAACTCCGTTTCCTGCTGTCCAACATAGGGGTCTCATGTGACAACAAAAGGGCTATGTGATCACTCTTCCTCGAACAATTCGGTCTGATCCTCGTCTTCTTCGTCCTCACGCCCTTCCCCCAAGGGAATAGTGCCCGGCGGTGGCCTGTTTTCAAGCAACCCTGCGGCGCGCAATTCCTTGAGGCCTGGTAGATCGCGGGCGTTCTCCAGCCCGAAATGGTCGAGGAAATGCGGTGTCACCACAAAGGTCACCGGACGGCCCGGTGTCATGCGGCGGCGGCCCAGCCGGATCCACTCCATTTCCAATAATTGGTCGATGGTCCCGCGCGAAACCGAAACGCCGCGGATTTCCTCGATCTCAGCCCGGGTGCAGGGCTGATGATAGGCAACGATGGCCAGCGTTTCGATGGCGGCCCGACTCAACTTGCGAGTCTCAACCGTTTCCTTCTGCATCAGAAAGCCTAGATCGGGGGCGGTGCGGATGGCCCAGGCCTCGCCCACGCGGACCACGCGAACGCCACGCCCTTGATAGCGTTTTTGAAGCATTTCAACCGCTTGTGCTGCATCGCTGCCATGGGGCATACGGGCTTCAAGGTCACCAACCGTCACCGGTTCAGCACTGGCGAACAGCACGGCTTCGACCATACGTTCCTGTTCCGCAACGGGCGGAGCTTCGAACAGGGTGCCGGTGCCTTCGTCTTCGGGGGCGTCAGTCACGAGTTTCGGTCCTCTTACGCAGATGGATCGGGGCAAAGGTTTCGCTTTGCTTGATTTCCATATGTCCTTCTTTCACCAACTCCAGCGAGGCTGCAAAGGTCGCCGCCGTGGCCGACCGGCGCCGGACCGGGTCGGCGTCCCAACCCTCGGGCAAATATGTCTCCATATCCGTCCAGGCACCGGCAAACCCGATCAGAGGGCGCATCCGTTCCAGCGCCTGTTCCATCGTGAATACGGCGTCGCGGTCCATGACAAAAGGCCGGAATTCGTCACGCGTGCGAATGCGGGCATAGCCCTGCATCAGGTCCAGCAGAGTGGCAGAATAAGTCACGGTGCGGATGCGGGTGACGTCCTCGCCCTGCCCGCGTTTGAAAAAATCGCGGCCCAGCTGATCGCGTGCCATCAGGCGGGCGGCGGCATCCCGCATAGCCTGTAAGCGTTCCAACTGAAAGGCCAGGTGCGCTGCCAGTTCCTCACCCGACGGGCCTTCGTCATCCGGGTCCGGCGGCAGCAACAGACGGGATTTCAGGAAAGCCAGCCAGGCCGCCATCACCAGATAATCAGCCGCTAGTTCAATCCGCAGTGCTCGGGCCTTTTCGACAAAGGCCAGATATTGTTGCGCCAGCGCCAGTACCGAGATTTTCCGCAGGTCAACCTTTTGTGTGCGCGACAGGGTCAGCAGCACGTCCAGCGGGCCTTCGAAGCCGTCGACGTCAACGATCAGTGCTTCGGCCGCAAGGCGATCCGCGACCGAGACCGGGTCTTCGCTGAAAAGATTATCGTTCATATACCTGCCCGCCCATTAGGGCAGATAGTTCCGCCTCGGCGGCCTGGATGTCAAGTTCCGCAGGCTTTTGCCGCATCGTCAGCGCCTTTTCTGCGCGCTTCGCGGCCTGCTCGGTCATTTGTCCGGCCGCGTCCAGCACCTTGGCGCGGGCGTCAAACGTGCCATTGCAGTGCAAAACCACATCACACCCCGCGTCCAGCGCCTGACGGGCAATGTCCTCGGGCGCACCGCTCAGGGCCTTCATCGAGATATCGTCGGTCATAATCAACCCGTCGAACCCGATCTTGTCGCGGATCAGGCCGATCATTGTCGGCGAGATCGTCGCTGGTTGCGGGTCGATCCGGTCATAGACCAGGTGCGCCGTCATCCCCATCGGCAGATCGTTCAGATCGCGGAACGGCACGAAATCGACCTGTTCCAGCGCGTCCTGTGTCAGGTCCACGTGTGGCAGGTCGTGGTGACTGTCGAGCGTGGACAGACCATGGCCCGGCATATGCTTGATGACGGGCAAAACGCCGCCATCCAGATGGCCCCTGGTAACGGCCTTTCCCAGCCGCGAAACCTGTTTGGGATCAGAACCATAGCAGCGGTTTTTCAGAAACGCGTGCGTATTGTCCCGCGCCAGATCAACCATCGGGGCGCAATTGCTGTCAATACCCAGCCCGAATAGCTCATCGGCGATCAGACGATACCGCAGATACATCGCCCGTTCGGCCTGTTCCCCGGCCCGCGCAACGTGATCCAGTGGTGGCAGCCATTCGCGGGCCAGTGGTGCGCGCAGGCGCTGGACCCGACCGCCCTCCTGATCGATTGTGATGGGGCAATTGCGGCCCACGGCATCGCGGAATTCATCGCACAGGGTCCGGACCTGATCGGCGCTGTCGATATTGCGCGCAAACAAAATGAACCCGAACGGGTTCATCTCGCGAAACAGTCTCTTTTCCTGTGGCGTCAGGCGCAGGCCTTCGGCGTCGGTAATGGCCGCACCAAAACTCACCGAGCGGCCACCGGGATGCAATCGGCGCCGCTCGCCTCAAGCGCAGCACAGAACTGACGCGAGTCGCTCAGGTCGTCAAACCCCAGAACGCGCAACCGATAAAAGGTCCGTCCGCCGCGTGAGGTTTTCTGGATAACACGCTGTTTTCCATCCATATAATCCCCAAACTGGCCATTCAGTCGATCCCATTCGGCGCGCGCCACGTCCGAGCTTTCATAAGCGCCAAGCTGCGCCATGCGGGTGCCTTTGGACAGCGTGTCAGGATCAATATCCACCCCAACAGCAGCTTTGACGGCGGCATTGATCGCGTCTTCGGTGCTGCTGTTCGGAGTGATGCGGCTGGGCGTTGCGCGGGCCGGGCGCGTGATCGGGCGCAAAGACCGGCGGACCCCAGGCAATGCGGCCAGTTCTGGATCGGGCAGTTGTGCGGCCAGATCCGTGGGATCGATTGCAGGCTCTTCGTCGGGCAAGGACAAGGCAGCCAGTTGCACGCCTTCGGCCGTCGGTTCGTCAATCCGGGCCGCGTCCCCTGCCAGCTCGGAAACCAGAGCATCCACCGTATCCTGACGCAGCTCGGCGGCCTCTTGGTTGGATATCTCTTCCTGAACCACATGCACAGCCGGAGTGGGTTTCAGAGGTTCAACCGGCGTGTCTTCATCGGTCAGTGAAACTGGGCGCGGCGCAAGGATCAGACGGTCCGCAGGCGGTGCGGCGGTTCCCACCGCAGCCACGGCGTTGACGGCCAGACCCTGATGATCCGCAGGCGTTCCGCCGGGGTTATCGGGCTGAACGCGCATCGGCCCCTCGATGGCCCGCACGACCGGCACACCGGACACATCGCGCATCACCAACTTGTAGCCCCAAACGCCGATCCCGGCGACCAGAGCAAGGGACGCAACCGCGCCCATCGCATTGACGATACGGCTCAGCCCCGCTGCGCGCGGGGCCTCTTCATATCCGTGCATGTCGTCGGAATACTCGTACCCATCCTCAGGATTCGGTTGATTCGTGTAATGCATCTGCTCGGGGCGCATCTGCCCCGAGTAATCGTAACTTGCCATATCCGCCTCACCGCCCGATAGCGCCTTAAAACATGGCGCGCGGGTCATTTCTTGTCTGCCTCGTTCCGGCGGTTCGGGCGGTGTTAGTTACCGCATCTCCTGCGCCGGAGTGACGCCAAGAATACCCAAGCCCGCTGAAATCACAACAGAAACAGCCCGGACCAATGCGATTTTTGACTGGCTTGTGGCAACATCGCCATCCTGGATGAACCGCAGTTGGGTTTCATCGTTGCCCTTGTTCCACAGCGCGTGGAAGTCCCCCGCAAGCTCATACAGGTAGAAGGCAACGCGGTGCGGCTCGTTGGTGCGCGCGGCAATCTCAACCAGGCGGGGCCATTCGGCCAGCTTCTTGGCCACGGTCAGTTCCGAGGCATGGTCGTTCTTGCTCAGATCCGCCCCGATAAGGGTCGCATCATCGGCGGCAATCCCTGCCTCAGCCGCGCGGCGAAGCACGCTCATGACGCGGGCATGGGCGTATTGCACGTAGAACACGGGGTTCTCACGGCTCTGCTCCAGCACCTTATCGAAATCGAAATCTAGGGGCGCGTCGTTCTTGCGGGTCAGCATGACGAAGCGGGTCACGTCCGGGCCCACCTGATCGACCACATCGCGCAGGGTGACAAAGTTCCCTGCCCGCTTGGACATCTTGAACGGCTCGCCATTTTTCCACAGCTTCACCAACTGGGTCAGCTTGATATCCAACGGCACCTTACCATCGGACAGAGCCGAAACGGCTGCCTTCATCCGTTTGACATAGCCGCCATGGTCCGCACCAAACACGTCGATCAAAGCGTCAAATCCGCGGGTCACCTTGTCATAGTGATAGGCGATGTCCGGGGCGAAATAGGTCCAGCTGCCGTCCGATTTCTTGACCGGGCGGTCGACGTCATCACCGTGCTCGGTGGACTTGAAAAGGGTCTGCTCGCGCGGTTCCCAATCCTCGGGCTTTTTGCCTTTGGGTGGTTCCAGCACTCCTTCGTAAATCAGGCCCTTTTCGGTCAGGGACTGAAGCGCAGCCTCGATCCGGCCCGTGCCATAAAGAGATTTCTCCGAGAAGAACACATCCATCTCGACACCCAGCGCCTTCAGGTCGGCCCGGATCAGATCCATCATCGCGTCGGTCGAGAACTCACGCAGTTCATCCAGCCACTCGGCCTCGGGCTTGTCGATCAGGCTGTCGCCGTATTTCTCTTTCAGCGCCTCACCGATCGGGATCAGGTAGTCACCGGGATAGAGACCTTCGGCAATCTCAGGGCTCAGGCCATTGGCCTCGCGATATCGTTCGTACGCTGACCGCGCCAGCACATCCACCTGCGCGCCGCCGTCGTTGATGTAGTATTCGCGGGTCACGTCATGGCCGGAATAGGCCAGCAGGCTCGCCAGAGCATCACCGAACACAGCGCCCCGCGTATGGCCCACATGCAGCGGACCGGTCGGGTTGGCCGAGACATATTCCACGTTCACCCTCTGGCCATGACCCATGGTCGAGCGGCCATAGTCGGTGCCCTTCCCCAGCACCGCTGCCAGCACACCCTGCCAGACCGACGGCGCAAGCCGCAGGTTCAAAAAGCCGGGCCCCGCCACCTCGGCGCTGGTGATCCGGTCATCCGCCGCCAGCTTCCCGGCCAGCACATCGGCAATGTCGCGCGGTTTCATCTTGGCCGGTTTCGCCAGCACCATCGCAGCGTTGGTTGCCATGTCGCCATGCGCGGCGTCGCGCGGCGGTTCGACCGCCACGTTGTCAAAGCTCAGCCCCTCGGGCAGCGCGCCTTCGGACTGCATCTGTGCCAGCGCGTCCAATACAAGGCCGCGGATCTCGGAAAACAGGTTCATTTCGGATGTCCTTTTGCTTGCTCGGCGGTTTACCACGCAAAGCAGCAAGGTCAATGCAAGCGATCAGTTTCCGCTTGGATTAACCGTAAACGGGGCTAAGGTCACAGGAAATACGAACCCGGAGACCGTTTCATGCGCCTAGCCCTGCCCCTTGCCATCGCCCTGACCACATCGCTGCCGGTCTGGGCCGAGATGCCTGCGCCTCAGGGTCACGTTCTGTTGACACTTGGCGGAGCGGTCACCGAGACCAACCTGCCGGCCCGGGGTGAGAACGACGGCGGCCTTTTGGGGTATCTTGAGGTTCAGCACGACGGAGCCGCCGGGTTTGACGCCGCCCTGCTGGATGATCTGGAACAGGTCGAAATCACGATCACCTACGGCCCCGAAGGCAATCAGCGCGACATCGCGTTTTCGGGCCCGCTGCTGTCGGACGTGATGACGATGGCGGGTGCCGCGGGCAAAACCGCAAAGCCAATGGCATTGGATGGCTATCAGTCCGAAATCGCTTGGGAGAGCGTCACCGCGCATCAGCCCATTGTTGCCACCCATGCCGACGGGGCTCCGATGGGAATTGGCGGATATGGCCCAACCATGATCGTCTTTCCCCCGACCGAAGATGCGGAACTGGCACAAAAACAATCTGGTCAACAGGTGTGGGCGCTGGCCTATATCGGGGTTGAGTAATTACCGGGCCGTCAGCCTTTTGTGATCCTGTAGCGCGAAGCGGTCCGTCATTCCGGCTATATAGTCCGACACAATCCGGGCGAGCGCCGTTTCATCGCCGGCCGCCTCGATATCTTCGTGCCAGCGCGCAGGCATCTGCTTGGGATCATTAAGGTATATCGGGAACAAGTCCTGCACGACTGCACTGACCTCTGCGCGCACCTCCATCACACTGGGCGCGCGGTACATCCGCGTGAACAGAAAAGCGCGAATTTCCTTGAGCCGCGCCCACAAACCGTTGGAGAACTGAACCACCGGAAATCCCAAGTGCCGGATCTCCTCGACTGTCTGCGCCCCTGACGCGGCGATCAGCCCGCACGAGGTGTCGATCACATCTGACACCATGACGCCAAACACCCGGCGAAGCGCTTCATGCCTGCGGCGATACGGATCCAGACCAGGGTATTTCCGGTCTACCTCTGCATAGCAGTCGCCCACAATCGGCAATTGCTGGATTTCATCATCCGTGAACAGGTTGGCCCGCAGACCGTCCAGCAGATCGTGGTTGTTGTAGGCAATGTCGTCTGACAGTGCGGCCACCTGCGCCTCGGCACTGGCGTGCGTGTGCAGCTCAAGATCGAAACCTTCGTTGCACTCGGCCAACGCCCACGGCAACTCTCCTTCGACCGGTCCGTTGTGTTTGGCAATGCCTTCAAGACACTCCCAAGTCAGGTTGCAACCGTCGAATTCGGCGTAGTGCCGTTCCAGCTTGGTGACGATCCGAATGGCCTGCGCGTTGTGATCGAACCCTCCATAGGGCTCCATCAACGCGTGCAGAGCGTCTTCTCCGGTATGGCCGAAGGGTGTGTGCCCCAGGTCATGCGCCAGCGCCACTGCCTCGGTAAGTTCCGGGTTCAGGCCAAGCGCGCCAGCAATCGTGCGCGCCACTTGTGCCACTTCGATGGAATGGGTCAGACGTGTGCGGTAGCTGTCGCCCTCATGCTCCACAAACACTTGCGTCTTGTGTTTGAGCCGCCGAAAAGCACTGGCATGAATGATCCTGTCCCGGTCGCGCTGAAAGCATGACCGAAAACTGCTTTCCTCCTCTGGAACAAGCCGCCCCCTTGCGCGGCCCGGGTCCGAGGCAAAACCTGCTCTGTCCAAAGGCCATATCCTTGTCGCCTGTCCTTGCACTTTCTATATTGTAAGGAGTAAAGGAAATAAACCTTTGGAGACTGGCATGAATCTGCCCCCCACAGTCACAGAACGCGCCTTTGACCGCCTCGCCGAGATCGGTGCAGCGGATCAGGGTCAGGCCCTGCGCGTCGCGGTGGAAGGCGGCGGATGTTCCGGATTTCAATACGAAATCGCGTTGGATGAACCCAAAGAGGACGACCTTGTACTGGAAGGCAAAGGCCAAAAGGTGATTGTCGACTCGATTTCACTGCCGTTTCTGGAAAACGCCGTAATCGATTTCACGCAGGAACTGATCGGCGCAAGGTTTGTGATCGAGAACCCAAACGCCACCTCGTCCTGCGGTTGCGGTACTTCATTTTCAATGTGACCTTGCCCTGCCCGCGCGGTTGAGGGATAGATCGACCGGCAGCCAGCCGGAGGATCGCGCATGAAAATCGCCACGTTCAACATCAACGGCATCAAAGCGCGGGCCGAGGCCCTTCCGCGGTGGCTGGATGATGCGCAGCCCGACGTTGTACTGCTGCAAGAGATCAAGTCGGTCGACGAAAACTTCCCGCGCGAGATTTTCGAGGAACGCGGCTATATCGTCGAAACGCATGGGCAAAAAAGCTTCAACGGTGTGGCAATCCTGTCAAAGCTACCGCTTGAAGACGTATCTCGCGGCCTGCCCGGCGACGACGATGACGAACAGGCGCGCTGGATCGAGGCCACGGCAATTGGCAAAAAGGCGCTGCGTATCTGCGGGCTGTACCTGCCCAACGGCAACCCGGCCCCAGGTCCGAAATACGATTACAAACTGGCGTGGATGGAGCGGCTTTATTACCGCGCGCGTGACCTGATGGCCAGCGAGGAACCGGCGCTGATGGCGGGCGACTACAATATCATCCCACAGCCCGAGGACGCAGCCCGTCCGGATGCCTGGCGCGAGGACGCCTTGTTCCGTCCCGAAAGCCGCGCCGCGTTTCGCAAAGTGCTGAACCTCGGGTTCACCGAGGCTTTCCGAGCGCGCATTCAGGGGCCGGGGCACTATTCCTTTTGGGACTATCAGGCCGGGGCATGGAACAAGAATGACGGCATTCGAATCGACCATTTCTTGCTGACACCGCAGGCTGCCGATCTGATGCGCGACTGTCAGATTGATTCAGCGGTGCGCGGGTACGAAAAGCCATCGGATCACGTGCCGGTCTGGGTTGACCTCGACCTGTAACTGTTCACGCCGTCGCGTCGAAGCTGTAGATCCACTCGTATTTCTTCGCCAATTGAGCCCCAACCGCCATCAGAGCCATCTGCGCCGCCAATCGCATTGGTCCGCGCAGGTGGAAGTTGCGCGCATTTGCTCCGGCGGCGGCAACAACTTGCCTTGCCCTGGGGCGGCGCTGCGTTTCGTAGGCGGTAAGGGCTTGTTTCACACCCGATTGATCTTCGAAAGCACGGGCCAGAATCCACGCATCCTCCAACGCCAGACATGCGCCCTGCGCCAGGAAGGGCAGCGTGGGATGGGCCGCGTCGCCCAGCAGCGCTAAACGCCCGTTTTGCCAGCTTTGCGCAACGGGGCGCAGGAACAGGGCCCACAGGTGGGTTTCGGTCACCTCGGCCAGAATATCGTGCACCGGACCGCCGAAATCTGCAAAGCGCGCGCGCAGATCATCGGTGTCGCCTTGCAGACGCCAGCCTTCCTCTCGCCAGTCCGAACGTTCTTCAATCGCCACCACATTCATCAGACGCTGATCGCGCAGCGGATAGGTGACCACATGGCGCCCAGGACCCATAGTCAGCGATGCACGTGGCATCTCTTCGCGTTGCGACCAGGGGATCGTTGCCCGCCAAGCGACCTGATGGGTGAACTGAGGTGCCTCGGTGCCGTTCAGGATCGGTCGGATCGTGCTGCGCCCGCCATCTGCGGCAATGACGCATTCCGACCGCAACCGCTCGCCGCCCTCCAGCACGACATCGGCCTCGCTTGGATGCTTGACAACCTTTGTCACGCGTGCGCCAAGCTGGATATCAACCCCAGCATCCCGCGCCGCCCGTTGCAACAGGTCCAGCAGATCGGCACGGTGGTAATAGTAGGTCGGACCAGCCGCAGGCGCAGGAACCCTACTGATCACGCGGCCCTTGCGATAATCGCGCAGCGTCGTTCCGTGGGACAGCTGCCCGTCCTCGGGCACGCTCCCCACCACGCCAAGCGCCCGTAGAACCGCTACACCGTTGGCGCTGATCTGCAATCCTGCGCCGACCTCGGTCAGGGCCGGAGCCTGCTCCAGAACCGTCACCTGCGCACCGCGGTGCCGCAGCGCCAGAGCAGCCGCCAGCCCGCCGATGCCGCCGCCGATGATACTGAATTTCAGACCGTCGATATTCATGGCACCGCCTTAACGCAAAAACGCCGAGGCCACAGGCCCCGGCGCTGGTGTTTTCCCGAATTTTCCAGCGATCAATCGTCGCGGTGGACCTTTTCGCGGCGCTCGTGGCGCTCCTGCGCCTCAAGCGTCATGGTCGCGATCGGACGCGCGTCCAAACGTTTCAGCGAGATCGGGTCGCCCGTCATTTCGCAATAGCCGTATTCACCCTCGTCAATGCGGCGCAGGGCCGAGTCGATCTTGGCCACCAGCTTGCGCTGACGGTCGCGGGTGCGCAGCTCTAGCGCGCGGTCGGTTTCCTCGCTTGCGCGGTCAGCAACGTCCGGAATGTTACGGGTGTTGCCCTGCAGCCCTTCGATCGTGTCGCGGCTGCCCGCCAAAAGTTCATTCTTCCAATCCAGCAGCTTGCGGCGGAAATACTCAAGCTGACGGTCATTCATGAAAGGCTCATCTTCGGCCGGACAGTAATCCTCCGGCAGAAAAACTTCCTGCTTCATCTTTGCTCCCTCGGTATGGCCAGAAACGTCGGTTGCAGTTGTTTCACCAGACATTTGGCTCTCCCTTCTGCGGAGCGTTTATCTGACGCACGTGCGAATGTCACTACACAAACGTCGTCTTGATACGTCACGTTTCTGACTTGTCTAAATATGATACATGTAACAACAAAAGCTTGTTTTTCTGCGGAATTCATTGGGCATTTTTGCGGCAAATCACAACCAATGGGGCATTCGATTTCAATCGAATCACGCCAAAAGGACTGAAGGCGCAGGTTATTTCGCGGTGCTGGACGTCGCGGCCCCGCTTGTCAAATTCATCGCCTCTCTGTAACCCGAACGGCACAGATTGCGCGAAACCACACGAGGGGCCCATGACCGCACGTTTCCAAGGCACCGCAGAGTATGTTGCCACCGACGACCTGAACATTGCGGTAAACGCTGCCGTGACGTTGGAGCGTCCGCTGCTGGTCAAGGGTGAGCCCGGCACCGGCAAGACCGAGCTGGCGAAGCAGGTAGCCGGTGCGCTGGGGCTGAAGATGATCGAGTGGAATGTGAAATCCACCACCCGCGCGCAGCAGGGCCTGTATGAATATGATGCGGTCAGTCGCCTGCGCGACAGTCAATTGGGCGATGCGCGCGTGCATGACGTTTCGAACTATATCCGCAAAGGCAAACTGTGGCAGGCGTTCGAGGCCGACGAAAAGGTCGTTCTGCTGATCGATGAGATCGACAAGGCCGATATCGAGTTTCCCAACGACCTCCTGCAGGAACTCGATAAAATGGAGTTCCACGTCTATGAGACCGGTGAGACCATCCGGGCAAGGCACCGCCCCATCGTCATCATCACCTCGAACAACGAAAAGGAACTGCCGGACGCCTTCCTGCGCCGCTGCTTCTTCCACTACATCCGCTTTCCGGACGAGGCGACCATGCGCCGGATCGTCGAGGTGCACCACCCCGGCATCAAAGATGCGCTGCTGACCACCGCGCTCACCCAGTTCTATGAAATCCGCGAGACGCAGGGCCTAAAGAAAAAACCTTCGACATCCGAGGTCCTGGACTGGCTGAAGCTGTTGCTGGCCGAGGACCTGACGTCCGAGGATTTGAAACGCGATGGCGCCAACGCCCTGCCCAAACTACACGGTGCTTTGTTGAAGAATGAACAAGACGTGCATCTTTTTGAACGTCTCGCGTTCATGGCGCGTGCCAAACGCTGAGCGCATAGAACAACCGGTGATCGCCGCTTGCTTTGCGCTGGCCTGCCTGTCAGCATTGCAGATGGCGGTCCGGTGTGTCCGGGCTATGTATGACCGGACAAGACGGGACATTCTGAATGGCTGACTCTCTGACCATCCGCGCGTTGCAGCCCGAAGACCGCCCAGACTGGTCGGACATGTGGCGCGACTATCTGGCCTTCTATGAAACAACGGTGCTGGATGCGGTCTATGACACCACCTTCGCACGCCTGCTGGGCGACGATCCGAATGAGTTTTCGTGCTTTGTCGCCGAGACAAATGGGCGACTGGTTGGTCTGACCCATTACCTGTTTCATCGCCACGCTTGGAAAGTTGAATCCGTCTGCTACTTGCAGGACCTTTACGCCCGGCCCGAGACACGCGGCACCGGCGTCGGTCGCGCCCTGATCCAAGCTGTCTATGATGAGGCCGATCGTCAGGGAGCCCCGTCCGTCTACTGGCTGACGCAGGATTTCAATCACACCGCCCGCAAGCTGTATGACCGCATCGGCAAGCAAACGCCATTCATCCGGTACCAGCGTCCATGATGCGTTGGACCGCGATCATTGCCGCTTTGGCGCTGACGGGCTGCGCGACTGTTGAGACAAGCGAAGTCCCGACCCGCGTTCAGGTCATTGAGGAAAAACTGCCGCCAGCCAAAGCGTTTACCCGTTCGACCCCCACGCCTGCGGGCAGGTCGAACGCAAATATCGCGGCTGATTTCGTATCCTTGCATTTCGCGCTGGAAGGGGGCGCTCAATTACCAGTGTTCACGCGGTTCGAAACCCCGATCACCGTCCGCCTGACCGGTGCCCCTACCCCGTCGATGCAGCGCGACCTGACCCGTTTGCTGAACCGCCTGCGCCGTGAAGCCGGAATAGACATCCGTCAAATCTCTGACGGTACGGCCAACATCACCATCGAGGCTGTCAGTCAGGACGAAATCCATGCCATCCTGCCGCAGGCGGCCTGTTTCGTGGTGCCCAACTCCTCAAGTTTTCAGGAATACCGCCGCGACCGACGCAAACGAAAAAGCAGCTGGTCCCGCCTGCGCAGCCGCGAGCGCCTGGGTATTTTCATCCCCTATGACGTCAGCCCGCAGGAAAAGCGCGACTGTCTGCACGAAGAGGTCGCGCAGGCGTTGGGCCCGTTGAACGACCTGTACCACCTACCGGATTCGGTGTTTAACGACGACAATATCCACACCGTTCTGACGGGTTTCGACATGCTGATCCTGCGCACGGCCTATGCGCCCGAACTGCGCAGCGGCATGACCCGCGAACAAGTTGAATCCGCCCTGCCCGACGTTCTCAGCCGCCTGAACCCGCGCGGAGACGCTTTGCCTGCGCAACCGGTTTCCGAGACACCGCGAGAGTGGGTCAACGCGGTTCAGAAATCTCTGCGACCGACACGCGGGGTAAAAAGACGTCTGAGAGACGCCAAACTGGCCGCCCGGATCGGGCAGGAACAAGGTTGGACCGACCACCGCCGCGCCTATCCCTATTATGTGATGGGCCGTATGGAACAGTTCGATAACCCACAGGAGGCGCTGCGCAACTATCAGATTGCCCTGCAATTTCTGCGCGCCACTCCCGGCACCGAGGTCCATCAGGCCTATGTCACCACCCAAACCGCTGCCTTTGCGCTGGCGCAGGGCAAAGGCCCCGAAGCTCTGCCTGAACTGGACAAGGCCATCGACGTGATGACACGTGCCGAAAACGCATCGCAACTGGCCACGTTGCTGCTGCTGAAATCCGAAGCGCTAAATCAGGCAGGCCGGACCGCTCAGGCACGTTCCGTCAGGCTGGACAGTCTAGGATGGGCACGCTACGGCTTCGGCTCGGAAACGGTGGTCCGGTCGCTGATGCAGGACGTTGCGGAAGGACCTCGCAACAACAGGGGCGGATAACGCATGGTCGTGGTTTTGGGAATGGCGATACTGGGGGCGATCCTTGGGGCGCTGACGGCACGCAAACGCAATGGCAATGGTGCCGACATGGCCCAATACGCTGCCGGTTATGGCATTGCCTTTGCACTTACCGGGCTGGTGCTGTCGCTGATCCTTGTAAGGTTCGTGGGGTAAGCGATGTTCCTGCCCTTTTTCGAAAACCTCCGCAAAGCTGGCATTCCCGTATCCTTGCGCGAATACCTGACGTTTCTTGAGGGCATGAAAAAGGGTCTGGCCACCTATGATGTCGAGGCATTCTACTATCTCGCCCGCGTCTCGATGGTGAAGGACGAGCGCAACATCGACAAGTTCGACCGCGCCTTTGCCGCCAGTTTCGAAGGGTTGAACGAAATCAGCTTTGATCAGGTGCTCGAGGCCGTCGATATCCCCGCCGATTGGCTGGCCAAGATGGCCGAAAAGCACCTGTCCGATGAAGAAAAGGCCGAGATTGAGGCCTTGGGCGGTTTTGAAAAGCTGATGGAGACGCTGCGCGAGCGTCTGAAAGACCAGCAAGGCCGCCATCAGGGCGGCAACAAGTGGATCGGCACTGCCGGGACCTCACCCTTCGGGGCCTATGGTTACAACCCCGAAGGCGTGCGCATCGGCCAGAAGGAAAGCCGCCATCAGCGTGCCGTGAAAGTCTGGGACAAGCGCGAATTCAAGAACTTGGACGACACGGTTGAACTGGGCACCCGCAACATCAAGGTCGCGCTGAAACGCCTGCGCCGCTGGGCACGTGAAGGTGCGGCCGAGGAACTGGATCTGGACGGCACCATCCGCGCCACCGCCGAGCACGGCTATCTGGACGTCAAAACCCGCCCCGAGCGTCACAACGCGGTCAAAGTGCTGCTGTTTCTGGACGTGGGCGGCTCGATGGACCCGCACATCAAGGTGGTGGAGGAACTGTTCTCGGCCGCCCGGACCGAATTCAAGCATCTGGAATATTACTATTTCCACAATTGCCTGTATGAAGGCGTCTGGCGCGACAATCGCCGCCGCTGGGATCAGCAAACCCCAACGCATGAGGTACTGCGGACCTATGGCTCGGACTACAAGTGCATTTTCGTCGGCGACGCCTCGATGAGCCCCTACGAGATCGCCTATCCCGGCGGTGCCAACGAGCACTGGAACAAGGAGGCTGGTCAGGTCTGGCTGCAGCGCGCCCGCGAACAGTGGGCATCGAACCTGTGGATCAACCCGGTGCCCGAGAAATACTGGGGCTACACCCACTCGATCGGCATGATTCAGGAAATTTTCGAACACCGCATGGTCCCGATGACGCTGGCCGGACTGGAACAGGGGATGCGAGAATTGACGCGTTAAGTGAAGATTGGCTGATGGCGGCTTTGAGCCCCAAGGCAGACTTTTTCACAGCACTGTGCTAAAGTGCGTCTCACCAAACTTGACGTTTGGCCTCTCGATAGATTGGGAGAGTGAAACATGCGAGCTTCGCGGTTTTTGGGAGTCATTGTCAGTTTTCTAATACTGTTCGGTGGGAGTCCGGATGCAGCGTCAGGACAATCCGAATCCGACGAGCGAGTTGAACTGATCCGGGCCCAAAATTCGCTAAGACTATTTCGAGAATTCGAGCAAAACAGCAGGCACCTCTATTTTCTACAGGCAAATGCCATCATCGCTGTTCAAGGCGGGTGGAACGAAGGTGATTTGGGTTACGGGACCCATGCCGCATTGTTGGGTGAAGCAGCAGAAAGCCTGCTATTACCTAAGTTTAAAAGGCTATCTGCACACTTGGACACGAACGCTGATCTAAATGAAGAAGAAAAAAGGCGTTTGAAAGAGTCTGTAGCACAGGTTCTAGTTTTAGTTGATCTATCCGGGTCAATTTCCGATGCATTGAAAAATGGGGACTTGGAAACAGCCATTTTACTATACCACGACCAAGCCACCCCAATGTTCGAATCCATTTGGGCCACCAATTACACTTTAATCAGTGAAGCTGAACGCAAGTTCCCCCGACGCTAGGAATTGCCCAGATTCTCTTTCGGAAAAGCACCCACTAACAGTCTAGTGGTCAATTTTTCGTAGTGTTCGGATTGCTGCTTTGTCGCGCAAAGCAGACAAAATGCCCAAACCGATATTGTCTCACAACCAGCGTTTACCCATATTTACCTTATGCTTCGCCTAACCCCGATCCTGCTGGCCATAGCCTACGCCGTTGTGATGTACCGGATTTCTGTCTGGCGTACACACAGGGAACTGGACGCGAAATCGACCGAACTGGCCGATCCGGCGCTGAAACGCATGACCGACCGGCTGGCGGCGGCGTTGGAGATCGACCGGGTGCCCGTCTACATCTACGAGATCGACCCGGTGAACGGGCTGGCCGCACCGGACGGGCGGATATTTATCACCCGTGGGTTCTACCGTAAGTTTCGGAACGGAGAGGTCTCGGCCGAAGAAATGGCTAGTGTCATCGCGCATGAGCTGGGGCATGTGGCCTTGGGACACGCGCGGAGGCGGATGATCGATTTTTCCGGCCAGAACGCATTGCGGGCCGCGTTGATGATGTTGCTGAACCGGTTCATCCCGTTCATCGGTGCGTGGATCGCCAATATGCTGACGCACCTTCTGGGGTCGCGCCTGTCGCGCGGGGACGAGTATGAGGCCGATGAATATGCTGCCGCTTTGCTGACCAAGGCCGGGATCGGGATCGGGCCGCAGAAATCCCTGTTTCACAAGCTGGAAGGCCTGACCCAGCAACGCGCCGGAGTGGTGCCCGCATGGTTGATGAGTCATCCCAACACCGATGAGCGGATTGCGGCGCTGGAAGCGCTTGAACAGCGTTGGGGCGCCGGCGGATAGGTTTGGGCCGCGAGGAGGTCAGCCTTTCGCGCTCTCCGGGATTAATTCAGCTAGATGAAGGAAGATCCTGCTTAGTGAGTTAAGGCTTTCCCCAGTCTTGGAAGACGCGCCTTTTTCATCAGGGCGCGTAATGTCCATTGGTCTCCGGACAGGCGGTTGGCCTCGGCCAGCACCCGGTTCGCAAGATCGATCATGCCATCAGTGTCGTTTTGCCAGAAGCCGTGTAGCAAGCTGTCAGGGTCGCGCCGCTCAAGCCCCTCATCCGACAGAATATTTCTTGGGAAATCCTTGGCGTTGACGGTGACGATGACGTCCGCCGAGGCTGCGATGGCCGTGGCGAGAACGTGAATATCGGCGCTGTCCGGCAACCAGAGGCGCTGTTCGAGGCCCGGTTGCGCCGCGCGCTCCGCGTCTGGCCAATGCGCTTGGGTCAGGGCGATTTCGGCGCGGGCCTGTGCCTCGCCATCAGGGCCGAGTTTGCGGGCGGCGCGGGCCCATTCCTCGAGGATACGGGCCGACCAAAGAGGTTGAAAGTGACCGCGCTTGGCCGCGCCCAGCAGCATCTCTCGCATCACCGTGGGGTAGATGACGCAGGTATCCAGAACCGCCCTCACAGCCGATAGAACACAGCTTTGAGGTAACCGCTTTCTGCCAGTTGCGGCAATTGCGGGTGATCAGGTCCGGCAAAGCCTGTGTGGATCAGCAGTGCCTGCCGCCCTGCCCGACCTATGCCGCGCGAGGACGCATCGCGGAAACGGCCAAGATCGGCGGCATGAGAACAGGAACACAGGCCGAGATAACCGCCGGGCTTTACCAAAGGTGCCGCCAGCCGCGCCACGCGTTCATAGGCGCGAAGCCCTGCATCCAGCGCCTGTTTCGAGGGCGCAAAGGCGGGCGGGTCGCAGATGACCACATCAAATTGCGCGTCTTCTTCGCCCAGTTGCGTGAGGACGTCGAAGGCATCGCCCTGCCGGGTTTGGAAACGGTCGGCGCAACCCGAGGCGTTCGCCCCCTGTGTGGCCAGTTCAAGTGCTGCGGCAGAACCGTCAACGGACAGAGCCTGAGCCGCCCCTCCGGCCAGCATGGCCAGACCGAACCCGCCCACATGGCTGAACACGTCGAGCACCTGCGCGCCCGGCTGTACCAGCCGCGCGGCGAAGGCATGGTTGGGACGCTGGTCGTAGAACAGGCCGGTTTTCTGACCGCCGGTCAGGTCGGCCATATAAATAGCCCCGTTCATCGGCACCCGCAGCGGTGCATCGGGCGCGGCGCCGCGCAGAGTTTGGTTCTTGTCGTCCAGCCCCTCCAGCCCGCGGGTGCGGCCCGAGGCGTTTTTCAACACCGTCGTCACGCCGGTGACACGGACCAAAGCATCGGTAAGCTTGTCCAGGTGCGTCTCGGCCCAGGCAGCGTTAGGTTGGATAACGCAGGCGTCCCCGAACCGGTCGATGATCACGCCGGGAAAGCCGTCCGCCTCGGCATGGATCAGGCGGTAATACGGCGCGTCGAACAGGCGCTCGCGCATCTCCAGCGCGCGGCGCAGGCGGGTTTCGAACCATTCGGCGTTCAGCTCGGCATCCAGATCGCGATCCAGAACGCGGCACATGATCTTGGACTCGGGGTTCACCGCAACCAATGCGATGGGCGCGCGTTTCTCGTCCTCGAGCACCGCCAAGGCACCTACCGGGATTTTGCGCGTGCGGCGGTCGGTGACGATGTCATTGGCATAGACCCACGGGAAGCCATGGCGCAAACCACGCGCGTTGGCTTTGGGTTTCAGGCGGATACGGGGGCGGTCGGTGGCTTGGGTCATGACGCCCTCTTAGTGGTGAACGCGTCGGGGGGAAAGCCCTAGCGGGACCGGGATCGCCAGCCGCCGCGCCGTTTCGGTGCCTGCGCCGATTGCAGCCCTTCGGCCAGTACCTGAGTCATCGGGTGATCGGCCTCTTGCGCGGCGTAGGCGGCGTGCAACTCGGTCAGAGCCTGCTTTTGGTCCCGCTCTGCCGGCAGGCTGAGCGCCCAGTCCAGGAAGATGCTGCGGCATTCGGGCAGCGTGATGCCGTCGATGCGATAAGCCTCACGGATCAGGCCCTTGTGATCATTCGGATCGTCACTGCGCGGCATCTTTGCCCTCCTCGATCACGCTGCCGATGATCCCGGCGGCGGTGGTATAACTGTCCTGCAAGGCGGCCTGAAGCTGTTCGACCTGTTCGAACCCGGTCGCGCGGCACAGGAATGCTGCACCACCCTCGCCGATCTTGTCGGCCTCGATCACCTTGCCCGACAGCAGCCGGGCCGCGCATTGCACTGACCAGCATAGTTCGTAGCAATCGTTGAGCGTTTGCGCTTGAGCGACATCCAGCAATCCCGCAGCGACAGCACCGTCCAACCCGGACTGTACGTCACGCTGCGCGACGCCCGACAACAGCGCCCCGGTTTCCGCCATCAGCTCGATATCCATCATCCGGCCCGCACCGTTCTTGGCATCCCATATCCCGGCCGGAGATTTGGCTGCCGCGAGACGAGCGCGCATCTCGGCCACTTCACGCAGGACCTTTCCGCGATCTTCGGGCTTTTTCAGGAAATCGGCGCGGAAGGTCTCGATATCCTGCACCAGCCCAGCGTTTCCAGCCACCACGCAGGCGCGGGTCAGGGCCAGATGCTCCCACACCCAGGCTTCGTTCTGTTGATAATTGGTAAAGCTGGCCCAGCTGGTCGCCACCGGCCCCTGATTGCCCGAGGGGCGCAAGCGCATGTCGACCTCGTAAAGCCGCCCCTGAGACATCGGTGCCGACAGCGCGGTGATTAGCGCCTGCGTAAAACGGGCGTAATAGGTGCGCGTGGCCAGTGGGCGCGGGCCGTCGGACATGTCCTGATCCTGCGGGTCATAGATTACGATCATATCCAGATCGGATTGAGAATTGATCCGCCCCGCCCCGATCGATCCCATGCCCAGCACAGCCGCCCCACGTCCCGGCGCAGGTCCGTGTTTCTTGGCAAATTGCTCGGTCACACAGGGCAGGATCGCAGCGATTACCGTGCTGGCCAGTTCGGCATATTGCTGCCCGGCTTGCGCCCCGTCTATCAACCCGCGCAGATGGTGAACCCCGATGCGGAAATGCCATTCCTTGCACCAGCGGCGGGCGTAATCGAGCTGTGTTTCATAGTCCGCCTCATGCGCCAGCGCCTGTGACAGTTCGGCCTGTAACACCGGCTGCCCGGGCCAGTCAGCGAAGAAACTGCCGCCAATCACCGCATCGAACACGGCTGCATTGCGCGACAAATGTTCGGCCAGCGCGTGCGAGGTCCCCACGATATCCACCAGCAGATCGATCAGTTGTGGGTTGGCTTCGAACAGGGAAAACAGCTGTACCCCGGCGGGCAAGCCTGACAGGAACCCGTCCAACGCCATCAGCGCCTCATCCGGTTTTGCGGTTTTCGACAAACGCGAGAGCAGTTCGGGCTTGAGCCGTTCGAATATCCGTGCGCCCCGCTGTGAGCGCAGCGCCGGATAGGTGGGCCAGCGGGCCAGAACGCTTTGGTCGAACTCGGCTTCTTTGGCCGGTGCTGTGGTTGAAGAGCCGGGGGCAAAAAACCCTTCGGTCAGTTCATGAACCTCGGTCAGGCGGCGCGTCAATTCGGCGGTCAACTCGGCGCTGCCGATCCCCATCAGACAGGCAATGCGTTCGATCCCGTCCTGCGATTGAGGCACCTTGTGGGTCTGCGAGTCATGAACCATCTGGATGCGATGCTCGACCTCGCGATGGGCGCGGTAGTGGTCGGTCAGCTTGTCGGAAACCTCCTGGGGGATCCAACCTTTTTCAGCCAGCGCGGCCAGACCAGGCACGGTGCCCCGCACCCGCAGATTAGGGTCGCGGCCCCCGGCGATCAATTGGCGGGTTTGGGTGAAAAACTCAATCTCGCGGATACCGCCCTGCCCCAGCTTCATGTCATGGCCCGGGATCGTCAGCGCTCCGCCGGTGCCCTTGTTCTCACGAATGCGCAGGCGCATGTCGTGAGCGTCCTGAATGGCGGCAAAATCCAGATGGCGGCGCCAGACAAAGGGTCGCAGCGTATCCAGAAAGCGTTGTCCTGCCGCCAAATCGCCGGCACAGGCGCGCGCCTTGATATACGCAGCGCGTTCCCATGTGCGGCCGAGGCTTTCATAATACCGTTCGGCCGCCTCAGCCGCCATGCAGACCGGGGTCACCGCCGGATCGGGGCGCAAGCGCAGGTCGGTGCGAAATACATAGCCATCGGCGGTCTTGTCGCTAAGCGTGGCGCAGAAATTCCGCGTCGCCCGCACCATGCCGTGCCTAACGTCGTAGAAATCATCCGGGTCAAAGCGGGTTTCATCGAACAGCACGATCAGGTCGATATCCGAACTGTAGTTCAGCTCGTGTGCGCCCATCTTACCCATCGCCAGAATGATCATCCCGGCGGCGGTTTCGACATCATCCGGCCCCATACCGGGCAGCTTGCCGCGCCGGATCAGCGCCGCAATCTCGGCCTTGGCGGCCACATCCGCAGCCAACGCACCGAAATCCGTCAGTGCCGCTGTGACCTTCTCCAACGGCCACGCCCCGGCCAGATCAGCCAGCGCGGTTAACAGCGCCATCTGCCGTTTTGCCTGACGCAATCCCGGCTTTAACTGATCCGGCGGCAAGGCTTTTGCCGCAGCCATGACCTCGGCCAGCGCCTGATCGGGTTGCTGAAGGGCTTGCGGCAACCATCCGCGTTCATGCTCGATCAGGCTCTTCAAGTAGGGGCTGGACCCTGCCGCCCCTGCAATCAACTCGCCCTGTTCGTGAGAAACGTCGGAAACCGCATTCAGCGCCTCTTCACCCAAGGAGGCATCGAAGGCACGCGGAACGCGGTGGATGTTCAGCGGGCCGGTCATTGCGCCTCCACCGGGGTATCCTGGCTGAAACTGTTGACCCAGACGTCCAGGCGCCGCTCCCACAGGGATGAGATCAGCATCGCCTCCCACGTATCTGATCCGGGGCGCTGATAGTCCGCGCGATAGGTCAACAGCACGATGTCACGGGTCAGAACCCGTAGTTTCGTCTCGCTCAACTCATACCGGGCCATGGTCGGCGCATCGGCAAACTGCCCAACATGATCATCCCGATTGGCAAAGCCGGTCGGATACACTCCCAGAAAATCCGCACTCAGCAGCGCCCGGTCGGCCGAGGCATTGCCGTCAACCAGCGCAGCCCAGACCTGCTTTTCCAGAGAAAGAATTTCGTCCAGCGTCGGAGGTGATTTTTGTTCTGTATTCTGCATGCGCAAAACCTGCGCCCGATCCGGGCGAAGGTCAACCGAAGAAGGTCCCGCCGCACCTAATGTGAATCTTTTTCACATCGACCCCTTGCAACGGGCCGCGCGCTCCCCATCTTAACAATGTCAAAACGATTAACATCAACCCCGGAGACCACAAATGACTGCACTATCCGACCCCGCCGTCCCTGAAAACCCGGGATGGCTGCACCGTATCGAAGCCTGGCTTGACGACAAGGGCAAGGGCGCCTGGATCGCCGTCATGGTCCTTGGTTTCATCTTCTTCTGGCCCGTTGGCCTTGCCCTTCTGGCCTACATGATCTGGAGCAAACGCATGTTCAGCAAATCCTGCAGCCGCCGCAAATCCTGGCACAGCCACATGAGCGCGATGAAGCCTTCGGGCAACAGCGCGTTTGACGCCTACAAGGCCGACACTCTGGCGCGTCTGGAGCGGGAACAGCAGGACTTCGAGGCTTTCCTGCGCCGTTTGCGCGAAGCCAAGGACAAGGCCGAGTTTGATCAGTTCATGGATGAACGCGTCCGCGAAAGCCGCGACGAGGCTGAAAACGGCGAGCGCGCGTGATCCAATCTTGCCCTGTCCCGTCTTTCGGGACAGGGTGACCCCAATCAACGACGCGGATTACACTGAATGACTCACCTGCCTGATCCAGACAACCAACCCGAATTCTATCAATCGGTTGCAACCAAGCGCTTTGTTGCATGGCTTTTTGACATCGCCTTTATCTCACTGCTGTGCATCGTGCCGGTTTTTCTGACATTCGGCGCGGGGCTGTTCTTTTTACCGCTGATCTATGGAGTGATCAGTTTCGTCTATCGCGTCGTCACGATTGCCAACGGATCGGCAACGCTGGGGATGCGGTTCATGGGGATCGAACTGCGCGACGCCTTTGGATCTCGCATGGATACGGGTAAGGCCGTGGCCCACACTGCCGGATATTTCATCAGCATGGCGTTTTTCGTGGTTCAGATCATTTCCGTCATAATGATGCTGACCAGCGCGCGCTGTCAGGGCCTGACCGATGCGTTCCTCGGTACGGTAATGATCAACCAGCGGGCATAAAAATCAGCCGATTGAATCACTTGGCGGCTCAAGGAACCGTTGTTATCATCCTATCTCAGGAAACACGGAACCTTCATGCGACACACGCTGCCAATCGCGCCGCAATTCTATGTGACGGCACCCCAGCCCTGCCCTTACCTTGAGGGCAGGATGGAGCGCAAGCTGTTCACCGCCCTGCAGGGCGAAGGGGCCGATCAGCTGAACAACTCACTGTCGCAACAGGGGTTTCGCCGGTCTCAGAACGTGCTTTACCGCCCGTCCTGCACCGATTGTGCAGCCTGTCTGTCCGCCCGCATCGACGTCTCGGCCTTTCGCCCCAGCAAAAGCCAGAAACGCACCGCCAAACGCAATGCGCACCTGCGGCGCCGGGCAAATTCGCCTTGGGCAACGGATGAACAGTACGATCTGTTTCGCCGCTATCTCGATAGCCGCCACGCCGATGGCGGCATGGCCGATATGGACGTGTTTGAATTCGCCGCCATGATCGAAGAAACCCCGATCCGCAGCCGCGTGGTGGAATATGCCGACCCCGAAACCGATCAACTGATTGCTGTCAGCCTGACCGACGTTCTGGATGACGGGCTTAGCATGGTCTATTCCTTCTATGACCCGGAACAGCCCCAAAATTCGCTGGGCACCCATATGATCCTCGATCATATCGACATCGCGCGCGAGGCTGGCCTGCCCTATGTCTATCTCGGCTATTGGGTGCCTGGCAGTCCCAAGATGGGATACAAAGCGCGTTTCTCGGGGCTTGAGGCCTATATGCAGGGCAATTGGAACCGCGTCGACAATCCGGCCGCATTGGCCGAGGCCAGCCATCACCCCCTTTCTACGGCCCCAATCGCGGAACAGGTCGCAGGCATTCAGCTGCCCGACCGCCACCCGACCAAAGGGTGATCCTTCATGCATCAGAGCCTACACGCCGTCACCCTTGTGGTGCCGGATTACGATACCGCCATCGCATTCTACACCCGCACACTGAGCTTCACCCTGACGCAGGACATTGATCTGGGCGGCGGTAAACGTTGGGTGCTGGTGACACCTCCGGGTTCAGCCGGTGCCTCCCTATTGCTGGCCCGGGCTGACGGTCTGAACCAGACCGCCGCCATCGGCAATCAGACCGGAGGACGCGTTGGCTTCTTCCTGCAAACGGATGACTTTGACCGCGACCACGCCGCAATGCGCGCCAAGGGTGTCCATTTCGAAGAAAACCCAAGACACGAACCCTATGGCACAGTTGCCGTTTGGCGCGACCCTTTCGGCAATCGTTGGGACCTGATCCAGTTCACCTGATCCACCTTTCCTCCGGCTAAAACACCTCGGGGTTAAATTGGCCGCAGGCCAAGAAGGGGCTGGTCCCTTCCGCAATTCACCAAAGCAAAGGGGGCCATATGGCCCCCTTTTCTATTTAATCACAGCAACATATCAGTTCGGGATCAGATCCGGTACGATGGTCACAATCGACGGGAAGAACCACAGGATCGCAATCCCAACAACCTGAATGATCACGAAAGGCACGATACCGCGATAAATATGGCCTGTTGTCACCTCTTTCGGCGCGACCCCCCGCAGGTAGAACAGCGCAAAGCCGAACGGAGGCGTCAGGAACGAGGTCTGCAGGTTCACAGCCACCATGATTGTTACCCATTTCGGATCGAACGACCCGCCATAGATCACCGGACCCACAATTGGGATCACGATGTAGATGATCTCGAGGAAGTCCAGCACGAACCCAAGAATGAACAGCACCAGCATCACGATCAGGAAGACCGTGAACTCGTTGTCAAAGCTCTTGAGGAACTGCTGGATATAGTGCTCACCCCCAAACGAGATCACCACAAGGTTCAGCAACTGCGACCCGATCAGGATGGTAAAGACCATCGAGGTCACCTTGGCCGTCTCACGCACCACCGGGGTCAGCACCCCACTGGAGAACAGGACCCAGCAGCCGTAGATCAGGCCGAACAGCGCATACAGGTACGTTGCATAGGCCAGAACGAAGGCAATCCAGGTTTCCACCGTTACGTTGCCTTGGTTGACGCGCAGGTCGAAGTTCACACCCAGAACAAGGCAGATGATGACGGCAAAGGTCGACCAGATGATCACTTTGCCCGAGCGCTCCTGATCCTGCAGCTTGCGATAAGCCGCCAGCATGATCGCCCCGCCTGCCCCCAGCGCAGCCGCCGGTGTCGGGTTGGTGATACCCCCAAGGATTGATCCGAGCACTGCGATGATCAGAACCAGCGGCGGGAAGACCACCCGGATCAGATCGTTGCTCGAACACCGTATCGCCGCCTCCTTAGACCCGTAGATGGCCAGCGCAAACGGTACCGCCAGCAACAGGAACGTGGCCCCGGACGAGGTCGTCGGCGCGATCAAGACCAAATCAACCAGCAGCATCAGCAGCAGGCCAATGGTGCCGACGATCAGCGGCTGCGGCGATTTCGACGGTGCGATACCGCGTCCCATCAGCAAGGTCAGACCCAGCAGCACCACAACCACGGCAACACCATTGCCAATCGGAGCAGCCGCGGCAATCTTGGCTTCCAGAGCTGAGGCCAGTTCTTCCTCGCTCAGGCGTGTGGACGCGGCCGTTCCACCGGCTGCGTCGATAGCCTCTTGCTCGGCTACGGCCTGATCCCATGCAGATTGCCCGTGCAGCTCGATCATCGATGCCTGACACTCCGCCGACACGTTGGTGCGCAGCGAGGCGCCGGCGCCGATATCCGAAAACGCAGAGACATTGATATTCTGGCTGCCTATAACACCGGCGCTGCCCAGCAGAACCGCGCCCACGATCAGCGCGACCGGCGCCCCCAGAAGCCAGGTCAGCCCTTCGGCACGGGTGATCGGCTCACCGCTTCCGCCCGCCATCTCAACCGCTGGTGCCTTTTCCGGGTTCAGCAGCGCATAACCAAAGGCGTAAAGCGCATAGAGCAAGGCCAGCATGATCCCCGGCAATAGCGCCGCCTGGAACAAAGTACCCACCGAGACAACAGCAGGCTCACCCAGATAGGTCAACGCATCAGTGCATCCGGCCTCAACAGCGCGGGTTTCCTGCGCGGTGGAATACAGATCTCCGGCCAGCGTCCCCAGCAGAACGATCACGATCGAAGGGGGAATGATCTGTCCCAGCGTCCCCGAGGCCGCAATCACACCGGTCGCCAGTTCCGGCGAATAGTTGTTCCGCAGCATGGTCGGCAGCGCCAGCAGGCCCATGGTCACAACGGTCGCGCCCACGATCCCGGTCGAAGCCGCCAGAAACGCGCCCACAACCACGATCGACACGGCCAGACCACCCGGCAGGGGGCCAAAGACACGCGCCATCGTGGTCAGCAGGTCGTTGGCAATCTTCGAGCGTTCCAGCGTGATACCCATCAGCACGAACATCAGCACAGCCAGCAGGGTCTCGATGGATTGACCTGCCAGAACACGCTCGTTGATACGGTTCACGATGAACGAGACGTTGCGATCCAACGCGGTTTCCCAACCCTGCACAAAAACAGGCTCGGCGATCCGCGGTAAGTCCGGGTATCGGAACACGGACACGGTATCGGGCTTAACCCCTGAATTGACCAGATCCCGATAGGCTTGTGATCCGGTGTCAATCGCCTGGTGGATCAACAGCCCTGCACTGTCCAGCGCCGCGATGATCCCGAAGGAAATGATCCCTGCCCCACCAATGGCAAAGGCCACCGGAAAACCGGAAAGGATGCCTCCGAAAAGGCAAAAGAATACGATAATGAGGCCTATCTCGACGCCATCAAGTCCGAATAGCATTGTCTTGGTCTCCGTCCTTAATGTGCGCCTTCGTAGGCTTCTTCACCCTCGCCAAGGGTGTCCTTGTCGAGGTATTTTCCAACGCTGTCCGGTCCTTCAACGTATTCCAGATACGATCGGTACAGGAAGGCGATCGCGTGCAAGAACACCATGGCCGCGAAGCAGACCAGCAGGATTTTGAACAGGAAATAAGCGTTGAATCCGTTTGGGCTGAACCCGATGGTTTCCACGTTCCACCGCAGCGCGCGGGACTTCGCGATCAACCGATCCAGCGCGTCACTGGCCGATGGTTTCGGTACGATCAGGTGCCGCCACATGAAATACCAGCCATACATCCATGTCAGCACGGCGATGGGCATCATGAAAAACAACGATCCCAGCATATCGATCACGCGCTTGGCCCGGTGGCTGATCCCGGCATAGACCAGATCGACACGTACATGACCGCCCTGAACGAAGGTGTAGGTGCAGCACAGGCAAACGACCATCGCGTTATACAGCTTCAGCTCTTCCGCGTACCAGCTGATATCCTGATTGAACGGTATGCCCAGACCAAAAGACATGTCCGGCCGCGCAAACACCCGTTGCATGAAAACGATAACGATTTGCTGAATCACCATCAGCAGTCCCGCCCAGGCAAAGAAACGCCCCGTCGTGTTGGCAAACCCTTCAAGGACGCGAACCATCCCCCACATAAAGCTCCGGTAGTAGAACCCGATGGCCGTCAAAACCAGAAAGAAGGTGAATACCACAAAGAAGAACTCGACCGATCCGCCGTAATAGACAAAGCGCATGATTGCTTCTTTGTCCGACCAGTTCAGCCAGAGTTGCGGATGCGTGATGGCGTATCCGAAATTATCGAAGGCTTCGGCGATGTTCTGAACGAACCAGATCAGTCCGTTCCACAGGGCGCCAAAGAACGAGATACCGTTATCGTCCTGCATGTTGTCCCCAGGTCGTATCGGTTGCACTGCTATTGTTTGCGGCTTTGTCCGAACCGCGCATGTGCAACAGGAAAGGTTTCCCCACTATTGCGGGGAAACCAGTCTAGCATAGTTTCAAGAATTAACCGCGTACGCGGTCGCGCTGCGTGGTGTAAGCACCCGACGACAGGTTCAACCAAGCCGACGACGCGGCCATCGACGCCATCGCGCTGTCGTGGATTTTCTTGAACAGTTCATCACCCATGTTTTCATCCAGAACTTCCTGGCTGGCCTGACCGAAGGCATCCCAAACGCTGTCCGGGAATGCCAGAACCTTCACGCCACCCGACTGCAGACGCTGCAGAGCGGCACCATTGTTGGCAAGGAATTGCGCCAGGTTCCACTGGTGCGCTTCGGCGGCGGCAAGCTCGATGATCTTTTGCTGCGCCGGGGTCAGCTCGTCGAAGACATCGCGGTTGGTTGCCAGGGAAAGACCCGCTGCCGGCTCGTGGAAGCCCGCTGTATAGAAAGTCTTGGTGATTTCCTGGAAGCCCATCTTTTCGTCGGCCCATGGACCGATCCATTCGGTGCCGTCGATCGCGCCCGAGGACAGTGCCTGGTAAACTTCGGAACCGGGGATGTTCTGAACGGATGCACCCAGCTTGCCCAATGCCTGCCCGCCAAGACCCGGCATCCGGAACTTCAGGCCCTGGAAATCTTCGGGGCCGTTGATCTCTTTCGAGAACCAGCCGCCCGCCTGCGCGCCGGTGTTCCCGGCGAGGAAGGATTTCAAACCAAAGATTTCACCCAGTTCGTCATGTAGCTCCATGCCGCCGTCATGGTAGTACCAGTTCACCTGTTCCTGCGCGGTCATGCCGAAGGGAACGGCGGTGAAGAAGGCATAGCCAGGGTGCTGACCGACGAAGTAGTAGTCAGCCGCGTGATACATATCGGCCTGACCCGACGATACGGCGTCAAAAACCTCAAACGCGCCAACCAGTTCACCGGCGGCTTTGATGTCAATCGTAAGGCTGCCATCCGACATCGCATTAATGCTGTCTGCACACCGCTGCGCGCTGTCAAACACACCTGCCGCACCACGACCCCACGAGGTCACCATGGTCAGGGTACGATTACCCTGCGCATAGGCCGGAGCTGCCAGCGTGGTGGCCGCAGCTGCCGAGCCGCCCAGAGCAGATGTTTTCAGAAATGAACGACGATCCATATGAGTGTTCCTCCCCTACATATTCTAAACCCGGACAAAATCCGGGCGCGGTCGTTGTCAGTGCGCGTCAGACTAAGGGGCAGGTCCTGAATGTGAATACCTATTACTGCGTAGACGGCCGGGTTTTTCGGGCCTCAACGACTGAAAACGCGCAAGTTACAAAGAATTCCCAAGATTTCTGGCCAATATAATGCGCGTGTGACCCAAAAATTTTGCATTTTCCCGCGCGCTTGCGTATCGATTCGACCATGAGGGGACTTCGAAACCTGATCTCACTGACCTATGGCCAGAAGCTGTCGCTTGTTGCGGCAATTCCACTGGTCGTGGCCGTGGCAGCAATTGCGTTGCTGGTCGCCCATGAATCCCGCGCAACCGCCGAGCGCGAGATTCAGGCGCTGGAGCGCCGGTTGATCGAAGCCAAGAAAGAAGAGCTGAAGAACTACGTCACGCAGGCCAGGAACGGTTTCGCCTATATCTACGGACGTGCCTCGCCTGATGATCATGTCGCCAAAAAACTGGTAACGCAGATCCTGTCCGCAATGATCTACGGGAAAGACGGATTCTTTTTCGTCTATGACTATGACGGCAACAACCTCGTTAGCCCGCGTCAAACCGAGTTCATCAACCGCAACTGGGAGGGCCTGACAGACAGCGACGGCATCCCGATTGTGGACGAGTTCATCAGCCTCGCCCGGCAAGGGGCTGGTTGGCACAGCTTTATGTGGCAAAAGCCTTCGACCGGGGAAGAGGCGCAGATGATCGCCTACGTCGTCGGCCTGCAGGATTGGCAATGGGCCGTCGGCACCGGCGTCTTCATCGACGATATCGTGGCGACCGTCGCCAACGCCCGGGCAGAAGTCGAAGCGCGCGTACAGCGCACCTTCTTGTATATTGGTGGTATCGTTGTGGCCGCCGTGCTGATTGTCTTTGCCTCGGGCATGTTGCTCAATGTCCGCGAGCGACGGCTGGCAGATGCCAAGCTCAAGGAACTGACCCAGCGGGTTTTTGACGCGCAGGAAGAAGAGCGCGGCCGCGTAGCGCGCGAATTACACGACGGGATCAGCCAAATTCTTGTCGGGGTTCGTTACGCGCTGGACAACACAAGGCGACGGATGGATCGCGGAGACGATGATGGCGCCCGCGCGCCCTTGGACAAGGGCATCGACCACCTCGGCACCGCCATCACCGAAGTCCGCCGCATCAGCCGCGATCTGCGCCCCGGCGTCTTGGACGATCTGGGCCTCGGCCCCGCCCTGAAAACGCTGACCGACGATTTCCGAGAACGCACTGGGATCGAGACCGAGTTCACGACGGTGGTGTTCCGAAACCGTCTGGATCAGGACAGCAAGATCGCCCTCTACCGCATCGCGCAAGAGGCCCTGACGAATATCGAACGCCATTCTGGCGCAACCCGTGTTAATATCGACCTGCGCGGCCATAAAAAAGGCGCCACGATGCGCATCACCGACAACGGTCGGGGCCTGCCCAACGGACAGGGTCAGGCAAGCACCGGGATCGGGTTGCGCAACATGCAGGAACGTATCGAACAGCTTGACGGCTCCCTGCGCATTCTGTCATCACGCGGCCCGCGTGGCGGCACCGTGATCGAGGCCAGTCTGCCGCTCAGCCACCTGCTCCCGCCGCGGGAAGATGCATCTCCGAACCGAAAGGCCGGTACATGACAATCCGAGTACTCATTGTAGACGATCACCCGATGGTGGCCGAAGGGATCCAGTCGATCCTTGAAAGCTATCCCGAAATCGCGGTAGTCGGCACGCTCGGCACTGGTCAGGAGGCTGTTGACCAGGCTACAGACCTTTCCCCTGATGTCATCCTGATGGATCTTAACATGCCTGGTCTCGGCGGTCTCAGCGCAACCGAGATGATCCTCGAGCGTTTGCCCAACACCCGCATCCTGATCCTGTCGATGCATGACAGCCCGGAATACATCTCGACCGCGCTCAGCCACGGTGCCAAGGGCTATGTGTTGAAAGACGTCCCGACAGACGAGATCAAACAGGCCATCGATGCTGTGATGCGCGGCGAGCAATACCTGTGCACCGGGGCAAGCGGATCACTGGAACCCAAGAAAGACAGCGCACGCGAGGCGCTGACGGGGCGCGAACAGACGATCCTGCTGGAACTGGCACAGGGTAAATCCAACAAAGAGGTCGCCCTGGCACTGGAAATCTCGGTGCGCACGGTGGAAACCCACCGCAAGAACATCAAGCGCAAGCTGGGGATTTCCTCCACCGCCGGCCTGACCCGCTACGCTCTTGAACATGGGGTACTGCAAGGCACCAGCCCAGGCTTCTAGGCGCACCCGCAGCGCGGCACGCGCTGCCCGGCCCAACCGACGGAGATGTGCCGCAGGCGCGTTGACAGCGGGCGGGAGCGCCTAACCTCTCGGGCGGATGTCCTGACCAAAAAACACCAGCGTGCCATCTTCGTCGATGACATGAAACTCGCGTTGCTGATAGGGCTGATCGAAAGGTGGGCGCACCCGTCCATTGGGAAGATCTGCCAATCGAGTACTCAGGTTCTCATACAGTTCGTCGATCCCATCCACATCTACGTAAAACGATTGATCATCCCCCAACGGCAGGCCGTCGTCGCGCGGTGGGCATTCCAGCAACCGGATGGCCACAGAGCCCAAAGACAGGAACGCGTAATTGTCCTGCCGGAACCCGCAGGAAAACCCCAAACGGTCGCAATAGAATTCAATCTGCTTCTGCAAGGATGAACACAGAACAAAAGGCGTAAGCTGCAATATCTCTGGCACCAGTACCTCCGGCCGCAGAATGACTCAGCCATAGTCTAGCACATCTTAGTCCAGCAACTGATCCTTTCTCAGCCCCTCTCGTTCATGATGACGCGGCAAAACCCGCCCATAGAGTTGCTGCGTGCGTTCGACGCTGCCGCACATCCCCTCGGCCTCGACAAACGAGAATATCCCGACATAACGGTTGCGCGCGCCCTCTACCGGAGCCACCCGGTGCAACGCATATCGCCCCTTGAATATCTGCAGATCACCCGGCTGCAGTTTCAGTTCACGCACTCTCGACATATCCCCGTCCAGAATGGACGCCACTTCTCTGAAATTCTCATCCGCAGCAGTTCTCAGGTTTGGGACATATTCAAATGCTCCCCCGGCCTCACCGTTCTGAATGGCCAAAGTGACAGTGTAGTTGTTGGTGTCGAAATGCCACGGGAACCCCTGCCCCTCTTCCACCACGTTGATGATCACATCGGCCAGTGGATCGTCGTAGCGAAAGAACCGGTCATCAGTTTCATTCAGAGCGTCACGTATAAACGGCATGAATCCCTCGAACTCATATATGCGACGCAATGGGCCGGTTTGGGGAAAGTTATCTGCCGGAACAAACGCGTTCGAGCGGTCGAAGAAACGGCGTATCGGGTGGCCGATCCCAAAGCTCGGATCATCCTTGGTAAAATAGGCGTTTGTCCTGTTGAAAGACCGGTGCGCCCGGGGCGCGACAGCGACTGCTTCTTTGACCAGCGCTTCAAGCCCCGCCTCATGGGCAAACCCTGGCAAAACCGCGCACCCGTCCTCATCCAATTCCCGTCGCAGATCCGAAATCAACTGATCATAGGCGCGCGAGCCCGGGCAATCGATGGGATATCGACCAAGATCCACCAAATCCGCCAACATGAACCACCTCCCTGAACGCACTCTTTGGGAATAGCGTGCATCAGGGACAGGAGGGCCTCATGTCAGTTTAAGACATTGCACTGGCGTAATCTGACAAGTGTGAATTCGGATTCTCTCCCTTCCCACAGACCTTAATTGGCGGATATTCCCAACCTGCGTCAATCTGCGCAATAAAATGTCGCAAAATCCACCCATCAGGTTACAAAATTGGTGCAATTGCCTGTTGACGCCCCGTCGCACCGCTCATAATGTCCCAGCACGCAAAAAAGGAGCCTCTGGCGATGAAAGCGCTAGTCGTAATCGTAGGAACAACGCGCATGGGCCGGTAACGGTAAACCATAATCGAACCCATGCGCCTCCGAAAAATCTCGGGGGCTTTTTTTATGCAAAACGCAAGACACATGTCGCGAACGGAGCAAAGCAGATGACACGTGAGATGACCGGCGCAAAGATGGTGGTTCAGGCCCTCAAGGATCAGGGCGTGGACACGGTATTCGGATACCCCGGCGGCGCCGTGCTACCGATCTATGATGAGATATTTCTGCAGAACGACATCCGTCACATCCTGGTGCGGCATGAACAGGGCGCGATCCACGCCGCTGAAGGTTATGCGCGGTCGACAGGCAAACCCGGCGTAGCCCTTGTGACATCCGGTCCCGGCGCGACCAATGCGGTGACGGGTCTGACGGATGCATTGCTGGATTCGATCCCAATCGTCGTTCTGACCGGACAGGTCCCGACCTTCATGATCGGCTCTGACGCCTTTCAGGAAGCCGACACCGTTGGCATCACCCGCCCCTGCACCAAGCATAACTGGCTGGTGAAGGACACGGATTCGCTGGCCGATACCATTCACGAGGCGTTCCACGTTGCCACCTCGGGCCGCCCCGGTCCGGTGCTGATCGACGTTCCCAAGGACGTGCAGTTTGCCTCGGGCGAGTATTCGCCCCCCAAACCCTCGACCTCGCACTATCAGCCGGTTTTGAAAGGCGATCTGGAAGAGATCACCGAACTGGTCGCAGCTATGGAGACAGCAAAGAAGCCCGTCTTCTACACCGGCGGCGGCGTCATCAACTCGGGTCCGGCGGCCAGCCAGTTGCTGCGCGAACTGGTGGACGCAACCGGATTCCCGATCACCTCGACCCTGATGGGTCTGGGTGCCTATCCGGCATCGGGTGAGAACTGGCTGGGCATGCTGGGGATGCACGGGTTGTACGAAGCCAATCTCGCGATGCATGACTGCGACCTGATGATCAATATCGGCGCGCGGTTCGATGACCGTATCACTGGTCGGATCGACGCGTTCTCGCCGAATTCGAAGAAGGCGCATATCGACATCGACCCGTCATCGATCAACAAGGTCATCCGTGTTGATATACCGATTGTCGGCGATGTAGGCCATGTGCTCGAGGATGTCCTCAAGGTCTGGAAGGCACGCGGTCGCAAGACCGACGCGGCCGCCGTCAAGCAATGGCAGGCACAGATCAGCGACTGGCGCAAGGTCAACTGCCTCGCCTACACCAACAGCGAAAAGACCATCAAGCCGCAATACGCGCTGCAACGACTTGAAGAGCTGACCAAAAACCACGACCGTTACATCACCACCGAAGTTGGCCAGCACCAGATGTGGGCGGCGCAATACCTCGGGTTTGAAGATCCCAACCGCTGGATGACGTCGGGCGGCCTGGGCACGATGGGCTATGGCTTCCCTGCCTCTGTTGGCGTGCAGATGGCGCATCCGGACGCGCTGGTGATCAATGTGGCCGGTGAAGCCTCGTGGCTGATGAACATGCAGGAAATGGGCACCGCGGTTCAGTACCGCCTGCCGGTGAAACAGTTCATCCTGAACAACGAACGTCTTGGTATGGTCCGCCAGTGGCAGGAGCTGTTGCATGGCGAGCGGTACTCGCAATCGTGGTCCGAAGCCCTGCCCGATTTCGTCAAACTCGCCGATGCGTTTGGCGCCAAAGGCATCCTGTGTTCCGATCCCGCCGATCTGGATGACGCGATCATGGAGATGCTCAACTATGACGGCCCGGTGATCTTTGACTGTCTGGTTGAAAAGCACGAGAACTGCTTTCCCATGATCCCGTCGGGCAAAGCGCATAACGAGATGCTGCTGGGCGAGGCCGAGACGCAGGGCGTGATCGATTCCAAAGGCTCGGTGCTGGTTTAAAATTCGACGAATTTTGTCGGGCGTCCCGCGCGCCAGACACCACATGGATGATGAAAGGGACATAAATGTCTGCCCTACATATCAAAAAAGGCTCCACCCGCCACTCGGCCTATAATCTACGGCCCACCTTCTCGGATGTTCAGGAACGCCATACGATTGCGGTTCTGGTCG
Organism: Ruegeria sp. BF7; assembly: GCF_056538605.1. Lineage (NCBI taxonomy): Bacteria > Pseudomonadati > Pseudomonadota > Alphaproteobacteria > Rhodobacterales > Roseobacteraceae > Ruegeria > Ruegeria sp. BF7. The sequence continues at coordinate 245,290 of NZ_JBQFTM010000001.1, read as the reverse complement.
AAAACGAACCCGGTGTTCTGGCCCGTGTGATCGGCCTGTTCTCGGGCCGTGGCTATAACATTGAAAGCCTGACCGTGGCCGAAGTGGACCACACCGGTCACCTCAGCCGTATCACCATCGTCACCACCGGCACACCGCAGGTGATCGAACAGATCAAGGCCCAGTTGGGCCGTATCGTGACAGTCCACGACGTGCATGACCTGACCGTTGAAGGAGACTCGGTCGAGCGTGAGCTGGCGATCATCAAAGTTGTCGGCGCCGGCGACAAACGGGTCGAGGCACTGCGACTGGCCGATATCTTCCGCGCCAACGTGGTCGATAGCACGCTGAACTCCTTTATCTTTGAAATCACCGGTGCACCGGACAAAATAGACGCATTTGCCGATCTGATGCGCCCGTTGGGCCTGGTCGAAGTTGCCCGCACCGGCGTCGCAGCCCTACTGCGCGGCGAGTGAGTATTGCCCCCACCCTGTCGGCGCGTCCGGCAAGGGTGGGGAATTCGGTTCGTCCATCGAATTTGGCCACCGTGAACGTGCCAGGTGCAATAAAGCCAAAAAGATCACGCAAAATAAAATAAAGCCTATTGCGTTTATAGCATTGAACGTTAGCCTCTGGATAAGACGAGGCGTTGGGATGCGCCCGTTCGTGTCATCTGTACGATTTCTACGTAGTGTCGCCCTGCCGGTCGAACACGTTGCGTATATCGAAACAAGTCGCGAGAACCTGGGACGCCTATGACCAATTCCATCCGTAACCCGGACGAGCTGCGCCGTATGTTCGGTGCGAACCTCAGGCTTCTTGCACAACAGTACACGTCGGTATCCGAACTTTGCCGACAACTCGGGATTAACCGCACGCAATTCAACAGATACTTGGGTGGCGAAAGCTTTCCCCGCCCCGACGTGCTGGACCGTATCTGCCGTTTTTTCGAAGTCGACGCCCGTATTCTGCTGCGGCCACTGGACGAGATTGACCACGCGCCCAAGCACCCGGCAGCCTCGGCCTTGACCGATTTCCTGGGCTCTGGCCCGACGACGCTGACCGAAAGCCTGTTCCCGGCCGGGTTTTATTATGCCACCGAAACCGAGTTGGACGAAACCCAGCCTTCGCGGCACAGGCTGTTTCACGCGCGCCGACTGCCGCAATGTACGCTTGTGCGAGGATACGAGCCACGTCCCGGAATGCCCGGAGCCGCCCCGAACGACCGCGAGGTTCAGGGGATCGCCGCCTGCGCCGGGCGGCAGATCTATATCCTGATGTCCAGCCGAGCGTCGCAGAATAGCCGGATTTATCTGGTGACGCGCGGGTCGGACGGAAACTCAAACCGGTGGCGCGGCGTAGCGATCTGCCTGTCGAAAACCACTGCCAGCGCCACAACGACCCGACGGATTCTTCTGCGCCATCTGGGTGAAAACCCCTCGGCGATACTGGCGGCGGCGCGCACCGCACGCCGCTCGGAAAGGCCTGTTCAGCAGGTCGTCGGATAATTCATCCCGCACCCTGATCGGACGACTGAGTGATTAACCGATACAGGTGCCAGCTTGCGTGACCCAACAGCGGCAACACGATCAACAGCCCCAAAAACCACGGTATCATCGCCACAAACGTCAGGATCGCGATGAACGCAGCCCAGACCAGCATCACACCCAGATGGTCCCGCACATAGGCGAAGCTGGCGATCATGGCGGTCACGAAATCCAGTTCCCGGTCCAACAGCATCGGGATCGAAAGCACCGTGATCATATACAGGATCGTCGCAAACACCGCGCCCACGGCGGTTCCCACAGCCAGCATCGTCAGCCCGTTGGCGGTGAAGTACACTTCCAATGAAGTCGAGACATTGGTCATCGTCGACAGTCCCATGAACAGGGCAAAGATCATATGGCCCAGAAAGAACCAGAACAGAAACATCACCACGATGATCGCGCAGATCGAGGGCAATTGACGCCGCCCCTGCTGTATGACAACGCCGAAAATGGCGCTGAAATCCAAAGTCTCCCCCTGCTCCAGCCGATGCGACACTTCATACAGCCCGACCGCAGCGAATGGTCCCAGCAGGGGAAACCCGATCGCCGCAAGCACCAGCCAGTACGAGGTACCTGTCTGCACCGTAACCCAGGCGATCGCCCATCCCGCCAGCACGTAGAAAGCGGCGAACAACAAGCCAAAAACCGGCGCGCGCCGGAAATCGACCCAAGCCCTGTGCAACGCTTCGCGCAGCATTCCCATGTCCACCGGCCCCATGTCCGGAACGCCGAAGGGTTTGTCCATTATGTCTCTCCTCCCTTGCCGGCCCTGAAATCAGGCCGGTCGTTTTTGCGGCCACCCGGTTGCGGCGTGATAGGCCGCACCGATTGACAGGATATGTGGGTCCGATCCATGCGGGCCAAAGACCTGCATCCCCATCGGCAGCGCCTCGGCCCCGAAGCCAACGGGCACTGACAGGCATGGCAAGCCGATCAGACTGACCGGTACCATGACCTCCATCCATCGATGATAGGTATCCATCTCTGTCCCGGCGATATCCGTCGGGTAAGGCGTTTCAATCTCGAACGGCCAGACCTGCGCTGACGGCAGGACCAGCGCGTCGTAGTTTTGAAACAGTTCCACAGCAATTCGGAACCACTCTGATCGTGTGACGCTGGCCTCGTGCACCTGCATCGCAGTCAGGGCCAGCCCCCGGTCCAGTTCCCACAGCGCGGTGTCTTTCAACGCCGCTCGTTGTTCCGACAACTCTGCAAGGCTGGCGGCCACGCTCCACGCGCGCAACGTGATCCAACTGTCCCAAATCCGGTCGGCCGCAAAAGGCGCAGCAATCGGAACAACCTCGGCCCCAAGTTGCGCAAACACATCCAGCGCGTCCCGGCATAACTCGCGAATGCCGTCCTGAAAAGGAAAGACCCCACTCCAATCATCCAGCCAACCGATCCGCAGTCCGTGCATATCGGCAGCCTGAACCGGCGACACTGTTTGGCTTTTGTTCCCATTAGGCTGCCGCGAATCTGGCCCCGAGATCACATCTAGCAACAGGCCCAAATCCTCGGGGCTGCGCGCCATGGGGCCAAGCGTGGACAGTTGATGCAGATACCCGTCGCCCACAGGTTCGGACGGCACCCGCCCCCAGCTTGGCCGAAACCCGTAGACATTGTTCCATGCGGCCGGATTACGCAGACTGCCCATCATATCTGACCCGTCCGCCAAGGCGACCATCCCGGTCGCCAGCGCAACAGCCGCTCCGCCTGACGACCCACCACAGGTCCGCGCCGAGTTATAGGGGTTGCGCGTTGCCCCATAGACCGGGTTGAAGGTATGAGACCCCAGCCCGAACTCCGGCACATTGGTCTTGCCAATCAGGATCGCCCCCGCCGCCCGCATCCGAGCGGCAATCAGGTCATCGTTCTGCGGCACATGATCCTTAAAAACGGGCGAACCCTGAGAGGACACGATCCCCGCAACATTGACCAGATCCTTGACCGCAATCGGCAACCCATGCAGCGGCCCCCGGTTTGGCCCGGTATCCAATACACGTGCCTCGGCCAGCAAATCATCTGGATCGCGCAAGGCCACAATGGCATTTGCCGACCCGTTGACCGCGTCGATCCGCGCCAAAGTCCGCTGCATCACTTCTACTGCTGACAACCGCCCTGCGGCGATCGCGTTCAACAAGTCGATTGTAGTCGTTTGGCTCAGATCCATTCCCGGCTCGTGCCTCCTCGGGGATCAGCCTAGCCGGGGCACTTCTCTATTTAAACCCACTGTTTGAATACATCTTTTGGCAAAGTCGGCTGGTGATCGGCAGGGCTACTGGCCAAATCTCAAGTTGCTGTCGGGCCCAAGGAAATATTTCATGCACAGAACGATCGACAAGAGGCTGAGGATAAGCCACACACCCCCCCACAGCATGGTGGTGCCACCGAATTCCTCGGCCAACATATATGCGTCCGAACGTATGCCCGAGCGGCGGATCGTGTCGTCAAAAATATCATAGGGAACATAGATCATGCTGGTCAGTCCGATGATCCGGAGAAACAGGTCACATAGAGGACGACTCAGATACCAGCCCATGGCGCACATCCCAACACCAACAACACCGCAGAACAGCATCGCGAATGGCTCGCGGACGTAAAGTAGGGTCACCAACAGCATGACCCCGCCGAAACCGCCCAGCACGGCCCTGTCCCAATGCGTGCGCAGCGCAATGAACAAGAGCCCCATGCCAAGTGCCAATGATCCGAGATAGCCCGCCGACAGGGTCAGAAAGCGATTGCCACCTCGGGCCATCACAAGCCCACCCTGTCGCGGAGAAATGGTGAAGCTTTCCACCGATCCGCCGGTTACGACAACCACGATTGCGTGCGAAAGCTCGTGCAGGAAAACGACAAGAATCTTCAGCGGAAGCACGACCGGAGTATGCCAGAGCGCAAACACCAACGTGACAATCACGATCAATTGCCAGTGGCTTTTGATCATGCTCATCCCTTGTATCCCGCAGGTCTGCAGTTAGCCTTCTCCCCGCGCCTCGGACCGGCTTTTGCCTGCCACGTTCAACGCCAGCGTTGCCGCCATAAACCCATCCAGATCACCGTCCAGTACCCCTTTGGTGTCCGAGGTTTCATGGTTGGTGCGCAAGTCCTTGACCATCTGATAGGGCTGTAAAACGTAAGACCGGATCTGATTTCCCCAGCCCGCATCGCCCTTGGCTTCATGCGCCGCATTTATGTCGGCGTTGCGACGGTCCAACTCTTGCTGATACAAACGCGATTTCAGCGCTTTCATCGCGATATCCCGGTTCTGGTGCTGCGATTTTTCGGACGAGGTAACGACAATCCCGGTCGGGATGTGGGTGATCCGTACCGCCGAATCCGTGGTATTCACGTGTTGACCGCCCGCACCGGACGAACGATAGGTATCGATGCGAATATCGGACGGGTTGACCTCGATTTCGATATTGTCGTCGACCACAGGATAGACCCAGACCGAACTGAACGAGGTGTGCCGCTTAGCCGCCGAGTCATAGGGCGAGATACGCACCAGCCGGTGCACACCGCTTTCGGACTTCAACCAACCATAGGCGTTATGGCCGGAAATCTTGTAGGCCGCGGATTTGATCCCCGCCTCTTCGCCTGCGGTCTCAGATTGCAGCTCGACCGTATAGCCCTTTTTCTCGGCCCAACGCACATACATCCGCGCCAGCATTGAGGCCCAGTCGCAGCTTTCGGTACCGCCTGCGCCCGAGTTGATTTCAAGGAAGGTGTCATTGCCATCTGCCTCGCCATCCAGCAGCGCCTCAAGCTCTTTCTTGGCAGCTTTGGCCTTCAGGCCTTTGATGGCGTTTTCAGCGTCGTCGACAACCTCTTGATCCTCTTCCATCTCACCCAGTTCGATCAGTTCAATATTGTCGCTCAGATCGGTCTTGATCGACTCATAGGTCTCAATCGCATCCACCAGCATCTGACGCTCGCGCATCAGTTTTTGTGCGTTCTCGGGATTGTCCCACAGGTTGGGATCCTCGACACGCGCATTGAATTCCTCAAGGCGATGAGGCGCGGTTTCATAGTCCATACGCTGCGCCAGCAGCTCCAGTGACTTTTCGATTTCCGCCACGGTATTCTGGGTTTCGGCGCGCATGGTCTTGTTCCAACTAGCTCAATCAGGCCTGCGTGATAGCAAGAGGTTCAGGACACCACAAGACAGCGGTGACCCTAAACATTTCTGTTGTCAGTAAAGGCCGCCGGTTGAAAGATCGCCCTGGCTTGCATTGGGCCCAACCGTGACGGTGTTACCGGTCGACGTGGTGACCTGACGGCCCGAACTGGCTTCCTCGAACAGCGGCAGGTCTGATCCCATGGCGAAACCACCGTCATACACTCGGTCGATAAAGCCATCGACGCCATCGCGGAAGTATTCGGCCACGACATAGTCGCCGGTCGCATCCGCAGGTAGGCGTGCGCCGCTGAAGCGGTCGATCTTGATGAAATGGCCACCCTCAGGCACTTCAAACGGGCCGCCCCCGTATTTCTCAACCGCTTTTTCCATAAAGCTCTGGAACACCGGACCGCACATGGTGCCACCGTAGGCCCCCTGACCCATCGGGCGTGGACGGTCATAACCGATATAGCAGCCCGCCACGATGTTCGAGGTAAACCCGATGAACCAAGCATCCTTGGATTCGTTGGTCGTTCCGGTCTTACCTGCGGTCGGCACCGGCAGATTGACGACACGGGATGCCGTACCGCGATCCACCACGCCCTTCATCATCGAGGTCAGCTGATAAGCAGTAATCGCGTCCATGACCTGAGAGCGGTTGGTCTCGATGGTCGGGGATTCATCCGGTTCCAGCCAAGCCGAGTTGCAGTCCAGACACTGGCGGTCGTCGTGACGGTAGATCGTCTTGCCGAACCGGTCCTGAATACGGTCAACCAGAGTGGGTTCGACCCGTTCCCCACCATTTGCGAACATCGCATAGGCGGCAACCATTTTGTACAGCGTGGTTTCTTCGGATCCCAGCGAGTTGGCAAGGAAAGCACCCATGCGGTCGTAAACACCGAACCGTTCAGCGTACCCCGCCACAACCGGCATCGTGACCTCTTGCGCCAGACGAATGGTCATCAGGTTCCGCGATTGCTCGATCCCCGTGCGCAACGGCGTCGGACCGTAGAATTTGTTCGACGAGTTCTTGGGGCGCCACAAGCCCTGCGGTGTATTCACCTCGATCGGGGCGTCCACAACGATGGTCGCAGGGCTATAGCCGCTGTCCAGCGCGGCGGCGTAGACGAAAGGCTTAAAGCTCGACCCTGGCTGTCGCTGTGCCTGCGTGGCGCGGTTGAACACCGAATCCTGATAGGAAAATCCACCCTGCATCGCCAGAACACGGCCCGAGTTCACGTCCATCGCGACAAAGCCGCCCTGCACTTCGGGCACCTGACGAGCGGACCACTGCCCCTCTTCCCCGGCCATTACCAGAATGACGTCGCCGCGTTTGAAGTTGGCAGAAAAGTCGCCCTGCATCCATTTGATGTCGGACCGCGGAATGACACCATCCGCCGGGCCGTTTTCAATGCCCACGGTCAGCGACTGTTCGGCCACGTTCAGAACCACTGCCGGGTACCATTGCGCCGGCAACACCACGTCGCGGGGGATTTCCATGATTGCCAGCGCGTCGCGCCATTGGGCTTCGTCGGCCAATTTCGCCTCGGGGATCACTTCACCCGTGCCGCGCCACTTGCCGCGCGACCGGTCGTATTTCTGTAGGGCGGTGCGCAGGGCCTTGGCGGCCTCGACCTGCATTTCCTCATCGACCGAGGCGCGGACGGTGAAGCCGCCGGTAAAGAACTCACCCTCACCGAAATCCTCGCTCAGTTGGCGGCGGATTTCGTCAGTGAAATAGTCGCGCGGCGGCAGCGCGGTGCGGAAGCTTTCGAAGTCGCCGTTCTGGACCGAACGCAGCGGCATCTCAACCTCGGCGTCATAGGTCGCCTGATCGATAAAGCCGTTCTGCCGCATTTCCCGTAAAACATAGTTGCGGCGATTCAGCAGGCGTTCTTTTTGCCGCACCGGATGGTAGTCCGAAGGTGCCTTGGGCATCGCGGCCAGGGTCGCGGCCTCATGCGGGGCCAATTCCTGCAGCGTTTTGTTGAAATAGGTCTGGGCAGCGGCGGTCACGCCATAAGAGTTCTGGCCCAGAAAAATCTCGTTCATATAGAGTTCGAGGATCTGTTCCTTGTCCAGCGTATCCTCAAGCCGCGTGGCGAGGATAATCTCTTTGATCTTGCGCTCGGCGCGGCGGTCACCGGACAGCAGGAAGTTCTTCATCACCTGCTGGGTAATCGTGGACGCACCGCGAACGTTTTCCCCCTTGGACTTAACGGCCTCGACCCCTGCGGCGATGATACCCCGCGGGTCATAGCCCTGATGGCTATAGAAGTTCTTGTCCTCGGCCGAGATGAATGCCTGTTTCACCAGATCGGGTATTTCCTCGGACGGCGTGAACAGACGGCGTTCCTGCGCAAACTCGTCGATCAGCTGTCCTTCACCAGAGTAAATCCGGCTGATCGTCGGCGGCTTGTACTGCGCCAGCGATTCATGGCTGGGCAGGTCACGGCCATACATCCAGAACACCGCGCCGATTACCAATGCGGCCATGAAGATACCCAAGGTGACGAGGCTGAAGATCGCCCCGAAAACGGAAAGAATGAAACGGATCACGTTGCTGCCTTTTACTCGCGCTGCCGCCTATATAGGGATGCCCCGGCGCAGGGTCAAAACACGATGGCCAATATTAGCCGGTTTGTGCCGCAGGGTCACTGGCCAATCAGGGACCGTTTGACCAGATCATCCTGCCGCCATCGCTCCAACCCGTTCAGGATACCAAGTGCCATACCTTTGCGCCATTCGGGATTTTGGATGTTTTTCAAGTCTCTGGGGCTGGACAGAAATCCAAGCTCGATCAGAACAGACGGAATATCTGCGGCCTTGAGAACCGAAAATGACGCCGAGCGGATCGGGCGGCTGTTCATGGGCCCGCCCTGCTGCGCCATTCCATCTGCCAGCGACAGCGCCAAGGCGTCCGTACGCGGTTTTGTTTCCTGCCGTGCGATGTCAAGCAGGATGTCCGTCACCTGATCGTCCGCACCGTTCAAATCAACACCCGAGATCAGATCGCTCCGGTCATGGCGCTCGGCCAGTTTTTGGCTCGCCACGTCCGAGGCTTCCTCGGACAATGTGTACACCGCGGCCCCATGCGCGCGCCCTTCCAAAAGGATATCTGCGTGCAGAGAAATGAACACATCTGCTTGCGCCCGATGCGCCAGTGAGATGCGGCGTTCCAGACTGACAAAATGGTCATCAACTCGGGTCAATACCACCTGATAACTCCCTGCCCGCAATAGCGTTTCTCGCAGTTCGCGCGCGAAAGTCAGCATCAGGGTTTTCTCATTGGTGCCCCCGGCTTCAGCCCCCGGATCAATCCCGCCATGACCGGGGTCCAGCATTACCAGTAAGGGGCCCGTACCGTCGCGACCGGGTCTCGCCGGTGTCACCGCAGGTTCCGGCAGGTCCCAGCCCGGTTGACGCGGCGCACCGGCACCGGCGGCGAAACTGTCGAAATCGGTGCCGCGCAGGTTCAACGACAAATGCGCCCTCCCCGTGACCTCATCCACCCTCAGATCTGAGGTATCGACGGCCAACGGCGCACCAAGCTCCAACACCATGCGCGACCAGCCCGGAACATAGGCCCCGAACCGCACGCCGCTGATCCGGTCGGTCCGCAAGAAGGTTTCGGCGTCCAGCCCGGTCCAGTCGACCTCCTGAAAATCCAGCACCATGCGGTAAGGATCGCGCAAGGTGAAGACCCGGTACGGCACCCCCTGGCTGAGCCCAAGCTCAACCCGAACGCCCGCGCGGCCGTCATCAGTGATGCGGCTTTGATCCGGCACGACGCGCGCAAGTGCATTGAAGTCCTGCGCATACGCAGTACTGATCAGCGCCCAGATCAGCGTGATGGCGTAGAAAATCCTGCTCATAGCCTCAAGTTATCCCGAGATCGTTTGACCGCCAGCCTACCTGACCCGTGCGGTTTTGTGAACGCCCTAGGCCTGCTCGGTGATCGCACCACGTTCGGCCATGAAACGACGCAACCTCAGCAGGCCTTCCTCGATATCTTCCGACGACCGCGCATAGGAAAACCGCAACGTGTGGTGCCCGCGCGCCGGGTCGAAATCCAGACCCGGCGTAACGGCAACCCCGGCCTTGTCCAGAATCTCGGCTGCAAAGGCGCGGCTATCATCGGTCAGCTCGGAAACATCCGCGTAGACATAGAAGGCCCCATCCGGCGGTGCGATGTTCGTGAAACCGGCCTTGGGCAACCCGTCCAGCATCAGCGCGCGATTGCGGCGGTAGACATCCAGATTAGCCTTCAACTCACTTTCGCAATCCATCGCGGCCAGTGCGGCCAACTGACTGGCGTGCGGAGCACAGATGAACATGTTCTGGGCGATGCGCTCGACAACACGCACCTGATCCTCGGGCACGACCATCCAACCCACGCGCCAGCCGGTCATCGAAAAATACTTGGAGAATGAGTTGATCACATAGCAATCATCCGCCAACTCCAGCGCCGTGACGGCTTTAGCCTCATATTCCAGACCGTGGTAGATTTCATCGCTGATGAAAGAGGCTCCCTGCCGCTGCGCCGCTTCGATCAGCGCACCCATCGCCGCATGATCCAACATCGTTCCAGTCGGGTTGGCGGGCGATGCCACCATCAGACCCTGCAGATCGAGCCCGGCGAAATCCGCAGGCACCGGCTGCAGACGGTTTTCCGGCGCGGTCGGCAGATCGACCGGCACCAGACCCAACGCCTTGAGAATCTGCCGGTAAGACGGATAACCCGGCGCACCGATTCCCACACGATCCCCGCTGTCGAACAGCGCCGTAAAGGTCAGCAAGAACCCACCCGACGACCCAGGCGTGATTACCACGCGTTCGGGATTCAGATCGACATTGTACCACTTGCCGTACAACCGTGCGATCCGTTGCCGCAGCGCAGGCAGGCCCAATGCAACAGTATAGCCCAGCGGGGCTTGATCCATGGCCTTGGCAAGGGCTGCGGTTGCCCCTTTGGGTGCACCGGTGCCAGGCTGTCCGACCTCCATATGGATGATGTGGCGCCCGGCCTCTTCGGCTTTGCGTGCGGCCTCCATCACATCCATCACGATGAAGGGATCGACCCCGGATCGGGTTGAGTTTCTCATGCCCATCTCCCATGTTGCAGCCATGGCTTTTGAACGCTTATCCAGGCTGGCGTCAATCCCGGCCCTGTTGTTGGTTGCAGCGACATGGATGGCAAGCGCTGTGCCATCGACCGCGCAAAGCCTGATCCGGGACCCAGATATCGAACACGGGCTACGTGAACTGGCCTTTCCTGTTCTGCGGGCCGCCGGGCTGAACACCAACCGGGTCCGGATACTGGTGGTCAATGACAGCACGTTTAACGCCTTCGTGATCGACTACGGCGCAATCTACGTTAACTACGGATTGATTCTGACTGTCGAAAGCCCCGAGATGCTGCAGGCCGTCATCGCACACGAGGCCGCCCATATCGCGAATGGGCATCTGGCCCGAAGGGTAGAAAACCTGCGCGCGGCTCAGCGAAATGCAGGATTGGGCACCGCGCTTGCGCTGATAGCCGCCGCCGCTGGTGGCGGCGAAGCCGCGGCAGGCATTGCGGCAGGAACCCAAAGCGCCGCGTTGCGCGGCTTTCTGGGGCATACGCGGGCCGAAGAATCCTCGGCGGACCAGAGCGCCGCCAGCTATCTCAGATGGGCCGGTATCTCGCCCAGCGGCATGGTGGCCCTGCACCGCAAGTTCGCTGGTCAGGAATTGCTGAGCACAATCAATCAGGACCCCTATATGCGGTCTCACCCCACCAGCCGGGAACGCCTGCGCGCTGCCGAGGCGTTTATGGAACAATTCGAGGACAGGGCACAGCCAGACCCGAATGCCGATTACTGGTTCGCCCGTGTCAAAGGCAAATTGTCCGCGTTCCTGCGGTCGCCGGGCTGGACCCTGCGACGCGCAAAGGAAGAAAGCGCAGAGGATATCCGCCTGATGCGTGAGGCTGCAGCCCATCACCAAAACCGCGATCTGGCAAAGGCGCGCGCGGCGATAGACGCCGCGCTGGCCGTTCGTCCGAACGATCCGTTCTATTATGAACTCAAAGGCCAGATTCTGCTGGAAAACCGGCAGGTACAAGAGGCGGTTGCTGCCTATGGCGAGGCGGTTGAAATGGCCCCGTACGACGCCTTGATTCTGGCTGGTTACGGCCGGGCCATGTTGGCGCAGGGCAACACGAAGAGCGCCCTGCAAGTACTTGAAAAAGCAAGACAGAGAGACTATCGAAATGCCCGCCTGATGCAGGATCTCGGGGTCGCATATGCGAAGGTCGGGAACAATGGCATGGCCTCGGCCGTGACCGCAGAACGATATGCCTTGCAGGGCCGGATGGCCGACGCGGGCATCCATGCAAAACGCGCCGTCAGGCAATTGCCCGAAGGATCACCGGGTTGGCAACGGGCACAGGATGTGCTGATTGCCTCGGAACGCGCAACGAAAGCAAAAAGGAAACGGAAATGATCCTCAGACATGCAGCACCCGCCCTTCTGGGGCTTTCCATGATAACCGGGCCGGCACAGGCGCTGGACCTGAATGCACTCAGCGAGGCTGAAAAGGCCGAGTTCGGCAAACAGGTGCGCGAGTACCTTCTGGAGAATCCCGAAGTGATCATTGAGGCGATCGATATCCTCGAGCAGCGCAATGCAGTTGCCGAGGCCGCAGCAGACAAGGAATTGGTTCAGGCCAATGCTGACGAATTGTTCAATGACGGGTACAGCTGGGTTGGTGGCAATCCGGACGGCGACATCACCCTTGTCGAGTTCATGGATTATCGCTGCGGTTACTGCCGCCGGGCCGTGCCCGAAGTAGCCAGCCTGCTGGCAGAAGACGGCAATATCCGCTTGGTAATTAAAGAGCTTCCTATTCTAGGCGAAGCTTCGGTCATGTCCTCGCGCTTTGCTGTCGCCACGAAACAAGTTGCTGGCGACGATGCTTATAAACAGGTCCACGATGCGCTGCTGGAATTCAGCGGAGAACCGACCGAGGTCACCTTGCGCCGCATTTCAGACGGCCTTGGGCTGGACAGTGACGCGATCATCGCGGCAATGAACAGCGACGAGGTGACCGAGGAAATCGCACAGACCCGCGCTCTGGCGCAGCGGATGAACATCTCTGGCACGCCGTCCTTTGTGCTGGGTACCGAAATGCTGCGCGGCTTTCTTCCCGCCGCACAAATGCAGCAGATCGCCGATGGTGTGCGCGCGGATCAGAGCTGATGGGCTTGGGGCGGTCTGACCGCCCCCTTCCCTTCTTACAGCCCGGACATCTGTTCAGCTCTGAGAACGTATTCGTCGTCGTGACGCCCAAAGCTGTCATCCAGCCACAGTCGAAAACCCATGATCGGCGCCGACAGGTCATAGCTGCGGCTGGACACCAGTTGCGTTCCCTTTGATGTTTTGTTGAACGTTCTCTCAAGCACCCCGCTCGCGCCATTTGCGCCCGCCTTGGAACTGAGCGACCCGAAACGGCCACGAAAACGCGTGTCAGGTTCGCAGATCTCGATCCTCGTCATTTCCTGTATCCGGCAGTGATCATCGAATTGCTCGGTCTCTAAGAAGCTGACGCCGGGTTCAACCCAGGTCATCGACACCGTGTTTTGCCGGCCGTAAGTGTCTACTGTGTCGGGCGTGACCACCAAAAAAGGCCACAGCTCCTTTGGGCTGAGCCCCGTTTTCACTTTGCTGGAAAACGTCCTTCTTGTTGCAGGCAGATACCGATCAAGCCAACCACCGGCGTAAACGGCGAACACCAGATACAGGAACAGGATCGACAGGACCGTGATCACGTTCTGAACCGCAGCACCTTCGGACCTGATGCCGTACAGCTTCATCCAACACACAAACGTAAGTGAAAAGCAACGGCTTCCGTGGTGTGTCGGAAATTCGGAAACACCAACGCGATAACCATCAACACAGGCGTAAGGATCGCTACAAAAGCCAGACCATATACCAGTTGAAACGGGATGCCGAACAGAATCCGGTCGACATTTATGCCCTGGACAAGCCCAGCGATGAACGACATGAATGCAATGGCAATCAGCCTGCGTCTTTCTCGGTAAAGGCGACGTATCAATGAAATCATAAACGCTCCAATCAACTATAACGTGTTGTGAAAGGCAATTGAGGCACAAGTCTGACCAGCACACTGCCGGCTCGTCCCGAGATTCAGACATTCCCCGCAGGTACAGAATTCAGCAATAATCAGCGCGTTTTCCGACCGCCGCCTCCTGCCTAGGTTCAAGTTCACAACTTTTGTATTGATCGCTTCCTTGGTCTCGGGCATTGAACCAGCGAAGTATTTGATCCAAAGCCAGAGGCACGCATGAGCAATAACAGAAAATCAGGTTTGTCCCGAGCAGCGGCCAAAGTGCGTGAGGCTGGCCGTACTCTTCGCGGAAAAAACCAGACCTCTCGTAAAACCGCGCCCCTGAGCAAAGTACCCCAAGCCGAAACGGCCGCTGAAACGCCGTTTCCCGCCGCGGATCAGGGCATCATCGTCGATATCGGCATGAATGACGGGACGGATACGTTCTACTATCGCAAAAGGGGTTTCCACGTCATTGCCGTTGAAGCCATTCCCGATCTTTGCGCTGCCGTGTCGGAGAAATTTGAAGAGCTTGGCGTCGATGGCGTCGACATCAGAAACTTCGCGGTCACCGACGGCAGCACGGACGAGGTCACGTTCTATGTGAACAAATTCAACACGGCCTGGAGTTCCGTCGACGAAGAGATCGGAAGCCGGGCGGAAGGGTCCGAAAAGATCGTCGTTCCGGCGGTTGACCTTTCGAACGAACTTCGGGACGTTTCGAAACAGATCCGCTACGCCAAGATCGACATCGAAGGCTTTGACAGCGTTGCCCTTTCGCAGCTCATGTCGCTGGAAAACCTGCCGCCTTATATCTCGGTTGAGAACGGAAGCTCGGAGATGCTCCAGACGCTCTACGAGCACGGGTACGACAAGTTCAAGTTTTCCAATCAAAAATATGTGGAGTTTCAATCCATCCCGGCAAACTCGCAGCATGGGCAAGTGTCCGATCACCAGTTCGCATCAGGCGCGTCCGGTCTGTTCGGTGAAGACCTTCCGGGGGATTGGATTTCGTATGAGGATGCAATGAAGGTTCAAAAGGGCCTGAACTTTGCATCGCAGAGTGCACCGGACAACCTGTTTGCGGTTATCATCGGCTGGTTCGACCTGCACGCAAAGCACTCATCCGCCAAATAGCAAGGAATTCAGCCCTGCCCTTTGGGCGGGTGCTGCAGTCCCAGAGGTGTTGCGAAGTCTTTGGCGCCCAAGAAAAGATGCGCGATCCGCGGGTGAAACGGATCCACATCCACTGCAGATTTCGCAGCGAAGATGTTCCCTCAGACGCGCCAAGCACCTATTCGGCCGCTTCCTGCGCTGCGTCCAGTTCTGCCGCTTTTCTCTCGACCTCTTCGACGATGTGATCGATCATCTGGTCGTTGGACAACTTGTGGCTCGCCTTGCCCGCCAGATATACCATTCCCGACCCGGCCCCGCCGCCGGTAAAGCCGACATCGGTCATCAGAGCCTCACCCGGGCCGTTCACCACACAGCCGATGATGGAAAGGCTCATCGGCGTCTTGATGTGCTCAAGCCGTTGTTCAAGCGCCTCGACCGTCTTAATGACGTCGAATCCCTGCCGCGCGCAGGAGGGGCACGAGATGATGTTCACGCCGCGATGGCGCAAGCCCAGGGACTTCAGGATTTCATATCCGACCTTGACCTCTTCGACAGGATCGGCGGACAGGCTGACGCGGATCGTGTCGCCGATCCCCATCCACAGCAGGTTGCCCAAGCCGATGGACGATTTGATCGTACCTGACACCAGCCCTCCGGCCTCGGTGATGCCCAAATGGATGGGCGCGTCTGTGGCCTCGGCAATGCCCTGATAAGCGGCAGCCGACAGGAACACATCGCTGGCCTTCACGCTGATCTTGAAGTTGTGAAAGTCGTTGTCTTCCAGAATACGGATATGCTCCAACCCGCTTTCCACCATCGCTTCGGGGCACGGCTCACCGTATTTCTCAAGCAGGTGCTTTTCCAGAGAGCCCGCGTTCACGCCAATGCGGATCGAGCAGTTGTGGTCGCGTGCGGCCTTGATGACTTCTTTCACCCGCTTTTCATCACCGATATTGCCCGGATTGATCCGCAGACAGGCGGCACCGGCTTCGGCAGCCTCGATCCCTCGTTTGTAGTGAAAATGGATGTCGGCCACGATCGGCACCGGGCTTTCGCGCACGATGTCCTTCAAGGCTTTCGACGATGCCTCATCCGGGACCGAGACTCGCACGATATCTGCACCTGCCTCAGCGGCTGCCTGCACCTGCGCCACGGTCGCCGCCACATCGGTTGTCAGCGTGTTGGTCATCGTCTGGACCGCGATCGGGGCATCGCCCCCAATGGCAACGTCACCGACCATGACCTGACGGGATTTGCGGCGATAAATATTGCGCCACGGGCGAACGTGATTGAGCGACATGGGGACGGGTCCAAGACAGCCTGAGTTGGGTTTTAAATAGTCCGCCTACCGGGGCATCGCAATGGCTAGATCACTCGGCGGTGTCTTCGGTGCCCTGCGCCTGAAACTCGGCTACCAGCTGCGTGATGGTGCTGTTTTGATCGGCCGGAAGATCCGCGACGGCATAGGTCTCGGCCACGGCATCCTTGGAAAGGACCACGCCTTTGGCAACGGTCCCCGGCGCACCGGCCGGACCGAAATGTTCACCATTAATCGAGAAGAACACAGACCCCGACGCGCCCGCGCGCAGCAGCGGCGGCTCTTCGGTCAGAGGCACTTCATACACACTGCCCTGTTCGACTGTGCCAAGGGTGCCTTCGAAAATCACACTGCCATCAGCAGCGGTGACCCGCATCCAGGCAGGATTGACCGCGACGATCTTGAGCGTTGTGTCAATCTGTTCGACCACCTGCGGCAAGGCCGGGCGTTCAACGGTATGAACCTCGGCCACTTTAACCTTGGGCAGTTCCTGCGGCTGGAACGCGCCAACTGTGCGCGGATCAAGCGTGGATATCGGCGCGTCGCGGGCGACCAGAACCGGAACGTCCAAAGCCTGAGGGCGATACAGACGGTCCAGCGCCTCGGCACTGGGGGTATCGGCAACTGCAACCTCGGTATTCACCGTACCAGCGGTATCCAACGGATCGAGATCAGACAGAACCACCGGGGCTTGTTCAACCGGGCTGACCTGTACCTGTTGGATCTTGTTCAAAACCGACCAGCCACCATAGCCAATGCCGCAGATAACGGCGATCAGAACCAGAGAAGAACCAATCGCCCGCGGTTCAATCTGACTGACAAAAGATTCCTTGCCCGGAACGAAAGGCGTGTTGGGTGAGATGAAGGGATCGCGCCCCATCGGCCCCCGCGCGGGCAGGCCACCCGAAGGTTTGCGGACAACAGACGCCTCAGCAGACATGCCATGCGCAACCTCGAACCCGCTCTCCTTGCAGAAGGCGGCGAAAGTTTCATCCGGGTTCATCCCCAAGTAACGGGCATAAGAACGCACATACCCGGCGATGAAGCCGGGTGTGTCAAACGCCTCTGGGTTCGAGTCTTCGATGGCAGCGATGTAGTTGGCTTTGATCCGCAATTCCCGCTGCACATCCAGAAGAGACTTGCCCATGGTGGCGCGTTCGCCGCGCATCATGTCGCCAAGCCGTACCTCGTAATCGTCATAGCCCTTCGGCCTGACGTCGGTATCACCTTCGGAATCGCGCTGAGATCTGCGCCCAATCATCCCTGCTGCCCCATTCTGCCTGCGCGTGTTTCGCGCCAACGGCGAATCATCCCATTAACGATTCGTCCGCTAGTTTTGTTAGCCTAAGCTTAACACGCGGCAAACACGATGCACACTTTAGCGTGAGGTTAACCAGCAAGTTCGGCGCGATTTAGCGCACAATGTGACCAAAGTTCGTCCATAGCTTGCACCAGACGGTTCATTTCGTCAGGCCCATGAACCGGTGACGGGGTAAACCGCAGACGCTCGGTTCCGCGGGGTACGGTCGGGAAATTGATGGGCTGCACGTAAATACCGAAGTCATCTAGCAACCGATCGCTGAGGATTTTGGTGTGCACAGGGTTGCCCACGATCACAGGAACAATGTGGCTGCCGTGGTCGATCAGTGGCAGACCCAGTCCCTTGAGCCGCAGCTTGAGGATCTTCGCCTGTGTCTGGTGCTGCTCGCGCAGTTCTGGCGAGACCTTGAGGTGAGCAACCGAGGCCGCCGCCCCTGCAGCGACCGCCGGCGGCAGCGAGGTGGTAAAGATGAAGCCCGGCGCATAAGAACGCACGGCGTCACACATTTTCTCGCTGGCAGCGATATAGCCCCCCATCACGCCAAAGGCTTTGGCCAGGGTGCCGTTGATGATGTCGATACGCTGCGCCAGACCATCACGCTCGGTCACGCCACCACCGCGCGGGCCGTACATGCCAACAGCATGAACCTCATCGATGTAAGTCAGAGCACCGAATTCATCCGCCAGATCGCAAATCGCTTCGATCGGACCGAAATCGCCATCCATCGAGTAAACCGATTCAAACGCGATCAGCTTGGGCGCCTTGAGATCGTCTGCCTCAAGCAGCTCACGCAGATGCTCAACGTCATTGTGACGGAAGATACGCTTGGCACCACCGTTGCGGCGCACACCTTCGATCATCGAGGCATGGTTCAGCGCGTCGGAATAAATGATCAGGCCGGGGAACAGTTTCGGCAGCGTGCTCAGCGTCGCGTCATTGGCGATATAGGCACTGGTGAACAGCAGCGCGGCCTCTTTGCCGTGCAGATCGGCCAGCTCGGCCTCAAGCTGTTTGTGGTAGACCGTGGTGCCCGAGATATTGCGTGTACCGCCCGACCCCGCACCGGCCGCATCAACAGCATCATGCATCGCGTTCAGTACAACCGGGTTCTGCCCCATGCCCAGATAATCATTGCCGCACCATACGGTGATGTTCTGCTGCGACCCGTCCGGGCGCGTCCGCACCGCATGCGGGAAATGGCCATTCCGGCGTTCGATATCGATGAAAGTCCGGTAACGTCCTTCATCATGCAGCCTGGCAATCGCTGTATCGAGCTGAGCAGTATAGTCCACCGGTATCTCCTTACGTGCCCGACCAATGCCTTCACCAGCCGGACGTCCTTTCTGACGCGTTGACCAGACGAATCCGGATTTGCGCCGATGCGTTCCCTTGTACCCATCACGTATAAACGACATTGGGATCACACATTTGATTTGCATCAAATATCCCCTCACGGTCGTTCCGACAAGTAAAGTTACGGCCATCAGACGCGAGGAAACGACGCAGCCCCACGTAAGTGTTTCCGATATTATACCACATTCCCGACAATGCGCACTGGACGGCGCCGACGGCGCTGATAGGGTTCCGGCAAATCTCAAAAAAGCAGGAGAACCCCATGTCGCTGGACGCCGTTCTGAATCGCATCGACACTGATCTGCAAACCTCGATCGACCGCCTGATGGAACTGCTGCGCATTCCGTCCATTTCCACCGACCCCGCCTATAACGCGCAGGTAGATCAGGCCGCCGACTGGTTGGTTGCCGACTTGCAAAGTATTGGCATCGCAGCCGAAAAGCGCCAGACATCCGGCCACCCGATGGTTGTTGGCCATGTCGGAGAAGACGGCAACACGCCACATGTCCTGTTCTACGGGCATTATGACGTACAGCCGGTCGACCCGCTGGAACTGTGGAATCGCGACCCTTTCGACCCGGCCATCGAAGACACCGACAAAGGCCCCGTCATTCGCGGTCGCGGTTCATCGGATGACAAAGGCCAGTTGATGACTTTTGTCGAAGCCTGCCGGGCGTGGAAAGCGGTGCACGGCACCCTGCCTTGCCGCATCACCTTTTTCTTCGAAGGCGAAGAGGAGTCGGGCTCTCCGTCCCTGGTGCCGTTCCTGCGTGAAAACGCGGCCGAGCTAAAAGCTGACCTGGCTCTGGTCTGCGATACCTCAATGGTGTCGCGTGGCGTGCCGTCGATTGCCTCGCAACTGCGCGGGATGCTCAAGGACGAATTCACTGTAATTGGTCCGCGGATCGACCTGCACTCGGGCCATTATGGCGGCCCCGGCCTGAACCCGCTGCGGGAACTGTCCAAGATTGTCGCCTCGTTCTATGACGACGAAACCGGGCGCGTGGCGGTCGAAGGCTTCTATGAAGGTGTTCACGAAGTGCCCGCCGACCAGCTGCGCCAATGGGAAAGCTGCGGTTTCAACGAGACCGAATACCTGAACTCGGTCGGATACTCCCAGCCACATGGCGAAAGAGGTTATTCGACGCTGGAACAGCAATGGGCCCGCCCGACGCTTGAGGTCAACGGCCTGTGGGGCGGCTATAACGGCGCAGGCTCGAAGACCGTGATCCCGTCGCAGGCGCATTGCAAGATAACCTGCCGTCTGGTCGGTGACATGGACCCGGACGCCCTGCGCGACAAGGTCCGCAAACATGTTGAGGACCGCCTGTCGCCCGACGCAAAAGTCGAATGGGACAATGACTTGGAAGGGTCCCCTGCCTCGGTCATGAACCTCGATCGCCCCGAGTTCGAAGCCGCCCGTGGCGCGCTGTCCGACGAATGGGGTCGTGAGGCCGTGTTCACCGGTATGGGCGGCTCGATCCCTGTCGTGGGCTATTTCAACACAGAACTCGGACTGGATTCGATGCTGGTCGGCTTTGCCAATGACGACGACGCCATCCACTCGCCAAACGAGAAATACGACGTGAAGAGCTTTCACAAAGGCATCCGGTCCTGGGCCCGCATTCTGGAAGCTCTGACCCGCTAAAGAAAAAAGGCACCGCCGAAATGGCGGTGCCTTTTACTCGGGCAGTTGCCCCTGATCACATATGGATAACCTTCCCATATGCGTCCAGAACGCTTTCATGCATCATTTCCGATAGTGTCGGGTGCGGGAAGACCGTATTCATCAGGTCTTCTTCCGTGGTCTCCAACTGTCGGCCAACGATATAACCCTGAATCAGTTCGGTCACTTCCGCGCCAATCATATGCGCACCCAGCAGTTCGCCCGTTTTGGCATCAAAGACCGTCTTGATCAGCCCTTCGGGCTCACCCAGCGCGATGGCCTTGCCGTTTCCGATGAACGGAAAACGGCCCACTTTGATGTCAAAACCCAGTTCTTTGGCTTTCGCTTCGGTGTACCCAACCGACGCGACCTGCGGCTGGCAATAAGTGCAGCCTGCGATGCTTTCCGGTTTCACCGGATGCGCATGTTTGCCTGCGATCAATTCCGCCACCATGACACCTTCATGGCTTGCTTTGTGTGCCAGCCACGGCGCACCAGCGATGTCGCCGATGGCATACAGACCTTCAACGCCGGTACGGCAGAATTCATCTGTGACCACATGGGTGCGGTCGATTTTGACACCCAGAGCCTCAAGCCCCAGGTTTTCGACGTTGCCCACAATCCCGACGGCCGAGATCACGGTGTCAAAGTCGTGTTTCTCGACCTTCCCTTTTACCTCTATATGCGCGGTGACCCTGCCTTTGGCGCGGTCCAGTTGCTTGACCATCGCCTTTTCCATGATGGTCATGCCCTGCTTGGTAAACGCCTTCTTGGCCAAACCGCTGATCTCGGCGTCTTCGACCGGCAGCACGCGGTCCATGACCTCGACCACGGTCGTATCGGCGCCCAGCGTGTTGTAGAAGCTGGCGAATTCGATGCCGATCGCGCCCGAGCCGATGACCAGCAGTTTCTTGGGCATCCGCGGCGGTTGCAGCGCGTGCTTGTAGGTCCAGACCAGATCGCCATCCGCCTCTAGTCCCGGCAACTCGCGCGCCCGGGCACCAGTAGCCAGAACGATGTTCTTAGCGGTCAGCTCTTCGGTCCCCTTGTCGGTTTTGACCGAAACCTTTCCCTTGGCGGGGATTGTCGCCTCACCCATCACCACAGTGACTTTGTTTTTCTTCAGCAGATGACCGATACCACCTGAAAGCTGTGCCGCCACACCGCGCGAGCGCTTGACGACCGCGTCCAGATCGTAACCGATCTTGTCCGCCTTCAGGCCGAAATCCTTGGCGCGTTCCATCAGGTGGAATACTTCGGATGACCGCAGCAGCGCCTTGGTCGGGATGCAGCCCCAGTTCAGACAGATACCACCCAGATGCTCACGCTCAACCACGGCTGTTTTCAGGCCCAGCTGTGCAGCCCTGATTGCCGCGACATAGCCGCCCGGACCGGC
Source organism: Ruegeria sp. BF7 (assembly GCF_056538605.1). Classification (NCBI taxonomy): domain Bacteria; kingdom Pseudomonadati; phylum Pseudomonadota; class Alphaproteobacteria; order Rhodobacterales; family Roseobacteraceae; genus Ruegeria; species Ruegeria sp. BF7. The sequence continues at coordinate 223,365 of NZ_JBQFTM010000001.1, read as the reverse complement.
GCCGATTACGATCAGATCAAAAGATTGTGCAGCCATGGTTTCCTCTCGGCACAGGTCGAATGAAATTTAGTTTACCATTAAACTAAATTTCACAACGCATCAACACACCATCCCCGCGACAAAAGCGACGCAGGGTCAACGGCATCTGTTTCTGCAGCTTTCAGCCTATACCGAGCACTTCTCAATGGCTAGAACATAGGTATCGGGCCCGCCCGCTCATTCCTTAACACAAGTCATTCGAAAGGCTTACCATGGCCAAAACACTCAAGGATCTGCTGCTTGCTCTGCTCAACGCCACCCTCATTCTGGTGGCGCTCTGCCTATTTCTGGGGTGGAAACTGGCATCGACCGTGGAAGGTATCACCACGGTCTTTGAAGAAAAAATAGAGATCGTCGCGCCTCTCAAGGATGAAATCCGCGGTGTTCGGGGTGAACTTGCCGCCCTGCGCAGCGATCTTACCAATCTTCAAACAGGCGGCAATGTGACAGACATCGCCGAGAAAGTGCGGATTTCCACGGCATTGGTAACGCTGGAAAATCTGGAAGCCAGAATGCAGGAATCGCAATCCCGCATCGCGGAAATCACCGAGTCTCCGGATGCACTGATCAACACTGCCATAGAAAAATCGGCCGACGTGATTGCCAACCGAATTATTGCTGTTCGGGGATGCGTGCCGTCGTCCTAGCCAGCGGACTGCAGTTCCCGCACGGTGGCACCGTACCCGCCCATATCGACATAGGCCGCTTCGTGCGCGGTCATCGGGCGTTCAAGCGCTTCGTTGCGATAAGGGAACCGCCCGAACTTGCGGATCACCTCGCGATGGGCCCGTGCGTGTAACAGGTTGCTTGGATCGCTGTCCTTCATATTCTGGCACATCAGACGGACACAACGTTCCTGATCGCACAGGTTTTCCGAGTGCATCATCGGCAGATAGAAGAACTGCCGCGCTGGTTCGTCAATCTTGAGGTCCCACCCCTTGTCCACCGCGCATTTGGCCGACGACAAGGCCGCGCGGTCCGTCGAGAATGCCTTGGCGCTGCCGCGGAACATGTTTCGCGGGAACTGATCCATCAGAATGATGTAAGCCAGTGACCCGCTGGGATAGGTTAGCCAAAGAGAAAACTTGCCTTCACTCGCGGCTTCCCAGGTGGTCAAAAACCGTTCGCGAATGTCTGCATCCAAGGCGTCGTCTTGTAGATACCACCCCTCGGGGCCAACCTCATCTAACCAAAAACTCAATACGTCTTCAGGCCCTACCATTGCCCTAACTCCGTCGTGTTGCCCTCCCCAGGGACGTAAGGTTATTTAATGACGTTTTACAGATTTGTAACAGTAAAAAATTGCAACACTTGCGTCATAATCTTGTGTCCTAGGCAACATCTTGCGTTTCCTGCTCGGCTTCGGCCGCCTCGATGGCTACTTCTTGGGCTACTTCAAGAGCGACCGGAGAGGCCGTCGGATAGAACGTCGACATCGTTCCGGTCTCATAAACGGGGATCGCGGCACGCTGCGTCGTACGATAAAGCGCGTAGACCGCCATCGTGACCAACAGGGTTGCGATGAACAGGAAAAAGCCCGAAGGGCCAAAAACCGCGTCCCCCATGAGCCAGCCAGTGATAAGCGGACCGGCGATGGCCCCAAGTCCGTTGATGAACAGCAGACCACCTGAGGCCGCGGCCATGTCTTCGTGGCTCAGAAAGTCATTCACGTGGGCGATCAGCAGCGAGTAGAGCGGGTTCGACATGCCGCCAATCACAAAGGCCGCACCCAGCAGGATCGGGAAAGTGACGCCGAACAGCATACCCGCTGCAGCAGCGCAGGCCCCTACCCCTGCAGCCAGCATGATCAGAAAACGACGATCCATTCGGTCTGACATCCAGCCCAGCGGGTACTGCAGCACCAATGCACCGACGTAGAAAGCAGCAATAAACGTGGAAATCTCAACAAGCGTCAGACCTGCGCGAGCGCCGTATACCGACGCCATACCGAACTGCGCCGAGAACACACCCCCCAGAAGGAACATGCCCACGCAGCCCAGCGGCGAACTATTGAACAGTTCGCGCAGTGTCATCGGCTTGGTCGTGTCGAAGGCCGGCGTTGGTGAGATCGATAGCAGAATGGGCGCAAAGGACACTGAAACCAAAATGGACGCGACGACGAATGTGTCAAATCCAGCCGGGTCGCCCAACACGACCAACCCCTGTGCAGTGATGATGCCAATCATCTGAAAAATCATGTACAGCGACAGGGCCTGACCTCGGTTTTCGTTGCTGGCAGCGTTGTTCAACCAGCTTTCCGCGGTGACATACACACCAGAAAAACAGAACCCGATTACAAAGCGTCCAAGAATCCAAACAAGTGGGTTGGTCATCAACGGATACAGGATCATGACCGCTGAAATGAACGAGGCCAGTGCCGCAAACACCCGTACATGCCCCACTCTTCGGATCATCTCGGGCGCAAAGCGTGAACCGCCTAGAAAACCCAAAAAATAGGCCGACATCACAAATGACATCTCAAGGGTTGAAAACCCCTCAATCTCGCCCCGAACACCCAGGATTGTACCCTGCAGGCCGTTGCCGACCATCAGAAGCCCCATACCAAGAAGAAGCGCCCACGCGCTGGAAAGGACCTGAAGCATTGGGGTCTCCGTATTATTTGCCGACCGGCATTAAGGATTCGTTTTATATGAAAAACGGCTCAGAACCCGCTTGTCTACGACATTGCGGGCGCGCGATCCCGCCATCGCGCCGTTTAGGGGATTAAAAGCGACGCATCCCCGTAGGAGAAGAACCGATATTTCCGTTCTATCGCATGGATATAGACATCGCGCATACGATCCCGCCCCATCAAGGCCGAAACCAGCATCAATAATGTGGATTTCGGCAGGTGGAAATTGGTCATCAGCGCATCCGCGACATGAAACTGGAAGCCGGGATAGATGAAAATGTCCGTTTCGCCTTCCCACGGCTCGATCTGACCCGAACGCGCTGCGCTTTCGATCAGCCGCAACGCCGTGGTTCCAACCGGAATGACCCGCCTGCCAGCTGCCTTGGTGGCGCGTATTTCTTCGGCTGCGGTGGCGCTGACCCGGCCCCATTCGGCGTGCATCTTATGCGTGGTTACGTCCTCGACCTTGACCGGCAGGAAGGTGCCAGCGCCCACATGCAAGGTCACATGACTGAACGTGACGCCGCGCGCGTGAAGCGCTTGCATCAGCGCCTGATCGAAATGCAACGAGGCTGTGGGGGCCGCAACCGCGCCCGAGTTGCGCGCCCAGATCGTCTGGTAATCAGTTTTGTCCTGCTCATCCGCCGGGCGTTTGGCGGCGATATAGGGCGGCAGTGGCATAGCACCCGCCTGCTCCAGGGCGGTGTCGAAATCATCACCCGTCAGGTTAAACCGTAGAAAAGCCTGCCCGTCCTCGACACGATCCAGCATGGCGCTAAGGTCGTCGGAAAACTGTATCTCTTCGCCCAGCTTGACCTTTTTCAGCGGTTTGATCAACGCTGCCCATGTGCCGTCGGCCTGCGGGTCCAGCAAGGTGGACTCAATCGCAGCAGACACCGGACCTTGCACGCTGTCGCGGTGACGGCGGCCATTCAGGCGAGCAGGGATGACGCGGGTGTCGTTCAACACCAGCCGGTCGCCGGGTTGTAGCCAGTCTGGCAGATCGAAGACACGCGCGTCCGACACCGCATCACCGTTGGCCACCAACATACGCGCCGAAGACCGCGGGTTGGCGGGCCGCGTGGCAATCAGGTCTTCGGGCAGGTGGAAATCAAAATCGCTGAGTTTCATGGCCGCGCCATACAGCGCCCGACTTCCCAGTTCAACGGTCTGATGCGGGTGCTCCGAAAGTTCGTTTCGGTTCATCCGGTTTGATCGGCAGCGCGTTTGGTCCGTCAGTGACTTTGGGTGCCGGCGGCCTCAGCAGGTTGCGCAGGAACAGCGGCGCCAATCCGGATAGTGGGTTGACCGACACTTTCGGCTGCCGCAGCGGCCCGGTCAGGGTATAGTTAAAGCCAATGATGCCCTCGCCCTTCTTGGTAAAGACACTACCAATCGCATTGACCAGATAGATCGGAGAGATTGCGCCGCGTAAGTTCAGCAATCCGTTGACCGTGTCGATGGTGCCGTCAAAGGACAAGCCCATCGACGGCCCGACCGCACTGCCGCTGAGAACCTTGACCTGCGTTGGCGTGATACGCATCCGGCTTTCGATGGTTCCGAAAAAGATTCCCTGCCCGGCCATTTCATCCAACAGACCAACAAGGCTGATGGCATTCAGCAGCGCGGCCATCGCAGGGGCGTCCTTGATACGCGTGTCGGAGATTTTCAGGTTTACATCGTAGTTGCCAGGGCCCGCGACCGGTTCCAGTTGCAGGTTCATCGATCCGCCGCGGGCCTGCGTGATCATACCGGCAGATCGCAAAACCGAACCCGCATCACCCGAAGTCAGCGTTACCGCACTGCGGCCTGCGCGCGGCGAGACCTGTCCACGCACCGCAGCCCCGCCGTTGACATTGGCAGTGAAGGCACCGTTAACGCCCCCGGTGGTCTGAAACGCGCCTTTGAACCCGGTCAGGGCTATGGTCTCGGTGACCTGAAGGCGATCCAGCGTCACATCAAGACGGGGGCCGGGTCCGGAGGTTCCGCCACTGCCGCCACTGCCAAATGTCGCGCGTCCAAGATTCATCACCCCGCCCAGCACACGGATATCCGGCACCACACCGCCGCTATTGACCAGTTCGGCCGGAACCGCCAGCCAATCGCCCAAGTCGAAGGAGCTGAACTGCACACGGTCGAAATCCCCGTCCCGGAACGAGATCGACGCGGTGGTGCGCAACCCGGCGGCGTCCAGCTTGAGTTCATCCACGCGCAGGTTGCTGCCCAGCGTCGCCGCAACGGTCATCGAACCGGTTGATCCCGCCCCCTTGCGCCAGCCCAACTCTGGAACGGCCAGCACGACACCTGCCAGATTGGACGACGCCGTCAGTTTCGGCGGTGTTCCCGCCCCAATACCCAGCGCGATTTCTGCGGTACCCTGCCCGGTCAGCATCCCCTTCGGAAGACCGGCCTTCAACTCGGTCATCAGGCGGGGGGACAGTTCGATCTGCCCCGTCAACTCGCTGCGTTGCGGTTCGGTGCCACCGATGGGTTGCCGCCATGTGGCCCGAAGCGGAACATCGCCAAACAGCCCCTCGCCCGAAACCACGACCGCCGTCTGATCACCCTGAAGATCAAGCCGATCCGCACTGACCGAAAACCCCGGAACAAGCTTGTCGCTTTGCACGTCATCAATCTCGCCCAGGAAATGGAATTCGGTGTCTTCGAATTTCAAGCCCTTCTTCATCGGCAGAGAAAGCGTTCCGGTCAGGCTCACCTCGCCGTCCGTCAAATCAACCGGCAGGTTAGCCTTGGTGAGCAACTCCAACGGCGGCCGGTCAAGAAGTGACAGCGCCGCCGTGGCACTGCCTTTGGCGGCGATCCGCGTGACCGACGGCGATATCCCCTTGATGCCGGTATCAGGGATGATGAAAGAAGTGCCGGTGGCATCAATCGCGCCGCCCTGATCGGCGATGACGTGACCCGATTCCGCCGTGGCAGTGAACCTGCGATTGATAAGGCTGGCCTGCCCCTGGGCGTCAACAAGTGGCGGCAAGGTTTTGGCAAATTTAATTTTTGCCTGATCGAACCCGAAATCCAGATAGATTTCCGGCTTGTTCTCGGGCTGCAGACGCAAGGCAAAATCAACGTCCGAGAACTGACCCTCATAGAGGTTCTCCGCAACCCATGTCCGCGGCTTCGGCGCCAGACGGTCTGGCCAGTAGTTCAACAGCTGATCCGCGTTCATGTGGTCCAGATGCGCATCCACTTGTACCGCCCAGCCTTCCGGCTCTCCGGTCAGCTTGCCCGAGCCCAGCAGCCGGTAGTTGGCATCTTGGACCATGATCTGTCCCAGGCGCAGATCGAAAGGCGCTAGTTTCATCTGCATATCCAGTTCGGCCCGTGCCAGCTTCAGCGACTCGGGGAACAGATTGGCCGGGTTGATATTGATGCTGCTGAAACTCAGCTGCGAGGTCAGGCTTTCCAGCGCACCGTTTTCTATCCCGTTCAAAAAGGCCTTGCCCTCGCCCTGAAACGCCCCCCAGGCGGAAACCACCGACACCTCGTTGAAATCCAGTTCCTGACGGCTGGGGGTGTAGGTGAAATAAGTGCTGGCGGACTCGAACGGGATCGGGCGCGTTTCCTGTGTCGGCTGCACCGCACCTGCCCCCAGATTCAAAGTCGCGAATACTGGCCCCAGCGCCGAGTTACTATCGACGCTGCCGCGCAGCGCGCCTGAGATCGGAGCTTTGAGAACCTGCAGCCAGGACAACGCGAGTGTCTGGCCAGCAAGGTCTTCGGCGGGCAAATCAGTGATCGCAACGCCAAACCGTGCCTCTGGCGTGCCCAGGACGCTGGTGTAGTTCGCCTCGATCGAGCTGGCATAGTCCCTCCCGGTCAGGACTGAGAACCCGGTAGCCAAGTGCATTTCATCACCGTTGCGGGTGGCCGTAATGTGGCCGCCGTCAAACACCCAGGCGCGGCCCAATCGCAGGTCTTTGTAGTCAAGCGTCAGGGATTCCAAATCGACCGAACGCAGCCCCGACAACAATGGCGAAAGAAACACATCGTCCGATTGCTCGATCAGTTGCGCCAGATCTGGTGCCTTCTGCACCGGGGCGCTTCCCGACCCGACGGTCAGCGATAGGGCGCCGTCCAGACCCCTGGTCAGGTCGAATTGCGCGCCCCGCACAGTAATGCGGCGCGGACGAATCTGCCCCCGCAGCAAACCGCGCATCGACAGCCGGGTCCGCAAATCCGAAACCCGCGCGATCTGCTGCCCGGCGGCGTCGCTGATCGTCACATCCGTCAGTTTCAGACGGGGGCGCCATTCTTCGTTGACGATGAAGCTGGCATCGCCAAAGCGGAACTTCAGACCGCCCAAGCTCTGTTCCAGCCGCTGCTCGACCTTTTTTCGCACCCATTCCGGCGCGTGCAGGTTCTGACCGAACAAAAAGAACCAGCCCGCGAACACCAGCAAACCCAGCGACAGACATGTCCAGATGGAAAAATGTGCAGCGATACGACGCTTCGAGCGACGGCGCCGGGGTTTCCCGGGCTGCGTCGCACTTTTGTCTTCGTGCTGCACCAATTTTCTATCCACGCCTTCCAACCCGCTTGCGCTGCCCTATGATCTCGGGCAGCCCTTAAAAAACTTTAGCGGAGTTTCCAATGCCCGACGTTTCAGACATCGCCCCTGATTTCACTTTGCCCCGCGACGGAGGCGGCGAGGTCACCTTGTCGGCCCTGCGCGGTGGCACAGTGGTTCTGTTCTTCTATCCCCGTGATGATACGCCGGGCTGCACCAAGGAATCCATCGGTTTCTCGGAACAACTTCAAGCCTTTGCCGATGCCGGTGCTCACGTTTTCGGCATCTCGCGCGACAGCGTCGCAAAGCACGACAAATTCGTCGCCAAGCACAACCTGACCACACCGCTTTTGTCGGATGAGAGCTCCTCGACGTGCGAGGATTATGGCGTTTGGGTGGAAAAGAACATGTACGGGCGAAAGTCGATGGGGATCGAGCGTTCGACCTTCCTCATCGACGCCGAGGGCAAGATCGCCCGTGTCTGGCGCAAGGTCAAAGTACCCGGCCACGTGGACGAGGTGCTGGAGGCCGTGCGCGCCCTGTGACCCCTCTCGACCACGGTCGCCATCCGGTCTAAGACCCGCACACCTGACCAAGCGGAGAGACCCGGTGTCGAAAACACTGACCCAGATGGCGACCGAAGTTCTGACCACGGCGGACGGGCGGGAAAAAACCGCCCTGTCCAAACGCCATGCGGCGGCGTGGTTCGCCTCGCGTAAGGAGGGCGTGCCCGCGATTGCGATCGGTACCGCGACACCTCCGCTGCAACCAGCGCGACCGGGCAGGCCGGAACTGCTGTCTCCGCGCGAGGTTCCGAAACGCAAGCCCGGAACCGAGGCGGGACGCATCGCCCTGCTGCACGCGGTCGCGCATATCGAACTGAACGCGGTGGACCTGCATTGGGACATCATCGCCCGCTTTGGTCATGTACCAATGCCGATTGGATTCTATGACGACTGGGTCAAATGCGCCGAGGAAGAATCGCGCCATTTCGAGATGATCTGCGATTGTCTGGAAGGCATGAGCAGCCACTATGGCGCCCTGCCCGCCCATGCCGGCATGTGGCGCGCAGCCGAGGACACCGCCGAAGACCTGATGGGTCGACTGGCCGTAGTGCCCATGGTGCTTGAGGCGCGCGGGCTGGACGTCACCCCCGGCATGATCGACATCTTCCGCAAGGCAAAGGACGAGAGGGCCATCGCGGCGTTGGAAGTCATCTATGCCGAAGAAGTGGGCCATGTTGCCTATGGCTCGAAATGGTTCCATTTCTTGTGCGGGCGTCAAAATGCCGACCCAAAGGACGTGTTTCACAAATTGGTGCGGTGCTACTTCCACGGGGCGCTGAAACCCCCGTTCAACGAGGAGAAACGCGCCGAGGCCGGGCTGCCGCCCGACTTCTATTGGCCGCTGACTGAAGACCTGCCACCAGCCGGTGCCGCGCAATAGGCCTGCTCAAGTTGACGTCATCGGCAATTTCCCGCCGAGAATTGGCGGGAATTACCTGCTTTGTTGTGTGAACTAGTTAACAAACTTGCCCAACGCACAAGTGCCCTCTATGCAGTTCGCCCAAGGGACGGACATCACTCACAACCGGTCCCGATCTTGGGGATGAGAGGTGAAGACGCGTGCGAACTCGTCTGGCAATCAAACTACACTCACTGCTCGAGCGGCAATTCCCGGAACGCCGGGTTTTCCTGAAATCTGACAACGACACGCGGTTCATCCGGCTCAGCTCGGAAACTCAGATCGCAGCCGTCGCCGGTGTGGCGGTGATCGTCGGCTGGACAGCGGTCGCCACGGCGATCCTGCTTATGGACAGCATCGGATCGGGCAACTTCCGCGAACAGGCCAAGCGGGATCAGGCGACTTATCAGGAACGCCTGAACATCCTGTCCGTCGAACGCGACGCGCGCGCTCAAGAAGCACTGGCCGCGCAGGATCGGTTCAACGCTGCGCTGAAACAAATTTCGGCAATGCAGTCTGAGCTGCTGGCCTCGGAAAACCGTCGTCGCGAGCTTGAGACCGGGATCGAAGTGATCCAGACCACTTTACGCGCTACGATGAAACAGCGCGAAGAAGCCCGTACCGAACTGGCCAGCGTCCAGGTCGAGGCAGATGACGGCGACATGTACGTGACCGCCGTGGCCACCCCCGAACAGATGACATTCATGACCGCGGCACTGGCCCGCACCGCGCAAGAGCGCGACCAGATCGCGGCCGATGCCAAGGACGCGCTGCACCAGCGCGATGAACTTGAGCTGGAAATCCAGCTGATGCAGGAACGCAGCGACGAGATATTCCGCCAGCTGGAAGAGGCGATGGTGATCTCGGTCGAACCACTGGACAAGATGTTCCGTCAGGCCGGTATGCCTACCGACCGTATCATTGAAGAGGTCCGCCGCGGTTACAGCGGTATGGGCGGACCCCTGACCCCTATCTCTTTCAGCACGCGCGGCGAGGACCTGACCCCCGACGAGATTCGCGCAAATGTTTTGCTGCAACAGATGGATCAGTTGAACCTGTACCGCCTTGCCGCCGAGAAAGCGCCGTTCGCCAATCCGGTGAAGTCCGTGGTGCGGTTTACCAGCGGATTCGGCAGCCGCCGGGATCCTAAAACCGGCGGGCGGCGCATGCATAATGGTGTCGATTTCGCCGGCGCTCAGGGCACGGATATCTTTGCCACCGCAGATGGTGTCGTCACACATGCTGGCTGGCAATCCGGTTTCGGGCGGCTGGTCAAGATCCGTCACGCCTTCGGGATTGAGACACTTTATGCCCATAACACCAAGATCCGCGTCAAGGTTGGTCAAAGGGTCTCGCGCGGGGATCATATTGCTGATATGGGTAGCACCGGACGGTCTACCGGCACGCATCTGCACTATGAGGTGCGCGTAAACGGAAAACCTGTAAACCCAATGACTTACATCAAGGCTGCGAGAAATGTTTTCTAAGAGCCGTAGTATCTGATTTATAAGGACTTTTCAGGCTGATCTCCTAAGTTATTGGGAGTAAAGCCGAATGTCATTGAAGCACAAGTTCACTGTCTCGTTTGTGAAGACAGCCAAAATCCCCGCCAAAGGCGAGGTAACTTACACAGCGACAGACCAGCCGGGGCTAACTTTGAGGGTGCTCGCCTCCGGTCAGCGCACCTTCTACGCTCGTATCTGGGATAGCCGCACACAACGCACCAAGCGCATCAAGATCGGGGATGCTTCCCTTGTCACTCTGGCCCACGCAAAACGGACTGTGAGCGCCCTGAGGACCGACGTCGAGACCGGACGACACACTGTCACCCAGAGGATATTCCTCCTATCAGACGCCTTCTCTGCGTACTGTGCGACCCTGCGCGCCAAGAACGTGTCGAGGGGCTATGAGTACCAGAATGATCGGGCATGGGCGCAAGTGCCGAAGGAGATGCGAGCTACCCCGCTGGACGAGATCACGCACTCGGAACTCTCTTCCCTGATCCAAACTCTATACCAGAAGCAACCCGGCACCGCTTACAGCCTGAGACGCCTCCTGCGAGGCTGCTGGCGCACTGCCCTGCGCGACCGCATGTGCATCTATGATCCTACCGCCGACTTACCTAAGACCAAGATCGAACCCAGACGAGAAGTGCTGTCCGACGCAGACCTACAAACGATCCTCTCCACCGTCCGCTCTGATGCTGCTGAGTTCCCCGAGCGCTCTGCGTGCTTCCTCCTGCTCGCGGCCACAGGCTAGAGGACGAACGAGGTCCGCACCCTTGAGTGGCGTGACGTGCATCCTGACCGCATTGTATTCCCCGGCCACAGACGCAAGCAGGGAACCGAGCACACAGTCTACCGCAGTCCATTGGCCGATGAGGCGCTATCTCATTTGCCCAGAGGTATCGGGGCAACGAAGCTGTTCCCTGTCGGCGGTCGGGGCTGGATGGCCTCCTATGCTGCTCGGCTCACTGAAAGGACGGGCATACCGTTTCACATGCACTTATTGCGCAAGACGCTCATCAGCCAGATGCTACGGGATGGAGTGCCTGTGCATATCGTGGCGGGCAAGCGCATGGGAACCCGCGCTGCTGCCGGGACCGAGGCATTCACCACAGAGATGAACACTGGCTATCTAGGCAGTCGCATCGGCGGCAAGTTGTATCTGGCGCATCGCGTCATCTGGGCGCTGACCTATGGTGAGTGGCCACAGAACCATATCGACCACATCGACCTCAATCGGCAGAACAACGCGATTGAGAACCTGCGTGACGTAACGCAAGCAGAGAACAACCAGAACAAGTCGATCTACAAGAACGGCAAGCTGGGCATCCCCGGCGTCTGCCAGCGGGACAACGGCACGTTCAAGGCACAGATAAATATCAAGGATCAGCGCGTCTATGTTGGCACGTTCGGAACCTTGGTCGAAGCTATCGCTGCGCGAACTGCCGCTGAGACTGTCAAGGAACTCATGGCTGCTTGACCGGACCACAGACACAGGGCATACACAGGGTTGAGAGATCGGCCCTGAAAGCCCTTACTATTAAGTCAAAAGGCTGCGAGAAATGTTTTCTAAGAGCAAAATCAACGAGCCCGGATCCAATGCACCCGAGGCGGCGAAACCTGCCGCTCCGGCCACACCGGCGACCCCTGCACCGGCAGAAAACAAGGCCAGCACCGCGCCCAAGCCCAAGCCTCCGGCGTCGGTACTGTCCTCGGACCTGCACATCACTGGTAACCTGAAAACCACCGGCGACATTCAGGTCGAAGGCACAGTCGAAGGCGACATCCGCGCGCATCTGCTGACCATCGGTGAAACCGCCACCATCAAGGGCGAAGTCACCGCTGATGATGTCGTGATCAACGGCCGCATCGTGGGCCGGGTGCGTGGTCTGAAAGTCCGCCTGACTTCGACCGCGCGTGTCGAAGGCGACATCATCCACAAGACCATCGCCATCGAAAGCGGCGCCCATTTCGAAGGTTCGGTGCAGCGGCAGGACGACCCGCTGAACCCGGGCCGCAGCGCCAAGGCTGGCGCCAACCCGGCGGCCGAGGTCAAGCAGTAACGCTGATCCGACAACCGAATGATCAAACGCCGCAGGTCATCCTGCGGCGTTTTTCTTTTGCTCTTGCCGCCGGGACCGGTCGGTATAGGGTTCTGACATGCTGATCTTTTTCTCGATCCTCCTGCTGATCGCGGTTTTTTTCCTGTACCGCCACTGGTCCAAGTCGCAGGCGCGACAAGAGTTGCTGGCCACCCCCCTGACCGACCACCAGCGCAGAGTGATCGAACAACAGGTGCCATTGATCCGCCGCTTGCCCCCTGATCTGCGGGCCAATCTGGACGGCAAGGTGAACCTGTTTCTAGATCAGGTCCAATTCCACGGGTGCGACGGGCTGGACGTCACCGAAGAGATGGAACTGGCCATCGCCGCGCAGGCCAGCCTGCTGCTGGTGAACAGCGACCTTTGGTATGATCACCTGACGACGATCCTGATCTATCCAAGCGCCTTTAAGTCCCGCCAACGCAGGCAGGACGGCTATGTTGTCAGCGAGAAGGAAATCGTGCGCACCGGCGAAAGCTGGGATCGTGGGCCGGTAATCCTGTCGTGGTCGCACAGCCGGAAAGGCGCCGCAAACGACCATGACGGGCAAAATGTTGTCCTGCACGAGTTTGCGCACCAGATCGACGACCTTTCCGGCGGTACTAACGGCGTTCCGATCCTCAGCAACGGGCAGAGCTTTGCCGAGTGGGAGCGCGTCTTTCTAACCGCATACGACGCCCATGTGCGCGCCGTGGAACACGGCCAGCACACTGTTATTGATCCCTATGGCGCGGTGGGTCACGAAGAGTTTTTTGCAGTCTCGGTCGAGGTGTTCTTCGAACAGCCACGGCAATTGAAAGCCGCCGTACCTGAGGTATACGAACAATTGTCGAAACTGTTCCGGCTGGACCCGGTCAGTTGGGGATAGCCGCCCGGCCAACATCGCCAGTTCATTTCTGAACAGCCGGTTTGAAATTTCCCCGTGCCCTGACGTTTCACAAAATGCGATTTTTAAATTAACCTTAAATCAGTGTTTTCAGGAGGGATTTTCATGTCATCAAAACTCATGGCCGAGTTTTTCGGCACATTCTGGCTGGTGCTGGGCGGGTGCGGCAGCGCCGTATTGGCGGCAGGAGTCGCGGATGTGGGCATCGGCTGGCTGGGCGTTTCCTTTGCCTTCGGCCTGACGGTTCTGACCATGGCTTATGCGGTCGGGCATATCTCGGGCGGGCATTTCAACCCGGCCGTCAGTCTTGGCCTGATGATGGGCGGTAGGTTTCCTGCCAGGGACTTGATCCCCTATTGGATCGCGCAGGTGATCGGCGCGATTGCCGCCGCGGCTGTCCTGTATCTGATCGTCAGCGGTGCTCCGGGATTCGAGGGTGTCGGCGGATTTGCCTCGAACGGGTATGGCGAAGCATCGCCCGAGGGCTATTCATTGATGTCCGCATTGGTGATCGAGATCGTGATGACCGCATTCTTCATCATCGTCATTCTTGGCGCGACATCCAACTTTGCGCCCGACGGCTTCGCCCCGATCGCCAGTGGTCTGTGCCTGACGCTGATCCACCTGATCTCGATCCCGGTGACAAACACGTCGGTCAACCCGGCGCGGTCCACCGGTGTGGCCCTGTTTGCGGATGCGCCGGCCCTTGGTCAGCTTTGGCTGTTTTGGGTCGCCCCACTGATCGGCGCCGCCATCGGAGCGCTGATCTGGCAGGCGATGGGCGACGACTGATCCTGAAAAAGCCCCGACGCTAAGCGTCGGGGCTTTTTAACTTATTCGGTGACGGTGACTTTTTTCATCATGTCGGGCTGACCGATCACAGCACCGTTGGGGCCATCGCCCCGCTTGATAGCATCGACCACGTCCATGCCCTCGGTCACCTGACCAACAACCGTGTACTGGCCGTTCAGGAATGGGCCCGGTTCGAACATGATGAAGAACTGCGAATTCGCGCTGTCGGGGTCCTGTGCACGGGCCATGCCCACGACACCACGGTCATAGTTGTAATCCGAGAACTCGGCAGGCAGATCAGGGCGATCCGACCCGCCGGTACCGGCACGGCGCATATCGCCGCCAATACGACCGAATTCAACGTCACCGGTCTGAGCCATGAAGCCGTCAATCACGCGGTGAAACACCACGCCATCATATTTGCCTTCAGCGGCCAAAGCACTGATCTGTTCGACATGTTGGGGAGCCAGGTCTTCGAATAGGTCGACGTTGACGATGCCATTGGCGCCCTCACCTTCGATCTCGATCTGAAGCCCGGTGGCCAACACAGGGCTGGCCAAAAGGGTGAAAGCTGCGGCCAGTTTATACATCCGAAGCCACCTTGACGCTGATCATGCGATCCGGGTTCGCAGGCGGCTCACCACGTACGATTGCGTCCACATGCTCCATGCCGTCAATGACGCGGCCGTAAACGGTATACTGACCATTCAGGAAGTGGTTGTCCTTGAAGTTGATGAAGAACTGCGAGTTGGCCGAGTCCGGGTTCTGCGACCGCGCCGCGCCCAGCGTGCCACGGTCATGCGGCAGTTTCGAAAACTCAGCCGGAACGTTCGGCAGCGACGAGCCACCGGTGCCCGCCATACGCAGGTTGAACCCGTCTTCCATATCGCCGTGCTGCACGTCGCCGGTCTGCGCCATGAAACCGTCGATCACACGGTGGAAGGCCACGTTGTCATACTCACCACCGCGCGCCAGTTCTTTCATTCGTGCGCTGTGCTGCGGTGCCACGTCCGGCAGCAGCTCGATGACGACATTGCCGCCCTTCAGTTCGATTATGATAGTGTTTTCGGGATCCTTGATCTCGGCCATGAGGCCCTCCTGTCGTTTGGTCTTGCGCAAATACCTATTCGCCACGCGCATGAATGCCAAGTGACGCATTGACCTGAGGGCAAAATGCAGGAAAAGAACCGCCTAAATCTGTTTCACATTTCCGAGGATTGCACGATGGGCTGGAAAACTCTCGACGACATGGACCTGAACGGCAAACGCGTGCTGGTGCGCGTCGATATCAACGTGCCCGTGGTGGACGGGGTCGTGACCGATGCAACCCGTATTCAGCGCATTGTGCCGACCGTCCGCGATATTCTGGCGGCCGGAGGTAAGCCCATCTTGCTGGCACATTTCGGGCGTCCGGGTGGTGAGCGCCGCGAGAACCTGTCGCTGAAGCAACTTATTCCCACGCTTCAGGATGCCTTTGGCACCACAGTTCTGTTCGCGGCCGATTGTGTCGGCACCGAGGCCGAACTGGCCGCTGAAGCACTGCAACCCGGTCAGGTTCTGCTGCTTGAAAACACACGCTTCCACGCAGCCGAAACCAGGAATGACACCGATTTGGCTGCGGGCATGGCCAAGCTGGGAGAGGTCTATTGCAACGATGCGTTCTCGGCCGCCCACCGCGCGCACAGCTCGACCGAGGCCATCGCGCGCCTGCTGCCCTCGTGCGCTGGCCGCCTGATGCAAGCCGAGTTGGAGGCACTGGAAGGTGCTCTGGGCGCACCCAAGCGTCCTGTAACCGCCGTGGTCGGTGGTGCGAAGGTTTCGACCAAGCTGGAACTGCTGGGCAATCTGATCACCAAGGTGGACTATCTGGTGATCGGCGGTGGCATGGCAAACACGTTCCTTGTCGCTCAGGGCCTGAACGTGGGCAAATCGCTAGCCGAAACAGCGATGAAAGACACTGCGGCCGAAATCCTGGGCAAAGCCGAAAGCGCGGGCTGCACCATCGTTCTGCCCACGGACATCGTTGTTGCGGAAAAGTTCGAGGCCAACGCCCCGCATCAGATCCTGCCCGCCGATCAATGCACCGATGACGGCATGATCCTGGACGCAGGCCCCCAAAGCGTTGCAGCCATCAACGAGATTTTCGCCAAAAGCCAGACCCTGATCTGGAATGGCCCGCTGGGCGCGTTTGAAATCGAACCCTTTGACGCCGCCACCAATGCCGCAGCACTGAAAGCCGCCGCGCTGACCCGCTCGGGCCAGTTGGTGTCAGTCGCGGGTGGTGGTGACACTGTCGCCGCGCTGAACGCCTCGGGTGCGGCCAAGGACTTTTCGTATATCTCGACCGCCGGTGGCGCATTCCTTGAATGGATGGAAGGCAAAACCCTGCCCGGCGTCGCAGCTCTGGAAGGTTAAGCCTCGCGCAAATTGGCCGGTTGTCGGAACACGTGGTAATCTCTCCGCTTACCGGTGGAGAGTATTGCCATGAGAGTTTTTGCGTGCCTGATCGTTGCCCTGTATCCCCTGCCCGCTGTTGCCCAATCCAGTTGCGGCGGGCAGACCCAGCTGGACGCAAATTTCTGCGCTAAGGAGAAATGGGAAATCGCCGACCGCGAGCTCAACCGGATCTGGAAAGAAGTCAAGCCGAGGGCGGACGCACGCGGAGACGGTCAGGCCCTGCTGAATGAACAGCGCGCTTGGCTGCAAACCCGCGATGCCACCTGCGAGCCCGAGTTGAAAAGCGACGGCAGTGCAGCGCCATTGTTCTACTGGGCGTGCATGGAAGAGCAGACCCTGACACGCAATCAAGTCCTTGAGGCATTGCGCTGACAAAGGCTGTCCAACATTTCCAAAAAAGTAGGAGCCAAGGGATTCACAACCCGAATCACCTGTGACATAGTGTGATCAGATGCTCGCAAAGGGCACATTATTGAGGCAATTCATACGGCGGTAAACAGAGTGTCCCGTTCCCATCGGCCCGGTTTGGGCGCAGTCGTTTTCTTCATGGTGGCATTTATGCTGGGTGTGTATTTCACCTTTGCCGCCGTGCAGGGCGACTATGGCCTGTTCCGACGGGTCGAGATTGCCGCGGAACGGGACGCCCTGTCACGCGACCTGGCCACACTCAAGGCCGAGATCGCCGAAATGGAAAACCTGACCCGTCGACTTTCGGACTCCTATCTGGATCTCGACCTACTGGATCAGCAGGCACGCTCGGTTCTAGGCATGATCCGCTCGGACGAGATTGTCATTCGCTGATCCGGATCAGGTTTTTCGACAAGAAATCTCGGCCCGACAGCATCTTACACAACAAGTATTTGGCCTGTTTCCGCAGGATCGGACGCTGCGTCACATTTACCCTCGCCAGAAAGCCGCAAATGCTTTATGAGATAGTTTAACGCTAAACTATCTGTCCGGAAGGGGGAGATCGCCACGATGGCTGCGCGAAAAACCACAAAGAAACCAAATGTTTCTGCGGAAGAGCTTAAAACCTACTACCGCGAAATGCTTCTGATCCGCCGATTCGAGGAAAAGGCCGGTCAGCTTTATGGCATGGGTCTGATCGGTGGATTCTGCCACCTCTACATCGGGCAGGAAGCCGTTGTTGTCGGCCTCGAGGCCGCGGCCAAGGAAGGCGACAAGCGTATCACTTCGTATCGCGATCACGGACACATGCTGGCCTGCGGGATGGAGCCGGGCGGCGTGATGGCCGAATTGACCGGGCGCATCGGGGGGCTGTCCAAGGGTAAGGGCGGCTCGATGCACATGTTCTCGAAAGAGAAGCATTTCTACGGCGGCCACGGCATCGTTGGCGCGCAGGTTCCGCTGGGCGCCGGTCTGGCTTTTGCCGACAAGTACAAGGAAAACGGCGGTGTGACCTTCACATATTTCGGTGACGGCGCGGCGAACCAGGGTCAGGTCTACGAGACCTTCAACATGGCCGCCCTCTGGGATCTGCCGGTGGTCTTCGTGATCGAGAACAACCAATACGCGATGGGCACCGCTCAGGCGCGTTCGACCTCGACCAAGGACATCTACCATCGCGGCGAGGCCTTCGGCATCCCCGGCGAGATCGTCAACGGCATGGATGTTCTGGCAGTCAAGGAAGCCGGCGAGAAAGCCGTCGCCCACTGCCGCGCGGGCAAAGGCCCTTATATCCTGGAGATCAAGACCTACCGCTACCGCGGCCACTCGATGTCCGACCCGGCCAAGTACCGCACCCGCGAGGAGGTTCAGAAGGTTCGCGAACAAAGCGACCCGATCGAACACGTGCGCGAGTTGTTGCTGACCGGCAAACACGCCACTGAAGATGACCTGAAGGCGATCGACAAGGAAATCAAAGAGGTCGTCAATCAGGCCGCTGAATTCTCGAAAGAAAGCCCCGAGCCTTCGGTTGAAGAGCTTTGGACTGACATTTACGCCTGAGAGGACGAATAAGACATGGCAACCGAAATTCTCATGCCCGCCCTTTCACCCACGATGGAAGAAGGCACACTGGCCAAGTGGCTGGTAAAAGAAGGCGACACCGTATCCTCGGGCGATATCCTGGCCGAGATCGAAACCGACAAGGCAACGATGGAATTCGAAGCGGTCGATGAAGGTATCGTCGGCAAGATCCTGATCGTCGAGGGCACCGAAGGGGTCAAGGTCAACACCCCCATCGCGGTGATGGTCGAAGACGGCGAAGACGCCTCCGCTCTGCCTGCAGCTGCCCCCGCAACCGCTGCGGTGGCCGAGGCTGCCCCGGCGGCGGTTGAGGCCCCTGCTCCTGCAGCAACTCCCGCTGCTCCGGTCGTGGACCTATCGCCCGATTGGCCCTCAGATTCCGAAATGAAATCCGAAACCGTCCGCGAAGCTCTACGCGACGCGATGGCCGAAGAAATGCGTGGCGACGAAGATGTCTACCTGATGGGTGAAGAAGTCGCCGAATATCAGGGCGCCTACAAAATCTCACAAGGCCTGCTGGACGAGTTTGGCCCTAAAAGGGTGATCGACACCCCGATCACCGAGCACGGTTTTGCCGGCATCGCGGTTGGCTCGGCCTTTGGTGGCCTGAAACCGATTGTCGAGTTCATGACCTTCAACTTCGCCATGCAGGCGATTGACCACATCATCAACTCCGCCGCCAAGACGCTTTATATGTCCGGCGGTCAGATGGGCTGCCCCATCGTGTTCCGTGGTCCCAACGGTGCTGCGGCCCGCGTGGCGGCACAGCACAGCCAGGACTACGCGGCTTGGTACATGCAAATCCCCGGCCTGAAAGTTGTGATGCCCTATTCGGCCGCCGACGCCAAAGGTCTGTTGAAATCGGCGATCCGCGACCCCAACCCGGTGATCTTCCTGGAAAATGAAATCCTCTATGGCCGCTCATTCGACGTGCCGCAGGTGGACGACCTGACCATCCCGCTGGGCAAGGCCCGCATATGGCGTGAAGGCTCGGACGTGACCATCGTCAGCTTCGGCATCGGTATGCAATACGCTCTGGAAGCCGCCGACAAGCTGGCCGAGGAAGGCATCAGCGCCGAGGTGATCGACCTGCGCACCATCCGCCCGATGGACACCGGCGCGATCATCAACTCGGTGATGAAAACCAACCGTCTGGTGACCGTCGAAGAGGGCTGGCCGCAAGGCTCGGTCGGCAGCTACATCTCGTCCGTCGTGATGCAAGAGGCGTTCGATTACCTCGACGCGCCGGTCATTAACTGCACCGGCAAGGATGTTCCGATGCCCTACGCCGCGAACCTCGAAAAGCTGGCGCTGATCACCACCGAAGAGGTGATCGCCGCCGTCAAACAAGTGACCTACCGGTAAGGAGCGACAGACAGATGCCCACCGAAATTCTGATGCCCGCCCTTTCACCGACCATGGAGGAAGGCACGCTGGCCAAATGGCTGGTCAAGGAAGGCGACACTGTCTCCTCCGGAGACCTGCTGGCCGAGATTGAAACCGACAAGGCCACGATGGAGTTTGAGGCCGTCGACGAAGGCACCATCGGCAAGATCCTGATCCCCGAAGGATCGGAAGGGGTCAAGGTCAACACCGCCATTGCGGTTCTGCTGGAAGATGGAGAAAGCGCCGATGATATCGCGGCTGCACCTGCCTCAGCTCCCGCGGCTGCCCCCGCAGCCGCTGCGGGCAACGAGGTTGTCGCGCCAGCGGCGTCCGAGGCGCCCGCCCCTGCCCCGGCAGCTCCGGTCAAGGCAGATGGTGGTCGGATCTTTGCCTCGCCTCTGGCCCGTCGGATCGCAGCGCAAAAAGGCCTCGACCTGTCGCAGATAACCGGCACAGGTCCGCATGGCCGCATTGTCAAAGCGGATGTTGAAGGCGCGACTGCGACTGCACCGGCAGCAGCACCTGCCTCGGCGGCTGCAGCACCTGCACCCGCAGCCGCTCCGTCGGGTCCATCAGCGGACGCGGTGGCCAAGATGTATGAAGGTCGGGAATTCGAGGAAATCAAGCTCGACGGTATGCGCAAGACCATTGCCGCGCGCCTCAGCGAAGCCAAGCAGACCATCCCGCATTTCTACCTGCGCCGCGACATCAAGTTGGACGCGCTGCTGAAATTCCGCAGCCAGTTGAACAAGCAACTGGAAGGCCGTGGAGTGAAGCTGAGCGTCAACGACTTCATCATCAAGGCCGTCGCCAACGCGCTGCAACAGGTCCCAGCCTGCAACGCGGTTTGGGCTGGGGATCGCGTTCTGCAACTGAAGCCGTCGGATGTGGCGGTCGCCGTAGCGATCGAAGGCGGTCTGTTCACACCAGTCCTGCAGGATGCCGACACAAAATCCCTGTCCGCACTGTCGACCGAGATGAAAGACCTCGCCTCCCGCGCCCGCGAGCGCAAGCTGGCACCGCACGAATATCAGGGCGGCACGTTTGCGATCTCGAACCTCGGCATGTTTGGCATCGACAATTTCGACGCCATCGTGAACCCGCCCCATGCCGGTATTCTGGCCGTGGGTTCCGGTGTCAAAAAGCCGGTTGTTGGCGATGACGGAGAGCTGACCGTGGCCACCGTCATGTCGGTTACCATGTCGGTCGATCACCGAGTGATTGACGGTGCGCTTGGTGCAGAGCTGCTGCAGGCCATCGTCGACAATCTGGAAAACCCGATGGTCATGCTGGCCTGATCCATCGCTAACAAAAAAGCCGCCTCAGCCCCGAGGCGGCTTTTTTCGTTCATTAGTACCGGTTTACTTGTCTTTGCCCAGCATGTGATCCATCGAGATCGACGGCTGATCGCACCCGGCTTCGCCCACGATCTTGGCCGGTATACCGGCAACTGTCGTGCAGGCGGGCACCTCTTGCAGAACTACTGAACCGGCAGCAATGCGGCTGCAATGGCCGACCTCGATATTGCCCAGAACCTTGGCCCCGGCCCCGATCAGAACACCGTCGCCGATCGTGGGGTGGCGCTGCTCTTCTTCCTTGCCGGTTCCGCCCAGCGTAACCGAATGCAGCATCGAGACGTTATCGCCTACCACGGCCGTTTCGCCGATCACGATAGAGTGGGCATGGTCGATCATGATGCCCTTGCCGATACGAGCAGCGGGATGAATGTCGATCCCGAAAATCTCGGACGAGCGCATCTGGAAGAAATACGCCAGATCATGGCGGCCTTTGGTCCACAGCCAATGTGCCACACGATAGGCCTGCATCGCCTGATACCCTTTGAAGTATAGGATTGGCTGCAGCAAACGGTGGCATGCCGGGTCGCGCTCATAGACAGCCATCAGGTCCGCGCGCGCGGCCTCAATCAGCGACAGGTCATCTGCATAGGCTTCGTCCACGATTTCGCGCAGTACCATCATCGACATTTCGTTCGAGCACAGCTTGGCCGACACCCGATAGGACAGGGCCCGCTCGAGGCTGCGGTGGTGCAGGATACAGGCGTGTACCAGACCGCCCATCAACGGCTCATTCTCGACGGCTGCCTGAGCTTCGGTCGTGATACGGGTCCAGACCGGATCAACCGGTCTCACGTGACTGCGCTTTTCCAACATGGTTTTTGATCCTTTGCTGCGCCTAGAATGCCATTTAGTGGTAAAAACACCAAACGCAAACCCGTGATCTGCAGGGTAACGAAAATGAATGACACTGAATTGGCAGGCTTTACGGCAAGGATAAAGGCGCGATTGGCCGAGATTGCAGATCACTCGGCAACGGAAAAAGACGCGCAGGCCATTGTTGAACTGGACCAGCAGGCCGTCGGGCGCCTCAGCAGAATGGACGCGCTGCAGAATCAGGCGATGGCCAAGGCGCAGCAGGCCAATCGGGATATCGAAACGTGGCGTTTGCAGGCCGCGCTGATCCGCATTCAAGAAGGGGATTTTGGGTATTGCGAGGATTGCGGCGACGAGATTCCCAAAGGCCGGCTGAACCTCGATCTCGCCGCGACCAAGTGCGTCAGCTGTGCGTCCGGCTAATCTGAAACCGGATCAGATGGTGCAGAACCGTCTCAAAACACTGACAATATTGCAGGTCGTCAAAACCCGGCTCATCCGCCAACCGCCTGTTGCGCGCCGCTGCCATCAACGAGCCATTGCCGAACAATGGATGAAGCCGCCCGGTCTGGCCGACATGTTTGTCGGCCAGTTCCGCTTCGTGGATCATGCGGGTGCAGAGACGATCTCGGTCCAGCGGCGGCGTGGCCAGCAGGACACGCGCTGCGGCGCTGACATCTCCGTGCAAGACAGGGCGCATGACGTGGATTACCCGACTGTCAGGTTGGTGGTCAGCCCCGGTCCATAGCTGGCCGAGACCTGAGCCACCCGGACCTCATAGGCCCCGCTTACCCCATCCGCCGCTTGTGCCGCGGTCGAATAGAACCACGACGGTTCACTCACAACCTGTTCCCGCACAAGCGTGCCGTTGACGCGAATTTGAACAAAGTAGGATTCGCTCTCTTCCGCCAGTGGCACGTCCAGACCCGCCCAATCGTCCCCGTCCAGCCGGGTGCGGCGTATCCATGACACCTGGTCGCCTATGCCCGAGCGAACCGCCCCGAGATGCGCCGGCGCATAGGGGCGCAACCCGTTGCCATCGAAGGCGTCGACAATATGCACAAAAGACGGGTCGTCATACCCTCGCGTCGCAGGGCCGATTCGATAGTGTTTTGACACCCGCCGCTCCGACCGCAGCAGGCCGGTCTGATAGACCCGTTGATCCAGCAAAACGAACATCGATCCTACGGGCCAGTTATCGGGCATGGCTGCATCAGTTCCCAACTGGCCGCGCAATCGCCCGGACAAGGTATAGATGCCTGCATCCTGCAGGGTTGCGTCAGCGAACTGGAAAACCTCCCAGTTGCCTGAAGTGCCATCGCCGATTGCAGCCAGATTGGCGCCGTTCAACAGAGCGTTACGCGGGCGCGATTCCAGCAAGCCATCGACCAGATTGACACGCAGCGGCGCACCTTCGTCCCAGATACCGGCACTGGCCCGCATGAGCGGCGTTTCGGTGAACCCGATGACCGCCTGCCCCGAGATGACCTCTTGCAATGCATAGTCTTCGTCACTGGCTGCCGAGTAGACGGCAACGCTGCCGGGCCAGGGGTTTGCAGAGGCGGCCAGATAAGGGGCGTGCGGTGCTTCCGACCCGGTGATCAGAGGCAAGTCCATAAATACGGGCAAAACAGGAACCGGCGCGAAAAAGGGCTTTGCGGTTACCTCGTCGTCAGGCAGGTCAGACGGCGCATAGACACCGGGTTCGATCCGCACGGCCTCGGCCAGTTGCAGATCGGCTTGCTCAAGACGGTCGATTCGGTACCGCGCACCCTGTCCATCTTTGGTCAGAGTGACGACGTCACCCGCACCCAGATGCAACATTGACGGCGGTAACGCAAATCGGGCCGTCTCGCGTGAAACTCGCGCTTCGCTCAACCAGCGTTCGGCCGTCTGACGACCTTCGGCCCGCGTCATCGACAGAGGCACCTCATTCACCGACACGGAATGCGTGCGTGTATCCGGAAGAACGGCCTCTTCTGACACGACGTCATGGTCGGAATCCGATTGCACAAACCGCAATCGTACACGGCCCGTCAGTTCGGCCTCGGCCTCACGACGGTACTCGATACGGCCTTCAATGTCCGCGCTGTCGGCCAGCAGATCACTGTCCAGTTCAATCGCTCTGCGACCATCGCGCATTTGAAACAGCAACACACCGTCCCGTTCAATCGCGTCAAAACCATAGCGCAGCATCAGCGGCTGCAGCGCCGCACGCGCGCTGGACACGTCTTCAATCGCGTATCCCCGCACCACGCCATACAGGCGCGATACATCGATATGAGTCACCCCAGCACCGTGGCAGATTTCCGTGACAACCGAAGCCAGCGTGCGCGTTCCAGAACGCCCGTTCAGCCAGTGCCCACGGGGGTAGTTCACACCATCGCTCCACTGGCTGCGGAGGTTGGGAAAGGTGGGAAAGGGACGCGCGTCCCAGGCCCAGACATAGGCGTTCGTCATGTCCACCATCGGGCCGCCATATTCGTCCGAAACCGGGTTGATCGCCGGATCCGACCAATAGCCCAACATCGCTTTCAGGTATTGCACCTGCATGAAATCGTCGCGCAGGCCGTTGGAGTATTTCGGCAGACTGGATTCCGAGGATTTGGGGTCCAGAAACTTGTTCGGCTGGTTGGACCCTTTGTCGATGGCGGCGCAACCAAGTTCAGTGAACCAGATCGGTTTGGACCCGGGCGCCCAATCCGTCGGGTTTTCTTGCCGAACGCCTCCGATGCGCTCGTGGTGCCGGTTTGACCACCAGTTGCGCAGGTCCTTGTATCGCCATATCCACGGCTCACCGTGATCCTCATCTGTGATCGGCGCCCTGATCTGGGCTTCAGCCTCCTCCGGTGTGGCATAGTACCAGTCATAACCCTCACCGCCTTCGATATTGCCACGAAGGTAATTGAGGTCATAGATCGCATCAGCCCTGGCCTTGGCGTCCAGATGGTCCACCCCATCGCGCCAGTCGGACAACGGCATGTAGTTATCGATGCCAACAAAATCGATGTTGCCGTCAGCCCACAGCGGATCGAGATGGAAGTAGCGGTCGCCCGAACCATCATTGGGTTGATAGCCGAAGTATTCGCTCCAATCCGCCGCATAGCCGATTTTGGTTTCTGAGCCCAAAATCGCGCGCACAGCGGCGGCAAGCGCCCGCAATTGTGCCACGGCGGGGAAACCGGACGCGCCGCGGATCTGTGTCAAGCCGCGCATCTCGGACGAGATACAGAAAGAGTCTACTCCACCGGCAGCTTTGCACAGGGCCGCATAGTGCAGAATGAACCGTCGCAAGCCCCATTCCTGCGGTCCCGTATAAGACACCTCACCGTCGCCAACGACAAAATCACTGGCCTGCGCGTAACCAAAGAACGCGGCGACCTGCGCGTCTGCTGCGGCGGTTTGATCCGGTGACCCGACGCGTCCCGGAGCCTCGCTTAGCGTGATCCGGCCGCGCCACGGCAGGTGCGGCTGGCTGCCGGCATCGGACCACGGGTCGGGCAGGACGTTGCCTTCAAGCTGATCCATCAGAATGAACGGATAGAACATGACACGTTTGCCGGAGCCCTTCAGGTGTCGGATCGCCTGTACCACGGATTGGTCTGCGGGCGTTGCGCCATAGACAGGCAAGCCATCCTTGTGCTGAACCTGCTTGGCAGTGTTGCGATACACCCCGGCCACTTGCCAGGGCATATTCTCGCCCTCGACGTCCTTGTGCAGAACCTTCGGCTGCAGCTGACAGGTTCCACACCGCAAATCATCGCCAAACCAGGACACGATCAACGAGGCCGCATCGCAGGACCCCAACTCTGTTTGCAGGGATCGGGTGGCGGTTACCAGATCCGGCACCCCCGAGGCAGAATTGACATTTGCAGCCCAGCTTTGCCCCGCCCCTTTGGTGTAGTTGACCTGTTCGCTCGCCAACGCGTATTCGCCAGTGCCCGGCATAAGTGCAACGCCGCGGATCGTTCTGGACAAGGCGTCCGGCGTATCCGGTAAACCCGGCTGTTCCTGACGCACGACTTCAAAGGAAAACTGCGGCACGCGGTTTCCGAATTGCGCCAGTTGCAGGTTCTCGATCACCACATAGGCCGTACCACGATAGGCCGGAACATTGCCCGGGCCCTCAATGGCCTCGATCAATGGGTCGGGCAATTGAAATTGATCGCCGGGGTACGCCCGCATGTGCAGGCTTGCGCGCTCAAGTTCTTCTCCGTCGGCCCAAATACGCGGAACATCCGAAATCTGACCGGAACCCACCGCGATGGCCAGAGAAATCGAGTAGCTGTAGCTGTGCGTGGTCGTCGTGACCTCGGGCGCTTTGGGAGAGCCCTTGCCGCCGCCTCCACCGCCACCGGATTGCGTGGTTGTGCTGGTACTTTTGGTTTCCAGAAAGTCCGACGCCCATATGACCTGACCGCCTACCCGCATACGTCCGAAAACCGTGGCGACGGGGGCGCCTTCCCCGGTTTCGGTCAGACGAAACCGGTCCAGACGTCCGGTTTCAACAACTTCGCTGCCGCCCCCCATGACTGATTGGCTCATCAGCCTTTGATCGATAACCCGTCCCAGCGTTGCACCCACAGCACGGCCGATAACAGCCGTTGAAAGCCCCGCAACGGTACCGCCAACCGCTCCGCCGATCGCGGCCCCTGCTGCGGACAGAACTATTGTAGCCATTCACTTATCCTCCAGCGGGAATTCAAAACAGGCGACGACCCGGCGGCGCCAGGGGTCGCTCAGCGTGTTTTCGACAACGCCATACCCGGAATAGGCGTGAATGAATCGCGGTAAGTTCCCTGTCGCGCTGACGATGCCGACGTGTTTGGCCACGCTTCCATCGCGCATCCGGAACAACAGGACGTCACCCGCAGCCGCATCGTGTGGGATCTTTTCGATCAGGTGACGGCGGGCTGCGGACCACATGCGTTCCTCTCCCTGAGGTTCGGACCAGTCCATACTGTAGGTTGGAACCGCCTCTGGTTCATGCCCAAGCAGCGCGCGCCAAACACCCCGCAGCAAGCCCAGACAATCCGTCCCCGCCCCCTTGACCGACGCCTGATGCACATACGGAGTCCCCAGCCAGCTGCGTGCCTCATCCACAATATCCTGCCTGCTCGTACTCATCGTCTGCTTCCCCCGGTATTCGGATTGCCTTGTTTTGGCACCGCCATCATCCAGTCTTCACCCGGAAGATCAGGAAATCCTTGGAAATTCAGCACATTATTGAATTTCAAACGACAGGTAGACATGCTCTTGTCGCATCCGGCCGTCAACCTGACCCGATCTCCGACAGCCAGTCCTCCGGTGATCCCGGACCAAAGCGAAACACTGCGCCCACCAGTGATCTGCTCATCCTGTTTGATCGTGTCCCATAGCCCGGCTGCCTGTCCTGACACCACGTCCAATCTGCCGCGTTTGAACCAACCCGTGTCCCATCCGCTGGCGCCTTTCAGTTGCAGGGCGCTGCCAGCGATCAAACTCACAACTTCGGCCTCGGCTCTGAAACCTGAAATGCCGAGGTTGAACTTGCAGGCGTTGTCGCCAAGAACTGCTGTGCAAGGTTTCTGGTAGATCCTGCCCATGGGTTGGTTGAGCAAATCCGTAAGGCCACGCAATTCGGCGTGAAACGCGCCCCCTGCGCGGCGCATCTCTCCGATCGATCCCCTGAACTGCAGCGCACGCTGTTCGGGCGCGGTCCAATTGACCAACCAAGCACACACCTTCGCGCCGTCGAACCGACCGGATTCGATATCCTCTTCCATGATGGCGGCATCAGACAAAGCGCCCATTGCTTCGGAATTATCGATGGACAATCCGGTCGCCTGCTCGATTGCCGAGGCCGTCAGGCCAGTGCTGGCCTTGAAGGTCATGCCGTCAAAGCTCAGTTCCATGTCATGATCGGTAAAGCCATATTCCTGCCCGTCGGAACGGCGGATCAACCAGCACCGGCAGGTCGTGGTCAGCCCGCTTTGCAGATGGGTCTGCAGCCCTTGCTTATCGCCGCTCATCAGACACGTACCTCGACCACAGGAACATTGGGCACGTCGCCGGCCTGAAAACTGGCGACGCTGGTCTGAATCCTGTCGGTATCGAAACGAACCGGAACGTCGAACTCGAACCCCGCGGTGATTTCTACCTGCTCGGGCGGCGGGGCGGAAAACAATATCCTGCCAGTGGAGAGGTTTGCCTCGAAATCGACACCCTCGCGCATTTGGTCCTGCTCGAGGCCGATCTTGATTGTGCCGAGGACAGGTTTGATGATCGGACGGACATAGCTGAAGCCGCCGGAACTGTAGGACTTGACCAATTGGAACTCGGTCGTCGTGCCATCGCCGCGGGCAATGACCTGATCGTCTTGGGACACGTTTGCCGTTGCCGCCCCGGATTTGTAATCGGACCAGTCTTTCCAGCGAAAGCCGAACATCTGACCCTGACGGGCCTCAAAGAACGCCACCAGCGTTTCGATATCGTCCAACGAACGCATCCCCAAACCGGCATCATAGCGCCGCCGGGAATGCGCCCAAGGCGTGTTGCGCTCTTCAAACCCGTTGGCCAGCGTCACGATATCGGTGCGCCGTTCGGGGCCGCCAACCGAGCCGAAGCTCAGGCTGGCGGGAAATCTGACTTCGTGAAAATTCATGACCTGCTCCCTCGTATTACCTGTTTCGATTACCGCGGCCCAAGGCGCGGCTCATCTGGGCGGCGATCTGGCCCTGGCTGCGCCGGAACCCCTGAACGTCGGGGGTTGTGATGTTCATCACCACATTCACCCCGCGCCCACCGCCAGAGGTGCGCACACCCAGTTTGCCATCCGGACCGCGCGCCAGGGGCATGATTGCCTCAGGGCCGGCCTCACCCATCAGTCCGGTGCCACCCCGCATTGGAAACGTGGTCGGCCCGCTGACCACACCGCCGTTGGCGAAAGGCATTACCCGCCCCTGAGAAAAACTGCCGCCATCGGCAAAGGGAAGAATACCCTGCACCAACCCTCCAACCGTGTTGGCAAGCATCCCGCCGAAATGATCTGTCACCGGCTTGATCGCAGCCGAATAGGCCGTCCGGATCATCGAGTTTTTCAGAATGTCCAACGCATCCGAAAGGTTCATCCCATCCAGAACCACACCGTCAAAGGCTTTGCGTAACCCGCCGGACATGCCGCGTTCCAGTGTGGCGACATCCTTGCCGGTCTCTTCAAACGCCGCGCTGATCCGTTTCATCTGGTTGTCGAAAGCCGCCGCCATCGACGCCGCATCCCCCAGCGAGTCGCCCAGCGCCTCGCCCCGTTCCTGCAGGTCGTCCAACCCGTCACGATCCGTCATCACGCTCTCCTTGTGTCTTGTCCGGGTAGGCCTCCAGCAAGGCATCCAAACCCGACCGGTTCATTGACGACATCCCCGCGCCCTGCCCCAGCATCAACTGCAGCTCTGCCGGAGTCAGACGCCAGAACTGATCCGGCGTCAGGCGCAGGCCGATAAACCCGGCCCGCATCAGTGCGGGCCAGTCAAACCCGCTCATGTCTGCTTCGGCATCATGAAGGCCCGTGCCAGCAGCTCTGCCGCTGCGCGCGCGCCCGCCATCGGGCCGCCCTGGATCTCGGCGCTCAACAGATCGGCCCGTGCCACATCGGCCCCACCGCCCCGCAGCCCCGCCACGATCAGCGCCAGAACGTCGCCGCTGGAATAGGCGCCAGCCTCGAACCGTTGCACCAGATCCACCAAGGAACCTGTCCCCAATTCCTGTTCCAACTCCGCCAAAGCGCCCAGCGTTAACTTGAGCACCCGCTGTTCCCCATCGATGGTCAAAGCCACCTCGCCCGTCCACGGATTGGCCATCGGATTACAACGCCGTAAAGGCCAGCGCGCCGGCACTGGCCAGGCTCATCTCATAGGTCGCCTCACCATTGTGCGAGCCCGCATATTCGATGCCTGTCACCTGAAACGCGCCCTCGACGATGCCGAAATCGGGAATGATCACCTGAAAATTCGGTGTTTCACCATCAAAGAACAGCTGTCGCGCGCGCTCATCGGTATCTGCATCCTTGAACACACCCGAACCCGAGATCGCAGCGGACTTCACCCCTGCCCCCGACAACAACTCGCGCCAGCCACCCTGGCTTTCAAGGCTGGTGACATCCACACTTTCCGCGTTGAAACTGACCCGCGTGGCCCGAAGCCCCGCGATGGTCTCGAACAGGCCCGAGCCGTTCATATCCACTTTGACCAACAGGTCTTTTCCGTTCTGGGCAGCCATATACTCTCTCCGTTGATTGCTTAGTCGTCTTCCACGCGGGCGCGGAATCTCAGGTCGATCTGGCGGATCGCACCGCCCGTTCCGGTTCGCCGGGCCGAGGCCCGTTCGAACCACAGCCCCACAAGGCGGCCCCGATCCATCGTCAACGCGGCCTCTTCCAGTGCGTCGCACACCGCGCCCGCCAGCATCTTGGCGGCACCGAACCCGGCGGCTTCGGACATCACCGACACCGTGAAGCGATGCACAGCACCTACGCCTGTCCGGTCCGAGGCGTCCTTCACCTCTTCCGGGCCCAGCGTCACATAGGTGTGGGGCACCGATCCGGTTGGAACCGCGTCATAAATTGCGCCACTGGAAAGCGTGCTGACCTTCGCATCGCCAGAAAGTTGTTGATACACCGCCGCCTGCAAAGCGGCTGAAACGCCATAGCTCATGCCGCCACCTCTTCATCTGCAAAACAGGTCAGGTACTGGCCGCGCGGGTCGCGTTCGGCGACGGCACGAATGACAAAACGCCGTGTGCCTTCCGCAAAACGCTGATCCGGCGAGGGGCGCATCACCGATCCTTCCGGCGCGCCGCGCACTACGATGCGGTATCCAACGCGCGAGACGGGTACTCCGGCCACCTGCCGCTCGGACCCGCTGCGCGCGGTGACCTCGGCCCAGACTGCTCCCAACGCCTGCCAGGTCTCGGTGTACCCACCTGCACCATCAGCGCTGCGCACCGGCGCCTCGAGCACCAGCTTTCGGTTCAGTCGCGGCGTCTTCATTGCGCTACTCCTGCGCCGAAACGCACGGTGCGGTAGCGCTGGATCAGGCTGGTCACGCCAAAGGGCATACAACCTGCACCCAGCGACGTTTCATCGCGATATTCGTAATAATGCGCCGCCAACAGCAGCACCGCCTGCCCCAGATCAGCGGGCAAACCGCCCCAATCGGGCGACATGCCGGCGGTGAATGCGATCTTTACAGCGCCGCCCGTCGCAATCGCCGGCAGGTTTGAGCCCGCTGGGCGCAACCGGGGGCGCTGGCTGTCTTTTTCCAACTGGTACACGCCCGCGTCTACGATGTTTTTGCCACCCGCCGCATCCGTCACGGTCACCGCGTCAACCGACGCTACCGGAGCCACCGGAAGAACCTCGGCCGCCTGATCCCGCCAACTGTTCAGGCTCCACGAAAAACCGCGCTCGATCAGAACCTTGCCGGTGCGCGCTTCGATCGCCGCGATGGCGGCCCGCAAAAAGCCCTTCAACACCTCGTCCTGCACATTGTCCTCGGCAAAGCCAGTGCCCAACCGCAGATGCGCCTTGAACTGATCCACCGGCAGCGCCGCATCCGCGATGGCGGTTTCTTCGATCAACATCATCCATTCACTCCGCAATCTCGGCCCCCTCCGGGGTCGTCACTTCAGGAATTTGGCGGGCACGCGCCGCCCCACGTTGCTCGGACGGAGGGGAGCAGCTAGACAACGCAGGGGATCTCACCCCGGCCCGTACCCGCCGCCCGGAGGGCCAGTTACCCAGCGCCCCGGGATCCGCCACCGCTTAGGCAGTGCCGAATTTCACCAACTTGATCGCGGCAAAGTCGCTCACGTCGCCGCCGACGCGCTTGGTTGCGTAGAACAGGACATGCGGCTTAGCGCTGAAGGGGTCGCGCAGGACGCGCAGGTCGGGACGCTCGGCGATGGTGTATCCGGCCTGAAAGTCACCAAAGGCAATCGAGAAGCTGTCGGGCGCCGCGTCCGGCATGTCCTCGGCGATAAGCACCGGATAACCCATCAGACGCGCAGGTTCACCTGCCGCCAGACCATCCGACCACAGGAAGCGGCCATCGCTGTCCTTCAGCTTGCGGATCAGACCCGCGGTTTTCGAGTTCATCACGAAGGTGCCATTCACCCGGTACTGCGCACCCAGCGCATAGACTACGTCGACAATCGCGTCCGCCTCGACACTACCATCGATACCGGTCGGCACATAACCGATATTGCCCCAGGCCCAGACATCATTATCGACCTTGGTGTGGTTCAGGATGCCCTTGGGCTTGTCTGCACCGTCGCCGTTGATAAAGGCCGACGCCTCGGCGCGGGCGAACTTGTCGGCGATACGACCGGCCAGCCAGCCTTCGACGTCAAACGCGCTGTCGTCCAGCAGACGCTGCGAGGCTTTGGGAAGGGCGCTCAGCTCGTGCAGTGCAATCGAGATGCGATCGATCGACGGGGTCGCGGTCTCAGTCGCGGCCGCAGTCTCTTCGGCCCAGCCTGCGCCCACATCAGTGTGGTCGATCAGCACGTCGAACGAGTTCGCCTCGACATTCACCACCGACGCAATCGAGCGGATCGAGGCAGTGGATTTCAGAACCGACTTGATGATCTCGGCGGTTTGCGGATCGACCAGATAGCCGCCATCACTGTTGACCGCGCTGGACAGCGATTTCGACTCCATCTCAAGCCCGCGCAGGCCGTCATCTTCGCCCGAACGCACGTAGGCATCAAAAGCCTTCTGATGCGGTGCGCCGTCTTCGATCGAGGCCGCAAGGTGCGGACGCGCCGCGATGGTTGATTTACGATCCAGCATGGTCAGTCGCTCTTCTGTCTGTTGCAATTTAGTTTCAACTTCAGCCTTCAGGCCCTTGAATTCATTCACGAAGCCAGCCATCGCCTGCTTCACCTCCTGAACCAGGGGCGCACCCTCTCCGGTCAAGGCCGGCGTTTCGGTCTTGCTCATCAGCACTTCCATTTCTTGGGTGGGGGTTGAGGCGCGCTAGGTCCGCGCCAGCTCCTGCCGAGCGGATTTGAACACCTCGGCAATACTGCGCAGGGTCTCGTCGGTGTCGAGCTCATAGCCCTTTGCCGCCACCCGCGCACTGGACAGCATCGGGAAGGTTACCAACGACACTTCCCACAGCTCCAGTTCGGTCAAGAGCCGCTGGCCCTTGTCATTCTTCACAGCCCGCTTGGTGCGATAGCCAATCGACAGCCCGTCCATCGCACCTGCTCGGATCAGTTCTGCCGCCTCACGGCCTTTCTGCGTGCTTTCCAACAGGCGTCCCTTTACCCAAAGACCCTTGTCGTCTTCGCGCACTTCATCCCAGACACCGATGGGTTGTGCCGGGTCATGCTGCCACAGCATCTTGACCCGCTGGCCCGCCTTTTCCAGCCCGGCCAGCGAGCCGCGATAGGCGCCTTTCTGCACCACATCGCTGCCCTGATCGACCTGCCCGAACAGGCTGGCATACCCTTCGATCACCGCATCCTCGGATACCGAGAGCCCGTCTCCGAACCGTGCGAACTTGTGCTCCAAATCCATGAACACCTCCTCGTAAGCCTCTGATTTCACGGCGATGCCGCAAGGAACGATTGAAACACTTGCGCCAGGATTACCGCCGCGACGCCGTAGACCGTCAGCCACAACCGCTTTTCCAACCGCTCCATCATCTCTTCGATCTGATCCAGCCGACGGCACAGATGCGCGTGCTGAATCTCGGCGACCCGCTCATGCGCGGCCAGGCGCAGGCCCGGCGCACAATCAAATGGCGGATATCCCTCACTCATCCGCACCCTCCGCCAGCGCCGGAAGGCCCAGCAGAGACCGTTTTTCCGCATCGGTCAGGAACTCGGCCCGGCTGACCCGCACCCATTGCGCATCCCGCTCGGCAGCCAATGCGGGTACCTGATCCAAATCAGGTTTCAACATCAGGTCCTCACCGGTATAGCCCGAGAGCCATTCAGACACCGCAGCCGCCACCCGCGTCACCAGGGGCAGCACGGTCAGGCGGTAAAACGCCCGGTTGGCCTCCTGATAGTTCGAATAGGTCGCGTCACCCTGGATCCCC
Organism: Ruegeria sp. BF7; assembly: GCF_056538605.1. Lineage (NCBI taxonomy): Bacteria > Pseudomonadati > Pseudomonadota > Alphaproteobacteria > Rhodobacterales > Roseobacteraceae > Ruegeria > Ruegeria sp. BF7. The sequence continues at coordinate 189,331 of NZ_JBQFTM010000001.1, read as the reverse complement.
AGCAACATCGGCGGGACCCCAAAGGCCAGCGCGATCTCGCGGGCGGCGGCTTCCTTAGTCTTTTGAAACTCCATATCGGACGGAGAGAACCCCATCGGCTTCCAATCCAACCCCCCTTCCAGAACCATCGGTCGGCCAGCATTCCGCGCCCCGCGATAGTTCTGCTCAATCTCGTCTGACAGACGCCGGAATTGATCCTCGGCCATTACCCCATGGCCATCACCCTTCCACACCAGCGCCCCCGAAGGCCGCGCCGCATTATCGAGTAGCGATTTCGACCACCGCGATGCGCTGTTGTGCACGTCAATCGCCATCGCCGCCGCCTGCATCGGCGAAAACCCGTAATGGTCGTCCTGCGGATGGAAGGACTTGATGTGGCAGATATTTTCCACCGCGAACCGGTGCTTCTTACCGCCGACCTCATAGTCATACGCCTTGGGCCAACCGTCCGCTCCCGGTACGACGCTCATCCGGTCGGATCGCAGTACATGCAGTTCTACCGGCAGGCCCTCTTCGGCCTGCACAGCCTCAACATATGCATTGCCCGACAGCAGCAATTGCCCGAAAAGCGCCTCCATCAACTCCGCTCGCCCCTGTGCCGCATTCGGACGGCGCATCAGCGACAGCATCGGATGCACATCGAACCGATGCGCCTGATCCTGCAACACCAAGGGCAGTGCCGCCGCCGCCTCGGCAATCAGCTTGACCGAGCGGAACCCCACCGGGTTTCCCGAAAACCCCGTCCGTGTCAGCGTTACCGTGTCCCGAGGGCTCCACGCCGCGCGCCCGCCCGTCTGCCAAGCCACCACGGGGCCCGCCGCGCTGGCCTTTGCCTCGGGTGCTTCCCCGACCGCTCCACGACGCAAGAAATCGAATACCATGTCCAGATGCTCCTTTCTGTCGCCGCTGTGTCCGGCTCGTTGAAAGGAGTTATGAGGGAAAGAAGTTTAAGCCTCGGGAATGGGGCGTACGGGGGTTAGGCAACGGGTTGGTCTTGGTCTACACATAGGTACCGGCAGACTGTAAAACTCTTGAAAAATTCGACGTCGAGACCAATTTGCCAACAATTCATCATGCCAGCTTAGTGATCGACCTGAATTGGCCATGATGTATAAACTTCAATTTTTGTTAGTCTGAAGGATCAAACCAAAGTAGGAATTGCTCGCGGCAACACCTGGTGCATCGAAAACGAACCCATAAAACACCGCCGGGACACGATCCTCGAACTCGGTTTTGCTTACGAACGTTTTTCGGGTCACCCCACCAAGAGGCATTTCGTAACCTTTTTGGTCAAAGAGACGACGAAATTCTTTTGTGGAGATTTCTCTGGCGCTGAATGGACCTTTCATGTGACCTTCAAAGTCAACCTCAGACTGGCTTGAAGTAAACGCGAATTGACATGTTCTGTATTCTTGATGATCACGTGTGACCAAGTCTAACGAATAATCCGAGTGTTCAAGCCAACCGTTTAGCGCGCGTATGTAGCTGCCAGACAACGCTTTTTCTTCCAAACCCAAAAAGTCTGGTGCTGATCGGTAGCAGAATTCGACAAAAGTTCCGATAGCCAGTTGCATTTCAACCGGCTGCCTAGTCTCCAATGAAGCTACTTCGACTGAGGATTTCTGCGCACATCCATGCAGACAAAACCCCAAAGCCAATGCACCGGCGGTCGTCTTAACAACTGAAGAAACTGACATAAATTCACCGAAGCAGCAGGTGCCCAACGTTCCGATTCTGCAAGGCACCCTACGATTTTGGGCTGAGCAATAAAGTTATACTTTCAATTACTTCCCAAAAGTAACCCCTTACAAGAACGAATGCGCATTAGCCTGCCAATAGCGAGACACTTGCGCCCCAGCTATACCTCACAAACTCCGCACTCTCGGTCGCCGATACGCCCCCGCTGGCCCCACAATCAACTCATGCAGCGCCCAGACCAGCGCATCCACCCGGTCGGGCGAACCCTGCCCCTCGAACCCGCGCGCGGTCAGCTGGCACATCTGCTCCTCCAACGCGTCCAGCCCGTCCACATGGGCCACTCGCCCCTGCTCGTACAATGCCGCCACTGGTTCGGCCCGCGCCACCTTCCCGCGGGACGCCCGCACCGCGCGGAACGGGACCAAAGGGGCCACCTGCCGCACGACCTCTTCCACCAGTTGCCCGCCCTGATTGACCTCGGCCACCAGCCGTTCGGCCCCGAATTCATCCATCGCGTCAATCGCCGCCTGCGCCCAGCCCGCCGGGCCAATGCCCTGCACCGTCCGGTCAGCCAGCACATAGGCGCGCCACTCCTCGGGCGGTCCCTGTAGCTGCGCGCCGACAACCACGATCCCGCAAGCATCCGCGCGTGAACCGGACGTCACCGCCGGGTCTAGCGCCACCACGATGCGATCCAATTCGGGCACCTGCGCGCAGCGCGCTGCCTCCAGCATCGACCCGGTCCACAGCGCCCCCTCAGCATCCGACAGCAACACTCCGTCCAACTCCTGCCGCCCCAGCCGCGTGCCAGCGTAACGCGCGCGGACTTCTTCCAAGAAGGAGTCCGCCAGATTGGCCCGGTTCGCCTCGGTCGGCGCATGGGTCTGTACCGTCGACGGAGACGCCAGCAATTCCTTCAAAACCTTCACATTGCGCGGTGTCGTGGTCACGCAGACCCGAGGCCTGTCCCCCAGCCGCAACGCGAATTGCAGCATATCCCAAGTCTCGCTGCCCTTCTTCCACTTCGCCAGTTCATCCACCCAGGCCGCATCGAACTGCGGTCCCCGCAACCCTTCGGGATCATGCGCCGAGAACGCCTGCGCTTCGGCGCCGTTGGGCCAGATCAATTTGCGTTCCGAAGCCTTCCACTGAGGTCGTCGATCTGGCGGTGAACACTGCAGGATCCCGCTATCGCCAAAGATCATCACATCGCGCACCTGGTCGAAAGTCTCACCAACCAAAGCAACGCGGCCGGCTTCACCACGATCCAGCGGCCTAGCCCCCTCAACCAACGACCGCACCCACTCGGCCCCGGCGCGCGTCTTGCCAGCTCCCCGCCCCCCCATGATCACCCAGGAACGCCAGTCGCCCTCGGGCGGCAACTGGTGCGGTAGCGCCCAGAATTCAAACAGGAAAGGGAGGGCGCACAGCCCCCCCTCCCCGATCTCACTCAGAAATCTGTCCCGCACCGCAGCATCTTCGGAGGCGAGCCAACCTGCACCCGATCTCAAATCGAGCGCGCTCAAGGTCGAGCGCATACCCCCCTTGGGCAATTCCGGCTTGTCTGTGATGTTGTTCGACAAAGCTTGTCTCCACTTTCTGACAACTTCGGATCAGCCCCTCTAACTGCCCAAGTTGCTTGCCTGCTCCGGCAAGGTCTGCATCCTCCCCGGCTCCGATCTGCCTGCGCAGTTCTTCCGCTGCCTGGCGCAAACCGCGAATGGATGTCTCAAGCGACTGCAAAAGTTCTGCCGTCTGGGACATCCGCTCTTCCGGGGTAATCAAAGTCATGTTTGCCTGTGACCTCATGCGTGAGTTTTTCCGCACGAGAGAAACGAAAAACGGCCACCGGGTCGCCCCGGGGCCGTTGCCCACTTCTTCTAGCATGACACAACTTATACGAGAATAAGAACGCAAAGTCAAGATTTCACGCAACACGGGCGCAACGGGCTACGCACGGAGATTGTAAAAGACCTCGTGCGGGTTGGACCGAGCCGTCAGTGATCGTACCCCAACAAGAGTACCTTACGTATCACCGAGAAACCGAAATGGCTGGGAAGGCTCAAAGCTGGCTGAGACCTCACCGGCAAGGATAGGCTTTTCACCAAGCTCCAGCTTCAGTGTTGATGCCCCTTCTGAAAGATCAAGGTTTTCGATATCCACCCAAAACAGCGTCGGGCTGAACACGCTCTCGTAATAATACCGCCCCAGCTCATGGTCGGCGACCGTGCGCCATGTTGTTGACGCGATGTTAGGACGATCGGGGTCTGTCACACCAAACGGCACGGAAATAGAGCGAACCAAAGAAAAAACCGCCGCCGTTGCGTCGTTCTTGTCTTCGAATGAAGGCACCGCATTCAGGTTCCAGCTCAACCGTGCAAACCGATCGGAAGACCGATGCGTTCCCGGCAAAAACGAGAGGCCGTTGACTTCGCCCCAATAGGTCGTGATGGCAAGTTGTTCGTCAAACGTCGGAGAGTTCGTCATAACCGTAAACTCGCGGCCATGATGGATGACTAACTCGCCGTCGAGATATTCGAAAATTGCGCTGTCGCCGGACGCGTCGGATAGCGCCACATGCCCGCCTGCTTCATGTCCGCTTGGCAGCATCGGAGCCACAATCACGAACGGGTCCTGTTCCATTGCAGCCACGGCTTCTTCGACCGTTGCGAAATTATCAAAGAAGTACTGCAACCAGCCGCCAACAGACAGGCGTGGCTTATCCCCGGCAGTCTCGGTGCCGTAATCGGCTTCGGCAAGATAGAGTGCGTTGCCAACCAACCCGGCATCGTTCATTCCATCAACAGTTGCACCATCATAGATGGTCGCAACGACCGACCCGTATTTGGAAGTCCACTTTATCGAGTTTTCACCGGCACCGCCATTGCGCTCCATCCCGCGAGGAAAAGCCCAAAGGTCTGTCGCGGTATCTTCAAACCAATCAAGCGTCCGCCCCGTAAGGAAGGATCCATCTGCGGTTTCATAGACGATCCGGGAACACGCGATTGCAGAAGACGCGGCAAGTGCCACAGACAAAATGGAGGCCCCAAGTACCTTTACATTCATTGCAGGAAATCCTTTTGATAGTTTGCCCATGATGAACCAATGTCTCTGAAATTTGGTAGTTTTATAGGCAATTTGAAGCCAAAACCGTCTTGGAATTTCAAAGTTACGCTGCGTACAGGATTCTGAATTTCGTCGGCCAACCCCAGGTGGAAGCGGCCGAGCCTACCCCCTCATTTCAGACCAACCCTTGACATTCCCACACTAAACCAGCATGTGCCCCACAGGACAGCGCTGACGCGTGAGCATACACGGTCGACAATCCGGCCCCACAGCGCCCCACTATTTTCCAGTTCCCCTTCACGCAGGGTTCTTGATGCGACGACCGGATGCACAGGACTCGCCTGTGCGCCGCGAGGCTTCGCAAAAACCCTGCCGGTCGCGCAACTTGCGTGGCTAGTCTCACTTGTCCGTGGTGACCAGTCATCACGGGTTGTAAAGGAATGATACTTGTTCGATTTTGACATGCTGGGCCTTGCCCCGGCCCTGAATGACGCGCTGCAACGCGCAAACTTTACCCAACCCACGCCGATCCAGAATCAGGCAATCCCGCTGGCCCTGCAGGGCCACGACATACTTGGGCTGGCCCAAACCGGCACCGGCAAGACGCTGGCCTTCGGCCTGCCGCTGATTGACTACCTGCTGGCTCAGCCGGGTAAGCCTGCGCCTAAAACGGTAAAGGCCCTGATCCTGGCGCCGACCCGCGAATTGGTGAACCAGATCGCCGAAAGCCTGCGCAACCTGACCAAGAAAACAAAACTGCGCGTGGCCACCGTTGTCGGCGGGCAATCCATCGGCAAGCAAATCTCGTTCCTGTCGCGCGGCACCGATATTCTGGTCGCTACGCCGGGCCGCCTGATCGACCTGATGGAACGTGGCGCCGTCGACCTCAGCACAGTCCGCCATCTGGTGTTGGATGAGGCCGATCAGATGTTGGACATGGGCTTTATTCACGCATTGCGCAAAATCGAGCCCGCTTTAGGCACGCCGCGTCAGACCATGCTGTTTTCGGCGACAATGCCGAAGCTGATGGAGGAACTCAGCCAGTCCTATCTGACCAACCCGCAACGGGTGCAGGTTTCGCCCCCGGGCAAGGCCGCAGACAAGATCACGCAGTCTGTTCATTTCCTCGACAGGGCTGAAAAACCGCGGAAGCTGCGCGAAGTCCTTTCGGCAGACATGAACGCCCTGACGCTGGTCTTTGCCCGTACAAAACACGGGGCCGAGAAATTGATGAAAGGCCTTGTGGCGGACGGGTTCAACGCCGCCTCAATCCACGGGAACAAAAGTCAGGGCCAGCGCGACCGCGCGATCAAGGCGTTCCGCGCCGGAGAGATCAACGTGCTGGTCGCCACCGATGTCGCCGCGCGTGGCATCGACATTCCGGGTGTTGCCTATGTAATCAACTATGACCTGCCCGAGGTGCCAGACAACTATGTCCACCGCATTGGTCGCACGGCCCGCGCCGGTCGTGAAGGCGAAGCCATTGCCTTCTGCGCGCCGGATGAGCTGGACCAGCTACTGCAGATTCAAAAGCTAATGAAGATTGAAATTCCAGTCGCCAGCGGCACCATGCCTGAATACGCCGAACCCAAAAAACCGCGCAATCGCAGCGGGTTCCGGGGGCGTAGACCGCACGGAGCGAATTCGACGTTGAAACCTGTGTCGTCAAAACGTCGCCGTCCACGCAGACGTCCCGCTGCATAAGAAAAAGAAAGGGCCGCGTTTTTCGACGCGACCCTTTTCTTAGTTGCCCGAGCTATTTCTCTCGGCTTCTATTTCTCGCCATTTGGCGACGTTGCGGTTGTGCTCATCCAGAGTTTCCGCAAACGCGTGCCCACCAGTTCCATCCGCAACAAAGAACACATAGTCTGTATCCTCCGGTGCCACCGCGGCCTCAAGGCTTGCGAGGCCGGGGTTGGCGATTGGTGTGGGCGGCAAACCGTCAATCACATAGGTATTCCAAGGAGTTGCGCGGCGCAATTCACTACGGCGCAAACCGCGGCCCAGAACGCCCTGACCTTTAGTGACACCGTAGATCACGGTCGGGTCCGTCTGCAGCTTCATACCTTTCTCAAGCCGGTTCACAAAGACACTGGCCACTTGGCCGCGCTCATGTGGAACACCGGTCTCCTTCTCGATGATTGAGGCCAGGATCAGCATCTCTTCGGGGCTGCTGATCGGCAAATCGTCCTGTCGACTTTCCCAAACCGCGTTGATCCGTAACTGTTGCTTCGCCTGCATGTCCTGCAGCACGGCAGCTCGGTCATCACCCGGGGCCAGCTCATAGCTGTCGGGTGCCAGCATGCCCTCGGCTGGAACTTCGGACACCTCACCGGTCAGAGCGTCAATGCCCCTAAGCGCCTCGACTACCTGCCACGAGGTCACGCCCTCGGCCACCGAAACGCGATATCGTGTGTCGGCATCTTGACGTTTTTCAGCATATTCTGCGGGGGCTTCCTCTTCACCGGCCTCGAAACTGGCAATCTCAACAAATTCCAGAGTGGCTGGGTTCAACTCACGCACCCGGGTTTGTACCCTAGTTACACCAACGCGATATTCAATCTCGGACCCGCAGGTGCTGGCACCGCTGCTGGTAATATCTTCGATGATCTGCGCCATCGACGCGCCTTCGCGAACCAGAAAACTGCCCGCTTTCAACTGCTGCGCCTTGTCGGTGTAATCCGCGCCCATCCGGAATATCATGGCGCTGCTGATGGCACCTTCATCTTCCAACTGCTGGCTGACGCGAGTCATGTTCGACCCGCTTTTCACCTGTAGGCATATGGCGGTTTCCAGCGGGCCTTCGGCCTTGTACTGCGATTGCCCCCAAAGGATCAGACCGCCGATAAGAAACAGGCCGACCACCAGGATGGTCAGCGCGTTTGATGCCAAAGCCCGCCACATTTAGCTAGCCTTTCCGAAAATCACGCTGGCATTGGTACCGCCAAAACCGAACGAATTCGACAAGGCAACGTTGATCACACGTTCGCGTTTGGCATTTGGCGCCAGATCAATCGGCGTTTCAACCGCCGGGTTGTCCAGATTGATCGTCGGCGGGGCCACCTGATCGCGGATCGCAAGGATTGAGAAGATCGCCTCTATCGCGCCAGCCGCGCCCAGCAGGTGGCCCGTGGCCGATTTGGTCGACGACATGGTGGCGTTGCCCGAATGATCGCCCAGCAGACGCTCCACCGCGCCCAGTTCGATCGTATCCGCCATGGTCGAAGTCCCATGCGCGTTGATATAATCCAGATCCTTTGGCTCTAACCCGGCACTGCGCAGGGCGGCCTTCATGGAACGCTCTGCCCCATCACCATCCTCAGACGGCGCGGTGATGTGATAGGCGTCACCGGACATGCCATAGCCCAGAACCTCTGCGTAAATCTTCGCGCCACGCGCCTTGGCATGCTCGTATTCTTCCAGCACAACAATGCCCGCACCCTCACCCATGACGAACCCGTCACGGTCGACATCATAAGGGCGGCTCGCTTTCTTCGGATCGTCGGCGTACTTGGTCGACAGCGCCTTGCACGCGTTAAAGCCCGCGATACCAATCTCGCAGATGCAACCCTCGCCGCCACCTGCAACCATCACGTCAGCGTCACCAGCACGGATGATACGGCTGGCGTCGCCAATGGCATGTGCGCCGGTCGAACAGGCGGTCACCACCGAATGGTTCGGACCTTTGAAACCATGTCGGATCGAGACCTGACCCGAGGCGAGGTTGATCAGCGCGCCGGGAATAAAGAAGGGCGAAACGCGGCGCGGACCCTTGTCGCGGATCAGATTGGCCGTGTTCGCGATGGAACCCAGACCACCGATACCCGAACCAATCAGAACGCCGGTGCGCAGGCGATCCTCTTCATCCTCGGGCAACCAGTTCGCATCCTGACAGGCCATATCTGCCGCTGCGATTGAATACAGGATAAAATCCTCGATCTTGCGCTGCTCTTTCGGCGGCATCCAATCGTCGGGGTTGAACGTTCCGTTCGTACCGTCTCCGCGCGGCACTTCGCAGGCATAGGTCGTGGTGACCCCGCTTGCCTCAGCGTCGAACTGAGTGATCGGGCCCGCACCGGATTCTCCGTCCAGCAGCCGCGACCAGGTTTCCTCGACCCCGCTGGCCAACGGAGTGACCAATCCCAGACCGGTTACAACGACTCTGCGCATGAAATGCCTCTTGCCTGCTTCCTGTTTGAGAACCGCTCATACCCCGGCCCGGGGTCCGGGGGCAAGAGCCACGGTATATTCCCTTCCGGCATCAACCTGCCGAAACAGAATGAAACACTGCTCGCCATCACGAGAACGGTTCTAAATGCAAAAACCGCCTGCCGCCGCAGTGGACGACAGGCGGTTTCCTTCTTGTCAGCCCATTACTGGAATTGAGCAACCGGTTCGTGTGCTGCCTGAGCCGTTTCCAATGCCTCGGCCAGATCAATCGATTTGTGGAACAGTGCACGTCCGACAATTGCACCCGCAATGTTCGGAATATACGCCAAGCGAGAGATATCGTCAGCAGTACGCACCACACCGCTGGCGATAACCGGCGTACGGGACTTCTCAGCCAGCCCAGAGATCAGGCCCAATTGCGCCTCGACATCCTCCATGTCGCTGTCGATATCCGTCACCAGAATAGCGGCAAACGGAGTGTCGGCGAACGCCTCGATATATGCTTCCGGGGTGAACGCACTTTGGCTGCGCCAGCCTTCGGTCATCACCTGCCCTTGCCAGACATCCACAGCCAGAACGATCTGATCCGGATAAAGTTTGGCAAGTTCCTTGACCAGGATCGGATCCCAAGCTGCAAGCGTACCCAAGACAATACGCGCTACACCTTTGTCAATCCAATGTTCGACTTGCTCACGGGTACGCATGCCGCCCGCCAGTTGCACCGACATCTCAGACGAGCGGATGATCTCTTCAATCAACTCGGCATTGGTGTCCCGGCCTTCAATCGCGTCAAAGTCAGTCAACTGCATCCAATCCGCACCAGCGGCTGACCACCCACGCGCAGTTTCGACGGGGTCCACGTGCCAAATCATAGCTTCGTCCAGACGGCCTTTTTCCAGTGATACACACCGACCGTTCTGCAGTTCCATAGTGGGATAAATCCTCATGAGCACGCTCCTCCGCTCAATCGCATTGCAATTCAGTATATCATACAGACCTGCATAGTCTCTAATGCCGCCAGTTTCGGCAAACTGAGATCATTTTGCGGCATTGCACCCAAGTTGAGACTACATGCGAGCGGGTGGCCCGTTCCGGCGCAGCAGCACAACCGGAGCGCCATTGTATTCGCATTCACGCGTCACTGTGTAACCCAGCTTTTGGGCCAGCTTCTGCGAGACTGCATTCGCCGAATTTACCATTGCTACCAATGGACCGGGCATGATGCGATCAAACCAGTCATGCGCTGCTTGGGCCGCCTCAAACCCCAACCCCTGCCCCTGCGCCTCGGGCACCAGAATCCACCCGGCTTCGGGAAAACTGTCGAAATCTTCTCCCAGCGCACGGTTGCCATAGAAAAATCCCGCCTGACCGATCATCAGCCGATTCGATTGCTGCAACACGGCCCATTGCCCGAACCCGGCCATCTGCCAATGCCCCGCGTTGCGCAAAAACGAATCCCACGCCTCACCGCGCGAACGTGGCCTGCCGCCGATATGGCGCACGATGCAGGGGTTACGCCATATCTCGGCGAACCGGTTGAAATCCTCGGGCCGCATGCCGCAAAGCATCAGGCGCGATGTGTTTATCGTCGGGGTGGATCGTATCATGCCCTGCCCGCTCAAGTTTTTTTGCCTCAGAGTGATCGTTGCGAACGCAGCCTCACCCTGGCAAGTCCGAAATCCAGACAGGCACAAAAAAACGGCGCCTCCGTTGCCCGGAAGCGCCGTTTTTAAAGATTTCGAAGCGATTAGGACGCTTCAGAGATGAATTTGACGGCGTCGCCAAAGGTCTGGATGGTTTCGGCTGCGTCATCCGGGATTTCGATGCCAAACTCTTCTTCGAAGGCCATGACCAGTTCAACGGTGTCCAGGCTGTCTGCACCCAGATCGTCGATGAACGAAGCGTTCTCGGCTACTTTGTCTTCTTCAACACCCAGGTGCTCAACAACGATCTTTTTAACGCGATCTGCGACGTCGCTCATGTCTATTCCTCATTCCATTTCAGGGCTTAATGCCCGGTTCAGCCCTTGCCCGCTCAGGCTGGCTTTGATTTGCCCGGTCTGGGCGGTTTGGGTCCCCGATTACCGGGAAAGTAGAAGGCCGACCGTTTGGCCGACCCCTGCATACATGCGCCGCCTATAACACAGACAACGCCCGAGGCAAACGCTTTCGCGCCTGTCTCGGTCTGCGATCACAACATGGCCATACCGCCATTCACATGCAAGGTTGTTCCTGTGACATAACCCGCTTCGGGGCTGGCAAGGTACAGAACTGCCGCGGCAATTTCCGATGGATCGCCCATGCGGCCAGCTGGAACCTGCGTAAGGATGCCAGATTTCTGATCGTCGGTCAGCTTATCGGTCATGGCCGTAGTGATGAAACCCGGAGCCACCGCGTTGGCCGTGATTCCGCGGCTTGCGACCTCATAGGCCAGCGACTTGGTCATGCCGACCATGCCCGCCTTAGACGCGGCATAGTTGACCTGACCCGGGTTGCCGGTTGCACCCACCACAGACGAGATGTTTATGATCCGGCCCCAGCGCGCCTTCATCATGCCGCGCAGCACGCCTTTGCACAGCTTGGCGGTGGCGGTCAGGTTCACGTCGATCACGCTCTGCCATTCCTCGTCTGACATCCGCATGAACAGGTTGTCCCGCGTAATGCCCGCGTTGTTGACCAGAATGTCGACCGATCCCATCGCATCCGCCGCCTGTTTCGGCAGCGCTGCGACGGCTTCGGGGTCGCCCAGGTTACAAGGTAGGACATGGGCGCGTTCGCCCAACTCATCCGCCAGCGCCTGCAGTGGCTCGATCCGCGTACCAGACAGCCCGACAGTGGCCCCCGCCGCGTGCAGTGCGCGCGCGATATCGCCCCCGATACCGCCAGAAGCGCCGGTGATCAGCGCATTCTTACCTGTCAAATCAAACATTCGGTTTCCCTCTTGGTGCGTCCCAACGAGACGTTTTCAACTTACGATTTGGCCTGGGTGACCTTTTGCACGTCTTCCGGCGTGCCAACGGCCTTGCCTGCGATGTCGCGGTCAATTTTGCGGATCATGCCCGACAACGCTTTACCCGCGCCGATCTCCCACGCCTCGGTCACGCCCTGCGCGGCCATGTACTGCACGCTTTCGCGCCAGCGGACCGAGCCTGTGACCTGTTCGATCAGCAACTGACGGATCAGGTCTGGGTCGGTAACGGCTTCAGCACGCACGTTCGCAACCAGCGGCACGGCGGGTGCCTTGATTTCAACGGCGGCCAGAGCTTCAGCCATCACATCAGCTGCAGGTTGCATCAGCGCGCAATGGAACGGAGCGCTCACCGGCAGCATCACAGCGCGCTTGGCACCCTTTTCCTTGGCGATTTCTGCCGCACGCTCGACGGCAGCTCTGGAGCCCGAAACGACAACCTGGGTCGGGTCGTTGTCGTTTGCGGCCTGACAGACCTCTCCCTGGGCCGCCTCTTCGGCAACTGCGCGCACGGCGTCCAGATCAAGGCCGAGAATTGCGGCCATTGCGCCCTCGCCTACTGGCACGGCGCTTTGCATGGCCTGACCACGTGTGCGCAGCAGACGCGCCGTGTCAGCAACCGACAAAGCACCAGCAGAAGCCAATGCCGAGTATTCACCCAGCGAGTGCCCCGCAACAAAGGCCGCATCGGTAACCGAAACGCCTTCGGCTTCCAGCGCGCGCATCGCGGCGATCGAGGTTGCCATCAGCGCCGGCTGCGCATTTTGCGTCAGCGTCAGGTCCGCGATGTCACCTTCCCAGATCAGGCTGCTCAGCTTTTCACCCAGCGCTTCGTCGACCTCGTCGAACACAGCCTGAGCTGCCGGGTAAGCCTCGGCCAGAGCTTTGCCCATCCCGATGGTTTGGGCGCCCTGCCCCGGAAAAACGAATGCGCGTGTCATTGCGACCTCTTGGATGACGTTAGGTTGCCGGGGGGTGTAAACCGAGTGTGGACGCGGCACAAGCATTGCATGACCTCTGCACTGTGGCACTTTTGATGTGCGCATCCCGCTATTGAGTCCTGATCCCATGGCTTTAGGTTGAACCCAGCTACCCCAGCCCGGAGCAACAGATGCCCTCAACCAATACCTTTTCCAGCTATGGCAGCGTGACCAAGACGTTCCATTGGCTGACCGCCCTGCTGATCTTTACGGCGCTACCTTTGGGATGGATCGCCAATGATCTGGCCCACGCGATCTATGACCCCTCAATCCCGACCACCGAGGACGATATCGCTCGGGCAACGCGCCTGTTCTCGCTGCACAAGACCGTGGGTGTCACAGTTTTCTTTGTCGCCCTTGCCCGTATCCTGTGGGCCGTGACGCAGACCAAGCCGGGCCTGCTGAACGCAGAGAATAAACCCGAAGCCTTCGCCGCCGAAACCGTTCACTGGATGCTCTATGCCTCGCTGGTTCTGGTGCCGCTGACGGGCTGGCTGCACCACGCTGCTTCAGAAGGGTTCGCGCCGATCCTGTGGCCCTTCGGGCAAAACCTGCCTTTCGTGCCCAAATCGCCCTTTGTTTCCGAGGTGACGTCCGGCCTGCACTGGCTGTTCATCTGGGTTTTGGCCGGGTCCTTGGTCATGCATATTGCCGGGGCTCTTAAGCACCATGTGGTCGACAAGGACAGCACCCTGCGCCGCATGCTGCCCGGCAAATCGGACGCGCCCGAGCCTCCGGCTCAGCATCATTCAATGATCCCCGCCATTGCGGCGCTGGCGGTCTGGGTGGCGGTTTTGACCGGTGGTTGGTCCATCGGCGTCTTCTCGGACCACTCCGTCGCGGCGACCGATACCGCTGAACTGACCGAAGTGCAGTCGGACTGGCAAGTGCAGGACGGCGACCTGTCCATCACAATCACCCAGTTGGGCAGCCCGGTGACCGGCCGTTTCGCCGAATGGACCGCCGCAATCGCCTTTGAAGATCCGGCGGAACCGGGGCTGGCTGGATCCGTGGATGTAATAGTTTCCATCACGTCACTGACATTGGGAACGGTGACAGATCAGGCCATGGCCGCCGATTTCTTTGACAGCGCCCAGTTCCCGACCGCCCAATTCAAAGCTGAAATCTACAAGACAGACACCGGGTATGAGGCGCGTGGCCCCCTGACAATCCGCGACAAATCGGTGGACGTCGCGCTGCCATTCACCCTTGACCTGCAGGAGAACACCGCCGCGATGGTCGGAGAATTGGAACTGAACCGTCTGGATTTCGACGTTGGCACCTCTCAACCAACCGAAGAATCGCTGGGCTTTGGGGTCGCAGTCTCAGTCAACCTGACAGCCGAGCGCGAGAGCTAAGAAAAACCGCCGGGGCAATACCCCGGCGGCTTCGTTTCAGAGGATCGAAACTGGCTTATTCAGCCTTCTGTGCCTCGATCGAAATCCGAACTTCAACTTCGTCGCCGACGAACGGTGCGAATTGACCCAGTTCGAAATCGCTGCGCACCAGCGTGGTGGTCGCATCGAAGCCCGCCCAAGGCTTGTTCGCCATCGGGTGCTCAGCTACCTGGTTAAGCTTGGCATCTAGCACGACCGATTTGGTTACACCGTTCATGGTCAGGTCGCCAGTAATGTTGGCGGTGCCTTCGCCGGTGACCTCGATACCGGTCGAGGTAAAGGTGATCATGTCACCTTCGGCCACACCGAAGAAATCTTCGGTCATGAAGTGATCTTCGCGCGGTTTCCAACCGGTGAAAATCTCGACTACGGGCATCGAAACGGAAACGCTGGATGCGGTGGGGTCTTCCTGATCGAACATGATCTCGCCTTCAAAGCCCGAGAACATGCCGGTTGTGGTCGAGAAACCGAGGTGGTTATAGCTGAAGACAACCTGACTGTGGCTGGGGTCCAGAGTGTATTTCTCGGCGCTTGCAAACGCCGAGGTCGCCGAAACGGCCAGTGCAGCAGCAATAAGGGTGGATTTCATGACAAACTCCGCAATTTTGTGAATGCAAACCTGTTGGGTTGCTCGATAACAAAAATGTGCTGCCTAAAGGCAGCACACAAGTATCATTCTCTCACAGTTTCTGTTCTTTAGTGAACAGAATAAATCTTAGGCGAAGATTGTTACACTTCCGCTCAATTGACCCTTTAGCGCTCGGCTGACATCCGCCGATTGCAGCGGCAGCTTCATCAGCAAGCTACCATCGACGTCGAACAACTCGACCTGTTCGTCGGCAAAGCGCGCGCCACCCAGCGTGTCATAGCTGCGGCGCAGAACGGTTTGCGGACGTCCGTTTTCATTCTTTTGCAGCACCCTAACTTCACGGCGGATTGGGTCGAAATAGGCGTCAGGACGGGCGTCGAGGATTTGGACCGTCAGCAGGCTGACCCCAACCAGCAGAAACAACAGCGATGCGGCCAGTTTGATCGGCCAGACCTCGGTCGCCATGGCGGAACTCTCCATCAGCCACATTGAAAACGCCATCACGATCAGAAACGCCCCTGCAACGCGCGCCAGAACCATTCGGACCTTCCAGTTCGGCTCGAACCCGATCAGCACTGGTACAGATTTCTCATAGTTCGCGGTGTTTGCGGACTCTTCGAATGTATTCGTATTCATCGCGGTCATATCTCTCACCCTGTTTTCAGGTTGCCGTCCTGGGTCCGGTTTCTCCGGATAATCCCCGGTATGAAAACAACTTTGAGCCGAAAAACGTCAGGATTTGGGCAGCGCAATGGAAATAGCGCGACTTCACCAAGGCACCTGTGGCAGGGCTTGCCCCTCAGGCTGAAACGTGTATATGGGGCCATCCTTCGCAAATCACATGAATCGCGCAGCCTCTCGTGGCAGGGTCGCGAAGGATAAAACGGCCCCGCCTATGAAATGCGCCTTGATAAAAACAGGAGTGCACATGCCACTGTATGAGCATGTAATGATCGCGCGTCAGGACCTGTCCAACGCGCAGGCGGAAAGCCTCGTCGAACATTTCGGCACAGTTCTGGCTGACAACGGCGGCAACGTCGTCGACAGCGAGTATTGGGGCGTCAAGACGATGGCCTACAAGATCAACAAGAACCGCAAGGGTCACTATTCCTTCCTGAAAACCGACGCCCCCGCTGGCGCCGTTCAGGAAATGGAGCGCCTGATGCGCCTGCATGAAGACGTCATGCGCGTTCTGACCATCAAGGTCGACGAGCATGCCGAGGGCCCCTCGGTCCAGATGCAGAAGCGCGATGAGCGCGAAGGCCGCCGCGAGCGCCGCTGATCAACGCCTGACGAAAGGACATAAACCATGGCCGCAAAACCATTTTTCCGCCGCCGCAAGGTCTGCCCGTTCTCGGGTGAGAACGCGCCGAAAATCGACTATAAAGACACCCGTCTGCTGCAGCGCTACATCTCTGAGCGTGGCAAGATCGTACCTTCGCGCATCACCGCCGTTTCGGCGAAAAAGCAGCGTGAACTGGCCCGTGCTATCAAGCGCGCCCGCTTCCTCGCCCTGCTGCCCTACGCCGTGAAGTAAGGAGAGACTGACATGCAAGTTATCCTTCTGGAACGCGTTGCGAAACTGGGTCAGATGGGCGACGTCGTTGACGTCAAGCCCGGCTACGCCCGCAACTTCCTGCTGCCCCAGGGCAAAGCGCTGAGCGCGTCCGAGTCGAACATCGCCTCGTTCGAAGCCCAGAAAGCGCAGCTTGAAGCGCGCAACCTGGAAACCAAGAAAGAAGCTGAAGCGCTGGCTGAAAAGCTGGACGGACAGCAGTTCATCGTGATTCGCTCGGCATCGGATGCCGGTGCTCTGTACGGCTCGGTCACCCCGCGTGACGCCGCAGACGCCGCAACCGAAGCTGGCTTCTCGGTCGACAAGAAACAGATCGCCCTGATCGCACCGATCAAGGAACTGGGTCTGCACTCGCTGGCAGTCAAACTGCACCCCGAGGTCGAAGTTGAGATCAAGATGAACGTCGCCCGTTCGGAAGAAGAAGCCGAACTGCAGGCGTCGGGCAAATCGATCCAGGAACTGGCCGCTGAAGAAGAAGCCGCTGCCGAATTCGAGATCGCAGAACTGTTCGACGACATCGGTTCCGCCGCTTCGGAAGACGAAGAACTGGTCGCCGAAGAAGCCTCGGCTGAAGAAGACGAAGCCAAAGCCTGATCCGGCTGAAGTGAGATTTGCGAAGGCCGCACGAATTGTGCGGCCTTTTTTTGTACACACGCCCAACGGGCGAAATTCAGCCAGAAATTGGACCTGCGCTTGCATGCAGCTTCGTGTTTCCTATCATCGCCGCCTGAATTTCGGAGTACACAGATGACATCATTCTTGCGCCGCAGCGTCTTGGCCATTTTGTTGACAGCTCCCCTCGCTGCCTGCGGCGGGCCGGGCACGCAGACACAGGATACGTTCGATCCGCCGCTATACCCCAACGAGACGCCCGAGTTGCGCGCATCAATCAACCGTTGGGCGGACCACTACGAAGTTCCGCGCGAGCTGGTGCACAAGCTCGCGATCCGGGAAAGCACCCATCGCCCCTGGGCTGTGAACCGTCCCTATTACGGCCTGCTGCAGATTCTACCCGCCACCGCGCGCTCGATGGGCTATTCTGGGAATGCACAGGGGCTGCTGGACGCGGACACCAACCTCGAATTTGCGGGTAAGTACCTGCGCGGTGCGTGGTTGCTGTCGGACGGTGACCAGCAACGGGCGATATTTCTGTATGCCAAAGGGTATTATCCAGAGGCCAAAGCACAGGGCATGTTGGTCGAAACCGGACTGCGACCTCAATAGCAGCCATTGCCTCTTGGGCAATAATCATGGACATCCGACGCGAATTCGCGTCAAATTAGGTGGATTTCCTCCGAAATTGGGAGGATTCGCTGTTTTCTGTTGCGCGAAGCACGCATTAAGCCTGTGCGATACGAACATTACCCTTGCACTTAATGCATCGGTTGACGCAACGTGGACATGAATTCGGACGGACTTGGCACTTTGGGGGATGAGAAGTGCCGCACAAAGGTTGGACAGGTGAAACTCATAGACTTGGCCGCGCTCGACCATCAGGAGAAGTCGACCGCAGATATTATAAACTCTGTCTGCGAGGAACTCGGCTTCGACTATGCGTCTTATGCCACAATGAACCCTGTCAAAGGGGACGTTCAGGGGTATGCGAATTATCCTGACGAATGGAAGATTCATTATGGAAGCCACGGGTATCACCATTTCGATCCGACGATTTATCAGTCCGTTCTCAGCATCGCCCCGGTCGATTGGAATCGCTTCAACCACGATGAGAAATTCAACGCCGTCTTCCGTGACGCCCACGATTTTGGTATTACGCCGCGTGGGCTGACGGTTCCGGTCCGTGGCCCTTATGGCGAATGCGGAATACTCAGCGTCACGCGCGACTGCTCTGACCATGAGTGGGAGTCACTCAAAAAGCACGTTATGGGCGATCTTCAAATGGCCGCCGTACATGCACATGACACGACTATGCAGTCAGGCGTGCTCGCCAAAGCGCTTTACTTGCCGTCTCTTTCCACGCGCGAAAAAGAGATCTTGCAATGGGTGGCCGAAGGTAAATCGCAGCAGGATATCGGCGATATTCTGTCGATTTCGCACCGAACGGTCGAGGTTCACATGCGCTCGGGTCGCGAAAAACTGGGTGCGTTGACCACGCCGCAGGCCATAGGCAGGGCCATAGGTCTGGGCCTAATTGCGCCTGGGTAAGCGAAAAAAACGCAAAAATACGGGAAATCCCCAATAGTTTCTGTCCACGACTTGGTTAACTCTTGAGTCACGGTAACCAGACTGTAGGGGGATGGAAATGATCATCGTAATTGATGGTATCAACCAACATAAGTTTAAAGACGTCCTGGACGAAATGTTCAAACTGCGGGCACGCGTGTTCGGAGATCGCTTGGGCTGGGAAGTCAACATCGTGGATGGCCGCGAACGGGACATGTTCGACGACCTGAATCCCGCACACGTGGTCAGCATCAACGACGAGGGGGACGTCGTTGGGTGCATGCGCCTGTTGCAAACCACAGGGCCGCATATGTTGTCGGACGTATTCAATTCGATCCTGGATGGAGAACCGCCGTTGCGCAGCTCGCAGGTTTGGGAGGCGACACGGTTTTGCGTCGACACCAAAAAACTTGGCCGCGGACGCGGCAAGAACTCAGTTTCTTATGTCACCAGCGAAGTCATGATCGGTTCGTTCGAATACGCAAAAACGGCTGGTGTGCTGGATTCAATCGCCGTGATTGATCCGGTCATGAACCGCGTCCTGCAGCGATCGGGCAACGCACCCTATGACTACCTCGGCACCGCCAAACCGATGGGCAAGGTGGTTGCAATGGCTGCGATGATGGATTGTTCGGACGAGCGTATCACGGGTATTCGCGATTATGCGGGGATCGAACATGATGTCTTTCTGACGGAAGAACAGGCCCTTGCACTTTTTGCCCGCAGCCGGACCGAATCTCCTGCCAATGTTGATCACCAGCCGCTGACCGAGCTTGAAAAATACTTTGTCGAACAGATGCATTCGGCAAGGACGAAAGATGAGGTCAACGATGTACTGAAATTGATCGAGGCCCTTTCGGACCGTTTCACGCCAGAGCAGAAAAGCGCTCTGCTAAGTACCCCCCGTGCTTTTGCTCATGAGGCTTGACCCCCTCACCTCATAGTACAAAAGCCATCCACCGGAGCCGTCTGATTACCAGGCGGCTCCGCTTTTTTTGGTGCCCATGTTGTAGATGGGCGGAAGAGGGTTACTCCTCTTCCAGTGCCTCAACGGCTTTCTGCAGGTCGTCTTTGCTGACTTCCTTGTCAGCGACCTGAGCCAGTTCGACGATGTAGTCGATGACCTTGTCTTCGAAGATAGGGGCGCGCAGTTGCTGCTGCATCTGAGCGTTCTGCTGCACGAACTCAAAGAACTGACGTTCCTGGCCAGGGTACTGACGCGCCTGGTTCATGATCGCTTGGGTCATTTCAGCATCAGTAACCTCGACCTCGGCCTTCTGACCCAGTTCGGCCAGCAGCAGGCCCAAACGCACGCGGCGCTCGGCCAGCTTGTTGTGCTCGTCGGTCGGCTCGATCTCACCGTGGTCGTGGCCTTCCACATCCGGGTTTTCCTCGTGGAACAGCTGATGCGCAATCTGCTTGGCTTCTGCTTCAACCAGCGAGGGCGGCAGGTCGAAAGAAACCTTCTCGTCCAGAATATCCAGCAGAGCGCGCTTCATAACCGCGCGCGATGCACCTGCGTATTCGGCTTCCAGACGCTCTGCAATTTGGCCTTTCAGCGCTTCCAGATCTTCGGCACCGAACTTGGTGGCCAACTCGTCATTGATCTCGGCCGCAACGGGCTCCTTCACCTCTTTCACGGTGCAGGTGAAGACAGCGTCTTTACCGGCCAGATGCTCGGCACCATATTCTTCCGGGAATTTGACGTTGACGTCTTTTTCTTCCTCGGCCTTCACACCAACCAACTGCTCTTCGAAGCCGGGGATGAAGCTGTTGGAACCCAGAACCAGCGGGTAGTCTTCGGCCGATCCACCTTCGAACTCTTCGCCGTCCACTTTGCCAACGAAGTCGATCACGACCTGATCGCCGTCCTTGGCTTTGGAACCTTTGCGACGCGCTTTGAAGTTCTGAGCGGTTTCGGCCAGGTTGTTCAGTGCTTCATCGACGGCCGCGTCATCGGCTTTGACGACCAGCTTTTCAAGCTCGACCGACTTCAGGTCAACTTCTGGAATCTCGGGCAGTGCTTCATAGGACATTTCGACGTGAACGTCGTCGCCCTCTTTCCAGTCCTCGTTGGTCATTTTGACCTCGGGCTGCAGCGCAGGACGGTCACCGCTGGCTTCAAAATGCTTATTCATGGCGCCGTCGATGCTTTCCTGCATCGCTTCACCCAGCAGGCGCTGACCGAACTGCTTTTTCAGCAGTGCCATCGGCACCTTGCCTTTGCGGAAACCCTTCATCTCGACTTCAGGCTGCGCTTCGACCAGCTTTTCATTCACTTTGTCATCCAGCTCAGCCGCGGATACGACGATGTTGTAACCGCGTTTCAGACCTTCGTTCAGCGTCTCGGTAACCTGCATTATGGTAGTCCCCATAGGATTCGGGGCGCGCAAAACGGCGCGCCGGGCAAATTTGACGCCTTCTATTTGCCCAGCCGCCCACGTGCAAGGGGGCAATGCCCAATCGGCCTTGTTTTACCGACGATTTGAACAAAAAAACGCCCCGGACATAACCGGGGCGCTTGTTTGTCATATGGGCTGGATCAGAATTTCCAGAGCGCGCCCAAAACCCATGCTTCGTTGTTGTCAAAGTCGACCGTGTCGTCGAAATCGTGGTTGCGGTATTTCAGGTACGCATCGGTATTGATGCTGTCGATGCGCTGCACGACAGCGATGCCCCAGGATTTGGTGCTGGACCCGGAGTTTTCAAAATCCGAGCCGTCAAAGTAATCGATACCGACACCGGTTTTGCCCCAGGACACCCAGTCTCCTTCATAGGCCAGTTTGGTGTACCAATAGTCAGGATCGCTGGCCCCTGTCGCCGTGTCGTCACGCGTGCCCAATGCGGCCGTAAAGCTGAACCCGCTGGGCAACAGAACCGAAGCGGACCCGATTGTATCCTTCCGCTCACCCGAGCTATCATCGAAATCGCGGACCGCATATGCCACACTGGCGGCAAACTCGACGCCATTGGCGAATGTGTTTCCGTAGGAAATCGCGATATCGTAATAGTCGTCGTCATCGCTGCTGGACAGGATGTTCTGACCATAGGCAATCGCGGCCGAGAACCCGTTGAAATCGGGCGTGTCATAGCGAATACGCCCGCGACGCGCGCCATCAAAGTTGCTGGACGAGTCACCCACTGTGATATCGCTCAGGACACCGTCTGTCCCGCGATAGAAGAAGGCACCGTTTTCATCGTTAGTGAACGAGTACAAAGCCGTTCCGACATAGGACAGGTCAACCTCGGCGGCCCCGTCCGAGGCCATGCTACCTTGACCGGCCGAGAACTTGCCGTAACCACCCTTCAACGAGAAATCGACGTGGCGGATGTCTTCACGGGTCCAACCATTGGTATTGGTACCATCTTGGTTGGCCGTTCCGGTGCTTGGCAGACCCAGCCCGGTTTCAAAGCGGAACATGAACTCGTTGCTTCCGTAGGGCTGCATCAGCCGCAGGCCGACACGGCTGTTGGAAAGGTCGTTGTCCAGCAAACGAGTTTCTGTTTCTTCGCCGTCATCAACGGATACGATCGCCGGATCGAGTTGACCGTACAACAGCACATAGCCGCCGCTGCTATTTTCGTACTTCAATTCGGCTGCGGCAGGAATTGCCGTTGTCGCGGCCAGCACAGCCGCCATTGAGGACAGTTTTAGTTTCTGCGTCATTTCATTCACCTTCAAAATTCCGGCTTCCGTTGCCCCTGAATCGCGTAGTTATCGCGGACGTTCCAGCAGTTGAAACCGATACTTTCAAAGTATTGCAAACCTGCCACTCAGATCGCGAAAGCCGGACGCAATTTCTATTTTAATCAACAATTTATCTGCCACAACACCGCAGCCAGAGATCCACGCCTAAGGAATTCTGACGCCCGGCCATGCGACTGGCAAACACTCGCTTTGATCGCAGCACAAACCCATCGGCCAGTTGCCGCCGATCATCGGGTAGATCGGCCAATTACCGCTCAAGCAATCAAGTATTCAGTTCTTTAAGAATCTTAGGCAGTTGTTCGGGCAAGTCTTCGGCAATCAAACCCGGGCCAAATGCACGCGCGCACTCCACATGCAGCCATGCTGCCGTCTCCGCCGCTTGCTTCGGGCCGAACCCTCGGGCCAGCAATCCGGTGATAAACCCGGCCAGCACATCGCCCGATCCTGCGGTTGCCAACCACGGAGCGGCGAGTTCGTAGAAAGCCGCATTGATCGAACATTGCCCGTTCGGCGCGGCGATCACCGTGTCCGGCCCTTTGAACAGCACCACACACCCTGCCCTTATTGCGGCCTCACGCGTAGCATCCACCTTGGAGTAGGCCGGACCTTTGGTTGGTATTGCTGCCAGCTTTTCGGCAATGTCCGGGAACAGCCGCGAGAATTCTCCGCCATGTGGCGTCAGAACACAGTTTTTGTGGAGTAAGGAAAACAGCGCAGCCGGATCATCCGCGAACGCCGTCAATGCGTCGGCGTCCAGAACCGTTGCGCGTTCGGCCTCAAGGGCAGCCGGCACCAATTCTCGCGCACGCTCTATGCCCAATCCCGGACCGAGACACAAAGCATTCAACCGCTCATCCTTCAGCACGTCTGTCAGACCATCCGCGCCTTCAACCCGCTGCAACATGATGGCCGTCACCTGTGCCGCAACCTCCATCTGAGCAGCCGGAGGCACTGCCAAGGTCACCAAACCCGCCCCAATGCGCAACGCCCCCCGCGCCGCCAGCCTCGCGGCCCCGGTTTTCGCGGAGCCGCCTGAGAGGATGAGGGCGTGACCATGCGCGTATTTGTGAGTCTGAGGAAGTTTTTTTAAACGTTTTGGTACACCTTCAACCAAACCTAAGATCGCCCCGTCCGCCTTCTCATTCCAAACTTCATTTATGCCAATTGATTTCACGACCAGCCGACCCGATTGATTTGGTCCGCGATCTAAATAATGACCCCGCTTGGCCCGGTGAAACGCGACTGTCAGATCAGCGACCGCGAACACACCAAGCGACTTGCCACTATCTGAGCAAAGCCCAGACGGAGCATCGATGGCGACAACTTTGATCCCCCTTACTTCGATCAAGGCGTCGAAAGACTGCAAAACTTGCGCAAGCTCCCCTTCAATACGGCGAGCCAGCCCGGTTCCAAAAACAGCGTCAATGATTAGGTCTGGTTCCTTAGTTTTTGAAAGTGGCCCCTTACTTCGAAGATCGCCGACAGCGCCCAACACGCGCCAGCGCTCGTAGTTGGCTCGCGCATCTTCAGGAAGCTTCTTAGGGTTGCCATACAGAAAGACTTCGACCTCCCAACCCTGTTCTTTCAACAGCCGCGCGACAACAAATCCGTCACCGCCATTGTTCCCCGGCCCGCACAGAACCACAGCCCGGCCAGGCGATTTTGCTAGTTCCGGCCACTCTTCAAAAATCGCCTCGACAACGCCCTGCCCGGCCCACTCCATCAACTCCAGCCCAGTCACTTCACCGGACTCAATTGCGGCCTGTTCGATGGTCCGCATTTGCGCTGCAGTCAGCAATTCCGTCATCTCAAATCCCTCAGCGATTCAATTCTGATTACTTTTTGTGCAAGTCGATCAAAATTTCACCTGCCGCATATTTTCTCGGCACGCGCACGCTGCCATTTTCGCAATCAGATTGCCGACCGATCTTAGACGTGATCAGTGCCATCCTGACAAGTGTTATAGGGAGCCCGGGATGAAGAAGATCGAAGCGATCATCAAGCCGTTCAAACTGGACGAAGTGAAAGAGGCGCTGCAGGACGTGGGTGTCCAGGGCCTCAGCGTGATCGAGGTCAAAGGTTTTGGCCGCCAGAAAGGCCACACCGAACTCTATCGTGGCGCGGAATACGTCGTGGACTTTCTGCCCAAGGTGAAAGTCGAGGTCGTTTTGGATGACGATCAGGTCGATGCCGCCATCGACGCTATCGTCTCTGCGGCTAAGACGGACAAAATCGGCGACGGCAAGATCTTTGTCTCGCCCGTTGAACAAGCCATTCGCATCCGTACCGGCGAGACCGGTTCGGAAGCTCTGTAATCGAACGCACTCAAATCAGAGGAATAGAGAGTATGAGCAAGGACGCAGTTCTTCAGCTGATCAAGGACGAAGGCGCCGAATACGTCGATGTTCGCTTTACCGATCCGCGCGGCAAGTTGCAGCACGTGACCCTGATGGCCGACCAGGTTGACGAAGACTTCCTGGAAGAAGGCTTCATGTTCGACGGTTCGTCCATCGCGGGCTGGAAGTCGATCGAAGCATCGGACATGAAACTGATGGTCGATACCGACAGTGCCTATGTCGACCCATTCTACGCCGAGAAAACCATCTGTGTACACTGTTCGGTCGTCGAGCCCGACACAGGCGAAGCCTATGAGCGCGACCCGCGTGGCACCGCCCAGAAAGCCGAAGCGTACCTGAAAGCATCGGGCATCGGCGACGTCGCCTATATGGGCCCCGAAGCCGAGTTCTTCCTGTTCGACGACGTGCGTTTTTCGAACAGCATCAACAAGGTATCCTACGAAGTTGATGCAACTGATGCATCGTGGAACACTGACACCGAGTACGAGATGGGCAACATGGGCCACCGTCCGGGTGTCAAAGGTGGTTACTTCCCGGTCAACCCGATCGACGAAGCACAGGACCTGCGTTCGGAAATGCTGTCGACTATGAAGCGTCTGGGCATGAAGGTCGACAAGCACCACCACGAGGTTGCGTCCTGCCAGCACGAACTGGGCCTGATCTTTGACAGCCTGACCAAGCAGGCCGACGAACTGCAGAAGTACAAATACGTCATCCATAACGTTGCACACGCCTACGGCAAATCGGCCACTTTCATGCCGAAGCCGATCGCTGGTGACAACGGCACCGGTATGCACGTGAACATGTCGATCTGGAAAGACGGCAAGCCTCTGTTCGCTGGCGACAAATACGCCGACCTGTCGGACGAAGCGCTGTACTTCATCGGCGGTATCCTGAAGCACGCCAAGACCCTGAACGCATTCACTAACCCGGCGACCAACAGCTACAAGCGTCTGATCCCCGGCTTCGAAGCTCCCGTTCTGCGCGCCTACTCCGCCCGAAACCGTTCGGGTTGCGTCCGTATTCCGTGGACCGAAAGCCCGAAAGCCAAGCGCGTCGAAGCCCGCTTCCCCGATCCGGCTGCGAACCCCTACCTGGCGTTTGCCGCTCTGCTGATGGCCGGTCTGGACGGCATCAAGAACAAGATCGACCCGGGCGAAGCCATGGACAAGAACCTGTACGATCTGCCTGCCGAAGAATTGGCCGGCATCCCGACCGTATGCGGCTCGCTGCGCGAGGCTCTGGAAGCGCTGGCTTCGGATCACGACTTCCTGCTGCAGGGCGACGTGTTCACCAAAGACCAGATCGACGGCTACATAGCACTGAAGATGGAAGAGGTTGAAACCTACGAGCACACCCCACACCCGGTTGAATACGGCATGTACTACAGCTGCTAATCCGGTTCCGGGTTTTCATCTGCAAGGGCGTCCAATCGGGCGCCCTTGTTTCGTTTGGCACAATCTTACACATTTGTGACCATTCCGGTCAGGAGAGATTCAATGCGAACTGACGACCCCTTCTCGCAATTCTCGAACTTCGTGACTTCGGCAGAAGAACTCGAGCGAATAACCGGTGCCCCTCTGCCCCAGATCCTCGCCAAGGAAATATCGGCGCTGGATCAGATGTGCCGCGACTTTATCGCGGCCTCACCATTTTGCCTGATCGCTTCGGCCAATCCGGGCGGGCATCTGGATATTTCGCCGCGCGGAGACCCGGCAGGTTTCGTTCAGGTCATTTCGGATACGCTGATCGCCATCCCGGACCGGCCAGGCAACAAGCGCGTGGACACCTTTCATAACGTCCTGCTGGACCCGCGCGTCAGCCTGATCTTTTTTGTCCCCGGCAAGATGGAAACATTGCGCATTCGCGGCGTCGCCCGGATCTGCGCCGATCCTGAGTTGTTGAACGGGATGGCAGTGAAGGATCATGCGCCCAAGCTGGCCCTGCTTATCCTTGTCAAAACGGTGTTCGCCCATTGCCCCAAATGCGTCGTCCGTTCGAACCTGTGGCAGCCGGAAAAATGGCCGGATTCGTCGAACCTACCGAATATGAACGCGATGATGGTCAAACACGCCAAAATCGACAAAACGCCCGAGGAGTGGTTCGAGTCTATGAAAAATACCGGAGAGCTGGACCTGTATTAACTGCTTTGCGGATCGCAAGATGCAGCTTACCCTTAATCTTAGCCATTGTTTGACCGGATTTCGCTGATGTTTCGATTTGCCTTGATTTTCGCCCTGTCCTTGCCAACGCTTGCTACCGCTGCCCCCTGCGGCAACACCAGCAGCGGCTTCGAGTCCTGGAAGCAGGATTTCGCAAGGCAGGCCAAGCGGGCCGGTGTGAAAAAGAAGGGGCTGCAAGCCTTGGCGCAAACCCAATATGCCACGCGCACTATCGCGGCGGACCGCAATCAAAAAAGCTTTAAGTATTCCCTGGACAAATTCATGCGAGTGCGCGGTGCCGATACTATCGTGGCGCAGGGGCGCAAGCGCAAGGCGCGCAACCCGCAATTCTACGCCGCTCTGGAACGACAATACGGTGTCCCCAGCGGTGTGCTGATCGCCATTCACGGAATGGAAACCGGATTCGGAAACTTTATGGGCGACAGTCAGGTTGTTTCCGCAATTACGACACTGGCCTATGATTGTCGCCGATCCGAGTTCTTTATCCCCCATGCCATCGGGGCACTGAAACTGGTCGATCAAGGCAGCATTACGACGGCCACCAAGGGGGCGAAGCACGGCGAATTGGGGCACACTCAGTTTCTACCAGGCAATGCACTAGCCTATGGGGTTGATGCCACCGGCGACGGCCGCGTGGATTTCTACAACATGACCGATGCGTTAGCCTCAACAGCGAATTTTCTTCGTCAAAAAGGTTGGAAACCGGGGCGCGGCTATCAACTGGGGCAACCCAATTTCAAGGTGATTCAGGAATGGAACGCAGCCTCGGTCTATCAGCAATCCATTGCAATCATGGCTGCCCGAATCGACGGGTGAGACGCACCATTTTCCAACGCCAAGCCACCGCAATCCGGCCACATTATTGCCACAGATCTTAAGTGGCCGCTAAAATGTCTAGGTTTCCAAAGAGTAATCAATCCTTCTGATTTTTCTTTTTTTTCCATTTTCGCCAAATTCTGCCCCAGATCCGTTGTTAACCTGTTTCTCAGGACAAGATACGACAAAGGAATGCGTGGTGACTTCGCAGCACAGCTATCACGGCGGTCTTCAGTTCAACGGGGAAACCGAGGGCGCGATTGAGCGTTTCGGCGCCATCGTTGCAACGACTTTGGGAGACTATGGCCACTTGGTCGAACGCAAAAACGTGCTGAGCGAGACCGAGGCCAGCATCGTATCCAGCCAGTATTTGGTTCGCCTCACGTTGGACACTCAGGTGGTCGCCGCAGAAGACCGGTTCGGGCGCTTGGACCGTGCTGCGGGGCTAAAGACAGTGAACAGACCAGTCGTGACACTGCCGAAGAACCGGCTGACGATCACGCTTTCACCGGTATCTCCGTTGTTGGATGACAGCGAAATCTCCGAGCTCATGCTGGTGGTCGTCCTGTATCGGATGGTTGACATCTGCGCGACGCAGCGTGTCGAGTGGCTGTCACCCAACACCATTCTGACCGTTGAACAATTCATGAGCGCTTTCGACACTTTGGCGCCTTCAAAACAACGAAACAGAAAACAGATTTTCGAGGCAGTGACAGGCCCGTTCGCGGGGCTGAACATATCTGACGAAGAGAACCTGGAAGAGCCACAAAAAAAGGCGCTGACACCAGCAGCCCGGCCGATCCAGCTGTCTGATGAGCAGTTGCTCAGCATCGCTTTTCGGACAGATACTAACGAGCAGCCTACTGATGGGGACAAGGACACGCGACCCCTCGACCACGAAAAACCCAGTGATATCCTTCGACTATCCAGTTGGGGATTGACCGGGGCCGTGGCCAGCGTGTCAGTACCCATTGCGGTCTCTGTGGCCGCGGTGAACCTGATCAGGGGCGAAGATTTTCGCCTGAACACTCAGGTTCTTGCCTACACCGTCGCAATCTCCGCTCTCAGCACAAGCGGAGCTTTCGCTGGTGTCGCCAATGCGTTGGGCATGTAGAACTCAACTTCAATACCCTCCTAGGAGGCCCCGCCATCAGGCGGGGTTTTCCGTTTTGTACAGGCGCTGCACCTCCAACACGTAGGTATGTATCGTAAATACCACCGCCCGCGTTTTCGGCAGGCGCAACAATGTCTGACGTTCGCTGCGCAGGAACCGGGCAGCCCCCGGATCGCCAACCTCGCGCCGGTCATTGGCGCTGCGGGGTTGGTGCAGTTCGGCATCTTCATACCACAAAGCATTGAACCGCCAGAGCGGCCGCCCCGGTTGTATCCCGTCAAACAGGCGCTGCACCCGCCGCGCAATATTGGCGTCGTAGCCGGACACCGGGATGTGAATATCGATCAATGGTCGCATGAACTTTTCCGACAAGCACCAACTGGCGGGAAAACACAGAATGGCACCGGTCAGGACGTGTTCATCCCGGTGCTTTTGCAGGATGCAGAAATCCTCCTGAACCAGACGACACAACGTATCCAGCGGGCGTGTGTGGTCGATTTCGACGACCTGCCCGTCCGGACGGAAAACCTGATCTGTACTGCCAGGATAGGCGTGCTCCAGAACCAGGTCCAAAAGTTCCTGCGCCGCAGGTTCAGCTGCGGAGTCCAGCGCAAGAACATCCGGTCGCCGCTTCTTCAAAAGCGCCTCGCGCCGCTGCATCTGCCCGGCAAACGCATCATCGCAATGCAGCCAGTCGTCCATGCTTGCCGGTTGGATTCCCGGCAACGGGCGCGGCATTAACGGGTCATAAGGGATTGAGGTCTGCAGGATCGTCATGACATCGACCTAACACCTGTTCACCCGATTGTCGGCCCAAAAGCGACGGATGCACCGTCGCAAACCTTCAAGACGCTTGGGAAATGATTCTTCACGCTAAAACTCAGGCAGGGAGACCCACCATGAACCGGCATTACCGCGACAACCGCAAAATCGACCCGACCAAGGGCACAACACTGGGCGATGGGACCCCAAACGACAACGACCGGATCGAGATCGGTCCGACACAGTTGGCATTTGCGGAATGGGAGGCCGCCGGGCTGGCTCTGCCCGACCTGGCCCGGATGCGGGAACACCGGTGGAATCGCCTGACCAGGGCCATCGTTGACCGGGGCTTTGGCGGGTTGTTGATGTTTGATCCTCTCAACATCCGTTACGCCACCGACAGTACAAACATGCAGCTGTGGAACACTCATAACCCGTTCCGCGCAGTGTTGCTGTGTGCTGATGGCTATATGGTCATCTGGGACTATAAGAACTCACCCTTCCTGTCCAAATTCAACCCGTTGGTCCGCGAACAGCGGTCAGGCGCGGATCTGTTTTACTTCGACAGGGGCGACAAGGTGGATGTGGCAGCCGATGCGTTCTCGAACGAAGTGCGGCTGCTGATCGAGGAACATGGCGGCGACAACAAACGTCTGGCCGTCGACAAGATCATGCTGCACGGCTTGCGCGCATTGGAGGCGCAGGGATTCGAGATCATGGAGGGCGAAGAGGTCACCGAAAAAACCCGCGCTGTCAAAGGCCCGGATGAGATTCTGGCGATGCGCTGCGCAAATCACGCCTGCGAAACCGCCGTGGCCGAGATGGAGAAGTTTGCCCGCGCCAAAGTGGGCGACGGCAAGACCTCGGAAGATGATATTTGGGCAGTTCTTCATGCCGAGAACATCCGCCGCGGCGGAGAATGGATCGAAACCCGCCTGCTGGCCTCGGGGCAGCGCACCAACCCGTGGTTTCAAGAATGCGGGCCACGGATCACGCAGAAGAATGAGATCATCGCTTTTGATACCGACCTGATCGGATCTTACGGCATCTGTATCGACATCTCTCGCACATGGTGGATCGGGGATCAGAAACCTCGCCCCGACATGGTCTATGCCATGCAGCACGCCCATGAACACATCATGACCAATATGGAGATGTTGAAACCCGGCGTGATGATCCCTGAACTGACCGCCAACGCACATAAACTGGACGACAAGTTTCAGGCGCAGAAATATGGCTGCCTGATGCACGGCGTCGGCCTGTGTGATGAATGGCCGCTGGTCGCTTATCCGGATAAGGCGGTGGCGGGCTCTTACGATTATCCG
This sequence comes from Ruegeria sp. BF7, assembly GCF_056538605.1. Taxonomy (NCBI): domain Bacteria; kingdom Pseudomonadati; phylum Pseudomonadota; class Alphaproteobacteria; order Rhodobacterales; family Roseobacteraceae; genus Ruegeria; species Ruegeria sp. BF7. Next base: position 158,441 of record NZ_JBQFTM010000001.1, on the reverse strand, counting down.
CTCGAGCCCGGCATGGTCCTGTGTGTCGAAGCCGCCGTCGGAGAGGTTGGCGGCGACTTCTCGATCAAGCTTGAGGATCAGGTTTTGATCACCGAGGATGGGTATGAGAACCTCACGACCTATCCGTTCGATCCGCAGCTGATGGGACAGGTGTAAAGCCTCAATCCGGCCAGGTTGAGCGGCGCACGTTTCCGTGCCAGTCCTCAGACGGGATGGTGGCTTCGGCTGTGGTTGGTGCCGTCGGCCAGTTCTGACCCAGCGTGAATCCCAGGACTCCGGTCAGGACGATGACGATCAAAAGGTCGGGGCGAAAAACTGCGCCACGCGGGGCAGATGCGGTATGTGCCATGTTAGCCTCCTTGGCTGAAAACTTGCGGTGGCTAATACATGCGGGTTCACGATGAATAGTTAAAACGAATATTTGATGGATCTTTCATCACAAACATTGAACTTCCTCAGCGAAGCGTCAAATCCACTAATTCATATACTCCTCACTCACCTTCCCGTGACGCGTCTTACATTGGGGTTGAGCCGCCAGATCGAAGTACACAGTATTGGGTTCATCCCGACACGTAAGGAATAACCATGCCCACCGAACGCATTACCTTTGCCGGTCACGACGGCAACCAGTTGGCTGCACGCCTTGATCTGCCCGATGGGCCGGTGCTGGCAACCGCGTTGTTTGCGCATTGCTTTACCTGCTCCAAGGATATCCCGGCCGCTCGTCGCATCGCCGCCCGGCTTGCCGCGATGGGTATTGCCGTTTTACGTTTTGATTTCACCGGGCTCGGGCATTCGGGCGGAGAGTTCGCCAACACCACCTTTACCTCGAATGTCGAAGACCTGATTGCCGCCGCGCATTATCTGGCCGGGCGCGACATGGCCCCGGCCCTGCTGATCGGCCATTCCTTGGGCGGCGCTGCGGTCCTGCGCGCGCGGGCAGGTATACCCAGCGTCAAGGCGGTGGTCACGCTCGGCGCGCCCGCCGATCCCGGCCATGTCGCCTATCATTTCGAGGGCGCCCTGCCCCAGATCGAACAGGATGGATCGGCCGAGGTCATGCTGGGGGGCCGCCCCTTTCGCATTGGTAAGGCCTTTGTCGACGACATTTCGGAATCCGCTCTGAACCAGGCGATTGCCGACCTGAAAGCGGCGCTGCTGATCCTGCACGCACCGCGCGACGAAACCGTCAGCATCGACAATGCCAGCACCATCTTTCTGGCCGCCAAACACCCCAAGAGCTTTGTCACCCTGGACGATGCCGATCACCTGATCACCCGCGCCTCGGACGCTGAATACGCAGCCGATGTGATTGCAGCATGGGTGACTCGCTATATTCCCCTCAGCCCACCCGCACCGCCCCCCGGCGCGCCCGAGGGCGTAGTACGCGTGACCGAGGTTGATCCTTCGGGGTTCCTGCAGGACATCCAGTCCGGTCCGCGACACCACGCGGTGGCGGATGAGCCGGCCTCGTATGGCGGAACCGACAAAGGTATGTCGCCTTACGGGTTCGTATCTTCGGGTTTGGGGGCTTGTACGTCGATGACGATCCGCATGTATGCGCGGCGCAAGCAGTGGCCTCTGACGGGCATCACTGTCGATGTCTGCCACAACAAGGTACACGGGCAGGATGCCGGATTGGCCGGAGACGGCAAGATCGACCAATTCCGCCGCAAAATCCGGCTTGAAGGCCCGTTGGATCAGGCACAGCGCGCGCGGCTGCTGGAAATCGCAGACAAATGCCCCGTTCACAGAACGCTGGAAGGATCAGCCCATATCACAACGGAATTGCTGGCCTGACCCGAAAACGCTATCGACGCGGCGACGGGCGATGAATGGGCGGCCGAGCAACGGGCGGTCGCGCAACCGGTGGACGCGCCACAGGGGGGCGCGGTCGGGCTGGAGGTTTGGCGATCGGCGGTTTAGGCCGCACCGGTGGCTTAGCCCCGGGCGGGTTCGGTCGTACCGGTCTGTCGATATCAATATCCACATCTACATCGTGGTAATAGTCGTTCCACAGCATCGAGTCATAGAACGGGTCATAACCATACCCGACCCCAACCGTGACACCATCACAGGCCGACAGGGAAAAACTCGCGGCTCCAAGACCCAGCGCAAGAAACAGGCGTTTGATCGGTTTGGTGGTCATCAGCGCCTCTCCTTACTGCAATGCACGGAACGACGCGAAAACATCGTTCAGAACGTCGGCATAGGCTGGATCGGCACCGTCGCGCAGGATCGCCACGACAACGGCCACGCGCCCCTTTGGCAGGTCGATCACAGTAGCCGTGAAGTTGATGCCGCGCCCGTCCCGGATGCCGGTGCCGCGGATCACACGCGCAGGCAACCCGCCAATCCGAGTGTCGGTGGTGCTTGAGACCGTCGGCTCATTGACCAGAAACTTGTCGATGTCCTCCAGATACCGCAAACCGCCCTCAATCGAAGCGACGCCCGCCGGAGAGACGAACCCCATCCAGACATTGTCATCTGTCACCGGCCGCAAACCCATAACGCGCGCTACGGCACGCGGGTCCCCCAGTTCGGTGTCCTCGATCTCGCGCGGGCCGCCAGTGCGCACAGCCCAGAAGTCGGGTACCGCTAAACTGAACAACGCGCGCCCAGCATCGGTATAGGTGATCGGGGTGTCCGCCGAGGCCGGTGCCGCAACCCCAAGCCAAAGGGCGGCGCACGCAGCCAAGGAAGAGCCAGAAAAAAAACGCATATCTCAATAACCTGATGATTTCATTGACATCAGATTGCCCGCTTCTGGCCGGGCTTGTCCAGCCTCTCATACTCGGACCTGAATCCCTCGGTGTCTCGGGAAGAGAGCCGAAACTCATCTGGCACCCACAGCCGCGCAAAACGACCTGCCTTAATACCAGTTTTTCTACCAGCTCTCTGGAATTCTATTTTTGGTCAGTTGACGTCCCCGGACGGCCAAAAGCTCGATTGAAAGCGTCAAAATCAGGGCAAACCGTCTCATCTGCGCACTCGTGTCTTGTTCCCTTGTGCGGGTGCGTTTAAACCCCGCGGCATCGCCTCCTGCCAAATTACGATAAGGTGCAGCCGCCAATGATCTCACGTTATTCCCGCCCTGATATGGTCGCCATCTGGTCGCCCGAATCCAAGTTCCGCATCTGGTACGAGATCGAAGCCCACGCCTGCGACGCCATGGCCGATCTGGGCGTGATCCCGCGTGAAAATGCCGAGGCCGTGTGGAAAGCCAAGGACGTGGAATTCGACGTGGCGCGTATTGATGAAATCGAAGCCGTCACCAAACACGACGTCATCGCCTTCCTCACTCACTTGGCCGAACATGTCGGCAGTGAAGAGGCCCGTTTTGTCCACCAGGGCATGACCAGCTCGGACGTTTTGGACACCTGCTTCAATGTGCAGCTCACCCGTGCCGCAGACCTGCTGATCGCCGATCTCGAAGGTCTGCTGGCCGCTCTGAAGCGCCGCGCGATTGAACACAAGGACACCGTCCGCATCGGTCGCAGCCACGGCATCCACGCCGAGCCAACCACAATGGGCCTGACCTTTGCCCGCTTCTACGCCGAGATGGACCGCAACCTGTCCCGGATGCGAGATGCGCGTGCCGAGATCGCCACCGGCGCGATCAGCGGCGCGGTCGGCACCTTTGCCAATATCGACCCTCAGGTCGAGGAACATGTCTGCGACAAGCTGGGTCTGGTACCCGAGCCAATCAGCACGCAGGTCATCCCGCGCGACCGCCACGCCGCGTTTTTCGCCACGCTGGGCGTCATCGCCAGCAGCATCGAAAACGTCGCCATCGAAATCCGCCACATGCAGCGGACCGAGGTGCTGGAAGGGGCCGAGTTCTTCTCGATGGGTCAAAAGGGCTCCTCGGCGATGCCGCACAAGAAAAACCCGGTGCTGACCGAGAACCTGACCGGTCTGGCACGTATGGTGCGAGCAGCGGTGATCCCGGCGATGGAGAATGTAGCTCTCTGGCACGAGCGCGATATCTCGCATTCCTCGGTTGAACGCATGATCGGGCCGGATGCCACGATCACGCTGGATTTTGCGCTGGCCCGTCTGACCGGTGTGATCGACAAGATGCTGATCTTCCCCGAGAACATGATCGAGAACATGAACAAGTTCCCCGGTTTGGTCATGAGCCAGCGGGTGCTTCTGGCGCTGACACAGGCCGGTGTCAGCCGCGAAGATGCCTATGCCATGGTTCAGCGCAACGCGCTGAAGGTATGGGAACACCGCACCGATTTCAAAGAAGAGCTGCTGGCGGACGCCGACGTAACTGCTGCGCTGAGCCCCGAAGAGATCGAAGAAAAATTCGACCTCGGCTATCACACCAAGCACGTCGACACGATTTTCGCCCGCGTCTTCGGTGAATAACTCCTGACCGACCAAGCGGTTCAAAGAGGCCCGGGTTGCACGATGCGATCCGGGCCTTTGTCTTTTGCCAATACGGGTAAAATCGTCTATAGTGCTCGGGTATTTCCGAACAGGAGAAACAACATGATCCGCACGCTTATCTGCGCTTTGGTCCTTGGATGTTCCGCATCCGTCGCTCTGGCCTGCAGTGGCCATTCCAAACAAACCCAATCCTGCGCACCGGGCACTTATTGGGACGCAGACTCTCAGAACTGCGAAGAAATCGTCAACAGCTGAGAAATTCTTTCCTACCTGTGAATAAAAGCGAGCAGCCGATTGTTAGCTTTTTATCAGATCGCGCTATGCTTGATCAGAGCAGCTTTAAGAACGGAGTAGGAAAATGCGCCTCGTATTAGTTTCAGCTATTGCCCTTCAGACCTTTGCCTTCACACCGGCCCTGTATGCGGCCGGCGGTGGCGGAGCCACCACCCCGCCAAAACCGACCAACACGACAAAGAAATGCCTGTTCGGCCGCGTCTATGACAAAGATGCAGGGCGCTGCGTCAAACCGAATAAGACCAACTTCACCCAGGATGAGCTGTACGACGCGGTACGCGAGTTGGCCTATGATGGACAGTTCGAGAATGCGCAGGACATTCTGCGTATCATGGATCAGGACGACGATCGTGTACTGACCTATTGGGGTTTCACCTACCGCAAGATGGGCGAGCTTGAGCTGGCCAATACCTTCTACACCAACGCCATCGAGTCTAACCCCGACAACATCCTTGCCCGCAGCTATATGGGTCAGGGATTTGTGACCGAGGGGAAGACCGATCTGGCCATCGAGCAGTGGCGCGAGATTAAGGCGCGTGGTGGTGAAGGCACCTGGGCCGAGGCGTCCCTACGCGAGGCGATCCGAACCGGGCTGACTTATAACTACTAAACTTCAGTCTTTCTTTACCCGACTCTCCGTACTCTGCCTGTAGAACGCAACTTTGGCACCGCAGACAGATGCAGGATACGAACACTTTAGTACAGGTGGCACCGGGGGCGGCTTCGGTAGCAGATCAGAAGGACGGAGCGCCGCGTGTCGTTCCCCGTGCCCTGAGCAACCGGCAGAAGGCCGCCATCGTTGTGAGACTATTGCTGAATGAAGGTGCTGACATCCCGCTGGAAGAGCTTCCCGATGATCTGCAGGAGAAACTGACTCATCAACTGGGTCGGATGGGTCTTGTCGATCGCATCACTCTGGATGCCGTGGCACAGGAATTTGCCGAGGCGCTGGACAGCGTCGGCCTGTCCTTCCCGCATGGTCTGGCGGGGGCGCTAGATGCGGTGGATGGTAAGATTGGTTCGGCCACGGCGGCGCGGCTGCGCAAAGTTGCCGGGGTGCGCCAAATCGGTGATCCGTGGCAGCGCCTGCGTGAAATCCCTACCGAGGAACTCGCAGTGATAGCGCAGGCGGAAAGCACCGAGATTGCCGCCGTTATGCTGTCCAAACTGGAGACCGCGAAGGCCGCACAACTATTGGGTCACCTACCCGGCCCGGTCGCACGACGGATCACCTATGCAATCTCGAAAACCGCTAATGTCACCCCCGAAGCGGTCGAGCGGATCGGCTGGTCGCTGGCGGCGCAATTGGATCAGCGCCCGTCTCAGGCCTTTTCGGATGGTCCTGGCGCAAGGGTGGGTGCGATCCTGAACCAATCGGCGGCATCCACCCGGGACGGTCTGCTCACCGCGCTGGACGAGGAGGATTCGGATTTCGCCAGCGTCGTGCGCCGTTCGATCTTTACTTTTGCGCATATTCCATCCCGGATCCTACCCCGCGACGTCCCCGCGATTCTGCGCGGAGTTGATCAGGTCGATCTGGTCACAGCACTGGCAGGCGCTGTGGTCGATGACGACAAGACCGCGGCCGAATTCATGTTGTCCAACATGTCCACGCGGATGGCAGATAACCTGCGTGAAGAGGTCTCGGAAGGTGGAAAGGTCAAGCAATCCGACGCCGAAGAAGCGATGGCGAAGATCGTGGGCGCAATCCGTGCCCTTGTGGATCGAGGGACAATAACGCTGATCGAAGAAGAAAGTGAAGACTAGGCGAACGGCTCAAGCCATTGGAACGCTTGTGGTCAGGGAATGTGCCTTGTATGTCTGACCCGGCAATTCGCAACAGCCGGTGAGACCAGATTATGCCCGTCGAAAAGTCGGAACTAAGCCGCGGGGCACTTCGAAAGTATTATGTCACCGGTCTGTTTCTGAAAGGCGTGATCGGCGCGATGCGCTTGCTGCCCTATGAATTGCGCATCGCAACGATGGGGACCATCGTACGCGGCCTCGCTCCGCTGGTCGGGTTTACCGAGCGCGTGCGCAGGAACCTTAAACTGACTTGCCCCGACCTGTCGGACGCCGAGGTAAAGCGCATCTGCCGCGCCGTTCCCGACAATGCGGGCCGCGCGATCATGGAGCATTTCTCGCCCGAAGGATTCACCGAGCGTCAGAGCACTGCCAAAATCTCTGGCCCCGGTGTTGCCGCCTTTGACGCGGCCGTGGCCGAGGGACGCCCGGTGATGATGATTACGGCGCATTTCGGCCACTACCTGGCCGCCCGCATTGCCCTTCAGGCCCGCAGCGGCAAGCCGATCGGGTGCCTGTATCGCCGTATGGCAAACCCGTATTTCAACGAAGCTTATGTGGATGCGTTCTACAAAACCGGCGCACCCATGTTCGAACAGGGCCGTCGCGGCATGGTTGAAATGGTACGTTCGCTAAAGAAAAGCGGCATCATCGCCATCGTCTCGGACCTTCATGCCCATGGCGGAGAGGAACTGACGTTTTTCGGAAAACCCGCAGTCACTTCGGTTCTGAACGCAGAGCTAGCGATGAAATACAAGGCCGAGCTGATCCCCTGCTACGCTATTCGCCAGCCCAATGGCATTGATTTTGAGATCGTGCTGCACGATCCCGTTCCGCATACCGATCCGAAAACCATGACCCAGTTCACCAATGATGACCTAGAGGCCGTGGTCCGGCAGCATATGGGTCAGTGGTTCTGGATTCACAGGCGCTGGAAAGCCTGGAACGGGCTGGGCGTGCAGCCCGAGGACATGCCCTGATCATTTGACCCTGGCGGCAGCAACGATCGGGCCGTGTTCGATCCTCTGCACCAGAACAACCGTCGGAAGGTCCGAGGGCAACTCAGCGGAAAACTGTTGCGGCGCGGCCCCGTCCCACTGCCCGGCCAACTGCCAGGACTCCACGACATTGGCATAGTCCAGCTCATGCCCGGCCAGTTCTCCTCGCCGGATCGAAGCGTGGCGCATCGGGGAGTATTGTACGACCCTAACATCAAACGCCTCACCTGCGGACAACTCGACCGGGGTGACATTGATGGTCACCTCATCGCCCGACCGGGTTGCCACAACTTCTGCCTCGGGTGCGGCCGTCAGATGCGCCTTGATCAAACGCTCCAGCTCGCGCGATTGCGCGCCGACCACGTCATGCTGGCCGTTTATCACCATCTGCGGCGTATAGATCATCGAGCGCCCGCCCTGACGCGCATAAGCTCGCTGGCGTTGGGTGTGATTGGGGTTGGCGTATTCGTCCTCCCAACCGATGTAATCCCAATAGTCCACATGCAAGGCCAGACCGATCACATCATCGCGTTTGGCAAGGTCATGCATCAGCCGGTCGGCCGGAGGACAGGACGAACAGCCCTGCGAAGTAAACAACTCGACCACCACGGGGTTGTTGTCAGCCGCCGCTGGCACAGAAAGAGCAAGAGAAAGCGCGGCGGCAATGACGGCGGATCTAAGCATGTTTGACCTCAGGCTGATTATTCTTCTGTTTGCGACCGATAAGGCACCTGAATGGTTTAAACTCTTTGGACCTCACCCTCCAATCAAGGTTTCTTGAAACCGCCCCTCCCTTCACCGGTGCATGAAGCGGTGGCACCAAACCGCATTTGCGCGTCTTGGTCCTTGAACCGGGGCGAAAGGTAATAAAGATTGCTATTAGCGAACCCCGTTACCCAAGTCATTTGAGAGGGAGCCAACACATGCCCATAACAGTCGGACAGGATACCGCCAAGACACGCCGCAACCTGAACATGAATGGCAAATCCATTTCTTATTATTCGATTCCCGCCGCGCAAGAAGCCGGATTGGGCGATTTTTCGAAACTCCCTGCCGCGTTGAAAGTAGTGCTGGAAAATATGCTCCGGTTTGAGGATGACGGCTTTTCCGTCTCGGTCGATGACATCAAGGCGTTCGGCGAATGGGCAGTCAATGGTGGCAAGAACCCGCGCGAGATCGCCTATCGACCAACACGCGTGCTGATGCAGGATTTTACCGGCGTTCCCGCAGTGGTCGATCTGGCTGCAATGCGGGATGGGATCAAGGGGTTGGGTGGTGACGCGCAAAAGATTAATCCGTTGAACCCGGTGGATCTGGTCATCGACCACTCGGTGATGATCGACGAATTTGGTAATCCGCGCGCCTTCCAGATGAATGTGGATCGGGAATATGAGCGGAACATGGAGCGGTACCAGTTCCTGAAATGGGGCCAGTCGGCGTTCAACAACTTCCGCGTTGTCCCCCCCGGCACCGGTATCTGCCACCAAGTTAACCTTGAATATCTGGCCCAGACAGTCTGGACCGACACTGATCAGAACGGCGAAGAGGTCGCCTACCCCGACACGCTGGTCGGCACCGACAGCCATACCACCATGGTCAACGGCATGGCCGTTCTGGGCTGGGGCGTGGGCGGAATCGAGGCTGAAGCCGCAATGCTGGGTCAGCCGATCTCGATGCTTATCCCCGAGGTCGTGGGCTTTGAGCTGACCGGCTCTATGGTCGAAGGAACCACCGGAACTGATCTGGTTCTAAAAGTGGTCGAGATGCTGCGCGAAAAGGGTGTAGTTGGGAAGTTCGTCGAGTTTTTCGGCGAAGGTCTGGACCGCCTGCCGCTCGCCGACCGCGCGACCATCGCCAACATGGCCCCCGAATACGGCGCGACATGTGGCTTCTTCCCGATCGACGGTGAGACACTGCGCTACATGCGCAATACCGGACGTGATGAGGATCGTCTGGCATTGGTCGAAGTTTATGCCAAGGAGAACGGCTTCTGGCGCGATGAGAACTATGCGCCCATCTACACCGACACACTGTCGCTGGACATGGGCACTATCGTGCCCGCGATCTCGGGTCCGAAACGCCCTCAGGACTATGTTGCCCTGACTGACGCAAAGGCGGCCTTCCTGAACGAGATGGAGAAAACCTTCAAACGCCCGATGGGTAAGCAGGTCGAAGTCAAAGGTGAAGAATACGGCATGGAGTCGGGCAAGGTCGTGATCGCGTCGATCACTTCTTGCACCAACACCTCGAACCCTTACGTGATGATCGGCGCCGGTCTGGTGGCGAAAAAAGCGCATGAGCTGGGCCTGAACCGTCAGCCGTGGGTTAAAACATCTCTGGCCCCTGGCTCGCAGGTCGTGTCAGAGTACCTCGAGGCGGCTGGCCTGCAGCAACATCTGGACGCCATCGGCTTCAACCTTGTCGGCTATGGTTGCACCACCTGTATCGGCAATTCGGGCCCGCTTCAGAAAGAAATCAGCGAAGCGATTGCCGAGGGCGATCTGGTCGCCACATCGGTCCTGTCAGGCAACCGCAACTTCGAAGGCCGTATTTCCCCGGACGTGCGCGCAAACTATCTGGCCTCACCGCCGCTGGTGGTCGTCTACGCGCTGGCCGGCACCATGGACATTGACCTGACATCCGAACCGATTGGTCAAGACAAGAATGGCAATGACGTCTTCATGAAGGACATCTGGCCGACCCAAAGCGAGATTGCGGAACTGGTCGAACAGACCGTCACTCGTGACGCCTTCCAGTCGAAATATGCCGATGTCTTCAAGGGCGACGAGAAATGGCGAGAGGTCGAGGTTCCGCAACAGGAAACTTATGACTGGCCGCCTACTTCTACCTACATCCAGAATCCGCCCTATTTCCAGGGCATGGGGCCTGAGCCGGGCACGATCTCGAATATCGAAGGCGCCAAGGTTCTTGCCATTCTGGGCGATATGGTCACCACCGACCACATCTCGCCCGCCGGGTCCTTTGCGACCACCTCGCCTGCGGGCAAGTACCTGATGGACCGTCAGGTGCAACCACGTGAATTCAACTCCTACGGTTCGCGCCGGGGCAACCACGAGGTCATGATGCGCGGCACCTTCGCCAATATCCGCATCAAGAACGAGATGCTGGACGGCGTCGAGGGTGGCTATACCAAGGGGCCGGATGGCGAGCAGACCTCGATATATGACGCGTCGATGGACTATCAGGCGCAGGGCACGCCGCTGGTGGTCTTTGGCGGCGAGCAATACGGCGCAGGCTCGTCCCGTGACTGGGCCGCCAAAGGCACCGCGTTGCTGGGCGTGAAGGCCGTGATCGCCGAGAGCTTTGAGCGTATCCATCGCTCGAACCTGGTCGGCATGGGGGTGATCCCGTTTGAATTCACTGGTGGCGACAATCGCAAATCGCTGGGGCTAAAGGGGGATGAGACCGTCTCGATCCACGGCCTCGACTCGGTCGAACCGCTGCAAGAGGTGCCCTGCACCATCACCTATGCCGACGGCGCCGAGACGACTATCCTCCTCAAGTGCCGCATCGATACCGCGCCCGAGATCGAATACATCGAGAACGGCGGCGTTCTGCAATACGTGCTGAGAAACCTGGCAAAAGCTGGTTAAAAAAACATAGCCCCGGCCGATGAGCCGGGGCTTTTGATCGGTTCGTATCGATCCTTGCTACCGTCCAGAAACAATGCGCGTGCAGCAGGCACGCTCAGCTTAGTAACGGTCCGATTTACTGACCTGCTTTCTCTAGCGCGGGCCGGATGGTGCTTTCGATCACGCGCTGGGTGATCGGCCCGGCAAATCGCAAGATGATCGTGCCTTCGCCATCGATCACGTAGGTTTCGGGCACCCCATACAGACCCCAGTCCAGCGCCATGCGTCCTTGCTCATCCCGTCCGATGGCTTCGTACGGGTCGCCAAGATCAGTAAGGAACGCTTCGGCATTGTCCAGTGAATCCTTGTAGTTAATGCCGTAGACGGGAATGCCCTCCTGGGACAACGTCTCTAGGTTCGGATGTTCAGCGCGGCAGGGCGCGCACCAGCTGGCCCAATAGTTGACCAGCTTGACCTCGCCATCGCGCAGGGTCGCATCATCGAACATAGTCTTGCCCGGAAACTCGGTCAAAACAACAGGCGGCGCAGGCTGGCCCTGACGGGCCGATGGCAGAGTATCATCTGACCCATCTTGCAATTGCACCAATGCCGCGACCGCAAACAGGCCGAAAATCACCGGAGGCGCAATCATCAGGGGCGAGATCTTAGCCATTGCGCGTCATCCTTTGTTCGACCTTCTCCATTTCGGCCCGAACCTTGCGCCCGCGCGCAATGCTGAACACGATCAGCAGCGCCAGCAGTGCAATCGAGGCCGCATAGGACCACAGAACCGTATCTGCATACTTTCCAAGATCAGGGATCATCCGTTTACCCTCTCCCGCGCCAAAAGCGCCTTGATCCGGCGCGCCCGGATTTCCGTGCCGGTGCGATACAGAACCAGCGCGATGAACAGAAGCACGAACCCGACGATGCACAGCAGCAGCGGGTAGAAATAGATGTTGCTGACTTTCTCTTCGGTATCAGCCCCGGTCACAGCCGCCGCGCGCATTACCGACGCGCCTTGATGCAAGCCCTGATTCCAGAAATTCACCGCATAGCGGCTGAGGAGCGCAAAGACCGAGCCAACAAGACAAAGGACCGAGGTCAGATCAGCAGCTGTATCCGGGTCTTCGATGGCTTCCCAAAGGGCAACATAGCCCAGATAGAACAGGAACAGGATCAAGAACGAGGTCAGGCGCGGATCCCAGGCCCACCATGTGCCCCACATCGGCTGGCCCCAGATTGCCCCGGTCGCCAGTGCGATCAGCGTCATGACAATGCCAATGGGGGCCGCCGCACGGGCGGCCAGCGCGCTGACATGGTGACGCCGCACCAGCCAGACCAGCGAGGTTGCCAGCATCATCAGCCAGCAATTGATCGCCATCAGCGCCGCGGGCACGTGCAGGTAAATGATCTTGACGGTAGACCCCTGCTTGTAATCATCCGGCGTGAAGAAGAACCCCCAGACCAGTCCGACCACGATGCACGCAAGCGAGGTCACCCAGAAAAACGGCATCACCCGTTCGCTGGTGGCAAGGAACTTGCGCGGGTTGGCGTATTCCCAGAGGGCGTTGGCTTTGGCTGCGATAGACATGGGCCTTATCTAGTCCGAGTCGGGTGCGTTCTCAATTGACATTGGTCAAAGTTTGAACGCGTCACCGAAGGTTGATGCGCAAGACGGCTGCGCTGGCAAAGGGCAAAAGGGCAATCGTGGCCGCCGTGATCCCCGCCAGCATCAGCAGTGGCGTTTGAGTCTCCATCCCCGTTGCCCCACGGCGCGCAACTTCGGCACCGAAGATCAGGGTCGGCACGTAAAGTGGCAATACCAGCAGTGACAGCAGCAGCCCGCCGCGTTTCAAGCCCACGGTCAGGGCCGCGCCGAAGGTGCCGATGACGCTCATGGCCGGAGTGCCTATCAGGAGAGAAATCACCAGCCAGAAAAACCCAGGCACTGGCAAGTTCAGCAGCACCCCCAGAAACGGCGCGGCCAGAACCAGCGGCAGACCGGTGGTCAGCCAATGGGCCAGTGCCTTGATCGAAACCACCGATTCCAGCGGCAGCGGCGCGGTGGCCAACAGGTCCAGCGAACCGTCTTCCCAATCCAGTGCCAACAGGCGATCCAGCGACAGCAGACAGGCCAGCAGCGCGCCCAGCCACAGGATGCCTGGGGCGATAGTGGACAACAGCGAAGATTGCGGCCCCACCGAAAACGGCACCAGAACAGTCACGATTAGAAAGAACGCCAGACCAAGACCAAAGCCCCCGCCCGCGCGGAAGGCCAGTTTCAGGTCACGCAGCAACAGAGCGATCACAGGAAGCCTCCGTCGAAATCTTCGATGGGTTTGGGTTTCGCCTTGTTGGGGCCGACGTCCAAAACCTCGCCATCCAGGCCGAGGTCGATATGAGTGGCGATCAGGGCCGAGCCCCCCTGCCCCAGATGCGCCTGCACGGCATCGGCGAACATCTGCACGGCGTTTTTGTCTAGCGACACGGTGGGTTCGTCCAGCATCCAGATCGGTCGCCCGGTAACCAGCATCCGCGCCAGCCCCAACCGCCGTTTCTGCCCTGCCGACAGGTTGCCTGCGTGGCGATCCGACAGTTCTTTCAGCGCAAAGGCGTCCAGCGCAGGTTGAATCTCAGGGGTACCAAAAACCGAAGCCCAGAAGGTCAGGTTTTCCACCACCGTCAGGGTCGGCTTCAGCCCGTCGGAATGCGAGGCGTAGGCGATCTGATCCTCGGCCCCGTCGATCTGCCCGGCCAGCGGCGGCTGCAACCCGGCCAGCGTGCGCAGCAATGTTGTTTTGCCGATTCCGTTCGGCCCGCGCAGAATCAGCGCCTTGCCCGGTTGCAGCGCAAAGCTCAGCCCCTCAAGGACAGGAACGCCGCCGCGGGCGATGGCCAGATCGGTCACAGTCAGTGTCATGGGTTCCGCTTATCTGATTGCTGACAGAGGCAAAAGGCAAGATTTGCCGCAGGCTCTGCGGCAGGGTCAGACCGGCAACAACGCCAATGCAACACGTCGGCCTTCGGACAGCAGCACGTTGTAAGTGCGGCAAGCGGCCGGGGAGTTCATGATCTCCACCCCCATTCCCGCGTCCTCAAGCGCCGCACGCAGGCTGGACGGGATATGTGTCAGCGTTTCTCCGGTGCCGATGAACAGAACGTCCACCGCCTCTGACAACGCCAGCAGCGGCGCATCATCCGTGTATCCGCCCCAGTCTGCGGTTCCGACCGGCCCCGTCAGAACAGATCCATTGTAAACCTGCCCGCCAATGCGGAAAAAGCCGGGGCCATAGCCATCAACCGGAACAGCGTTGTTATAGGTGATCTCATTCAGGCGCATGGGCACCTTCTAGCCCCAAAGCGGCAGCCCCGACAAGGCCGCAACCGCGATCGCCAAATAGGCCGCAGCGCGATAGAGTTTTTCATAGGCGGGTCGGAACAACCAACCGCCCAGCCAATTGCCAAACAGATTCGGCACCGCCAACACAAGCCCCAGTGCAACTGCCGCCCAGGTCACGCGCTCCATCCCAGTCAGAAAACCAAGTATGAGAAAGTCGAACCCAAACAGGAACAATAGGATCGTGGCGCGGATCACCTCGACGGGAACGGGGCGCGACATGTAGAACAGGATCACCGCCGGGCCGGGCAAGCCCGCCACGCCACCCAGAAACCCGGCCGCTGCGCCGATGCCCGTGACCATGCCCCTACCGACATGGCCGTGGTACCGCAAACCGAGAATCAACACAGCCAGCATGAAAAGCGCCAACAGGCTGACGGTATAGCGAAATACCTCGGGCTCGACCATGGTCAACAGCCATAACCCCACAGGAAGCATAAGCGCGCACCCCGCCAACAATCGCACCAGATCCATGCGATGTACGGTTTTCCATGCTCTGCGCAGGTTCGGCAACGGGCCAAAAATATCCATGATGGTCAAGCCTATCAGGGCGCCAAATGGACCAAGAAAAGGCGTAGCGACAGGTAAGAAAATAAGCGCGGTGCCAAAGCCCGAGAATCCGCGCACGACCCCGCTGAGGAAGGCGGCGCAAAGGATAATGGCCAGCCCCGTTGGGGACTGGCCGAAAAGTTCAGGCGTCGATGTTGGCAAATTGATTGCCCGCCGTACTGGAAGGCTTGGACCAGTCGCGTTTGACCCCCAGCCACAACAGGATGGTCGAAGCCACGAAGACCGAGGAATAGGTCCCCACGATTACACCCCAGATCATCGCGAAGACAAAGCCACGGATCACGTCGCCGCCCAGCACATAGAGCGAAATCAGCGCCAGCAGCGTGGTAACCGAGGTCATCACTGTCCGGCTGAGCGTTTCGTTGATCGAGATGTTGAGAACCTCTTTTAGGTCCTTCTTTTTGTACTTCCGCAAGTTTTCACGAACGCGGTCAAAAACAACGACGGTGTCGTTCAGCGAATAGCCCACGATGGTCAGAAGCGCTGCGATAATGGCAAGATCGAAGCGGATCTGCAGCTCTGAGAAGATCCCGATGGTCAGAATCACGTCATGCACCAGCGCGGCCACGGCCCCCAACGCAAACTGCCATTCAAAGCGCAGCCAGATGTAGACCAACACCGCCCCGATGGCGAGCATAACCGCGATCACGGCGGTTTGGATCAACTCGCCCGAGACTTTAGGACCCACGGATTCGACGGAAACGAATTCGATATCCGGCACAGCGACCTTCAGCGCTTCTTCAACGGCGGTGACGGTGGCGGCCGAGACCGCCTCGGCATCCGCCTGCGCCTGAATTCGGATCATGGCGACGTTTTCGTCCGCCCCGAAGGTTGGATCGAAAATCTCGGTGATCGTCACATCGCCCAGTTCCAGCGGCGCGATGGCGTCACGGTAGGCGCCGATGTCGATCTCTTGCGTGGACTGGGTCCGGATCGTGGTCCCGCCGCGGAAGTCGATGCCAAAATTCAGCCCCTGCAGCATGAAGGACGTGAACGCCACAACCATCATCAAGGCCGAGATGCCCAACCAGACTTTCCAGCGGCTGAAGAAATCGAACGAGGTGTTCTGGGGTACCAGTTTCAGTCTCATGTCAAACCTCGATCATTTTCGGACGGCGGCGCTCGAACCACATCACGACAATCAGGCGGGTTACGAAGATCGCGGTGAAGGCCGAGGTCAGGATACCCAGACCCAGCGTGATCGCGAAACCGCGCACCGGTCCGCTGCCCATGGCAAACAGGATCACGGCGGTAATGAACGTCGTCACGTTGGCGTCGACAATAGCCGACAGCGCCTTTTCATAACCCAGCTCGATGGCACGCGCCGGACCTCGGGCGGATTTTAGTTCCTCGCGAATACGTTCAAAGATCAGCACATTGGCGTCCACCGCCATACCCACCGTCAGAACGATGCCTGCGATACCCGGCAAGGTCAGCGTCGCCCCGATCAGCGACAGCAGGCCAAAGATCAGCCCGACGTTGATGATCAGCGCAATGTTGGCGAACACGCCGAAAAGACCATAGCTGAGTGCCATGAAGCTCAAAACCGCGACAAAGGCCACTATGGTTGCGGTCTTGCCCGCGTCGATACTGTCCTGCCCCAGCTCGGGGCCGATGGTGCGTTCTTCAAGGAACTCCAGCCCGGCAGGCAAAGCACCGGCACGCAGAAGAACAGCCAGATTGGTGCTTTCCTCGACGGTGAAGTTCCCGGTTATGATACCGGACCCACCGGCAATATGCGCCTGAATTACGGGAGCCGAGATCACCTCGTCATCCAACACGATGGCGAAAGGCGCGCCAATATTGTCACGGGTGTAGTCGCCGAACTTGCGCGCGCCGGATGTATTGAACCGGAAGCTGACCGCTGGGCGGCCGTTCTGGTCGAACGAAGGCTGTGCATCCACCAGTTCCTCACCGGTTACAACCGGAGCGGATTCGATGATGTAGTACACGCCGTTTTCATCTATTGACGGAACCACTTCTTGCCCGATGCCCGGAACGGCGTCCGGGTCAGTGCCACGCCCGACAACCGGATTGAAGGTCAGCTGCGCCGTGGTGCCGATGATCCCCTTCAACTCACCCGCGCTGCCGATACCCGGAACCTGGATCAGGATACGGTCCGCGCCCTGGCGTTGAATGGTAGGCTCGCGGGTGCCAACCTCGTCGATCCGGCGGCGGATGATTTCCAGGGCTTGCCGCACGGTGCGGTCGTCCGAGGCCAGCTTCTCGGCTTCTGACAGTTGCACGACAAGAGTGTCACCTTCGGCGCGCACCTCGATATCGGTGGCACCGACGCCAGTCAGCGTCTGAACCTGACGGGCCAGACCACGCACAACCTCCAGCGCGCGGGACATCCCTTCGGGCTGGCTGATGCGAACGCGAATCTCATCGGGGGCCGATTCCTGTTTGCGGATCGTGCCGACGGTTGCGCGCTCGTCCCGCAGCGCGTCGCGCACCTCGGGCCACATCGCCTCCATCCGGGATTCGTAGACATCTTCGACCTTCACTTCGGCCAGCAGATGCGCCCCGCCGCGCAGGTCGAGGCCAAGATTGACCAGCGACGACGGCAGCCAGTTCGGCCACTGCGCCGCCTGCGCCTGCATTTCAGGGGTGTCGATGCCAAGCTCAATCGCGGCCTTGGCATCGTTGGATTGCTCGACGCGCGTATAAAACGCATTCGGCAGGGCCATCAGCAGACCGGTCACACAGACCAGCCAGATCAGAACCCGCTTCCAGGTATCAATTTGCAGCATTACCCTGCCTTTTCAAGGAATTGTCGCGCGAAGTTACTTTGCCGGTTCGGTCTTGTTCAGAACCTGAGCGATGGTCGACTTGACCACACGAACCTTGACGTTCTCGGCCAGTTCGACCTCGATTTCGTTCTCGCCTTCCTTGACCTTCGACACCTTGCCGATCAATCCACCTTGAGTGACGACCTGATCACCTCGGCGCACGGCCTCGACCATGGCCTGATGTTGCTTCATCTTCTTCTGCTGCGGACGGATCAGCAGGAAATACATGATCGCAAAGATCAGGATAAGCGGGAGAAACTGGGCGATTGCGCCACCTTCCATGGGATATTCCTTTTGGTTTGGAGATGCGGAGGGGCTCCGCGAATTTGGCGAGAACCTATGCTTTGAACCCGCCGTTTGCAAGCAAAGGCGGTACCGGAACGTATCGGTTCTGTGCAGCCGGTGCCAAGGATGTTCTAAAGCGTTGCAGATATGTCCTAGGAACGCCCGCCGACATGGATATGGTCAGAGGCAAGGAGGCCGAATGACTAGAAACATCAAACCCTTCCAGTTGTTGATGCATCTGTTGCTTTCGACCGTTGTCATTGTCCTTCTGTCCAATCCAATCGCTGCGCAGAACGCACCGGCTGAACCACAGGACACCGAGATAAGCGACACCGAAGTTTTCAAGGCGCCGGTAATTGTCGACGGCGACACGCTGTTCTTTCTTCGCGGCTCCAGCGCACTTCCCGCTCCGGAACGCGCGGTAACCGTTCAGAACAACATCATAGAGGTCGCCGAATCCTCAGAAAGCTCCGACGTCGTTGTGACGTATGAGGATACGGATCTCGGCACGCATATTCTTGTCGACGGTGTTTCGGTTTCGATAGTCACCACCGCCGACGCTGATTTGGAACAGATGGAACTGGATGTCCTCAGTTTTCTGCATGGGCGCGCCATTGAAACGGCCATCATCTCCTATCGCGCAAACCGAAGTGAACAAGCGCGGGTATCAGGCGCTATAGAGGCCGCGGCCTGGACGGTCGGATTTGCCGTCTTTGTCATAACGATCCTGTGGCTGCATCGCAGGATCAGGCGGCGCACGCTAAAATTCGTCAAACGCCACCTGAAAGACGTGGAAACCGCCACCGCCAAAAGCGTTCAGGCCGAGGCGATAGCTGCTTTGGTCCGGTATGGGCTGAACTTCGTCCTGCTGGTGATCTTCTTCTTGGGCTTTTACTACTACCTGTCCTTCGTTCTTCTGGCTTTTGCAGAAACTCGCTATTTCGCTCAATTGCTGCTGACCTATCTGACCGAGCCGGTCCTGCTGATTTTCAGGGGAATCATCAGCTATTTCCCCAATCTGATCATGCTGGGTCTGATCGCGTGGGTCACAACGTATATCATCAGGGGTATGCGCGTGTTCTTTGATGCGGTCGAGGCAGGCTCGTTCGATCTGGGTGATTTCGAGAAACACTGGGTCAGCCCTACTTTCAATATCGCCCGCGTCGTTGTCATCCTGATCGCGTTGGTTTTTGCCGTCCCCTACATCCCCGGCACGGATTCGGCCGCGTTTCAAGGTTTGACCATTCTTGTCGGCGCAATGCTTTCGCTGGGTGCAAACTCAGTCGTGTCGAACATGCTGGCAGGGCTATTCGTGATCTATCGCCGCTCGACCTCTATTGGGGACCGTATCCAGATCGGGGATCATATCGGCGATGTGGTTCAAATCAAGCTGATGGAGACGCATCTGAAATCAATCAAGAACGAGTTGATCTCAATCCCCAATGCACAATTGATGAACTCGGATGTGGTGAACTTCTCAAAAAAGACCGATGGCAACGGGTTGCTGCTGCACACCACTGTCGGCATCGGCTATGAAGAGCCCCCGGAAAAGGTCGAGGCCATGCTAATAGAGGCCGCCCATCGCACCAAAGGGATCAAGGTAAAACCTGAACCCTTTGTTTTGTGGACCGCTCTGGCAGATTACGCGATCAACTACCAGATCAACGGCTACACGACTCGCGGTAGTATCATCCCGAAAATTCGATCGGACCTGCATCGCAATATCGTGGCCGTGTTCAACGAGAACGGGGTGCAGATCATGACGCCCTCTTACATGGCCGATCCGCCCGAGCCAAAAATCCCAACCGGGGAATGGGATGGGCAGCTGGCGCATGAATCGCTCGCGGGTGCGGATAAGTCGTAACCGGTGCTACACCCTGCCTTTTAGATGGTGCATAAGCGGTTTCAGTGATTCACGCATTTAAGGATCTGAACCATGCACGACATCCGCGCCATTCGCGAAAACCCAGCCGCCTTCGACGCCGCTCTTGCGCGCCGTGGGGACGCGCCGGTGTCGTCAGATTTGCTCAGGCTGGACGAAAGCCGCCGCGCCAAGATTCTTGCCGCTGAAACGGCGCAGGCCGAACAGAACAAGGCCAGCAAAGAGGTTGGAGCTGCCAAGGGCCGCGGCGATGAGGCCGAGTTCGAACGGCTGCGCGCTCTGGTAGCCGAGAAAAAGGCCGAGATCGCCCGGATGCAAACCGAGGCCAAGGACCTGGACGCTCTGCTGACGGACCAGCTGATCCGCATTGCCAACCTGCCCGCCGAGGACGTGCCCGCAGGCGCGGATGAGAACGACAATGTCGAGATCAACCGCTGGGGCACCCCGCGCGAGCTGGGTTTTGCCCCAAAAGAGCATTTCGAGATCGAAGCCGTGCAGAACGGCATGGACTTTGAGACCGCGGCCAAACTCTCGGGCTCGCGCTTTGTACTGCTGTCCGGTGGCGTCGCCCGCATTCACCGGGCGCTGGCCCAATTCATGCTGGACACGCATATCAACGAAAACGAACTGACCGAGGTTAATGGACCGGTTCTGGTTCTGTCCGAGATGATGCAGGGCACCGGCCAACTGCCAAAATTCGGCGAGGACAGCTATCAGACCCGTGAAGGCTGGTGGTTGATCCCGACCTCCGAAGTTTCGCTGACCAATATCGTCAACGATACGATGATCGAGGAAAGCTACCTGCCCCGCCGCTACACCGCGCATTCGCTGTGCTTCCGCTCCGAAGCCGGATCTGCGGGCAAGGACACCCGCGGGATGCTGCGCCAACACCAGTTCGAAAAGGTCGAGATGGTTTCGGTCACTCATCCGGATAAATCGGATGAGGAACAAAAGCGTATGCTGCGCTGTGCCGAGGGTATTCTGGAAAAGTTGGGCGTTCCCTATCGCACCATGATCCTGTGCACCGGTGACATGGGCTTTGGCGCGCGCCGGACCTATGACATCGAGGCGTGGCTGCCGGGTCAGGACACCTATCGCGAGATCAGCTCGGTCTCGACCTGCGGTGACTTTCAGGCCCGTCGCATGAATGCGCGCTTCCGCCCCGAGGGCGGCGGCAAGCCGGAATATGTCCATACACTGAACGGCTCGGGTCTAGCCGTTGGGCGCTGCTTGATCGCCGTGCTGGAAAACGGCCAGAATGCCGACGGCACCGTGACCCTGCCCGAGGTTCTGGCCCCCTATCTGGGTGGCAAGCTGACGCTGCAACTGGACGGCTCGCTGGCCTAGAAATACCGGCGCCGAAAGCAGCGCCGGTTCGATAATCCAAAGGGCGGAGAGGGCTTACTTCTTCGCCTTTTTCTTATCCTTCTTCTTGTTTTTGTTTTTTTCTTTCTTCTTGTCGTCTTTTTTCTTCTGATCTTTTTTCTTGCCGTCCTTCTTGGACTTTTTGTCCTTTTTCGACTTGGCTTTCACCTTGTCCTTGGCCTTCGAGAACACGGCTTCCATCTCTTGCAGCTTTTTGGCGGCCTTTTCGGCTTTGGCTTTTGCCTTGGCCTTCTTGCGGGCTTTTGCTTCGGCGGCCTCGGCAGCGGCTTTTTCTTCGGCGGCCTTACGCGCGGCGTCTTCTGCAGCTTTGCGCGCGGCCTCTTCTGCGCGTTTTTCGGCGGCTGCAGCTGCTACAGTTTTGCGCGGCGCAGCGCGGCGCGTGGCAGGCTTGCGCGCCGGACTGCGGCGAGTGGTAGTTTTTGCAGCGGCTTGTTTTGTTGCTGCGGGTTTTCTGGCTGCAGTTTTGGCAGCAGCTGTTTTGACCGCTGCGGGCTTTCTGGCCGGAGTCCTGGCTGCAGCTGGTTTGGCCGCCGCAGGTTTTCTGGCCGGAGTTTTGGCTGCAGCTGGTTTGGCCGCAATCGCTTCTTTCGCAGCAGCAATCAGAAGCGGAGCCCGCGCCGCCCCAATTCGGGGGACTTTGGTAAGGTCAGCTGGGCTGGCTTTGGCTATGGCTTCGGCGGTTTTAAAACCATTGGCGCTCAGCGCCTGTGCCATCGCCTCACCCACACCCTTAACTTCTGTCACTGCGGTCATTTTTTGTCCTTTCTTTCTCCCTGTAAACAACTATATATACACCGTATATACACAACAGCAAGCCGATGGGCGATCAAAGCCGCCGCAAAGTATCAACTGCTGTGCGCCAGCGTACCGGTTGTGTCCTTTTTCGGAAATGGCACGAGGCGTTTGGCATCCTCGTCCCAGAGTTTCAAATTCAGCGCCGCCACGGCCTCGGGGAATTTGATCCGGCGCGGCGTGTATTCGGGCGGCAGGTTATAGTGGCACGCCCGCAACCGGTAAGACGGAATGCGAGCGTTGAAGTGATGAATATCGTGTAACGTAATGCACGCTACGGCGTTGTCGAACCACCAGCCGAAATCCAATGCCGACGAGCCCTGCAGCGCCGCCAGTTGCGGATCGAGGTCCGGACGGCGGTCCCAATAGGTGTCCTCGAAATTGTGCTGCAGATAGACGAGGAACACGCCCAGCATCCCACCCAGCAGAGAGAAGACCAGCCAGACCAGAATGCCCGTCGTGCCTGCGATCAGGTAAAGCAGGCCCAGAAACACCACGATGGACAGGTTGTGCAACACCACGCCCTTGACCCCGAACCGCACCGTGTTCTTGGGCCAGCGATAGCGGATGAAATAGGTAAACAGTGCACCGACCGGGACCAGAACGAACGGGTTGCGATAAAGACGATAGAACAATCGGGTTTTCCAATCCGCCTCGTTCCATTCGCGCAGGGTCATGGTATGAATCTCACCGGTTTCGCGATGTTCCAGATTGCCGATGCCCGCATGGTGCAGGTTGTGGTTCTGCTTCATTACCTCGAACGGCGCGAAGGTGAACGGAGACAGCCCGTGCCCGGCCCATTCGTTCTGTTCACGAGTTTCGAACAGAGAATGGTGACCGCAGTCGTGCTGCAGCACATAGAGGCGCACAGCGGAAAAGGCGAACACAACCCCAGCGGGGATCATGACATACCAGCGGTCGACATACGCGATGGCCAGCGCCAGCGACGAGAAATAAACCGCGAATGTTCCAAAATAGCTTAGGGCGGCCAGCCGGTTATCCTGCACCGCATATTGTCGTGTATATTCCCGCAAGTTCATTCAGCCTGTCCCCACGATTGGCCAAGTTAAATTCACATCGAAACTATTTGCGTCTTCCTCGAATTCAAGTCACGCGCACAGAAACACATGCACACAGGCGAATGCTAGCCTGCGGCAACGGGACTGTCACGCCCTTCAACCAAAAATGCTGAAAATTGGCGCAGTTACGCGCGACCCTTGAGATGTTTGGCCAACGCGCCCGCGTTTTTCTTTCGCCGCCCCTTATAGGGGTTCTTGTCACCCTGCCCGCGCAACGTCAGGCGGATCGGCGTTCCCGGCATGTCGAAATCCTCGCGCAGGCCGTTGACCAGATAGCGCGTATAGCTGTCCGGCATCTTGTCCGGGTGCGAGCACATGACCACGAACCCGGGGGGACGGGTCTTGGCCTGTGTCATATAGCGCAGCTTGATCCGGCGGCCTTGAGGGGCTGGCGGCGGGTGCTGTTCGAGCATGGCCGTCAGCCAACGGTTCAGCGCCGCAGTGGGAACACGGCGATTCCAAACGTCATGAGCGCGCAGGATTGCAGCGCGCAGTCGCTCCAGCCCGCGGCCGGTCTTGGCCGACACGGTGACCAGCGGCGCGCCGCGCAGTTGCGGCAACAGGCGCTCGAAGGACTCTTTCAGATCGCGCAGCTTTTCCTGCTTGTCCTCTTCAATGTCCCACTTGTTCACTGCAACGACCACGGCGCGGCCTTCGCGTTCCGCCAGATCGGCGATGCGCAGGTCTTGCTGTTCGAACGGAATGGCTGCGTCCAGCAGTACCACCACAACTTCGGCAAATTTCACGGCGCGCAAGCCATCGGACACCGAAAGCTTTTCCAGCTTTTCCTGCACCTTGGCCTTTTTGCGCATCCCGGCGGTGTCGAAAATCCGCATCGGGGTGCTGTCACCATCCGGGTCGGCCCAGTCGAACCGCAGGCTGATCGCGTCGCGCGTGATCCCGGCCTCGGGGCCGGTCAGCAGACGGTCTTCGCCAACGATCTTGTTGATCAGGGTCGATTTTCCGGCGTTCGGACGCCCCACGACCGCGACCTGCAGTGGCTTGGCCGCAGTGATCAAAGGGGTTTCACCCTCTCCATCCTCATCCAGTTGGATATCAGTTTCCGGAGCGTCATCCTCGGCCTTCTCCGCCGCTGCATCGGCCAGAGGCATCAACTGCGCATAAAGGTCGGTCATCCCCTCGCCATGTTCCCCCGACAGGCGAACGGGTTCACCAAGGCCAAGGTTATAGGCCTCAAGCACACCGGCATCCGCCGCGTTGCCCTCAGCCTTGTTGGCGGCAAGGATCACGTGCTTGGATCGTTTGCGCAGAATCTCGGCGAACATCTCATCGGTGGGCGTCAGGCCCACGCGGGCGTCAATCATGAACAGGCAGACATCGGCCATGTCCACCGCGCGCTCGGTCAGACGGCGCATCCTGCCCTGCAGGCTGTCGTCGGTCGCGTCCTCAAGACCCGCCGTGTCGATCACAGTAAAACGCAGATCGCCCAGACGCCCTTCGCCTTCGCGCAGGTCACGCGTTACCCCGGGCTGGTCGTCGACCAAGGCCAGTCGTTTGCCCACAAGGCGGTTGAACAGGGTGGATTTGCCCACATTCGGGCGCCCCACGATGGCGAGGGTCAGCGACATGATACTCAACTTTCAAGACTCAGACGCGCCCTTTAACGCATCTTTCGGTCAACGGAAAGCGTGTAGATCACCTTTGGACGACACGACATAAAGCGTCTGCCCAGCCACAACCGGGGCCGTGGTGGCACCGCCTGGCACCTCTACTCTGTTGACCAGCGTGCCGTCGACCGGGTTGTAGAACCTTAGGAACCCGTCATTAGAGGCGATGACTATCCGCCCACCTGCCAGAATCGGGCCGTAATGGGCGACGATCGGGCCGCGCCGTCCCCGCTTATCTTTGACGAAACCCGGCAGGTCCTGCGCCCAGACGATGGAACCGTCCGCGATGTTCAGCCGAACCAGCTGGCTGCGATCACTGATCAGAAACAGACTGTTGCCCGCTGGCCAGACCGTATCAACCGCGCCTTCATCCGCAGTCCAGACCCGCTCGCCCGAGCCCGTGTCGAACGCCACGGTCCGACCCGAGTGGTTACCGATATAGATCTTGTCGCCAACGACCATGGGTCCACCAGTCACATCAACGATCTGCGCCGCAGCACGTCCCCGGCGTCCACCCGCAACCGAAGCGTTCCAGCGACGGATGCCGCCCTTGCGGAAGGTCGCGGCCACGTCACCCGAGCCAAAGGCAAAGACCGCAAACTCAGACGCAATGACCGGAGCCGGGGCACCGAGTACATTGCCGACGCTCGGTGTGCCCTGAATCTGCCAGGCGATGCGGCCATCCTTGGTGTTCACGGCCCAGCCAGTTTCGTCGCCCGCAACCAGATACAGCAGGCCCTCATTGACCAGAGGCGCACCGCTGCCAGTAGCATTCAGGCGTTTCTGCCACTTGATCGCGCCGGATTTCGCATCCAGAGCCGTCAGCCGTCCAAACCCCGACGACACGTAGAGCGCACCATTGGCATACGCCAGCCCGCCCCCCGTCGCATCTGAATCCCCGTCGGTTGGCGGGATCAGGTTCTTGCTCCACGCCACCTGCCCCTGCGGTGTCACTGCGGATACGGTTGCGCCGGAATCCAGCGTATAGATCAAACCACCAGCAACGACGGGCTCAGCGGTGATGCGCCGTTTCCGCGAATCTCCATCACCAATCGAGGTAGACCAAACGCGCTGTGGCGTGGCACGCAAGGCAGCATTGGTGGTGCGATAGGCAGGCGTTCCGGCGCTTTGCGACCAGTTCGCGTTCGCCTTTTGCGCCGGAAGGCTGATCGGCTTCGAGCCTCGTGTTTCGGTGGCTTCGGAATCCGAGGCCGGGCGGATATCCTCACGCGGGCCGGGCAGTATGACCTCGGGCTCTTCACAGGCAGCAAGCGCCGTCAGCGATAATGCCGCAACCGACAATCCAATGCGGGAGAAAAGACTTGTCACCATGATGCTCCGAAATCGCCTGTCATTCATTATTGCCGCTGTATCAGCCCTGTTGGGCCACCAGCGGTTCCGGTTCGCCGCCAAGCGCGACAATCAACTGTGCAGCACGCTGCTGAAGGTCAACACCGATCTCTGCGTCCTGACGCATCGCCTGCAGCCGCTCGATCGCCGCATCGGCGTTGCCCTCGGAGATGTCGATCAGAGCCAGCTGCTCCTCGGCCAGCAACCGTAATGGTGCCCCCGGAGCAGCGAGTGCTTCGAACTGCTGGCGCCGGTCGGCCACCGGCAGGGTGTCGCTTTGCAGCAGCAGCGCCTTGAAAGCAGCAATGGCACGGTAGATTTCCGGCAGATCGCCCTGCACCGCGACGGCATTCAGGCTGTTCACAGCCTCTTCGCGTGATCCAGCCTCGATCTGCGACGAGGACAACAGCAAGTTCAGGACGGCGTCACCACCGGGCGTGACCGCATCGATGCTGGCCAAGCTGGCCGCACGTTCATCCGAGTCATTCTGCGTCAACGCGCCCAGAATCTCATCGCCGAGCTTTTCTGCCTGACTGGTGGTCCGAGCCTTGCGGATCTCATTGAAGGCGGCACCGCCCACGATCAGGATCACGGCCAGAACGCCGACCCACCCCCAGCGGCGCAGCAGCAGGAACAGGCGGTCGCGGCGGACCTCTTCGGTCACCTCATCAATAAAACTGTCGGTGTCGCTCATCCTGCTCCCCGGGCTGTAACCAGTTCATATGGCGCCATGTCATACCCCGCCGTCTTTGCCAAGCCAAGGGCCGGAATTCGCACATTTTCACCGCGACACGCCGTCCTTGCGCAAAAAAATAATCCGAACTATCCAGTTTAGTGTAGAAATGGTACGCGCCTGACCCCATTTTCAGGCATACACGCCGTAGGACAATCGGCGGCGAATTCTGGGAGATTCTTTGTATGCGTTTGATTTCATTCGTGAATGCAATTTTGGTTATTGCAGCGCTGTTCTTTCTGGTCTTCGAACGGGACGCGCTGTTTGCCTTCGCCGGTCGCGGCGACTCTGAGGCAGACACGGCATCCAACACGGAATCAGGAGACGACGTGACGTCAGACCAGAACGCCATTGGCGTTGTTGTCCTGCGATCCGCAGCACGGGAAATTGACAGCGCCGTGCTGTTGCGCGGGCAAACAAAGGCCAACCGTCAGGTTGAAGTTCTGGCCGAAACGACCTCGACGGTGATTTCGGAACCCAAGCGCAAGGGAACCTTCGTCGAAGCGGGCGACCTACTGTGCGAGCTGGACCCCGGCACCCGCCCCGCCAGCTTGGCCGAGGCTGAAGCTGCCCGACTTGAGGCGGAAAGCCGAATCCCCGAGGCCGAGGCCCGCCTGGAAGAGGCCCATGCCTTAGTCGCCGAGGCACAGATCAATTTGACGGCAGCCCAGAAACTGTCGGAAACCGGGTTCGGATCGGAAACCCGCCGGATTTCCAGCGAGGCCGCGATGCGCTCGGCCGAAGCCGGTGTAAAGACTGCCGAGGCCGGTCTGGAAGCCACGCGAGCCGGCATCGAAGCCGCCATCGCCGAGGTCAAGGCCGCCCAGCGCGAGATTGACCGCCAGACCATCGAAGCCCCGTTCAAAGGGCTGCTGGAGAGCGACACAGCGGAACTGGGCAGCCTGATGCAACCCGGCTCGCTCTGTGCCACGGTCATTCAGTTAGACCCGATCAAACTGGTCGGTTTCGTGCCCGAGGTCGACGTGAACAAGATCCTTGTCGGCTCAGAAGCCTCGGCGCAGCTTGTTACCGGTCTTCAGGTCGCTGGTCGTGTCACGTTCCTGAGCCGGTCGGCGGATGAAACCACCCGCACATTCGAGGTTGAGATCACTGTCCCCAATCCAGAGCTCAACATTCGCGACGGTCAAACTGCCGATATCCGCATTTCGGCCGAAGGGGCAAAGGCGCATCTTCTGCCGCAATCTGCCCTGACACTGAACAACGAAGGTCAGGTTGGCGTCCGCACCGTAGGCGCTGAAAACGTAGTCGGTTTCATGCCGATCCGCCTGCTGCGCGACACCGCCGAAGGCGTCTGGGTCGACGGGCTGCCGGAAACCGCAGATGTCATCGTTGTCGGGCAGGAGTTCGTGACGCAGGGCGTCACCGTCAAGCCCACCTATCGGGAAGCTGCACAATGACAGGTTTAGTAGGATGGGCCGCTGACAGGGCCCGCATGGTTCTGGCCTTCATCGCGATCTCGCTGGTTGTCGGCGGGTTTGCCTATGTCAGCCTGCCAAAGGAAGGTGAACCGGATATCGAAATCCCGGCCCTGTTCGTCTCGGTCCAGTTTCCCGGCATTTCCGCCGAGGACTCGGAGAATCTGCTGATCAAGCCGATGGAAACCGAGCTGGCGGATCTGGACGGTCTGAAGGAAATGACCGCCACCGCGGCAGAAGGATACGCCGGTATCGCGCTCGAGTTCGACTTTGGTTGGGACAAAACCGCCATCATGGCGGATGTGCGCGACGCAATGAACAGCGCGCAGGCTGATTTCCCGGAAGGGGCCGAGCAGTATTCGTTGTTCGAAATCAACTTTTCCGAGTTCCCCATCGTCATCGTCAACCTTACCGGCGCCGTACCCGAACGCACGATGGCGCGCATTGCAAAAGATTTGCAGGACGATCTGGAAGCACTGGATTCGGTGCTTGAGGCCGGGATCGCAGGCAATCGCGATGAGTTGCTAGAGGTCATCATCGACCCCCTGCGGCTCGAGGCTTATGACGTGTCGGCGGATGAACTGATCAGTGTCGTGCAAAACAACAACCAACTGATCGCCGCAGGAGAGGTCGATACCGCGCAGGGTACATTCTCGGTCAAAATCCCGTCGTCGTTCAAAACCGCCGAGGATGTCTACAGCCTGCCCGTCAAGGTGAATGGTGACCGCGTCGTGACAATGGGTGAGTTGGCGCAGATCAACTATACCTTCGAAGACCGCGAAGGCACCGCCCGGTTCGACGGCGAATCCACCGTGGCCCTGCAGGTGGTCAAACGCAAAGGCTTTAACCTGATCGACACCGTGGCGCAGGTGCAAGAAGCCCTCGCCGCCGCACAGGAGAAATGGCCCGCCGAACTGCGTGCAGCCGTCGATGTCGGCACTTCGAACGACCAGAGCCGTATCGTCGACTCGATGGTGCGCCAGCTTGAGGGCTCGGTTCTGACCGCCATTGCGCTGGTTATGATCGTGGTTCTGGCCTCTCTGGGTACGCGCGCCGCGCTGCTGGTGGGTTTTGCGATCCCGACATCGTTCCTGCTGAGCTTTGCGTTTCTGGCCATCATGGGTGTGAGCATATCGAACATGGTGATGTTCGGGCTGATCCTGGCTGTCGGTATGCTGGTCGACGGGGCCATCGTGGTCGTGGAATACGCCGACAAGCGCATCAGCGAAGGCATCGGCCCTATGCACGCCTATGTCGAGGCGGCACAGCGGATGTTCTGGCCCATCGTGTCGTCCACTGCGACGACGCTGTGTGCCTTCCTTCCGATGCTGTTCTGGCCCGGTGTGCCCGGTGAATTCATGAAGATGCTGCCGATCACTTTGATCTTTGTGCTGTCCTCGTCACTGATCGTCGCGCTGATCTACCTGCCGGTCGTCGGCGGTGTGTCCGGACGGATGAGCCGCACCTTCGACCGCACCTCCAACTGGCTGCGCGGTGTAGCCCCCTGGTGGGTGCGCGCAGTGCTGGTGCCGCCGTCGCTCTACATGATCTTCCTTGGCGCAATGCAAATGCTGAACCCCGATTACCTGTTGCCCGGGGGCGTGGTGTCGGGTGCACTGCTGTTCATCGCAGGCGGCTTTGCCGGTTCGGTGACCCTGAGCGCCGCCAAGATCGAACGCCATCACGAAGAACGTGTCCATACCGCGCGCGAGCACACGCCATTCGGCTACGTGGTCAAATTCCTGGTCGGTAACCCGATCATGCCTGTGGTTTCGATTGCCGTCATCGCCCTCAGCGTCGTGGGGGTGATGACCTATTTCATGAACAACAACCGTGGCGTGGAGTTCTTCGTCGAAACCGAACCGGAACAGGCCACCGCCTATGTCCGCGCGCGGGGCAACCTGTCGCTGCAGGAAAAAGACGCATTGGTACTGGCCGCCGAAGAAGTGATCAGTGCGCACCCGGCCGTGACCAACGTGTTCGCCTTTGCCGGTGAAGGGGGGCTGAATCAGAACAACGGCGGCGCGCAGGCACCGGCCGATACCGTAGGTCGCGTACAGTTCGAAATCACCCCGTGGGAAGACCGGCCCAAGCAAACCGAGCCCGCCTTATTCGGGCTGTTCGACCGCGAAATCATCGCTCCGGAATATGATGGTGACTTCGTTTTGGACGAGCTGAACATGGAACTCGCCAAACTGCCCGGTTTCATCGTGGAAATCCTGCCGCTGGAACAGGGGCCGGCCTCGGCCAAGCCTGTACATTTGCGCATCAAGGCTGACGGTTGGGAAGAATTGACCACCGCCACCGAAGCCGCGCGGGCTGTGTTCGACGAAACACCGGGCCTGATCAAGATCGAAGACACCATGCCCCTGCCCGGCATCGACTGGCAGATCGACGTGGACGTTGCCAAGGCGGGTCGGTTCGGAGCCGACGTCGCCACCGTCGGCGCCATGGTGCAATTGGTGACCCGCGGTATCCTGCTGGGCGAAATGCGCCCCGACAGCACCGATGAAGAGGTCGAAATCCGCGTCCGCCTACCCGAGGAAGACCGGGTGCTGTCTACGCTGGACTCGCTCAAGGTACGTACCCCCGACGGGCTGGTGCCGCTGTCGAACTTCGTCACTCGCCAACCAGTGGCCAAACTGGCCGAGATCAACCGGATCGACCAGCAGCGGTATTACGACGTGAAGGCGGATGTTGAGCCGGGCTTGTCCAAGGTGGTTGTTGATGGTCCGGATGGAATCGAACAACGTCTCGCCGTCGTCCGCGCAATCGAAGAAGGCGCCGAATCCAACGGGACAACCATCAACGGCCCGGACGGCTCGGTATACGAGCTGTTCCAATTAACCGGTGCAGAAAGCGTCGATGACCTGCGCGCCGCTATCGAAGACAGCGAAGCGCGGTTTGCTCTGGTCAACCCGAACGAGCGTATCGCTCTGCTGACCGAATGGCTGAACACCGAACCGTTCTCGAGCGCGGTCAGCTGGGAATGGACCGGCGATCAGGAGGATCAGGAAGAATCCGGCGCCTTCCTGAAAAGCGCATTCCTGGGCGCGCTGGGTCTGATGTTCGTGATCCTGCTGGCTCAGTTCAACTCGCTTTATAACTCGGTGCTGGTGTTGCTGGCGGTCGTGCTGTCGACCACAGGGGTTCTGATCGGGATGATCGTCATGCAGCAACCGTTCTCGATCATCATGACCGGTACGGGCATCGTGGCGCTGGCGGGAATCGTGGTGAACAACAACATCGTTCTGATCGACACCTATCAGGAATACAGCCGCTATATGCCCCGGATCGAGGCGATTGTTCGCACAGCCGAGGCTCGCATTCGCCCGGTTCTGCTGACCACCCTCACCACGATGGCCGGTCTGACACCAATGATGTTTGGCCTGTCGCTGGACTTCATCAATGGCGGCTATTCGATCAACAGCCCGACTGCGCTGTGGTGGAAACAGCTGGCCACTGCGGTGGTGTTCGGGCTGGGAATCGCGACGGTTCTGACGCTGATCGTGACGCCTTCCCTGCTGGCGCTACGGGTATGGGTGACGACCTATACGGTATGGTTGGGCCGGGTGCTTGCCCGCGCGACATCTGGCAAGTCCAGCCAGATCGCGCAGGATATGGCAATTGGCAAAGCCGTCCGTCAGGCACAAGCGACCGAAGTTGTTTGGGACGACGAAACACCTCCTGCAACCAAGGATGCTCAAAAAAACGAGCATCCGCCGGGTCCGCCCCTGAAAGCAGCAGAATAAAATATGGCGAGCCCGACGGCTCGCCATACTTCGTTTCAAATCGGCTTAGTCCGTAAAGACGTATTCACCCAGATCGCACAGGTCCAAGCCATACTCTTCGGCTGTGGATCCATCTGAGAACGCCCCGCGAATGTCGTAAACACAGGTGGTCAGGCCGTCAGCAATCAGTACGTCCGCCTCGTATCCCGGCGCGATGAAATCGCCCTGCAGCAGGTTCGACTCCCAATTGTCCGACGCACTTGACGAGACGTTGAATTCGACCAGATCAACGCTGCTTTTATTGCCTAGCAGAAAAACCAGATCCTCGGCGGACGCAGTAGACGCGAAAACTGACGCCAAGATGATCGGCGCAGCAAAAAACTTCTTCATTAGGTGTTTCCCTGATTTACTGTCCAACACCACTCTGTTGGTACGGCTCGTCATACCCTTCCAACACCGTTGATCAAATGACAATCAGCCACGATCAGACTGGTAACCGAAATGTTGTACATTCGTGCAACAGAACCCTGCCGGAACAAGTGTATCACTTAGACAAACGGGTCCACTTCTGATGCCCGCAGACGGCATGCTCGCATCCGCGCACGGTCAGGGTGTCCCCACTCAGCGTCATCTGCGGCACGACGTCCACATTGACCATGGGAATCCAGAAATCCCCGCCACCGTATTTACCGCCGCCTTCGCTGGCCACATCCCAGAAAAGCTTCTTACCGATGTTGGGGGTCTGCACCTCTTTGCCGGATGTGTCATAGGCCGACTGAATCTGGCCGCAGAACTTGTCTCCGCAGGCCGAAATCTTGATATGAGAGATCAGCTTCTTCCGGTCCGGCTCGGTTTTCCAGACGCCGACGATGGGATCAGCGGCTGCAAAAGCCGGCGTCAAAATGGCGAGCGCGGTTGCTATAGCTACAAATCGAACGAGTTTTCGCATCACACCACCTCCTCCTATACGCGGTTATCATAGCACATCCCCGCGCCGCGCAGGTCACGCGGCCTGAGCGTCCGATTGCTGGCGGCTCCACAACTGCGCATAGCGGCCTTCGCGTTGCAGCAGTTCGTCATGGGTGCCCTGTTCAAGGATTTCGCCCTGCTCCAGCACGACGATGCGATCAGCCTCTGCGATGGTGCTGAGACGGTGCGCGATGGTCAGCACGGTTCGCCCTTCCCCGGCCCGGGCCAGTGCGTCCTTGATGTCCTGCTCGGTATCGGTATCCAGCGCCGAGGTCGCCTCGTCCAGCAACAGGATCGGAGGGTTCTTGAGCAGCGTGCGGGCGATGCCAACCCGTTGTTTTTCACCACCCGACAGTTTCAACCCACGTTCGCCCACCTTGGTGTCATACCCTTCGGGCAGCGTAACGACGAAATCGTGGATCTGGGCGGCTTTGGCGGCGGCCTCGACCTCTTCCTGCGAGGCACCGTCGCGGCCATAGGCGATGTTATAGCGGATGGTGTCGTTGAACAGCACCGTGTCCTGCGGCACCACACCGATGGCGGAATGCAGGCTGTTCTGCGTCACGTCACGCACGTCCTGGCCGTCGATCTTCAGCGCACCGCCGGTCACGTCGTAGAACCTGAACAGCAGCCGCCCGATGGTGGACTTGCCCGAGCCCGTCGCCCCGACGATAGCCACCGTCTGACCCGCCGGTACCGTCAGCGAGATGCCCTTGAGAATTTCCCGATCCGCGTCATAGCCGAAATGGACATTGTCCAGCGTAACCGCACCGCCATTGACCACTAGGTCCGGCGCGTCGGGTTTGTCGGTAACTTCGGCGGGTTGCTCCAAGAGGTCAAACATCTGCCCCATGTCCACCAAAGACTGACGGATTTCCCGGTACACCGTGCCCAGAAAGTTCAGCGGCACGGTGATCTGGATCATGTAGGCGTTGACCATGACGAAATCGCCCACGGTCAACGAGCCGTTCTGAACCCCAACAGCCGCCAGAACCATCACCCCGATCAGCCCGCATGTAATCAGGAAAGACTGACCAAAATTCAGGAAGGCCAGCGAGTAAGCCGTTTTCAGCGCCGCCCCGGCATAAGCCTTCATCGACACGTCATAGCGTTCAGCTTCGCGCTGTTCCGCATTGAAATACTTGACGGTTTCAAAGTTCAGCAGACTGTCGATGGCGCGTTGGTTGGCCTCGGTGTCCTGATCATTCATCTCGCGTCGCAGCTTCACGCGCCATTCGGTGACGGCGAAGGTGAACCAGATATAGAAGCCGATGGTCACGGCCACGACGACCAGATACCAGACATCGAACAGCCACATCAGGATGATCGCCACCAGCAGCAGTTCCAGGATCAGCGGTCCGATGGAGAACAGCAGGAAGCGCAGCAGAAACTCTACGCCTTTGACACCGCGCTCAATGATCCGGCTGAGGCCCCCGGTGCGGCGCGTCACGTGATAGCGCATCGATAGTTGGTGAATGTGCTGGAACGTCTCCAAGGCCAGTGCACGCAAGGCGCGCTGCCCC
The DNA here is from genome assembly GCF_056538605.1 of Ruegeria sp. BF7. Lineage (NCBI taxonomy): Bacteria > Pseudomonadati > Pseudomonadota > Alphaproteobacteria > Rhodobacterales > Roseobacteraceae > Ruegeria > Ruegeria sp. BF7. Next base: position 123,799 of record NZ_JBQFTM010000001.1, on the reverse strand, counting down.
ACCGGGGCAAAGGCCGCGTCGCGCAACTGTTGAAAACCAACGGTCATCATCCGCGCCACACCATAGGCAACAGTCAGGCCCACGGCCCCCAATGCCAGCGGCGGCACGCCCTCACCGGCCAGCGCGTCGACTGCGCCCTTGTACAGGATCGGGGTGCAGACTGCGATCAGCTTGGCCAGCACCAGCATCGAAAGTGCGATCACGACCCGACGTTTAACCCAGGTCTCATCCTCGGGCCAGAGATACGGCGCGACCTTGCGGATCGTGCGCCAACCGGACTGGCGTTCGTCAGTTTGGGGCGTGTCGTCGGAATGCATCGGGGCTGTTCGTCTCATCACTTACCTGATCTGCGGTCAGAGATAGTCCCTGCCCTGGAAAGGGCCAGAGGCAAAGGGTTCATTCAGGGATCGTGAATATCTGACCGGGATAAATCAGGTCAGGATCGCGGATCGCATCCCGGTTGGCTTCGAACAGCCGCACATACAGAACACCATCGCCGAACCGTTCACGCGAAATTGCCCAGAGCGTGTCGCCCTTCTGCACGGTCACTGAACGAATTGACGGTGTGTCTGGAGCAAGTGCCGCCTCATCGGCCGCCTCAGCCGCGCGAAGGACCTCTTGCGGCTCGCGTTTGAACGGGGTTTCAAGGCGGCTGACCACCGTGCCGTCCGCGCCGACCTCATCCACGCGCAGGGTGTAGACGCCGGGCTCGACACCATCCAGTTCACTGCGCCATTTGCCGTCTTCAGCGGGGGTCAGGTCATCCACCAGCCGGTTGTCCAGATACAGACGTACAACCGAACCGTCCGGCACCCGGCCCGTCAGCTCGACATCACCGGTATTGGAATAGCCAATCGTGTCCAGAGCGACCTGATCCGGCGCCTGCGATTGTACCCTGGGCGCCTGCACCAGTTCGACGCCGTCTTCGCCGGATCGCAATACGGCGACCCCCTGGGGCTGAGCATCTTCTTCGGCGGCTTGCGTCGTCTGTTCGGCCTCAGCTTCTGGCGCGGGTGCATTGCCTGTTTCGGTTGGCGCGGGTGCAGCGACTGTATCTGATGCTGCGACGTCTTCGGTTTCCGTACTCTCCGGTCCGGCAGTTGCATTTTCCGCGGTTTCAACAGGCGCTGTGGGTTCGTCCCCCGGTTCAGACGCTGGCAGGGCCGCGATGACATAGTCATCCGAGCGTACCGGCTGTTCACCCTGCGTTTCCAGCGTCAGCCCGCGCGCGGTGACGGAAAACGGGATCGACAGGAATTCGGCAAACTGGCCGCTGGGGTCGACCGTGAAACTGTGGACCGGCTCACCATCCAACAGCACGTTAACCTCAGCGCCAGGCTCGGCCGTGCCGGACAGAACCGTATTTCCGTCCGGTTCGACAAATATCTGGTCCAGAGAAGGGGTGACCTGTGACGTAGCCTCTGCCGCGCCGTCTTCCTCGCCTGCAGGTGCCTCGGCTTCGAGTTCTTGTTCGGCGGGCTCAGACAAGGTGTTGTCTTCGGTGCTCGGAACCGCAACCTCGACCTGCGGTGCGGTCTCTTCGGGCGCGTCACCACGCATGCCGGACAGCAACAACCCGCCTGCTCCGACCACAACCACGATACCGGCGATCACACCCCAGACGACGGTGCCAGAGCTTGTCTCTCCCGACTCGGCGTTCATGTTTTTCCTTTCACTCCGCAGCGCAAGTGCTTTGTCTAAAACACGTTCTGCCTGACGGTTGAGCCAATCTATCAATCCCGCTATCAGGGGTCAAAACCTCAGGCACAACCCCGGAGAGTGTTCACGATGACTCAGAAATCTGTTTGTGTGTATTGCGGGTCACGTAATGGCGCAAATTCCGCCTATTCCGACGCCGCGAAGACCTTCGGCACCCTGCTGGCGCAGGAAGGCTGGCGGCTGGTCTACGGCGCCGGGGATGTCGGCCTGATGGGCGAGGTCGCGCGCGCTGCTCAATCCGCCGGAGGCGATACGTTCGGCGTGATCCCGGTTCACCTGCTACGGCGCGAAGTCGGCAAGACCGACCTGACCCGTTTTGTGATCACCGAAACGATGCACGAACGCAAAAAGGTCATGATCATGAATGCGGATGCGGTAGTGGTTCTGCCCGGTGGTCCGGGGTCGTTGGACGAGCTGTTCGAGGCCCTGACATGGCGACAACTTGGCCTGCACGAAAAACCCATTCTGGTTATGAATGTGGATGGCTACTGGGATGCACTGCGCGATCTGTTGCAGCAGGTTATCGGTCAGGGATTTGCCGACGGATCGCTGGCGGACTTCATCACCTGGGTCGATGATCCGACAGGCGCAATGTCCACCCTGCGTGGTTTCCTGACCTGATCTGGGAACGGGCGGATTCAAACCGCCCGTTGCACTTGCATTGTCTAGGCTGCCGGGCTCAGGCGGCTGGTCAGCAGCTTTTCAACCTTGTGAATAGGATGGTTGGTCAGGGTCTTATCGACCTCGGCCACAACCTTGGCCAGAACCTCGCTGTGAAGGCGACGGCGCAGCAAGCCCAGAACGTGCGGGCTGGCAACCAGCACCAGACGGTTGAATGCCCCCTTCAGCCCCTTGCGGTTCAACAGATTGGCAACATCCTGAACAAACAGGGATTTTGCATGGGTTTTCCAGTTTGGTTCTTCAACTGCCGATTTCTGGTTCGGCCCGGTATCAAAACGCCGCCCTGCCCGGTCGGTCGGGCGTGAGGACACGTCCTGCTCCTCAACCGAAACAACGACCAGATTGGGGTCTTCGGCATCGGTGATGTTTTCAACAAACAAAGCTTTTTCCCCATCGGCAATGACAACCCAAGTTCCCTGTTCAAGTGCGACCATCGTGCTCTCCTTGTTATGGCTGTTACGGCCATCCCTCATCCATCAGGCAAAGGTTCACCGCTACGCGACCAGATTGATCCGGTGCGTCGCCTGAATTTGTTTCAAATGGTTAGCGGTCTCTCCCTCCGCCTAACCTAAGGTAAGTACTGCGGGGCGTTGTGCAATCCCGTCTCAGGATGAAACTTTCTTCATCGGCGGGTTTTCTCCTGTCAGGCCGACAGTTCGATCACCGTGATCTCGGGCGTCACACCAAAACGCACTGGCAGGATCGAACACCCGATCCCCCCCGACACAACCAGATCACGATTGCCTTCGCGAACATGCCCATATGCGTAGCGGTTACCAAATCTCGAGGGCACCACGGGCGACCAACCAAACAAACGCACCTGACCACCATGCGTGTGCCCGGACAGGGTCAGCGCCACGTTTTCGGGCATTTTGGGGAAGATGTCGGGTTCATGAGCCATCATCACAACGGGCGCGTCATCGGTGACCTGCGCCATCGTTCCTGGCAAGTCATCCAACCCTTTGCCTTTTCCGTTGTGTCTGAATGCAAGCTGATCTTCCAGACCAGCCAGCCAGATGCCCAAATCGTCCAGCCGAACCGCTTCGTTGGACAGAACCCTGATGCCCTGATGCTGAAACGCCTCGGCAAATTTGTTCGGTCCTGCGCCGCGTCGCTGGGCATCCAGATCAGCCCACCAGTCGTGATTGCCCAGAACGGCGTAGACTCCGTTTCGCGCCTCCAGTTTCGCAAGCTCTGGGGCCAGATCTTTGGCGTCAACTTGTTCAGAAATAAACTTGTGATGGCCAGCATAGTCGCCCAGCAACAAGATCAGATCAGGCGCCAGAGCGTTGGTCCGCCGCACTACCTGCCGAACCCGGGCCAGCCCGACATAGGGTTCTCCGACATGCAGATCGGCAAGAACTGCGATCCTCAGAGGCTTGGCGGGCCAATCCGCGCGCTTTACACGCCATTTGCGCACGCGCAGCCGCACTAGAGGTTCAACGAAAAACCCCCAGGCGGCAATAAAAAGGCCTGCCAGCGTGGCCGCCAGCAAGCCCTTTATGAACCCCCGTCGGGTCAAGTATTACATCCGCGATGCAACGTTTTCCCAGTTCACCAGATTGTCGAGGAAGTTCGTCAGGTAAGCCGGACGCTTGTTGCGGAAGTCGATGTAGTAGGAATGCTCCCACACGTCACAACCCAGCAGCGCGGTCTGACCAAAGCACAGCGGGTTCACACCATTTTCGGTTTTGGTCACGGCCAGCGAGCCGTCGGCGTTCTTGACCAGCCACGCCCAGCCCGAGCCGAACTGACCGGCACCAGCGGCGCTGAACTGCGATTTGAATTCGTCAACCGAGCCGAAGCTTTCGGTCAGTGCCTTTTCCAGCTCACCGGGCATGGCGTTGCCACCGGGGCCCATCATCTCCCAGAACTGATTGTGGTTCCACAGCTGGCTGATGTTGTTGAAGATACCGTTCTGCGCAACAGCGTTTGCGTCATAGGTGCCAACGATGATCTCTTCCAGCGACTTGCCGTCCCACTCGGTGCCGGCGATCAGCTTGTTGCCGTTGTCGACATAGGCCTTGTGGTGCAGGTCGTGGTGATATTCCAACGTTTCCGCGGACATACCCTTGGCTGCCAGCGCGTCATGTGCATAAGGAAGATCAGGAAGTTCAAAAGCCATGTCGGCCCCCTGTGAAATAAAAGTTGCGGTTCCCAAGGGTTAAATGCTTTGGCAGCCGCCGCAGGTCAAGAGCCGAGACAAGAAAACCCGGAGGCAGGCAATGCTTACACAGGCGCGCAAGATGTTCTACCGCGCCCGCGGATACTATGCGGGCAATCTGAACGGAGAGCCGTTTCGCCTTGACCCCTATCATTCGAAATTCTGGCGCAAGGCCTCCGCCGGTGCTTGGGAACCGGAAACTTTCGCTGTGCTGGACAAGTTCCTGTCATCGGACAGTGATTTCCTGGACATCGGCGCCTGGATCGGCCCTACGGTCCTGTACGGTGCCCGCAAGGCACGGCATGTCTGGTGTTTCGAACCTGATCCCACCGCCTACCGGTATCTGGCTTGGAATCTTGATCTGAACGACATTCGCAACGTCTCGGCCTTTGGGGTGGCGCTGTCAGACCGGTTCAGCGTGGCCCGCATGGCTTCGGTGCGCGGAGAGCCGGGCGACTCCACCAGTTCCCTCCTGCATGACGGCCCGCATGGGTCTGATGCGTTGACCATTGCGTGGGATCAGTTCGCGACCACAAACGATCTGTCTGGCGTGTCGCTGGTGAAGATGGATATCGAGGGCGCGGAGTTTACAGTGCTGCCAACGCTGATCCCGTGGTTGAGGGAACACCGCCCCGCACTGTATCTCTCGACCCACGGCGGTTTACTTGAACCAGACATACGAAAGGCCCGCATGCAGGAAATCGCGGACCTCCTTTCGTTCTATTCCGATTGCAAGTCCGGCACCCAATCAGGTGTCAGCTTTGAAAGCTTGACGCGCGACCCGGCTGTGTCCGGCTTTGAAACGTTCTTGCTAACGGGTTAAAAAACCTCTTTCACCCGCCAGCATACGCCTTCTTTAATACAGAACGTCTCCGGCAATCGGCTTGCACACCCCTTTGCCATAAGGGCGGGTCGAGACGTTGGCCTGCGGGAAACCGACCTTCAAACCTATGGTATTTCGCTCTGGATCAAGCGTCGCCGTGTAACTGACCCGGTAATCGCCTGTAGCGAGTGCGCGCAGGGTAACCCGCCAGGACAATCGGTACTCACCTTTCCGCGTCTTCTTGAACTGCGCATCAACTGGAGTATTCGCCTTTATCCCCGCAAGTTCGTTTGAAGCGCGCACAGCGCCATCATAGGCCCGCGCACGTTTGTTTTCCGCATCTACGCTCAGATAAACCTTGTCTGGAACCCAACCCTGATCCTTTGTGCTGCGCAGGTCGCACTCGTAACTCTGTACCGCCGCGTGGGCTGCCGTCGTACACAAGCCAAAAGCCAGAATAAGGGACATGCGCTTCATTAAGTATACCTCGTTTCTATTGTTTGCGCCCGCACTTTGGGTCGCATTTATCTGTGATTTCATGTAGTTCGATTCTTGTCTGCGAAGAGGCCAACAAGACTTTTCCGTACTGTGTTATATTTCTTCTGCGAAGATGGCTGCATTTATGAACAGTCCAACTTCTTTAATTTTCGACATTCCCCCAAAACAACTTTCTGTCGCGCATTGCGCGAAGCCAAAGAACCACTTTCTCCAATTAGGTGCAACGCGATTCCACCGACCAACTCAGTGTTGAAAGAGGGTTTTTTACAAGATTAAGACTGCTCGGAAACAAGAAAGACCGCCCGAAGTGTCCGGGCGGTCCTAATTCTGGGCGACACATCGTAAGGTCAGTAAACCCCGACCTCACTGCCCGGCTGCGCCGCAACCTTCAGCAGTTTGAACGCGTAATCTGCGGCCGAGCGGAAACAGACGACGCGGAAGGTTTCGGCATCATCCATCCAAAACGCGCCCGCTATCTGCGCCAGCCGCGAGCGGCGGATCTGGCCGGGCTGGAATGCCTCGGCCGACAGATCGACCGGCGCGACCTTGCCCATGACCTCACGCGCGTTTGCGCCCGAGATACGGAACACCGCACGCGCGTCTGAGACGTTGACGGCGAGCGCATGTGTGCCGCTAAGCGCATTGTTCATTGCGGCCAGTTTGGCCTCGACCTCGGCGTAAGAAACAAGCACAAGCAACTCGTCAGTGGACATCCAGCAGACGCCGGTATCGCCGTTGACCAGAGCTTCGCGCTGACCGGGCATTTTCTGCCCGGTTGCGTCCTTGACGGCCTTTGCCAGTACCTTGTCGGACAGATCGCCCCGCAAGGTGATCATCCCCTGCAGGCCGCATTCCTCGACCTTGGCGATGCCGTCATAGCTGGCGTGGTTCAGTGCGCTTATGGGTTCAGACATTCTGCTTCTCCCCGTCTTTGTCAAAAAAGATCGGGTCTACGATCTTGGCTTTGTAGGTTTTACCATCCGTGCCCGGGAAATCGACGATTTCGCCCATGCGGTCGGGACCGTGTTTGATCAGGCCCATGGCGATGCCCTTGCCTAGGTTGGCCGAATAGTAGGTCGAGGTCACACGCCCGATCATGTTGCGCTGGCCATTGGCGTTGACGCCCTCACCGACTGCATAAGCACCGTCCGGGATGACGGAACCATCCACAGTCTCAAGACCCACCAGTATCCAGCGGTCCGGATCGGCCATATGGGTGCGCGAATGGGCGCGCTTGCCAAGGTAGTCCTCTTTCTTCTTGGACAGTGCCCAGTGCAGTCCCAGATCCTGCGGAATCACGGTGCCGTCGGTCTCGTCCCCGATCATGATAAAGCCCTTCTCGGCCCGCAGGATGTGCAGGCATTCGGTGCCGTAAGGCATGACACCGAATTCCTGACCTGCCGCGACAAGGGCATCCCAGAACGCCTGACCCTGAGATGCAGGGACCGCGATCTCATAGGACAACTCACCCGAGAACGAGATGCGGTAGGCCCGCGCATCGAACGCGCCGATCTTGCCATCGCGCCATTCCATGAAGGGCAGCGCCTCTTTCGACAGATCCATGCCGCCGCCCGCTTGCGCGTTCAACTTCTCCAGCACCTTGCGGGCGTTGGGGCCAACCACGGCAACCTGAGCGTATTGCTCGGTCACGTTGGCGACATAGACTTTCCAGTCCCACCACTCGGTCTGAAGCCACTCTTCCATGTGGCCATGGATACGCTCGGCTCCACCGGTGGTTGTGTGGCACAGCCAGGTGTCCTCATCGATACGGGCAACAACGCCGTCGTCGATCAGGAAACCGTTTTCCGAGCACATCAGACCATAGCGGCATTTGCCGACCTTCAGCGTGGACATCATGTTGGTGTACAGCATGTCCAGGAACTTACCGGCATCCGGGCCTTTGACGATCAGTTTGCCAAGCGTTGAAGCATCCAGCAGGCCGAGGTTTTCACGAGTGTTCTTTACCTCACGGTTCACGGCGTCATGCACGGATTCACCGGGGCGGACATAGGCATAAGTCCGGCGCCAGTGTCCGACCGGCTCCCAATCGGCGCCGTTCTTGTCGTGCCAGTCATGCATCGGCGTGCGGCGGATCGGCTGGAACACATCACCACGTGCCTCGCCGCCAATCGACGCCAGTGAGATGGGCGTGTAAGGAGGACGGAATGTGGTGGTTCCAACCTTGGGAATCTCCGCATCCAGTGCATCAGCGAGGATTGCCAAGCCGTTTATATTGCTCAGCTTACCCTGATCGGTCGCCATACCCAACGTGGTGTAACGCTTGGTGTGTTCGACACTCTCATAGCCTTCGCGCGCCGCCAGTTGGACGTCAGAGACTTTGACGTCGTTCTGGAAATCCAACCAGGACTTCATGCGCAATTGGACTTCGGCATTGGCAGGCATCAGCCAGACCGGCTCCATCGCGGCCTCTGCCGTGGTTTCTCCCTGCGGAGCCTTGGTGTTCTTCGGCTTGAAGCCAGCCGCCTTGGCTGCCGCCTTACCGGAAGCATGCGCGTCGGCCAGAACTTCACCCAATGCCAGCGGACCGTTCGACGCCCCAGCTGCCAGAACGAACCCTTCGCCATCTGCTCCCAGAGGTGGACGTGAGGGATCAGGGCGGAAATGGGCGTTTGCCTCATCCCAGATCAGCTTACCACCGCAATGCGACCACATGTGCACAACCGGAGACCAGCCGCCCGACATGGCAACCGCGTCGCATTCAACTTCTTCGCGAGCGCCGCCGATGCCTTCCTGATTGCACAGCGCGACCTTTTTAACGCGCTTGCCGCCCTTGACCTTGGCAATAGCTTTGCCCGGATCGACACGGATTCCGAGTTGACGCGCCTCTTCAGCCAGCGGACCCGCCGCAGTCCGCGCATCGACGATACGAAGAACGTCCACTCCGGCCTGTTGCAGGATAATCGCGGTCCGGTAGGCGTCGTCGTTGTTGGTGGCGACGATCACGCGTTCACCCGGGGTTACGCCCCAGTTCACAACGTAATCGCGCATGGCCGCGGCGAGCATCACGCCGGGCACATCGTTGCCTGCGAAAGACAGCGGACGTTCGATAGCACCGGTGGCGGTCACAACCTGCTTGGCGCGAATGCGCCACAGGCGGTGACGGGGACCTTGGACGCCCGGGGTGTGGTCGGTCAGGCGCTCATAGCCCAGCACATAGCCGTGGTCATAGACGCCTGCACCCATGCAGCGATTGCGCAGGGTGACATTGTCCATTGCTTCCAGTTCGGAAACCACTTGTTCCACGTACTTATCCACAGGCTCACCGTCGATAGTACCGCCATCAACCGGAGCACGGCCACCCCAATGCGCGGTCTGCTCGATCAGCATGACCTTGGCACCGGATTGCGCCGCAACTTTCGCGGCCTGCAGGCCAGCCACACCGCCACCGATCACCAGAACATCGGTGAAGTGGTAGAAGTGCTCATAGGTGTCCGCGTCACGGCTGTCCTTGTCGGGCGCTTTGCCCAAACCAGCGGACTGACGGATGAAGGGTTCGTAGACGTGTTTCCAGAACGGTTTCGGATGAATGAACGTCTTGTAGTAGAACCCGGCCGGCAGGAAGCGCGCGAATACAGTGTTCACCGCGCCGATGTCGAACTCGAGGTTCGGCCAATGGTTCTGCGAGATCGCCGTCAACCCATTGAACAGCTCGGTCGTGGTGGTGCGCTGGTTCGGCTCGAACCGGTTGCCCTGCCCCAGACCGACCAAAGCGTTCGGCTCTTCGGCACCACTGGCGACGACACCGCGCGGACGGTGGTATTTGAACGACCGGCCCACCATCATCTGATCGTTGGCCAGCAGGGCCGAGGCAAGCGTGTCGCCCTCATAGCCCTGCATCGAGGTGCCGTTGAAGGTAAAAGTGACCTGTTTCGACCGGTTAATCAGCCGGCCCTGTTTTGCGAGACGGGTGCTCATTTTGCGGACCTTTCGCAGGTGGAGGCTTCAAAGCCTCCGGCGGGAGTATTTTTGAAAAGACGGAGCATCAGGAAAACTCTCTCCATGTCCATCCCGGACGTTTGGCGGTGATGGCGTCCTTGATCTCTTGCGGCGGCTCAGTGGTTTGGGCCGAGTACGTGCCGAACACTTCCAGAGTGTTCGTGCAGCGGGCGGCGTGGAACCACTTGCCGCAGCCATTCGCATGGCGCCAGCGTTCAAAGTGAACACCTTTGGGGTTTTCACGCATGAACAGGTAATCGTGGAAATCGTCATCCGACGAGCCTGGACCGAAGCGCTTCAGATGCGCCTCACCACCAGCGGCCAGTTCGGTTTCTTCGGCATCAACGCCGCAATACGGGCAATTCAGGATCAGCATATGGTCATCCTTTTTGGCGGTCGGTCGGCACATGGGCCGACCTGAATTTTGTTAGCTGGCCACCTTGGGCAGAGCCCTTAGTGTGCCACCCCGGCGGCAACGCTCTCGTCGATGAAGCGGCCTTCTTTGAAGCGGTCCATCGAAAAGGCCTCGGTCAGCGGTGAATGGCCGGTGGCCATCAGCTGTGCCATGCCCCAACCGGACCCCGGGATTGCCTTGAAGCCACCGGTACCCCAGCCGCCGTTGATAAAGCAGCCCTGCAGCGGTGTTTTCGACAGGATGGGCGAGCGGTCGCCGGTCATGTCCACGATCCCGCCCCACTGGCGCAGCATCTTCAGGCGCGAGATCATCGGGAAGGTCTCGACCAGTGCGCGGACGGTTTCCTCGATGTGGTGGAAGCTGCCGCGCTGGGTGAAGTTGTTGAACCCGTCGGTGCCGCCGCCGATCACCATCTCGCCCTTGTCGGACTGAGACATGTATCCGTGCACGGTGTTGGCCATCACGACCACGTCCATGCAAGGTTTGATCGGCTCGGACACCAGCGCCTGCAGCGCGATCGCCTCCAGCGGCAGACGGAAGCCCGCCATCTCGGCCAACTGACCGGAATGGCCCGCGACCACGATGCCCAGCTTGTCGCAGTCGATGGCACCTTTGGTGGTGTCAACGCCGACAACCCGGCCGTTATCCGAACGGATGCCTTTGACTTCGCACTGCTGGATGATGTCCATCCCCATGGCCGAACACGCACGTGCATATCCCCAGGCCACGGCGTCGTGACGGGCGGTGCCACCGCGTTCCTGCCACAGCGCGCCCAGAACCGGATAGCGCGGGCCGTCGATGTTGATAATCGGCACCAACTGCTTCACGCGCTCGGGGCCGATCCACTCGGTCTTGACGCCTTGCAGAGCGTTGGCGTGCGCCGTGCGCTGGTAGCCGCGGATTTCGTGCTGGGTCTGGGCCAGCATCATGACACCGCGCGGGCTGAACATGACGTTATAGTTCAGATCTTGGCTCAAATCTTCATATAGGCCGCGCGCTTTTTCGTAGATCGCCGCCGACGGATCCTGCAGGTAGTTCGACCGGATGATGGTCGTGTTCCGGCCGGTGTTACCGCCGCCCAGCCAGCCTTTTTCGATGACGGCAACGTTCTGGATGCCGTAATTCTTGCCAAGGTAATAGGCGGTCGCCAGACCATGCCCCCCAGCGCCAACGATGATGACGTCATAGCGTTTCTTGGGTTCGGGCGAGCGCCACGCGCGCTCCCACCCGGTGTGATAGCGCAGGGCCTCCCGCGCCACAGCAAAGGCTGAGTAGTGTTTCATGAGCGAATCCATCCGGTTCGGTGATTGGCGCAGGTATGCCGCGTGCGGACAGTTTAGCCCTGCCACACAACGCCACAATATCGAACTATTGCGACATCCGCCCGATTATTGCGACATGACGTCCTCGCGCGGCCATTTGCCCCTTTTTTCGCCCCGCCGAGAGGTCTAAGTCAGGGCAGCCATATCGGAGTAGCTATGTCGTTCCTGGTCGTCACAATTTTAACCGCGCTGCTGACGGCGCTGATCTTGGGCCTGTCTTTGCTGCGTGGTCGCAAAACACGCGAACCCGCAGCGGCATATGACCTGCGCGTTTATCGTGAACAGTTGGCTGGCGTTGACAAGGATTTGGCGCGCGGTGTGATCGGCGAGGCCGATGCCGAACGGGTCCGCACTGAAATCTCGCGTCGCATTCTGGCCGCAGACGCACAGATGCAGGCCGGAACCAAACAGGCCGGGGCACCGGTATGGGCCACCATTGCCGCCTTTGTTGTCATAGCTATGATCGTAGTGGGCGGCGGTGCTGAAATGTACCGCCAGATGGGTGCCGCCGGTCTTCCGGATCAGCCTCTGTCCCTGCGCAAAGAGCAGGCGGAAGCCCTGCGTGCCGACCGCCCCAGCCAGGCCGAGGCCGAAGCCGCAGCGCAACCCGCCGAGTTGCCGCAGCTGGACGATAGTTATGCCAATCTTTTGGGGCAATTGCGTGACACTGTTGCAGAACGCCCGGACGACCTGCAGGGCCATATCCTGCTGGCGCAGCACGAGGCGAATGCAGGCAATTTTCCGGCCGCTTACAAAGCTCAGAAACGTGTGATTGAACTGTCCGGCGATGAGGTTCCGGCCGATGCATATTCGCATTTGGCCGAGATGCTGATCCTGTCCGCGGGCGGCTATGTGTCGCCCGAGGCGGAAGAGGCGCTGAAGCAGGCACTGCAGCGCGACCCGCGTCATGGTCCGGCCCAGTATTATTTGGGGCAGATGATGGTTCAGATCGGGCGCCCCGACGTTGGATACCGAGTCTGGGTCGATGCCCTGCGCGATGCTCCTGCCGGCGCACCATGGGCGGAGGCCATCCGCGCGCAACTGGACGAGCTGGCCTTCCGCGCGGGTGTATTCAACGCGCCGGACATCCCCGCCCCCGCTGCCACCGGTCCCAGTCAGGATGATGTTGATGCCGCCGCCGCGCTGACTCCGGAAGAGCGGCAAGAGATGATCAGGGGCATGGTCGACCAACTGTCTGAACGCCTTGCCAGCGAAGGTGGCTCGCCCGAGGAATGGGCCCGTCTGATCGCAGCCCTTGGCGTTTTGGGCGAGGGTCAACGCGCCATCGATATCAAAAACGAGGCGATGGAAGTCTTTGCAGGTAACGCCGATGCTCTTGAACTGATCGACGCCGCCGCATTACAGGCCGGGATCGCACAATGATCCACGACGCGTTCGAGGAATTCGCAACCGCGCTGCCGCCGACGACCGCGCTTATGGGGCTGGATCTGGGGGAAAAAACCATTGGCGTGGCGGTGTCGGACCGAATGCGCGGCGTGGCCAGCCCTCTGGAAACCGTGCGGCGCAAGAAATTCACGCTGGATTCCGCCCGCCTGCTTGAAATCATCGCCGACCGCGAGATCGGTGGCGTCATCCTCGGCCTGCCGAAAAACATGGACGGAACCGAAGGCCCCCGCTGCCAATCGACCCGCGCCTTTGCCCGCAACCTGTCGCGCCTGACCGAAGTTTCGATCGGTTTCTGGGACGAGCGACTCAGCACCGTTGCGGCCGAAAAAGCGCTTTTAGAGGCGGATACGACACGAAAACGTCGCGGAGAGGTTATCGATCACGTCGCCGCAGGCTATATTCTGCAAGGAGCGCTGGATCGGCTGCGCTTTCTGTAACGGACGGAGTACGCCAATGACCGACATGGTTTGGAAAAGGAACGAGGTTGAAAGCCCGTGCGTCCAAATCTGTGTCGTACACCCGACCGAACGCATCTGCACCGGCTGCTTTCGCACGATTGATGAGATTTCGCGCTGGTCCAAAATGGACAGCACCGAACGTGCAGAAATCATGGATCAACTGCCCTCGCGCAAACCCCGTCTGGCCAAGCGCCGCGGTGGTCGTTCCGCGCGTGTGAATAACACTTAACTATTTCTGGAAATCCGTCTGGACTGAACCTGCGCCGCTGCAGGCTGGTAAGAACTTCGAGGGGGACAAGTTCGAACACTTGTGGTGAGTGAGTGGCAGTCCACAGCGGCGCGCTTCAGAATTTGCGTCCTTCCGAAGTGGTACGGCGGAAGAACACGCTCTGTGTAGTCATTTTTTGACCAACCAGTCAAGAATAAGGCGGCTTACCCTAACGTCAGTTTAAGCCTCCCTTTACCGCCTCATCCGGCGGCAAGCCAGGATTTGGCGTTTTCGATCTCTTCCGAGGGAAAGAACTGGGTGCGCGTCCCCAGAATATGGCTGGCCGCTTTCTGCGCGATATGCTGCCAGGTTTTGTCCCCCACGATGGCGGCGCGGTTCAACAACCCGGCGTGTTTGCGCACCAATTGGAAGTGTGACGCCAGCGCCGTAAGTCCCTGCCAGCCATCGAATTCGCGCAGATCAATCAGCAACCGAAAACCGTTTTTGCCGACCAGCAGATTGTCCAGATCCAGCTCGGCGCGCGCATATTCCTCGGGGTCCAGCTTTCCCAGCAGGCTGACCTGAACACAGGGGCTGCCCAGGTCGATTACATGGATGGCTCCCAATGACTCGCGCATCCAGCGGCGTGCGGCCTCCAGTTCCGACAGTTCGAAGACCTGAACCGGGCATGGCAGGATCGGAGAAGCCAGACGGATACCGGTCTGCACCCAGCCCTGATCCGCAGCTACGGCAATCCGGTCGAACCCACGCCAATGGCTGAGACCCAGCTTGGTGTCCGCCCAAGCAGCGCCCAGGTCGTAGCCTTTGAACTCGGGCTGAACCACGGCTAGCAGGCGCACCGTGTCATTGTCGGCCAGCGCGGACTCAATCGCGGGAACCAGAACTTCACTGTAATCTTTGCTGGTCACTTCGCCGGACAGCTCAACCTCGAGCAGCGCGCCGTCGGAATTTCTGTGGACCGTAATCATCTGGCAAAGCCTCCAAACCGTAATAATGGCAGGACGTTAGGCGGATTCGATCCATTCGGCTACTCCCCCAGCGCATTCTGGGCGGAAATAGGCGATCATCCGTCCATCCGGCCCGGCCGATGCATGCGCACCCCACGGTGCCACCCCATGCAAGCAATGACGATGCAGCAGATAGGCCTCGCCAGGTTTGGCGGGCAGTTCGATGCGCGCGCAGGTATCAAACACCTCGCGCCTGGCCGCCTGATAAATGTCGGTGATATCGACCTGATGCAGGCTGTCGTCGGGATGACTGTCCAATGCACGGGCAAACGCGGCGCGCAGGACTTGGTGGCTGCCCTCCCACAACACCAGCGGTGCAGCATCCACGCTGGCGTCCGTAAGGGGAATGCCCAGTATCCAGGCATGAGGCTCATCCACTCGCCGACGACGGTCCGGCCCCATCGGGCGCAACCCATCCACATGCGCCGCGTCCCGTTTCAGGCGATACCGCGCTGCGCTTTCGCTTTCACCCCGCCGAGGCTGCGGATAGCCGGGATAGATCACCGAGACCTGCCCCTTGTGCAACGGCAGCTCTCCGTACTGTTGAGTGATGTAGTCCATGGCCTGCCCGGACAGAGCGCCTGACTGCCCGACCCGACCTTGAATGTCGTTGTCCAATGCGTCCACACCGATGAACCACGTCCCTTCACAATCCATCCATTGTGCATGAGTCGGGTCAGTGACAGAGGCGCGGGCCGCCAGCAAAGCGTGCCCCACCCAATCCGCCAGCACGGGGTCGTAGGGAAACTTGATCCAGCCCTTTTCGTGAAAATCGCTCATAATCCCAGCGCCTTTCGTAACATGTTCAGGGCGACCAGCGTCAGGAACACTGCAAAGACGCGCTTGAGCGGTTTGGGGTCCATGGCGTGGGCCAGCTTCACCCCCCAGGGCGCGGTGATCATGGTCATGGCGACGACAATAGCAAAGGCAACCAGATTGACCGCACCGATGGTCAACGGTGGGCGGTGTTCCGGTGCGATATCCAGGAACAGAAAGCCCAGAACAGAAGGAACCGCGATAATCACGCCGAACCCAGCTGCCGTGGCCACAGCGCGGTGGATCGGCGTGTTGAACAGGCTCATCAGCGGCACACCGAAACTGCCACCTCCGATCCCCATCAGCACCGACAGAAAGCCCACTGATGGGGACAGCACCGCGCGGCGGATGCCCTTGGGCATTGCATCACCCAGCCGCCACTCGGATTTTCCCAACCCAAGATAGGCCCCGATGACCATCCCAAGAATACCGAACAGCGCCTGCAGCGCCTCGGTCCGCAGCGCCGTGGCCACAAGCACGCCAATAATTGCGCCCACGGCAATGCCCGGCCCCCAGCCGCGCAGAATATCCCAGTCCACCGCGCCTTTCTTGTTATGCGCCAGCACAGAACGGATCGAGGTTACAATGATCGTCGCCAAAGACGTCGCCAGACACAGCTGCATCAGCTGTGGGCCGCCATATCCAAGCGTCTGGAACGCATAGAAAAACGCGGGTACCAGCACGATTCCACCGCCAACGCCCAGCAATCCGGCCAGCACTCCGGCCAGCGCCCCGATCACAAGCAATAGGCCCAGCATCTGGGCCAGCAACATCGTCTCGGGCATCTTTCCCCCTTACCGATCTTCGTTCCTTCAAACCTCTGCCAAAGGCGCCACGTGCTCCAGCGCCCGCAGCATCACTTCGGGGCCAGCGCCCTCATGCACTGCGCCTTCGGACAAGGCTCGCCGCCACGCCCGCGCGCCGGGACGCCCGGCGAACAGGCCCAGCATATGACGGGTGATCTGATGCAACCGCCCCCCTTCGGCAAGGTGGCTTTCGACATAGGGCACCATATTTTGAACAACATCAGTCGGGTCAGTCACTTGCCCTGTTCCGAAGATCACAGTGTCAGCCTCGGCAAGAATATCGGTCGGCTGGTGATAGGCGGCTCGCCCGATCATGACGCCATCCAGCCCCGCATCGAGATGCGTTCGCGCCTCATCCAGCGAAACAACGCCACCGTTGATCGAGATATGCATATCAGGAAACGCCGCCTTCATCCGGTGCACCAGATCATAGTCCAGGGGCGGAATATCCCGGTTCTCTTTCGGGCTGAGCCCCTGCAGCCATGCCTTGCGCGCGTGGATTGTCACCCGCTGGCACCCCGCGGCACGGAGCTGTTCCAGAAACGCGGGCAAAACTTCTTCGGGGTTCTGTTCATCCACGCCGATGCGACATTTCACGGTTACGTCGACATCCACCGCTTCCCGCATTGCGGAGACACATTCCGCCACCCGCCCCGGCATTTTCATCAGTACCGCCCCAAACGTGCCGGATTGCACCCGATCCGAGGGGCAACCGCAATTCAGGTTGATCTCGTCATAGCCCGCATCCGCCCCAAACCGCGCCGCCTGTGCCAGTTCCTGCGCGTCGGAACCACCCAGTTGCAGCGCAACCGGGTGCTCTTGTGGGTTGTAGTCCAACAGGTGCATCGCGCCACCCCGCACCAGCGCCGGAGCCGTTACCATTTCGGTATAGAGTAAGGTTTGTCCACTCAGTAGCCTGTGCACGTAGCGGCAGTGGCGGTCGGTCCAATCCATCATGGGTGCCACGCTTAAACGCGCCGCTTTTTGTGCGTTATCTTTCAAAGCGTTAACTCCATGCACTTCTAAATGTCGTGTAGCACGATTTCCTCGGATTTCACGGCGTTTCCGGGGGTTTTCGATTCGAGCGTGCTACGGTGTAGCACATCCGGAGAGCACAAACAGCGGCTCGATTGCTGCTGGTTCCTGAGCCTGGCACCCCCTTTCCCTTCCTTCCGTTGCCCCCCGGAAATCGGCTATAAAACCCCGAATATTTTTGGGTATTCGAACCGGCTTCCCCATCACCGAAACCAAGATGGGACGTATTCCATGACCAAACTCAACGACAGCACGCAGCGCCTTCTCGCGGCCATTTCTGCTCAGAATGCCCGCCAACCCGCAACGGCTCAGAATGCTCTCGAAAGCCGGGAGTCCACCTTCGGAAGGCTGCCAACGAGAGGCCTTGCACCGATATAATCGCTTAAGCTCGGGGTTGGTTATTAAGTGTTTGAATGGTGATCGTTTAGTCATGCGCAGAGGCTTCGGAGGCACTCTGCCCGGCTCAAGAGGCCTTCTGACAAGACCGATCAGGATGTTCAGTAAATCACGTTGAGCATCAGCAGGGAAACCACCAGGAACAGAACGGTCATAACGCCTCCGGATCGCACAAAGTCCATTACCTTATAACCCGCCGGCCCCATAATCAGTGCGTTTACCTGATGGGTGGGTATGATGAAGCTGTTCGAGGTCGAAATCGCAACAGTTAGCGCAAAGACGGCTGGGTTACCGCCAGCGGCTACCGCAATCGAAACGGCAAGAGGCACAAGCAGGACAGTGGCTCCGACATTTGACATAACCAGTGAAAACGTCGTGGCCAGTATCGCGACGCCAGCTTGAAGCGCCCAAATGGGCCAACCGTTCAAAATGATCATGATTTGCTGGGCGATCCACGCCGCAGTACCAGTATTTTGCACCGCTTGTCCCAGCGGTATAAGGCATGCCAGCAGAAAAACCGTGTTCCATCCCACCGCTCGATACGCCTCATCGACACTGAGTACACGCGTGAGCATCATTCCGGCTGCACCTGTCAGAAGGCAAAGGGATAAACGAACGTCGGTAAACAGTATCAGTGACAGCGAAATCGCAAAAAAGGCCAAAGCCCAACCGACCTTCTGTGGTCGCAATTCATCTTGCGGAAAATCCGTTGTCACGACCACAAAGTCAGGGTCCCGTTTAATCCGCATCAGGTTGTCCCACCTTGTATGTGCAACAAGCATGTCACCAGCGTGAAATTCTTCTAGCCCGATCTGAGTGGACTCATGCGTTTCAGTCTCTACATGGCTGAGCGTTTCTTCTCCTCGGTGAATAGCGAGCAGTGACATGCCATATGTCTTGCGAAACAAAAGCTCGCGGGGGCATTTCCCGATCAGCTTGCTGTCAGGTGTCACAACGACTTCGGCTATTCCAGCATTTGTTGGTGCAAATTCTTCGACGAAGATATCCAGTTCAGGTAGAACAGTCAGATCGAATTTTTCTGCGAACTGCTCGACAACCAGGCGATTTCCTATGATGGCAAGCCTGCACGGGGCAGCGATCTCGGCCGTCAGGACCTGGACCATAGAAGTTTTGCCGCGATAAAATGTGGATATTATGTAGAGATGGTTTTCATGGTTTATGTCAGCCAGTATCTGCCCAACCAGCGGGCTCTTTTCCGGCACGATTACCTCGAAAACATCCGCCTGCAACCCGTAAACCCGTTGCAGGTATTCCTGCGTACCTTGCCCTGTGCCTGTATTTTCAGATCCGGCATCTCCGGGCAGTACCCAGCGTCCCAACAGCAGAAAATACCCGATCCCGGTCAGGATTAAGACCGCACCGATTGGCGTCACCGAGAACAGTCCGAAAGGTTGAATTTTCTGGCCTTCGGGCAGGCCCTCATTTGCAGTTTGGACCAGGTCGTTCAACAGGATCAGCGGAGATGAGCCAACCATTGTCATCGTGCCGCCAAGGATTGCGCAAAACCCCATGGGCATCAGCAGGCGGGATAGGGGTATTCCTGACCTCGAGGAAATGCGGCTGACGACTGGCAGAAACAACGCAGCCGCCCCGACATTCTGCATGAATGAAGAAATAACCCCGACCGTACCTGAAACGATCGGCAATACCCGGTTTTCAGCTGTGCCACCATATTTGAGAATGACCGCAGCGACCTTGTTCATGATACCGGTTTTGTCCAAACCAGCACCGACAATCATGACCGCGATTATAGAAATCACAGCGTTCGAAGCGAATCCATCGAACAGGTGCGTAACATCCGCAAGATTCTCAAGCCCCGGTGCGTAGCTGAGAAGACCGACGAGAACCAGAACCAGTATGGCTGAGAGGTCAATTCTGACAATTTCTGAAACGAACAGGAAGACGGTGAAGGCTAACAACACGCAAACCACACCCATTTCAAACGTAAAGGCAACTTGTTCCACGGATTTCACCGAGACTTTTGTTTTTTGGTTATTGTGAACACCTAAACTATCGCGCTTGCGCTGTCATGATGTTTCGTTTTTCGCAATAAAAACGAAACAAAGTTTCGATACTTGACCGCCGACTTTGGTGAACTGCCAACCAAATACAAGATGCGATCTGATTTAGTAGTTTCTGAAGCTGCTTCAGTCTGGATCGGTGTGGTAATCGCCACCCAGTTTAAGCAAAGCAAACGAAGGAACCGAACTCAACGCAATCTGCCTTTTGCGGACAATACCCAAGCGCCGGGATGCTGCTTCGCAACTGATCCAAAGCAGACGGTGCTGTCAGGCAAATTTGAACCAGTCTCAGCCAGGCCAGTAGAGCTGTCCTTTAGCCCGCGCCAAGTTGACGCCACTCGGCCAGAACGGCGGCGCGGTTCAGCTTGAAAGTGTCTCGGCTGGTGAAAGATCTTTCCTGGTTGAAATGGTTGAAGACGGAGGAGTGTACTGCGGCAGATTTCTGCAAACTTCGCATGTGCCTGAAATGCTGCATTGCGCATTCATTTCGTCGGAACGGCAAGTGTGAGTTCTCAACTCGATTATTGAGCCGCCTGCTCGTTTACTGTTTTTCCCTGACACCAAGCTCTCTGAGCGCGCGCGATATGACGCGAAACGATCTGAAACGATTTCACCAGCAGTATCGTGTCGCCTCATCAATTGTATGAAGAATTTCAATGCCGCCCGCTTGTTTCGATGTTTTGGGGCCACGGATTCGAGAACCTCGCCCCATGATCAACGGCGTGACACAGGTAGCGCCGTTCGCCATTGATCTTCACAAACACTTTGTCGAAGTACCACTTCCACTTTGAGTATACCCGCAATTGCTGCACTGCAGCTTCCACGAACCGGGTCTTAAAGAAGGGTTTGTGGAGCGCGAAGTTCATCAATGTCCCTATGAGTTGCTTAAGTTAAGTCGAACCTCGCGCATTCGGAAACTAACCCGTCAATTTGATCAGTGACGCAAAGGTGTCTTGTTCCTTTGAGCAGCCGCGTCTTACCGATCCCGACCTTCAATACGGGATGCGCGCCCGGCTGATGAATTGACGCAGCGCGAACCGTGAACGCACCACGCGTAAGCCCGGCAACCGCATTAGTTTTGTCTGTAGGAACGTTTCAAACTCTTCCAGGCTTTCAACTGCAACTTCCAACAGGAAATCCTGCGCGCCGGTCATCAACGTTCCGGTCACCACCTCGTCAAACAGCGCGACCTGGCGCTGAAAGTCTGCCACTTTCTCTGCGTCCTGCCTCTCGAGTTCGACCGAGACGAAAGCCGTGATCGGAAAGCCCGCTGTTTTACGGTCGATGCGGGCGCTGTAACCCGAGATAAGCCCGGATTCCTCAAGACGCGCCAACCGGCGTTTGCAAGGTGTGGCGGACAGGCCAATGCGTTCCGAAAGTTGGACCAATGACATGCGCCCGTCCTCTTGCAGTGCACGAAGAATCTCTCGATCCACTTGATCTGTAGTGTAAGGCACTATGAAACCTAATTTTTGTAGTGTAATCCACCAAGTTTGCTTCAGAATACCCTGGATAAGCGGTTTTTCAACCCAGCGCAGGATAATAGGCTGGAAGACATGATCCTGACGGATCGAAGTGATTACGCCCCGCCCTTCTAAAAAAGAGAAACCATGCCCCTGATCATCACGGAAGAAACCCCGCCACCCGGATATGAGCGCCTGATCTTTGCTGAGGATGCCGGTAGCGGGTTACAGGCCTATATCTGTTTGCACTCGACAGTTTGCGGCCCGGCGGCGGGAGGCTGCCGAATGTGGGCTTACGAGAGCCGGGAAGCTGCTCGTGAAGACGTGTTGCGGCTGGCACGCGGCATGACCGCCAAGAATGTTATGGCCGGACTCGGGCTGGGCGGTGGCAAATCGGTGATCATTGGCAATGCCCGTAAAGACAAAACCCCGGCAATGCTGCGCGCCTTTGGTCGCGCGGTCGACGCGCTGGAGGGGCAGTACTATACCGCTGAAGATGTGGGTTTCTCACCCGAAGACATTCGGATTGTGGCCGAGGAGACGGATTTCGCAGTTGGCCTCGAAGGTGGGGAGCATGGCAGCGGTGACCCGTCCCCCTTTACCGCCGAAGGGGTTTTTCAGTGCCTGAATGTCGGCGCAAAAGACGTATTCGGGAGCGACGATCTGACCGGGCGTCGCGTGCTGGTTCAGGGATTGGGCCATGTGGGGATGAGCCTGGCGGAAAAACTGCATGCCGCAGGTGCCTCGCTGATCGTGTCGGACATCAATCAATCCGCGCTTGACCAAGCCCGCGACCGGCTGCGTGCGGATATCTGCCCTGTGGATCAAGTATTTGACGCACAGATGGACATTTTTGCGCCCTGTGCTCTGGGTGGCATTCTGACCCATGACAGCGCGCAGAAACTGACGGCGCGTCTGGTCTGCGGCGCGGCCAACAACCAATTGGCTGAAGACGCCGTTGCCGAAACCCTTGGCGCGCGCGGAATTCGCTATCTGCCCGATTATGTGGTCAATGCGGGTGGCATCATCAGTGTGGCAGGTGAAATCCACAAGGCAGGTGAGGCATATCGCCAGGCCAGGCTCAAGGAGGTCGCGACGCGAATTGCCGAGATTCTCGCGACCTCGAAACGTACCGGCCAATCGACCACAAGGGTCGCCGCCCAGATTGTCGATGACATTCTGAACAGCGCCCGTGACCACCGACAGGAGGGAGCGGCATGAGCGAAAAAACCCAACCGCTGTCGCTGAACGTACCGGAACCGGGCTGCCGACCGGGCGATACGCCGGATTTCTCGGATTTTGAAATCCCCCGCGCGGGTGAGGTCCTCAGGCCGCCGGTTGACGTGGCGGCCGATGACATTCGTGACATGGCTTTTTCGATTGTTCGGGTTCTGAACAAAGAGGGACAGGCCGTCGGTGAATGGGCAGGGGCAATGACGCCTGATGAACTGCGTACCGGCTTGCGCCATATGCTGACCCTACGCGCTTTTGACAAGCGCATGCTGATGGCGCAACGCCAGGGCAAGACAAGTTTCTATATGCAGCACCTGGGCGAAGAGGCGATCAGCTGTGCCTTTGCTCGTGCGTTGCAGCCCGGTGACATGAATTTCCCGACATATCGTCAGGCCGGACTACTGGTTGCAGTAGACTATCCGATGCTGACGATGATGAACCAAATCTATTCCAATGCCGATGACCCGCTGCACGGTCGTCAGTTGCCAATCATGTACACTTCGAAAGAACACGGGTTCTTTTCGATCTCAGGCAATCTGGGCACGCAATTTGTGCAATCGGTGGGTTGGGCCATGGCCTCAGCCATTTCTGGGGATACCAAGATCGCCGCCGGTTGGATTGGCGACGGCTCAACCGCGGAAAGCGATTTTCATGCGGCGATGGTGTTTGCTTCCACATACAAAGCGCCGGTGGTTCTGAACATCGTCAACAACCAATGGGCTATCTCGACCTTCCAGGGCATCGCGCGGGGTGGTGTCGGCACATTTGCCGCGCGCGGCCACGGGTTTGGTATCCCCTCGCTTCGTGTCGATGGCAACGACTATCTGGCCGTTCACGCAGTCGCCAAATGGGCCGCCGAACGCGCGCGCCGCGGGCTTGGTCCAACTTTGATTGAGTATGTGACTTATCGCGCGGGCGGGCATTCTTCGTCAGACGATCCGTCGGCCTATCGCTCGGGTGAGGAAGCCAGCGCCTGGCCGCTGGGCGATCCGATTGAGCGGCTGAAACAGCATCTGATCACGATCGGCGAATGGTCCGACGAGCGCCATACACAGGCTGAGGCCGAAATCATGGATGAGGCCATTACGACGCAGAAACAGGCCGAGAGCGTCGGTACCCTGGGCGACGGTAAGGCTCCATCGCCGCGCGACATGTTCGAAGGTGTCTATGAAAAGATGCCGCCGCACCTGATCCGGCAGCGCCAGCAAGCGGGGTATTGAGAGATGGCCCAAATGACAATGATCGAAGCCATTCGCAACGCTCATGACGTAGCTATGGCAGCCGACGACCGGGTGGTGGTGTTTGGTGAGGATGTGGGGTTTTTCGGCGGCGTCTTCCGCTGCACCGCCGGCCTACAGGAAAAATACGGCAAGAGCCGCTGCTTCGACGCGCCAATCAATGAAAGCGGGATCGTCGGCACCGCTATCGGTATGGCCGCCTACGGTCTGAAACCGGTGATCGAGATTCAGTTCGCTGATTATGTCTATCCCGCCTATGATCAGATCGTGAGTGAGGCCGCACGTTTGCGCCACCGCTCAAACGCCGATTTCACCTGCCCACTTGTCATCCGCATGCCAACGGGAGGCGGTATTTTCGGTGGCCAGACACACAGCCAGAGCCCGGAGGCGCTGTTTACCCATGTGTCGGGCCTCAAGGTGGTGATGCCGTCAAATCCGGTGGATGCCAAGGGCCTGTTGCTTGCGTCGATTGCCGACCCGGATCCTGTGATCTTTCTGGAGCCCAAACGGCTTTATAACGGGCCGTTTGACGGGCATCACGATAAACCGCTGACAACCTGGAAAAAGCACGCCCAGGGCGACGTGCCCGAAGGCGATGAGATTGTGCCTCTGGGCAAGGCCAAGGTCACCCGCGAGGGGGCGGATGTGACCGTCTTGGCCTACGGAACCATGGTTTATGTGGCCGAGGCCGCCGCAAAGGAAACGGGTATTGACGCTGAGGTGATCGACCTGCGGACACTCATGCCATTGGATCTGGACACGATCACTGCCTCGGTGAAGAAAACCGGCCGTTGCGTGATCGTGCATGAAGCCACGCGCACCTGTGGCTTTGGTGCCGAGTTGCTGAGCCTTGTGCAGGAGGAGTGTTTCTATCACCTCGAAGCACCAATTATCCGGGTCACCGGTTGGGACACACCTTATCCGCATGCCCAGGAATGGCAGTATTTCCCGGGCCCAATGCGGGTGGGTGAAGCCCTCAAAACCGTCATGGAGGACTGAACCATGGGCGTACATATCATCCGTCTTCCGGACATCGGCGAGGGTATCGCCGAAGCCGAATTGACCGAATGGCAGGTCAAGCCTGGCGATATAGTCAGGGAAGACGATATTCTGGCTGTGGTGATGACCGACAAGGCCGCAGTCGAAGTGCCTTCATCCGTCGCTGGCAAGGTTTTGGAATTGGGTGGGGAGATCGGCGAGTTGATGGCCGTTGGCGCCACTCTGATCCGCATTGAAGTCGACGGAGAGGGCAACGAAGGCGATGCGCCTGCCGTGGCCGAGGCGACCGACGTTGAGCCGGAACCTGAACCAGATCCGAAGGTCGAGCCCAAGCCTGAACCCGCAAAAGAACCCGAACGGGCCGCACCTGCGGTGGCGCGCGCCCAAGGCACCAAGCCACTGGCCTCGCCCTCGGTACGCGCTCGTGCCCGTGAAGAAGGCATCGACTTGCGCCAGGTGCCGGGGTCCGGTCCGGCCTCGCGGATCAGCCACAACGATCTGGATCAGTGGATTGCTTCGGGCGGCATTCAGCAGGGTCAGATCACCCGTGGCGCCAATACCGGCATTGAAGAGGTGCGCGTCATCGGCATGCGCCGCAAGATTGCCGAAAAAATGCAGCTTTCGAAACGCCAGATCCCGCATATCACCATCGTTGAAGAGGTCGAAATCGAGTCTCTCGACGCCCTGCGGGTGGCGCTGAATGACAAATACAAGGGCCACAGGCCAAAGCTGACAATGCTGCCGTTCCTGATGCGCGCGATTGTTGAAGCGGTGCGCGAACAGCCCGGATTGAACGCCCGTTTCGATGATGAGGCCGGCGTCATCCATCGCCATGGTGGCGTGCATGTGGGCATTGCCACCCAGACGCCAAACGGGCTGAACGTGCCGGTAATCCGCCACGCCGAAGCGGGTAGCCTTTGGGACAATGCCGCCGAGTTGACCCGCCTGGCCGAGGCTGCCCGCGAGGGCACGATCAAGCGCGAGGAATTGCAGGGCGGCACCATCACCATCACCTCGCTCGGCCCCTTGGGCGCGCTGGCCACCACGCCGATCATCAACCACCCCGAGGTGGCTATTGTCGGCGTCAACAAAATGCAGATCCGCCCGGTTTGGGACGGTCAGCAGTTCCAGCCGCGCAAGATGATGAACATCTCGTGCAGCTTCGATCACCGGGTGGTCGACGGCTGGGATGCGGCGGTCTTCGTGCAGAAACTGAAATCCCTGCTGGAAACCCCGGCCATGTTGTTTGTGGAGGGCTGAATGTCGGACCTGAAATGTAAGTTGCTGATCATCGGCGCTGGTCCCGGCGGCTATGTTTGCGCCATTCGTGCGGGGCAGTTGGGCATCGACACGATCGTAGTGGACGAGGCCAAGCCCGGCGGTACCTGTCTGAATGTGGGCTGTATCCCCTCCAAGGCGCTGATCCACGCAGCCGACGAGTTTCACCGGATCACTTCGGTGAATGACGGCCCGCTGGGCATCACCGCCCCGGCCCCGAAAATTGACCTCGCCAAAACTGTTGCCTGGAAAGACGGTATCGTCAAACGGCTGAATACCGGTGTCTCGGGTCTGATGAAAAAGGCAGGCGTCAGGTTCGTGTCGGGCTGCGCGCGGTTTCTGGATGGAAAAACCGTGTTGGTCAGCGATGCTGATGGCGAGAGCCGTGAAATCACAGCTGAATACATCGTCATCGCGTCGGGATCGGCCCCGGTCGAGCTGCCCTTCCTGCCATTTGGCGGCGATATCCTGTCTTCGACCGAAGCTCTGGCACTGGGTGACGTGCCCGAAAGCCTTGCCGTTGTCGGCGGCGGTTATATTGGGCTGGAACTGGGCACGGCCTTTGCCAAACTGGGTACCAAAGTCACGGTGGTCGAGGCCGAGGCCCGTATACTGCCCACCTATGACAAACCGCTGACCGAACCGGTAGCGAAACGTCTGTCGGCACTGGGTGTCACGGTCATGACCGACACCAGGGCGCAAGGCTTTTCCGATGGTGTTTTGGCCACGGATCAGGGCAATGTTGCCGCCGACAAGGTGCTGGTGACCGTTGGTCGCCGCCCACGCACCCATGGTATCGGGGTTGAGGAACTGTCGCTTACAATGGACGGTCCGTTCATTCGGATCGACGAGACCTGTCAGAGTTCGATGCGGGGCATCTATGCAATCGGGGACGTCACAGGCGAACCCATGCTCGCCCATCGCGCCATGGCGCAGGGCGAAATGGTCGCCGAACATATCGCGGGCCACACCGTCGCGTGGGACAAACGCGCGATTCCGGCAGTCTGCTTCACCGACCCCGAGATCGTTACCTGTGGCGCTCTGCCCGGCGAGATTGACGGCACAAACGCAACCGATTTCCCGATGGCGGCCAATGGCAGAGCCATGACATGCGAACGTGAAGACGGATTTGTCCGCGTGGTCTGGCGCGAAACCGACCATGCTGTTGTGGGCATTCAGGCTGTCGGCGCGCAGATGTCGGAGCTGTCGGCTGCGTTCTCGATTGCCATCGAAATGGGTGCCTGCCTTGAGGACATCGGCGCAACCATCCACGCCCACCCGACCCAGTCCGAAGGCCTGCAAGAAGCATGTCTGAAGGCTCTGGGTCAAGCCCTGCATATCTGAAGTTCAGGCGGAAACTCTGCCAGCTCGCCTTCGGTCGGGCTGACCTCTTCTGGCTGTGTTCTGTCAGACAAATTCGAACCAGCCTCAGCTCGGCCTGTAGAGCTGCCCTGTAGGCCGCGCCAAGTTCACGCCACTCCGCAAAAGCTGCGGACCGCTTCAGCTTGAAAATGTCTCGGCTGGCAAGAGATCTTTCCTGGTTGAAGAAGGAGGAATGTACTGCGGCAAATATCTGCCAACTTCGCAAATGCCTGAAACGCTGCATTGCGTATTCGCTTCGCCGGAACGGCAAGTGTAAATTCTCAACTCGATTGTTGAACCGCCTGCCCGTCATTTGTTTTTCCTGGGCACCAAGCTCTCTGAGCGCGGTGCGATATGGCGCAAAACGACTTGAACCGACTTCACCGGCAGCACCGTGGCGCCTCATCAGTTTTTCCTCTTTCCACCCACTTGTTTCGGCGTTTTAGTGATCACGGCTTCCAGCACCTCGCCCGCATGATCGACGGCACGCCACAGGTAGTGCCGTTCGCCATTAATCTTCACAAACACATCGTCGACATGCGGTCTCGATTTTGATTACGTTCTATATGATCACGTACAATACATCCGGCGCATGACTAAAGGCGTCAGGTACATCGGGATCTGATAGGCCCCGATAAACACCATGATCGGCGCCGTGACCTCGGGTGGCAGAGCCACGAAGAACAATGCGATGTTGCGATTTCCGGCGATCAGAGACACTGCGGTCGCTTGAGCCGGACGCAAGCGATTGCGTGCAAGTCGTAAGGTGGCGATCTGAGCGCCAAAATTCAAGAAACAGGCGAAGGCGATCCAGAACCCGGCAAGCCACGGATCATTCAACGCCGTTGTGCTAACCGACGGCATCAGGCCAATGACGAAAACTGCCAACGTGATCGCAGCCAACCCTTCAAGTTTCAACAGCGTTGTTCGCGAAGGATTGCTTAGAACAGTCAGGCGAAGCCCGACGGCAACAAGCGTCACGATAGAAATCGTCAGAAACAGCTTTAACGCAGCCTTCAGGACCGCCGATAAATCTCCAAGCTCAGGCATAAGCCAGAAAACCGGCAGAGCCGTCAGAGGCAACGCGGCTGTCCCGACCACAACCAGACGCATCGCGTGCTCAGCGGGATACCCCATCATCATACAAAGGTTCGGACTGCCTGAGATCGAGGGCGCGGCGGTCATGATCAGAAATGACAAAATGACCGCCGTTCCCGTCCATCCCCCGGCAAACGCTATTGCGAGAACGGCAAGTGGCATTAGAACCTGAAACCCGACAACTGTTGTTGTGACCTGACGCAGGTCCGCCAAAGATCCCAGAATGGCCGCTGGCTCCATCCGTAGAATGGTCACGAACAACAGAAGAGCAACTAGAGGCGGGAGCAAAGGCCGCATTGGCTCGGCCAGTCCCGGCAGCAACAACCCCACGACCAGTCCAGAGACCAGAACGTAAGGGCCATTTTGCGCCGCCCAGAGCAGCATTTTCACTGCGCCACCTTACCCGCCCGGTGTCCCGCGCAGGTTTTCGGGCAACCACGTTGCGAGGTCAGGGAACCAGATCAGGATAAAAACCATCAGCACCATGATCAGGAACATCGGGATCGCGGCGCGGGCGATATAGCTCATCTCATGGTTTGTCATTCCCTGCATCACGAACAGATTGAACCCAATCGGCGGCGTAATCTGTGCCATTTCGACAACGACGACGATGAAGATACCGAACCAGATCAGGTCTATCCCGGCATCGCGGATCATCGGTTCAACCACCGCCATGGTCAGCACAACCGAGGAAATGCCGTCGAGGAAACAACCCAGAACGATGTAGAACACCAGCAGGACCATCAGTAGCTCGAACCGGGTCAGTTCCCACCCGGCGATCAGGTCGGCCAACCCACGTGGAAGGCCGGTAAAGCCCATCGAAAGCGACAGGAACGCTGCACCTGCAAGGATCAGCGCAATCATCGCACTGGTCCGAGTAGCGCCCATCAGACTTTCAGTGAAGGTCTTCCATGTCAGCGACCCCTGCCCTGCGGCCAACAGCAATCCTCCGATCACGCCAAAGGCAGCAGCCTCGGTCGCGGTGGCATAGCCGAGATACATCGAACCGATCACAACCACGATCAACAAGATAACAGGCAACAGAAAACGAGAGTTCTTGAGCTTTTCGGAAAAGGTCAGCTTACCTTCCTGGTTCGGATTCCAGTCCTTGCCAAACTTGGAATAGATCGCGACATATCCCATGAACATCGCGGCCAGCACGAGGCCCGGCAGGATACCTGCAAAAAACAGCTTGGTGATCGATTCATTGATCGTAACGCCATAGACGATCAACGTCAGAGATGGCGGGATCATTAGGCCGAGCGTGGCCGCCCCCGTAAGAGTGCCAATGATCATACGCTCGGGGTACTTTCGCTTACGCAGCTCGGGGATCGACATCTTGCCGACCGTGGTCAGGGTGGCAGCGGAAGAGCCCGAGACGGCAGCGAATACCGTGCAGCCTACAATATTAGTATGCACCAGTCCGCCGGGCAGCGGAGCCATCCAAGGGGAAAGACCCTTGAACATATCCTCGGATAATCGCGTTCGATAAAGGATCTCGCCCATCCAGATGAACATGGGCAGCGCTGTCAGGGTCCAGGACGAGGACGCTGACCAGATGGTCGTGATCATAACGTCGCCCACGGGGCGGGTCGTGAACAACTCCATCCCGACCCAGGCAACGCCCATCAGGGCAAGACCGACCCAAACACCAGTTCCGAGGAGGGTAAAGAGAACAAAGAGGAAGAGTATGATGACAGACAGGTTTTCCATGCTCTTATTCCCCGTGGCTCTGATCAGCCAAATCGCGGACGATGCGGTGATCGCCCTTGAAGATGACGTGGATGAGGTGATCGGTCAGAGCGATTGCAAGGATCACGGCGCCGATCAGCATGGTGGATTGTGGAATCCAAAGCGCGGTTTTGTCCTGCCCCTGGCTGATATCGTTGAACTTCCAGCTCCAGTAGACGAAGCGATAGGCGTACCAGCAGAAGTACCACATAACCGCGGAGCCGATGGCAAAACACCAGATTTCAAGGATGCGCCGCGCGCCTTCTGGAACTGCGTTCAGCAAGATCGAAACACGGATATGGCTGCCGCGGTTCAACGCATTGGCAAAGGCAAGAAACGAGGCAGCTGCCATCGCATACCCGGCATAATCAGGTGCACCGGGAAAGACTTCTCCGGTCCAGCGCGCCAGCATCTGCACCACGATCAGCAACAGAATGGCAATCAGGCTGAGTGCCGCCAGAACTCCTGCTGCCAAATAGATGAAATCCAGTACGGACCGAAGCCCTCGCAATACCGCCATACCGTCCCCGTTAAGTTATGATTGGATGGGTTAAGGGCGGCGAAAAAAACGCCGCCCGCGTGCAGTTACTGCGACGAATTGAATGCATCGACGATGGCCTTGCCTTCGTCGCCTGCGGCTTCCAGCCATTCATTGGTCATGGTGACGCCGATTTCCTTCAGTTCCTGAACCATCTGATCGGACGCAGGACCAACGGTCATTCCACCATCGCGCAGACCTTGTAGCGTAAAGCCGGTGTATTCCTTGGCCCGCCAGTTGCCAGCGTATTCCGCCAGATCCGCGCACGCTTTGATGACGTTCTTATTGGCGTCGGACACGCCAGACCAAATGTCGGAGTTCACCATCACGTAATTGCGCGGCAACCAGGCGTCGACCTCATAGAAATAGTTCAGGCTTTCCCATACCTTGCGGTCATAGCCGGTCGAACCTGAGGACACCATCGAGTCTGCAACTCCGGTGGCGAATGCCTGACTGATTTCAGCTGCTTCAATGGTCACCGGCAGCATCCCCGTCAGCTCGGCCAGACGCGAGGTCGCGTTGTTATACGACCGGAATTTGATACCTTCCATATCGGCGACCGAGTTCACCTCATTCTTGAAGTACAGCCCCTGCGGCGGCCACGGCACAGCGTAGAGCAGGGTCAGGTTCTGTTCTGCCAGCAGCTTTTCAAGCGAGGGTTTGGCGGCTTGCCACAACTTTTCGCTGTCATCGAAGGACGTGGCCAGG
Organism: Ruegeria sp. BF7; assembly: GCF_056538605.1. Taxonomy (NCBI): domain Bacteria; kingdom Pseudomonadati; phylum Pseudomonadota; class Alphaproteobacteria; order Rhodobacterales; family Roseobacteraceae; genus Ruegeria; species Ruegeria sp. BF7. The sequence goes on along the minus strand of NZ_JBQFTM010000001.1, from coordinate 92,376 downwards.
AACGGGATCGAGTCAAACCCGAACAACGCGTTTTCATTCTGGTGGCCGGACAGCAGGCGCTCACCGATCGGAGCCTGTCCGGTCTGAATCGCGCGTTTGATGTCGGCGCCTTTGAACAACGAGCCCGAGGGATGCGTGACGATTTCGATTTCACCACCGGTGCCGGTGGTCACGCATTTGGCGAATTCCGCGCCCGTGGCCGAGTGGAAGTTTGACGCGGCATAGGCCATCGGCATGTCCCACTTCTCGGCTAGCGCAGGTGCGGCTGAGGCGGCCGTAAGGGCCGTCGCCGTCAGAAGGTTTGTTAGTTTTTTCATCACATTCTCCCTATTGAATATTGAGCTGCCATTTTGTCATCAGCCTATTATTATGTTGCGAAACGTGAGGGTGCGTAGACGCTCATATCGGCGTTCGGGGTTCTGCCCGCGATCATATGTGCCAGAAGACGCCCAGTTTTTGGCCCGCCCGTCAGGCCGATATGATGGTGACCAAACCCCATGAACGCGCCGTCAATCCCCGGAACATCGCCGATGATCGGGATCGAGTCTGCCGGCGCCGGCCTGTGCCCCATCCATTCCACTTCCTCCTTCCATGTCACACCCGGAAGAGCCGCCCGCGCATTCTTGCGCATCAACTCGAACGGTGCGCGCGAGGGCGGAGCTTCCAACCCTCCGAACTCTACAATTCCCGCCAAGCGTATCCGCCCGTCCATAGGCGTGGCAACAAACTTGCCCGATGCGACCATAACCGGGCTGCGCGGCATTGCAGAAGGGGCCACTAATTCAAGATGATAGCCTCGTTCGCTTTCAAGCGGGACAGAAATACCCAACCGTTTTGCCAAAGGCCCAGACCAAACTCCTGCCGTAATGATGGCTGTCTCGCATGGGATGGTTTCGCCATTCGCACGCACACCCGTGACGCAGCCCTTTTCACGCACGACATCTTCGACACAGGCGCGGATCACCCGGCCTCCGTTCGCCTCGACATGTGTGGCCAAGTCCTTCACATAGCGCCCAGGATCCGTGATATGTCCATGCTCAGACAGTTTGGCGGCGAAACCGATGTCCGGGCTGAAGACCGGGTCGTAGTCATGGAAAGCCTTGCCTTCCAATTCATCCCACTCAAACCCGTGCTTGCGCCGAATGCTCCAGCCGAAGGCATCTTCTTCGAATTGGGTGCGGTCATTGTAAAGGAACAGGTAATCTGACGGTACGATCCACTGTTCCGCAGCTGTGCCAGAAGCCAGAGCCTTGTGATCGTTCAAGCTGTCTCCAACTATCGGCGCAAGGGCCGCTGCAATCCGCGCGACATCATCGGCGTTTGCATGGCTTAAGTATTTTTTCAGCCACGGGATCAGCTTGGGCAGGTATCCCCATTTCAGGAACAGAGGCTGAGACGGGCTGAACAACATCTTTGGTGCCTTGCCCAAAAGGCCGGGAACTGTCACCGGCACGATGGAACAGGAGGCCAGAACCCCGCCATTACCGTGCGAGGCTCCTTCACCCGGCCCGGCCTTGTCGATCAGGATCACATCGTGACCGTCACGCTGCAGCCAGACCGCTGCAGAGACGCCTACGATACCGGCGCCGATAATGGCTATGGTCCTTTTTTCGCTCATGCCGCCACGGCCTTGGCTGTGGCATAACGATTCAGCTTTGCTACATCGGGCCTGCCGCCCAACCCGGGCCCTGTAGGGACGACAACTTGGCCGTTTTTGATCCGAAATGGCTCTTCCAGAATATCCTCCTGCAGGAAATACGAGGCTTGATAGAACTCGCATCCAAGCGTGATTTCAGGGGTCGCCGCGATCATGTGGGTACCCGCCAGATGCGCAAGACCAGCCTCGAACATGTCGCCCCCATAGGCCATCAGACCATGCGCCGCTGCTATACGGGCGACCGTTTGGCCGCGTGTTAATCCGCCCGATTTCATGATCTTCACCGACACACCGTCGCAAATCCTTTCACGCGCGGCGCGCTCCATATCTTCGGGGCCAAAGACGCTTTCATCAGCCAACAGGGGCACGTCGACCATCTGCCGCAACCTTGCCATCATACCGTAATGATGCGCGCGCACCGGCTGTTCGATAAAGTCCGGATTAAACTGGGCCGCGTCTCGTATCTGTGCCGGAGCTTCTTCGATATCGAGCCCTTGGTTATAGTCCACCCGTACCGAGAATTCCGGATAATTCTGCGCAATGTGCTCCAGTCGCATGATGTCGAACGCATGATCCTTGAACCCGGTCTTGAGCTTTATGACCCGAACGCCATCCTCCTTCAGCCGAGACATGAGATCGATATCCTGTGCAAACTCAGGGTTCGCAATGGAACAGCTGAGTGGAATCGCGTCGCGGCAGCGACCACCCAGCAGAGACCAGACCGGAACACCAGAAACACGGCCAGCGAGATCCAGAAGAGCGGTTTCCAACGCTGCTTTGGCTTCGGTGCAATGCGCCACAGCGTACGCCGCACATGCCATGATTGCTGCGCGATCACCAATTTTTGCCCCCACAACAAGCGGTCGCAGATAGCGATCCAGCGCTGCATAGCTGGCTTCGGGCGTGCCGGTGAACACTGACCACGGTGATGCCTCTCCGAACCCTTCTGATCCGTCCTCTGTCGTTAACCGCAGGACGACAACCTCGCAGGTGCCTTCCACAGAGCCAATTCCGTGGTCCCGCCGCGACGTAACCGGCAGCTTCAGGTGCCACAGATCAAACCCAATGATTTTCTGGTTCAGATCGCTCATTTCATCCCCTGTTGATGAAAAGAAGCCTGCCTTGACCAGCATATCATTTCAAATACTATATATTTGAGTATTCATCAGAAAAAGTGATGCTATCTGATGCCCCTGAGGTTTCGCCAACTACAAGCGTTCCACGCCATTATGGAGACCGGAACCGTGACCGGTGCGGCCTCGGTTCTGGGCATCTCGCAACCGGGGATCAGCAACCTTCTGGCACAGCTTGAACGTGAGGCACGGTTGCCGCTGTTTGAACGAAACAGAGGCCGCCTACTGCCGACGCCTGAGGCCGAGTTGCTCTATCACGAAGTCGACACAGTGGTGCGCGGGTTGGATCATGTGGCGCAGGCTGTGACGGACCTGCAGAACAAGCACCCGGGTCAGTTACAGGTCGCTGCTCCTCATTTGCTCTCCTTCGGATTCATGCCCCGAGAAATCGCGCGATTTGCCAAGAGTCGCCCAAATCTGGCGGTCAGCTTTCAGTCGCAATACTCGTCGAAGATTCAGGAATGGGTGATCTCGGGCCTTTTTGAGATCGGTATTGTCGAGATGCCGATCCTGCACGACACGCTGAACTATCAGGTATTTCAATTCGAAACGCTGGCGACATTTCCCGAAGACAGCCCACTTGCAAAACACGACGTGCTTACGCCGGAGGTTCTGGAAAACGAGCCCTTCATCGTCATGGGCCCCGAGCACCAGACCCATCGCAGAACCCGTGACATTTTTCATAGCGCCGGGCGCAAATGGCGAACTCAGATTCACACGCATCTTTCTGAGAACCTGCTGAGTTTCGTCAAACAGGGCATGGGCGTCGCAATGATAGATCCGTTTACGGTCAACTTTGACGGAGAGAGCGGATATCAAACCCGCCCCTTCCGGCCCGCAGTCATGCTGGACCTCGCTATCATCACGGCCAAGGGCCGACCCCTTTCGACCATCGCGAAGGAGTTTTTGGCTCAGCTGACTCCGTCAATCGCTTCTTACGCAACCCATTCCGAAACGGGTGCTGCTGCCTCCTGAAGTTGTTGCGAGTGGATATCGACCAGCGTGGGACCGTCATGTTCGACGGCTTGTTTCAATACTTTAGGCAGGTCGTCGGGGTCTTTGACTGTCCATGATTTGACCCCAAAGGCAGACGCAACCGCTGCGTGGTCAGTGCGGTTGAAATCGACGTTATAGTACCGCTGGCCGAACCCGGATTCTTGGCCAGCCTTGATCCAGCCAAAGACTGAATTCGAGAACACGATCGAGGTGATCGGCATCTTGTGCCGCACCATGGTTTCGAACTCGCCGCAGGTAAACCCGAACGACCCATCACCCATGACAGACAGTGTCTTGACGGACGGGCGGCCCACATGCGCGCCCATCGCCGCGCCCAGCGAATACCCCAACGCCCCATGCGCCCGGTTGGTGATGAAGTGCCGGCCAGATTTGCGCCAACGGTAATGCGCACTGAAATATGGGCAAGGTGTACCAGGATCGGCGACGACAATCGCATCATCATCGAGGATGCCCATCAGTGAGGCCATGACGGCCTCAGGCCGGATCGGGGTCTCACGGCTTGCGGCTAGCGGGGCGAACGCGGCCATCTTGGCCTCCCACGCTGCGTGAGCCTTAACTTCGCCGCCGAAGCTTGGCAGGTCCTGCCGTGCTTCCAAGGCTTTTGCCAGTGCCTCCAGCGCCAGACGAGCATCGGCGCAGATGGCCACTTCGGTCTGATAGTTCGCACCGATCACCATCGGGTCACTGTCTATGTGGATGATGGTGGTATTACGAGCCGGGCTCCTCCATCGTTCTGTAGTTACCGACCCGGCACGGCATCCGATGAACAGAACCACGTCTGCCTGATCGATCACGGCGCGGGTCGCGGGAACACCCCCATTCGACCCGACAACCCCCAGGGCCAGCGGGTCGGTCTCGGCGATGGAACCCTGCCCCGAAACCGTTGTGGCCACTGGCATATCCAGCAACCCCGCGACGCGATGCAATGCGCTTTCGGCCCCGGACAAGACCGGGCCGCCGCCACAGACGACCACGGCGGATTTGGATTTGACCAGTATCTCTGCCGCAGCTTCAATAGCATCCAGATCGGGTCCGGCCCGCTCTGCCGGATAACTGCGGTGTCGTGCGTCGGCCCAGATCTCGACCTCATCCACCTGCGCCTTCTGAGTATCAAACGGCAGCGCCAGATGGGTCGCACCGGGTGTGCCGGTTGTCATTGCCCGGAACGCTGATCGCACCATTGCCGGCAGCCGTGCCGCGTCGTCCAGCGAGGCATTCCACTTGGCAAGAGGCCGGAACAACCCAGGTTGGTCCAGCTCGGTCAAAGGATATTTGCCCCGGCTGGTCGTCGCCACATCCGTGGTGATCGCAAGAATCGGTACTGAGCTTTCGTTGGCCTCGACCACCCCCGGCAGGATATAGGTCGCACCGCCACCAGAAGGCCCTTCGCAAACGCCCGGTTTGCCGGTTACGCGCGCATAACCATCTGCCATATAGGCCGCGTGCCGTTCATCACGGGTCAGAATGTGCTGAATACCATGATCCAACCGCGCCATCGCATCGTAGAAGGGCAGCGTGGTATCTCCGCACAAGCCGAACATATGCTTCACGCCATGCGCCTCGAGCATACGCACCATTGCCTCAGCCCCGGTCAGATAGTTCGTCCCTGTCATGGTTAGCGATTCCTTCGATTCACACCTGCATTCAGAACTGTATACAGTTTTGTATATTGATTTCAAGAACAGCTTGTGGCACCTGTGGAGCACCGGAAAAAGGGCAGAGTTCATGGCAGGTCCACGCGTTGACGACATCTATGATCAGGTGAAAGCGATGGCTGTTTCGTTCCGTCTGCGGCCCGGCGACCGCCTGAATGAGGTGGCCCTGTCCAAAGACCTCGGCGTCAGCCGTACACCGCTGCGGGAAGCGCTGAACCGGCTGGTTGCCGAACGGCTTTTCGATTTTCGCCCGGGTCAGGGCTTTTTCTGCCGTCCGCTGGATGCCCAGACCGTGTTCGACCTGTTCGAGATGCGCAAGATCATCGAGGTGGCTGCTGTCGGGGCGGCCTGCACAAAGGCAACCGACGAGGAGCTGCAGGCGCTGCGCGACGCGCTTTTCGCAACCGGCATCGACGTCACCGGCCTGACTGTCGAGGAAGCCGTTAGTCGAGACGAAGCGTTCCATCTGGGCATAGCAAAACTGTCCGGCAACGCGGAACTGCTGCAAACCCTGACCCGCATCAACGAACGCATCCGCTATATCCGCTGGATATCGATGAGCATGGATCGACTTCATCGTTCAAAAGACGAGCACAAACAGATCATGCAGGCCCTTCTGGACCGTAACGCAGACGAGGCGGCGCGTGTATTGGGCGTTCACATCGCCAAGCGGATGGATCAGGTGCAGGACGCCGTGCGTCGCGGCATCTCCAGCATTTACATGGAAGGGTCCGAAGTCATTTCGACCCGCCTAATCGAAGAGGCACAGGCATGATCGCACAGGGTGGAAAATCAATTTACGGCGCATCGGTCGGCATCCTTATGCTGGACGCAAGATTTCCCCGTATCGCCGGCGATATGGGCAATGCGCAGACATGGCCATTCCCAGTACTGTATCGCATTGTCCGTGATGCCTCACCCGAACGGGTCGTTCGTCATAAGGCCGAAGGCATGCTGGATGCGTTCATCGAAGCGGCCCAGGATTTGGTCAAGGATGGGGTGGACGGAGTCACCACCAATTGCGGGTTTCTTTCCCTGTTCCAAAAAGAACTGTCCGAGGCTGTACCGGTACCTGTCGTCACATCCTCGCTCATGCAAGTCGAAATGGTGAACCGCACACTTCCAGCGGGCAAGCGTGCCGGGGTCTTGACCATCTCGGCATCCACGCTTACCCAGGATCACTTGCAGGCTGCGCACGTACCGCAAAACACCCCGATCGGCACCACCGAAGGTGGCCGCGAGTTTACTCGAGCCATTCTTGAAAACGAGGTGTCGCTCGATGTGGACAATGCCCGCTTAGACAATGTCGAGGCCGCTCTCGCGCTGCAATCAAACCACCCCGAGCTGGGTGCAATTGTTCTGGAATGCACAAATATGTGCCCCTACGCGGTGGATATTCAGAAGGCGACGGGCCTGCCGGTCTATTCCATGGTGACACTTGTCAGTTGGTTCCAGGCGGGGCTGACACCACCCGCGTATTAATAGTTGGCCAATCGGCTGGAGATGCACCAATTTCGAAGGTCTTTGTCACCTTCACTTCGGTGGGCTCTGTCAGACAAATTCGAACCAGTCTCAGCTCGGCCTGTAGAACTGCCCTATAGGCCGCATCAAGCTCACGCCACTCGGCAAAAACTGTGGAACTCCTTCGCTTGAAAGCGGTCGGTTGGTGAAGGATCGTTCCTGGTTGAAGTGGCTGTACAAAGAAGAGTGCATTTCGGCGAATTTCTCCAAGCTGCGATTGTGCCTGAAACGCGGCATCGCGCCCTCGTCGTCGGAATGGCCGGTGCGAGTTCTCAGCCTGATTGTTAAATCACTTGCCCGTTTGCTGTTTTCCGCAGGCGCAAACTTGTCTGAGCCAGACCCGATATGATGCGAAGCGATCAGGGAAACCTTAATCTATGTTACCTTTTCGGCTCATCAATTCTTTGAGTAATTTCAATGCCACCTACTTGTTTCGGCGTTTTAGTGACCACGACTCCAACACCTCGCCCTCATGATCGACGGCACGCCACAGGTAGTGCCGTTTTCCATTGATCTTCACAAACACTTCGTCGACAAGCGTTCTCGATTTTGAGTACGCGCTATATGATCACGTACAATACATCCGGTGCGAACACCGGGCTGAAATAGTTCCACCAGTAGCGCACTGTCTCTTGGCTCACTTTAATGCCACGCTCATGCGGAAGGCCTTCGACGTTTGGAAGGACCAAAATGGCAATCGTATATTCATGATCTGAAGCTACGAAGGCCCCTTCCCGTCTCAAGACAGGTTCTTCTGACAATACCCACGGAACTTGTATGGCCATTGATTTTCTTGTCGCGCGCAAAGAATATGTAAAAGTATGATAAGATCAAGGCGGCTAAGATCGGCAGGCAGACTGGTATGACTAAGATAAAGAACATGGAAGAGTTCGCAGCCCTCAGCGGCATCTCGCGACCCACGGTGTCTAAATACTTCCACGATCCCGACAGCGTTCGCCCAACGACACGGGCCCGCATCGAAGAGGCGCTTGAGCGATTTGACTATCGCCCGAATATCTATGCTGTGAACCAGAACAGGAAGCTGACCAAAAACATCGGCATTGTCGTGCCCTATCTGGCTGATCCGTTCTTTGCCGAAATCGCGCGCTATCTGGAGCAGAGCTGCATCGCGGCTGGGTATCGCCCTTCCCTGTTCAGCTCTCACGGAGAACAAAAGCTGGAAAACGATATTTTGGACGGCTTGCAATCTATGAAGCCTGCCGGGGTTTTGTTGGCACCACTAGGACGAATTTCAGACCGCTCAGCGATCGAGAAGTTTTGTGCCAGTGTTCCGACTGTCCTGTTTGACAGCAATCTTGATGGACTGGGGGCCGCGTTCATCGGGTCAGACAATTTCAGCTTTGTGTCGCAGACCGTGGAATACATGACCCGGACGGGCGAACCCCCGTCTTTCTTTGAAATGCGCACTCCTGCAAACCCGAACGCCAACAAACGAAGAAAGGCCTATGTTGAAGTGATGGAGCGTCTAGGGTTCGAGCCTCATATTATCAAAGTCGACGGCAAAGGATGGGCGTTTGAAGAGATCGGGCACAAAGGCGCGCTCAAAGTTCTGGAAGAGCGTCAACTACGGACTGACTCGGTATTGTGCAGCAATGACCGGCTGGCCATTGGCTTTCTTGCAGCCTGCTTCGAACAGGGGATTCGGGTCGGTCGAACAGAAGACTGCACGCTGCGGGTCGCCTCAAATGACGATCACCCATTCGCAAAATTTACCTGCCCGTCGCTGACAACGGCTGCGCATGACTACGACAATGTAGCCGGACGAAGTGTCGAAACATTGTTCGAACTCATTGAAAATGGTGGGAAATTCAGCTCTCGAACTGAAATACTTTTCCCGGCAAGGCTCGTATTAAGGGACTCTGCGTGACCAGCTATTTTTAACGCGCGTAAAGTTTTTATTGACGGCGCGACAACTTACGCATTACGCTCCCTGCATGACATCCAAGCTCAGGGAGGACAGGGATGTATCTGAAGCACGCACTTCACGCGGCGACTGCATTGACATTCGTCGCCACGGCCGCGGCCCACGCACAATCCATCACAATCGCCACAGTTAACAATGGCGACATGATCCGGATGCAGGGTTATACTGACAAATTCACCGAAGCGACCGGCATTGATGTCGAGTGGGTGACGCTGGAAGAAAACGTGCTGCGTCAGCGCGTCACCACCGACATCACGACCAAAGGCGGTCAGTTCGACATCATGACCATCGGCATGTACGAAACGCCCATCTGGGGCGCAAATGGTTGGTTGGTGCCTCTGGAAGGATTATCCGATGAATACGATGTGGATGACATCCTGCCTGCGATGCGCAACGGACTAAGCAATGACGGTACACTGTACGCGGCTCCGTTCTACGGCGAAAGCTCGATGATAATGTATCGCACAGACCTGATGGAAAAAGCAGGCCTGGAAATGCCGCAAGCGCCAACCTGGCAGTTCATCCGCGAGGCGGCAGCGGCGATGACGGACCGCGACAATGACATCAACGGTATCTGCTTACGCGGCAAGGCCGGTTGGGGTGAAGGCGGTGCTTTCATCACCGTGACCGGAAACTCGTTCGGCGCACGTTGGTTTGATGAAGACTGGAAGCCCCAGTTTGACCAGCCTGAGTGGAACGAAGCACTGACTTTCTTCGTGGACATGATGGCCGAATCCGGACCAGCGGGTTATGCCACCAATGGATTCAATGAAAACCTGTCGCTGTTCCAGCAGGGTAAATGCGGCATGTGGATCGACGCTACCGTTGCAGCGTCCTTCGTGACCAATCCTGACGACTCAACCGTGGCGGACAAGGTCGGTTTTGCGTTGGCCCCGAATGCAGAAGGTGTCGACAAGCGCTCCAACTGGCTCTGGGCATGGGCGCTGGCCATTCCTGCAGGCACGCAGCAAGAGGATGCCGCCAAGCAGTTCATCGAATGGGCAACATCGAAAGAATACATCGAACTAGTGGCCGAAAACGAAGGCTGGGCCAACGTGCCACCGGGAGCACGCACCTCTTTGTATGAAAACCCCGAGTATCTGAAGGTGCCTTTCGCCCAGATGACGCTGGATTCGATCCTGTCGGCGGACCCGAACAATCCAACGGTAAAGCCGGTGCCATATGTTGGCATCCAGTTTGCAGCAATCCCGGAGTTTGCAGGTATCGCCACACAGGTGAGCCAAGAGTTCTCGGCAGTCTATGCCGGACAACAATCTGTGGAAGAAGCGCTGGAGAAAGCGCAGGCCTTCACTGCCGAAGAAATGGAAGCCGCAGGGTACTGAGGCATTCTCCCCGCGGGCGGGCAGAAGTCTGCCCCCCGCCTCCAACCCTTCCACAATTCGCGTTTTTCTCGCAGGCTGGGTAACGCCTGAACAGAGAGGGTTTGCGTTATGGCAACTCAACACTCCCGATCCGTCGCGCGCCTGATGATGGCACCTGCAGTGGTCCTGCTACTTGGCTGGATGCTCGTGCCGCTGACGATGACGCTGTACTTTTCCTTCAAGAAATACCTGCCCCTGCGTGGTGGTGACCTGGGCTGGGTCGGATTCGACAACTACGTCCGGTTCGTGTCCTCAAGCTCTTTCTGGCCCGCGGTGCAAGCGACGCTGGTGATCGTCGGCGGCGTCCTGGTGATCACAGTAATTCTGGGCATCCTGCTGGCCATGCTGCTGGATCAACCTATGTGGGGTCAGGGCGTTGTCCGCATCCTCGTGATTGCTCCGTTCTTTGTTATGCCCACCGTGTCTGCGTTGGTCTGGAAGAACATGTTCATGGACCCCGTAAATGGCTTGCTTGCCCACCTCTGGCGCCTTTTTGGAGCCGAACCGATATCTTGGCTTTCTGAGGCATCGATGACCTCGATCATCATGATCGTGTCGTGGCAGTGGCTGCCCTTTGCGACGCTAATCCTGCTCACCGCGATCCAATCGCTGGACAGTGAGCAGCTGGAAGCGGCCGAAATGGATGGTGCCCCGGTACTGAAGCGATTTTACCACATCGTCCTGCCGCATCTCAGCCGCGCGATAACCATCGTGATTCTGATCCAGACGATCTTTCTGTTGTCGATCTTCGCCGAGATATTCGTGACCACCGGCGGCGCCTTCGGCACCCGCACACTCACCTACCTGATCTTCCAGCGCGTGCTGGAAAGCCAGAATGTCGGCCTTGGTTCAGCCGGAGGTGTCTACGCAATCATCCTTGCCAACATCGTTGCCATCTTCCTGATGCGCATCGTCGGCAAAAACCTGGACGCGTGAGGAGGAACGACCATGGCCCGCGCCGTCACGACACAACGCAAATCACTGAACACGGCTATCGCCTGGGCAATAGGTCTGCTGATCTTTTTCCCGATCCTGTGGACCATCCTGACCAGCTTCAAAACCGAGGCGCAGGCCATTGCCAGCCCTCCCCTGTTCTTGAACTTCGACTGGACGCTTGAGAATTATGCCATCGTGCAGGAGCGATCCGACTACATGCGGTTTCTGTGGAATTCAGTAATCATCGCGGGCGGATCAACCATTCTTGGCGTAATCATCGCAGTGCCTGCAGCGTGGGCAATGGCCTTCGTGCCATCCAAGCGTACCAAGGACATCCTGCTGTGGATGCTGTCGACCAAGATGTTGCCTGCAGTGGGCGTGCTTTATCCGATCTACCTGCTGTTCATCCGCCTGGGGCTGCTGGACACACGCGGCGGTCTGGTTGTGGTGCTGATGCTGATCAACCTGCCGATCATCGTCTGGATGCTCTACACCTACTTCCGTGAAATCCCCGGTGAAATTCTTGAAGCCGCGCGGATGGACGGTGCGACGCTGAAAGAGGAAATCCTCTATGTTCTGACGCCCATGGCCGTGCCAGGCATCGCTTCGACAGTTCTTCTGAACTTCATCCTGGCCTGGAACGAGGCATTCTGGACGCTGAACCTAACGGCTGTCGATGCCGCCCCGCTGACCGCTTTCATCGCCAGCTATTCCAGCCCCGAGGGCCTGTTCTTTGCCAAGCTCAGTGCAGCCTCGACCATGGCGATCGCGCCAATCCTCATCCTTGGCTGGTTCAGCCAGAAACAACTTGTCCGCGGCCTGACCTTCGGCGCTGTGAAATAAGGAGCACTCCTCATGGGACGTATTCAACTCAAGTCCGTGACCAAAAGCTTCGGCGACGTTGAGGTCATTCCACCGCTTGACCTGACAATCGAGGACGGCGAATTCACAGTCTTCGTCGGACCTTCGGGTTGCGGTAAATCCACACTTCTGCGCCTGATCGCGGGGTTGGAGGATATCACCTCGGGCTCCATCGACATTGACGGATCTGATGCCACCGACGTGCCGCCTGCCAAGCGCGGTCTGGCCATGGTGTTCCAGTCTTACGCTTTGTACCCGCACATGACGGTGCGCAAGAACATCGCCTTTCCGCTTCGCATGGCGAAACTGGATCAAGCTGAAATCGACAAACGCGTCGAGGGAGCGGCAAGTGTCCTGAACCTCACCGATTATCTGGACCGCCGCCCCGGTCAACTTTCCGGCGGGCAGCGTCAGCGCGTTGCAATTGGTCGCGCGATTGTCCGCGAACCGGCGGCGTTCCTGTTCGACGAACCGCTGTCCAACCTCGACGCTGCGCTGCGCGTCGGAATGCGGCTGGAGATCAGCGAATTACACGAACGCCTCGCTACGACGATGATCTACGTCACCCATGACCAGGTCGAAGCGATGACAATGGCCGACAAGATCGTCGTTCTCCAGGCCGGTGTGATCGAGCAGGTCGGCTCACCGCTAGAACTCTACCGCACACCGCGCAACCTGTTCGTAGCGGGGTTCATCGGCTCACCCAAGATGAACTTCATCGAAGGTCCAGAAGCCGCAAAACACGGCGCCCAAACCATCGGCATCCGCCCGGAACACATCGCAGTTTCAGAAACCGAAGGTGAATGGTCTGGGGTCGTCAGCGTCTCTGAACACCTAGGCTCGGACACATTCTTCCATGTTCACGAAACTGGTTTGGCTGAAACAATCACCGTCCGCGCAGATGGCGAAGTTGGTTTCCGCCATGGGGATCGCATCCACCTGACCCCACGCGCCGATGTCATCCACCGGTTTGACGCAAAAGGTTTGCGGATCGAATGACCCGACTGACTGGTAAAACTGCCCTTATCACTGGGGCCGCGCGCGGGATAGGATTGGCCTTTGCCCAGGCCTATGTGGCAGAGGGCGCGCGTGTCGCGATTGCCGACATTGACAGCCGGCGGGCACAAGTTGCAGCGGCTGAAATCGGCGAGGCCGCCTTGGCTGTCGAAATGGATGTGACCGATCAGCAAAGCATCGACGAAGCTGTCGCATGTACAGCGGCGCATTTCGGTCCCATCGACATCCTGATCAACAACGCAGCAATTTTCACCGCTGCTCCTATTGTCGAAATTGAGCGCTCCGACTACGCCCGCGTCTTTGACATCAATGTCGCAGGTGCTCTGTTCACCATGCAAGCCGTGGCACGCCATATGATCGAGCACGGCACCAAAGGCCGGATCATCAACATGGCCTCGCAAGCCGGACGGCGCGGAGAACCTTTGGTCGCGGTCTACTGCGCCAGCAAAGCCGCGATCATTTCTCTGACTCAATCAGCGGGGCTGAACCTGATCCGGCAAGGGATCAACGTGAACGCCATCGCACCGGGCGTTGTGGACGGAGAACATTGGGACGGGGTCGACGCGTTTTTTGCCAAACACGAAGGCAAAGCACCCGGACAGAAAAAGCGCGAGGTCGCGGCCGAGGTTCCCTATGGCCGCATGGCCCGGGCCGATGACCTGACCGGGATGGCGGTTTTTCTCGCCTCGGACGAGGCAAAATACATCGTCGCGCAAACCTACAATGTCGACGGCGGAAACTGGATGAGCTGATGGACCCTCTGGCGCACGCAATACCTACAACACGGCTGAAACTTGGTAGCCTTTCAGAGCTACCCGCGACTGTCAGGTACCCTACATATGAGCGATCCGGCCTCACGCCGGGTATTGTCCATATCGGACTCGGCAATTTTCATCGGGCGCATCAGGCCTGGTACATTCATCAGCTGATGCAGCAGGGGCAGGCCCTTGACTGGGCGATCATCGGGGCTGGTGTGCGAGACTACGACGCCGAGATGCGAGAGAAGCTACTTGAGCAGGACTGTCTAACAACACTGATCGAGCTGGATCCGAAAGGTGTATCCGCCGAGGTAATTGGTCCGATGATTGACTACTTGCCGATTGAGGCAGGCAATGCCGCTCTAATCCGGAAAATGGCCGACCCATCCATCCGTATCGTTTCACTAACAATTACCGAAGGCGGGTATTATCTGGACTCCAACACCGGTGCGTTCAACACTGACCACAATGATATTCGTTACGATGCGGCAAACCCCAACCAGCCGCGCACGGCCTTCGGCTCTATTGTCTCAGCGCTAAAGCAGCGTCGTGCAAATGGCGTCAAACCTTTTACTGCATTGAGCTGTGACAACCTTCAGGGCAATGGGACCATCCTGCGGAACTGCGTCGTTGGCTTGGCGCGCATGTCCGACCCTGAACTGGCCGACTGGATCGACCAGAACGGCGCGTTCCCCAATTCTATGGTGGACTGCATCGTGCCCGCGACAACTGACCAAGTTGTATCGCAGTGCCACGCGCTTGGCGTAGATGATCGCGCACCCGTCTCGCACGAGAATTTTCGCCAGTGGGTGATCGAAGATGACTTCTGCGCCGGGCGGCCGCCGCTTGAACAAGTTCGGGTAACGTTGACCCACGACGTTCATAGTTATGAGATAATGAAACTGCGCATTTTGAACGGAGGCCACCAACTGCTCGCAAATGTCGGGGAAATTTTGAATGTCCCGACGATTTCAGACTGCATGCAGGACCCGGACATCTTGGCGTTCTTCAGAAAAGCTCAAGCTGAAGAAATTCTGCCTCATGTCGAAGCCGTCCCGGGAACGACTGCGAAAGAGTACCTTGGATTGGTTGAGAGGCGATTTGCAAACACAGCAATTCACGATACGACGCGCCGGGTCGCGTTCGACGGATCGGCACGACATCCAGGGTTTCTGCTGCCTTCGCTGCGCGACGCACTTGCGTCCGGCTCTTCTGTAAACGGGCTCGCGCTGGCCGAAGCATTCTGGTGCCGGATGTGTGCAGGAGTTCGTGAAGATGGCTCCGAAATCACTCCAAATGACCCCCTTTGGGAAAACCTATTTGAAACCGCGTTGGCGGCCAGAACCGATCCAGGACTATGGCTTGAGCAAAGCCTGTACTGTGGTGATTTTGGCCGCGGCACACAGTTTTCAGAATCCTTTACCGGGTGGCTGACCCAGATCTGGCAAGGTGGCAGCCGGGCAGCTATAGCTGAATATGTCGCTAACAATTCAATGCCACACTAACTTCGCGTTACTCGGATCAATCAGTAGCAGACACAAATTGCTTTTTTTGAAATTTTGACCGCTGTGTTCACTTCAGGTACTCGGCCCGCGAGATCAAAGCGTTGCCTGAAGTCGGCCATGCGAAACGAAGCCATCCTTCGTGGCGTCGGCACCAAATTCTGGTTCAGAACGCCTCTGCGGCTTCTGTAGTGACACCAGGAATCGAAAAGCTAGCCGACTAATCCAAAGACCCAACCCGCTGCCATTTATCCGGTTGCCGCAAAAAAGAGGTAGAGCAAGAACAGCTTGACCTTCACATGCCAACCGGCATCTCTCAGCAGAGCCGCGATCCTACGATAGGCGTATTGGCCAAATTGCCGGGTCAGCTCGATCATGTCGGCCACCAACCGTTCTTCATCAAGTCGACCAAGCGGTACCTTACGCTGTGTGGATCGACGTTGCCTCAGAACGCGACATGCACGGCGTTCCGAGACATTCGGCTCCGCACGAAAACGATCAATACAAGCACGGCGACGAGCGGGGCTCAGAAGTTTCCCTTCGCGACTTCCGCAGAGGTAATGACCTTGCCAAACTGGTGATAGGCCGACGTTTGCATCAACACAGTATCGCGTTCATCGGTCGCCTCACGAATGATCAGCGAAATTGCGGTCAACACACCGGGAAAAGCGACGAAGTTTCAGGATCCAGCGACAGGTCATTGCGGCGTTCGTGCCAATCTGAGATCGCCTTGAAAATACCTTCATAGTTGAACTCGTATGCAAACTGATCGCAACCCGCGACATACTGCAAAGCCTCTGTGATTGGTGTGGCTAACGGCAGATTGATGCCTGCCACCCATAGGGACACAACATCATCGGTGCCGAAGAACATGTTCGGTTGTTTGGGATTGTGACGCACAAGGTGGTCGCCGGTTTTGTTGGGTGCCTGATCAAATTTGCTCGTGAGAGTTGTCCTTTACGCAGCCACTTCCGCGGCAGTGCGGTCAAGATGGGTTTGGTCAGACAGGTAGAATGCCTTGAAAGCTTCCCCGAACCCGTGGGCAACGGACTTTTCTGCCAAGCCGGGCTCCATCAGTTTTTGTTGCCAGGCTTTCAGTTTCGGGCGGTTGCCAATGAAGTCGAAGCCACTGTATTTCTCGATGACGGCCGCGCGTTGCAGCAAAACCAGCCAGGATACATCCACGGTACTGATCGAATCTCCGGAAAAGAACAGCGTGTCGCCCAGCTGTTTTTCGATGCGATCAAAGGCCTGATCCAGTTTGATACGCCGTTCCGTCAACACATCTTTGTCGGCGCTGCGCTTCGACGCGCACTGCACCAGATAGTTCTTTTTCGCCAGATAGCCCCAGGCACGGTTATGGGCTTTCTGTTCCAGCGAAAGTCCAGGCTGGAGAGCGGGATACGTCTCTTCAAGATACTCGAAAATCGCGTCGCTCTCGAAAAGCGCGTCTCCACGTTCTTTTATCAATACAGGCACTTGCCCATTGGGCGATACATCCAAAAACCACTGCGGTTTGCCGCTCAAGCTGATGAATTCCAGCTCATAGGGAATGTTCTTGGCTTCCATCAGGGCTGTAACGCGGTGAACAAATGGACAGATTCTGAAGCTTAAAATATCCGTAACTTTGCCTTTCGATGCATCGAGCATCAAAGCTTCAAGTTGGAATTTTCCCTACTTTGCAGCCATCAGGAACAGTCCTGCAAGCAACGGTTGATTTTCATCCACTCTGCCAATGCGGCCTGAAAGGCCTTCCGGCCCTTTTCAGTGACAGCGTAAATCTTCCGCTCACGACCAGATACAACCTCTGGTTCGAGTGTCGCGTAACCGTCATCTATGAATTGCTTAAGCACCGGATATATCGTGCCTTCTTTTGGCGTACAGCAACCTTTGGTGCGGCGTTCGACCTCTTTGGCGATTTCATTGCCGTGCAGTTCTTTATCCTGCAAAACGCACAGGATGAAAAACTTGGACAAGCTCATCTTGATCGTATTGCTCCAATACTCGGTTCTGGTCAGGTCAGGAGTCTCGGTTTTTTCTTCATGGGGCCCCTTAATACATCGACCATCGATGCGTCAGAGAAGATGCAAACCTTGGGATTGCGTGGTGCGCTTTGTCCTGCACAGGGCCTTTTCCGCAAGAAACGGGTCGCGGTATCAGGTTTGCCCAAGCTAGTCCGTTAGCTGGAACGCTAGTGACGGAAGAGTTAGATATGACAACGCAAACCCTGCCAACGATGGATTTGAGAGCCAGCGTCATGCTGCTTCTGCTCGCGGCTGTTTGGGGCGGGTCGTTCTTCTTTGGCGCGGTTGCACTGTCCGAGGTGCCACCACTTACAATTACGTTGCACAGGGTTGTTTGGGCAGTTCCTATCCTTGCGCTGATCGTCATGTTCAAAGGACTGAGTGTCCCACGCACCTCTCGCGTATGGGGCGCTTACCTCGTAATGGGAGCACTCAACAACGCAATCCCTTTTTCGTTGATCTTCTGGGGACAAACGCAAATCGACAGCGGGCTGGCCTCAATCCTGAATGCCACGACAGCAATGTTCGCAGCAGTCGTGGCGGGTTTGCTTCTTAAGGACGAGCCGCTGACTCCGAAGAAAGTAGCAGGTGCTGCCCTAGGTATTTTAGGGGTGGCGTTCATTATGGGGCCAAGTGCATTAACTGAGTTCAATCCGAGCAATCTGGCACAGCTGGCTATCCTTGGGGCGACGCTCTCTTATGCTTTTGCCGGTGTCTGGGGCAAAACTGCTCTTTCAGGCCAACCACCACTTGTGAATGCACTTGGTATGCTGATCGGCAGCACAGTGCTTATGATCCCTATTGTTCTCGTGATGGATGGCCCGCCAAACTTGGCTCTGTCAACAGGTGTATGGGCGGCGCTCATTGGGATGGCCGCATTATCAACAGCATTGGCCTATGTGCTCTATTTCGCAATCCTTGCGCGAGCCGGTGCCGCTAACCTTCTTTTGGTTACATTGCTGATCCCTCCATTTGCTATTGGCTTGGGTGTTGCATTCCTGGGCGAAAAGATGGAGCCGAATGCGTGGATTGGATTTGCCATCATTGCTTTGGGCTTTGCAGTAACCGATGGTCGACTTTTTTCACGCTTCCCTAAACGCAAGCCCCAACAAGCTGAGTGAGGCACATTTAGGAATACCCTGACGACCACGCTACAGGGTGGCGATCCCCGTCGTCACCAACTGACCCGGCGAAGCGTCGGATCATATTTGGAGTTGCGGACATTCAGCAAGGGCAACCGAAAGGCGGAAAAAGTCCGCTTATCGGCCATCCGACACCGGGCTTTGAACGTCCGGAATGTGCGGTCTGCGACCTGCCGCAAGAGCGAAAGATTGAAGTGGGATCAACGACGGCTCAGGGCATATGGCAAATCTCAAAGGCCGCACAGCATCCTGTTATTTTGTCCCTCGCCAGCGCCGGGTTGTCTTTGTAGGGGGGCTTTGCGGTTCGGAGGATTAGTAATGGGAACACCAGACTTAACCGAACCAGCCATTTGATCCGCCCGCGAGATCGACGCTTTACCCAAAGTTGGCAGTGCGGACCTTTTGCCCTTTTTTACGCCGCGACCAAAATGGGCTTCCAACGCAAAGCGGACCAACCACCATTGGTTCGAAGCTACGATAGCTGCCGTACAATGCACGGCTTCAGAACCAATAAACGGCGAGACTTCAAAGTCCTTTGCAGGAATGGAAGCAAGTTGGACGAATCTTTACCGAATTGTTTCCCATTGGGCGTAAATCTCCCTCAAGCTAAAACTTTGTTTATTTGATAGCCCAAATTCAACGCAAAATCAGACGAAACTGTGAACAAATGTTGGGTTTAAGGCAGAAATATGTCTTTGTAGCCTCTGACTGTTCCTCCCGAAAAAGTTGTTCCGGGGAGCATTTGTGGCACTTGGCACCGTAGCAAGTGAGTTTCGCCTAGCGGCAAATAAAAGCGTAACGATTAAGAGGGTGTAATGAAATTGAAGATTCTGGCAGCTTCAGCCATAGCGATTTCTGGTGTTGCCGCAGGAACTTCGGCTTCGGCCGTAACGGTTCAACCAGACTTTCTGATCATTGAAAGCAATAAAAACCGGGGTAACGGCAATGCTGTAGGCGACGTCAACGGCACTCAAGCTCTTGGCCTCATTACCGGGACTATCGGTATAGCCGGTAGGATCGTCGATGGAGTAGACGCTTTTTCATTTACATCTCTAAAGAATTTCAATTTGGATTTCGTGAACCTATTAGGTTTGGACGGGCTAGATATCGATGATTGTGAAGGCTTCGACGGCAGCGACTGTAGTCAGGGTTCCGAGAACAATGAAGCCGACCGTGAGGCACGGTTCTCGCTTTACGATGGCACTACGACAACATCGGTGAATTTCACGAGCAACATCGTGGCAGGAACGTCCATTTTTTCCAACATAGCGGCGGGCTCCTACACGTTTTCGATCAAAGGTTTATCCGGCTCCGCTGGCTCCACATACGATGTGGCTATTTCGCCTGTTCCAGTCCCTGCCGGGCTTCCTTTGCTCCTAACTGCAATTGCTTTGACAGGGTTTGTTGCGCGCAGGAAGCAAAGATGATGTAAGGCGCTAAGCTTATGGAGAGAGGCCCATGGGTCTCTTTTCTTTTGGGGGCTTAGGCTTCTTGCTCCACTCAGAATAACGTCGAAATTCTGTTGATGTGAGATAGCTCAGGAATCAATCTGTTACGTCCAACTTGGTCGGCGACTTTCGTGGCATTATCGCGGGTTTGCAAGGCACGTCACCTGATGAATAGCAGCCATTGGTACAAAGAACAGCATCGATCAAAGTTGGTTCTGAGCTATCATTCGAGAGTCATCAAATGAAAGGCTCATGGCCGCTTTCTGGCCCATAGCTGCCGTTGAGCACAACACTCGGTCGCCGCGCTGCAGCCAGTCGAAGCTGCCGTTCGCTGCGCCTGCGAGTTTCGCTGCAGAGCGTATTCTCTGCAACGCGCGACAAACCTGTCGCTCGCATTCACGAAATGATCAGTAGCAACTTTCACATTCTTGCTGCTTGAAAGGGCCTTCAGCATAGCGATGTGAAGCTCCCAAAATCAACCACTCGTGCTCAGCGCAACATTTTTGATTCGAGCAGGGCTTTGCCACCAGAAATTTGAACGCTGATTTAGGTAATCCTCTTAACAAGTTTCGTCAGTATCTACTTGGTGTTTCAAGAACTGAGTTTCGCGTTTTGCTGTCGGTATAGAAGATCCTGTCCACGACAAATTGGGACGGAAAGTCAGGCCACGTTTTTTTGCAGTTCTTCGATAAGCTGCTCTGCCTCTTCCCAATTGCCCAGCTGATCGCGCGAGACCGTTTGGAATGAAAGTGATGGGGCACTGATGGGCGCACCTACAGCTGGTGCGCCCTGATAGGCTTCCACAGCATTTTCGTAATTCCCAAGCCTAAGTTGGGAGACCCCCAGATATTTCTCGCGCCAAGGCAGCCAGATCCCGCTCTGAGTCTCTTAGGGTTGCTGACATCAGCGGCGAGTTCAGGCGCATTGGCAACAATGGCCGCAGCTCCAACGAGGTCCAAAGCATAATCATCCTAGGTGCAAGTTCCGCAGAAAGTTGAGCCTCCCCAACTGAACTGGTCCACCGTTATGTTTGGAGAACGGAGGACCAAGGATGGCCAACAAGCGACCGAAGCCCGAAGAGATTGCCTCGAAGTTAT
This sequence comes from Ruegeria sp. BF7, assembly GCF_056538605.1. Taxonomy (NCBI): domain Bacteria; kingdom Pseudomonadati; phylum Pseudomonadota; class Alphaproteobacteria; order Rhodobacterales; family Roseobacteraceae; genus Ruegeria; species Ruegeria sp. BF7. The sequence continues at coordinate 71,281 of NZ_JBQFTM010000001.1, read as the reverse complement.
GGCAGGTGGAAGTTCTGATGGGGCAAGGCATGTCCCGTTTCGATGTGGTCAGGCAGTTTGGCGTTGTCGAACAAACCTGTTTTTGCGGGCGAAAGAAATACGGCGGAATGGGCGTGGACCAGTTGAAAAAACTGACGCGGCTTCAAAAGGAGAACGAGAGACCGCGACGTGCGGTTTCAGATCTGACGTCAGACAAACTGATCCTGACGGAAACTACACAGGATGAAGGCCGAAAAGAAAATCATCCAGAGGTTGATTTTCCGGCCTGAACGTGCGGCCCTACTTGACCCCGCTCGTCGTCGTGTTTGCAATAACCATGTACGCAACAAGCTGAACGTTTCCGAGAGACGCGCCTGCCGCGTGCTGGGACAAAACCGATCCACGCAACGGAACGTCCCACAAGGTCGCGCAGGCGAAGACCGACCGGTGGCCGCCCTGATCGAGCTGGCCCGTCAATACGGTCGATATGGCTGTCGAAGGATCGCTGCGCTGCCGCGAGGGGCTGAAAGTGCAATGAAACAACCGAGGAAAGGTCGGCGTTCGCAGGCTCACCTAAATGACGGATCGTGTATCCGCAGCAGCAAGCGAAAACCTGGGTCGCTAAGTGAGCTGTCCAAAACCCCGCAACGTTCCTTGGCTCCAAAGACAGAAAAACCCGTTTAGGTGCTTGTTTTTTATCTATTTTTTCTCTGTAAGGTTCGATTTCAAAACAGGTACTCGCCTCAACTGCTCTACGTTGACAACTGGCCGTATTGCGCCGTGTAGTGCGTCATTCCGCCCTTCGGCCCTGCGGGATGACTTCGTAGCCCGGTTCTTCCGGTTCGTCATCTAGCATCTCGGGCGGAAAGCCGGGTGCTGTGATGTCCAGGCCAGTGGCCTCCTCTAACCGCCTGATAATGTTCGGAGACAGTTCTCGTTCGCCAAAACGGGCGATGCCATCGTCGAAGATGCGGATCATCACCGGGTTGATTTCCAGCGGCACTCCGGCCCGATCGGCCACGTCCTGGAACAACCCGATATCCTTTTTGACAAGGTCCATCGTGAATGAGATATCGCGCGATCCGTTCAGGATGACCTGGCTTTCGGTTTCATGCACGAAGGATGTACCGGAGGAAATCTTGATCGCCTCATAGGTGGTGTTGAGGTCCATCCCGGCAGCCTTGGCGGTCACCAGCGCCTCGGCACAGGTGATCAGGTTGGCGGTGGCCAGATAATTCGTCAGCACCTTCAGGACCGAGGCCGAACCTAATTCCCCGGTGTGCAGAACTCGCCGTCCCATCGTGGTTAGAAACGGCAAAATCCGCTCGAATGTTTCGCGGTCGCACCCTGCGAAGATCGAAATGTTGCCGGTCGCCGCCCGGTGGCACCCGCCGGACACCGGGCAATCGACCGCGGCGCCTCCGCGTTCGACCACCATCGCGCCGAGTCGCATAACCTCAGTCTCATCGGTGGTCGACATCTCCATCCAGATTTTGCCCGGAGCGACCTCGGGCAGCATCTCTTTCATCACGGTGTCCGAGGCGGCCGGGGACGGCAGACAAGTAATGACTGCATCACAATCCCGCATCATCTGCGCCGGGCTTTCGGCAGCTTTGGCGCCTTTGGCCACGTATTCGGCCACCAGATCGGGGGTGAGGTCATGGACCGTCAAGTCAATTCCGTTGCGCAGCAGTGAGCCGGACAGCTTGCCGCCGACATTACCCAAACCGATGAATCCGACTTTCATTTCACCCTCCCGAAGGTCGCCGTTTGTGCCGAGTATCCCTATTGCCTGTCGGAAACGAAAATGAATAATAATACGCGATATAGGTAAAAATTTTTGGTGGTAAATGGATCGCCTTCCAAATCCCGTTTGGCTGCGCAGCTTCGAATCCGCTACGCGCCATCTGAATTTCACCACAACCGCGCGTGAACTTGGCCTGACGCAAACAGCCGTTTCACTGCACATTCGGTCCCTTGAGGCCGAGTTGGGTCAAAAGCTGTTCACACGAAATGCACGGCGTCTGGAACTGACCGAGCTGGGGCAGTCTTATTCGCTGACGGTTCGGCGCGCTTTGGCCGACATTGCGCTGTCGACCAACAGTCTGTTTGGCCCGGCCTCGCGCCAGACCCTGACGATCCGGGCGGCAATTTCGACCGCGACCTATTGGTTGGCTGCCGAGCTGCCTGACTTCTCCGCGCAGCATCCGGGTATTCCGGTCCGACTTGTCTCTCACATCTGGAACGATAGTGGGACGCCCGGCGATGTGGATGTGGAAATCCGGCTGGGTTATGGCGACTGGCCGGGGGTGCGATCCCAAAAACTCACCGACGAAAAGCTAGTCCCGGTCTGTCGGGCTGGGGACGACTCAGCGAAACTGATCACCCTGCCAAACGGGCCACTGATTCACATCCTTGGATACGAGGACAACTGGGCGCGGTATCTTCAGGCCAACGGCATAGCGCCGCCCGACCAGCCGCCTCGGCATTCTGTGGACACCACGGTGGCAGCGCTGCAACTAGTGATGGCCGGTGCAGGATATGCCACGATCCTTGAACGGTTCGCAAAAAACGCAATTCGGCAAGGCGCACCGATTGCGATTGCGGGTCCGGCGATTCCCTTTGCCCAGTCGCATTATCTGGTCAGCGCTCAACGGGCCGCGCAATCCACGGCAGCGGCGGGTTTGTTTTGCGCGTGGTTGCAGGACCGGCTGGTGGCGGATGCCGCGGATTGACACAAGCTGGTCGCTTTTCTGTTCTATGGGGTTTCTACCCCTGTCTCGCGCTTGACAAGGCCCCTGCCCGTGCCGCATGTCGCTTGCGTTGGTGTCCATCCCAGGATGGATGAAAAGGGAATGCGTCAACGGCCATCCGTCAAACGCAGCCGCCCCCGCGACCGTGACCGGAGAGGGTGCCCATAGCCACTGGCCAAATTGGCCGGGAAGGCGGGACATCCGACAGAGGCCCGCCTCTGACATCCGCAAGCCGGGAGACCTGCCAGCACGCGAAGATGAAACCGGGCGGGGTGTTCCGGTGTCGGGTCCATGTTGCGACACGTGGCCCGCATGAAACCCCGTCCCCCGCAAGGAGGATTTGGGGGGATGAGAGACATGACCGAGACCGCACCTGTTGAGCTGCTGGTCTGTACCACGTGCCGCCGTGGCCTGCCTGCCGAGGACGACGCGCAACGGCCCGGCACCTTGCTTCATAAAGCGCTGGAACAAGCGGAACTGCCCGAGGGCATCACGCTGAAAGCCGTGGAATGCCTGTCGAACTGTGATGAAGGTTGTTCCATCGTGCTGCGCGGCGGGCTGGAACGTTGGACCTTTGTCTATGAACACCTCAACGAAAACGACCATGTCGAAACCATTGTCGAAGGTGCCACCAAGTACCTCGCGACCGAGGACGGCCTGGTCAAATGGCGCGAACGCCCCGAACATTTCCGCAAAAACTGTGCGGCCCGCATTCCCCCGATTGGAGCCCTGAAATGAGCAATCTCGAAAAACTCCCCGTCACTGTGATCACCGGCTTTCTGGGCTCGGGCAAGACTACGCTGGTCAAACACCTGATGCAGAACCCGCAGGGCAAGCGTCTTGCCGTTGTGGTCAACGAGTTTGGCGATGTGGGCGTAGATGGCGATATACTGAAATCCTGCGCCATCCCGGATTGCCCAGCGGAAAACATCATGGAACTGGCCAACGGCTGCATCTGCTGCACCGTAGCCGATGATTTCATTCCCACTATCGAGGCGCTGATGGCGCTGGAGCCGCGCCCCGATCACATCCTGATCGAAACGTCCGGTCTTGCTCTGCCCAAGCCGCTGCTGAAGGCCTTTGACTGGCCCGACATCCGCTCCAAAATCACCGTGGATGGCGTGATCGCTCTGGCAGATGCCGAGGCCGTCGCCGCCGGTCGTTTTGCCCCTAGTGTCGAGGCCGTTGATGCCCAGCGCCTGGCCGATGACTCGATCGATCACGAAACGCCCCTGTCCGAAGTGTTCGAGGACCAGATTTCGTGTGCCGATATCATCTTGCTGACCAAGCCTGATCTGGCGGGTCCCGAAGGTGTGGCTAAGGCCAAAGAGATCATCGCCGCCGAGGCGCCGCGCCCCCTGCCCGTCGTCGAAGTGGCCGAAGGTGTAGTGGATGTCCGCGTTGTGCTGGGTTTGGAAGCAGCAGCCGAGGACGACATGGACGCCCGCCCATCGCATCACGACGGCCATCACGACCACGAGCATGACGACTTCGAAAGTATCATCGTCGAACTGCCGGAACAAACCGATCCCGCCGATCTGGTCGCCAAGATCGAACGTATGGCCACCGAACTGAACATCCTGCGCGTCAAAGGCTACGCCGCTGTTCAGGGCAAACCGATGCGCTTGCTGGTGCAGGCCGTTGGCGCCCGCGTCCGTCACCAGTACGACCGCCCCTGGGAACCCGGCGAGGATCGTCGCTCGCGTCTGGTGGTCATTGCCGAGCATGACGACATCAAAGAAACCGCAATCCGCGATATCCTCGTGGGTGTGACCGAGGCCGCCGAGTAAGCCATGCACGTCGTCTTCCGCGAAAGCCACGGGTTAGAAGAAACCGAGCCCCCGACCGATCTGGGCCAAAGCCCGGCGGATCTGGTTGTGCTGTCCTTTTCCGACAGCGACCTTGGTGCTTTCGCGGCGGGCTGGCATCGTGGTGGCGGTCCCGAGGGGCGGATGCCGACGATGCGGCTGGCCAACCTGACGGCGCTGAAACACCCTCTGTCTGTCGACACATATGTTGAACAAACTCTGGAGGGTGCAAAGGGCATCCTGATCCGCCTGATCGGCGGTGTTCCTTATTGGTCTTACGGCTTGCAGCAGGTTCTGGCGCTGGCGCAGGCCAAAGGCATCGCGCTGGCCGTTCTGCCTGCGGATGGGCGTGAGGACACGCGACTGGATGATTACTCCACCCTACCGGTCTCGACCCTGCGCCGCTTGGCGCATCTGTGTGACACTGGCGGCGAGGTTGCAGCACAGGCTGCGCTGGCGCAAATGGCGCTGGCAGCGGGTCTTTATGCCGGCCCGGTGATGGGCGCAAAGACCTTACCCGACTGCGGCGTCTGGTGCCCGGACCGCGGCGTGATCCCGGTGGATATAGCGTTCACAAGCAATGCGAGACGTATCCTCGTCACCTTCTACCGCGCCTATCTGACATCGGCCGACACTGCTCCGGTCGCCGCCCTGATCCGCAGCCTACGGGACCGGGGACTGGATGCGATTGGCCTGTTCGCTCCTTCGTTGAAAGCGCCAACCGCCGCTGAATGGCTGCGTGAACAGGTCGTTGTATCGGAGCCCTCAGCGATCATCAACGCCACCTCTTTCTCGGGCAAAGGCGCATCGGGCACTTCGCCCTTGGACGCGGCAAACGTGCCGGTGTTTCAGGTCGCCCTCGCCACCTCGCGCCGCAAAGCGTGGGCCGAAGCGGAACGGGGCCTGTCGCCTGCCGACCTTGCCATGCATGTGGTACTGCCCGAGGTGGACGGCCGGATTTCGGCCGGCATTGCCTCGTTCAAGGAACCCGGCAAGCGCGATCCGCATCTGGAATATTCCCGTTTCGCCCATCGTGCCGAGCCTGAGCGGATCGAAGCCATTGTCGACCGCGTCACCGGCTGGTTGAACCTGCACGACAAGCCCAAAGCGGATCAGGTTCCCGCACTGGTGCTGTCCACCTACCCCGGCAAGAACTGGCAGATGGCCCATGCGGTTGGCCTCGACGCGCTGGCTTCAGCCGAAGCAATGCTGTCTGATCTTCAGGGCGAAGGTTATGACACCGCGCCCGCGGAACCGATTGCCCAAACCCTGCTGGACGCCCGCATTTCTTGGTCACTGGAAGACTATCGCGCCGCGTTGACCGACCTGCCGGAACAACTGCGTGCGGACCTGCAAACAGTGTGGGCCGCCCCTGAGGGCGACCCGGCCTTCGCCAATGGTGCGTTCCACTTTACCGCTCTGCAGCGCGGCAAGGCGCTGGTCGCGCTGCAACCGGAGCGCGGCACGCCCGAGTTGCGCGATGACGACTATCATGACCTCTCACGCACTCCACGCCACGGCTATGTGGCCTTCTATCTCTGGCTCCGCAAAGGATTGGGTGCGGATGCTCTGATCCATATCGGTGCGCATGGGACACTGGAATGGCTTCCGGGCAAATCGGTCGCCTTGTCCGCCGATTGCTGGCCCGAGGCGCTGATCCGCGATCTGCCGGTGATTTACCCCTTCATTGTCAACGACCCCGGCGAGGCCGCGCAGGCCAAGCGCCGGATCGGCGCGGTCACACTGGGTCACATCCCGCCTCCGATGAAGGAAAGCGGCACGCCGGACCGGATGGTGCGACTGGAATCGCTGCTGGATGAGTTTTCGAACGCCGACGGTCTGGACCCCAAGCGCCGCGACCGGCTGCAGGAAGACATCCGCGACGAGGCGCAAGCTATCGGACTGGAAAGCGACCTTGGCCTCGATCAGGCCACCTGCACCGCCGAGGCAATCACCCGCATCGACCGCTTTGTCTGCGATATCAAGGAAAGCCAGTTCGGTGACGGTCTGCACATCTTTGGCCGTGTGCCCGAGGTGACCGGCAATTTCGACCCCGCGCCCTCGGCCCACGCAGAGCGCAACGCTCTGATTGACGCGCTGGCCGGCAAACGGATCGAGGCCGGGCCGTCGGGCTCTCCCTATCGGGGGCGGTCGGACGTGCTGCCCACCGGGCGGAACCTCTATACCACCGACCCGCGCTCGGTGCCGACCCGCGCCGCCTATGCCCAAGGCGTGAAACTGGCCGAAGAACTGGTCCGGCGACACCTGCAGGAGGAAGGCGATTACCCCAAGGGCCTGATCGTCGATCTATGGGGCTCGGCCACCATGCGCACGGCGGGTGAGGAATTCGCCATGGCGCTGCACCTGCTGGGCGTGAAACCGGTCTGGGACAAGGGGTCCGAGCGGGTCTCGGGCATCGAGGTGCTGCCGATCACCGACCTGAGCCGCCCGCGTCTAGACGTGACCTTGCGCGTCTCGGGTTTGTTCCGCGATGTGTTCCCGACGCTCTCGGCACTGTTCGGTCAGGCGGTAAGGGCGCTGTCAGAACGCGATGAAGCGTCGGACTGGAACCCCTATACCGGTCAGGAACCCGCCGCTCGCGTCTATGGCCCGGCCCCCGGCAGCTATGGCCTGAACATGACGCACCTGTCCGAGACCTATACGGATGAGGCCCGAATACAGGCGGGCGAAGCGTGGCTGGAGGCCAGTTCCTTCGCGCTGGAAGGTGAGCATATAGCGCCGGACAAAGACGGCATTACAAAACGTGTCGCCAGCGCCGACAGTTTCGTGCACCTGCAGGACCTGACGGAAACCGACCTGCTATTGGCCAATGACTATGCCACGCATGAGGCCGGGTTTGCCGCCGCCAAGAAAATCACCGGCGGCACTGCGCAGCTCTACCATCTGGACAATACCAACCCGGAAAACCCACGCGCGCGGACCCTGCCCGAAGAAATCAGCCGCGTCGTCCACGCCCGTGCCGCCAATCCCGGCTGGATTTCGGGAATGCAACGTCACGGGTTCCGGGGCGCGGCCGAGATCGCGGCAACGCTGGATCACATGGCATCGTTCGCGCATCTGTCCAACACAGTCGCGCCGCATCTGTTCGAACTCTACCACGATTCCACGCTGGGCAATGCCGAGGTCGATGCCTTCCTGCAAGAGGCCAACCCGCAGGCACATCAGGCCATGAAAGACAGGTTCCTTGCGCTGCTGGAGGCAGGGCTTTGGAACACGCGCCGGAATTCTATCCGGGCCAACCTGGAGGGCCTGGAATGAGCGCGCCAATCGTCCAAGGCTGGTGTCCCGGCGCCCATCGCCCGATGATGTCCGGTGACGGGCTGGTTGTACGGGTACGACCCCGGCTGGCCCGGTTGAGCGCCGCGCAGGCGCTTGGGCTATGCGAACTGGCGGAACGGTTCGGCAATGGCACCATTGACCTGACCAACCGCGCCAATCTGCAGCTGCGAGGGGTGAAAGAGCCCGACCATCAGCCGCTGCTTGCGGAGCTTGCAGCGCTGGACCTGCTGGATTCCGAACCTGGCATCGAAGTACGTCGCAATATCCTCGTGTCACCCTTGTATGACATAAGTGATCTGACCGCGCGACTGACCCAAGAACTGATCAACCGGCTGGCGGAACTGCCTGCCCTGCCCGCGAAATTCGGCTTTGCCATCGACACTGGCCCCGAGCGTCTGCTGGCTGGGGATTCGGCGGATATCCGAATTGAAACCGGTGCCGAGGGCCTGATCCTGCGCGCCGACGGCTGTGAAACCGGGTACCGCGTGGCGGAATCTGAAGCCATCGACCAGTTGATCGCTCTGGCCGATTGGTTCGCTAAGAGTTTCACGCCCGAAACACGCCGCATGGCGCGGGTGGTTGCGGCGCTGGGCTTGCCGCAGGACTGGCAGGGTAGCGCACCAGCTGCCATCGGCGCGCCATTGCGACCCGGTGCCTGCGAACTCGGTGCACTTTATGGTGCGGCCTTCGGGCAACTGCCAGCACGGCGTCTGTTCGACCTGATCGAAGACACCGGCGCGTCGGCTCTGCGGGTCACCCCGTGGCGGCTGATCCTGCTTGAAGGCGGGGCGGCGATACCCGCTTCCGCCTTTGTCACCGATGGTACCGACCCGCTGATGACCACCGACGCCTGCCCCGGCGCGCCGTTCTGCCCGCAGGCGCAAGCGGAAACACGCGACATTGCTCGCGCGCTCGCTCCGCGCGTCTCGGGCAGCCTGCACGTCTCGGGCTGCGCCAAGGGCTGCGCTCGGATGGGAACCGCAGATATCACTTTAGTCGGTGACAATGGACGATTTGATCTTGTCAAACAGGGCCGCGCGGGGGATGAGCCCAGCCAGCGCGGGCTGAGCCCCGAAACACTCAAGACCATGGACTTCACCTGATGCCATATGAATACGAAACCAACGGCGCGGCGATCTATAAGGAAAGCTTCGCCACCATCCGGTCCGAGGCCGACTTGGCCCGTTTCGACGCCGACGAAGAGCAGGTCGCCGTTCGCATGATCCACGCCGCCGGGATGGTCGGGCTGGAAGAGTTCGTACATTTCTCGCCGGGTTTTGTCTCGACCGCTCGCATCGCATTGGAAAACGGCGCGCCTATACTGTGTGACGCGCGCATGGTCAGCGAAGGGGTGACCCGCTTTCGCCTGCCCGCCGATAACGAGGTGATCTGCACGCTGCATGACGAGCGTGTACGCCCATTGGCCGCCGAGATGAGCAACACCCGCTCCGCCGCCGCTCTGGAGTTGTGGCGCCCGCATCTGGAGGGTGCTCTGGTCGCCATTGGTAACGCGCCCACCGCACTTTTCCATTTGCTGAACATGCTGGAAGACCCCGAATGCCCACGCCCCGCCGCCATCATCGGCTGCCCTGTGGGCTTTGTCGGCGCGGTTGAGTCCAAAGACGCCTTGTGGGAAGCGCAACCCGTGCCGTCCTGCATCGTCAAAGGCCGACTGGGCGGCAGCGCCATCACCGTGGCCGCCGTCAACGCCATCGCGAGCCGCGCCGAATGAGCGCGGGTAAGATATACGGTGTGGGCCTTGGCCCCGGTGACCCGGATTTGATGAGTGTCCGGGCCGACCGCCTGCTGCGCAATGCCCGCCACGTCGCCTTTTTTCGCAAACCGGGCCGCAGCGGTCAGGCGCGCAAGATCGTCAACGGCATGATTCCCGAAGGTGCGGTAGAATTCCCGATGGAATACCCGGTCACCACGGAAATCCCCGTGACCGACCCACGCTATAACGAACTGCTTTCGGCCTTTTACAAAAACTGCGCCGCGCATCTGAAATCCCTGTCAGATCAGGGTGAGGAAGTCGTGGTTCTTTGCGAGGGTGATCCGTTCTTCTACGGCTCTTTCATGCATCTTTACAGCCGCTTGCGAGACGAGGCTGATGTCGAAGTCGTGCCTGCTATCACCGGCATGTCCGGCGCATGGACAGCGACCGGCGACCCGATCACCTGGGGCGACGACGTACTGACCATACTGGTCGGCACCCTGCCCGAGGAAGATCTGGCGCAGCGCATGGCGCAGACAGACGCTCTGGTCGTGATGAAGATCGGGCGCAATATCGACAAAGTGACACGAGCGCTGAAGACGGCTGGTCTATATGATCGCGCGTGGATCGTGGAATTTGCCCAGATGCCGAACCAGACGGTGACGAAACTGTCTGAGGCCTGTGACAAGGTCACCCCCTATTTCTCGATCATCATCGTGCATGGTCAGGGGCGGCGGCCATGAGCGGATGGGTCAAGATCGCGGGCCTTGGGCCGGGTAACGAAGATTTGGTGACACCCGAAGTGTCAGCCGCGCTGGCCGAGTCCACAGATATCGTTGGCTATATCCCCTACGTCGCACGCGTGGCCGAGCGGCCCGGCCTGACGCTGCACGCCAGCGACAATCGGGTCGAGATTGACCGCTCGCAGCACGCGCTGCAGATGGCTGCCGAGGGAAAACGCGTGGTCGTCGTCTCCTCGGGCGATCCCGGCGTGTTTGCGATGGCGGCCGCGGTGTTCGAAGCGTTGGAGAACGGTCCCGCCGAATGGCGCGACATCCCCATCGACGTTCTGCCCGGGATCACCGCGATGCTGGCGGCCTCCGCCCGTGCTGGCGCGCCGTTAGGGCATGATTTCTGCACTATTAACCTTAGCGACAACCTGAAACCGTGGTCCCTGATCGAGAAGCGCCTGCGCCTTGCCGCGCAAGGGGATTTTGCGATGGCGTTCTACAATCCGCGCTCGAAATCCCGCCCCGAAGGCTTTGTGAAGACGCTCGAAATTCTACGCGAGGAATGCGAGCCCGAGCGTCTTATCCTGTTCGCCCGCGCCGTATCCCGCACCGACGAAACCATCCGGGTTTCGACCCTTGCCGAGGCGACGCCGGATATGGCCGACATGCAGACGGTGGTCATTGTCGGCTCCTCGCTGACGCGTGTGATAGAACGGAACGGCCCCCCGATCGTCTATACCCCGAGGTTCACACCGGAATGAACCAGCCAGTCCAGAACCTGAGCGACATTCGACAATTCGGTCCGCAGCGGCAAGGCCGGACGATCGATCATCAGCACCGGCACGCCCAGCGCCCGCGCGGCGTCCAGTTTGGCACGCGCGCCGGTGCCGCCCGCGTTCTTGGACACTACCAACTCTATGCCATGCTGCTGCATCAGCGCCCGATCATCCTCAACTGTGAACGGCCCGCGCGCGACAACTACGTTGCAGTTCGGCAGAGGCCGCTCGTCCGGTTCATCAACCAACCGCAGCAGATAGTGGTGGTGGGGCTGGGCGGCGAAATCCTCAAGATGCATCCGACCGACGGCCAGAAAAATGTGCTGCGGCTTGCCGGACAGCGCTGCGACCGCGTCGTTGATATCCGCGACGTGGTGCCACCGGTCGCCTTCCTGCGCTTCCCATGCCGGGCGGGTCAGCGCGGCCAGAGGCACTCCGGTCTCATGACACGCCGCGACAGCGTTGGCGCTCATCTGTGCGGCAAAGGGATGCGTGGCGTCGATCACATGGGTGACCGTGTTGTTCCGCAGATAGCTTGCCAGACCGTCGGAGCCGCCAAATCCGCCTACACGCACCGGCAAAGGTTGCGGGCGCGGTTTTTCAACGCGCCCAGCGTAGGAATAGGTGGCCGGAAGCCCCTGTTCAGCCACAGACTTGGCAAGTGTGTTGGCCTCGGTCGTGCCACCAAGAATCAGGAGATGTGTCATGCATGAAACTCCGTGGCTGACCGTTCTGGGCTTGGGCGAAGATGGACTGGATGGCCTGCCGCCCGCAAGTCGTCAAGTGCTGGAACGCGCCGAAATCATCATGGGCCCGCCACGCCATCTGTCGCTGGTTCCCGAAACCTCGGCGCAACGGATCGAATGGCCTGTACCGTTCGCAGATGGTCTGCCGATCCTGACCAAATTCCGGGGGCGGCCAACCGTTGTTCTGGCCTCTGGAGATCCGTTCTGGTTCGGCGCAGGCTCGGTCATCGCGCGTAATTTCGAGGCCGGGGAATGGGCAGCTCTACCCGGCCAATCAACCTTTTCTCTGGCAGCTGCACGACTGGGCTGGCCGTTGGAAAGCACGCTGACCTTTGGCCTGCACGCGGCCCCGCTGACCCGGCTTCGGCCGCATCTGTCCTCCGGCCTGCGCGCCATCCTGTTGCTACGCAACGGCGCCGCAGTTGCGGAGCTGGCAACCTATCTGACCGAGACCGGATTTGCAGACAGCGCCCTGCACGTGATGGAGGCTCTCGGCGGTCCCCGCGAACGCGCGCGGACCGTGTCGCTGACCGAGGCTCTGCTCGGTAGCTTTGACCACCCTGTCTGCGTCGGGCTAGAGGTCGCGGGCGCAGGGCGCGCTTTCCCGAAGGCCTCGGGCAAACCCGATGAGATTTTCGAAACAGATGGCCAGATCACCAAACGCCCGGTCCGCGCGCTGACGCTGTCGGCACTGGCACCGCAGCGGGACGAGCATCTGTGGGATATCGGCGGCGGCACCGGTTCGATCAGCATTGAATGGCTGATGTGCGACCCGACTCTGACAGCCACCACGATCGAACCCCGCGCAGATCGCGCAGAACGTATCCGGCGCAATGCCGATGCACTGGGACAGGATCGCCTGAATGTGGTGCACGGTACCGCACCGGATGCCTTGATCAAGCTTACCCTGCCCGATGTCGTCTTCATCGGCGGCGGGTTGAGCGCCGAATTGTTGCAGTGGATACATGATGCCCTCCCCGCGGGTACCCGGCTGGTCGCCAATGCGGTGACACTGGAAAGCGAGGCGTTGCTGGCGCAATGGCACGAGAAACTGGGCGGTGAACTGTTGCGGGTCGAGATGGCGCAGGCCTCGGCCCTTGGCCCCCGGCGCGGCTGGAAATCCGCTTACCCGGTGGTGCAGTGGAGCGTCACCCTATGATTGTAGCGGGTTTGGGGTTTTCTTCGGCGGCCACTTTGGACAGCCTGCGCGCAGCCTTCGACCGGGCCAGCGTCGATTGGCAGGTCGAAGCACTCGCCACAGTCATCGACAAAGAAAGTCACGCCGCGCTGACGGAATTCGCGGCATCCACAGGCCTGCCGCTGTATTTCATCGCGCCCGCCGATCTGGCCGGACAGCGCACCTTCACCTGCTCGAACCGCAGCCGCGCCAGCTATGGCACTGGCAGCGTGGCCGAAGCATCCGCCCTTGCTGCCGCCGGCCCCGGTGCGCGGCTAACCTCACCCAGACACATTTCGGACGACCGGCTTGCCACCTGCGCCGTCGCCATCGGAGGACAAACATGACCGTTCATTTCATCGGCGCGGGACCGGGCGCTGCCGACCTGCTGACACTGCGTGGGCGCGATATCATCGCCTCGTGCCCAGTGTGCCTTTATGCCGGATCGCTGGTGCCCGAGGAAATCCTGGACCACTGCCCCGAGGGGGCAAAGATAATCAACACCGCGCCGATGGACCTGGATCAGATCATGGCCGAGATCGAGGCGGCCCATAAAGCCGGACAGGATGTGGCGCGACTGCATTCCGGCGACCTGTCGGTTTGGTCGGCAATGGGAGAACAAATCCGCCGCCTCAAAGAGATGGGCATCCCGGTCAGCGTAACGCCGGGCGTGCCGTCATTCGCGGCTGCCGCGGCCTCGCTGGGAACCGAGTTGACCCTGCCCGGGCTGGCGCAATCGGTGGTTCTGACCCGGACGCCCGGACGAGCGTCTTCAATGCCCGAGGGCGAGACGCTGGAAAACTTCGCCCGTACCGGGGCGACGCTGGCCATTCACCTGTCGATCGGCAATCTGGACAAGGTGATCGCCGACCTGACCCCGGCCTATGGCGCGGATTGCCCGGTCGCTGTCGTGTACCGCGCCAGCTGGCCGGATGAGCGGATCATCCGTGCTACTCTGGCCACTTTGAAAGGTTCGCTGGACGAAAGCATTTCGCGCACCGCCCTGATCATGGTTGGCCCCGCGCTGGCCGGTGAAGGTTTCGACGAAAGCTGCTTGTATTCAAAGGATTACGATCGCCGCTATCGTCCGCAAAGCGCTGACAGCCCGTGGTCGAGCTGGAGCCACGGTGATGACTAACCCTCCGGGTCTTCTGATTTCCGCGCCGTCTTCGGGCACAGGCAAAACCACCGTCATGCTGGGCCTGCTGCGTGCGTTAGCCGAAGACGGGCTGGCCGTTCAGCCGTTCAAGAGCGGACCTGATTATATTGACCCGGCCTTCCACCACGCGGCAGCGGGGCGGGCCTCGTTCAACCTCGACAGTTGGGCGATGGGGGACCCGCTGCTAGGCGCCATTTCGGCGCAGGCCGAAGGGGCTGATATCGTGGTCGCCGAAGGCTCGATGGGTCTGTTCGACGGCGTCGCCAAGCCCGGAGAGCTGGGCCACGGGTCCAGCGCCGAAACTGCGCTGCAGATGGGATGGCCTGTAGTACTGGTGCTGGATGTTGGTGGTCAGGCGCAATCGGCAGCCGCCACCGCGCTGGGGTTTCGGATGTATAACCCGGATCTGCCGTTTGCGGGCGTGATCCTGAACCGCTGCGCCAGCCCTCGGCACGAGCGGCTGACGCGCTTGGGAATGGAGCGTGCAGGTCTGCCGGTTCTGGGCGTATTGCCCCGTCGCGGAGACCTGACCCTGCCCGAACGGCATCTGGGCCTGATCCAGGCGGTCGAGCATCCCGATCTGGAAAGTGCGATTGCCGGTTATGCAGCGTTTCTGCGCGAACATGTGGATCTGGAGGCGATCAAGGCGGCGGCTTCCTCAGGCCCAATGGAGCCATCGTCAGCCGCGCTGCCGCGTCCTCCGGCGCAACGGATCGCGCTGGCCCGGGATTCCGCGTTTTCCTTTACCTATCCGCATTTGCTGGAAGGCTGGCGCGCGGCAGGGGCCGAGATTCTGCCGTTTTCGCCGTTGGCGAATGAGGCCCCTGCACAGGATGCTGATCTGGTCTGGCTGCCCGGTGGATACCCCGAATTGCACGCCGGGACGCTGGCCGCGGCGGAGACCTTCCTGACCGGGCTGCGCAAGCACGCCGAAACCAAGCCCGTCCACGGGGAATGCGGCGGGTACATGGCGCTGGGTCAGGCACTGATCGACAAGGAAGGTGTTCAACACCAGATGGCCGGTCTGCTGGGACTGGTGACCTCGTATGAGAAGCGCAAGTTCAACCTTGGTTATCGCAAGGCGGAACTTTTGGCACCGATGCCCGGCTTTACGTCCGGAGCGGCTCTGCGTGGGCATGAGTTCCATTACTCGTCGATTGTCCAGCAACCGGATGCGCCGCTGGCACGGGTCTTTGATGCTGAGGGGGCCGAGGGTCCGCAGACCGGTTCGGTCCGCGGCAACGTCACCGGCACATTCTTTCACCTGATTGCGGAGGCCACGGCATGAACGGCTTCGTTTCCTTTATCGGATCCGGCCCCGGCGACCCGGAACTTCTGACGCTGAAAGCGGTCGACCGGATGCAGAAGGCCAACGCGGTGCTGTTTGACGACCTGAGCAGCGGTCCGATTCTGAGCCATGCGCACGAGGACGCTGATTTGGTTGGTGTTGGCAAACGCGCCGGGCGGCCCTCGCCAAAGCAGGATCATGTCAGTCGCCTGCTGGTGGATTATGCCAAGACCGGTGCCCGCGTGGTGCGGTTGAAATCAGGCGATGGCGGGTTGTTCGGACGGCTCGAGGAAGAACTGGTCGCCCTGCGGGAAGCCGGAATTGAATACGAGATCATCCCCGGCATTCCCTCGGCCGTGGCTGCTGCGGCGGCAGCCGGTATTCCGCTGACGCGGCGTCTGACCGCCCGTCGGGTGCAATTCGTCACCGGCCATGACGTCAGCGGCCAACTGCCCGAAGACCTGAACCTGCCCGCGCTGGCCGATCCGGATGCGACAACCGTGGTGTTCATGGGCAAGCGGACCTTTCCCTTGCTGGTCAAAACACTCCACGATCACGGACTGCCGCTGGACACACCTGCCTTGATGGCCGAGTCGGTCTCGACACCAGACCAGAAATTGCAGCGGGCGACCATCGGCGCGTTGTCGGAACAACTTACAAACGAGATCGGCACCGCCCCGGCGCTGATCCTTTATGGGCCGCTGGCAGAGTTTGACGATGTATGACCTGACCCTGATTGGCATCGGCACCGGCAACCCGGGTCACGTGACGTTTCAGGGCGCGCAGGCCATCCGCGATGCAGATCTGATCCTGATCCCTCGCAAGGGTGATAACAAGGCCGATCTGGCCGGGTTGCGCGAAGATATCATCGCAGCCGTGACTGACACGCCACCTCAGATCGCTTATTTCGACATCCCCAAACGTCGCTCGGACGACGGCTACCTGCGCGGCGTGGACGAATGGCATGACGCGATTGCCCTGCGCTGGCATGAGGCGATCTCAGCACACCCAGAGGCGCAACACGTGGCCTTGCTGATCTGGGGCGACCCGTCGCTCTATGACAGTTCGCTGCGGATCGCTTCACGGCTGGACCCACAGCCGGAGACGCGAGTGATACCGGGCATTACGGCGCTGCAGGCGTTGACGGCCGCCCATGCGATTCCCATCAACGACCTTGGTGCGCCGTATGTTGTTACCACGGGCCGGCGCATCCGGGACGAAGGTTGGCCTGCAAATGCCACGAAAGTAGCGGTTATGCTGGACGGCGAATGCTCGTTCCAAAGCCTTGAGATGCAGGACTATGACATCTGGTGGGGCGCCTATGTGGGTATGAAAGAGGAACTGCTTATCAAGGGGCCTTTAGCCGACGTGGCGCAACAAATTCTGGAAACCCGCGCTCGCGCACGGGCTGACCATGGCTGGATCATGGATATCTATCTGCTGCAAGAACGCACGGGATTGTGAGTGCACCGCCCCGTGTTCTCTGTCATCAATAGAGCCAATCATGGTGCTGGAGGTATCACGAATGCGCGCTCTTTGGGCTTCGCTTTGCTGTCTGGTCATGCCTGCCTGGGCCGAAGAACCCCTATCCGGCTGGGCGGTTTACCCGACTGACAAGAGTTATGAGGAACTCGTAGCCGACACAAAGGCTGCAGTGAAAGAAAACGGGCTGATCGTGGTCACTCAGGCCGGACCGACCAAAGCCGCGGCCGCGCGCGGCATCGTCATTCCCGGCAATCTGGTGATCGGGGCCTTCAACAACGACTACGCTGTACGTGTTCTGGAGACCTCGGTCCAGGCGATGATCGAGGCCCCAATCCGGTTCTACGTCACCGAAAACGAGGATGGTACCGCCACCCTATCCTACAAAACGCCCAGCTTTGTGTTTGCGCCCTATGTCTACGAGGGGGGCGAGCCCCTGAGCGACATTGCCGCCGAGCTGGATACAAAGTTTCAGGCAGTGGCGGGAGCCGCAGTCAAATAGTCACACTGACGTGAACCTGCTTGCGTCCGGGCGCGTCCTCCGCAATCTCCTGTGAAACACGTTTTTCGGAGCTTTCCTGATGCAGGACCTATCCCCCCGCGCAGCGGACCTATTGGCCCAACGTCTTTTCGAGGCCGGGTGCCGCCACGCCTTTGGTATGCCCGGTGGAGAAGTTCTGACGCTGGTGGATGCGCTGGAGCAGGCGGGGATCACTTTTCACCTGGCCAAGCATGAAAACGCCGCCGGGTTCATGGCTGAGGCCGTGCATCACCGCGACGGCGCGCCTGCGATTCTGGTGGCCACCCTCGGCCCCGGCGCGATGAACGGGATTAACGTGGTAGCCAACGCGCTGCAGGACCGGGTGCCGATGATCGTTCTGACCGGCTGTGTCGATGCGGATGAGGCGCTGACCTATACGCATCAGGTCATGGATCATGCGCAGGTCTACCGTTCTATCACCAAGGGGACATTCACCCTGACCGCGCAAGGCGCGGACATCGTGGCTGACAAGGCCGTGTCATTGGCTAACCAACCACGCCCCGGCCCGGTTCATATCGACGTGCCGATCTCGGTCGCGGATACGCGCGTATCCGGGGTGAAGCGCCGTCGCCTCACCAAACCCGCCGCCGTCGCGCCCGAGGGGAATTGCGTCGAAAAGGCCCGCCGCTGGGTCGCCGACGCTGAGCGGCCCATCGCCATCGTCGGCCTGGACGTGCTCTATGACGCCTCACGCAACGTGGTACAGGCGTTTCTGGAGCATTTCAGTATTCCCTTCGTGACTACCTACAAGGCCAAGGGTGTGATCCCCGAGGACCATCCTCTCTGCCTCGGCGGCGCGGGCCTGTCACCGCTGGCCGACAAACAACTGGTGCCGCTGGTTGAACAGTCCGATCTGGTGCTGTGTCTTGGCTATGACCCCATCGAAATGCGCCCCGGCTGGCGCGAAATCTGGGACCCCGAGGAAAAGCGGGTCATCGACATCTCTGCCGTGGTCAATGATCACTATATGCATCAGGCGGGACTGAATCTGGTGGCCCATACCGGTGCCACGCTGGAGGCCATCGCCAAGGGCAACCCTGCCCGCGCGACATGGCCGGGTGGTGAGCCCGCGCTGGTCAAGGCCGCGCTGGCGCAGGCCTTCCCAACTGATGACGATTGGGGCCCAGCGGCGGTGATCGCCGAAGCCCGCGCCGCCCTGCCTGCCGAGACGCTGGCGACCGCTGACAGTGGAGCGCATCGCATTCTGCTGAGCCAGATGTGGGACTGCCACGAAGAACGCGGGCTGATCCAGTCCTCGGCTCTGTGCACCATGGGCTGCGCCGTGCCGATGGCCATTGGCCTGAAACTGGCCGAACCGGACCGTCCGGTGATCAGCTTCTCGGGCGACGCCGGATTCCTGATGGTTGCCGGAGAGCTGTCGACCGCCGCCGAAATGGGCGGCAACCCGATCTTTCTGGTCTTTGTCGATGCCAGCCTTGCGCTGATCGAATTGAAACAGCGGCAGCGGCAGATGGGCAACATGGGCGTCGATTTCGACCGCCACGATTTTGCCGCCATGGGCCGGGCCTTTGGTGGCAACGGCCATACCGTCAGCAATCGGGAAGAACTGCGCGCAGCGTTAAACGCGGCCGTCAAGGCCGACGACTTCACCGTGATCGCCGCCGAGATTGACCGTGGAGGGTATGATGGCCGTATCTGAGGGACCGCTGAAGGGCGTTAAAGTACTGGACCTATCCCGCATTCTGGCCGGGCCGACCTGCACGCAACTGCTGGGCGATCTGGGCGCCAGCGTCATCAAGATCGAAAACCCGGCAACAGGTGGTGACGACACGCGGCAATGGGGTCCTCCGTACGTTGAGGATGCAGACGGCAACCGCTCGGACCTGAGCGCCTATTTCATGTCGACCAACCGCAACAAAAAGTCCGTTGCGATCGACATCACCACAGCTGAGGGTCAGGCACAGATCAAACGGCTGGCCTCGCACGCGGATATCCTGATCGAGAATTTCAAACCCGGCGGGCTTGCAAAATACGGGCTGGACTACGCGTGCCTGTCGGAAGAGTTTCCCAGCCTCGTCTATTGTTCGATCTCGGGCTACGGCCAGACCGGGCCGAACGCATCCAAACCCGGCTACGACCTGATGGCGCAAGGCTATGGCGGGATCATGTCGCTGACCGGTGACCCCGAAGGCGCGCCGATGAAGGTGGGCGTGGGCATCTCCGACGTGATGTGCGGAATGTACGCAACTGTCGGTATTCTGGCTGCGCTGCGCCACCGCGATCAGACCGGTGAAGGCCAGCAGGTAGACTTAGCACTGGTCGATACACAGGTTTCCTGGCTGATCAATGAGGGCGTGAACTATCTGACTTCGGGTGATGTGCCACAACGGCGCGGCAATGGGCATCCCAATATCGTGCCATACGACGTCTATGAAACCGCGGATGGTCACGTCATTCTGGCGGTCGGGAACGATGGCCAGTTCCGTCGCTTTTGCGAGTTCATCGACCACCCGGAACTGGCGGAAGACCCGCGCTTTGCCACCAATCCAGCGCGGCTGGAAAACCGTGACGCCCTGAATTCGGTGCTGCGCCCGGCGGTGCAAAGCCACGACACCGCCACGGTCATTGCCGAGCTTGAAACGCGTAAAGTGCCCGTTGGCCCGGTGCAGACGCTGGATCAGGTATTCGCCACAAAACAGGTCGCTGCGCGGGAGATGCAGATCGCCATGCAGGCCGCCCCGGGCGAGGTGAAATTGATTGGGAACCCGCTGAAACTGTCCCGAACGCCCGTAACATATCGCAGTGCTCCGCCCGTGTTTGGGGCTGACACTCAGGCCGTACTGAACGCCAAAAATCCATTCGAAGATTGAAACACAGCGCCCATTTCGGCGGCATGTTGCTGAAACATGCCGTTGAATCGGCGGTTTTTTTCACGTTTTCCACACACGGCATTTCACCAATTCGAGAGCAGCAGCGATACTGATACGACGCCGCCGAAGTCTCTGCTACATCGAATATGTAGAAATTTACAATTGGATCGGATCACACGCATGAAACAAGATGTTTTCGGACAGATGAACACCCTGAGCCAGCCCGCAAGCGTCGAGGCGTGGAATGGTGTTCTGCTTGGTTTCATGGCGCATTCGGCCAGCACGCCGCTACATCTGGGCAAAGTGCTTGAACTTGAGCCCGACTTTGCCTTGGGTCACGCGATCAAAGGTCTGTTCATGGTTTTGCTGGGTCGGCGTGAGATGACGGCGGTCGCGGTTGAGGCTCTGGCAGCTGCGAATGCGGCGGTGGAACGACAGCCGGTCTCCACGCGCGAGCGGTTGTATATCGAGGCGCTGGGTCTGTATCTGGCCGACCTGCCCTCTCAGGCCGTAAAGAAGTTCGAAGAGATTCTGCGCGCCGATCCTCAGGATACGCTGGCGATGAAGCTCAGCCACGCAACGCGGTTTGTTCTGGGCGATTCGGCCGGAATGCGCCGTTCGATTGAACGGGTAATGCCCGCCTATGAACCTGACCATGCCGGACGTGGATATCTGCTGGGCTGTCATTCCTTCGCGCTGGAAGAAACGGGCGCTTATGAAAAGGCCGAGATCGCGGGACGTCAGGCGCTGTGGATGGTATCCGACGACGCCTGGGGCCTGCACGCGGTGGCCCATGTGCATGAAATGACCGGTAACGCGCAGTTGGGTCTGGATTGGCTTGCCGGGCGCGAGGACGCCTGGACCCACTGCAACAACTTCCGCTATCACGTCTGGTGGCACAAGGCGCTGATGCATCTGGATCTGGGTCAGGTTGATCAGGTGATGGAGTTGTATGACAACTATATCCGTCAGGACAAAACCGACGATTACCGCGATATTTCCAACGCAACATCGTTGCTGTCGCGGATGGAACTAGAGGGTATCGATGTCGGCAACCGCTGGGAAGAGCTGGCCGACCTGAGCGCTGCCCGGACCGAAGATGGCTGCCTGATCTTTGCCGATTTGCACTATCTTCTGGCGCTGACCGGCGACAAACGTACCGACGCGACCAACAAGATGTTGCAACGCATCCAGAAGGACGCGCAGCGCAATCAGGGGGATACTCCGATCCGCATGTCCGATCCGGGCATTGCAGCCGCTAAGGGGCTCGAAGCCTTCGGCGATGGTCTCTACGGTGCGGCATTCGACTTTTTATCGAGTGCCCGAAATGGTATGCAACTGGCAGGTGGAAGTCACGCCCAACGTGATGTATTCGAGCGCATCACAATTGATTCTGGCCTGCGCGCGGGCCGTCTGGATGCTGTCGAGCACATTCTGGACGATCGCCGCGCCAAACGCGCCGGAGGCGAGGATAATTATGCACTGGCGCGCCGCGCATTGATTGACGCGGCGCGCGACAACGGAGACGCACAAAGCGTCCCGGCTGAATAACAAAACAAAAAAACCAAGAAGGACAGAATACGTATGGCGACAGCTTCGCCCGCTTCTGATTTTGCGCCTGTGGTGGCCTCGACGGCTGCCCCTGCGCGCACGCGCGACCCGCGGCTGGATTTCTATCGCGGCATAGCGATGTTCATCATCCTGATCGCACATATCCCCAATGACCCATGGGCCAACTGGATTCCAGCCCGGTTTGGGTTCTCGGACGCGACTGAAATTTTCGTGTTCTGTTCGGGCATGGCTTCGGCCATTGCTTTCGGCGGGGCGTTCCTGCGCAAAGGCTGGTGGATGGGCACCGCCCGCGTCGCCTTCCGCATCTGGCAGGTTTACTGGGCGCATATCGCGCTGTTCTTCTTTGTCGCCATGACCATGGCGGCACTGGATCAGAGCGGGCTGTTCGAGAAAAATTATATCTCGTCGCTGAACCTGCAGCATTTCTTCAACGACCCGTCGCCGCAGATCGTCGGGATGTTCACCCTGACCTATGTGCCGAACTATTTCGACATCCTGCCGATGTATCTGGTGGTTCTGGCGATGATGCCGCTGGTCATGGGCCTGTCTCGGATCGGGTTCTGGGCGGTTGCCTTGGCCTCGGTCACGCTGTGGCTGGTTGCCCAGACCGACGTTTTAGACCTGCCGGCCGAGCCGTGGTCGGACCGTCAGTGGTTCTTCAACCCCTTCGGTTGGCAGTTGTTGTTCTTCACCGGCTTTGCCTTCATGCGCGGCTGGATTCCCGCACCGCCGGTGTCCAAGACCCTGATCTGGGCGGCGGCGCTCTTTCTGATCTTCTCGATGCCATTTGGCTCGTGGAAAGTGTTTAGCTGGATCAATGCTGCAGCCCCCGATCTGGCTGACGAAATCCGTAAGGTCTGGCCGGTCACCAAGGAGTTACGCGACAAGACAGACTTTGGCCTGTTCCGGTACCTGCACTTCCTGTCGCTGGCCTATCTGGGCTGGGTCATCGCAGGCGAGCACGGCCACCGCCTGATCGCCACCGGGCACGGAGCCGCTGCCAAAGTATGGCAATTCCTGCTGACCGTGATCACCAAGGTCGGGCAACAATCGCTGGCAGTGTTCGTATTTTCCATGGCAGCAGCACGACTTATCGGCGTCGGACTGGACCTGAGTGGGCGGGATGTTGCCAGTGTGTTCGTCGCTAACACAATAGGCTTTGCTTTGATCATCGGTGTGGCTTACATCGCCGCTTGGTTCAAGTCTCAACCTTGGAAAACAAAGACATGAATTTTACGCGTCGCGCATTTCTGGCCTCGACTTCGGCGCTTGCGTTTGCGCCGGCCACCTTTGCCACAGGAGGTGAGACTCCGTTCGATCGCAACGACGTAATCGCCATGGCCCGGGAACTGGCCAGCCAGCCTTACGCCGAACGCGAGATGGTGCCGCAGGAATGGCAGAACCTGACATACCAGCAATACCGCTCGATCCGGTTCCGTCTGGACCGTGCGCTTTGGTTTGAGACCGAAACACCCTTCAACGTCGATTTCTTCACCCCCGGCCTGTATTTCCCGCGCACGGTGAAGGTGATGACGGTCGAAAACGGGATGGCCGCGCCTGTCGCCTTTGATCTGAGCATGTTCGACAAGTCCGAGGACGTGCCGGAACTGCCGATCGACGAGACGCTGGGTTTTTCCGGCCTGCGCCTGCGCACTGAAATGCACCGCCCCGGCAAGACCGACGAGTTCTGCGTCTGGCAGGGTGCCAGCTATTTCCGCGCGATTGGACTGCACGAGGTCTATGGCCTGTCGGCCCGCGGTCTGGCGTTGAAAACCGGTGACCCGGATGGCGAGGAATTCCCCGAATTCATCCGCTTCTGGCTGGAGCGCCCCAAGCCCGGTCAGCGCGGCATGGTCGTCCATGCGCTAATGGACAGCCCCAGCGTGACCGGTGCCTATCGGTTCAACGTCACCGCTGGTGCGGATTGCGTGATGGATATCGAGGCCACTCTGTTCCCACGCGAAGAGCTGACCCATGTCGGCATCGCACCCGGAACGTCGATGTTCCTGTTCGATCAGACCAACCACAGCCGGTTCGACGATTTCCGCCCTGCTGTCCATGACAGCGACGGCCTGCTGATCCGCAACGGAGCCGGTGAGGTGCTGTGGCGCCCGCTGGCCAACCCCACGCGCCTGCAGTTTTCGTCCTTTGTCGACATGAACCCGCGCGGGTTTGGCTTGTTGCAGCGCAAGCGTGAGTTTTCGGACTATGCAGATCTTGAGGCGAATTACCACAAACGACCCGGCCTTTGGGTTGAACCCAATGGCGATTGGGGCAAAGGTGCTGTCACGTTGGTCGAAATTCCGGCCGATCAGGAAATATATGACAACATCGTAGCCTATTGGCGCCCGATGGAACCCTATGCAGCAGGCACTCAGGTCGATCTTTCCTATCGACTGGTCTGGGGCGAAGAACCGCAGCGCACGCCGATGCCGCGCGTAATCAATACTGCGATGGGTGAAAACACCTTTGGCGAAGGGCGTCTGGCCGTCATCGACTTTGAGGAAAGCGAGCTGTTCGACGATCCCGAGGCGATGACGATCTTTGTCGACTCGCCCCATGCCGCAACCTCCGAGGGCGTGCTGCAACGCAACCCCGATACCGGTGGCCTGCGGCTGGCGTTTTCGTTTCAGCCGGGCGACCGCAACCACGTGGAACTGCGCGCGCAGTTGCTGAAAGACAAACAGCCGGCCTCTGAGGTCTGGCTTTATCGCTGGACCGCATGACCCAGGATTTGCACATCATGCCCCCGGAGGCGCCTTTGGCCATGCCCGCGCAGGATTTCAGCGCGGACTTCCGGGATGCGCAGGTACCCGAGGGCCAGCGGCCCTCGGCCGGGTTCTGGCGCGCGTTGGCGTTTTCTCCGGCGATGGCGGCCACGCTGGGCCTACTGTGGGTCATGAGCGATTGGTTCGGGGCTGAAGGGATCAATCTGATCGAAGGCGTCTTGCTGGCGCTGATCTCGTTCAACTTTTTTTGGATTTCCTTTACGGTCTGCACAGTGCTGCTGGGCATGGTGTCCCTGTCGCGACAGGAACCGCCGAAACGCGAGACCCGACCGCAGCCGCTGCGTGTGGCGCTTCTGACGCCCGTCTACAACGAAGTGCCGTGGAACGTGCTTGGCAACGCCCGCACGATGCTGGAGGATCTGCGCGCGCGGGGGGGGCAGCACCATTACGCGATGTTCATCCTGTCCGACACCCGCGATCCCGAGATCGCGGCGCAGGAGCAGGACAGTGTCGAAGCGCTGCGCACCACCCTCGCCCCCGGTCTGGAGCTCTACTACCGGCGTCGTGAAGAAAACACCGACCGCAAGGTCGGCAACATCGCCGATTGGGTCAGCCGCTGGGGTGCCGATTGGGATGCGATGTTAGTGCTGGATGCCGACAGCCTGATGACCGGGCGCGCCATCCTGCGGCTGACGGACTCGCTGGCGCGTGACCCGGGTGCGGGCCTGATCCAGAGCTATCCACAGCTGATCGGCGCACAGTCGGTCTTTGCCCGGATGCAACAGTTCGCCAATGGTGTTTACGGCATCGCCTTTGCCGAAGGTCTGGCCCGCTGGTGCGGACAGGAAGGCAACTACTGGGGCCACAACGCCATCATCCGCACGCGGGCCTTTGCGACAAGTGCGGGCCTGCCAAAGCTGCGGGCCTACAAAGGTCAGGAAAAGCTGATCATGAGCCACGATTTTGTCGAGGCCGGTCTGCTGCGCCGCGCCGGTTGGGGCGTGCGCTTCCTGCCGCGCATTCGCGGTTCTTATGAGGAAACCCCGCCTACACTGATCGACCACGCCCTGCGTGATCGCCGTTGGTGCCAGGGCAACCTGCAACACCTGAAACTGCTGGGCTCGACAGGTTTTCGTGCCGTCTCGCGCTTTCACATGTTCCACGGTGCGGTCGGTTACCTGATGTCGCCGCTATGGTTCGCGCTGCTGGTAATGTGGGCACTGATCGGCCAGGGCGAGGATGCCTCGGTCCTGCACTATTTCAGCCCTGACAACCCGATGTTCCCGCAGTGGCCCGAGATGTCGGAAACCCGCCACGTGCTGATCATTCTGGTGATGTACGCGATGCTGCTGGCCCCCAAGGTGCTGGGCGTTCTGGCGCTGCCCCTAAGCGGTGTGCGCTATGCCGAGTTCGGCGGCAGGTCCAAGTTCGTGACATCCTTCCTGGCCGAGGTGATCCTGTCGATCCTCTATGCCCCGATCCTGATGGTGCAGCAGATGATTGCGGTGTTCCGCACGGCGCTTGGCATTCAAAAGGGCTGGTCGCCGCAGGCGCGCGACGGCGGCACCTACAGCCTGCGCACCCTGATCCTGTGCCACACATTGGAAACCATCAGCGGCGTCGCGCTGAGCGTCGGTATCCTGTCCGGTCTCGTCTCGGTCTGGCTGGCGCCGATCGCGATCAGCCTTGCGCTGGCAATCCCTCTGTCCGCGCTCAGTGGTGTCTCGGCCGGGGCTGCGCGGCGTATGGTCGGGATGAGAGAGGATTTCCGGGAACCTGCGATTACCCGCTCGGCCCGGCGTCACCGGGACGAACTGAAGCGTCTGATCGAAGGCAAAGGCGTCATGACCCCTGCCGAGTAAAGTGCTTTGCGTTTCATGTGAGCACCAGCAAGGAAATGCGCGTTCGTCCAACAGGAGAGTCAGGGCGTTTCGTTTCCAACTGAACGCAAAGCGCCTGGATCAACCACCCGGCAGACCTTCGTACCAATCGACCATCATGTCCGCCCAGCCCTTGGGCACCCCGTGGCCGCCGGGGAACAGCGCAAATTCCAGCGCGCTGCCCTCGGCGCATCCAGTCCAATAGCGGCGCATGAATTGGCCGGTGGTGGAAAACCCGCTGGGTTTGGTGTCAGCGCATTCGTTGGCAACGCGCCAGATTTCCAGACCGGCAAAGATGTCGCCCTGGTGGAACCGGCCGCCCCCCAACAGCCGCCCCTCCAGCGGCACCACATTATCGGTCCAACCGTGAGTGTGAAACAAGCGCACCGGGCCGTCGCAGGCTACGGGTTGTGGGCGCCAGAAACCGCCCGAGACGGGCACATAGGCCGAAAACGTTTCCGGCGCGGCGCAGGCAAGGTAATAGACCATGAAGGCACCCGCCGAGAAACCACCCAACACCACCCGGTCAGCATCCACCCCGAACCGGTCCGAGGCATCCTGAACAGCCTCGGTCAAAAAAGCCGTTTCTTCGCGCCCTTCCCATCCGGGAAAGAAGTTCCAGCTTTGGCGGCCATTCCGCTGGGACCCTTCCGGGGCCATCACCGCATACCCCCGCGCCAGCAGAGGCTCGACCATGCTGCGATTCTTCAGCGTTCCCGTGGCGGTACCGCCATAGCCGTGCAGAAACACCACCAGCGGCGGGTTTTCCGCCTCGGGCAGTTCGATGTGATAGCCACCTGTTGCGGTTTCGCACATGCCTTCCTGATCGGCACAAGCAGCAAAACCCGTCTGGCCCGCCAGCGCCAGCCCGGTTGCCAGCGTCATTTCCCGGATCATCCTGTCTCTCCCGTATTACGCTGCACAGGCAACCCGGAGCGCACCCATCCCGGCCCTGCGGCCGACCCCAACATGCCCTCGGGCACATCTATGACATTTGTGAACCCGACCTCAATCAACCGGTTGCTCAGACGGGCCGACCGCACCCCGCGGGCGCAAATCAGCGCAACCCGAGTATTGCGGTCTCCACCGACAAGCTGCGCCAGCGCCTGCTCAAAATCATCCCGGCGCATATCCAGCTGGTACGCGCCTTCAGCAACGCCCGTGGCCTTCCACTCGCGCGGGGTTCGGATATCCACCAACAGAACTTCGCCCGACAACGCCTGCTCATGTGCGTCTGCAACACTCAGTTTATCACCCGCGTAATCCGGGGGGATCAGGCGGTATTGCCGGATGGCGAAACCGGCGGCAAAGGCCGCACCCCCGCCAAGCAACACCCATCTTCGGGTCCGGTTCACCATTTCAGCCATACAGCAACCTCCTGCGCGGACAGGCCGGTTCTATCACAGTCGTCGGGTTGGCGCTGTGGTGAAATCCGGGCGGCAGATCAAGTTCGCGTCATTATTTCGCACCTGAAACGCTATCGGCGCGACGCTTCTAGAATGCAGCTAAAAACCTGCAATAGCTGGACAGTCAGAAAATTAT
Organism: Ruegeria sp. BF7; assembly: GCF_056538605.1. NCBI lineage: Bacteria > Pseudomonadati > Pseudomonadota > Alphaproteobacteria > Rhodobacterales > Roseobacteraceae > Ruegeria > Ruegeria sp. BF7. The sequence goes on along the minus strand of NZ_JBQFTM010000001.1, from coordinate 43,273 downwards.
CCTTACAAAATCAGGATTACTTTTGACCGCTCAGACCGGAGTATCGCACTTGTCCCTATTCCTCATCGCGGCCCTTCCCTTCCTCGGAGCTGTTTTTCCAGCCCTTCTGATCCGGGCAGGACGAAACGCAGCAGCATCAGCCGCCGGGCTGACGACATTTCTGGCGCTTATGGGGCTGTTGATTCACATCCCGTCGGTCATGCGCGGAGATGTCATTACGGCGCGGTTCGAGTGGATACCAGCGTTGGGACTGAACGCGAATTTCATGCTAGACGGTCTGGGGTTCCTGTTTGCCCTGCTGATCCTGGGGATCGGATTGCTGATCATCCTCTATGCCCGGTTCTACCTGTCGCGCGAGGACCCGATGGGGCAGTTCTATACCTATCTGCTGCTGTTTCAGGGCGCGATGGTCGGGATTGTCCTTTCTGACAACATCCTTCTTCTGCTTATATTCTGGGAGCTTACGTCGCTTAGCTCATTCCTGCTAATCGGCTATTGGAAGCACCTGCCCGAAGGTCGTCAGGGCGCACGGATGGCGCTGGCCGTTACCGGTTCCGGCGGGCTGGCGATGATTGCCGGGATGCTGATCCTTGGCAATATCGTGGGGTCTTATGACCTGAGCGTGATCCTGCAAAACAAGGAACTGATCCAGGCGTCGCCCTATTACACGCCGGCGCTGATCCTGATCCTGCTGGGCTGTTTCACCAAATCGGCGCAGTTCCCGTTTCACTTCTGGCTGCCGCACGCGATGGCCGCACCAACGCCGGTTTCGGCCTATCTGCACTCGGCCACGATGGTAAAGGCCGGGCTGTTCCTGATGGCGCGGATGTGGCCGGTTTTGGCGGGGACCGATGCCTGGTTCTATATCGTTGCGACAACAGGTCTTGTGACCATGTTGATCGGCGCCTGCATCGCGCTGTTCAAAGACGACCTCAAGGCGCTGTTGGCGTTTTCGACTGTGTCGCATCTGGGGCTGGTGACGATGCTGCTGGGCTTTGGCACCAAGATTGCCGCCGTGGCCGCTATCTTCCACATCATCAATCACGCGACTTTTAAATGTGCTCTGTTCATGACCGCCGGGATTGTGGATCACGAAACCGGAACCCGTGATATCAAGCGATTGGGCGGGCTGCGGCAACTAATGCCGATTACCTTTACCATCGGCACGATTGCCGCCCTGTCGATGGCGGGCCTGCCGCCGCTGAACGGGTTCCTGTCCAAGGAAATGATGCTGGAAGAGACAGTCCACACCACGTGGTTGAACTCGCATTATCTGGTTCCGGGGCTGGCGTTGCTGGCGGCGCTATTCTCGGCGGCCTATTCCTTCCGCTTTGTCAGCCATGTCTTCCTCGGCCCACAACGCACCGATTACCCGCACCACCCGCATGACCCACCTGTCGGGCTTTGGCTGGCTCCGGCTTTCCTTGTGGTGCTGGTTGTTTTGATCGGGCTGTACTCGGCGGCTATCGTCGGGCCTCTGGTCGCGGTTGTGTCCAGCGCTGTGATCGGTGGTGAGAAACTGCCTTATTACTCGCTGAAACTGTGGCACGGGTTCACGCCTGCGCTGTATATGTCTGTCGTGGCCACGCTGGGCGGTCTGTTCCTGCTGGGGCTGCACCGCCGGGGAGAGGCACTTTGGAATGCCCTGCCCCGCCCCGAGGCCAAGACGATCTTTGAAGCCGTGATCGGCGCCTTGACCACGCTGAGCCGCGGGGTCACCGACACGTTGCACAATGGTGTGATCAGCCGCTATGCAATCATCCTGATCGCCTTCACCGTCGGGCTTGGCTATTACGCCTATTCGACCGGTGCCATTGGCCCGGAAACGCGAGAGCCCTTGCCGATACAGATCATCCCGTTCATCGGCTGGATTTGTTTGGTTGGTGCAACGCTGGCGATCATGTGGTTCCACCGCAATCGCCTGCTGTCACTGGTGCTGATCGGTGTGGTCGGCCTGATCGTTTCGATGGCATTTAACTATCTGTCGGCCCCGGATCTGGCGCTGACGCAGATCTCGGTCGAGGTGGTGACGATGATCCTGTTGCTGCTGTCGCTGAATTTCCTGCCCACGGATACGCCGTGGGACAGCAGCGCCGCACGGCGCTGGCGAGATGCAGCTATCTCGGTCGTGGCAGGTCTTGGCACCGGCGGCTTGATCTACGCGCTGATGCTGCGGGACTTTGCCTTCCCGACGATCTCGGAATTCCATCTGGCGAATTCGTATAAAGGCGGTGGCGGCACCAACGTGGTCAACGTGATCCTGGTGGACTTCCGGGGCTTTGATACCTTTGGCGAGATCATCGTTCTGGGCATAGCCGCACTGATCATCTTTGCCCTGACCGAGGCGGTTCTGGGCTCGAACGTCCGCGCCTATCTGCTGAACCGAAAACCGCACTGGCCGCAATCGGGGGATTCCCATCCGCTGATGATGGTGGTGGCGACCCGCGTGATGATGCCCATCGCGCTGATGGTTGGTGCCTATATCTTTTTCCGGGGACATAACCAGCCAGGCGGCGGGTTCATCGCGGGCCTGATCGTAGCTATTGCGTACCTGATGCAATACATGGCCAGCGGTTATACATGGGCCATCGAGCGGCAGCGCTTTTATTACCATGGCACAATCGGTTGGGGTGTGCTGATCGCTGCCGCGACCGGTTTGGGTGCGTGGTTCAATGATCGCCCCTTCCTGACCAGCGATTTCGGTTACATCCATTGGCCGCCGCTGGAAGAGTTTGAATGGGCCACCGCTATCCTGTTTGACACTGGCGTGTTCCTTGCGGTTCTGGGCGCGGTGATGCTGGCGCTGGACAGCCTGTCGCGGTTCGCGTGGCAGCCGGGCATGGCGCAGGAATTTCCGATGGATATCAACCCGCTGCGGGACGACCTGAAAGAAGACGAAAAGAAGGAGCAGGCCTGATGGAAGCGCTCGTAGCCTCTGCCGTAGGCATCATGACCGCCGCCGGGATTTTCCTGATCCTGCGCCGCCGGACATTTCCCGTGATCCTGGGCCTGTCGCTCATCACCTACGCGGTGAACGTGTTCCTGTTCGCAACCGGACGGCTGGCACTGGATGCACCGGCCGTTCTGAACAAATACGAAGACGTTCCTTACACCGATCCCTTGCCGCAGGCGCTGGTGCTGACGGCCATCGTGATCTCGTTCGGGATGACAGCGGTGATCGTGATGATCGCGCTGTCCGCCTATCTGTCCTCGAAAGATGACCATATCGACATGACCGCGCGGGACAGCGTGGACGGCGCAGGAGAAGACGCATGAACCATTGGATCGTAGCGCCGATCGTCCTGCCCGCGATCCTGGCTCCATTCATCATCATGGTCCTGCGATACCACCTGGACCTGCAGCGCATCTTTTCAGTTGCTGGTGTGGTGGCGCTGCTTGGCATTGCCCTGACCATCACAGCGCAGGCCTCTGGCGGCGATATTCAGGTCTATGAACTTGGTGACTGGCCTGCGCCGTTCGGTATCGTGATGGTGCTGGATCGACTGTCTGCCATGATGGTTTTGCTGACCGCTCTGCTGGCCCTGCCTATTGTGCTCTATGCAATTGCGTCGGGTTGGGATGACAGAGGTAAGCACTTCCACGCGCTGTTTCATTTCCAACTCATGGGTGTCTGCGGTGCGTTCCTGACCGGTGACGCGTTCAACCTGTTCGTGTTCTTCGAGGTCCTGCTGATCGCGTCCTACGGTCTGATGACACACGGTGGTGGTTCGGTGCGCCTGAAAGCAGGTGTGCAATATGTAGCCTATAACCTGCTGGGCTCGACCCTGTTCCTGTTTGCGCTGGGGACGCTTTATGGCGTGACCGGAACGCTGAACATGGCAGACATGGCGCTGCGCGTGGCCGAGCTTCCGGCTGATGACACAGCGCTGCTGCGTGTTGGGGCCGTTCTCTTGCTGCTTGTGTTCTGTATCAAGGCCGCCGTTCTGCCGCTGCATTTCTGGCTGCCCGCCAGCTATGCCAATGCGCCCCTGCCGGTGGCCGCCCTTTTTGCGATCATGACCAAGGTCGGGGCTTACTCGATCTTGCGGATGTACACGTTGGGCTTCGGCCCCGAGGTTGAGGCGACACAAGGACTGGTCGGCGCATGGCTGCAACCCGCAGCCTTGGTGACGCTGGCCGTTGGCACCGTCGGCATTCTCGGCACACAGCACATCGCGAGGATGGTCGCCTTTTGCGCCATCGCGTCGATGGGGACGCTGTTAATTGCCATTTCGCTGTTCACGGAAACCGCTACCGCTGCGGCGCTCTACTACATCTATCATTCAACCCTTGCGACGGCATTGCTGTTCCTTGTGGCCGATCTGGTTATGGAGCGTCAGGGCGGCTCCATCGAACCCAAGACACCCATGCCGCAGAGCGGTCTGATCTCGGCCTTGTTCTTTGTCGGTGCTATCGCGCTGGCGGGGATGCCGCCGCTGTCGGGCTTCATTGGCAAACTGCTGGTTCTGGACGCGTCCCGCGACGCGCCGGATGCAAACGCGATCTGGGCGGTCGTTCTGATCGGGTCGTTTGTCACCATTGTCGGGCTCGCGCGCGCAGGTTCGCTGATCTTCTGGAAAAGCCACGACGCCCAACACAACCCAACGCCAGAAACGGAAGACGAGACCCCCGCCCTGCCTGCGCCCGAGCCCAATGCTGGACTGGCCTTCACCGCCGTCTTTGGGCTGGTTCTGGGCCTTGTCATGCTGACCCTGTTCGCGGGCCCTGCCTTGACGTACGCTGGTAAAACAGCCGAGCAGCTGTTTACACCCGAACACTACATCTCGGCCGTTCTGGGAGGAGAGGAATGATGAGGCTTCTGCACCGGATTTTCCCGCACCCCCACCTGACCTTCTTGCTGACGATTGTGTGGGTTCTGCTGGCCAACAAACCCTCGCTGAACTCGCTCGTCTTCGGCCTGATCCTTGGGATTATAATCCCGTTTGTCACCCAGCCCTATTGGCCCGACCGCCCCAAGCTGCGCAACTGGCCGATGGTGGTGGAATATATGCTGGTGGTGCTGTGGGATATCGTGATTGCCAATATCACGGTGGCAAAGATCATCCTGTTCAAACGCGATGCCGACCGGCAACCCAACTGGATTTGCGTTCCGCTGGAACTTCGCACGCCCGAGGCAATCACGGTTTTGGCGGGAACCATCACGATGACCCCAGGCACGGTCAGCTCAGACCTGTCGGCACAAGGGCATAACCTGCTGGTTCACTGCCTGGATGCGCCCGACCCGGACGCGGTACGGGATCAGATAAAACAGCGCTATGAGCGTCGCCTGAAGGAGATTTTCGAATGATCGAGGTTGCGATCTGGTTTGCCTTCGCCTGTTTTGGAACGGCCATCATGCTATGCCTGTATCGGATCATCTCGGCCGAAGGCGTTGGCACCCGGGTTCTGGCGCTGGATACGATGGTGATCAACACCATCGCGTTGTTGATCCTTTACGGTCTGGCGCAGGGAACCGAGATTTTCTTCGAGGCCGCGATGATCATCGCCATGCTTGGCTTTGTTTCAACCGTGGCCTACGCGCGCTTCATGCTGCGCGGCAATATCATCGAGTGAGGGCGACATGGAGTTCCTTTTCGAAATTCTGATCGCGTTCTTTCTGATCATTTCTGGCATCTTCGGCTTTGTCGGATCGTTCGGTATGATCAAACTGAAAGACCCGATGTCCCGCCTGCACGCGCCCACCAAGGCGACCACGCTGGGCGTGGGTGGTGTGTTGCTGGCGTCGATTTGCCACTCAGTCCTGATCGAGCAGCACCTGTCGCTGCACGAACTGCTGATCACACTTTTCCTGTTTCTGACCGCGCCGATCACGGCACTGTTCATTGCCAAATGGCACATTCACCGCCATGAAAAGCCCAACGATCTGCCGGACGCGGGCGAGGATGAACTATGGGCCACTCACGCGGTCGAGCAGGTCGAGGATGTCCCTGACCACACTGCGAATTAAATCTCATGCATCACCCTCCGCTGCCCCTGACCCGTGATCTGGTACTGATTGGCGGCGGGCATACCCATGCGCTGGTGCTGCGCAAATGGGGGATGAACCCGCTGCCCGGCGCACGGCTAACGGTAATCAACCCCGGTCCTACTGCGCCTTATTCCGGTATGCTGCCTGGCTATGTCGCCGGACACTATGACCGCCGGGAATTGGATATAGATCTGGTGCGCCTGGCCCGGTTTGCCGGTGCGCGCGTCATCCTTGCCCCGGTCGAAGGGATCGACGTTGGTCGGGGTCTGGTCCGTGCACCCGGCCGCCCTCCGGTGGCGTTCGATGTGGCCTCGGTCAATGTGGGGATCACCTCGGACATGCCCGCATTGCCCGGTTTCGCCGACCATGCGATCCCGGCCAAACCGCTGGGGCCTTTCGCGGCGCGTTGGGCCACGTACCTGCAGGGCACCGGCCCCGCTTCAGTGGCGGTGATCGGCGGCGGCGTGGCAGGGGTGGAACTGGTGATGGCAATGGCTCACGCCTTGCGCGCCAAGGGCCGCGCCGCGCGGGTGACCCTGATCGACAACGCCCAAGCCCTGACTGCTACAAAGCCAAAGGCAAGCGCGACCATTCGGAAGGCAATGGCTGATCTGAACGTTGATCTGATCGAAAACACGCCCATTTCCCGCATCGAGGCCGATCATGTTGTTCTGGAGGATGGCCGTGAAATTCCGGCCGCGTTCGTGACCGGCGCCGCCGGTGCCCGTCCCTATGACTGGATCGCCCAAACGGGCCTTGATCTGCAGGACGGTTACATCCGCGTGAACGGGTTCCTGCAATCCAGCAACCCCGTGATCTTTGCCGCCGGAGATTGCGTCCATCTGTCGGAAAACCCGCGCCCCAAGGCAGGGGTGTATGCGGTGCGAGAGGCTCCGGTCTTGTTCAACAACCTGCGCGCCGCTTTGGGTGCAGGACGGATGCGGCGGTACACACCGCAGAAAGACTATCTGAAGCTGATCTCTCTGGGCGGAAAATCCGCTCTGGCCGAGCGGTTGGGCACCTCTTTCAGCGGACCTTTGATGTGGCGCTGGAAGAACCATATCGACCAGACTTTCATGAACAGATTCCGCGACCTGCCCGAAATGGCGCGCCTTCCAATGCCGCGGTTTCACGCGGCCGGACTGCATGAGGCACTAGGTGAAAAACCCATGTGCGGCGGTTGTGGCGCAAAAGTCGGACGCGGCGCGCTGCAGGCTGCATTGTGCGATCTGCCCGCGCCTGAGCGCGCAGATATCACTTCCCTGCCCGGAGACGACGCCGCATTGCTGACGACCGGTGAGGTGCAGCAAGTGATGACCTCGGACCATTTACGCGGTTTCACCTATGACCCGGCGCTGATGACCCGCATCGCTGCCGTTCACGCGCTTGGGGATATCTGGGCCATGGGTGCCAGCCCGCAAGCGGCAACGGCAACGATCATCCTGCCCCGCATGTCCCCCGAATTGCAGCACCGGACCATGGCCGAGATCATGACCGCCGCAACCGAGGTCATGCGCAAAGCCGGGGCTGAAATCGTGGGTGGCCACAGCTCAATGGGCGATGAGATGACCATCGGCTTCACCCTTACCGGCTTGTGCGAGACCGACCCGATCACCCTGTCGGGTGCCCATCCGGGCGACGCACTGATACTAACAAAACCATTGGGCAGCGGCGTGTTGATGGCCGCCGAAATGGCAGGCAAGGCCCAGGGCGAATGGGTTGTCGATGCCTTCCGGCAGATGGTTCAGCCGCAAGGAGAAGCCTCCCGCATTCTGGCAGGCGCTCATGCGATGACCGACGTGACGGGCTTTGGTTTGGCCGGGCATCTGCTCGGCATGTGCGAGGCTTCGGACTGCGGTGCAACTCTCGATCTGGAAGCAATTCCGCTGTTGGCCGGAGCGCTGGTGTTGAGCACCCAAGGCGTCCGGTCAACAATTTTCGATGACAATCGGTCGATCGCTCCGGATTTACCGCTTGGCGACAGGACCGACCTGTTGTTCGACCCGCAAACAGCCGGAGGGTTGGTGGCCGCCGTCGCGGCTGGCCAGGCGCCGGGGCTGTGCGAACAGCTGAGGCACGCGGGTTATCCGGCGGTCATCATCGGACACATGTCCGACACACCTGGCCTGCGCCTTCAGAGCTGATCCAGAATCCGTTCGATCCGCGCGGCCGCGTCGTTCAGACCCGCGCCGTCAAGCGCTGTCGCGTTTACCTTTGCAACAACCTCGACGCTGCTAACGCGGCTGGATTTGGCATAGGATGGGTCATAATGCTGTTCCATCAGCGCCCGTGTCAGCGCCTGTTTGTCGCCCGCGTCGATCAGGGAAAACCAACCATCCACAACCTCATGCCCCCGATGGAACCGCAGCGGAGAAAGCCGGTCGCGCAACCGCTCTGCATCCGACAGAATGTCGTCATAGGCGCGGGTAAGATAGGCGATGCGCGCCTCGATTGAGGCCTGGACCTGAATACGCGGCGCGTTGCGCAAAGCGGCCCATACGCTTGGTGGCAGGATCAACGAACCGATCTTGGAGGACTCGGCCTCAACCACAACCGGGCGCGCCGGATCGAGCCCGCACAGCGCAGCGGACAGAGCGGATTCGAACGCCTTCTGGCTGGGTTGCCCGCCTGGCATCTCGCCCAGCAATGAGCCGCGATGATTGGCCAGCCCTTCCAGGTCCAGAACCTGAACACCACGCGTTTCCAGACGGGCCAGAAGGTCGGTCTTGGCCGTGCCTGTGTAGCCGTCCAACGCGATCAGACGATGGGGTAAGGGGTCCTGGTACAGAAACCGGTTCACCAGACGACGATAAGTGCGATACCCGCCCTCGACCACCTCGGCCCGCCAGCCGATCTGTTGCAGCATCCAGGTGAAAGACCCCGACCGCTGCCCGCCCCGCCAGCAATAGACCAGAGGTTTCCAGCCACCTTCGTAGTGTGACAGGCTGTGTTCGATGTGGTTGGCCGCGTTACGGAACACCAGCGCCGCGCCCAGCTTGCGGGCCAGAAAGGGGCTTTCCTGTACATAGATCGTCCCGACTCGCGCGCGTTCTTCATCGTCCAGAACCGGCAAGTTAATGGCACCGGGCAGATGATCTTCGGCGAATTCCGCCGGGCTGCGCACATCAATAACCGTATCGAAATCATGCGCGTAAAGGCTGGGCAGGTCGGTGAAGTTCAAAGCCATATCAAGGGTCTATCCTGCTAAGGCCGCATTGAAAAGGCGCGCCGTCATGCCGGGATCGGCTCGATCAGTTCGGACCCGCTGGCGCGGTTCGAATTCACCGCTGGATCGACACGGTAAAAGTCCAAAACACCCTCGGCGCCGGTTCGCAACAGACGCGCGGCCCCCTTTCCGGCCTCACCCAGCCAGAGCGGCCAGTCATCGGGCTCAAGGATCAACGGCATCCGGTGGTGGATGGCACTGAGATGGGTGTTTGCGGGTGTCGTCACGATGGCACAGGTACCTTGCCGAGCCTCATCCTGCCCCCAGTCTTGCCAGACTCCGGCAAAGGCGATCGGCGCGCCATCCTTGCGGTGAATATACCAAGGCAGCCGCGTGCCCTGATCGGTCTTTGTCCATTCGTAGAATCCGGTCGCTGCGATCAGGCATCGCCGTTCGCGACAAGCCGCACGAAACGCAGGTTTTTCCGCCAACGTTTCGGCCCGCGCATTGATCAGCAGGGGTCCGGCGGTTTCGGTCTTGTACCAATGCGGCAGAAACCCCCAGCGTAGCGGGTCCAACCTGCGCCCGCTCTCTCCGGCGCGGACCACGTGCACCTGATTGGTCGGACAGACGTTGAAATTCGGCACCGCTGGCAGCGTGTTCGCCGGTCGCGCAGAAAACAGCTGCGCCATCGCATCATTGGGAAGGGTTATTGCAAACCGTCCGCACATGGGTAATGAACCATCATTAGTCGTTTCATACAGGCACAGGATGTCCCGGGGTCTCATGCAAAATCAAACAGCGAAAACCCTCAAAGGCAAGGCAGTGGCCGCTCTGGAGGCAGGCAAGCTGCAACAGGCGCTAAAAAAAGCTCAGCTCGGCGTCAAGAAATTCCCGAAGGATTCAGATTTCCACGCCATCTCGGGCTTTGTGCTGACCGAGATGGAACAGTACAAGAAATCCATCCCGCATTTTATTGAAGCGTCCCGAATGAAACCGGACGATCCGCAATTCGTGGAAAACTTGGCCAATGCTTTGATGCAGACCGGGCAGATCCCCAAAGCGCTGGATTATACAGAGCAAAAGCTGGAACAGTTCCCGAATAACAAAGAACTGAACCGCGTCCTGGATGAGATCCACCTTAAGGGCAGCAACTGGCGCATGATCATCGAACATGCGAGCAAGAAGCTGGCAAGCGAACCCGACGATGTGCATCTTCTGGCCAAGCGGGCCCGAGCCTACGCGAAGATCGGGTTTGTCGATGACAACTCGCGTGACATTTCCCGTGCCTATGAGCTGGATCCGAACAATTCCGTAATTGCATTCGACAAATCAGTGAACCTGCACCAGAGCGGCGACAAGAATGGTGCCCGAGACATCCTGCTGCGCATTCTGGAGACAAATCCAGAACATATTTCGGCGTTGCTGCAGCTTTCCACAATGGCCACCAAAGAGGAGGCTCCGGAATTGCTTGAGGCCGTCGAAACCGCCATCAGCAACAGAGACGGTGATCATTTGGAGCTTGAATTCGCCAAGGCGCATCTGATCTCAAAAATGGATGGCCTGGACGCGGCCATGCCACAGTTCCTGCGGGCCAACGCGATACAGCATGAGAGCAACCCCTACGACGCGGACGCCGAAGAGAAAAAACTGGAGCGGATCACCGGACTTTTCCCCGCCGGTATCGGTATACCTGACTCTGGGCTAAGCGATACACCGGTTCCGGTCTTTGTTATCGGACAACCCCGATCGGGCACCACGTTGATGGAAATGATGCTGAGTTCGGCCCCTGATATTGCCGGGTGCGGGGAACTGACGCTGGGCGGCGATCTGTCCCGTGAATTCGTAAAAAATGATCAGAGCTTCGATGCGGCAAACTTCGCCGAATTTGCCTGTCAGTTCCGCAAACTGATGCCACCGGTCCCTGACGGATCTGTCGCCTTTGTCGACAAGTTGCCGCACAACTACCAGAATGTTGGTTTCCTGTTGTCCGCCTTCCCCAACGCGAAAGTAATTAACATGCTGCGAGACCCCCGTGACGTCGGGCTGTCCAAATGGATCAGGCGGTTCCCGGCAGGTGGAATGCGCTATGCCTCGAATCTTTCGGCCATTGCACACTCGGCGAATTTGTACCGCCGCTATATGGCCCATTGGGATGCCGTGTTCGGAGACCGCATTCTGACCGTTCCTTACGAAAAGCTGGTCGCCGATCCGAAAAGCTATAGCCAACAGGTCGCTACATTCTGCGGTATTGAATGGCATGAAACGATGATGCGCCCAGAGGAAAACAAAAAGCAGGTCAGAACTGCCAGTATCGATCAGGTCCGCAACAAGATCTCGACCAAATCGGTCGGTGGATGGCAGAGCGTGTCCAAACACCTGCAACCCATGCTGGACGGTTTCGACCCGGCGCTCTGGCCTGAATATGACCTCGGTTGAGCAAGCCGTAAAAACAAAGGCCGCATCGGGCGATGCGGCCTTTTTGATTACAGGGGCACAAGATTATTTCTGCTTGATGCGCCCGTCCAGATAAGGCTGATACGGCGCGTTCTCGGCGAGGTATTCCGCCGTTACATCGGCCAGATCAGGACCAAAATCGTAGGCGTTCTTGTCGTCACCTTCGAACATGGAATAACCGTCACCGCCGTTGCGGACATAGTTGTTGGTGACCACCAGATAAGTGGCAGCGGGATCAATCGGAACGAAACCATCCCCCTCGGCGACCATCACCTCGGTGATCCGCCCTTCGTTCGGCGCAACCGACGGGTCCCAGGTGAAGGTCAGGCCCGCGACCTGCGGGAAGCGGCCCTTGACCTCTTCGACCTGACTGACGCCGTTTTCCAGCGCGTCGATGACCGTCTGACCACTGATCTCAAAGGTTGAAAGCGTGTTCTGGAAGGGCAGCACGGTCAGCACCTCACCCATAGTCACCTCACCAGGATCGATCGAGGCCCGCAACCCGCCCGAGTTGGCAATCGCGATCTGCGCGCCCTGATCGGCAACCCTTGCCAGCATGGCGTCAGCAACCAGATTGCCCATCTCACATTCCTGCACACGGCAGACCGCTCGGTCGCCCTGGATAGCGTCAGCAGAATTGGCAACAACGCGCTTTTTCATCTCTTCAATCGGGGCGCCCATTTCGGCAACACGCGCAGCGATGTCTGCATCCGGTTCAACCGAAGCATCCAGCAAAATGGGTTCGCCTTCAGCCGAAATCAGGTTGCCGTCGTCGTCAAAAGTCAGCGTGACGTCGCCCAGATATTTGGAATAGGCATAGGCCTGAACAACCGGCACATCGCCGACCATCAACGGGTATGAACCCGCCGCGCCTTCCTGCGTGTTGGACAGCAATGTGTGGGAATGCCCACCGATCACCAGATCAAGGCCGGGCACCTTCTCGGCAATCTCGATATCCTTTGCCAGACCAACATGGTTCAGCGCGATGATGATATCGACGCCTTCGGCCTGCAGCGCCTCGACATCGGCGGTCAGGCTGTCGATTTCATCCTGAAAGACCACGTCCTTGCCGGGGCTGGAAGTATCTACCGTGTCCGTTGCCAGAGCAGAGACGATGCCGATCTTCTGACCTCCAACTTCAAGCACAAGATGGTTTTCAACCTTTCCGTTCAACTCGGCCGAGGACGAAAGATCGAGGTTGCCCGAAATGACCGGAAAGCTGACGGCGTCGATGAACGCAGCCAGACCTTCGGGGCCATCGTCGAATTCGTGGTTGCCGACCGCCATGGCGTCATAGCCGATAGCCTCCATAAATTCGGCTTCGGCCGCGCCTTTGTAGGTTGTATAGAACAGCGATCCCTGAAACGGGTCACCGGCATCCAGCAACAGCACATTCTGATCCGCCAGTTCATCCCGCTTGGTGTCCACTATGGTTTTCAGCCGGGCAACACCGCCAAAGCATTTGCCTTCGGCTTCGTCCTCGGCGTCGCAGGTCGAGTCGTATTTGTTGATCGACTCGATACGGCTGTGAAGGTCATTTGTGTGCAGAATCGTCAGCTTATACTCCGCCGCGGCCATACCTGCGGTCAGGCCCAGAACGGCCACTGACGCCAGAAAACGGGTGAACATATTGATACTCCCTGTATTTGTTTGCCGCGATGGTGCGCTCAGCGACAAGAAGAGTCAAAGGGGGAAATCCGGCTTGATTCTGCCTGTTCCGCGGGGCATCACCTCCTCATGCTGATTTACAAGATTTTCCGGGCCGATGAATGGGCTATTTTGCAGGATCAGGGGGCCACTGACGGTGCACCGATTGATGTTGCCGACGGCTTTGTCCATTTCTCGACCGCCGAACAAGCCGCCGAGACCGCAGCCAAACATTTTGCCAAGGCCGAAGGGCTGACCCTGCTGGCCTGCGACGCGGATGCGATGGGTGACGACCTGAAATGGGAGGTATCGCGCGGCGGCGCCTTGTTTCCGCATCTCTACCGCCAAATTCGCATGACGGATGTGGTCTGGTCGCGCGCCCTGCCCTTTGACGGGCAGGCGCACCAGTTCCCGGCAGAGATGGTATGACCGCGTTCATTAATCCCGACCGTGCCCAGTTCGAAGTGTTCAAGGCACTGGACCGCGATCACCCGATTGAGATGCTGAATCTGGTGAAGTTTCGCGACAAGGCCGCATACCTCGCTGGGCACGAACTGGCCAAGGCCGGGCTGACCGGCGCGCAGGCCTATCGCAACTATGGGGTCGAGACCGCCCCGATCATTGCACGGCTGGGGGCGTCGATCCTGTGGCGTGGCGCGTATCAGACCACCCTGATCGGTCCGCAAGATGAGGTATGGGATGAAGTGTTCATCGCCCGATATCCATCGGCACACGCGTTCCTTGAAATGGTGACGGACCCGGTTTACCAAGCGGCGGTCATACATCGACAAGCGGCGGTTGAAACCTCGCGCCTGATCCGATGCGCACCGGCAAATGGCGGAGAGACTTTCGGATGAAATTGACAGAGAAACTGGGGCTTGCCGTCCTCCACAAGTTGGACCCGGAAGCCGCCCATGGCATGTCGATCAAGGCGTTGCGGGCCGGTCTGGCCCCTATGCCGGGACCGGTAACATCGCCCCGGCTGAAAACCCAAGTAGCCGGCCTGGATCTGCCCAACCCAGTAGGACTGGCCGCGGGATTCGACAAGAACGGAGAGGTTCTGACCCCTCTCTCTCGCACTGGTTTTGGTTTCATCGAAGTTGGCGCAGTCACACCGCGCCCGCAACCCGGCAACCCGAAGCCCCGTCTGTTCCGCCTGTCCGAAGACAAGGCCGCCATCAACCGCTTTGGCTTCAACAACGAAGGCATGGAAGCCATGGCAAACCGCCTAGCGGAGCGCCCCAAGGACGCCGTGATCGGCCTGAACCTTGGCGCGAACAAGGACAGTGACGACCGGCCCGGCGACTTTGCCGAGGTTCTCGCCCATTGCGCGGCGTATCTGGATTTTGCCACGGTCAATGTTTCGTCCCCCAACACTGAAAAGCTGCGGGATTTGCAGGGTAAGGCGGCGCTTGGCGCGCTGCTGGGAGGCGTGATCGAAACGCGCAATACGCTGTCGCACCCAATCCCGGTTTTCTTGAAGATCGCGCCCGACCTGACCGAAGCGGAATTGCGGGACATCGCCGAAGTCGCCTCAGAAACCCGCGTGGACGCGGTGATCGCAACCAACACCACCCTGTCCCGTGACGGGTTGCGCAGCGACCACAAGGGGGAAGCTGGCGGGTTGTCAGGCGCACCCTTGTTCGAGAAATCGACGCGGGTTCTGGCCCGGCTCAGCCAACTGACCGAGGGAAATATCCCCTTGATCGGCGTGGGCGGCATCAGCAATGCGGAACAGGCCTACGCCAAGATTTGTGCCGGGGCCTCTGCCGTGCAGTTATATACGGCGCTTGTCTATGGCGGGATATCTCTGGCCGCTGAGATTGCACAGGGCTTGGATGAATTGCTGGCGCGAGACGGGTTCAACTCTGTCACGCAAGCCGTTGGAAGTAAAAGAAAGGACTGGCTGTGATCGCATATTGGCACAACCCGCGCTGTTCGAAATCCCGCGCCGGGCTGGCGTTGCTGGAAGAGAACGGCGCGCAAGTCGAAATTCGCAAATACCTTGAGGACGCGCCTTCGGCGGACGAGCTTCGCAGCGTGCTGGATCAGCTGGGCATTGATGCCATCGACATGATGCGGACGGGTGAAAAGCGGTTCAAAGAGTTGGGTCTGACCAATGACACGCCTGCAGATGACCTGATCACCGCCATGGCCGAAAGCCCGATCCTGATCGAGCGCCCTCTGGCCATTGCAGGCGACAAGGCGGCCATCGGGCGCCCTCCCGAAAATCTGCTTACGCTGCTTTAAGCCACCTGCGCCTCCAACCGGGGATAACGCCAGCCCAGCGTAATGCCGCGCGCGATATTCAGAACCATCAGCGCGGCCCACAGTCCGTGATTGCCCAGCGTCGGCACAAGAATGAACAGCGCGCCGACATAGATTACGACCGACTGAAGCATCGCATTGCGCATGGCGCGGGTCCATGTGGCCCCGATATAGATGCCGTCGAACATCCAGCTCGCCACTCCGATCGCCGGGGCCAGAGCGGCCCAGATCAGATAGTCCCTTGCGGCGCCCCGCACTTCGGGCGAAGTGGTCATCAGGTCGATCAGGGTCGGTCCGGCCAGGTAGAATACAGTACCCAGAGCAAAAGCTCCGCCCACGCCCCATTGCGACGCCATGATCGACGCACGGCGGACCTGATACCGGTCGCGCGCGCCCACGGCGCTTCCGACCAGGGCCTCGGCCGAGAAGGCAAAGCCGTCCAAAGCAAAGGCGGTGATTTCAAGAAACTGCAACAACACCTGATTGGCCGCTAGATTCACATCGCCCAGATCGGAGCCGACAAACAGAAAGGTAGTGAACGCTCCGGTCAGCAGGACCGAGCGGATCATAATGTCCGTGTTCACCTGCATCATCCGCCGCAGCCGGGCCGCATCGAATATGCGCGGCCAGTCGCACCACTGGCTTCCCTGAAACGCGCCGCGGCACAGCCAAAGACCCAGTGCCAACCCGGTCCATTCGGCGATCAGAGTGGCGATGGCGACACCTTCAACGCCCCAGCCAAGTCCAAGCACGAACCACAGATCCAGCAAGATGTTCAGCCCATTCATCCAGACCTGCAGGATGAACACGCCGCGCGTTCGCTCGACCGCGATCAGCCAGCCTGTTACCGCATAGAGGGCAATTGTCGCCGGTGCGCCCCATATGCGTATTTGCAGATAATCCCGCGTCAGCGCTTCGACTTCGGGGCTGGCGGGTGACAGGGCGAATGCCCCCCAGAACACCCAGATCTGCGTGACTATAAAAAACAGCCCCGCCGCACCGCCCAGCAGCAGACCGCGCATCAGCAATGCGCCGGTCTCAGCAGTGTCCCCGGCCCCCCGTGCCTGCGCGGCAAGGCCGGTGGTGCCCATGCGCAGGAAGCCGAAGATCCAGTAGATTGTCGCCAGAATAACCGCGCCCATGCCAACTGCGCCGATGGGGGCCGCCTGCCCCATCTGTCCGACCACACCGGTATCGACAGCCCCCAGAATGGGCACCGTGGCATTGGACAGTACGATCGGAACCGCGATCTTCAACACCCGTTTATGGGTGAGTGGCGCCGAGGCGGTTTGCACGGTGTTCTACCCGGCGACCGGTTTGGATTGCGGCATCAGGAAATGCCCCGTCGCCTGCGCAATCGGGCGCGCGTGATTGTCCTGCCATGCCTCGACCCGGACCGAGGCGTAACGCCGGCCAGAGCGGCTGACAAAGGCGCGCGCATAGGCGTCGCGCGGCAGGCCCGAGCGCAGGTAATCCACCGTGAAATCTACGGTTTTGGGAAACCGCACCGAGTCGGCCTTGAATAGTTCCTCCGCTTCTATCTCGCCACTTTCGATCTTGGGAAAGAAATACTCCCAACTCAGCGTAATAACGGCCGTAACCTCAAGGAATGCAGCCGTAACCCCGCCATGCAGCGCGGGCAGCAGAGGGTTGCCGATCAGCTTGTCGTCGAAATTCAACACTCCGGTCAGTTCGTCACCGCGCCGGTCGAAAGTGATATTCAGGAACCGGATATACGGCACGCCTTCGACAATTGCGTTCAGGGCCGCATCGCGGCGTTGTTTGACCACCTGCATCGGTTCGGGACGGGGCCGCGCCATCACAGACCCTCCATTGTAAAGGAACCTGCGGCGGTTGCCACCGGCAGGTCCTGATTCTCGTCCATCGCTGTGGCCCGAACAAAGGCAACATTGCGAGTGATGTGATAGCAGGTGGCATGGGCGGTGATGCTCTGCCCCGGTGTCGCGGCGCGCATATAGTCGATCCTTAAATCAATCGTGGCAGTCCCTCCGGGCGCCGACGGGTGACACATGACGGCCGCACCGCAGCAGGTATCCAACGCGGCAAATACCGCGCCACCATGGATGACACCGGTTCTGGGGTCTCCGACCAGATCGGCGTTATACGGCATGGAAATCGCGGCCTCACCATCGCTGATTGTAGTCAGCTTGAGCCCAAGCGCTTTGGCGTGTGGAATCGCCTCGATGAACCGGCGCGCAATTTCTACTTTGTCGACCATGCGTGGTGCCCCCCTAATTTCCTTCTTTATGAGCCTGTGCCTTGCAAAAGAGCAAGACCGCCTGTTGCGCTTGCCGCCGCGACGGCCTAGTTTGCAGCCAAGGAGATCGAAAATGACTGACAACCGTTTGTCATTAAACGAGATGTGCGAAGAGTTCGACGTAACCAAGCGCACCTTGCGTTACTACGAGTATATCGAGCTTTTGCAGCCGGAACGCGAAGGCCGCAGCCGGTATTACGGTCCCCGTGAATGCGCCCGGATGAAGCTGATCATGCGCGGTCGCCTGTTTGGATTCTCGCTGGAAGAGATTCGCCAGTGGCTGTTGATCTATGAAGATCAGGGTAATCAGGCGCAGATGGCCGAGTTCGTGAAACTGGCTGACCGGCAGATGCCCGAACTGCAGAAGCAGCGGCAGCAGCTGGATGAGGCGATGGACGAACTTCAGCGTCTGCGTGACCAGACCGCCAAATCGCTGCGCTGAACATACTCACTTCCTTTGCTGATACCTGAAGCCCGCGCATTGCAGCCTTGGGCTGGCCCGTTGTGGTTCCGTGTCAGATAGCCAACGCCCTCTCCCGGCTGAAATTCCGTTACGTCAATTCCAAAAACCTGCGCATCAGGCACCTTGACGCGAAAGGATGCTACGTCAACTTTCAATGTGACGTAGCGTTTGCATTACGTGAACGTCATCTACGTGTTGTAACGTGCGCATCGACTGCGCACCTGACTTTTTTAGACGCCAGTGACGAGAGTGCTGAAACCATGACCGAAGACCTGATGACCATCCGTGAAATGTGCGAGACCTACGATGTCACGCCGCGCACATTGCGTTTTTACGAGGCAAAGGAACTTTTGTTCCCGATCCGCGAGGGCCAGAAACGCCTGTTCACCAAACGGGACCGGGCGCGCCTGAAACTAATCCTGCGCGGCAAGCGTTTCGGCTTCAGCCTGGAAGAGATCCGGCAATTGCTGGATCTGTACCATGTGGGTGACCAACAAATGACCCAGATGATCCGTACGATTGAAATCGCACGTGAACGCCTGTCGGACATGGAAGCCCGCCGCGAAGAGCTGACGCAAGCCATTGACGATCTGAAAGAACAGCTGCGCTGGGGCGAGAAAGTCATCGCCTCGATAAACAACGAGAAAAAAGCCGCCGGGTAACCCCAGCGGCTCAATCCCCGGACATCTGAATTTAAGGGAGCTTCAAATGCCCGTCTACAACGCGCCGACCAAAGACACTCAGTTCATTCTGCACAATGTACTGAAAGTCTCGGAATCCGATATTCCAGGCTATAGCGAACTGGAGGCCGAGTTTACCGGCGCGGTTCTGGAAGAAGCCGGCAAGGTTGCCACCAACGTTCTGCATCCGCTGAACGTGGTCGGCGACACCGAAGGATGCCGGTTGGAAAACGGCATCGTCTACACCCCCACTGGATTCAAGGATGCTTTCGAGCAGATGAAGGAAGGCGGCTGGACTGGTCTGGACATGCCGGAAGAGTATGGCGGCCAGAACATGCCGTACGTACTGGGAACCGCTGTGGGCGAGATGTTCTCGGGCGCAAACCAGGCATTTGTGATGTATCAGGGCCTGACCCACGGCGCGGCCTCGGCCATTCTGGCGCACGGCACCGAAGAGCAGAAGAACACCTATCTGCCCAACATGGTCAGCTGTGAATGGACCGGTACCATGAACCTGACCGAACCGCATTGCGGCACCGATCTGGGCCTGATGCGCACCAAGGCGGAACCACAGGGTGACGGCAGCTTCAAGATTTCGGGACAGAAGATCTTTATCTCGTCCGGTGATCACGACATGGCCGACAACATCATCCATCTGGTGCTGGCCAAGATCCCCGGTGGCCCCGAGGGCATCAAGGGCGTATCGCTGTTCATCGTGCCAAAGTTCATCGTCAATGAAGACGGTACGCCAGGCGAACGCAACGGCGTTTCGGTCGGCAAGATCGAAGAAAAAATGGGCATTCACGGCAACTCGACCTGTGTCATGAACTATGACGAAGCCACCGGCTGGCTGTTGGGCGAAGAGCACAAAGGCATGCGCGCCATGTTCACCATGATGAACGAAGCGCGTCTGGGTGTGGGGATGCAGGGCCTGTCGCAGGCCGAGGCCGCGTTCCAGAACGCTCTGGAATATGCCAAGGACCGTCTGCAGGGCCGCGATGTAACCGGTGTGAAGAACCCAGACGGCCCGGCCGATCCGCTGATCGTACACCCGGACATCCGCCGCAACCTGATGGATCAGAAAAGCTTCACCGAAGGAGCACGTGCGTTCATCCTGTGGGGCGCGACCATGATCGACAAGGCACACCGCTCGGGTGACAAGGACGCAGACGGGCTGATCTCGCTGCTGACCCCGGTCATCAAGGGCTTCCTGACAGATCAGGGTTATGACATGACCGTTCAGGCGCAACAGATCTACGGCGGCCACGGCTACATCGAAGAATGGGGCATGTCGCAATACACCCGCGACGCCCGGATCGCGATGATCTACGAAGGTGCGAACGGTGTGCAGGCACTGGACCTTGTGGGCCGGAAACTGGCACAGGATGGCGGTAAGCACGTCATGGCCTTCTTCGACATGGTCAAAACCTTCTGCAAGGAAAACAGCGGCAAGGACGAAGCCTATGACAAGGCCTTCATCGAACCGCTGAAAGCCGCGTCCAAGGATCTGCAGGCAGCTGGAATGTACTTCATGCAGGAAGGTATGAAGAACCCGAACAACGCACTGTCCGGCTCTTATGACTTCATGCACATGTTCGGCCACGTCTGCCTGGGGCTGATGTGGGCACAGATGGCCAAGGCCGCGCAGGACGCGCTGGACGATGGCGCGTCGGACAAAGAATTCTACGAAACCAAGATCAACACGGGCCGATTCTACATGGCACGTCGCCTGCCTGCCACGGCAATGCACCTGGCCCGCATCCAGACCGGAGCGGACACGGTCATGGCTCTGGAGGCCGCGAACTTCTGATCAATCTCCGGTTTCGGGGCCCCGCCCCGGAACCGGCTTTTCGGAGGAGACACAATGCCAAAACGCTTTCGCCTGACCCGTCGCATTCCGGTCGCCATGACCGAGGACGGTTACCGCAGGCTCAGGGCTTTTGCCCGCGATGCCGGGCTGGACGAAGGTGAAGCACTGTCGTTTCTGTTCGAGAACTTCAACAGCGTCATAGATGAGGAGAACCTGACGCGCCGGCTACGAGAATTCAATACCGAGCTTGAGGCGCGCAAACGCTGACGGCTTTATTCGCACCCGTTTTGGGCGTGCGTGTTTTCAGAAAGACGAACCTCATATCGACCAGACCGGTTCGGCTTTCTCGAAATACGCAGATTGCGGCACTGCACCATGCGCCTTGGGAGGGGCGATCGCATGACCATAAAGCTTCACTGTTTCGGCGAGAGCGGAAATTCTTACAAGGCCGCACTGGCGCTGGAAATGTCCGGGCTGGACTGGGAACCGGTCTTTGTCGATTTCTTCAATGGTGAGACACGCACGCCCGAGTACCGCGCCGAGGTCAACGAGATGGGTGAAGCCCCCGTCATGATCGACGGCGATTTTCGCACCACACAATCCGGAGCGATACAAGCCTATGTAACCGAGAAATCGGGCAAGTTCGGCGGCAAGGATCGGGACGAGAATTACGATATTTTCCGCTGGGTACTGTGGGACAATCACAAGCTCAGCTCGGTGGCAGGGTTGACCCGTTTCCTGATCCACTTCTTGCCCGAAAAGCACCGCAACCCGGATGTCATCGCTTTCAATCAAGGGCGCTTGAAGGCGGCCTATGAAACTCTGAACAACCACCTTGAAGGCCGCGATTGGATCATCGGAGACGGCGTGACTAACGCCGATCTCAGCTGCTGCGGCTACCTCTACTACCCCGAACCATTCGGCTTTGACCGGGGCGACTGGCCCCATATCGACGCTTGGCTGTCTCGCCTCAGCGAACAGCCCGGCTGGAAACACCCATATGACCTGATGCCCGGCAAACCGTCGGATCGAGCTTAAGGAGAAGACCCATGACCGAAGCTTACATTTATGATGCCCTGCGCACGCCGCGCGGAAAGGGCCGCAAGGATGGCAGCCTGCACGAGGTAACCTCGGTGCGCTTGTCCGCCCTGACCCTGAACGCGATGAAAGAGCGCAACAACCTCGAAGGCCACGCCGTCGAGGACGTGATCTGGGGCAACGTTACGCAGGTGATGGAGCAAGGCGGCTGTCTGGCACGTTCCGCGGTTCTGGCCTCCGAACTCGACCAGTCGATCCCTGGCCTGGCCATCAACCGTTTCTGTGCCTCGGGTATGGAAGCCGTGAACCTGGCGGCAAATCAGGTCAAAGGCGGCGCAGGCGAAGCCTATATCGCCGGTGGTGTCGAAATGATGGGCCGCGTGGCCATGGGCAGCGACGGTGCCGCGATTGCTGTCGATCCCACGCTGGCGATGGACACCTATTTCGTTCCGCAAGGTATCTCGGCCGACATCATCGCGACCGAGTATGGTTTCAGCCGGGATGACGCAGACGCGCTGGCCGTGGAATCCCAAAGACGCGCGGCAGAGGCTTGGGAAGACAACCGGTTCGAAAAATCGGTCATCACCATCAAGGATCAGAACGGCCTGACCATTCTGGACCGCGACGAATACATGCGCCCCGGCACCGACATGCAGAGCCTTGGATCTCTGAACCCGTCCTTCGCGATGATGGGTGAGCAGATGCCGGGCTTCGACAAGGTGGCGATGCTGAAATACCCGCACCTTGAGCGGATCAACCACATCCACCACGCGGGCAACAGCTCGGGCATTGTGGACGGTGCCGCCGCTGTTCTGATCGGCAACAAGGAATTCGGTGAGAAATACGGCCTGAAACCGCGCGCCCGGATCAAAGCGACCGCCAAGATCGGCACTGACCCGACTATCATGTTGACCGGCCCGGTTCCGGTGACCGAGAAGATCCTCGCCGACAACGGTATGAAGATCAGCGATCTGGACCTGTTCGAAGTGAACGAAGCCTTCGCCTCGGTAGTTTTGCGCTTCCAACAAGCATTCGAAGTCGATCCTGCGCTGGTAAACGTCAACGGCGGCTCGATCGCAATGGGCCACCCGTTGGGTGCGACCGGCGCGATGATCATTGGCACGCTGCTGGATGAGCTGGAGCGTCAGGACAAAGAAACCGGTCTGGCCACGCTCTGCATCGCATCCGGCATGGGTGCGGCAACCATTATCGAGCGGGTCTGATGCCCAAGCTGGATCTCTCTCAGATCCCGTTTCAGGGCGGCTCGGCCTATCCCGGCAAGCTGGCCGAGGCGACCGCAGGTCGTTTCGCCCAGCGTGTGGGTGACGCGGGCGGGCTGACCCAATACGGGGTCAACATCGTGCGGCTCGAGCCGCAAGGCATGTCCTCGCTGCGCCATTACCACATGGAGCAGGACGAGTTTGCCATCATGCTCAGCGGCACCTGCGTGCTAATCGATGATGATGGTGAGCATGAGATGCAGCCCGGCGACTGCGCGGCATGGCCAGCTGGTGAGGCCAACGGCCATCACCTTGTGAACAAAACCGATGCGCCTGCGACCTTTCTGGTGGTGGGCACTCGGACCCCGACTGAGACCGGCTATTACAGCGACATAGACATGATGGTGAAGGATGATGAGAACGGATTCGCCTTCACCCGCAAGGATGGCAGCCCGCTGACGGCTGACCAGATTGGAGATGACAATGACTGATTTCACTCTGACCAAAGACGCGGACGGCGTCGCCTTTGTTTCCTGGGACGCCCAGGGCAAATCCATGAACGTGATGACCCGCGAAGCGTTTGAACTTGTCAGCACGCTGGTTGACCAGGCGTTGGAAGATGACGAAATCAAAGGTGTCGTCATTACCAGTGGCAAAGAAGGTTCCTTCGCTGGCGGCATGGACCTGAACACGCTGGCCACTATCCGGCAGGAAGCAGGTGATGAGCCGGCACAGGCGCTGTTCGACTTCGTCATGGGTGGCCACCACATCCTGCGTAAGCTGGAATTGGCGGGCATGGACCCCAAGACCAAGAAAGGCGGCAAGCCGGTCGCCTGCGCCATCAACGGCACCTGCGCAGGGATCGGAACCGAGATCGCGCTGGCCTGTCACCACCGCGTCATGACCTCGAACCCCAAGGCCAAGATCGGTCTGCCGGAAATCATGCTTGGTATCTTCCCCGGCGGCGGCGGCACCATGCGTTTCAGCCGTATGGTTGGCGCGATGGCAGCGGCCCCGGTCCTGCTGGAAGGCAAGATGATGGACCCGGCCAAGGCCAAGGGCGCACAGCTGATCGACGCCGTGGCGGACGATCCGGTTGCGGCGGCGAAAGAGTGGGTTCTGAACGCCAAAGACGCTGATCTGGTCAAACCTTGGGACGCCAAGGGCTACAAGATGCCCGGCGGTGCGCCCTATCACCCTGCCGGTTTCATGACCTTCGTCGGCGCCAATGCAATGGTGAACGGCAAGACCCAAGGCGCTTTCCCGGCGGCCAAAGCCCTGCTGAGTTCAATCTACGAAGGTGCATTGGTCGATTTCGACACTGCCCTGCGGATCGAAGCGCGCTGGTTCACCAATATTCTGATGAACCCCTCCTCGTCGGCAATGATCCGCTCGCTGTTCCTGAACAAGGAAGCATTGGAGAAAGGCGCGGTGCGCCCCAAGGACGTGCCGGATCAGCGGGTCAAAAAGGTTGGCGTTCTGGGTGCGGGCATGATGGGAGCCGGCATTGCACTGGTCTCGGCGCAGGCCGGAATGGAAGTGGTTCTGGTCGACCGCGATCAGGATGCTGCCGACAAAGGTAAGGCCTATACCGAGACCTATCTGGACAAGGGTATGAAGCGCGGCAAGGTCACGGCCGAAAAAAAGGAAGCCATGCTGGCCCGCATCACCGCGACGCCCGATCTGGAGCACCTAAAAGGCTGCGATCTGATCATCGAAGCCGTGTTCGAAGATCCAGGCGTGAAAGCAGAGATGACCCAAAAGGTCGAGGCTATCATCCCCGAGGATTGCATTTTTGCTTCGAACACCTCGACCCTGCCGATCACCGATCTGGCCAAAGCATCCGCACGGCCTGAGCAGTTCATCGGCATCCACTTCTTCTCACCGGTTGAGAAGATGTTCCTGGTCGAGATCATCAAGGGCAAGGAAACTGGTGATCGTGCCGTGGCCAAGGCGCTGGACTATGTCCGTCAGATCAAGAAGACGCCAATCGTGGTCAACGATGCTCGGTTCTTCTACGCCAACCGCTGTATCATCCCCTATATCAATGAAGGTGTGCGGATGATCGCCGAAGGTGTGAACCCGGTGCTGATCGACAATGCCGCGCGTCAACTGGGGTTCCCGGTGGGGCCGATCCAGCTGACCGATGAGACCTCGATTGATCTTGGGGCCAAGATTGCCCGCGCGACCAAAGCAGCGATGGGCGATGCTTACCCGGAAAGCCCCTCGGATGATCTGATCTTCTGGATGGAGGAACTGGGCCGTCTGGGCCGCAAGGCCAATGCGGGTTTCTTCGACTATGACGAAAAGGGCAAGCGCACCGAATACTGGAAAGGCCTGCAGGAGAAATACCCGCATGCCGAGGACCAGCCCGACTTGATCGAAGTACAGGAACGCCTGATGTTCGCGCAGGTTCTGGAAGCGGTCCGGGCGCTGGAGGAAGGCGTTCTGGAAGACATCCGCGAAGGCGACGTAGGCGCGATCCTTGGCTGGGGCTTTGCACCTTGGTCGGGCGGCCCGCTGAGCTGGCTGGACATCATCGGCACGCCTTACGCGGCCGAGCGTTGCGATCAACTGACCGAAGCTTACGGTGAGCGTTTCGCCTGCCCGCCACTGCTGCGTGAGATGGCCGAAAAGGGCCAGAGCTTCTACAGTCGCTTCGCACCCGAAGCCAAGGCTGCCTAAACAAAAACGCTGGCGCATGCCCCCAATGCGCCAGCGTCACCTTGTAGTTTCAGATAGCTTCCCGTTCAGATAATCATCACAGGCCGACCCGGCCGCCCGGGCCGACGCGCACCCCTGACCGGCCGCACCGGAACAATCGGATGATCAAAAACCGGCGCAGGAACCGAGCCCAGCGAATTTGCCAGAACACCAATATCGCCGCGTCTTGTCGTCAGATATATCAAATCCGCAGCGGCTTCGCCCGCGACGACCTCATACGAAGCACCACCGGCAAGGCTGATCGATCCAAAGCGACCCGCGGGACAAAAGGCCCGAAATCCACCCTCGATATAGATCACTTCATCCCGATCGAAGAACAGGGTGCTGATGTCGAAATAAGTCGCAGGCACATCCGAGGTTATCCGGAACATGCCGCTCAGTAGTCTGGCTGAAACAACCGGCAGGCTAACGGGCAGTGTGATCGGATCATGACCCAGCTTGGTGTTGTCCAATGCGACGCCCTGTTCGGGCATCAGCCAGACCGGACGCCCATTATAGGCCGCGTTTGACGGCACTCTGACCGGCATGCTTTCCGAGTTGTTTTCTCCGGGCGGCACCGTGATGCAGTCCGTCGCAACGCGGTTTATCGGTTGGAAACCATTATCCAAAGTTCGAACAAAGTCACCGACCCGCAACTCTTCGACCAGCTTCCACCCACCCTTTGTCGCAACCTTTGTACCGTGTACCAGCCCACCCCGGCGCGCGTTCAGCGCTACTTGCGGCTCAGCTCTCCCCTGGTATTCGGACCCTTCAGCAAAATCTATTACACTCTGTACCTTCAACAAGAACCCACCCACCTATTACACACAAAAACTAAGTCTTATGAGTATCACAGGATCAGGTGGCGCGACTTATTTTTGACATATTGTGGCCCAATTTGGGTCATTTCAGGCCCGTCAAGCCCTTGAAAAAGGAACAACAACGAAAATCCATATATAATTGGAATCAATCTGGAAACTATCTGCTGCTGGCCGGATCAAATGCATACCCGAATCTGGCAATGTCCTCGGCACAGGCTTCGGCAACCGCCGCAGCCGTATGGTCAGAATAGTAGCTGCGGTAGTCCGCACGCCGCCCTGACCGGTTGAGACGGGGCAAAGTCACATGGAATCCAAGATGGTCATCCAAGGGGGCCGCGTCCTGTTCGAAATGCTCAAGTCGGATGAATAAGCGGCACTGCTCGACCCCGTCGGCGCGAGTCACGTACCGGCGGGCAGGGTTCAGACGGAACGATTGCCTAATATCGAGATGTTGCACAAACCCATCGAAGGGCAAGGACTTTGCCAGCGAGACCGACGCGTGATCAAAGCTCTGCTCGCGTAACCAGTGATAGTAGCTGACGATCCGGTCCCACGGGTTACGCACCAAGGTGAACACGGTCAGCACCTGCAGTTCTTCAATCGAAAGAACCCCGTCGATATCCGCCAGCGTGGAATGTTTCCACAAACGTCCCCTGCCAGTCAGAGCCTTGGCGCGCCTGCGGCGCTTGATGGCCTTGGGCGTGTCTCCGAACAGGATGTCATCCTTCATCGCCCGCTGTTCTAACGCTTGCGACAGTGATGTACCGCCCGTTTTAGGGATGTGAACGAAAACATAGCCGCGCCCGCGCGAGATGATCATGCCGTCTTCCCCAATGCGGCGGCACGCCGTGACCGCCAGCCCAGCAGTGCCCCAGCAAGCGCGATCAGCCCGATCCCGGCAATCTGCATGACGCCGATCACCTGACCCAGCGCGACCCAGGCGAATAATGGGCCGAAGATCATCACCGAGTATTCGAACACCGCGACATAAGTGGTCTCACCGATCTGATAGGATTTGATCAGCATGAAGACTGCAATCGTGGACCCAACCGCCTGCACGGCGATCCAGAGCAGCGCCGGTTTCATCTCCCACACCATGCCCCGCGTCACGAAACCATCCGCAAAGGAATGTGGCAAGGTCGAGAACACGGCCAGCCCAATCGCCCCGGCTAGCCCAAGGGTGGCGATCATCGCTGCCAGCAGCGCCACAGTGCTTTCCTGCGCGCAATGGCTGCGCGTGATGATGGAACTGAGCGCATAGAAGAACCCTCCGGCCACCGGCAACAGGGTTTGCGCATCAAATTCATAGGGGTTGGGCTGCAGCACACACAGGATACCGACAAACCCGATTACAACAGCCAAAATGCGCCACGGGCCTATCCTCTGCCCCATCGCAAGGGCCGTAATCAGCAGAACGAATATTGGCGAAGTGAACAACCCCGCCAACGCCTGTGCTATTGGCATCAGCGCCAGCGATGCAAAATAAAACAACATCGCCAGCGTAATCAGAACGCTGCGCAGGATAACCGGCCCCAGCCGTCGCGGGCGCAGACTGCCCAATCCTAGCAGCGACAGACCAACGATCAGCGGCAACATCAGCAGGGCGCGGCTCAGGTGGAACTGCCACAGGCCAATCGTTTCAGCCAACAGGATCACCACGTTGTCAATCACTCCGATGATCGCCATGGCGCCAACCATCAGGGCCGAGGCCAAAACTGGT
Organism: Ruegeria sp. BF7; assembly: GCF_056538605.1. NCBI lineage: Bacteria > Pseudomonadati > Pseudomonadota > Alphaproteobacteria > Rhodobacterales > Roseobacteraceae > Ruegeria > Ruegeria sp. BF7. The sequence goes on along the minus strand of NZ_JBQFTM010000001.1, from coordinate 15,013 downwards.
GAGGTCTGACTGTTCGCCTGCATTCATAGCCCCGGTTACAAAGTGTTGTGCAGCGGCGTGGTTTGCCGCGCATCATGCTATCCAGCACATTTCACAATCCGCGCGCAACAGGTTTGCGCCCTTGGATTTTACCATGCTAAGCTAAGTCAAAATAATCACGAGCATACCTCACCTTGAAGACGGCACTTAAACAGTACCAGCGGATCGAAGCCACCGGTCTGTGGCGTCCCTCGCCCGATGCGCAACGGCGAGAGGTCGTAGTGTCGCTTGGTGAAGCCACGCTGACTATATCGGACTTCAATGAACAGGCTCTGACCCATTGGTCTCTGGCTGCACTGGAACGGCAAAATCCGGGTGTGTTTCCGGCAATCTTCAACCCTGACGGTGACCGGGACGAAACGCTGGAACTGGCAGAATCCGAAACCACGATGATCGAGGCGATCGACCGGCTGCAACGGGCCATCGAACGGGCGCGCCCGCATCCGGGTCGGTTGCGCTGGTTCAGCGTCGCCGGTGTCGTGGCTGCCGTAGCGGCGCTGTTGCTGCTGTGGCTACCGTCCGCGTTGCAGAACCACGTTGTCGCGGTCGTACCGGACATCAAGCATCAGGATATCGGGAACACAATTCTGCACCGGATCGAGCGAGTATCTGGGCGGGCCTGCGCCTCCGAAGACGCAGAGGCGGCACTGGATCAACTGGCCGCCCGCACCGGGGTTCGGAAGGTCATCATTCTTCCCGCCGGGGTGCAAACCAGCCTCAGCCTGCCGGGCGGCATCGTGCTACTGAACCGAGCCCTGGTAGAGGATCACGAAGATCCCTCGGTCGCTGCGGGCTACATCATCGCCGAACGCGCAAGGGCCGAGGCGCAAGATCCGCTGGACGATCTGCTGGACCGCACCGGCGCTACGACAGCCTTCCGCCTGCTGACGACCGGAGAGCTGACGCCGGAGAACGTCGACATCTACACCGAGCAGGTTCTGTCAGAACCACGTCCCACCCTGCCCGAGGATGATTTGCTTGAAGTCTTCGCCCAAGCCGCGCTGCCATCGACCCCCTATGCCTATGCAATGGATGTTACCGGCGAGACTGTGTTGGGCCTGATCGAGGCCGACCCGATGGCGGGTCGCCCCCTGCAACAGATTCTGCCGGACCGTGATTGGGTCCGGCTTCAGAATATCTGCGGCGAATAGCTTACTTGGTGCCGAACATCCGGTCGCCCGCATCGCCCAGACCAGGCATGATGTAGCCTTTCGAATTCAACTCGCGATCCAAAGACGCCGTCACAATTTTCACATCCGGATGCGCCTCTTTCATGCGCTCTACACCTTCGGGCGCGGCCAGCAGGCAGAGGAAACGGATATCGGTCGCACCCGCCTTTTTCAGCAGATCTATCGCTGCGGCCGAGCTGTTGCCGGTGGCCAGCATAGGATCAACGGCTATAACAAGACGGTCCTTCAGACCTTCGGGGGCCTTGAAGTAATACTGCACCGGTTTCAGAGTCTCTTCGTCGCGATACAGGCCGACAAACCCGACGCGCGCCGAGGGCACCAGCTCAAGCACGCCGTCCAACATTCCGTTGCCCGCACGCAGGATCGACACCAGCGCCAATTTCTTGCCGGCCAGAATGGGGGCGTCCATCTCCTCCATCGGGGTTTCGATGTGGCGGGTGGTCAAAGGCATCTCACGCGTGACCTCATAGGCCAGCAGCAGCGTGATCTCGCGCAGCAACTGACGGAACTCAGCGGTCGAGGTGCCCTTGTCTCGCATGAGCGTCAGTTTGTGCTGCACCAGCGGATGGTCAACGACGGTCAGGTGTTCGCTCATGTTCTCTCCAGTCTTTTCTTGACCCGCGCTCGGGTGTTTTCATCGCAGAAGGCCGCGTTCAGGGCCGTATCATTCAGAGCAGCAAAATCTTCGATCTCCCAGCCGAAGGCTTGGCTCAACATCTCATATTCGCGCCGCATGGTGGTGTGGAAAAACGGCGGGTCGTCGGTTGAGATAGTGACGTTGACCCCGTGGTCGCGCAACCGGGCAATCGGGTGCGCTGCGAAATCGGGGAACAAGCCCAAAACCACATTAGAGCCCGGACACACCTCGAGCGTGATTTCACGATCGACCAGTTCGCGAACCAAGTCAGGATCTTCGATGGCGCGGACGCCATGGCCCACACGCTCCACACCCAGATCGCGTACCGCGTCGCGCACGCTTTCCGGCCCGCCGAATTCACCGGCATGGGTGGTTAGGCACAACCCGGCTTCGCGGGCGCAGTCGAAGGCCCATTTGTAGTCGCCCTGCGTTCCGACGGATTCGTTGCCACCCATGCCAAAGCCGGTGATCCAGTCTCCGGCCGTCTCGGCGGCGCAGTGGGCGCTGCGTTTTGCCTGTTCCGGTCCGAAATGGCGGACACAGGTGACAACTCCGCGAAGGGTGATATCAAACTTGCGCTCGGCCTCATCCGCCGCGTCTTGAATGGCGTTCAGATAGTCACGCCAGGCGTGCAGGTCTCCGCCGCCGCAGAAATCAGGGCTAAGGAAGGTCTCAGAGTAAACCACGCCATTGGCGGCGCTTTCCTCAAGGATCGCTAACGTCAGGCGACGGAAATCCTCGGGCGTTTTCAGCACCTCGCAGGCGGCCTCGTAGACGCTGAGGAAATGGGCAAAATTGCGGAAGTCATAGCTACCGTCTGGCTTGAAAATCCCGCTCAGGTCGATGCGCTTTTCATGCGCCAACTGGCGGATAAAGGCGGGCGGGGCCGCACCTTCGTGGTGCAGGTGCAACTCGATCTTGGGCAGGTCTGCGACGGTCATAGAAAGCTCTTCCCCGGTCCTTGCGCCGGAATGTTCAGATGGTGCGCAATGCTGGCGGCGACGTCAGCGAATTCGACCGCACCGATCTGCCCAGTGCCGCGTCCGGCGATCAGCACTGGCACTTGTTCGCGCGTGTGGTCGGTGCCGATCCAGCTGGGATCATTGCCGTGATCGGCAGTCAGCAGCATCAGGTCGCCGGGACGCAAGCGCGTCAGGATCGCACCGATCTCATGGTCGAACCACTCCAGCGCCCGGGCGTACCCGCTGATGTCACGGCGGTGGCCATAAAGGCTGTCGAACTCGACGAAATTGGCGAAGGTCAGGCTGCCCTCTTCGGCCTCATCCACCAGGTCGGACAGGTGGCCCATCAACTCGGCATCCGAGCCTTTTAGTAGGGTGTCGATCCCCTGCATCGAGAAGATGTCGCCAATCTTGCCCACCGCATGAACACGCCGCCCGGCGTCCTGCGCCCAGTTCGTCAGAACCGGCGCAGGCGGCAGGATGGCAAAATCCTTGCGGTTGATGGTGCGGGTGAAACCCTGTTCCGGCGAACCGACAAAGGGCCGCGCGATGACACGGCCCACCTTCATCTCATGCAGTCGCGGGGCCAGTGTTTTGCACATGTCCAGTAGACGGCCGAGACCAAAGCTTTCCTCATGTGCGGCGATCTGGAACACGCTGTCAGCCGAGGTGTAGCAAATCGGCCAACCGGTTCGCATATGTTCCGCTCCCAGTTCGACGATGATGGCGGTGCCCGAGGCGTGGCAGTCGCCCAAAATACCCTCAGTGCCGGCGGCCTCGGCGGCAGCTCGGCTTAGGTCGGTGGGAAAAGATGGCGTGGTGTCCGGGAAATAGTGCCAGTCCCACGGCACCGGCAGACCCGCCAGTTCCCAATGACCCGAAGGCGTGTCCTTGCCGCGCGAATGTTCGCGCGCGCAGCCCCAAATGCCCGTTTGCGCGGCCTCCAACCCCGGTGTTTTCGCCCCCGAGGCCAAGCGTGTGGCAGCGCCCAGACCCAACGCATCCAGATAGGGTAAACGCAACGGCCCCGAACGCCCATCCTCGGCGCGCCCCTCAGCGCAAGCCTGCGCGATATGGGCCAGAGTATTGGCGCCGGTATCGGGCGTTTCGCCATTAAAGAAACGGTCCGCATCCGGTGCACCGCCGATGCCGACAGAATCCATCACCACAAGAAAAGCGCGGGTCACGGTGTGATCCTTTCGTGAACAAGCGTCAACATCGCCCCTGCGTCCGGGCCTATCGTTATGGCATTCTTCACTGCATCAGCCGCTTGCCGGGCGGCATCTTCACGGGAAGCGTGGACCACCGCCAGCGGTGCGCCCTTTTCGATCCGGTCACCCAACCGGACAATGCCCGACATGCCAACCGCCGGGTCGATCACGTCATCCTCGACCTGCCGACCACCGCCCAGCGCAACCACAGCCAGGCCCAGCGTCTCGCCATCCATTGCGGTGACATAGCCGCTGATTTCGGCGGGAACCTCAAGGATCACGCTGGCTTCGGGTAGATAGCGAGACCAATTATCAACAAACTTTAACGGCCCTCCCACGGCAGCCATCATGCGGCCAAACCGCTCGGCCGCGCGGCCATCGCGGATGACGTCAGTGATCTTGTCGCGCCCTTCATCAGCGGTTGCGAACATACCCGCATCGGCCAGCAGCATCCCGCCCAGTTCGGCCGAGATTTCGGCCAGTGGTTCATAATGCGCCTTGGTAAGAACGTTCATCACCTCGGCCACTTCCAACGCGTTGCCCAGCGAAGGGGCCAGAGGTTGATGCATATCGGTGATCACCGCCGATGTCCGGCACCCCGCTGCGTTGGCCGTTTCCGTCAGGGCCTGCGCCAGACGTCGTGCATCCTCCAAGGTCTTCATGAACGCGCCAGAGCCAACCTTGACGTCCAGCACCAGTGCCTCGGGGCTGGCCGCCAGTTTCTTGGACAGGATCGACGCGGTGATCAGATCCAGGCTTTCCACCGTCGCCGTTACATCACGGATCGCATAAAGCCGCTTGTCCGCGGGCGCTATCTGCCCCGTCGCACCGACAATAGCCGCACCGGTGTCGCGCAGGATCTGGGTCAGACGTTCCTGCCCAATCTGAGTACTGACGCCCGGGATGGATTCCAGTTTGTCCAGCGTGCCGCCGGTGTGACCCAGCCCCCGGCCCGAGATCATCGGAACATAGGCACCTAGTTCAGCCAGCGCAGGCGCCAGCACCAGTGAAACGCTGTCACCGACCCCTCCGGTCGAGTGTTTGTCGATCACCGGGCCATCAAAATCCCAACTGAGTACATCGCCGCTGTCGCGCATGGCCACTGTCAGGTCGGCACGCCCCTGCGCACCCAGCCCGCCCATGCAAACGGCCATGGCAAAGGCCCCGGCTTGCGCATCGCTGACGCCGCCATCGGCCAGACCTTGCGCGAACCATATCAGTTCCTCACCGGTGGGCACGTGCCCCCGGCGCAGCTTTGCGATGATCGAACGGGCGTCCATGGCCTCAGACGTCCTCCATATGCGAAGCGTCGAACGCCCCCGGCAGCAGGTCTCCGATCGTGGTTTCGAACTCGGCCCCATCGACCGTGGCCAACGTCACCTTGACGTCACGCTTGCCAAATTCAGCCAGTTTCTGACGGCATCCTCCGCAGGGCGGCACGGGTTGCGGAGAAGAAGCGACCACGTAAACCTCGGTCAAAGTCTGCTCGCCTGCGGCAACCATTGCGGCGATGGCCCCGGCCTCGGCACAGGTGCCTTCAGGATAGGCCACGTTTTCAACGTTGCAGCCGAAATAAACAGCGCCTGAAGTCGACCGGATCGCCGCGCCGACTTTGAAGTTGGAATAGGGTGCGTATGCTTTTTCCCGGACAGACAGTGCGGCGTCTTTCAAAGTCATAGCGATTCCCCAATTTTTGATCATCTGGTCAGAAAGACATACCCTAAATGAAACAACCCGGGGAGTTGAAGCCCCGGACAGAAGATTCCTTATCCCAAAGCGGTTTTGAACCGACCCGGCAGCGTGACCTCGAGCAATTCAATATCGTCCGAGGGGGCAGCCAACCGAGTGCGCATACCGGGCGGGATGACAAAAGCATCCCCCTGTTCAAGCCGGAAGGGATCGCGGCCTTCGCCTTCCAGCGTGACTTCCCCATTCATGACGAATGTAAAGTGGATATCCGTGTCATGGGTAGCCCAGACCGGATCGCCCTGCCCTTTGCGCACGACCTGCACCCCTGCAACGCCCTTGGTATTCTCTGCAATCGTCGTGTCGCGGCATATATAGCCCGGCAGGCGAAACGGGCCCCACTCGGCCCCTTTCGCTTGATTGAAAACGAACCGCTGGCCCTGCCACTCCCGATCCGGGCGGTACCGAGGTGTGGGAAGTTCCATCTCATGATCGATCTCGGTTACATGTTCGGCGGGGACACCGATCTCGATCACCTGCACATTGTCGGATGCTTCGAGCACACGGTGGCGTATTTCCGGCGGCTGGATAAAGCAGTCGCCCGCCGTCAGGCGCATCTTGTCGCCCTGGTCTTCGTAAACCACATCGACCCAACCATGGATGCAGAAGATCAGCTGAAATCCGACTTTGTGGAAATGCACCATATCGGGAACAGGGCCACCGTCGGGAATACGAATATGGCTGGCGATGATCGACCCGCCCAGCCGATCCGGCACCAGATCACGGTAATGCATCCCGGCCCGACCAATAATCCAAGGCGCCTGGTCCTTTAGCCTGCGCACTACGAAGGAATGGACCGTTTCCGGCATGACCAGGGGTGGGTTCAGTTCGTCGATCTCAACCCGGGTACCATTGGGAGCCACAAGGCTGCGCTGACCACCCGCGAAGTCGTCGGGGTTGTTCGTCAGAATACGCAGCGTTCCGGGTGTTTCGGGCGCATCCTTCTCGACCCGCAGGCGCAAACCGTGACCAGAGAACACAGCAATCCGCGGATCATCAGCGGGATAGATCATATCCATCCGCATCCCCAGAACCCTGGTGTAAAACGGAATATCGTCGCGCAATTCCTGCGTTGGCAGGCGGATTTCAGCTTGGGTCTGATTGTGCGGTTTGGTCATTGGTGGTCTCATCGGCCTTGGCTTTCGGCCATCCGATCAGAACGGCGGCCAAAATGCCAATCGAAAAGAACATCTCAAGCGTTTCTTCCAGCACGAACAGACGGGTCGCCATGACGTCCGTCATTTCGGTGCCTATGGCACTGCTGACTTCTTCCAACCCCTGCGCGACAACGGCGCACATACCGGCCAGAAAGAACACCAGTAGAAACGGAGCCCGTTCCTTCATAGCCCGCCAGGCGTTCGGCACCCCATGCCAGACAACCCCACCCAGAACGATCACGGCAAGTACTATCCGCACCATTGTCATATCCAGCAGGACATCCAGACCGTGCAGAATAAAATAGGGTGTGCTGTCCACGGCATAAATATCGGCCTCAAGCTCTCGTTCCGCCAGCAACAGCAGGACCACGCCAATATACAGGCGGCTGATCCCGCGATACCGATAGAGCGCTATCAATCCGGCGGCCAGCAAAGCCGCAGCCGAGCCGGTTTCGATCAGACCGCCCTCTTGGTTGAACTCCGCCGCCTGCATCGGCCACAGCGAGATGGCACACAGGATCACAATACCCAGAACAATGACTGCGCTGAACGTAGCACTAAATCTGCCTTTTTTCGACGAGAGGGCCGCGACCGTCTCGACGTCTTTCTGATAGCTCATGCCGGTTTTCTCGATACAAAAGGGGGTGGGTTCGAAAGTTGCGGGAATTTAAATGTTTTGCGACGGAAATCAAGCACAGCGGCAAAACGGCCCGCTCTGAGTTCTTAAGTGACGCAGCGTAGCCAAGCTGGAAAAATTAGTTTAGGGCTAAATCAAATTTCAAAATGGAGCTGAATCTCGATGTCGGATACACCCAGTTTGCGGCAGGCCGCACTTGAATATCATGCCCATCCAAAGCCCGGGAAGCTGGAAATCAAGGCGACCAAGCCGATGGCGAACGGCCGTGATCTGGCGCGTGCCTATTCACCCGGTGTCGCCGAGGCCAGCCTTGAGATCAAGGCGGATGCAGCCAATGCTGAACTGTATACAGCACGAGGCAATCTTGTAGCCGTCGTTTCGAACGGAACGGCAGTTCTGGGGCTGGGCAATATTGGCGCGCTGGCCTCGAAACCGGTGATGGAGGGCAAGGCGGTTCTGTTCAAGAAGTTCGCCGGCATCGACTGTTTCGATATCGAGGTCGATCAGCCTGATCCGGAAAAGCTTGCCGATATCGTCTGCGCGCTTGAACCGACCTTTGGCGCGATCAACCTGGAAGACATTAAGGCCCCCGATTGCTTTATCGTCGAAAAGCTGTGTCGCGAGCGGATGAACATCCCGGTCTTTCACGATGATCAGCACGGAACTGCCATCGTGGTGGGTGCGGCCGCCAAGAACGCGCTGCATGTGGCCGGAAAGAAGTTTGAGGATATCAAGGTTGTCTCAACCGGTGGCGGCGCGGCGGGGATCGCCTGCCTTAGCATGTTGGTAAAACTGGGCGTCAAGCGCGAGAACATCTGGTTGTGCGACATTCACGGGTTGGTCTACGAGGGCCGCGCCGAGGATATGAACCCGCACAAGGATCAGTTCGCGCAGAAATCCGACCTGAGGACACTGGATGACGTGATTGGCGATGCTGACCTGTTCCTTGGCCTCAGCGGTCCCAATGTGCTCAAACCCGAGATGGTTGGAAAAATGGCCAAGCGCCCGATCATCTTCGCGCTGGCCAACCCGTCGCCTGAAATCCTGCCCGATGCCGCACGAGAGGTCGCCCCGGATGCGATCATCGCCACCGGCCGAAGCGACTTTCCCAATCAGGTCAACAACGTGCTGTGCTTCCCCTTCATATTCCGGGGTGCGCTGGATGTGGGAGCGACCGAAATCAACGACGAGATGCAGATCGCCTGCGTGGATGGCATCGCCGAGATGGCCCGCGCCACCACCAGCGCCGAAGCCGCCGCAGCCTATAAGGGTGAACAACTGACCTTCGGTCCGGACTATCTGATTCCGAAGCCGTTTGACCCGCGTCTAGTCGGTGTCGTTTCTTCATCAGTGGCCAAAGCCGCGATGGACAGCGGCGTTGCCAAGCGCCCGATTGACGATATCGAGGCGTACAAGGGGCGGCTGAACCAGACCGTGTTCAAATCCGCCCTGCTGATGCGCCCGGTGTTCGAGGCCGCCGCTGCCGCCTCTCGCCGGATTGTCTTTGCCGAGGGCGAGGATGAACGCGTGCTACGCGCTTCGCAGGCCATCCTGGAGGAAACCACGGAAACGCCCATCCTGATCGGTCGTCCCGATGTCATCAGCGCTCGCTGCGAGCGGCTGGGGCTGACGGTCCGCCCCGGCGAGGATTTCCAGATCGTGAACCCGCAGGACGACCCCCGGTATTATGACTATTGGAACTCGTACCATGAGATCATGCAGCGCCGAGGCGTGACACCCGATCTGGCCAAGGCGATCATGCGTACGAACAACACCGCGATTGCCGCCATCATGGTGCACCGGGACGAGGCCGAAAGTATGATCTGCGGCACATTCGGCGAGTACCGTTGGCATCTGAACTACGTGCAACAGGTTCTGGCCGATGGCGACCTGCGTCCCCATGGCGCGCTGTCATTGATGATCCTGGAAGATGGCCCCCTGTTTATCGCCGACACCCATGTGCGGCAATTGCCAACGCCTGAGGAACTGGCCGAATCCACAATCGGGGCTGCGCGCCACGTGCGCCGTTTCGGGATCGAACCGAAGATCGCGTTCTGCTCGCAATCGCAGTTCGGCAATCAGGCCGAAGGGTCGGGCAAACGTCTGCGCGCTGCGCTGAAGATTCTCGATTCCGATCCGCGCGACTTTACTTATGAAGGTGAGATGAACCTCGATCTGGCGCTGGATCCGGAGCTGCGGTCGCGGATATTCCCGAACTCACGTCTGGAGGGCGCGGCAAATGTTCTGATCTTTGCCCATGCGGATGCGGCCAGCGGTGTACGCAATATCCTTAAGATGAAAGCCGACGGTCTGGAGGTTGGGCCGATCCTGATGGGGATGGGCAACAAGGCACATATCGTGACCCCATCCATCACGGCTCGCGGCTTGCTGAACATGGCTGCCATTGCCGGAACCCCGGTGGCGCATTACGGCTAACGCCCGTAACAGATGCTCGGGTGCCCGCGTCGGCATCCGAGCGCAAGCTGAGCGTCGGTGATTCTTTGCATGTATAGATTTGCAGATTTGCAAAAACTAAAGCTCGTTACGCGCAACTTTGCTCTACCAAATTACTTTGCAAAACTTTGCAGGCGATTCTAGTACATTCTGCAAATATTTTGCGATAAAGTGACGCCCCGTCATTCCCCTCGCTTGTGCGCAGCCCCCTGCCCACCTTACACACTGCACAAGGGATTTAAGGAGGAGACCAACGTGGCATATCAGGACGTTTACGAAAGCTGGAAATCCGATCCAGAGGCATTCTGGATGGAGGCCGCAAAAGGAATAGATTGGGTTCAACCTCCGACCAAGGCATTGTTTGACGACAATGCGCCGATGTATGAATGGTTCTGCGACGCCAAGGTCAACACCTGCTGGAACGCAGTGGATCGCCACGTCGAAAACGGCCGAGGAGAGCAGACGGCCATCATCTATGACAGCCCGATCACCCACACCAAGCGCGAGATTTCCTATGTCGAGCTGCGCAACCGTGTTGCCAATCTGGCCGGGGCGCTGCGGGCCAAGGGCGTCGAAAAGGGTGACCGGGTCATCATCTATATGCCGATGATCCCCGAAGCGCTTGAGGCGATGCTGGCCTGCGCCCGTCTCGGTGCCGTGCACTCGGTTGTTTTCGGCGGGTTTGCCAGCAACGAACTGGCTGTCCGCATTGACGACGCCAAGCCCAAAGCGATCATCGCCGCCTCGTGCGGGATGGAACCGGGTCGGGTGGTGCACTATAAACCCCTGCTCGACGGCGCCATCGAGATGGCCAGCCACAAGCCCGATTTCTGCGTGATCTTCCAGCGCGAGCAGGAAGTAGCGCAACTGATCGAGGGGCGTGACTATAACTGGCACGGGTTCCAATACGGTGTTGAACCAGCGGAATGTGTACCAGTAGACGGCAATGATCCGGCTTATATCCTGTACACCTCGGGCACCACTGGCGCGCCAAAGGGTGTCGTGCGCCCGACCGCAGGCCATCTGGTGGCGCTGAACTGGACGATGAAGAACGTCTATGATGTCGATCCCGGTGATGTATTCTGGGCGGCGTCGGACGTGGGCTGGGTCGTGGGGCATTCCTACATTTGCTATGCCCCGCTGATCCACGGCAACACCACCATTGTCTTTGAGGGCAAGCCGGTCGGCACCCCCGACGCGGGCACCTTCTGGCGGGTGATTTCCGAACACAAGGTTAAAAGCTTCTTCACCGCCCCCACCGCTATCCGCGCCGTAAAGCGCGAAGACCCCAAGGGCGAGATGCTGGCAAAATACGATCTGTCCAGCCTGCGTGCCCTGTTCCTGGCAGGTGAACGTGCCGACCCGGACACGATCGAATGGGCGCAGGACGCGCTGAATGTTCCGGTGATCGACCACTGGTGGCAGACAGAAACCGGCTGGGCCATCGCAGGCAACCCGCTTGGGATCGAGGAACTGCCGGTCAAGCTGGGCTCACCGGCCAAGCCGATGCCGGGTTATGACGTGCAAATTCTGGACGAGGGCGGCCATCCGATGAAGCCGGGTGAGCTGGGTGCAATTGCAGTCAAACTGCCTCTGCCTCCGGGCACCTTGCCAACGCTGTGGAACGCAGAAGAACGCTTCAAAAGCTCGTACCTGAACCACTTCCCCGGCTACTACGAAACCGGCGATGCGGGTATGATTGATGAGGACGGCTACCTTTATATCATGGCGCGCACCGATGACGTGATCAACGTCGCAGGCCACCGCCTGTCCACTGGCGGGATGGAAGAGGTTCTGGCCGCCCACCCCGACGTCGCCGAATGTGCGGTGATCGGCGTGACCGATCAGCTCAAAGGTCAGATGCCGGTTGGCTTCCTGTGCCTGAACGCGGGTTGCGACCGCGACCATGGCGAGGTCGTGCAGGATGTGGTCAAGCTGGTCCGCGAAAAGATCGGCCCGGTGGCAGCTTTCAAGAAGGCCGTCGTGGTGGATCGCCTACCCAAGACCCGGTCGGGCAAAATCCTGCGCGGTACGATGGTGTCGATTGCGGACAGCCAGGACTACAAGATGCCCGCGACCATCGACGATCCGGCCATCCTGGACGAGATCAGCGTGGCGCTGAAATCCATAGGCTACGCCCAGTAAACACGCTGCGGGCGGTCTCTGGCCGCCTGCCTAGCGCCTTTCCCTTGCAACCGGGAACAGGGCCCCTACTGTCTGACCAAGACAATGAGGCCACATGACACATTCCGACATCTGGCGATTGAGCGCCACCGACCTGACCACTCTCACCCGCAGCGGTGACCTGAGCGCCGAAGACGCGGTGCGCGCGTCCATTGACCGGATGCATCAGGTCAACCCGGACCTGAACGCGGTAGTCGAGGACCTGAGTGCCGAGGCCCTGGAGCGTGCGCGCGACCTCGATCAGGCCCGGGCTAACGGAACGGTTCCCGGGCCGCTGCACGGCGTGCCGGTGACGATCAAAATCAACGTCGATCAAAAGGGACATGCCACGTCGAACGGTGTCGTGGCCTTGAAAGACGTGATTGCCCCCGATGACGCTCCGGTCGTGCGAAACTTGCAAAACGCCGGGGCGGTGGTGATCGGGCGGACCAATACGCCCGAGTTTTCGTTCCGCGCCGACACTGACAACCCTCTGCACGGGCGCACGCACAATCCGTGGGGGCGACACATCTCAGCCGGCGGCTCTTCGGGCGGTGCCGGTGCAGCCGTAATGGCCGGGATTGGCGCGCTGGCGCATGGCAATGATATTGGTGGCAGCCTGCGCTTTCCGGCGGCTGCCAACGGTGCAGTCACGGTAAAGCCCGGTCTTGGTCGCGTACCAGCTTGGAATCCGAGCCAACAGGCCGAGCGCGGAATTCTGGCGCAATCCATGTCCGTACAAGGACTAATCACACGCTGCGCCGCCGATTTTCACCTGTCGATGCCCAGCCTGATCGCAGGCGACCCGCGCGATCCGTTCCACGTGCCGATGCCTTGGCGAGGAGAAACGCAGGACGGCCCCATCAAGGTTGCCTTTACCAAGGACACCTTTGGCTATGCCTTGCACTCCGAGGTCGAAAAGGCAATGGACACAGCGCGCGACGCTCTGGTCGATGCGGGTTATCAAGTCGAAGAGATCAGCCCACCCGATGTTTTTGAATGTGGTCGATCCGGATACCGCACGCTGATGGGCGAGGTTCTGACCCTGTTGAAAGGCGACATCGAGTCTGCGGGCTCCGAGACCATTCGAAATATCTTCGACGTATACTTCCAGGAATTCCCGCCCATCATCGGCACCGATCTGGTTCGGATGCTGGCCAATCGCACCCGCTATGCGAGGGAATGGTCGCTGTTCATGCAGGACTACCCTTTGATCCTGTCCCCTTTCCTGCCGCAACCGTTTTTCAAACCCGACCGAGATACCGAAGGTGTCGAAGGCGTACACGAGGTTCTGGGCTGCGCGGTGTATTCCTATGCGATGAATTTTCTGGGCTTGCCCGCCGCCAGCGTTCCCGCGCGGCTGGCCGATCTGCCGCAAGGACCGCAACCGATCAACGTCCAAATCGCCGCCCAACGCTGGCGCGAGGACATGACAGTGGACGCCGCCGCCGCAATCGAGGCCCGCGTGGGTCAGATGTGCCTGCCGCTGTGGGATAAGATGGATGCGACCAAACCGGCCGAACCAACAAAATAGACCCCGGGTTTTTTTGCCCGGGGTCCTCTTGCTTAAATAAACCCGGAGATCGGTCAACGAGCGTAGCACCACCTACCCTCGCCGGCGCGAAAACTGCGCAATCATTCGACAACGCCGCTTGGTGGCCACTCACTCCCACCTAGGCGTGTTCTCCGGGCAAGTTTAGGTTAGCAAAAGATGAATCAAACGCCTGTGAACTGGGTCACATAAGCCGCGAAAAGCACGGGTTCCGAAGAATCAAGTGAACTGTTCCGAGATCAGGCGCTCTTCCAGCCCGTGCCCAGGGTCGAACAGGATGCGGTGCTGGATGGAGGGTTCCGAACGAATCTCGACCCAATCGATATCTGCGAACGAAACCGAATCCGCATCAGCCATGACCGGGCGCTTGTCGGCATCCAGAACGTCAAAGCGAACCTTTGCGATCTTGGGTAAAAGCGCCCCGCGCCACCGGCGGGGGCGGAATGCGGCGATCGCTGTCAAAGCCAGCACGTCGGACCCGATTGGCAGAATCGGCCCGTGCGCCGAATAGTTATAAGCCGTTGATCCGGCGGGCGTAGACAGCAAGGCACCGTCACAGACCAGCTCGGCCATCCGCACCCGCCCATCGACACTGATTTTCAGCCGCGCAGCCTGAGGACCGGCGCGCAGCAGCGACACCTCGTTGATGGCCAGCGCCTCGTGCAGTTTGCCGGACTGATCCATGGCCTGCATTGCCAGAGGGTTGATGACCTCTTCTTCCGCATCAGCCAGACGCTCCATCAAGTCGGCTTCGTGGAATTCATTCATCAGGAACCCGATGGTACCCCGGTTCATACCATAAACAGGCGTATCAAGATGCTGCATGTTGTGAAGCGTGTGCAACATGAACCCGTCACCGCCCAAGGCGACAACCACATCCGCATCCCGGGGGGCCGCATTGCCATACAGTTTCACAAGGCCGTCCCGCGCGTTTTGCGCCACTTTGGCGTCACTGGCGAGAAAGGCGATTCTCTTTGTCATCTTTTCCGGTTTCCGGTCTTACACATTTGGTTCCGAAACAAACATACCTTTCCCCGATAGGCGAGTCTTGACGCCACAGCGGGCCAAATCGTCGCTTTACAGCTTTTGGATATCCATCGTTTCCGATAGGAAATCCGCAAGATTTACCCCAGCAATCTGGAGCCCCCATGAACGCCAATCTTCGTGATACCGGTTTTTTCACCCAGTCCCTTGCCGACCGTGACCCTGAGCTGTTTGGCTCGATCACATCCGAGCTTGGCCGTCAGCGCGACGAGATCGAGCTG